>JAXLXA010000019.1:0-69473 GCA_046328215.1 Dehalococcoidia bacterium | reverse complement strand
AGGTCCATGCGCTCGCCGTAGATGTCGCCTTCGAAATCGAGGAGGTAGGTCTCGATGGAGATGTGCCCTTCGTCGAAGGTTGGGCGGCGGCCGATGTTGGTCGCGCCGGTGAGGACGTGGCCGGCGACCCGAGCCCGCGTGGCATAGACGCCGACCGCGGGGAGCGCGCGATCCGCGGCCACGGAGATGTTCGCGGTGGGGAAGCCGATCGTCCGCCCGCGTTCGAAACCGTGCACCACCGGCCCGCCGATACGGTAGGGGCGTCCGAGGAGCGAGGTGACCCGCGCCATTTCGCCTTCCTTGAGGGCGTTTCGCACAGCCGTCGAGCTGTAGCGCTCGTGGTCGTGCATCACGGGTTCGATCTGCACCACCTCGAAGCCGCGCTGGGCGCCGAGTTCTTTCATGCGCCCGGCCGTGTCTTTCGGGGCGCCACGCCCGAAGGCCGCGTCCGGTCCCAGCACCATCAGGCGCATGCGGAGCAGGTCAACGAAGGCGGTGGCGAGGTCTTCGCACTCGACTTCGGAGACCTCGCCCGTGAACGTCAGCGGGATGACCCAGTCGGCGCCGGCGGCGCGCATGAGCTGGATGCGGTCCTCCAACGAGGTGAGGTAGCTGGGCGCGATTTCAGGCCGCAGCACGGTGATCGGGTGTGGGTGGAGAGTCACCACGCCGGGCGCGAGCGCCCGCTTCTTCGCCTCGTCACGCAAGCGTCCGAGCAGCGCCTGGTGGCCGAGGTGGACGCCGTCAAGCACGCCGATGGTGAGCGCGGTTTCGGGGCCGGGCGCGCCGGCGCTGAGCTGCGCGTGCGTGAACGAGGGGATGGTCATCTGCCACACAGCCTATCAACGGCCGGTGGCTTGCGCATATGTGGTTCGATTGGCCCTCGCTTGTGGGACTGTGGCAGGCCATTCTCCCAGCGAGCAGGATTGGAGGAGCACGAACATATGGACGAACAACTCGCCGCGATGCAGGCGCGAATCCAGCCGTTCTTCGCTGGCACGCTCGGCATCCGCCTGACCTCAATGGCCAACGACCGGGTGACGGCTGAGCTGGACGTGCGGGACGAGCTTTGCACCGTCCCGGGCGTGTGCCACGGCGGTGCGCTGATGGCCTTCGCGGACCAGCTCGGCGCGGTCGCGACATCGATGCACCTTCCGCCGGGTGCCGCGACCACCACGATCGAATCCAAGACGAACTTCTATCGTCCGGGCCTCGCCGGGACGACGCTCACGGCCGAATGCCAGCCGGTGAACCTGGGGCGCAGACTGCATACGTGGCAGACGAACATCCGCGGCGCGGATGGGAAGCTGGTCGCGCAGGTGACCCAGACGCAGATGGTGCTGGAAGCGTAAGCGCGGCTAAGCGCCGGCCTCGTAGACTCCACGTGTGCGACTCCGCTTCGCTCTCGTAGCCGGCTGGGCGGCCCTCATCTTCATCGGCTCCAGCTTCCCCAACCCGCCCGGCGCCAGCGGAGGCGAGTGGCAGTACGACCTGGCGCACATGGTGGAGTACGCCGTCCTGGGCGCGCTCGCGTTCGTGGCGCTTGGGAGTTACCGGGCCGCCTCGCCCGTGGTGACGCTGGCTCTTGGCGCGTGGGTGGTTGCGGTGCTCTACGGGATGTCGGACGAGTTCCACCAATCGTTCGTGCCGAACCGGGATGCGAGCTGGATGGATGTGGGGTTCGATGCGCTGGGGGCGGCTGTGGGGATTGGGATCGTTGGAGGTATTCGAGGCGGTCGGGCCACTCATCAGCGGTGACGCGTTGATTGAGTAGATTGAGAGCCCGGATCTGCCAACGAACGCCGATCTGCTGGCGCGCGCGGATGATGATGCCAGCGTGGTGCTTCCCAGCGGCCAGCCATTCCTGGTGGAGCCTGGCGTAGTCAGCCCGGTTGGCCGTATAGATTACCCGGGCGCGGCTGGTCGCGAAGGCCAGTTGCTCCGCGTCCGGAGCGCGCTTCATACCGGCTTCTTCCGACGAGAGCACGTCGATTCCGGCCAATCGCAAGCCACTGATAACGTCGAAGTCCAGCGAGTCCTGGTCCATGTACAGGTCCACCGCGGGAGGGTCAGCTCGAACGGGCGAGGGACTTCTGCTCCCGCTTCGCTGTTTCGAACTCCCTCGCATCCGCCTCGATCTCCGCATCCATCGCCTCGCGATTAGCGAGGTAGAACGCGATCGCGGCATGGATGCGCTGGAGGTCCAGATGGGGGTAGCGCCGCAGGATTCGCCGGGGAGTCTCACCTGCCCGGTAGTGCACAGCGATCTGAACTACGGGCATACCGGTCCCCGCGAGGCAGGGGCGCCCGCCCGCCACGCCTTCAGTGGCTTCGATGAGCGATTGCAGTTCAGTCATCACGATGAGTGTACACCGCGCGGAATCGCCAGTGACGGTCTGTGGGGCGCATGGCGCTGGGCGGGGGACGAGCGCCGCAGTTACGTTCGCGGGCTGTGGTGAGAGTGGCGGCGCACCCGCCCATGGCTGGGCGGGTACAGAGCGGTGACTGGTCCGTTGGGCGCCTGGCGCTGGGCGGGGACGAGCGCCGCAGCTACGTTCGCGGACTGTGGTGAGAGTGGCGGCGCACCCGCCCATCGCTGGGCGGGTACAGAGCGGTGACTGGTCGTGGGGCGCATGGCGCTGGGCGGGGACGAGCGCCGGAGTTGCGTTCGCCGGCTGTGGTGAGAGGGGCGGCGCACCCGCCCATGGCTGGGCGGGTACAGAGCGGTGACTGTTCGTTGGGCGCATGGCGCCGGGCGGGGACAAGCCCCGCAACTACGCGGTGTGGCGCCGAGCCGGGACAGGGTCCGCGATTACGTCCCGACGGGGGCGAGGGCGACGACCGTGATGTCGGCCCAGCTAGTAGTCTGCTGGGCGTCGCATTCGCCGGAGCGGATCAGTTCGAGCACGGCGAGGAAGCTCACGACCACTTCGAGGCGCGTCGTGCACTCCATCATCATCCTGCGGAACGAGAAGCGGCCGCGGCGGGCAAGCCGTTCGCGGAAGTCCATGAGCCGGGCGCCCAGGGTCATCGTCGTGTCGCGCGCGATGATGGCCCGGGGGCGCGCTTCGGCCGGCTTCTTGTTGAGGACGTCCAGCATGATCGCCCGGAGACGTTCCATGGTGACGTTTTGGAGGCCGGTCCCCTCCGGTACTTCGGGCGGCGGCGCGAGGCGCGTGTAAATGCGCGCGCCTTCTTCCTGGCGCTCCTCCAGCATGTCGGCCACTTCGGCGAAGCGCTTGTACTCGCGCAGGAGGTCGACCAGCTCGCGCCCCACGTCGTCGTCATCGAGTTGCTCGCCCTCGGCCTGCGGCGGCCGGGGGAGCAACGCGCGTGACTTGAGGTAAATGAGCTTCGCGCCGACGGAGACGAACTCGGCCAGCGCCTGCGGGTCGAACTTTTCGCCTGCACGAATGGCCCGCAGGTACTGGTCCGTAACGGAGACGAGCGACACCGCGGTGATGTCGAGATCGTCCCGTTCGATGAGGTAGAGGAGAAGGTCCAGGGGGCCCTGGAACACGGGCAGGGTAATTTCGGCCATGACTCCCGACGGGCCAGCACCCCCCCGCAGGGGCGCCCCCGACCTGGTCTTCCGACCCTCTCCGTTATCGTACCGCGGCAGGCGTCCTCACCCCGGTGAGTGTCCTCTCGACGGCGGCAGCGACAGCGGCGACCGAGCGCATCATTATCCCGAACTTCTCATAGGTCAACGATTGAGCGCCATCGCTGAGGGCGTGTTCGGGGCTGTTGTGCACTTCGATCATCAGGCCATCCGCGCCTGCGGCGATGCCAGCCATCGCGACCGGCGTCACCAGGCCAACCTTTCCCGTGCCGTGGCTCGGGTCAGCGATGACGGGCAGATGGCTCAACTCCTTCACCAGCGGGATGGCGTTCACGTCGAACGTGTTGCGGTAGGCCGTCTCGAAGGTTCGGATACCGCGTTCGCACAGGATAACGTTTGGATTGCCCTGCGCGAGGATGTATTCGGCCGCCAGCAGCCACTCTTCAATCTGGCCGCTGAGGGCGCGCTTCAACATCACCGGCTTCTTCACCTTGCCCACTTCGTCGAGCAGGATGAAGTTCTGCATGTTGCGGGCGCCAACCTGGATGACGTCGGTGTAGCGGCAGACGGCGTCGATGTCGCGGACGCTCATGAGCTCGGTGATGACCGGCAGGCCCGATTCAGCGCCGGCGGCGGCGAGGTAGGCGAGGCCTTCCGGGCCGAGCCCACGGAAGGCGTACGGCGAGGAGCGCGGCTTGTAGGCGCCGCCCCGGAGCATGTTCGCGCCCGCCGCCTTGACGGCGCGCGCGGCATCGAAGATGTGCGCTTCGTTTTCGATCGAACAGGGGCCGGCCATGACCGCCAGCTCAACCCCGCCGACGGTCACGCCCTGGCCCACTTCGACGATGGTGTCGGCCGGGTGGA
Organism: Dehalococcoidia bacterium; assembly: GCA_046328215.1. GTDB lineage: Bacteria > Chloroflexota > Dehalococcoidia > Tepidiformales > Tepidiformaceae > Amarobacter. The sequence goes on along the minus strand of JAXLXA010000019.1, from coordinate 65,047 downwards.
AGTCGCGGCTGACGAGCTTGTAGGGCTTGGTGACGCGGTGGACGGACTCGACATGCGGGAGGGCTTCGAAGACGTCCTGGAGAGTCGGGTCGTCGGGGCCGATGACGCCGATGATGCTGCGCTCGGTGCCGACGGAAAGGTGGGCTGTGCGGCCGGTCTCTTCGACGCGGGCGACGATATGGTCCAAATCATCCGGAGTGGCATCCGGGGAAACGACAATGATCACGGGTGGTTCTCCACTGAAACGCGGATGGGCAATTGCCTTCTCCGGGGACGTGCCGCCAACAGGCGGCTTCGGCGGTGTGAGTACGCCGGAATGCATGCGAGACTCCGATCGCGACGCGCGGCACAGCCAGAGCGGCTGACGCGGATCGAACTGGTTCGAGACGAGGTTGGTGGTGCTAGCCTGCGCGAACCCGGAGTCCAAAAACCCCGGTCGGCGGACAGCCATATCCGCGGCCCACGAGGGGCCAACGCCACGCCCATCGGCGCTCGTCTTCCCACGTGTGGGCCGCATTCACCTGTCCGCTATCGACCGGAGACATCCTCCACAAACTCCCTGACGCGCTTTGCCCGGTCTTCTGCCGGCGCGGCGTCAATGGTGGCGATTATAGCAGTGCCGACGGCAACCGCATCCGCGACCTTACGGACCAGGTCGGCCTGGGCCCGGGTATTCACGCCGAAACCGACGGTCAGGGGCAGGTCCGTGTGGCTGCGCACCCGCGCGATGAAGCCGGGGAGGTCGCTGTTCGAGTCGATCGCCTTCCCGCCGGTTGTGCCCGTGACGCTCACGCAGTACATCCAGGCGTCGGCGGCCCTGGCGAGGATGTCGATGCGCGCATCCCGGCTGGTGGGGGCCACCAGGGGGATGAAGCTCATGTCGTTCGCGCGGCAGGTGGCGATGAAGTTGCCCGCTTCCTCGGCGGGCAGGTCCACGATAATGAACCCGTCGGCGCCGGCTGCTTTGGCTTCGGCAATGGCGCGCTCCTCGCCCCGGGCGAGCAGCGGGTTGTAGTAGCCCATGAACACGACGGGACAGGTGAGCCCCTGGTCGCGCGCCTCCTTCACCAACCGGAAGCAGCCGAGCAGCGAGATGCCGTTGGCGAGCGCGACGGTGTTCGCGTGCTGGATGGTGGCGCCGTCAGCGAGGGGGTCAGTGAAGGGCATGCCGATCTCGATGACGTCCGCGCCGCCTTCCTGCGCCGCGAGGAGGATCGGCACCGTGTCGTCCATCGTGGGGTAGCCGGCGGTGATGTACGGGATGAAGAGCTTCCGGCCGGACTTTCGGGCTTCTTCGAACAGGTCGCGCATGCGCTTGGACATTGGTCAGTTCCTCGCCAGGAGAAGGATGAAGCTGAGCAGGTTGAACATGCCATGGAAGGCGATGGCGTCCCAGAGGGAGCCGCTTCGCCAGTAAAGCCAGCAGAGCGTGATGCCGACCAACGTAAACGGGATGAGGGTCGAGGCATCGAGGTGAGAGAGCGCGAAGAGGGCGCTCGAAACGGCGGCCGCGGGCCAGAAGCCCCAGTTGGCGAACCCCGCGAACACGAACCCCCTGTAGAACAGCTCTTCTCCGAGCGGGGCGGCGATGACCGTGGTCACGGCGTACAGGGCCAGCGCGAGGCCATCGCGCGAGGTTGCGTCGAGCACCTCGGGCTCGCCTTTGAGGGCGTCAATACTCGACGCATCGATGAGGCGGATGTACGCGCCGATCAGCAGGTAGACGACGGCGACGGCTAACCCGGGCGCCCAGAGGCGATCGAAGTCGAACCGGTCCAGGCCGGCGTAGCGAGCGAAGACGGGAAGACGTTGCCGGCTTGCCACGAGCGCGGCGCAGACGAACAGGGCGGCGGAGGCGATAGCCATCACCCACGCGACTCGGGCGGCCACGACGCTGCCGAGGATGCGCGGCGGGTCGTCGAACCGCGAGCCCGGGATGGCATTCGCGAGGCGAAGGTCGGCGTACTGGGCGACGGCCGCGGCCTTTTCGAACGCGGTCCCGATGTCGGCGTAGTCCGGGCCGCCGCCGAGCAACTGGGATACCGGACCGATCAGGAGCTTCGGCACGATGTAGGCGAGGATGGCCAGCCAGAGCCCGGCAAGCACGGCGAGCTCGCCCCAGGGAGGCACGGCCATGCGCCGCTCGCCAATCATCGGAGGGCCAACAGCGACGCCATGCTGACGGCGTTGAAGGTGAAGTGGAACAGGATGGAGTCCCAGAGGCAGCCGCGCCGCCAGTAGAGGTATGCCATCAGTGTGGCGATGCCGACGAAGGGGATGAAGCTGCCGGGGTCGAAGTGCACGAGGGAGAACATGAAGCCGCTCAGCATGGCCGCCGGCCAGAATCCCCAGCGCAGGAGCCCGCTGAAGAGCAGTCCGCGGAAGAAGAGCTCTTCCGAAATGGGCGCGCCGATGAGCGTGACCGCGGCGGCGATGCTCAGGGTGAAGTCGTTGCGTGTGATCTCGGTGGGGACGGTGGAGTTTGGGACAAGCCAGTCGATCCCGGTTTTCTCCATCAAGACCGAGTAGCCGTAGATGCCCGAATAGGCGATCGCGACGGCGCCGATGATGATCCAGATCCGCCCGGGCCTGAACTTTCGCAGGCCGAGGGCTTCGGACAGACCATGGAACGTCTGCTTCGAGGCAATGCCGACGACCGCGAACAGGAGCACCTGCGTTGCGAGGGTGGCGATCATGCCGAGCTGGAGCGCTCCCTGGTCCGCAAGAATCCGCGGCGGCGCGGGCAACGCCCTGGCGTTGGCGGCGGCGTCCAGCCGCTGGTCCGCGTATTTCGCGACGTGGCCGGCTTTCTCGAACACGTTGCCCACGTCGGTCGGTTCGAAGCCCTGGTCGCGCGCGCTCGCCACGGCAACGATGAAGACGTTCGAGACGATGAAGACGATGAGGAAGCCGCCCAGCCCAATGAGGACCTCTTTCGGGCCCCAGGGGTAGATGCGCTTTTCGGCGGGCGCCAGGTAGCTCAGAGCGTCACTCCCAGCGCGGCGGCCACGGTGTGCATGTCCTTGTCGCCGCGGCCGCTGAGACCGACGAGGATGTCCTGGTCCGGACGAAGCTCGCTCGCGACCTTCATCGCGTGGTAGATGGCGTGCGACGGTTCGAGGGCGGGGATGATGCCTTCGGAGCGGGTGAGCGACTGGAAGCCTTCGAGCGCCTGTTTGTCATCGACGGCGACGTACTCCGCGCGTTCGCTGGTCTTCAGCCAGGAGTGCTCCGGCCCCACGCCGGGGTAGTCGAGGCCGGCGGAGATGCTGTGCGTCTCGAGGATCTGGCCGTCGGCGTCCTGCAGGAGGTACGTCTTCGTGCCGTGGAGCACGCCCGGGCGGCCGGCGACGAGGGTTGCCGAGTGCTTGCCGCTGCCCACGCCGGACCCGCCCGCCTCGACCCCGATGAGGCGGACCGGGTCCTGGATGAACGGGTGGAAGAGACCGATGGCGTTGCTGCCACCGCCGACGCAGGCGATGGCGACATCCGGGAGCTTGCCGGCCTGCTGGAGCATCTGGGCCCGGGCCTCGTTCCCGATGACCGACTGGAAGTCGCGCACGATGGTGGGGAACGGGTGGGGCCCAATGGCGGAGCCGATGATGTAGTGCGTGGTTTCGACGTTGGTCACCCAGTCGCGCATTGCCTCGTTGATGGCGTCCTTGAGGGTCTTGCTGCCGGACTCCACGGAGACGAGCGTCGCGCCGAGCATCTTCATCCGGAAGGCGTTGAGCGACTGGCGCTTGATGTCCTCGCTGCCCATGTAGACGACGCATTCGAGATCGAGCATGGCGCAGACGGTTGCGGCGGCAACCCCATGCTGGCCCGCGCCGGTCTCGGCGATGACGCGAGGCTTGCCGAGGCGCTTCGCGAGCAGCGCCTGGCCGAGGGCGTTGTTGATCTTGTGCGCGCCGGTGTGGGCCAGGTCTTCGCGCTTCAGCCAGATGCGGGCCCCGCCGCACTCGCGCGTCAGCCGCTCGGCGAAGTAGAGCGGCGTTTCGCGGCCCACGTAGTGGCGCAGCAGGTCAGCCAACTCGCGATGGAATTCCGGGTCGTTTCGCGCCTCGTTGTAGGCGACCTCGAGGTCTTCGTGGGCGGCGACCAGCGTCTCGGGGATGTAACGTCCGCCGAATTCTCCGAATCGCGGCGAGAGCGGTGCTTCAACGGCCAACCTGTACCCCTTTTGCCGCGCGGATGAAGGCGCGGATCTTCTCGATGTCTTTGACGCCGTCCGTTTCGACGCCGCTCGAAACGTCGACGCCCCACGGCTCAACGATGGTGACCGCTTCAGCCACATTCTCGGGCGTGAGACCGCCTGCGAGCAGGAACGGCTTCTGGCGGCCGACTTCGGCGGCAACTTCCCAGTCGAACGCCTGGCCGGTGCCGCCGAGCGCTGCCGCCGAGCCCTTGTCGAGCAGCAAGGCGGCCGAGATTCCCGGCACGCACCGGTCGTCCACGTCGTAAGACGTCATCTGTTCGCGGACGTGGACCGCGCGAATCACCGGGCGGTGCACGCGACGGACGAAGCTGTCGTCTTCGCCGCCGGAGAGCTGGACAAGGTCCAGCCCCGCCGCATCGGCGATGTCGTTGACTTCGTCCGGGTTCATGCCGGCGAAGACGCCGACGATGAGCGGACGCCAGCGCGTTGCCGATTGGTCGATGGCTTCCGCCCAGGCGCCGAACCATGTCCGCGCCGAGACCTCGCCGCGGACCGGGCCCTCGAATGTCGCTTCGCGGCCCTGGGTTCTGGTGGACTTGATGGCTTCGACGATGTCGTGGCACTGCTGGGGCGTCACGCGCCGCTTCGATTCGGCGACGAACATCAGGCCGATGAAGTCGGCGCCGGCTTTGGCCGTTTCGATGGCGGTTTCGGCGTCGCGGAGGCCGCAGATCTTGACGAGTGTCATGCCGTCACGCTCGCGCGAGGGTTAACTACAGAGGCACGGAGGACACAGAGGATTTGGGAGGGCACGGATGGGTGGTGGATCATACCCTCACCCCCAGCCCCTCTCCCGCTGCGGGAGAGGGGAGCACTTTGCGGAGGCCGCAGATCTTGGCGAGCGTCATGCCGTTACGCTCGCGGAAGGATTAACCACAGAGGCACGGAGGACACAGAGGATTTGGGAGGGCACGGAGGCGTCCAGTTGATGGGTCCACGCGCGAACTTCCCCTCGCCCGCGATGCAGGAGTCGGGAGAGGGGGCCGGGGGGTGAGGGTCGTGGCGTCACGGCGCACCCACAGAATCGTGAATCGTGAATCGTGAATCGTGAATTGGCAGCCCCCGCAGTTCCTGGATCTTCACGGCGGGATCCGGGGCGACCATCAACGATTCGCCGACGAGGACCGCGGCGGCCCCGGCGGATTCGAATCGTTCTACGTCGGCGCGAGTGCTGATACCGCTGAGGGCAGCGAGGATGACGCCATCGCCTGCCATGCCGGCCAGCCGGTCCGTGGTCCCGAGGTCCACGTTGAAGGTGCGCAGGTCGCGGTTGTTGATGCCGATGACCTCGGCGCCCGCGTCCAGCGCGCGCGCCATCTCGGCGGCGTTGTTCACTTCGACCAGCGGCTCCATGCCGAGTTCGCGCGCGCGCGCCATGAGCCGCGCGAGGGTCTTGCCGTCGAGCGCGGCGACGATGAGGAGCACTGTGTCGGCGCCGTTTACTCGCGCTTCGAGCACCTGGTACGCATCGATGAGGAAGTCCTTGCGGAGCACGGCGGGACGGGCGTTTCCCATCGCCTCGATTGCGGCGCGGACACCAGACATGTCGGCGAGTGTGCCTTTGAACCAGGTGGGCTCGGTCAGGACGGAGATGCCGGATGCGCCGCCGGCGGCGTACTTCACGGCCTGGGCGACGGCGTCCATGCCGGGGGCGATGTCGCCTTTGCTGGGCGAAGCGCGTTTCACTTCCGCGATCACGGCCATCGGGCGGTCGCGCCGGAGGCGTTCGGCGAAGTCGAGCGGTTCGGGCGCGGAGGCGAGACGGCGCTGGAGTTCGTTCGAAGGCACGAGCGCTTTGGCTTCGGCGACATCGAGCCGCCGCCGCGCGACGATTGTGTCGAGGATCGTCGGCTCAGCCACCAGCGACCTCCCGGGTGAGGGCGACGTAGTGGTCCAGCACCTCGCGCGCCCGGCCGGAGGCGATGGACTCGCGGGCGAGGTCGACGCCCTCGCGGAAGCCGGTGACTTTGCCGGCTACGAAGAGCGAGGCGGCCGCGTTCATCAGGACGAAGTCGGTCTTCGCGCCGTCACCGCCATCGACGATGGCGTGGATGTCGCCGGCGTTTTTCGGCGCTTCGCCGCCGGCGACTTCCGAGAGCGGGTGGTGCGGCAGCCCGAAGTCGTCCGGGGAGATGTCGCGTTCTTCAACTGCCCCGTCGCCGATGATCCAGGCGTGCGTAGGCGCGGCGGGGCTGATCTCGTCCATGCCGTCGTTCGAGTGGACGACGAGGGCGCGGCCGAGGCCACGCAGGGCCAGGGCTTCGGCGACGACGGGACCGATGGCGCGCGAACCGACGCCGACCAACTGGGCGCGGGGGTTCGCGGGGTTGGAAAGCGGCCCCAGGATGTTGAACATGGTGCGCACCGCGATTTCCCGGCGCGGGCCGCCGACGTGGCGCATCGCGGGGTGAAAGCGCTGGGCGAAAAGGAATCCGAAACCACAGCCATTGATGACCTTCGCCACCTGTTCGCCGCCCAGGTCGATTCGTGCGCCGAGGGCTTCGAGGACATCCGCGCTGCCGCATTTCGATGACGCGGCGCGGTTTCCGTGCTTGGCGACGCGCACGCCAGCGCCGGCGACCACGAACCCGGCAGCGGTGGAGACGTTGATGGTGTCGATGCCGTCGCCGCCGGTGCCGCAAATGTCGATCACGTCCTGGACGTTGCAGGGCTCGGCGTGGGTTTGCATGACGGTCAGGCCGGCGGCGACGGCTTCCGGCGTCTCCCCGCGCACGCGCATGGCGGCGAGGAAGGCGCCGATCTGCGCGGGGGTGGCATTGCCGGTCATGATTTCCTCAAGCGCGGCCGCGGCCTCGGCGCCAGTGAGCGGGCCGCGGTCCACGAGCGCCCGGATGGCATCCTGGATCACCACGAAGCACCGCCGGATTTTGGAATTTGGATTTTGGATTTTGAATTTGGAGCGCGCAGACCCCCCGCTGCCGCAGCAGCGTTGGCGGAGGCCGGTGCGCCTGGGTTCAGGGTCACACGCGAGCGTTGTCCGCCGCGGGGCACGCAATCCAAAATCCGAAATCCGAAATCCGAAATCACCACGTGCCGCCCTCCATATCGAGGAAGTTCTTCAGGAGCTCCTTGCCGTGTTCGGTGGCGATGGATTCGGGGTGGAACTGGACGCCTTCGACCTTGAGGGTCTTGTGGCGGACGCCCATGATGACGCCGCTCTCGGACCGCGCGGTTACGTCCAGCACGTCCGGCGTCGTCTCCGGGGTCCCGGCGAGGGAGTGGTAGCGGACGGCGTTGAACTGGTCGCCGATGTCCTTGAAGACGCCCTTGCCGTCGTGGTGGATTTTCGAAGTCTTGCCATGCTTGATTTCGCCGGCGCCGGCCACGGTGCCGCCATAGACATCGAAGATGCACTGGTGCCCCAGGCAAACGCCGAGCACCGGGACTTTGCCCGCGAACTCGCGGATCACATCGCGCGAGATCCCGGCGTCGTCCGGGTCGCCGGGGCCGGGTGAAATGACGACGTGGTCAGGATGGAGGTCGCGGATCTCGTCGAGGGTGACCTGGTCGTTGCGGAAGACCTTCACGTCGGCGCCCAGCTCAGCGAGGTACTGGTAGAGGTTGTAGGTGAAGCTGTCGTAGTTGTCGATCAGCACGGTGGTCATCGGTCCAGGCCCTCCTCGCTTGCCAGGTCGTCTGCTATTTCGGTGAGCACGGCGGCCAGCTCTTCCGGCGTGTAGCCGTAGCCGCGGCGGTCCAGCTTGAACTTCTTCGCAAGGTACTCCGGCTCCAGCGAGGCGTATGAACGGAGGTTCAGGGGATAGGCGCTGCCTGGCTCGCCCATCAGGGTCACGAGGAAGTACCCGTCGCCGGCTGAACGGGTGAATGACGCGGTTTCCCTGAGCAGCGGGACGAGCACCAATTCGACGCCGCCGGAGCGGTAGAAGCGGACGCCGACGTGGGCGAGCTGTTTTTCGAGCTTCGCGGTCATTGGGGCACGGCCAGGTCCGCGAAGAGCGCGAGCACTTCGCCCGGCGTGCGGGCGGTGTGGTCCGGCATCGCATCGAGCAGCATCTCCGAATCGAGCGTGCCCCAGAGGGCGGCCACGGAGCGCACATCCGCGTTCCGTGCTGCCCAGATGTCGGCCGGGCTGTCGCCGACGAACAGGACCTGCTGGCCGGGTTCGATGAGGAGCCGGTCGAGGGCTTCGTAGACCGGCGCGGGGTCTGGCTTGTGGGCGTCCGTATCGTCCGCGCCGACGACCGAGTGGAAGAAGCGAAGGAGGCCGGAGGAGGTCAGCTCTTCGACGGCGCCGTAGGCGATCTTGGAGGTGACCACCGCCATCGGGATTTCGGCCGCCTCGAAGGATTCGAGGACGGCGACGACGCCGGGGAAGGGCTCGATGTTCCGGTCCAGCCTGTAATAGAAGTCGCGGTAGGTGTTCACGAAGCGCATGTAGTCCCTGTCGCCGAGGAGGCGCTTGCCCATGTCTTCGAGCGAACCGCCGCGATGCGAGCGCCAGAGCGCTTCGGGATCGACACTCCCGCCGATGCATTGCTCGTAGGCGTAGGCGAGCGACTTCATCCGGCCCGGCAGGGTGTTGAGGAGCGTGTCGTCCATGTCCCAGAGCACGGCCCTCATTGGAGCCTCCCGGGCCGCGGGATGCCGCGCTGCTCGAAGACCTTCTCCATCGGCGCCCAGGCGCCGAGCGCGGCCGGAAAGCCGGCGTAGACGGCAACCATGCGCATTGTTTGGACCACTTCGTCCGGCGATGCGCCGTGGTTGAGCGCGCCGCTGATGTGGGCGCTGAGCGCGCCGCCGGTGTGCCCCTGGGCGGCAATCATCGCCAGGGCGAGGAGGCTGCGCGTGCGGCGGTCGAGGGCGGGATGCGCCCAGACCTCGCCGAGTGCGAAGTCGATGATGTCGCCGGCGAGCTCGGGCTGGGCCTTCCGCATGCGGTCCGCGGCGGCGACCGGGTCGCTCGCGGTGAGCGTACGGAGGACGTCGAGGCCGGCGGAGCGGCGGTCGCTGAATGCCGGTGGTGGGGCGGGTTCTTCGTCGAGCTTGATGCCGGCGAGGGCGGCCATGATCTTCGCATCCTGGTCGTCGGGCTCGCGCATGCCGTAGGCCTCGAGGACGGCGTTGCGGACGTGGTCGTCCATGGCAACGGCGCGCATGTCTTCCAGGCTGAACCAGCCGGCGCCAACGCCGGGCTGAGCGGCGGGGTCGCCGGTCCATCCGGTGGCGGCGTAGACGTTGTAGACGATCTGGCCGTCGCCGGAAGGGATGAAGTGCGTCTGGAGGAAGTCCTCTTCGATTGCCGGGGCCATGACGCCGAGCCGCTGGAGGATCGCGTCCATTTCGGCGTCGACATCGTCGTTTTCGGGCGGCAGCGCGCCGCCCGGGAGTTCCCAGGGAGCGCCGGGCGTCGCGCGGACGAGGAAGAGGCGCCCGTCGCGCTCGAGGATTGCAGCCATGCGGATGTCCTGCTTCATGTCGTCTTCACAGCCTGCGTCTGGAGGACGCTGAAGAGCAGGATGCGAAGCGAGGACGGCAGCGCCGTGAGGGGGATGTCCTCGGGAGAGAGCCAGCGGCCGGCTTCGGCGGCGATCTCGCCGTCCCATTCCCAGACGCTGTAGAAGCCGCAGAACTTCTCGCGGTCTTCGTCGGGGTTGCGGTATTCGAAGGCGCCCTGGGCCCAGATCGAGCGCGCCTCGATGCCGAACTGGTCCCAGAGGTGTGCGCGCAGCTCGACCTTGCGGTCTTCGGCCATCGGCCGGAAAACGCCGCCGGGCAGGCCGAAATGCCCATCCATGGCGCGCACAAACACGCGCCCATCGCGGATGAGCAGGCCGTACACGCAGTCGGGTTTTCGGTCAGTCAAGCGAGCTATCCTGCGGCGTGGGCGGGAGCTTTCACTTCCGCGGCGGCGATTTCGGCCTGGTCGATGGCGCGCATGAGCGCACCCATCTTATTGATGGTTTCAACGTACTCGGCGTAGGGCTCGGAGTCGTAAACGATGCCACCGCCGGCCTGGACGTAGGCGACACCGTCCTTGACGAGCATGGTGCGGATGGCGATGCAGGTATCGAGGGTGCCGGCGAAGCTGGCGTAGCCGACGGCGCCGGCGTAGATGCCGCGTTTCGAGGGTTCGAGCTCGGCGATGATCTCCATGGCCCGCACCTTTGGCGCGCCGGAGACGGTGCCGGCGGGGAAGACGGCGCGGAAGGCATCGAACGGCGTTTTGTCGGCCGCCAGCTTCCCTGAGACGTGGGAGACGATGTGCATGACGTGGGAGTACTTCTCGATCTCCATGTACTTGTCCACGTGCACGGTGCCGGGAGTGCTGACGCGGCCGACGTCGTTGCGGCCGAGGTCGACGAGCATGATGTGCTCGGCGCGCTCTTTTTCGTCGCCGATGAGTTCTTCGGCGAGGGCCGCGTCTTCGGCGTCAGTGGCGCCGCGGCGGCGGGTCCCGGCGATGGGATGAGTGACGACCACGCCGTCTTCCACGCGCACGAGAAGCTCCGGCGAGGCGCCGACGATCTGGAAGCCGCCCATGTCCAGGTAGAACATGTACGGCGACGGGTTCACGGTGCGCAACTGGCGGTAGATGTTGAACGGGTGCACTGCCGTCGGCCGGGCGATGCGCTGGGACGGGACGATCTGGATGGTCTCGCCCGCGACCACGTACTCGCGAATCTTTTCGACCATCATCTCGTAGCCTTCGCGGCCGACGTTGCTCTCGCCGCGGTTGTTGGTACGAAGGACGGCGGCGACTTCCTGTTCCGGGAGCCGGACGGAGGTATTCGTCAGCCGCTCGACGACCTCGTCGATCTGGGCGGCCGCCGAGGCGTAGGAGGCCTCGATGTCGCCGTCGACGCGGCAATGGGCGATGACCTTGATGGTGTGGTGGAGGTGGTCAAAGACGACCATCGAATCGCAGAACAGGAAGACGGACTCGGGGATGCCGAGCACGTCGGCTTCGGGCGGGACGACGCGGCTTTCGAAATGGCGCACTGCGTCGTAGGCGACGTAACCGATCGCTCCGCCGGTGAAGGCGGGCACACCCGGAACGGGGACGGCTTTGTAGAGCGCCATCTCAGCTTCGAGCGGGATCAGCGGGTCGCCGTCGAACTCCTCGTTCGGGCCGGTTTTCACGACGCGGTAGGGGTTCGTGCCGATGAACGAGTAGCGGGCCAGCCGCTCTCCACCTTCGACCGATTCGAGCAGGAAAGAGTACTGGCCGGTCTGCACCTTGAGAAACGCGGAGACCGGGGTCTCGAGGTCAGCGGTAATCTCGCGGTAGACGGGGACGAGGTTCCCCTCGCCGCGCGCGGCGATCGCTTTCACGTCTTCGAGGGTAGGGCGGAGCATCAGTAGCGCCCCAGGTAGTTCATGTCGAGGGCGTCGCGGACCATCTCCATTGTTTCGCGGGAGATTTTCCGCATGCGGTTGGTGCCGGCTTCGAGCGCTTCCTTCACGAGCGGCATGTTCGCCTCGTACTTCGCTCGCCGTTCGCGGAACGGTTCCAGCTTCGTGTTGAGGACTTCAGTGAGGCGATCCTTGAGTATCTTGTTCGGGAGCCCGCTGGTCTCGTAGGTCTCTTTGAGGGCGGCGACTTCGGCGGTGTCGGGGTCGAAGGCGTCGAGGTAGAGGAAGATAGGGTTTTCGTCGACCTTGCCGGGGTCGGAAGCGCCGCGGGGCGGCCCGGCGTACATGCTCTTCACCTTCTTCGCCACCGATTCGGCGCTCTCGCGCAGTTCGATGGTGTTGCCGCGCGACTTGCTCATCTTCGCGTTGCCGTCGGTCCCCACCAGCCGGGCGACGCGGCCGACGAGGGCTTCCGGCTCCGGGAAGACGGGCTTGAAGCGGTGGTTGAAGCGGCGCGCCGTCTCGCGCGTGAGCTCGATGTGCGGCAGCTGATCCTCGCCCACGGGCACGAGGTGGGCCCGCGGCATAAGGATGTTCGCCACCTGCATCACCGGGTAGGTGTAGAAGGCGACGGGGACGGGTTTCCGCTCCTGGGAGCCGTCTTCAGGGTTCTCCATCGCGGCCATCTCCGCCTTGAGCGTTGGGTTCCGCTCCAGCATCGAGACGGGAAGGAACCAGCCGAGCAGGGTGGTCAGCTCGGCGTGCTCCGGGACGAGGCTCTCGATGAAGAACGAGCTGCCTTCCGGGTCCAGCCCCACCGCCAGCCAGTCCAGGGCGACCTGCCAGACGGAATCGCGCACGCGCGCGATGTCGTCGGCGTAGTCGGAGACCTGGTAGTCGGCGATGAGGAAGTAGGACTCGTATTCGTGCTGCAAGCGCACCCAGTTTTCGAGCGCACCAGCATAGTGGCCCAGGTGCAGAGCACCGGTGGGCCGGATGCCGGTCAGGATGCGCTTGCGCTCACTCATCGAGGCCCTCCGGGGTTGCGCGGCGGGCCGGCCGGGCGCGGGCCCGGGCCTTGCTGCCGCATGGGCGGGCGTGGTCCGCCGACTTGTTGCGGGCCACGGTCGAGGGAGCGAAGGAACGCGCCGATCTGGCGGTTCGCCTGCTCCAGCATGTCGAGTTCGTTGCCGAACACGCTGTCCTGTTCGTTCGTGACCGCCGCGAGGACGTGGATCCACGAGCGGCACTGGGCCAGCGCGCCGCGGGCATCCTGCAGCAGCCCGGCCTGGCCGGGGCCGCTGCGGAGTGCCGCTTCGGCGATGAGCCCGCTGGCGACGCCGGCGAGGTCGAACGCCTTCGCCTGGGCGTCGGCGGAGGCCTTGAGGTTGGAACCGATCTTCAGGCGGCCGATAGCGGCGGCCAGCTTTACGGTGGTGTTCCAGGCTTCGATGGATTGCGGATCGCCTTCGGCCATCAGGCGGCCGCCGTTTCGTAGCAGCCGTCGAGGAACGAGAGGAGGAGGTCGCAGGACTTCTCCACCGCCCGGACCACTCCGTCTTCGTCTTCGGCCGCCATCTCGATTGAACGCATCTCGGCGCCGGCGTGCGCGATGTCGGCAACGAGGTGCACGGAGAAGAACTCGAACTGCCGGGGCTCGAACTTGTAGTGCTCGGTCAGTCCCTTGATCTTCTGCCAGGCGATGGCCGGGACCTGCCCTTCGTAGGCGAAGAGCGTGCCGAGCGCCTCGGCCAGTGGAGCTTCGCGGGAGGTGGCGTTGAAGTGGTCCACGAGGGCCCGGGTTTCGGGCCGGAGCTCCGCATTCGTGACATCGTCCGCGGCCACGCCGAGCGCGGCCGCGAACTCCAGCCAGAGTGCCGGGTGGTTGCGCTCGCCGTGCTCGTCGTCCCAGAGGTTATCCAGCAAGAGTTGCCGGATCTCCGGTGAGTCGGTGCGGGCATGGATCGAGCTGAGGAAGCGCGGGAAGGCGGCCTCGAAGGGGTAGTACTGGCGCGCGTACTGCTGGAGTTTCGCAATCGGCAGTTCGCCGGTGGTCCACTCCGTGTAGAACGGGTGCTTCAGCATCGACTTCTCGTCGAGCACGGCCTTGATCCGCTGTTCCAGGGCCGAGGCGATCGTCGCTGTTGTCATGGGTCGGTCTCCTTACCCGCTTCCGGCGAGCGAAGTGGTGGCTTAGATGGAAGGCAGGTGCGCCATGGCTTCGCGCACCTTCTCCGCCGGGTAATGGTCATCGACCAGCCGCCCGGCGAGGTAGTCGTCGTAGGCCTGGAGGTCCAGCAGGCCGTGGCCGCTGAGGTTGAAGATGATCGACTTCGCCTGGCCGGCTTCCTTCGCCGCCAGGGCCTCGTCGATTGCCGCGCGGATGGCGTGGGAGCTCTCCGGCGCGGGGACTATGCCTTCGGTCTGGGCAAAGAGTGTGGCGGCTTCGAAGCATGGGTTCTGCGGGTACGCCCGCGCCTCGATGTAGCCTTCGTCGTAGAGATGGCAGAGGAGTGGCGCCATCGCGTGGTAGCGGAGGCCGCCGGCGTGAATCCCGGGGGGCATGAAGGTGTGGCCGAGGGTGTACATCTTCATCAACGGCGTCAGGCCCGCCACGTCACCGAAGTCGTAGCGGTACTCGCCCTTCGTCAAGCTCGGGCAGGAGGCGGGTTCGACCGCGAGGAAGCGGGTCTTGCGCCGGCCTTCCAGCGTTTCGCGCAGGAACGGGAACATCAGCCCGGCGGCGTTGGAGCCGCCACCGGCGCAACCGATGACCACGTCCGGGTACTCGCCGGCCATCTCCATCTGCTTGAGCGCTTCCTGGCCGATGACGGTCTGGTGCAAGAGCACGTGGTTGAGCACGCTGCCGAGCGAGTAGCGCGTGTCTTCGCGCATTGCGGCGTCTTCGACTGCCTCGCTGATGGCGATGCCGAGCGAGCCGTTGCTGTCGGGGTCATCCTTGAGGACGTCGCGGCCGGCGTTCGTGTCGGTGCTCGGGCTGGAGACCACGGAGCCGCCCCAGAGCTGCATCATCGAGCGGCGGTACGGTTTCTGGTTGTAGGAAACCTTCACCATGTAGACCTTGCACTCGATGCCGAAGAGCTTGCAGGCGAAGGCGAGCGACGAGCCCCACTGGCCGGCGCCGGTCTCGGTGGCGATGCGCTTCACGCCTTCCTTCTTGTTGTAGTAGGCCTGGGCGACGGCGGTGTTGGGCTTGTGCGAGCCCGAGGGCGAGACACCCTCGTACTTGTAGTAGATGTGGGCGGGTGTATCGAGCGCCTTCTCCAGGAAGGTGGCCCGGATCAACGGCGCCGGCCGCCAGATCTTCAGCAGTTCGCGCACTTCCTCCGGGATTTCGATGAAGCGCTCGGTGCTGACTTCCTGCTTGATCAGTTCCATCGGGAAGAGCGGCGCGAGCGCCTCGGGTCCGATGGGCTCGTGCGTCGCCGGGTGCAGCGGCGGCGCGGGGGGTGTCTTCAGATCTGCCGCGATGTTGTACCAGTGCGTGGGCAGTTCCGATTCGTTCAGGAAGAACTTTCGCGTTGCCATGAGATTCCCCTCCAGGGATGCCGGGATAGAATTTCCGGTGTTCCCCGGCGCGGCTTCCGGGAAACACAAAACCCCTCGTCATCAAAGGACGAGGGGCTCTCGCGGTACCACCTTTGTTTCCTTCCCGTTGGGGGAAGGACACTCTTCAGCCGCCACGGCAATGCCGTGAGGGCCCTGGCTGTGTTAACGGTGCCACTCCGCCTCACCCTAGTGGCCCTTCGTGGGAAGGACGTTCGGATTCGGTGCTCCCGGGCCCATTCACCAGTCGCGCCGCCACCGGGTTCTCAGCTTCCCCGGTTCTCTGGAGGCTCGCCTGACCGGCTACTCTTCCCGATCGACGCATCACTCTTCAGTTGAGGGCATCAAGGTATGGGCGGCGGCGCGGGTTGTCAATAATGTGCCGGCCGCCCGGTGGTATGCTGGGCTGACTTAGGGAGCACTGCAGAATGATGCCGATGAGAGCAGATGGACGAGTCGTTACGCCAGCGGCACTTCGAAGGGGGTTCGATCACCATCCCGGAAGGCTCGTGGCCTGGTGGGTCTCGGCGAGAGCATCCCGATGAGGCCTCGACAACAAGGTCTTGCAGTCTGGTCAGGATTCGTCGCAACCGAACTCCGCGAAGTTGAACAGCAGTGATTCGGCAGGTCTGCCCAACCGCACGGCTTTGGTCCACACCGATCAAGCGTCGAACCGTGCTCCGGGGTTTCGCCCTTGGTCTGGTCGGTGCTCCGGGAGCCGCGTTGTGGACTGGGTGCGGCAACGACGACCTTCCTCAGCAGTCCCCATCGCCGACGACTCAGCCGACCGCTGAAATTGGGTCAGTAATGACACCGGAAGCCACGGCGCCGCCTGCCACTCCCGAACCGGCGGGGCTACGACAGTTGGCTGCGCGGAAAGGCGTGTTCTTAGGAACTGAAGTGACCACTGCTTCGGTCGTCGACTACCGGACGAAGGAGACCCAGAAGCGCGACTTCAACCTGGCGACTATTTCGAGTGCGTTTTGGGGCGGTAAGTTTAACGGTTACGCGGAACTGAGGCCCGCAAGGGACAGATATAACTTCCCACGCATCGATTCGGCAATCACCTACGCCGCCAATAACAACATGTCGCAGGTGGTGCACCACCTAGTGTGGGGGAATCGCGATGCGTTGCCCGCCTGGCTCAAGGACGGCGGGTTCAAGCCGGCCGAGTTGCGGCAGATTGTCGGAGAGCACTTTCGCACGGTCTGCGCGCACGTCCGCCAGAAGGCCGGGGTGTCGGCGGACCTAACGTGGAGCGTCGTGAACGAGTACTACGGGGCACCGGGCAACTTCTGGGACGCGAACTTGGGCGAAGATTTCGTCGATGAAGCATTCCGGCTAGCGCGAGATGCCGATCCGTCCGCACGTCTAATGCTGAACAACGCAGAGAATCACGTGCCCGGGCCCTTTGCTGACATGGACATTCCGCGAGTAGCTCGGCTTTCAAAGGAGAACCTCATCGATGTTTACGGGATGCAGATGCACCTGGATGCCGCCAAACCCATCAACATCGACGGATTCAAGCGGACTGTTGCACGGTTCCAGGCGTTAGGCGTTGAAGTGATCGTCTCCGAGATGGATGTTGACACGACTGGTGTCGCTGGCTCCGAGGCAGCAAAGGATGTCCGGCAGGCCGAGGTTTACCAGGCCTACCTGGAGGCCTTCTTCGCCATCGGCGGCAAGAGGGTATCGTTCTTCGGAACGAACGATTCGCTGTCCTGGTTAGGAACACCGGCAAGGGCGACCCTCTACGACTATATCAACCGGCCGAAACCCGCGTTCGAGGCGGTGCAATCCGTCGTCGAAGCCCTACCCGCGAGGCCGTAGTAGCCAGACACCGCGTTAGCCGCCGAGGAAGCCGTCCAAGGCCTTCACTGCCTCAGGTTCGACGAGGATCGGCGCGTGCCCGACGCCGGCTACTTCCACCAGCCGTGCGCCCGGAACGGCCTCGACCATCCGCCGGGCGATATCGGCGCTGAGCACGTCGCTCTTCGCGCCGCGGAGGATGAGCACCGGGCAGGTGACCGCCTTCAACGCTGTCCAGGGGTCTGTGCCCGCCGGCGGCGCCGAAGACGATCGGACGGCGGGATCCATTTTCCAGACGTACACCCCGCTGTCGCTCTTGCGCACGTTGTAGCGCGCGAAGTCGGCAATCTGGTCGTCGGGGAGGTGTTCGACCATTGGGGCGTAGTGCTCTTTGTAATAGCGGATGACGCCCTTCATGTCCGCGAACATCTCCGGCGCGCCACCGACGTAGGCAAGGATGCGCTTCAGCCCTTCGGGGTCAATCTCCGGGCCTACGTCGTTGAGGACGACGCGCTCGACGTGATCCGGGTCCTTCGGGGCGTACTGCAGGGAGATGAGGCCGCCCATCGAGGTACCGACGAGCGCCATCCGCTGGAGGCCGAGCGCCTCGCGCACGGCTTCGAGGTCAGCGACATAAGTATCGACGCCGTACTGGTCCGCGGGGCCCCAGGCCGATTCGCCACGGCCGCGGACATCCAGGCAGTAGACGTGGTACTTCGCGGCGAGGTGGTTGGCGATAGCATCGAAGGCGTGCGCCTGGCCGGCGAGGCCGTGAATCATCATCACCACCGGCGAGCCGGGCGTGCCCCGCGCGATGAGGTGATGACGAAGCCCGTTGGCTTCCACAAAGATGTCGCGGACGGCGTACGTGGTGGTCATCCGAATGCCCCTGGCGTTAGTCGGCGCATTGTAGCCACGGCATGCTGCCGCGCCAGTCAGTCGAGCGGCTGGCGGCCGGCAAAGCCGGCCTCGAGTTCGTGCCAGTAACTCAGCGTGGGTTCGCCGAGGAGGTAGCAGAGAAACACCACGCGCCCCTCGCGCTCGTGGTAGAAGTCGATGAGCCCGCGGGCCACGTCCTTGACCTCGATCCCCCAGCTGTCGAGCGTGGTCGCCGCCTGCCGCACCTGCCCGTCGAGGGTCTCCATGCGGCGCTCGCGGCCATCCTCCCAGGGGTCCACCAGCAGGTGGCCATCGCCTGAGGCGCCGCGGGAAAGCGCGGCGACGGACGCCTGCACCGCGCGCATCTCGACGTATGCCTCGCGCAGCGATTCGAGCACCGGGATGACCCGCGGCAGCAAGGCACGCGCTTCGGCGACGGTGTACAGCTTCATCGTCAGACGAAGAGGTGCAGCGGCATGTTCGTTGGCTGCACGGTCGCGCCACTTTCGAGGGCGGGCCGATCGAGCAGCTCTTCGTTGACGCCAGGGCCGATGACCACGTTCTTGCCGACGTTCATGCCAGCCGGGATGGTGACGCGCTTTCCGATGACAGTGATCCCGGCGTTGACGATGTCCGGGCGCTCGAAGTTCGGCACATCCTCGCCGGCGCCGATGACCGCGCCACGCCCGACCGTGACTTCCTTGTCCAAAATCGAACGGTCAACGATGGCGCCGGCGCGGATCACGCACTTGTGCTGGATGATCGAGTCCCTGACGACGGCGCCGGGTTCGATCACGACGCCCGGCGAGATGACCGAGCGAATGACCTCTCCGTCAATGTGCGACGCGGGCGAAATCAAGGAATCCCGGACGGACGCTTCGGTGCCGATGCGCGCGGCAGGCATGATCGCGCCCGCTGTGCGCAGTTTGAGCTCGTTGTCTTCGAGGCTCAGCGGCGGATTAGCCGAGAGCAGGTCCATGTGCGCGTCCCAGTAGGACTCGATGGTCCCGACATCGCGCCAGTAGGACTGGTACTGGTAACCGAACACCCGGTGCGATTGGAACATGCGGGGGATGATGTCCCGGCCGAAGTCGTGCTTGCTCTCGCCGTCGAGGTCGGCGTCGGCCTGCAGTTGCTCGACGAGGATGTCCTTATTAAAGACGTAGACACCCATCGACGCCCATGCCCCGCGAGGGTTCTTCGGCTTCTCCTGGAAGTCGATGACGCGGCCGTTCGCGTCAAGGTCGAGCACGCCGAAGCGGTGAGCTTCCTCGCGCGGCACGGAATAGACCGCGACCGTGGCGTCGGCAGCCTGGCTGCGGTGGTAGGCGATCATGTTGCGGTAGGAGGTCAGGTAGATGTGGTCACCGGCGAGGATCAACACCTCGCGGGCGCGCGATTCTTCGATGACGTAGAGGTTCTGATAGACGGCGTCCGCCGTACCGGAGTACCAGTCGCTGTCGGCGCGGCCAAGGTACGGCTGGAGGATCTGGATGCCGCCTTCGAGCGTGTCGAACCCCCAGGGCCGGCCAGCGCCGATGTGGTTTACGAGCGAGCGGGGCCGGTACTGGGTGAGGACCGCCACCTTCGTGATGCCACTGTTCGCGCAGTTGGACAACGCGAAATCGACGATGCGGTACTGGCCACCGAAGACGACGGCGGGTTTCGCCCGCTGTTCCGAGAGGATCGAGAGGCGGTCCCCCTGGCCGCCGGCGAGGATCATCGCGAGGACGTTGTTCAATCTGCCTCTCCCGTGCTCCCTGCATTCTAGCCGCCGCCCGCTAACACCGCCGCAACCGCCGGGTCGCCTCAGGTGAAACCCCTATTTCGGTTCCGTCCACCGATTTGCCACTCAATCTCCACTCCGTCCACCCGATAGTCACCACAGATACACCTTTCGGGAGAGCGGCACTCTCACCGAGGGGGAGAAGGCAACGGGCCAGGGGCCCCCACGGAGGACAGACAATGACTCGCATCATGACGAACGTGAGCGCCATCAACGGCCAGCGGAACCTCGAAAAGACCGGCCTGAAAATGGGCAAGACGCTCGAAAAGCTCGCCAGCGGATACCGCATCAACCGCGCCGCCGATGACGCGGCCGGCCTCGCCATCAGCGAGAAGATGCGCGCCCAGATCAAGGGCAACAAGCAGGCGCTTCGCAACGCCCAGGACGGCATCTCCATGCTGCAGACCGCTGAAGGCGCGATGGACGAAGTCCACGCAATCCTCCAGCGCATGCGCGAGCTCTCCGTCCAGGCCGCGAACGGCACCTATGCCGACAACGGCCCTGAGCGCACGAGCATCGGCGAGGAAATCGTCCAGCTCCGGTCGGAAATCGACCGCATTGCCTACAGCACCGAGTTCAACGGGCAGAAGGTCCTGACGGGCGCGCTCTCCAGCCAGGTGCAGGGCGTGGCCGGCACGAACTTCATCCAGGGCGAGTCCATCGGTTACGCCAACGCGGGCGCCGCCGGCACACACCTCGTCAGCGGCGATGCGCTTCCTTCGGGCGGCACCCGCACGGTGACCTTCGCGACCGCGCCGGCCGGCAACTACACCTTCGTCAACAATGGCGGCATCCTCGAAATGCGCCTGGGCAGCGCCACCGGCACGCTTGTCGGCACGGCCGCGGGCTTCGCTTCGGGCTCGACCATCGCCGGGGCCGCCACCGGGACCGTGACGTTCACGAATGGGTTCTCGCTCGGTGTCACCGCCGACGCGGCGGCCTACAACTGGACGAGCTTCCTCGCCGACATGGCGGTTGGCGGCAACCAGAACCTCTCGATCAACGGCCTCACCGGCACGACCATGACCGCCACCACGGCGCGGCCGCAGGCCTACACCTTCACCTCGCCAGGCGCGGGCCAACTGACCCTCACCGGCGCCGACGGCAATTCCCAGACGCTGAGCGTTGCCGACATGGTGGCGAACGAGACTCGCACGCTGGACTTCAACCAGCTCGGCATCGCGATCACACTGCAGACCGGCCCGGCCGGCCGCACCGCCGCGCAGGTCATCACCGACCTGACCGGCCCCACAAACAACACGCTCGACATCCAGGGCACGGGCAACACCTCCACCCTGCAGGTGGGCGCGAACGTGCCGGATACACTCGCCCTCCAGTTCGTGAGCATGCTGAGCAACAACCTGGGCTCGGCTGCCTACAAGCTCGGCGGCTCCACCGGCCTCATCACGACCCTCGGCGACCAGGTGGTGAAGACCATCCAGGACTCGCACAACCTGATGAGCGCGCTCGACGGGGCGATCCAGACGCTGAACAGCCGGCGCGGTACCCTCGGCGCGGCCCAGAACCGCCTCGAGCACACGATCAACAGCCTCGGCGTGGCCGTCGAGAACCTGACCGCCAGCGAAAGCCGCATCCGCGACGCGGACATCGCCGAACTTTCGAGCGACCTGGTCGCCTCGAACATCCTGCAGTCGGCCGGCGTCTCGGTCCTCGCCCAGGCGAACCAGACCCCGCAGGCCGTCCTCCAGCTCCTCCAGCGGTAGTAGGCGATAGGCGATAGGGGATAGGTGGTAGGGGATAGACGTTAGGCGAGAGCTTGTTAACTTTCGCCCAGCGTCCACCCTACCGCCTGTGGCCCACCGCCTATCGCCTATCCCTCCAGCTCCTCCAGCGCTAATAGTGGGGGTGGGGTGGCGGGGTCTTTCCCCTCACGTCTCACCTTCTTTCCCCTGTCCCACGCCGCTCTCCGAGTGAAGAAAGGAGGCTCCGCAAGGAGCCTCCTTTCTTCGTGTGGTGCAGGTTGGGCATGGGCTAACGTGGCCCGGGCGTGGCTTCCGGATTGGGTCGGTCGACGTAGGAGAGCGTCGAAACGTCAAAGTAGAAGAGCGTGCCGTCCGTCGCCTTCAGAACGAGAACGTCACCGACGGCGTCAGCGACGCTTACAGGCCCAGCTCGTCGAGGAGTGCTGAAGGAAGGTACTCTGGGCTGCTCCTGATTCGGTAGCCTGCGCCCGGTCTCCAGCGAGTAGTAGGTCACGTATACGCGGCCCGCTTGAAGGTCTTCCTTCTCAGAGCCCGCGCAAACAACCACTCGTTTGCCATTCAGAGTAGCTGTCCAGGAATTGGTCGAGAGGTTCGCGTGCGGGAGAAGTTGTTCACAATCCCGCTCTACGATTTTGCCAATGCCCGCCGGTCGGCGTTCCGGGCCGGCATCGGCGGGCAGCGCAGGCTCAGGTGTAGGAGTGGCCGCAAAGCGAGGCGTCCGCTCAGCCGCCGGCGTCAGGACCTGGCTTCGAAGTTGATTCTCGTGGTCGACGACCGCCTGCTTACGAGGCGGCAGCGAATCGTAGACTTCTGGCTTGTTCATGGGATCCAGCACAACGCCGCGTGCCACGGGCGTTGACGCCGGCACCTCGCTGGAAGGCCCGGCGTAAGCCACTGCCGCGGCTGAGAGTGAGACCACGCCAGCGGCGAGTGCGAGCCACGCAGCGGGCTTCGAAAGGCGAGGGAGTCTGGTCCGCATGGGCCAAACCTATCTTTGTCTCCCCGCAATTACAACGCCGGATACGCGATTCAAACAGGTTTCTTACAGGCCGCTTACAGGGCGTCCCCCGGCCGCGTGGTTCACTCGCCGGCCACCGGGCGTCTCCCCCGCTGACACCCTTTACCCCCGTTTCTTCACCGGCGGTTCCCCTTCGTATCCACTCCTGTACCCCTAACCATGCGGGTTTATCGCGATAACCAACGTGTCAGACCTGCCTAAATCCACCAGAGGGGCAGGGACCGGCGAAACGGACAACCGCCAGCCGGCCGGGTCGAACCAAAGGGGACACGCAAACAAAT
This sequence comes from Dehalococcoidia bacterium, assembly GCA_046328215.1. Taxonomy (GTDB): domain Bacteria; phylum Chloroflexota; class Dehalococcoidia; order Tepidiformales; family Tepidiformaceae; genus Amarobacter. The sequence goes on along the minus strand of JAXLXA010000019.1, from coordinate 42,429 downwards.
GTCTTCGATCGTCACCAACGTCGCAGCCTTCAACGGGCAGCGAAACCTCAACCTCACCAACACGAAGATGGGCAAGGTCCTGGAGAAGCTCTCCAGCGGCTACCGCATCAACCGCGCCGCGGACGATGCCGCCGGCCTCGGCATTTCCGAGAAGATGCGCGCGCAGATCAAGGGCAACAGCCAGGCGATCCGCAACTCGCAGGACGGCATCTCCATGATCCAGACCGCTGAAGGCGCGATGGACGAAGTCCACGGCATCCTCCAGCGTATGCGCGAACTGGGCGTCCAGGCCGCGAACGACACCTACGACACCGCCGCCCGCACCTCGATCGGCACCGAACTTGTGCAACTCCGCTCGGAAATCGACCGGATCGCCAACGCGACGCAGTTCAACGGCCGGAACCTGATGACCGGTTCGCTCACGGGCACTCTGGGCGGCGCCACCGGCACCGAACTCGTCGTGAACGACGCAGTGGGCGCGGCTGTCGCCACCGGCATCGAAGTGTCGGGCGCGAAGGCCGGCAACTACACCTTCACCAGCTCGGGCGCGGGCCTGCTCACCCTGACCGGGCCTTCCGGCCAGGCGCAGCAGGTGAACGTTGGGGCGATCGCTGCCCTCGGCACCCAGGTGCTGGACTTCAACCAGCTCGGCGTCAAGGTCACGCTGAACAGCACGGCGGGTGAAACGGCCGCCAACCTGATCGCGTCCTTCACGAACGCCAACAACGACGTGATCACGGTCGCCGGCTCGGGCGCCGCGCAACTGCAGGTCGGCGCGAACACGACTGCCTACGACACGATGAGCATCGCGTTCAACGATGTCCGCGCCACGCAGGCGACGGGCCTGAACCTCCTGTCAGCGGGCGCGGTGGACTGGACGTCTTCGGCGACGATCGTGTCCTCGAACACGGCCTCGCAGGCCTTCATCAACCAGATCGATACGGCCATCACGACGCTGAACACCCGCCGGTCGGACCTCGGCGCGGCGCAGAACCGCCTCGAGCACACGGTGAACAGCCTCGGCGTGAGCGTTGAGAACCTGACCGCCAGCGAGAGCCGCATCCGCGACGCGGACGTCGCCGAGCTCTCGACCCAGATGGTCAGCAACCAGATCCTGCAGCAGGCCGGCACCGCCGTCCTCTCCCAGGCCAACCAGAGCAGCCAGGCCGTCCTCAGCCTCCTGCGGTAATCAAAGCCACCCGGCTAAGAGACGCGAAGCCCTCGCTCGAAAGAGCGGGGGCTTCGCGATTTTGGATTTTGGATTGGGGATTTTAGTTTGGCGGCGCTGAGCGGACCGGGCATGAGATGGAGTCGCGGCTTCAGGCACGGCTGCGGGCGCTGCCGCACAACAGACGAACCAGTACTTGGCTGAGGAAGTTGGGTTGCATCGCGGGGATTCTGCCCTCACCTCCCGGTAGGGATTCGGCCTCTCCCGACTCCTGTCCGTCGCGGGCGAGGGCGAGCGTAGCGATTTTGGATTAGGGATTTTGGATTGATGGCCTGAAGGTTTCAATGCGAGGTGAAGCGCTGGGTGTACGCGCCGTCGTCCTCCACCTTCTCCGTGAAGTCGCCGGTGGTGAACTCGTCGATGACGCGGCGCCAGAACGCCTGCGCGGGCCGGTTCTTCGGCACTTCGTGGACGATCCAGTCGCCGGGGAAGGTGCGGAACAGGTCCTTTGCCGCCGTCGCGCCTACGTTGTGCCGCCGGTAGGGCCGCATGACGAAGAACTCGGCCATCACGTAGTGGTTGTTCACGAAACGCACGAGGGCGAACCCCGCGAGCTCGCCACCGGCTCGGATCAGGAACGGATGGCGTTGTTCGCCAGGTTCCGGCGCCCAGTAGTTGTCGAGGTAGCGGTAGGCATACTCGCCGTTCGGCTCGAGCTTCAGGTCGTCGATGAACTCGGTGAAGTCGTAGTGGTAGAGCTGAAGGAGCCGCCAGAGGACAGGCTTCTCTTCGAGCGAGGCCGGGGTCACGGTGACGCGCATCAGGACAGTTTGCGTCCGCGCACGAGGATGCGCTTGAAGGCGTAGAAGTACGGAGCGCGCTCGCCAATGTCCGCCAGGAGCCGTTCGCGGTAGCGCGCGAGGTACCGCTGGTAGAGGTCAGGCGGCATGCGGCGTTCGTAATCCGTCAGCAACGTGCCTTTGACCCACTCGATGACACCTTCGCTGGACTCCAGGTGGTGGCCATAGACCTGCAGGCGGACGTGCAGTTCGCCGAAGCCGAGGGTGTCGAGCATCCCGGCGTACCGTTCCGGCGGCAGCACCGGCCAGTCGCGCGTATATCCGTCCAGAGCCGCGGCGAACGGCTCCTCCTTCGCCACCGCATGGGCAATCAGGTGCGACGGGTGGTCGGCGTTGGCTGGGACCTGGAAGGCGAGCTGGCCGCCGGGTTTCACGTGGGCGGCGACGGCCGGGATGAGCGCTTCGTGGCCGTTCAGCCACTGGAGGGCCGCGTTCGAGAAGACGATGTCGTAGGCGCCCTCGAAGCCATCGATGTTGCCCTGTTCGAACGAGAGGCCGTTGCCGGCGAAGGCCCGCGCCTTCGCGAGCATCGTCTCGGAGCTGTCGAGGCCGAGAGTCGTCCGTGCCTGGGTCTTCTCGCGGAGGATCTTTGTGAGTTCGCCAGTGCCGCAACCGAGGTCGATGACTTCGCTACCCGGAGCGGGCTCAACGAGGTCGAGCAGATCGAAGAAGGGCTGGCTGCGTTCGTTCTGGAAGCGGTGGTACTGGTCAGGGTTCCAGGGGCTGGACATCGGCTTCTCCTCTTCCTTCGCGCGAAGGATGGCTGAAGCCCTTTCCTTACCGGTCTGCATCCGCGACTCCCACGATGGGGCCGGTGGGCTCGGAGCTGACGCTGACACCGTACGCCGCGGCGGCGGGAATGTCAGCCGGTTATTTCACAATTCCGCGCAGGCGGAGCGACTCCGTTTCGTCCGGCTTCATACCGAGCCAGTGTTCGAAGACCTCGTCCGTGTCGCCGCCGTGCTCCGGCATGGGGCCACCGACGACGGCCGGCGTTGCGGAGAGGTGGAGGGGAGAATTCGGTAGTTTCAAGCTGCCAGGCTTGGCGTAGGGCATGGGCACATCCACCAGCATGCCGCGTGCCGCCACGTGGGGGTCATCGAAGAGGTCGGCGATGGTGTTGACTTTGCCGAGCGCGCAGACGTTCGCCGGTTCGAGGAGCGCGAACCACTCGTCCGTGGTGCGCGCGCGAATGGCCGCGCCGAGCTCGGCCTCGAGGGTGTCCACGTTTTCGAGGCGGGCTCTGTTGGTGGCGAAACGCTCGTCGACGGCCATCTCGTCGTGCCCGATGAGCGCGGCGAACAGCTCCCACTCCTTCACGTTGGCGATCACGATCCAGCCGTCCGCCGTTGGGTATGGGCCAAACGGCGCGACGAGCGGGTGGCGGCTGCCCTGGCGGCTGGGCGCCTCACCGAAGGCGCTCTGGCGGACGATGGCGTTCTCGCACAGCGCCATCTGGGACTCCATCAGGGAGACGTCGACGAGCTGCCCTTTCCCGGTCACGTCGCGGGCGCGGAGGGCGGCGAGGATGCCGATGGCGAGGTAGAGGCCGGCGGTCATGTCGCCGATGCTGACGCCGACACGCATGGGCGGGCCGCCAGCTTCGCCGTTGAGCGACATGGTCCCGCCCATGGCCTGGGCAACGGCGTCGACGGCCACCATCCGGCTGTACGGGCCGGTCTGGCCGAATCCGCTCAGAGCGGCGTAGACCAGGCGGGGGTTCGCTTCGCGGAGTGCCGGCCAGCCGATGCCGAGGCGGTCCATCGTCCCCGGGCGGAAGTTTTCGGTCACCACGTCGGCCTCGCGCGCCAGACGTTTCACGAGTTCGACGCCCTCCGGCGCTTTGAGGTCGATGGCGATGCCCTTCTTGCCGCGGTTCGGGCTGAAGAAGAAGGTGGAAATGCCCTCGTGGTAGGGGCCGAAGCCGCGCTCTTTCTCGTGGGTCTCCGGGTATTCAACCTTCACGACTTCGGCGCCAAGGTCGGCGAATTGCATGGTGGCGAAGGGCCCGGCGAGGGCCCACGTGAAATCGAGGACGCGGATGCCTTCGAGGGGGCCGTTCATGCGACCATGGACTCGCGCACGGTGTCCGGAATGAGAGGCAGCAGTTCTGGCGAGGCTTCGACGAGGCGTGCGAGATGGTAGATTTCTATGGCGCGGTGGGACTTCCTGAGCCGGATGTCCGACGCTCGCTCAGCACAGAATCTGGCGGTGGCGTCCGAAGATGCCACGGGGAGCTGCAACCCGCAGACATCCATGCGTTGGCAGGATTTCGGGCGGGCGCCCCAGCCTGGCTTTGCAACGAACACGCGCACTTCCAGCCCTGACCCGGCGGTTCTGAAGATGGTTGTCTCTGTTTCATCGGTCGAGATTTCGAATTGCGCGTGGAGTTTTTCAACCACGGCTGCGAAGTCGTTGCTGCGTACCGATACGTCGAAATACTTCGTAATCGCCACTTCCGCGTAGGCGTTGACCGCGACGCCGCCGATGACGCAGTACGGGAACCCACTGGATTCGAGGAGCGCTATGACCCGTTCGAGGAAGTTCGATTTGTCGGCCACGACTGCCTTCCAGAATGCCAGCGACGACATGGTTACAGCCTACAGCAGGCCGTCGCCAGCCTGAATCGGCTGCGCCCCGGGAACCGCGACGTGGGTTGTTTCTCCGAGTGCGGGGAGCTCCTGGCTGGACGAGAACGTGAACGCCAGCGGGCCGCCGGCTGTGCTGAGCCGCAGTTCGGTGGTGGCGCCCTGGAAGTGGATGGAGGTGACTGTGCCGGTAACGACGCCGGGGCCGGGGCCGGCGTCGAGCGTGGCGCCTTCGTCGCGGAGGAGGACAAGCGGCGAATTTCCGGCGGCCGAGGCGAAACCGTCCAGAGTGGGGGCCGGGATGATGTTGTCCATGCCGAGGAAGCGGGCGACGAACTCGGTGCGTGGGTCTTCCCAGACTTCGCGGGGGGCGCCGGTGCGGACGATACGGCCTTCGTTCATGATGGCCAGGCGGCCGGCGACGGTAAACGCTTCGAACTGGTCGTGCGTGACGTAGAGGGCGGGCACGCCGAGGCGTTCGAGGATGGAGCGGAGGTCGGTTGCCAGGCGCTCGCGGAGGCCGCGATCGAGCGACCCGAGCGGTTCGTCCAGCATCAGGAGTTTGGGCTGGGGAGCGAGGGACCGAGCGAGGGCCACGCGCTGGCGCTCACCGCCGCTGAGCTTCTCGATCGTGCGTTGTTCGAAGCCCGCGAGGCCGACGAGTTCGAGCACTTCCGTGCGCCGGGCGGTCCGGCGGGCGGAATCCCAATGGGCCTGTTTCAGGCCGAAGTCCACGTTTCCGGCGACGTCCAGGTGAGGGAACAGCGCATGGTCCTGGAACATCATGCCGAACCCGCGACGATGTGGCGGCAGGCCAGTGACGTCGTCCCCGGCGAAGCTGACGGCGCCCGCCGAAGGCCGGTCCAGGCCGGCGACCATGCGCAGGAGCGTTGTCTTGCCTGAGCCGCTTGGCCCGAGGAGGGCCACCGTCTCCCCGGGGGCGACGGAGAGGGAGACGTCACGGAGGATGGCGCGCCCGCCCGCCTCGAAGCTGATCCCGGTGAGCGCGAGGCCGTCCATCAGAAGCGATTATCCCGTCCGCCCGCGCGTTCGATCGCGAAGAACGCGAGCGCGGTGACGGCCATGAGGATAGTGCTCATCGCTAGGGCCTGGCCGAGGTTGGTGGCACCGGGCTGGCCCAGGTAACGGAAGATCGCCACCGGGATCGTCGGGTACTCCGGGCGCGCGATGAGCAGCGTGGCGCCAAATTCGCCCATGGACGTCGCGAACGCGAGGACGGCTGCTACGGCGAACGCGCCCGAAAGCAGGGGCAATTCGACGCGCACGAAGGTGACCAGGGGGTTCGCGCCAAGCATGGCGGCGGCATCGCGGAGAGCGGGGTCGAGGGCTCGCATCCGGGCGGCGAGGGTGCGCGCGACGAAGGGCATGGCGACCAGCGTGTGGGCGATGACGATCAGCGCCGGGCTGCCGCGAAGGTTGAGCGGCGGCTCATCGAAGGTGATAAGGAAGCCCAGGCCAAGCGTTACCGCCGAGACGCCGAGCGGGAGCTGGACGACGGTTTCGAGCAGCGTGGAGCGGCCTCGAACGGCGGCGAGCGCCGCGGCGGCGCCGATAGGCAGGGCAAGAAGGGTGGTGAACGCGGCGAAGGTGAGGGAGTTTCGCACCGCCTTGAGCGGGGTGACGAAGAGGACCTGGCCGCGGGCGTTCTCATCGAGCAGGCCGTAGTAATAAAAGGAATAGCCCGCGCCGGCGTGAAACGAGCGTTCGACGAGGGCCGCGAGCGGGGCGGCGGTGAGCAGGGTGGCCACAGCCAGCACCGTGAGCGCACCGGCGAGGGAGGCACGCGTAAAGGGCGTGACCCGCCGGCCGGCCGACTGTGCGGGCGCGAGCGTTTGGAGCCGCGTGTTCACGGCGATTGCAGCGAAGGTAACGAGCATCTGCAGGAGCGCGAGGGCCGCCGCTACGGGCAGCCGGAAGAGGAAGAGGGATTCGCGGTAGATCTCGGTTTCGAGGGTGCTGTAGCGGGGCCCGCCGAGGATGAGGACGACCCCGAAGCTGGTGAAGCAGAACAGGAAAGTGAGAGAAGCGGCGGCGAGGATGCCGTTGCGCAGTTGGGGCAGGGTGACGCGGACGAAGCTCTGCAACGGCCCGGCCCCGAGCATCGCGGCCGCGTCTTCGGTGCGAGGGTCGATGGCGCGCCAGCTTGAGGCGATGATCCGCGCTGAGAACGCGACGTTGTAGAACACGTGCGCCAGCAGGATGGCCCAGAGGGTGTTCATGAGATGGATGGGGGGCGATTCGATGCCGGGAAGCTTCACGACGAGGTCGTTCAGCGTGCCGTTCGGGCCGATCAGCGCCGAAAAGGCGACAGCGACGACGATGGTGGGGAGCACGAAGGGGATGAGGAGCACAGCCTCCACCGTGCGCTTCCCGGGAAAGTTGTGGCAGGCGAAGAGCCAGGCGAGCGGCAGGGCCAGGGCCATCGAAAGGGCAGCCGAGACCGCCGCCTGCCAGGCGCTGAACCAGAGCCGCCCGAAGAAGTAGGAGTCTTCGAAGAGCGGGCCGATGCCTTCGTCACGGCCGAAAGATATGCGGAGGATTTCCTGGAGCGGGTAGACGAGGAAGACCGCAAGCAGGAGCAGCGCCGGGAGTCCCAGCCACGCCGGCCGCTGCCACCGCCCGAGGTTCACCGGACCACCACGCGCGTCCAGTCATCGATCCACTGCCGGCTCTTTTCGGCGATGGTGGACGAGGAGACGTTTGCCGGGGCGACGGTCACTTTCGAGAACGAGGTGAACGCTTCGGGGACCTTCGCGTCGCTGTTCACGGGGTACACGGCCATCTGGCCGGGGATATCTTCCTGGACGGGCACGCTGAGCATGAAGTCGATGAATTTTTTCGCGAGCGCCTGGTTGTTGCCGTTTTTCAGGAGGCCGATGTATTCGACCTGCCGGAAGACGGCTTTGTCGGCGAGGATGTTGGCTGTGGGGGCGTCGGCACGGGGTGGGTCGGCGAAGAGCTGTTCGAAGGCGGGGCTGGTGGCGTAGCTCAGGACGATGGGCTGCGCGCCGCCGTGGAGCGAGAAGTTGGTGTTGTACGCCGTCTCCCAACCATCGACGACCACGAGGCCGTTGGCGCGCATGCCGCGCCACCAGTCGAGGTACTTGTCTTCGCCGAAGTAGTCCACCGTCGCGATGAGGAAGGCGAGGCCGGGAGAGGACGAGGCGGGGTTTTCGACGACGACGAGGCCCTTGTACTTCGCATCGAGGAGGTCTTCCAGCTTCCTGGGCGCTTCGAGTTTGAGGTCCTGGAGCTTCTTGATGTCGTAGTTGAAGTTGACGTAGCCGTAGTCGACCGGGGTTACCTCGCCGGAGCCTTCGGCGCGGTACTCGGCGGGGACTCTGGCGAGGGCGGGCGAGGAATAGGCCTCGAAGACGCCTTCCTTGAGGGCGCGCGAAAGCAGCGTGTTGTCGACGCCGAAAGCCACGTCGCCCTCGGGGTTTTTCTTCGTGAGGATGAGCGAGGTGAGCATGGCGCCGGCGTCGCCCCTGGGGAGCAGTTTCACGGTGACGCCGTTGTCTTTTTCGAACTGCTTGATGAGGTCTTCGCTGAGGTTGAACGAATCGTGTGTGACGACGGTGAGGGTGTCTCCGCCGGAACCGTCGTCAGCGCCGCAGGCGGCGGCGGCGACGGAGGCGAAGAGCGCGAGAAGGACGAGAGGAAGCAGGGCTAGCCGTTTCAAGAGACGGACTCCTTCTGGCTGCCCGAGGGCCGGGTGGCGTCTCCGGGCAAACAAAAGGAGCCCGGAAAGCCGGACTCCGCGCACTGAGGTGCGGCGGTTCCAATCGCTTTCCTCCGCACGTATAAACGTGGTCAGGTTCAAGGGGTCTGATCTCAGCCCGCGAGGGCACCCCCAGCGATCCCGAACAGCAATGTTCAGAGGAGGAAGCTACACCGGACGCGGGGGGTACGCAACGGTACCGTAGGGCAACCCCTCGGCAACATCGTTCACGTTCACGCCACGGAACCCTCACCAGATGTCACCGGCCGTCTACCATCATCAACTCTTTCGCCGTCGATAATTCCTCCGAACGCGCGGACGAACGTGGTCCGCTGGAAGGTGTGATGAGCCGTACGTTGCGCCAGTGGTTCCGAAACGTCGTAGAGATCCCGGAGGGCCCCGAACGGCGCTACGCCATCACCCGGCGGGCGGTCCTGGTCCTGGTACTCATCCTGCTCATCGCCGAGGGCGGTGTCGCGCTCCGCTACTCGGGGACGATCGGTCTGATCCTGATGGCCTCGACCGCCGGATTGAGCGCGTTCGTCGTCCAGGGTGTCCGCGCGCTCTCGCCGTCGCACCGTGAAGCCTCTGGTGGGCGAGACAACGCCGGGACCGACCCCGCCACCGGGCTGCCAACGCGGGCTCAGCTTATCGACACGCTGTCTCGAGACATCGCCCGGTCGGAGCGATATTCCCATGCGCTGACCCTGGCAGTCGTCCGGGTCAGCCAGTTCGAGGAGATGCGCGGGTCCTGGGGCGCGGGGACGGCGAAGCTGGCCATCGAACACGTAGTCGAGACGCTCGGGCGTATCACGCGCGCCTCGGACTTCGTCGCCCGGCTCGATGAGTCGACGTTCGCGGTTACCCTCCTGCAGTGCAGCGGCCGGCAGGCAGGGCTGTACGCGGACCGTCTCGTGCTGGCGGTGAGCAACCGGCCGCTGAAGTCCACCTCCAGCGTCAAGGTGCCGCTCTACGTCGGCGTCGAAGTCAATGCCGTTGAATATGACGCCACCCGGTTCCGGGGCCCGCTGGACTTCCTCAGCGTGGCGGGCGGAGACCTCGTCCCGGAACGGCCGCGAGCGCTGCCGAGCCAGCGCGGCGTGACCGCGGACTCGCGTGGCCTGCGCCAGCAACTGGTGAAGGACTACTACCCGGGCGGCGAGATGAAGGACTTCGCAGACGCGTACAAGGAAGCGCGCAACCGGAATCGCCACGCGGGGTAGCTGGCGCGCTCTCAGGCCATAACCACAGTTGAACGCCTGGCGGATCTGCCCTCACCCCCTGCCCTCTCCCGACTCCTATCGTCGCGGGAGAGGGGAGATGTGGTCGTGGGTTCGGGCCAGGGAACCATGGGCGGTTTTTGAGGGTTGGTACCGGGAAACGGGATCAGGGTGCCGTTCAGAGGGGCATTGGCCGGTTGCGCCGGGCGGAGAGCAACGAAACAGGGAGGCGAGCATGCTCGCCTCCCTGTTCCGTTTCGGTACCGGCGGCCGGGTTTAGCCCTTGGCCTTCTCGGCAAGGTAGGCCTTGAGCGTCTGGCCGGTGCGCCACATGGGCTCGGCGCCTTCGAGGCTGGTGATCGCGGCCCAGTTCTCCTGGCACCATTCGGCGGTCTTCACGTCTGCCATGCCGGGCTGCAGGCCCGGGCCCTTCACGATCGCCGCGCGGTTGAAGTTGCCGGCGCCCGCTTCGATGATCAGTCCGCTGTCCTGGCACTCGTTCGAGGCCATGTAGACGACGGCCGGAGCAACCAGGTCCGGCTTCAGCCGGTCAACCATCTCCTGCGGCATGACCGTCTGGGTGAGACGGGTGCCCGCCACCGGGGCGACCGTGTTGACGTTGACGTTGTACTTCGCGCCCTCTTGCTTGAGGACGTTCATGAGGCCGAGCATGGAGGTCTTGGCAGCGCCATAGTTGGCCTGGCCGAACTGGCCGTAAATGCCCGACGACGACGTGGTCAGGATGACGCGGCCGTAGGACTGCTGGCGGAACACCGGCCAGGCGGCGCGAAGGACGGTGAATGAGCCCTTGATGTGGACGGCGAACACCTTGTCCCAGTCGTCTTCGCTCATGTTGTGGAAGGCGATGTCGCGCAGGATGCCGGCGTTGCAGATGACCACGTCCAGGCGGCCGTAGGTATCGATGGCGGTTTTCACCATGTTGAAGCCGCCGTCGTAGTCTGCGACGGAGTTGTAGTTCGGGGTGGCTTCGCCGCCGGCCGCCTTGATCTCGTCGACCACCTTCTGGGCGGCCGCGCGGTTTTCGCCCTGGCCGTGGGGGTCACCGCCGAGGTCATTGACGACGACTTTGGCGCCGCGGGCGGCGAGGTCGAGCGCGTAGGCGCGGCCGAGGCCTGCCCCCGCGCCGGTGACCAGTGCGACCTGGCCCTCGAAAGAAATTGCCATGTGGAAACGTTCCTCTCAGTGTGATGCGGATTTTGGCGGACCCGAACGGCGTTCGAGACCGTATTCGCTGCAATCAGCGAGATTACCAGCTTATTGGGCTTATTTCTGCCCGTGCCGCCTCAGACAGTCTCGGACGGTCGATCGCCGAAGCGAACCAGGCCTCGGTGCTGGCAATACGCCAGGCGAGGGTGTCGTCGCCGCCGCCTTCGAAGCGGGCCTGGACGCCGGCCACGGCCTCGGGGTTGAAGATCTCGGCGCGGCGGGAGGCGCGCTGCAGCATCGTGACGATCCATGGCCTCAGCGGCCCGTGGTTCCACTGCCGCTGCGGCGGCGCGTAGGCCAGCTTGTCTTTGCGGTCGAGGATCCTGTCGGGGACGATGCCGCGCATCGCCTCGCGAAGGATGACCTTCGTTGTGGCGCCGCTGAGCAGCAGGTCCGGCGGCAGGCCAAAGCAGAATTCGGCGAGCCGGTGGTCGAGGAAGGGGAGCCGGACCTCGCGGCTGAAGGCCATGCTGTTGCGGTCCGCATAGCGCAGGAATTCCGGCAGCTGGGTGGTGGTCTGCCAGCGCACGAGCTCGTTCCGCAGCCGGTCAGGGAACGGTTTGGGCGCCTCCACGTGGGCCGGCGCATACGCTTCGTGCATCTCTGGCGTGACCACGGAGGCAGAGCGGTAGTAGCGCTCGACGAGGCCGTCCCGCAGCCCCTCGGGGAGCGAGTAATAGGCGGCGAACTGGGCCGGCTCCCTGAGGGAGTGGTAGCGCTGGCCGAAGTGGCCCAGCTCGCGCACCACTTTGTCGATGCGGCCGCGCCGCAGCCAGTGGGCGAGGAACATGCCGTGCGCCTGGTCGTAGCCGGCGAGGATCTCGTCCGCGCCCTGGCCGTCGAGGAGGACGGTGGTGCCGTTATCCCTCGCCAGCCGCATCACCAGCCACTGGGCGAACGGGCTCGCGCTGGCGATGGGCTCTTCCTGGTGGTACTGGAGCAGTTCGAACTCGTCGATGAACTTCTCCGGTTCGACCCAAACTTCGTGGGAGTCGGCTTCGACGCGGTAGGTGACGACTTCGATGAAGCGGCCTTCGTCGTGCGCCTTGGAGTGGAAGCGCGCGCTGAACGTCTTCTGGTGGACGGTCTGGGTGGTCTTTTCGGCGTGGATGGTGGAGACGATGCTGGACGAGTCGATGCCGCCACTGAGGCTGCTCCCCACCGGCACGTCACTGCGCAGGCGGATGCGCACGCTGTCGAAGAGGATCTCGCGGAAGCGTTCGACGGCCTCGGCGTGGGTCGCTGGCACCGTGCAGCCGCGCGGTTCCCAGTACCGCTTCACGTCGCCGCGGCCCTGCCCGTCGATCTGGAGATAGCAGCCGCCAGGAAGGCTCTCGATGCCCTTGAAGAAGCTCTCATGGTCGAGGTCGAGGTCACCGCGGGCGAGGTAGCGGTAGATCGCGCGCTGGTTGGGTTCGCGCAGGTCCGGGCGGATGGCGAGGATCGCCTTCATTTCGCTGGCGAAGATGAGGCCCTTCTCGGACCGCGCGATGTACAGCGGCTTTTCGCCGAACCGGTCGCGGGCGAGGAGCAGGGTGCGCTTGCGGTTGTCCCAGAGGGCGAACGCGAACATGCCGTTCAGCTTCGGCAGACACGCGGCGCCCCACTGTTCGTAGGCCCGGAGCAGCACCTCGGTGTCGCCAGCCGAGCGGAACTGGTGGCCGAGCGCCTTCAATTCCGCGCGCAGTTCGATGTAGTTGTAAATCTCGCCGTTGAAGCTGAGCGCGAGGCCGGCTTCGTCATCGATGAACGGCTGATCCGATGCGGCCGAGAGGTCGATGATCGCGAGCCGAGTGTGGCCGAACGCGATGCCGGGGGCGAAGTAGGTACCTTCGCCGTCAGGGCCGCGGTGGCGGATGGTGGCCACCATGGCGTCGACCAGGCCGGAGGGCACGGGTTCGCCGTCAGCGCGCAGGATGCCGGAAATACCGCACATGCTGTGACCGTACCTCCCTGGCGCTGTCCTTGCGGCGGGGGCCATGACCCGGGATTTGGCTCATCCTAGCAGGCGCTAAGCCAACGGGAACTTCATGGCACATGAACCATGAATCCGCCGCCCCCGCCCTCACCGTATAGTACAGACGTGCCTGGGAACATGTGGGATGAGCCGGCCGAAGCGCCGGCGCAGGATCTCGACCTCCGCCTCCTCCGCGTCGGCGCTCAACCGCTCGATGATTCGGGCGCGCTGCGTGTCCGTCTCGAGACCACGCGGGGGCCGATCGAAGGTGTGCTGCACCCTTTCGAAGGAGGCACCACCGCCGTCATCTGCGTGGGCGGCGCGATGGGCGGGCTGGATGGCCCCGCCGACAGACTCTATGCGCGCCTGCCGTTGCTCCTCTCACCCGCGAAGGTGACGGTGCTGCGGATCGAGTACCGGAAGCCCAACGAGTTCGAAGAGTGCGTGCTCGATGTCCTCGCAGGGTGCTCGTTCATGAAGGGCATCGGCGCCACCGACCTTGTCCTCGTGGGGCACAGCTTCGGTGGCGCGGTCGTCATCAAGGCGGGCGAGCTGCACGACATGGTGCGTGGCGTGGTCTCGATGTCGCCGCAGTTGTACGGCACGCGCCAGGTGGAGGGCCTGAACCGGCCGCTCCTGCTTGTCCACGGCATGAGCGACAGCGTGCTCAGCCACGAGGCCAGCGAAGACATCTACCGGCGCGCGCTCGAGCCGAAGCGGATCGTCCTCTACGCGGAGGCGGGCCACTCGCTCATCCAGGCGAAGGACCGCATCGACGAGCTGCTTTCGGATTGGATCCCGGCCCGGCTGACCGGAGTTGCGGAAGCGGGCGGCCGCGAAGAGTACGGCCCGTGACGATTTTGGATTGGGGATTGCGGATTTTGGATTGATGTCCTCCGCCTACCCCTCTGCGGACGCGTTCCTCGCTGGCGAGGGGGGCGCTTAGCTGGAAGGTGCTGACTATTGCCGGCGGGAGCCAGCTTTGCTGCGCCACGGCCGGCGCCAGTCGCGCCGTTGGAGCGCGCTCAGCAGGCGTTCGGTCCAGGTGCGCCGGCCGGGGTCGAAATGGCCGCCGATGGCCCTGCGGTACGGCCCCGCGACTCGTGCCGCGTAGCTCGCGAATCCCTCATCTCGCAGTGGCTTCCAATCTTCCCTGTAGGGAGCGACGACATGATCGCGACCCACGTTCCGCGCGGACGTCAGGAATGCCAAACCAACACCGGTCGACACGTCGAGCAGCGAACGGCCCTCCATGCGCGCCGTCCGCACGAGGCCGTCGAAGAGCTGTGATAGCTCACGGGGCGAGGGCAGGCTCGTGGCGTCGCTCTTCAACTCAGCGATGGAAGCCCGCAGTTCGCGGGACTCCAGCGGGGGCATGTCGATCAGCCCCGCTGTGGTCCCGGTCGTGCCTTCGAGGGCGCCGAGGAGGTCCTCGACTGAACCGAAATGGGCGCCTTCGGCAAGGACTCCGGCCTTCGCCAGTTCCGCTTCGAGTGCCGAGAGGTAGGTCTTCGAGCCGTGGAGGATGTCGGAAGCGGCGGCGAGCAGCCAGAGCGGTGAAAAACCGAAGGCTGCGATCGACCCGAACTCCACGACATTGCCCGCGGCTTTCTTGATTGCGACTTTGCCCGCGCCAGGCTGTTGATCCGGCGTTTCGTCGGTGCCGGAAGGCTGTACGCCGCCCACGAGCTCGATGCCGATGCGGAGCATGTTCCTGGCAGTGACCTCGTACAGCCGGGAACGCCGGACGAGGCGCGGGAGCACGAGCTGTGCCGTCTCGTGCACGCCGCCGAGCACACCGGCTGTGAGCGCCCGGAACACCCGTTCGGGCCAGGACAGAAAGAACGCGGACCTGCCGCTCGCTCGCGCCATGGTCGAATGATAAGGCGGGCCGGCGCTTGCCCTGCAACGTAAGTGACCTCCGGAAAGGGAAGGCGGTAAGGTAATCCGGTGAGCCTTCTCTCAGACATCCGCGAAGACATCCAGTCGGCAATGGACCGCGACCCGGCGGCGCGCAACGCCGCGGAGGTCGCGCTGTTCTATCCCGGCTTCCACGCGCGGATAGCGCACCGGGCGGCGAACGCGCTGCATCGCCGCGGGGTGCCGCTGCTGCCGCGGGGCATCATGCACTTCGCGCGCTTCGTGACGGGCATAGAAATCCACCCCGGCGCAACCATCGGCCGGAGGTTCTTCATCGACCACGGGATGGGCGTGGTCATTGGCGAAACCGCCGAGATCGGCGACGACGTGATGCTCTACCAAGGGGTGACGCTGGGCGGCACGAGCACGCAGCGCATCAAGCGCCACCCAACGCTGCGCGACCGCGTGGTTGTCGGCGCTGGCGCGAAGGTCATCGGCGGCATCGAAGTCGGCGAGAACGCGCGCATCGGTGCGGGCTCGGTCGTTGTCACGAACGTCCCCGCGAATGCCACGGTGGTCGGCGTGCCGGGCCACATCGTCGCCTTCCACGACGATTCGAACGGCGCCATCCAGCGCTTGCCGGACCCCGAATGGGAACGCCTGAACGAGCTCGACCGGAAGGTGCAGGAACTGCACGCGATGGTGGAGCACCTGGACGAGCACATGGGCGTCATCCACGCCAACCACCACGATTGAGATGGGCTGGGAAGACCGGGCGAAGAAGCTGGATGCGAAGCGGCGCAAGATGCGCGTGCAAGGCCGCGGCCTCCTGACCGTCGAGCCGCTGGCCATCAGCAGGCGGCTGAAACGGATGCAAGAGGCCGCGAAATCGCGACGCGGGAAACCGCGCTAATCCACGTCCACCTCAACCGCCCGGGTCGCGATGACCCAGTACTGGACGCCTTCGCGGAGTTCCGTCAGCGAGCGGAGCTTGGGGTCCAGGGCCGGCCCCCAGCGGAGCCACTGCTGTGAACCGAGGTCGAAGACGTAGACCATCGAAACCCAGTTCGAGGCCGGCCCAAACACGACATCGGGCGAGACGTAGCCGCCTTCCCAGGTGACCAGCGAAAGGCCGGCGTTGAGGCTGAGCGTACGCTTCGGGGCAGCCGTGGGTGGCGCGAGGGGCGCCGGCTTCGCTGCCGCGGGCGCGACCGGCTGGGCCGGCGGCGGGGCGAGCGTGGGAGCGGGCGCAGGCGTGCTCGTCGGTGCGGGCGCGGCTGCGTTCGACACGTAGCCGAAGTCGGTTACCCAGTACCAGCCGTACGTCGAACCCTGGCGGAAGACTCTCGCGATGCCAATCGTCTTGAAGTCACCGGCGAGCATGACGTCGCGGTGCGAGGGCGAGTTGATCCAGGCAGTAAGCGCCGTCTGAGCGCTGGAGTAGTTCGTGCCCGCGGCGAGGTTTTCGCCGCCGGGCCACGAGACGCCGCAATCCGGCATGCGTACCCAGGGCGACCGGCCGAGGGAGTCGGTGTGGCCGAAGTTCGAATGGCTGGCGAGGTCGTTCGCCATCCACGTTGCGGACTTCGTCAGGGCGGCGTCGATGGCGAGCGGTGCAGCGCCGCTGCTGGCCCGGTAGGTGTTGATCAGTTGAAGGAAGGCTTGCTCTTCACCATCGACGGAAGCATCGGCGACGTCGCAACTGCCGGAGGCGTCAGCGGGCGAGGGGGCGGCGCTAGCCGCCCACGCAAAGGCCCCGAACGCGGCAGCCGCGCCCAGGATCCTGGCGAGTTTGTTCACAGTTCCTCCCGTATCCCACCGCCTCTGACGGTAAGTGCGACGGAAAGAGATGAACGACCGGGATATCCCTTATTCTCCGTAAACGGTCTGCAAAAAGATGCGCCGTTTGTAACCGGGGTGTTGCGCCATGCCATAACCGGCCAAATTCGGCGCAACTTTTCGCCCTCGCCGGGCGTTGTGGTGAGTGATGAAACGAACGCTCATGGGACTCATCGGAATGGCGGTGCTTGTGGCCGGCGCCGGGGTCGCGGCGTTGTCCTGGCGGGCGCCTGAACGCGTTTTCGCCTGTAGCGGGCCGCCGACCCACCAGCAGATGGCCTCGACGAGCGTCATCCTCGAAGGACGCATCGTCTCGGCCGCCGAAAACTCCGGGGCATCGGACACGGTGTTTCGCGCGTTCGACCTCCAGATAGAGGTGACGACCGGCATTCGCGGCGTGAGCGCAGGCGAACGCCTGACGGTGCGCGCGCGAGTGCCTTCGGGCCAGCAGCCGGTGATATGCCCGCAGTGGGACCGGGACGAGACCTTCCTCGGGAAGTTCGTCGTCGGAGGGCTCTTCGGCGAACAAGGCGCCACGCCGGTGCTGGATCGCTGGGGGACGGCGTACCTGGGGCTCGATCCGGGCAGCAGTGAGTACGCCGAAGCGGTCCGCGTCGCTCGTGTCGCAGCGGGGGACCCCGCGATGCCGCAACTGCGCGCCTCGACCTCTGGCGCGTGCCCGGCTGCCGTACAGGTTCGGGGTTGGGGCTTCGAGCCAGGGAGTCGGCTGTTGCTCTGGTATCCCCTCTCGTTCGACTCTGATGGCCGCCACCCGGCGGTGCAGGCGGACGCGTCCGGCTCGTTCTCCTACCGGTTCGAACTCCCGGCGGACGACTGCGTGCTGCGCTTCGTCGAAGCGTATCCGTGGCGGGAAGACAGGCGGTTCGGCGGCTGGCCGCTGGCGATGGCGCAGTTCACCGACGGCGGAGCCCCACTGCCTCCGGACGCCGGAAACAGCGACCTGACCACAGGCGGCGGGTCGGACTCATGGTGGCTGCTGGCTTGCCTGCCGGCGCTTTTCGTCGCCGTGCTGGCCTTGCGCCACCGCCCGGTGCGTTAGCTGTCCAGGCGTTCGAACGCGACGGCGGCGGCCCCGAGCAACCCCGCATCTTCGCCCAGCGTGCTGAGGCGGATGAGGGTGCCCGCGGCCGGACCGTAGGCGAGGGAGTACATCGCTTCGCGCATCGGCCCCACGAGCATGTCGCCCATCGAGAGCAGCCCGCCGCTGAGCGTCACCGCATCGGGGTTGAGCACGTTCACGAGGCTGCCGAGCCCGAGGCCGAGCAGGTGCCCACCATGGCGGATCTCGGCTTCGCAGAGCTGGTCGCCTTTGCTGGCAGCGATGTAAAGGTGGGTCGCTGAGGGGTCGTCATAGCCGACGATTTCGTGCAGCACGCGAGATTTGCCCTGTTCGAGGATGCGGCGGGCGCGTTCGGCGAAGGCGACGCCGCTAACCATCGCTTCCAGGCACCCGCGCGAGCCGCAGTTACACTTCGGGCCGGCCGGGTTGAGGATGATGTGGCCGATTTCGCCGGCCAGCCCCCGAGCGCCGCGGTACAGCTTCCCGTCGATGACGATGCCGCCGCCGATGCCCGTGCCGAGGGTGGCATGGAGCAGGTGCCGCGTCCCCTTCCCGGCGCCGAAGCGGAATTCGCCGAGGGCCGCCGCGCTTGCGTCGTTTTCAATGAACGCCGGCGCGCCGAGCCGCTCCGTCACCGGGGTGGTCAGGTTGAGGTTGCGAAAGCCGGGGATGTTCGGCGCGAGGATGACCTTGCCTTCGTCGGCGTTGATCAACCCGGCGGTTGCGATGCACGCCGCCGATGGCCGGATGGGAGCCGCGTCCGCCGCCTCCGCGAGCAAATCGACCACGCGCGCAATGACGCTCTGGGGAGTGGCTTCCTCCGGCGTGGGGTGGTCCACGCGGCTGAGGATGTTGCCGTCGTGATCCACGACGGCGGCGCGAAGATGGGTGCCGCCAAAGTCGGCGGCCAGGACCGTTCGAGTCATCCTCTTCACTCTACAAAACGGAGGCGAGCCCGGCGATTACGCCCCTGTTTCGATTTCGTGGCAGGTGGCGGACGGTAGGATTGGCGCGATGACGCACTTCGCCTCGTGGGAACGCGATCTCCTGGACGAACTGCAGGTAGGCCGGCTGGCGACTATCGCGGCGGACGGGCGGCCGCATTTGGCGCCAGTCTGCTACGCCCTCGCCGGTGACTCCATCGTCATCCCGGTGGACGAGAAGCCGAAGCGGTCGCTGAAGCTTGAACGGCTGCGCAACATCGAACGCCACCCGCGCGTGAGCCTGCTCTTCGACCGCTATGCGGGCGATTGGACACAGCTCGCGTGGGTGCGGGTGGATGGCCATGCGAGCGTGCTCCCGCGAGGGGATGAGCGCCCCGGCGCGCTGCGAGCGCTGCGGGCCCGCTATGAGCAGTACGCGGCCATGCGCCTTGAGGAGCGGCCGCTGATTGTGGTGACTCCAGAGCGTGCGCGGTCGTGGCGGTGGGAGAGTTGAAGCGCCCCGGGCGGGCGGGTTGGTACACTCCTGAATCGTGCCACGGGAGTTCAAGGAGCCAGTCGTCGATTTCGGGTTTCGCCACCCGGACGAGAATGCGCGCCCCGAGGAGGCGGCGGCGGCGCCGGGCGGTGTGCCGCCGGTGTCGGATGCGTTCCGCGCCAAAGCGGAGCAGTGGAAGCGCGAGCTGCTGGACGTCAGCCGCCGGAACCGGGGCATCCATTACCGGCCGGCGAAGCATTCGCTGCCGGTCCCGGCGGACCCCGAACAGCTTTTCGAGCAGTTCGCCGGCAGCGACGGCGAGATCTCGCTCAACGCCCGGAACTATGCGCCCGATGCCGCCAGCCCGGTCGAGGATCAGCGGGCACTCGACGCCTTTGCGGCGGCCGCCCGGCTCGCTGACCGGGCCCGGCTGGCCGACCGCGAGCAGGGCATTCAGGTGCTGTTCCTCGCGCTCGGCTGGTTGAGTTGGACGGACAGCGAGGGCCACGAGCTGCGCTCTCCCCTGGTCCTCGCGCCTGTTGACCTGACCTTCGACCGGCAGGAGAAGCAACTGCTCGTGCAGGCGGCGGCGGACGATCCCGCGGAGGTGAACCCTTCGCTGGCCTATTTGCTCGCTTCGCAACTCGGCATCTCGTTGCCCCGGCTGGAAGACCCGGAGGGTGAGCCGGCATTTCCCACGCTGGCGCTGTTCCTCGATCGCGTGCGCGAGGTGGTGGCGAAGCAGCCCGGCTGGACGGTTGAGGTTGATGGGCCGGTGATCGACGTATTCGCGTTCGCCAAGCTGGCGATGGTCGACGAAATCGACCGCGGCCTGGCCCAACTCTCGATGCACCCAATCCTGAGGGCACTCGCCGGCGAGGAGACGCCACCGGAGGCGCCACCACCGCCGGATGCGCCACTGGACAAACGCCACGCGCCCGGGTCGTTGCGCCTCGTGGTCGATGCCGACGCTTACCAGTTGGAGGCGGTGGCGCTCGCGGCCGCCGGCGGGTCGTTCGTGATCGAAGGCCCGCCGGGCACGGGCAAGAGCCAGACCATCACGAACATCATTTCCGAGCTCATGGCCCAGGGGAAACGGGTCCTCTTTGTTGCCGAAAAGCGAGTCGCTCGAGAGGTGGTGCTGGATAACCTGCGCTCGGCGGGATTGTCCGAAGCGGCACTCCACCTGGCTTCGAATGCGGGCGCCGCCAGCCGCGCCGACGCCAAAGCGCAGGTGATCAAGGAAATTGTCGACACGCTCGATGCGGGCCCGCCGCCGCCCCAGCCCGACACGGCGCTCCCCGGCCGGTACGGCGAGCTTCGTCAGCGGCTCAACGCGTACACCGAGGGCATCTCACGGCCGCTCGGTGAGGGCGGCTGGACCAACGCCTACGAGGTGATCGGCAGGGCGGTCAGCATAGCGCGCGAGTGGCGGGACGGCGTGCCGATACCGCCGATCGACGGGAAGCCCCGCTACTGGCTCGATGACGTGACCGATGCCGCGAAGGCCCTGGACGACTTCGCGCCAGGCGACGTGGCGCTGCTCGCCACACCCTGGGTACACCTGCGGTGGACCTCGCCGGATGGGGCCAACGAACAGCGGCTGCGTTCGGCGCTGGAAGCGCTCTCGGGTCTCTCCGCCGCGGCGGGGGAGTTGCTGGCGCCGGTGCTGGGCCCGGCGCAACCGGGCGCCGGCGCGCACACCGTCGAGCAGTTGGAGGCGGTGCGCCAACGGCTGGCGGAGGTGGCGGCGTACCGGCGGCAGGCGTCGTCGTTCTTCCGCTTCGTGGACCCCGGCTTCTATGCGGCGCGCGGGAAGTTCAAGGCGTACCTGGCCGCGGGCTACCGCGAGACCGGCTCCGAAGGGGCCACCGGCTCAGGGCTCGGGACACTAGTGAGCGACGCGCTGGCCGCTCTCGCCACCTGTTCCGAAGCGCTGGGCGACGCTGTGCCAACCGCGGCCACGGCGGCGGAGATCAGTGCGTGGGCGGCGGCGCTGCTGCCCGGGATGGCCCGGTTCTCCGTGCTGACGCAACTGGCATCGATCCTCGCCAGCGTTGAGCCGCTCGAGATGCGGGAGCCTTTCTCCCGCCTGCTGGCCGATGTCTCGACGCAGGGCAGGCTGGCGTCAGTGGCGCCCGCTACCGTGTTCGGGGCCTGGGCGCGGCAACTGAGCCAGGGCGACCTGGCGATGACTCCCGAACAGCACGCCCGGCTCGTCGACTCTTTCGCGCGGTTGGACAGCGAGATGATCGGCTGGGGGCGGACAGCGGTGCTCGCCACGGTGCGCGACAAGCGCCCGCGCAGCCTGAACCACTCGGCGATGGCGCCGCTTGTGAAGTACGCCCGCGCAAAACGGCGCCCGGCCCTGCGGACGATGCTCGGGAACAGCCGGGACGCGGTGCAACTGCTCAAGCCCTGCCTGCTGATGAGCCCGCTTGCGGCGGCGCAGTACCTCTGCCACGGCCCGGAGAAGGCGTACCGCTTCGACGCTGTCATCGTCGACGAAGCGAGCATGATCCCGACGCCGGACATGGTGGTTGCCCTTGGCCTCGCGCCCCAGGCGATCATCGTCGGCGACT
Organism: Dehalococcoidia bacterium; assembly: GCA_046328215.1. Taxonomy (GTDB): domain Bacteria; phylum Chloroflexota; class Dehalococcoidia; order Tepidiformales; family Tepidiformaceae; genus Amarobacter. Next base: position 20,886 of record JAXLXA010000019.1, on the reverse strand, counting down.
CGAAGCAGATGCCGCCGACCAACTTCTTCAACAAGGAGATCAGCGCGGTCGCGGACGACGAGGAGGATGTGACCTTCGAAAGCATCCTGGACGAGGCGGCGCCGCTGCTCCCATCGACGATGCTGCGCGCGCACTACCGCTCGCGCGATGAGTCACTGATCGCGTTTTCGAACGTGTACTTCTATGACGGCCGCCTGATCGCCTTCCCGGACGCCTGGGGCAACCGGCCGGAGTCCGGCGTGCGCTTCGAATTCGTCACTGACGCGGTCTACGGCCGCGGGAATAGCCGGGCGAATCCTGCTGAAGCGCGGCGGGCGGTGGATCTGCTTCGAGCAGAACTGCAGGCGTCGGAAGGGAAGCGGCAGGTCGCCATCACAGCGATGTCCCTTGCCCAGCAGGCGGAGATCCTCGAACAGCTCTCGGACACCGCAGCCCTGGACCCGCTGGTCCGCGGCTGGCTGGAGAACGGTGGCCTCGTGCGCAACCTCGAAACGGTGCAGGGCGACGAATCGGACGTGATGCTGCTCAGCGTGGGCTACGGCAAGGACGCGGACGGGCGCCTCTTCATGAACTTCGGGCCGCTCGGCCAGGAAAAAGGCGAGCGCCGCCTGAACGTCGCGATCACCAGGGCAAAATGGAAGACCGTCGTCGTCACCAGTCTCCGTTCTGGCGACATTGACCCGGCGCGGACCAGTTCCACGGGAACCCTGCGCCTGCGCGACTACCTGGATTACGCGGAACGCGGCCCGGTCGCGCTGCCGGAGTCCCACATCGCGGCCGCCACCGGCCTGAGCGTCTTCGAAGAGGTTGTGCTGGAGGCCCTTCGCGGCCAGGGGCTGGACTGCGCGCACCGGGTCGGCGTGGGCGGTTACCAGGTGGACATCGCCATCCGCCACCCCCAGGACGGCGAACGCTTTGTGCTCGCGGTGGAATGCGACGGGCCGGGGTACTACGGCGCGCCGGCCGCCCGTGACCGTGAGCTGGGCAGGCGGGCAGCACTGGAACGAATGGGCTGGAACGTCCACCGGGTGTTCTCCACGGCGTGGCTGCGCAACCCGGAAGCCGAGCTCAACCGCGTGCTGGAGCGATACCGGCAGGCCACGCTTTAGCGCCTGCCCGGCCCCCACACCGCCCGCCCGCTGAACTTCCCGGTGTGCTGGCCGTCCCGCAGGTTGACGACGCCATTCACCACAACATCGCGGACGCCCTCCGCGTACTGGTGCGGGTTCTCATAGGTGGCCCGGTCGATGATGTTCGCTGGATCGAAGACCACGATGTCGGCGAAGTAGCCTTCCGCCAGCCGGCCGCGGCGATGCAGCCCGAGGTTCGCCGCGGGGAGGCTGGTCAGACGCCGGACACCTTCGCCGAGTGGCATCAGCTTCTCATCGCGGACGTACTTGCCGAGGAAGCGCGCGAAGTTCCCGTACGCTCGCGGGTGCGTCGAGCGGTTCAGGAACACCCCTTCCACGGCCGTCGATGGCGAGTCTGACCCGAGCGAAACCCAGGGCTGGCTCAGCCCAAGCTTCACGTTCGCTTCGGACATCATGAAGTAGGCGGTCGTGATCCGGCTCCGGTCGTCCGCGACCAGGTCCATGAGCGCGTCGATCGGGTCGCGGCCCATGGCGGCGGCCACCTCGCTCAGGCGCTTTCCCTGAAACCGGCGGTTCCGCTCCTCCCGCACCTGCAACAGCAGGATATTGTCCGGCGTCCCGGCCCGCCGGTAGAGGTTCTCCCAGTCGCCTTCGGGATTCTCGATAGCGGCCCGCATCTCGGCTCGCGTGGGCGGGTCGTTGATGCGCTCGATGAGCCGGTCCTGCCCGCCTTCGTGGAACCATGGCGGGATGCAGTTCGAGAGCCCGGTTGCGCCGGCCGTGTAGGCATACATGTCGGCGGTGATGGCAAGGCCCTCCGCGCGGGCGTCTTCGATGGTCTCGATGGCGCGCGCCATGAGCGGCCACGAATCCGCGCCGCCCGCCTTCAGGTGGTACGCCTCCGCCGGGACATCCGCCTCCCGGGCGATGCGGATGAGTTCGGCGAGGCCAACGTCGACCAGCCCTTCGCTTTCGTTCCGCATGTGCGAGATGTAGCGGCCGCCGTAGGGCGCCGTGGCGCGGCACATGTCGATCAACTCTTCGGTCGATGAGAAAAATGCGGGCGGGTAGATGAGCGAGGAGCCGATCCCCAGTGCGCCCGCGCTCATTTCGTCCGAAATGAGGCTGCGGACGGTGGCGGCCTCGGCCGAGGTGAGCGGCCGATTTTCGTAGCCGGCAACGAACGTCCGGAGGGTTGTGGCACCGATGTAGGAGGCGACGTTCTGGCTTACGCCCTGCCGTTCGCACTGCTCCAGGTAGCCCGCCAGCGACTCCCATTCGACCGAGTAGTGCAGATCTGGGTCGAGGCGCTCGACCCAGCGTTTGCCGGAATCGCCGAGCGGCCCCATGGAGTTGCCTTCGCCGAAGACCTGGAGCGTGACGCCCTGTTTGAGCTCACCGAGGGAGCGTCCGTCGTGCAGCATGCTCAGGTAGGAGTGGCTGAGCATGTTGATGAAGCCTGGAGCAACGGCCATGCCCTCGGCGTCGATGGTTTCGCCGGCGCGGGCGTCGGCGAGGTCGCCGATCGCGGCGATGCGCGCGCCGGCCACGCCGATATCCGCGCGGCGGCCGCTACCGCCATCGCCGTCGTAGACAGTCCCCCCGCGGATAAGCAGGTCAAAGACGTGTTGCGGGTGCTCAGGCATGCGTCACCGCCCGAAAGAGGCTGTCCGGCAGTGTACGCACCCTCCAGCCATCACGCTCTCGCCGGCTACGGCGTCGCAAAGACGAGCAGGTAGATCGCGGCGTGACCGCCGTCGCCGGTGTACGCGTTGATGAACTTGAACGTGAATTCGTACTCCCCGGCGCCGGTGAACACGCCGTTGTGCGTACCGCCTTCGTCGAAGATGAACACCTCGTTCGGTGGTGTCGCGAACGGCGGGCTGATGCGGAACACATCCGGCGCGGTGGCGGCCGTGCCGAAAATCACGTTCTGCGGCCCCGTCGAGCGCCCGAACGCGTCATTCCGGTCCAGCACTACTGTCGCCGTCGCTCCACCGGGAGCGCGGACCGTGACCTCGATGTGGTCGTCCGTGCCGTAACCCCCGGGACCAAGCAGAGCCGCGCCGGGCCGTTCGGGCCGTTGCATCGACACCCCGGGCGTGTTGTTCCACGCCACCCAGAGCGTGCGTGCGGGGTCGATCTGGACGCGTACGGTGGCCGTGTCGTACACCACGCCCGGAGCGAGGCCGCTGGAAACCGTTGCGTTGGCGACCGGGACTGACCGGATGGCCGGCGCCGGCGCGGGCGTGGGTGGGACGGTGGCGGGCACTGGCGTAGAGGTGGGAGGCGCAGGCGGGGTGGCGGTGGGTTGGGGGAGCGCTGTTGCCGTGGTTGTGGCCGTTCCAGCCGCCTGGCCAGCCGCGGCGGTAGGGGCCACGGTCATGGCGCCTGCGGCAGCAGCCGTGGGCGGTGAACTCGCCGCCGCGGCCGCGGATCCGGCCGGAGCTGGGCTCGCGGCGCGTCCCGCGGATGTGGTAGCGCCCCGTGGGGCAGCCTGCTTCGACCCTTCGTCGTCGCCGCCGGCGAATATGAGGCACCCGCCGGCCACCGCGAGGGCCAGGGCTGCGACTCCGGCGATCACAGGCGCCCGCCAGTTGCGCCTCTGGATTTCTACCGCGGGCCGCTCTCCGGCGAGTGGCACACCGCACGTCAGGCAGAACCGCTGGCCAGCATCCAGGACGGCGTGGCCCACGGGACAGAAGAGCGGGCCGCCGCAGGACGGGCAGAACTGACTGCTCACGCCCGGGCTGGCGCCGCAGTGAGGGCAGCCCACGCTCGCCGCGCTGTCAGGCCCGTCGGGCGCGCTCATTTCCTTGTGCCTTCGAGGATGATCTCCTCAGGCCGCTCGGCCGTGCCGATTGCTATCCGCAGCCGCCCATCCTGGAGTGTCCCCGACCAGGGGGCGGCGGTCAGAACCGACGTCGGCGTTGCCCGTTCGGTTTTGCACTCGCCCTGCAAGGACGCGACATCGTATGCCCACGTATACGTGCTGGTCCCCTGGAGTCTCGTGCCCGTGGCCGTCCCGGTGAGCGTTAGCGTTATCGTGGCCCTGTAGGTGCACAGATCTTCCTTCGGACCGTTGCCAAAGCGGAAGAAGTTCTCTCCCTCCGCCAGCCAGGTCACCGTCCCCTCTACCGGCGCGCCATCGCCGGTTACGCAGGCCTCGAAGCTGGAGGAGCGGATGACGTAAGCAAAGCTCGCAGCGGTGCTCGCGCTGAACTGCGGGACACCCGTAACGCACGTCCGCCCTTCGAGTGAGATGCGAGCGGTCGCTTTTCCGGACTTCGCCTCGACGGTAATGGCGCCCGTCCCCGCCGGCGTAACGCTGAGCCCGCAAAGCGTGAGCGGCCCCGAATTCGTGCAGGCGTTCGTCCCGCGGCCCGGCGAAACGGAGAGCGCGGGAGTCGAGAGCGTGCCTTCGCCTTCCACCACCGTCAGGTTGATGGAGATTCCATCTTCGGGCAGGTTCCGGATCCCCAGCGTGAGCGGGAAAGCCTTGCCGGGCTCGGGCTTCCCCTCGGCGGGTTCGAAGAAGATGGCGAACTCGCCCTTCAATTCTTCGATCCAGGCCCCGATTTCGAGCCCGCATTCATCAGCGGCGCCCTTCTCCGGGTCCGGAATGTCCGCTTCCCAGCCGATGGTGCGCAGCACCGCTTCGACGCTGATAGCGGCCTGTCCGAAGTCCCTTCCGCCCCAGACCCGGGCGGTCATTGCCGCGAAGATGTGGTACAGCGGCCCGAGCTTGTCGTACCGGCCGGTCGGAGAGTGATCGGACTGCCGGCGCCAGGTCTCTATCGCGCCGGCCACCGCGCCATACTCCGGCGAAACGTCGAGGATGCCGCCCGTGTACGACTCGTTCGGGTCCGCCAGGTTGCGGCCCTCGTACGTGATGTCCTTCAGTGTGTTGTGCACGGCCAGGACAGCGACCGGGATGTTCCCGCCGTAGAGGTCGATGGCCAGCCCGAGGACCTGGGCCGGGCTGATTCGTCCCCCATCCGCGGCGGCCACGATCCGGGCCCTGAGCTCAGCATGGGACGCGCTTGTCAGGTCCCAGAACCAGCGAGCGCTCGAGTCACCCGCCGATGGTTTGCCCGCATCGCCGAGGTGTTTGATCAACTGCACTTTTCCTGGCGAGCCCGGCGGCTGCCCGAAGAGAATGGTGTCCTTCCGGGCCGTCACGACGGTCCGGAACTCCTCGCAGATCTGGGCGTGCGTGCGGGTCGTCGTTTCGCCGACTCCGAAGAAGTCGCGCGTGGGCTTGGAGCGCTTCTGAATCCGCGCCCGGTGCTCCGCTTCCTGTTGCTGGACAGCGGCCCGGAGGTCCCAGCGCGGGACCCAGGCACCTACCGCCTCGCCGACTGTGCGGAGTCCGGCCAGACCACTGGCGCCGAGCGCCATGACCCAGCGCGTCGAGAAATGGTCCAGGTGGACCGCTACGAATTCGCCGTCGGGAGTCGATGGGACTGGCGCCCATGTACCGGCCGTGAACTCCAGCACGGCGGTGCGGTCCGGCAGGCCCGGGACTCGCAGGACCACCGGCTGATCGAGCGTGCCGCCATCCGGTGCTTCGGCGCGGATTTCATAGATGGCCGACTTGCCGACGGTGAAGGACAGGTATTCGATTCCGGGTTCGAACCGGCGGACGTAGGCGGTTGCTCCAGCGGGCAGCGACCCGTGCGGTATGACAAGCTCAGCGCCATCCCCCAACGTCAGGGAGGAGCCATAACTGCCGACCGGGATCTGGCCGGTTTCGACCGGGAGGGCGAATCCCTCTACCAGGTTGAGCACCGCGATGGCCTCCGGAGCGGCCTCCGGTGACTCATCGGCGCGGTCGTCTGAGGAGCCAAGGGTGGCAAGGCCGATCACGACGACGAGCCCCACCAGTAGACCCGCGGCGATGAGCGCGCCTCGCGAATGGAGGTTGACCCACCTCGTCGCGCCGGTCCCGCGGGTGGAATCGCCGCCCCGCCGTGGGGGGACTGCCGCCGAAGGCCGAGGCGCCAGGGAGGCGCCACAGTGGCCGCAGAACGCCGAGCCGGGGCGAACGACGGCCTTGCAAACCGGGCACGTGGGGCTCCCATTCGAAGAAGCCATTTGGCACTCCCGCCAGATTGGCGGCGATGCTATTCCTCGTTAACGAGCATTGCAAGATGCTGCCGCAGCCGGCCCCTGCGCGCCTATACTGGCTCATCTTGGCTGCCCTGGCCCTCGCAGGGCGGAAAGGCCACCCACGTGGGCGCTGGTCTGATTGTCCTCGCGGTTTTCGTAGTCCTCGCACTGATCGGGCTGTTCTCGTCGTTCTTCACGGTCGAGCAGCAGACATCGGCGGTGGTGGAACGCTTCGGCAAGTTCCGCCGTGTTGCCGGCCCCGGTTTGAACCTCAAGGTCCCCTTCGTCGAGCGTGTCGCCGGGCGAATCAACCTTCGCGTCCAGCAGCTCGATGTCACCGTCGAGACGAAGACGCTGGACAACGTTTTCGTGCACATCATCGTCGCCGTGCAGTACATGGTCCTGCCATCGAAGGTCTATGACGCCTTCTACCGGCTGGACCAGCCGACGGTCCAGATCACCGCCTACGTGTTCGACGTTGTGCGGGCGCGCGTGCCGAAAATGGAGCTGGACGACGTCTTCGAACGGAAGGACGAGGTCGCGATTGCCGTGAAAGAGGAGCTCTCGGGCGAGATGGACACCTTCGGCTACATCATCGTCCAGGCGCTTGTCACCGACATCGACCCGGACAAGAAGGTCAAGGAGTCGATGAACGAGATCAACGCCGCGAAGCGTCTGCGTGAAGCGGCCCAGGAACGCGGCGAAGCGGACAAGATCCTGAAGGTGAAAGCGGCCGAGGCGGAAGCGGAGAGCAAGGCGCTCCAGGGCCGTGGCATCGCCGACCAGCGCCGCGCAATCATCGACGGCCTGCGCGAATCGGTGGACCAGTTCGCCCAGAGCATCAGCGGGACGACGCCGGAGAGCATCATGCAACTCGTGCTGATGACGCAGCACTACGACACGGTGAAGGAGATCGGCGCCTCGTCGCGTGCGAACACGATCTTCGTACCGTATACGCCCGGCGGGATGTCGGACCTTGCTTCGCAGATGCGGGAGGCGCTGATCAGCGCGAATGCGGCTTCGACGGGCGTCACTGACGCGCAGGACCAGGGAGCCTGACGCGCGTCCGGGTGGCAACGCGCCCCGGGCGATGACGGATCCGGCGCCACCAACTGGTCTGGTAGGCGTGGTCGGCCGGCAGCTCGTGCTGCTCGACGGCACAGCCGTGGGCGCGCCAGGCGTCTGCCATCGCCACGGGGCTGAACGGCCCGAGGCCGAGACGGCGGAGCTCGCCAGCGTCCGCGTCCGGTTGGATGGCGGTAACGAATTCGATGTCCGCTCCGGGCGCGGCCGTTGCCTGGAGCGCCTGCACGAAGCCGCTGTCGGCGGTTGCAACGGCCTGGAGGAGGCTGCCCCAGGGGAACAGCACCGAGATGCTGGAGGCGACCCCCGCGAGCTGTCCGGGCAAGTCCTGCCACGAGCCGAGCACGAAGATCAGGTTCGATTCGCCGGGCGAAGCCCGGCGCATCGCCGTGCGAGAAGCCGCGATGAGCGAGGCATGATCTGGTTCGACGCCAATGAAGAGCGTGCCAGGTTCGCGCCTGGCGCGTGCCGAAACGTAGCCCCCATCGCCGGCGCCAAGGTCAATATGCACCGGCCGGGGGCGTGGGAATCACTAATCGAGGTGTTCGTCGAGACGTTCGAGCTTGCGCCCGTTTACCAAGTACATGCGGCATCTCCGCGAAAGAGGTGACGAGACGGTACCGGTTCGCCGGAAAGGACGCGGTTAATGGGCGGGAGCGTGCGCGTCGTGCGGGGCGGTTGCTTCATGGCCCTGGTTGTCGTCGCCGGGCAACTCCCTGGACGGCATGATCGTGATCGGGGCCACCCAGGCGGGGTTCTCGGGGAAACCGCCCACCTTCCGCTTGAACGTGTAGAGGACCCCAAGGATGACCGCGCCCGCCGCTACCGAGGCGATCGACCAGAGCGCCACTTCCTTGACGTCGGACCAGTGCGGGCTGTTGGAGCTTGAGGGGGCTGCATCGCCGTGTTCCTGAGCGAAGGCCATCGACGCGGGCATGACCGCGATAGAGAGGACGGCGGCAAGGAGCAGGCTGAGCAGGCGAGTCTTCATCGGCGTGAAGTGTACGAACCGGGACTGGAAGGAACCAGCGACCTGACGGGCATGAAAAAGGGGCCGGTGGATGTGTGGAGCGGACACAGCATCCAGCGCGACCCGGACATAGTTTTAGCACCCGCTCAGATGGTTCGCAAGAGCGATTTTCGGTTTTCCCATAACGATTCGGTCAGCGAGTCCCACTTGTACGTTGTTGATTGCCCGAACGTCTCTGCCCCGGTCTTGACGCGGGGGCGCAAGATTCCCCCAAACGAAGCACGGGAGGCAATCCATGAAGGCAATCGTCCCACTGGATGGCAGCGACAACTCACTGAGGATCTTTACTACTGTCCGGCGGCTGCTCGCGATGCAGCCGGCGTTTGAAATTCACCTGGTAGAGGTGCATGACCCGAAGAACGTAAAGGGCCAGCAGGACCACGTGATCTCCGAGCCGCCAGCGGTCTCGTATGGCCGGACGAGCGTTTCGGCGCCGCTTCCTCGTGTTGTCGAGTCGCATGGCGAGGCGCTCGATCGTGATTCCCTGGAGACGAAGGCCCGCCTCACCGAAATCGCGGCGCGGGAAATCCCGCAGGCGGTTTCCGTCGTGCACGCCGTCCACGCCGCGGCCCCGGCCGAGGCAATCAGGGCGCTCGCGGACGAACTGGACGCCGACGTGATCGTGATGGCCACGCACGGGCACACCGGTCTGAAACACCTGCTCGCCGGGAGCGTGACCGAGGCGCTGATTCGCACCTCCACGCGCCCGGTGCTGGTGCAGGGGCCGGCCGCGCAGTAGCAGGGCCGCAACCAGGCAAGGGGTAGAATCGGGCGGACGTGGACCCGCGAATTCACTACGCGCAGGCGGAAGGCGGCGCCAGCATCGCGTTCTGGCAGGTGGGCCAGGGCCTGCCTGTCATCCAGCTGCCGCTCATTCCTTTCAGCCACATCCAGATGGAGTGGGCTGACGGCGCCTGGCGCCAGTGGTACGAGCTGCTCAGCGGTGACGATCTCCGTGTGCTTCGCTATGACACGCGCGGGTGTGGGCTCTCCTGGGCGCCAGAGCCGCGGTTCTCACTCGAGGAGATGGTCGACGACCTGGCAGCCGTGGCCTCCCGCGCCGGCCTGTCGCGGTTCTCCTTGCTGGCGCCGGTGCAATCGGCGCAGGTGGCCATCGCCTATGCCGCGACGCATCCTGACCGGGTTGAACGGCTGGTGCTGTGGTGCGGCATTTCCCGCGGGGACGAGATGCGCACGTCCAGCTTCGAAGCCCTGCTGACGCTTTCGCGCACGGACTGGGGGCTCTTTGCCGAGGCCGCGGCCCACGCCGTGGTGGCAGGCTGGGACAACGCGTCCGCGGCGCACGGCACCGCCGCAATCATGCGCGAATCGTCGTCGCTCGAGATCTACGAGCGAGTGATGACGAACTACCTTGAAACCGACATCTCGGAGTTCTTGCCGCGGGTGCGCTGCCCGGTGCTGGTTGCCTACCGCAGCGAGGGGACATCTCCGTTGCCTTCGTCGGCGCGGTACCTGGCGGCAACGCTGCCTTCGGCGACCATGAAGGCGTTTCCCGGTTCATCGCTGCTGTTCATCGTCGGAGATGCGCCGGAGATAGCCGGGGCGTTCCGCGAGTTCTTCCTCGCCCGGCCCACGGACACGCCGGAAGCAGCGCCCGGGGCGTTCCAGACGCTCCTCTACACCGATGTCGAAGGCCATACGGCGATCATGCAGCGCCTTGGCGATGACCGCGGCCGCGAAGTGCTTCGCGAGCACGAACGGATCACCCGCCGCTGCGTCGAGCGGCACCGCGGCGCTGAAGCGCTGACCACCGGCGACGGGTTCCTTGTCCGCTTCAGCAGCGCGCACGAAGCGTTGCAGTGCGCCGCGGAGTTGCAGCGAAACCTGGCCGATGCCAGCGCTGAGCTGCCCGTGGAGTTGCGGGTCCGCGTGGGCATCACGGCCGGTGAGCCGATCGTGGAGGGTGACGAAATCCATGGCGCGGTGGTGTTTGCCGCGCGGCGGATCGCCGCTGGAGCGAGAGGGGGCGAGGTGCTGGTGGCGAACGTGGTCCGCGAACTCGCTGGGGGCCGGGGATTCGCGTTCAGGGAGCACGGGATGCTGAACGTGGCCGGCCAGGAAGAGGAACTCCATCTCTGGGAGTTCCTCTGGGCGCATACCGCGAGCTGACGCTTCGGCGGTGACTTCTCCGTCCTCCATCCGGGGCGTAGATTCCGCGGCGGTGGACTACAAGTGGCGCTGCCTGCTGGCCGTGTGCTTCGGCACGTTCATGGCGACGATGGATTTCAGCATCGTCAACGTCGCCTTGCCGACGCTCTCCCGGGAGTTCGATAAGTCGCCGGACACCGTCGTCTGGGTCACGCTGGCGTCAAGCCTGATGGTCACCGGGATCACGCTGACAGCCGGGCGAATGGGCGACCTTTACGGGCGGAAGCGGGTGTACATCGCCGGGTGGGTGGTGTTCACCATCGGGATGGCGGCGGCGAGCCTTGCGCAGTCCATCGAGCAGCTGATCGCGGTCCGGTTCTTCCAGTCCGTCGGCGTGGCACTGGCCATCGCGAACGGGAACGCCATCGTGACCGAGGCGTTCCCGCCCGAACAGCGCGGGCAGGCGCTGGGCACCACCGGCTCGGTGGTAGGCGCCGGGCTGATGACGGGACCAATCGTGGGCGGGCTGATCCTGGAAGCGCTCTCCTGGCACGCGATCTTCTACCTCCGCGTACCGATTGGCATCGTTGCGATGGTACTCGCGGCCGTGTTCATCCGTCCGTCGGCGAGCGTCGCCGAACCGGCGGCACGGCGGCTCGACATCCCCGGCGCGGTGACGCTCTTCGCCACGCTTTCGACGGCACTCCTCGCGGTGAACCGGGGCACGAACTGGGGTTGGACCTCGGCCCCGATCCTTTCGCTGGGGGCGGTGTCCCTCGTTTCGCTTGCGGCGTTCTTGCGCATCGAATCGACCGCGGCGAGCCCCGTGGTGGCGCTGGCGCTGTTCAAAGTCCGTTCCTATGCCGTGGGCACGGCGAGCCTGGCACTGAGCTTCGCCGGACAATCCGCCATCACCTTCCTCATGCCGTTCTACCTCCAGCAGGTGAAGGGCTATTCCACCGGGCAGACCGGGTTCGTGCTTGCCACGGTGCCGTCGATGATGCTCCTGCTTTCGCCAATCAGCGGGCGCGTGTCAGACCGCTACGGCTTCCGGCACCAGACCACGCTGGGGTTGGCCATCGTCTCCGTCGGGCTGCTTTCGATGAGCACCATCCACGCCGAAACAGCGATCGGCCTTGTCATGCTTCGCCTGGCCGTCGTCGGGATCGGGACATCGATTTTCATGTCGCCGAACAGCTCGGCGATCATGAGCAGCGTGCCGCGCGAACGCCTGGGCACTGCCTCGGCGAGCGTGGCGACCGCGCGAAATATTGGGAACGCCAGCGGCCTGGCGATGGCCAGCGCTATCCTCGTCGGGGTCGCCACCTCATCGGCGGGTTTCTCGGCGGCGCGCGTGACGGACTTTCCGCCCGGCGCGATCCTCGACGGCGTGCGAACGGCGTTCTTCGTCGCCGCCCTCGCTTCGACGCTGGCGATCGTGGCGTCGGCATTGCGACAGAAGCGGCCCGCGCCGGTGCTTGTCGCCACCGCTCTGAACGATCCCGGCCAGGCCGGGTAACCACTCAACGGAGGTACCGAAATGGAACGGAGATTCGAAGGCAAGGTTATCGTCATCACGGGGGCGGCGGGCGGCATTGGCCGCGCCACGGCCGAACGCTTCGCTCAGGAAGGCGCCAGCGTCGTTGCCGTGGATCTTCCCGGCACGGGGCTGGACGAGACGGTTTCGCTCGTGGAGGCGGCTGGCGCCAGCGCCCTGGCTGTCCCCGCGGACGTCAGCCGTTCCGCCGAAGTCGAGCGCTACGCTGCGGCGGCGAAGAGCCGCTTCGGGGGCGTCGACTACTTCTTCAACAACGCGGGCATCGAAGGCTGGGTAGGCCCAACGACGCAGTACCCGGAGGAAATCTTCGACAAGGTCATCGCGGTGAATCTGAAGGGTGTGTTCCTCGGTATCAAGTACATCGTGCCGCTGCTGGTGGAGCGCGGTGGCGGCGCCATCGTGAACACCGCATCGGTCGCGGGGCTTTCGGGCACGCCGAGCATTTTCGCGTATGGGGCGAGCAAGCACGCGGTGGTTGGCATGACCAGGTCGGCGGCGCTGGAATTCGGCCCGCGCGGCATCCGCACGAACGCCATCTGCCCTTCACCCATCGAAACCCGCATGATGCGCGCGCTCGAACGCGGGATTAACCCGGACGAACCCGAGCAGGTCCACCAGTCGATGGCGGCCGGCAACCCGATGGGCCGCTACGGCGAGCCTGCCGAGGTTGCGGCGTTCGTCGCCTTCCTCTGCAGCAAGGATGCGAGCTACCTGAACGGCGGCATCTTCCCAATCGACGGTGGCAGCCGGGCGCGGTAGGCACTGCCCCCAACCCCCCACGCTGCCGACTATCTCCATGTGACCTACACCGGCCCGGCTATCGAACTCGACCGTGCCGGCCGGACGTTTGGCGACCGCGTCGCGCTCCAGCCGCTGGACCTGGCCATCCCGCCCGGCGAGATCTTCGGGCTGCTGGGGCCCAACGGCTCGGGCAAGACCACCACACTGCGCATCCTCGCGACGCTGATCCGGCCGACCGCCGGGACCGCGCGCATCCTCGGGCATGATGTGGTTTCCGCGCCGATGGACGTGCGGCGGCAGGTTGGGGTGATGCCGGAGAAGCCGAGCCTCTACGAACGGCTGACGGTCCGCGAGAACCTGGTGTTCTGGGCGGACGCCCACGGAGTTCGAGACCCGAAATCCGCGATTGACCAGTCGTTGGAGTTCGTTGGGCTCGCGGGACGCGCGGGGGACCGAGTCGGACAGCTTTCGAAGGGCTGGCGGCAGCGAGTCGCACTCGCGCGCGCCATCGTGCACCGGCCGAACGTCCTCCTCCTGGACGAGCCGTCCTCGGGGCTCGATCCCTCGGCGGCCGCGGCGATGGAGCGCATGATCCGCGCGCTGGTGGCTGACGGCGCCACCGTCCTGATGAACACCCACCGCCTGGCCGAGGCCGAGCGCATCTGCGACCGCGTCGCGATCCTCCGGCACGGCGAGTTGCTCGAACTCGGCACGCCGCGGCAGCTCCGGGCACGGTTGCTGGGCAACGTCGTGAACGTCGAACTCGCCAGCGAGGCCACCATCCCCGTGCGCCGGGCGGTCGAAGCCACTCCGGGCATAGACGATTTGCGCTGGCTGCCCGGAGGATTCACAGGGAAGCTGGTCGACGCCGACGCCGACACGCCGCCGCTCGTCGCTCGCCTCGTGCACGCCGGAGCGAACATCGTCTCGGTCGTGCAGGCGGGCGACCTGGAGTCGGCCTACCTCGAACTGATGACGCGCACCGCGCGCGACGAAGACCTGGAGGCCGCTGCATGACCGCGTTTGCCGTCGCGCCCCCCGTCCGGGCGCTCATCCGCAAAGAACTGCGCGAGTACCGCCATCACCGCATGATCGTGATGACCGCGACGGTCCTGCCCATCGTCTTCCTCATACTGCCCATCGCGAACCTGGTTGTGTTCGACCCGGAGAAGTCGATCGGTGGCGTGAACCTCGCAGTTGGGCAGGCGATGTTCTGCTTCTTCCTCAGCCCGGTGATCATCCCCGCCACGATGTCGGCGTTTTCGGTCATCGGCGAGCGCGACCAGGGGACGCTGGAGCCGCTTCTGACGCTGCCGCTCTCCGACGCTCAGTTCCTGGCCGGCAAGGTGCTGGCTATCGTGGCGCCGACCGTGGCGGCCTCGTTCGTTATCTACCTGGCCTACATGTCCGTCGTGGTTGCGGTTGCGCATGGCCCGGTGCGAGGCGCCGCGCTGGACTGGACGTGGCCGCTGGGCTTCGTGTTGCTGGCTCCGGCGCTCGCGCTCTTTTCGACGCTCACCGGGATGGCGTTTTCGGCCCGCGCGAAGGATATCCGTGTTGCCGAGCACCTCAGCGGGCTCGTCCTGCTGCCGGCGATGCTGCCTGTCATGCTGGTCGTCACGCGGACGATCGAACCGGGCGTGCTGACGTGGACCGTGTTCTTCGTGGCGGTGGCCGCCCTGGACTTCGGCATCTGGCGTCTCGCGCTCCGCGCCTTCGACCGCGAGCGGTCGATTTCCACGGCGTGAGTCACCCGGCTGGCGGCTAATCGGCCTGCGTGATTCGCTCAGCCGATGCGCTCGCAGGCACTCCGCACCAGACCCCAGGGCTTTCGCGCCGGCGTCCGCGCATCCTTGCCGCTGTGCATCGCGCTGGTGGCCTTCGGCGCGTCGTTCGGCGTGTTGGCGCGGGCCAACGGGTTCGGGATCGTCGCGCCGTTGCTCATGTCCATGACCACGTTCACCGGCGCCTCGCAGTTCGCCGTCGTCTCTATCCTCGGAGCGGGCGGAGGCCTCGGCGCGGCGGTGGTGGCGGCTGTCCTGCTGGCGTCCCGCTACCTGCCCATCGGCCTGACGGTCGCCCCAGCGCTCGAAGGCTCTCCGCCAGGCCGCTTCGTCCAGGCACAGCTCGTGATCGACGAATCCTGGGCCGTCGCGAACCGCGGCGACGGTTCGGTCGATCGCAGGACGCTGCTCGGGGCGGGCGCCGCACTCTACCTGTCCTGGCAACTGGGCACGCTGATCGGCCTGGTCGGCGGCGACTTCATCGGCGACCCGAACCGCCTCGGGCTCGATGCGGCCTTTCCGGCGCTGTTCCTCGGCCTGCTCGTCCCCCAATTGCGGACGCGCCAGGCGGTCCTCGCGGCGGTTGCCGGCGCCGCGATCGCGCTGACCCTCACGCCTTTCACCCGCGTGGGCATACCCGTGGTGGCGGCCTCAACCGCGTGCCTGGCCGGATGGTGGCGGCGATGAGGGACTTCTGGGCAGCGGTGATCATCGTCGGGGCTTCCGCCATGGCCCTGAAGGCGGCCGGTCCGGTCGCGGTAGGTGGCCGCCCGCTGCCGCCGAGAATCATGTTGCTGGTTGGCGCCCTGGCGCCGGCGCTGCTGGCGGCGTTCGTAGTGACCAACACCTTTGGGAGCGGCAGCAGCCTGACGTTGGACGCGCGAGCGGCCGGATTGCTCGCGGCCGGCGCCGCCATCGCCCTGCGCGCGCCGCTGCTTGTCACGATCATCGCGGCGGCTGCCGCGACGGCGATTACCCGCGCAATGTGACCTCATGGCTTGGATTCCTGGGCCAGGAGGGCTACCATGAAGGCGAGAAGCGAATTGCCGGGGCCCTGAAATATGGAATCCAGCGTCGCTTGAGAACGAGCCGGTGACCGTCAAGGGAACCGGCTCGTTCAGTGTTCGAAGCGATGCTCCAGCTCAGTTTTGGCTTCATCGTGAAGGTTCACGGGGCGGCTTCCCAGCACGGATTGCATACGCACGAACCTCGACAGGCAGTCCGCGATTGCGGCGGTCAAGGTCCCCTGAGTCGCCCAGCGCGCGCACCGCGCCACGAGATCGGCTGCCTGGAGGCCCTCGACGTAAAGCGAGTTCGCGTAAACAACCTGCGTCACTGCCGGGATCGCGAACTTGCCATACTCCGTGTATTCGCCGGCGAGGTACTTATGGAAGTTGCGGGTCTGCCGCTCGCCATTGCCGTTTCGGTCCAGCACCAACTCCATAGAGTCGTCCGTGCACTGGGTACCGTCGAAGGCCAGCTCAAGGGCCTTTCGCACCAGGTAGGTCCTGAGGAAATTGGAGTTCGCCGGGATTTCGCCGTTCTGCCTCAGCCAGTAGCCGCGATACGCGCTCTTGTGGATGAGCGCCACGGCTACCCGGGCCTCGTGAAGGTCGCTCAGAGCGTGGAGGTCGGCGAGTCCTCCGCTGATGTGGACGTTCTTCGACTTCTTGGGCTTGGACTCCACGAAGATCTTTCGTTCGGTGCGGAACAGCGCGCGCAGCCGGACGAATTCCGGCATGCGCTCCACCGGGATAGCAACCAGCGCGTACCCGAAGTGTGCACTCCCGTCGGCGCCTGGGTCGCCCGTGTCATCTCCAAAGACCAGCCAGTGTCGCATCAATTCGCCAATCGCCGATTCTGCCGTGCACGGTGTGGCCGGTCGAGCGCCCGCGCAATGTAAGCGTCTTTCTCTTTCGTCTTTCCGGATTCAGGTACACTGGCCGCATGCCCAAATTCGGATTCATCGGCCGCATTCTCGGAGACTCGAACGAGAAGGAACTCAAGCGGCTTTCTTCGATTGTCGATGAAGTCAACTCGTACGCAGACGAGACCGCCGCGCTCAGCGACGAAGAACTGTCCGCCAAGACCGCGGAGCTCAAGCAAATCCTCGCCGACGGCGAGACCCTGGACGACATCTTGCCCGAGGCGTTCGCCGTCGCGCGCGAGATGGCCCACCGGAAGGTCGGCGAGCGTCCCTACGACGTGCAGCTCATGGGCGGCGTCACGCTTCACGAAGGCAAACTCGCCGAAATGCGCACCGGTGAAGGCAAGACCCTCACCGGCGTGTCACCGGTCTACCTGAACGCGCTGGCCGGGCGCGGCGTGCACGTCATCACCGTGAACGACTACCTGGCCCGCCGCGACGCCACCTGGTACGGCCCGGTCTACCACGCCCTTGGCATGGCCGTCGGCGTCATCCAGAACAACGGCGTTTCATACATGTACGAGCCCGGTTACAAGCCGGGTGAGGAAGGCGGCACCGGCGGGCTGGACGACCTTCGCCCATGCTCCCGACGCGACGTCTACCAGGCAGACATCACCTACGGCACGAACAACGAGTTCGGGTTCGACTACCTGCGCGACAACATGGTCCGGGAGTGGGAAGAGAAAGCGCAGCGGCCGCTCTACTTCGCGATCATCGACGAGGTGGACAACATCCTCATCGACGAAGCGCGGACGCCGCTCATCATCAGCGGCAACGCCGAAGAGGCGAGCGGCACGTACGTGAAGTTCGCGCGCGCGGTGAAGAACCTGGCGGAGGACCGCGACTACGCGATCGACCACAAGTCAAAGCACATCGCGCTGACCGAAGAAGGCATTAGCCGCGTCGAGCGCTCGCTCGGGATCGACAACGTTTTCGGCGGCGACGCGCGCCTGGCGCGCCACCTGGAAGCGGCCCTCGACGCCGAGTACCTCAAGCGCATCGACCGCGACTACGTGGTGAAGGACGGCGAAATCATCATCGTCGACGAGTTCACCGGCCGCCTGATGCCGGGCCGCCGCTGGAGCCACGGCATCCACCAGGCTTGCGAAGCCAAGGAAGGTGTGCCGGTCCAGCGGGAATCGATCACGTACGCGACGATCACCTTCCAGAACCTCTTCCGCCTCTACGAAAAGCTCGCAGGCATGACCGGCACGGCGGAAACCGAAGCCGAGGAGTTCTCGAAAATCTACTCGCTCGACGTCATCGTCATCCCTACCAACCGCCCGATGGTGCGCGACGACGAATCCGATGTCGTCTACATCAACGAGCGCGCGAAGTTCAACGCGGTCGTCGGCGAAATCGAGGAGATGAACAAGGCCGGGCGCCCGGTCCTCGTCGGCACGACGTCGATCGAGAAGTCCGAGTACCTCGCCAGCCTGCTCACGCGGAAGGGCATCGGCCACGAAGTCCTGAACGCAAAGCAGCACGAACGCGAGGCGCTCATCGTCAAGGATGCCGGCCAGCACGGCGCCGTCACGATCGCCACGAACATGGCCGGTCGCGGTACCGACATCAAGCTCGGCGCGGGCGTCGCCGATGTCGGCGGCCTGCACGTCATCGGCACCGAGCGCCACGAATCACGGCGCATCGACAACCAGTTGCGCGGCCGTGCCGGCCGCCAGGGCGACCCCGGCTCCTCGCGCTTCTTCGTCTCGTTCGGCGACGACATCATGAAGCGGTTCGCCCCGGAATGGGTGCCGGGCATGATGCAGAAGCTCGGCATGACCGAGGACATGCCGCTCGAGTCACGCATGGTCACGCGCGCCATCGAACAGGCGCAGACCAAGGTCGAAGGTCACAACTTCGATATCCGCAAACGCCTCGTCGAGTTCGACGACGTGATTAACGAGCACCGCAAGCAGATTTACGAGCAGCGGGACATGATCCTCAAGGGTGTCGATACGCGCGCGAACGTCATCGACCACATGCTCCTGCCCGAAATCGAGAAGATCCTCGCGAACACCTCCAGCCACAACATCGAGTCGCTCGAGCTTGCTCACGCCGAGCTGCGCGAGATCTTTCCTCCCGAGGACGTCCCGAGCATCGAGGAGATGCAGGACCTCGGCGACGAGCTCAAGGACGAGATGCTGGACCGCGCCGAAGACCGCTACGAGGGGATGGAAGCGGCGGTCGGCGACGAAAACATGCGCAAGGTGGAGCACTGGCTCCTGATAGAGGCCATCGACACCCACTGGCGCGAGCACCTCACAGCCATCGAGGAGCTTCGCCAGAGCATCGGCCTCCAGGCCTACGCCCAGGTTGACCCGCTTGTCGCCTTCAAGCGCGAAGGCCACGACATGTACCAGCAACTGGTCCAGAACATCCAGCGGCAGGTTGCCCGGACGCTCTTCAAGGTGCGCATTGTCCAGCAGGACAACGCCGCGCCCGTCGCCCAGCAGGTCGAGCCCTCGCCCGGTGACATCGCGGCGGCCCAGGCTGCCGCGGCGGCCGGCAACGGCAACGGCAACGGCGCGAAGGAAGGTCGAAAGAAGGTGGCCGCGCCGGTCCTGGCCAAGTCCAGCGGCCCAAGCGACGACCAGATCCGCACGCTGGGCGGCAACGGCCAGAACGCCCCCAAGGGGAAGGGCAGCAACGCCGCGAAGCGGCGCAAGATGATCCGGTAGCGCTGTTCCATGCCTGAGCAGGCGTACTCAGAACTGCTCGCCGCACAGGGTTACGCGCGGCAGGCGACCGGCTGGGACCTCGGGTTCATCGACGCAGCGCACATCGGCCCGCCGCTGCCGTGGGACTACGAGGCGGAGGCGAAAGACGCCCTCCAGCGGGCGAAGTCCGCTGTGGACCTCGGTACCGGCGGCGGCGAAGTGCTCAGCCGCATCGCGAAAGCCGTGCGCTTCGCCCGGCTGACGGCCACAGAGCAGTGGCCGCCGAACGCGCGCCTCGCCTACGACTGCCTGCGCCCGCTTGGCATCGCAACCGTCTGGTGCGAGGCCGAGGGCACGCGGACGCCGTTTCGCCCGGCCAGCTTCGACCTCGTCCTGGACCGTCACGAGGCGCTCAATCCCGAAGAAGTCCACCGCGTGCTCCAGCCCGGTGGCACGCTCCTCACGCAGCAGTGCACCCCGGACACCTGGCCGGAGTTGCACCGCTACTTCGACCGCGCCGCACGCTTCCCGGACCACTATCGCGGTTACGCGGACGCACTCCGCGCACTGGGCTACGCGGTCGAACTCGATCGCCACGACTTCGAGACGCGGTTCGCCTCGCTCTCCGAGCTGGTCCAGATGCTCATCGTCGCGCCCTGGTACGTGCCGGACCTCGACGTGGAGAAGGACATCGAGGCGCTGCGCCGGCTGGAGGCCGAACTTTCGGACGGTGGAAGCGGCATCGTCCTGCGAGAGGGGCGGTATTTGTTGCGAGCGGTGAAGCCGGGGTGGCGCGGGAACTCCTGAGCAGCTCTTGGCGTTGATGCTGTATGACACGTCCACTCGCCGGGCTGCTCGTCTCGCTCATCGCGTTGTTGGGTGCCTGTGGTCCGAATGAAGACGGCGAGTCTTCGGCAGAAGCCACGCCGATGGGCAACATCAGCGCGACAGCGACGACGCAGCCCCGTCCAAGCCCCGAATGCGACGAGAAGTGCCAGCAACTCCGCATCACCCCTACAGCGACTGCTACGGCACCAACGCCACTACGCTCACCCGCACCAGGCTACCCGGCCACGACACGTACCGGTGAAGCTGACGTCGATGCCATCATTGCCGCGGTAGAAGCGCACGACTCCGCCAAGCTTGCTGCACTGATTCGACTGACGAGCTTTCCCTGTGGCCCTGACCGGCCAGTTCAGCCGCAGGTTGACCGCTGCCCGGACGGCGAACCGGTGGGGACGATGCTGACAGGCGTCTGGGTAACGCATGTGGAGGGCGGCCTCTGGCGAGTGGACGAGAGCGAGATGGCACAGCGGATTCTGAGCTCAGGCGACGAACGCAATTGGAAGCTCCACGCCGTCTATAGCTACGCCCGGTCGGGAACGCACGAGGAGTGGATGCCTGAGACGGACTACTTCATCACGTTCGCTGCGTTCGATCCGAGGATCGGGCCTGAGTTCGACAACCTGCGCGTCGTGGATGGCAAAATCGTCGGCCTGCACTTTGCATTCGGGGAACCCGGCGCTGCCTGGGACAAGCCAGCCGATCCCGGCTGGCTGCTGCCAAGGGCCAGGTGATTCGCCGCCTGCGCTGGCCTACCCCGCCGGCTCCATCACCACCCGCATTGGCCCCCACTGGCCGATGACCCCTTGCCCGTGGCAGCTCACCGACTTGCCGTCGGTGATGTCGATTTCGGACATCAGGCCGATGGCGGCCGTGAAGCCGCTGATCTTGTCCGGGACGTTCTCGTAGTGGTCGACGATCTTGCCGTCGGCCTCGAACTCCACG
>JAXLXA010000018.1:0-74411 GCA_046328215.1 Dehalococcoidia bacterium | reverse complement strand
TGTACCTCCAGAAACTCGCTGCCCGGGTCCGCGGCATGATGGGCCGTCGCGAACCTCGCCCGGCACAGCGTGGGCCGCACTGGCGGGCTGCGTCGCTACGAGGCGGGATACCGCGAGTACCTCGTTGGGCGTTGTATCGGTTATGCCGGCGGCTGAGTCTGGCGCTCGACTTTCCGGTACCCAAGGAACTTCCGAGATGGCAACTAGGCGCTCAATCCCCAGTCCGAAACTAAGTCCGAAAGCAGACCCGCACGCGGCAGAGATCAGGTCCGCCGCGGCGTCTTCGCCGACTCGCACGCCGGCTCCGGCCATCACGCACCAGGGTCCCGGCACGGGACGGGCAAGCGAGGCAGACCTTGACGCGAGCAAGGCCATTCTGCGTGAGGGCCACGAATCGACCTCAACGGCAAACAGCTCGAAGACAAAAGAGGTCGAGTCGGCGGCACAAGCGATTACGCGCCGCTCCGAGGACGGACTGAAGGTGCCTGGCGAGAAGGCTGTTTCGTCGGCCACCGGTGCCCCTGAATTTCCCGGTGGTCAGTCTGCCGATGGCGGCGTCGCCACAAACGGTCCCACGGCGTCCGGACAGACCGGTGATGAAGCCGGCGTGACCGGGCGCGACGCGTCCGGCACGTCCACAGCCACCGACCGCCTGGACGACGCAGTCGCCGGGGCGTTTGACAAGCTCCATGACTCCCGGCCCACGATCCGTGGTGGCCTTGACGTTTTCGACTCAGTGGGCGCCGGAACCGACGCCGGCCGCCCGACGGGGAGCACCGCCGCGTCACGGGATCTTGGCAATCCGGGCGGACCTTCGGCTGGTCATGATGGCGGCGCGGAGCACGCCGCCGGTGCCGTGGAACAGATAACGTCCGGAGGCAGCTCCCTATTCGGGGATCGCCTTGGGGGCGCAAGCGCGGACCTGGCTCTGGCTGCGGGTCTGCTTGACGACGCGAGTTCCCGCGAGTCCAGTCCAGGAATCTCTGTTGGTGATGGGCCGGTTGTTCGACGCGCGCTAGAACTCGCTGAGAAAGCCGCCGACGGGGACGACGACGCCTACCGGAAGCTCGAGACTCTGGCCGCCGAAATGCACAAGGACAGCGAGAGCGCCTCGGTCCCAGCCGCGGGCATCGGATACGGGGTGGGCACGAACTCCGAAGGAGAGGTCGTGGCCCCAGCCGGGCCCAAGACTGCCGCCGAACAGGACCCGTTTTGGACAGCTGTCGCAGGGATGTTCATGGGCACCCGCGACCTCGCGGGGAACGAGACGGTGAAGGGTGAAGCTCTGAGAGAATCGAACGATGGGGTTGAGGACCCCGGGGACCCGAGTGACCCTGATGCTCCGCCAACGCCTGCCCAGATCGCGTTCCGCGCGTCGCTCCGCGAGGCGCTGGGCGTTTACCAGGGCGGCAGCGGCGACATCGACCCGGATCAGACCGAAGCTGCCCCTTCTGGAGCCGGCCCATTCGCAGGGGCAGCGAACAACAGTGCTGCCCTCGTTGGTCAGCCGTCAGGGCCTGGTGAAACCGGCCATACCGGCACACTTCATTCCGGCACCGGCGGGGCCGACGTGGATCCTTTGGAGGGAAGCGCATTCACCGGCCCTGCGCTTGGAGGCAACCCGGAGGACTTGGAATTTGGCTCGTCCATACTGCCCCTTGAGACGGCGCGACGTGCTGCCTCCAGCGAGGACGACGAAGATCAGGAGGACGACAGCGACGAGGCGTAGCTCAGGCTGATGTAACCAGCCGCGACACCCGGGCCGCCGCGCAGCCCATTCGCCAATCGGGTACTCTTCGTACCCGGTGGCTGGATGTGCCCCTGGCGGAGGACCGCGGTGGACGAGTGGAACGCGATGCTGCTCGATGCCCGGAAGAGCATTGGCCTTTCGCGGCCGGCGGTCGCCGCGCTGGCCGGTGTTTCCGCCCAGACCGTCAAAGCCTACGAGCTTGGCTTGCGCCGGCCGTCGCGGCAGCTCCTCGTCGGTATTCTTGATGTCCTGGCAGTCGATCGTATGGTCCGCAATCAGATCTTGCTGAGCGCCGGCTTCGCGCCGGACGGTGAACTGCTGGGTCCACACAACCCCGACTACATGTTCACCTCAGCCGAAGCAGTCAGCCTGATCTCCACGCTTCCGTGGCCTGCCCATGTGCAAACCGAGCTCATGGAAGTAATCGCGGCGAATCGCTTGGCCCAGCGGCTCTGGGGGGTTGACCTCGACCGTGAGTTCCACGGGGCGGTCGAGCGGAACCTCATCACCTTCGCCACCAATCCGCGCTTTGCTGACCGCATCCTTAACTGGGAGGAAACCGCCACCGTCGCCGTGGGTGCGCTCAAAGGTCATCACCGAGGATCAGTGCTGCAGCCGGAGGCCGCGACGGCTTACTTTGGTGCCGTCCTCGATCGGGTCTTCAGTGCGGATCCCAGGTACTCGCGCCGCCTCCTCGATCTCTGGGATCGAGTGCCGCCCCGCGTACCCAAAATCAGGTGGTACTACCCCGTCGTCTGGAGCGACGCGGAGTTGGGCGTTCTCCGCTTCCTCGTTTCGGCCGCCTCCGCCGATGAACCGGGCGGGCTGATGTTCCACGAATGGATGCCCACTAACGCGGAGACCTGGCAGAAGCTTGAAGTCTTGCAGTCCAGACGCCCCTGACGGTCTGTCAGTAATTGGGAAGGTTCACGCAATTGCCGCTTCCCGCCACCACGGTATGCGTGGCCGCGGCGACCACTATGCAAATCTGCGACGCACCCCCGGGACGCTCTGCCACGCGATAACCCGTGAAGGGGCTTACGCCAGCGTAGTCGAATCCGTCGGCTCCGGATGCTCCGTTGAAGTAGAAGTGCACGTGCATCCCCGGTATTGCCGGCACGAACTCCGCGGTAGAGAACGTCACTTCATAGCGGTCTGAGACAACTTTCACACCGGTGATCAGCGCCGTCGGCGGCTTCGGCGCTGCCGTCGCCGGCGCGATTGACGGAGTCGCGCTTGCGGCTCGTGTCGGAGTGGCTGTCGGTGCGACGGAAGCGTAAGCCGCGCTTGTTGGCGGAGATTCTGTCACTGGGACCGGCGTTGGGGTCGCCAGCGCTGTTGCCGTTTCGACGAGACTCGGCACGGGGGTCGAGGTCCGGCTCACCTCTGCAGGCGCAGCCAGGCTCGCTCGCGCGGTGCCTTCCCTATCTCCGCGGCCCCCAAACCAGATAGCCGCCGCGACGGCCGCCGACAACGCCGTGAAGCCCGCGCCGGCAGCGAGCTTCCGCCGTCCGTTCACGAGAGATCCCGGCACAAACTCCTGGCGCGGCTTTGTGCCGGCGAGCGCTAGCAGAGGAGAGGCCGGCTCCTGCGTTCCCGGTTGTTGGTATGCCGGCCCTTCGATGACCTCGCGCTCCGCGGGCGTCCGCTCTGACTTCGCGACGCCCGTGGATTCCAGGCGCAATCGCCCATAGATCGCGGCGCCCAGCGCAATGGCGTGTTTCGGATGGGCATCGATCGCGGTGGGACGACCCGTCAGTTCCCGGATCAGCGCGCCGACGAGTGGGATGCGGGAACTTCCGCCGACAAGAAGAATACGGTCAACGTCCGCGAACTGCGTCCGCGCTGTGAACTGCCCTCTGCAGGGCAGCCAGCGTCTCCTTTAGCCGCGGCCGAACGTTCTCTCGAACTCTCCGCGCGTGATTCTGACTTCCGTCTGGAGGTCCGGCAGGAGTACAGCGATAACACCTTCCGTGTCAGACGACAGCGCCTCCTTTGTCACTCGGCACTCCTCGCGCAAGCGGTGAGCAGCGGCACGCACTTTCGGGTCCTGCTGATCGAGCCGGTCGAGAATGCCACCGAGGGCCGCATTCACCGTGGCCTGCACCGCCTGGTCGAAGTCGATTCCCCTGAGCCGTTCCAGCCCCTCGGGCTCGCCGATCACTTCGAAGACGTCGGCCCGATTGCGAAGGACCGCCGCATCGAACGTCCCTCCGCCCAAGTCGTACACCGCGACCACGGCGCCCGGTTCTACTCGCTCCTGGTGTGCATAGTGGATAGCGGCTGCCTCCGGTTCACTCAGCAACACGGACTCGCCGACTTCCGCCTGCCGGATCGCCTGCCGCAAGAGGTCCAGCTTGTATGGCCCGTAGCTCGCCGGGTGCGTCACCACCACAAGGTCCGGCGGTTGCCCTCTCTGCCCACGAACCTGGTCGTAGACACTTGTAGCATGTGTGCGTACAGCGACTCTGCACCGTAGGGCGTTCCCCCGAGCAAGACGGGCACCGGGTCACCCAACCGGCGTTTGAACTCGCACCGCGCGCGCCGGCTCCGCTTGCGCCCGTCGTTCAGCAGCTTCAGTAAGGGATTTCACCGTCTGTGCGGAGCACCACCTGTACAGACGGCACGGAGGCGGCATGTGGGAGCCAAGCTGGAAGATGTCGGAGCGTCCGTCGACATCGACAGCGGCTGCGGTATAGGTCGTGCCAATATCAACCCCGAGCACATACCCCACGAGCACTGCCCTTCCTTGCTAGGCGCCGCCCATCGTACCGGCGCGGACTTTCACAGTCAGAGGCTCGATCAGTTACTCTCCGTACCCCACCATGGAACCGACTCCCGACCACGCGACACGGGAACTGGTTGCCGAAGCCGTGACGGGTATGCGGACCTTGCAGCGCACGCCGCCGCCGCACTGGCGCGCTATGACTTGGCCCGGCGTGTTGCCGCCGCACGGCAGCGCCTGCGTAGCCCCGAGGCAACGCTTGTAGTCATCGGAGAGTTCAAGAGCGGCAAGAGCTCCTCGTCAATGGGCTGTTAGGCGAAGAAACCGCTCCCGTCGATGACGATGTTGCGACAGCCACGCTCACCATATTCCGCTACGGCGAGACAACCCGTGTCCTCTCCTGGACCGACGGTGAGGACCGGAAAGGCCCGCGGCAACATCCCCTTGCCGAGCTGCCCGAACTCGTCACCGAACGCTGGCGCGCATCGAGCGCACCCGGGCCCATCGAGGTGTGCCTCCCGAACCCGCTTCTCAAACGCGGCATAGTCCTGGTCGATACCCCCGGTGCCAACGGCATCCGGCCCGGCAACGCCGCCGTCGCGCTGGGCTATCTCGAAGCCGCGCACGCTGCGGTCTTTGTCACGGATGCTGGCTCACCGTTGACGTACGAAGAACTCGCGTTCCTTCGCAGAGCAGCTGACGTGGCCCCTACCACGATCCTGGCACTCGCCAAGACGGACCTGTTCCCACACTGGCGAGAGATTCACGCCATCGACGCCGGGCTCCTCGAAGACTCCGGGCTCGCCATCCCCATCCTCCCCGTTTCCTCCGCCCTCCGGTCCGTCGCACTCGATCGCCGGGACGCGGAACTCAATGACGAGAGCGGCTTCCCCCAGCTCCTGAGCTGTCTCGATGAGCGCGTGCTCCCGGGAGCTACGGCCGTCGCAGCTCTCGGTATTCGACGGTACTGGACAGCCTCAATGAGATGCTCGTTGCCACTGCCGCGGGCCTCGCCGCGAGGGAGACGCCCTCGAGACTCCGGGAGCGCCTCGAGACCTTGCACTCTGCCCGCGAACGCCTCGAGCGACTTCGCGCCGGCAACTCTCGCTTCAACACTTTGATGTCCGACGGGCTCTCCGAGGTTGTTTCCCGCGTTGACCACCAGTTCCGCCGCGGCATACGTGAGCTGCAACGCCACGCCGAGGAGGAGATTGCTGCGCGCGATCCGGGCGAGGGATGGCAGCAACTCGCGGCGGAAATCCGCGACCGAGCGGCCGAATCGGGTCGCGAGAGCTTCCGAGAACTCGCGCTGGGCGCCGACGATGTGTCACGCCGTATTGCCGAGTTCCTTTCCGAACAGGACCTCGCTCTCGTTTCTGAAGTTGGCGATGCTCCGTCGTCGGCAGTCGACAGGCCCCCGAGCCCAAAGCCGCTCACACGTGCGTCCCTCCTGACCACAGTCGGCATGGGGGTCTCCGGCCTGCGGGGTGCCCAGAGCGGCCTCATCTTGTTCGGCATGTTGAGCACCCTCGCCGGTTTTGCCGCCTCTGGAGGCGTACTTGTCGGCATCGCGGCCGCGTTCGGGGGCAAACAGGTCGTCGAGGAGCGCAAGCGTCAGGTAGCCGCCCGCCGTCAGGAAGCGCGGACCGCCATCCGCCAACTCCTCGATGACACTGAATTCGAGGTCGGAAAAGCCTTGCGAGATCTCGCCCGTGAACTCAACCGCAGGCTTCGCGACCACTTCACCGAGCAGGTCACCGCACGCATTCGGTCCAGTAGCGAAGCTGTCATCAGCCTGGAGCGCGCCGTCCAGGAGGATGAGGCCACCCGCACAGCGCGAATGGGCGAGCTGCGGGAGCAGAAAGCGCAGCTCGAGGCGCTGCTCGGTCAGCTGGCCGTGCGTCGTGCCAGCCTTGCTAGAGAAGTCGCCCAGTGACCCTACCGTTTGCCGGCCGCGTCGAATCTGCCTGCGACCTCACTGTCGAAGCACTCTCCGGGACTCCGTTAGCGGACCAGGCGCGGCAGATTCGCCGCGCCCTTGATTCGCCCCTCCGGGTCGCTATCGTTGGAAGGGTCAAAGCTGGCAAATCTACCCTCCTCAACGCGCTGCTGCGCGAACGCCTTGCTCCGACCGACGCTGGCGAATGCACCCGCTTCGTCTGCGTCTATCGGCATGGGCAGGCGTACGACGTGGGCGCGGAGCTGAAAGATGGGCGCCGGATCGGGCTGCCGTTCAGCCGGGGCGAAGACACCCTCAATATCGACCTCGAAGCCGCCCCTGCTCCGATCGAGCGGCTCGACATTGCCTGGCCTGCGAGCGCACTTTCGAATGTGACCCTCCTGGATACACCGGGCATCGGCTCCACCGATGAGGCAGTTCGTTTGCGAGTTGCTGGGTACCTAGCCGGCCAAGATCACTCGCTCACCACAGACGCGGACGCTGTCATTTACGTGATGCGTCATCTGCACGCGACTGATGTCAAGTTCATGGAGGCCCTCCACAGCGAGACCATCGTTTCGGCTTCGCCCGTGAATGCTGTTGCCGTCCTGTCCCGTGCCGACGAGGTGTGCGGCGGCCGCGCCGACGCGATGGTCTCCGCCTCCAGGATCGCCGCACGTTACAGGGCGGACCCAACTTTGAGAGCCAGTGTGGCCGATGTCGTCCCGATGGCCGGCCTGCTTGCCGAAACGGGTGCCACGCTGCGGGAGTCCGAGATGACCTGGCTTCGAACGCTCGCCGCCGCCGATTCGGCTGAAATCGATTCGTTGATGCTTTCAGTCGACCGGATTCCGGCGGCCCGGTGTCGGCCCGTTGATGCCCGAAGTGCGCGAAATCCTTCTCACTCGGTTGGGTCTGTTCGGACTGCGGTTCGCTGTTGATGCCATCGCGGACCGCCGGTGCGACACTGCCGTCGCTCTGTCCCGAGCACTCACCGAGATCTCCGGCATCACCGCGCTGAGGGATCTCATCGATGAGTACTTCGTCTCACGCTCACAGCGGCTGAAGGCCCGCTCCGCGCTCCTTCAATTGAGTGCCCTCGCTCGCGTGGCCGAAGAGTTCGACGCCCGGGTTGGCCGCCTGATCACACAGACCGTAGAAACGCTGGCCTCAACCGCGCATGAATTGGCGGAACTCCGCCTGCTCCACCTCGCACTGACCGGCGCGGCTGGCCTGGACGAAGCGGAGCTCGCCGCAATACGCGACATTGTCAGCGAGAAGCCGCTCCCGGGGCGTCTTGGTCTCGCCGCTGATGCGAGCGCCGACGAGCAGAGAACGGCTGCACTCCGGTGGGTCGCCCATTGGCGGGAACGCGGCGCCAGCCCAGTCATTTCGCGCGACCTCGCCACTGCCAGCGAGATCGCCGACGTTCGTACGAAGGCGTATACGCCGCCCTCGGGAACTGAGCCAGCTTCCAGCGGACCGGGACGCCGCGCGACGTGCCATCCGCATGGCGCTCCGGGCACCGTCAAGCCCGTCCCTGAGGATCCAGTGGAACGCCTCGTTCTCAGCGATGAGCGTGGAATGTTCCCGCCGCCTCAGCCGCCACAGCACCTCAGCGCCCTGCGGAGCCAGGGGCTAGTGGTCCCCCGTGGCGAGGGCAACACGACCTTTACGCGCTGGTTAGTGATGAGGTTGCAGAGGCCTGCGAGTTGTTTCGGGAGTTCCTTCTGAAGCGGCTCCGCGCGAGCCAGTCCGTGGCTGATCAGTTCCCTCTTCGGCGCCCCGTTCCCTAACCCAGCCGTGCCGTGCGCTCTTTCTTGGTGGGGTTCGCGCCCCGGCTGCGGAGCCCTTCAAGCAAGCACTCTAGCAGTCAGCATTGAGAACTCCCGCCCTGCCTCGGCGCTGCTTGTCAGCGCCAGCGGGCGACTCGACTCGGTTGCTCACGAAGCAGCGTCGGTGAGCTTCCAACGGAAGTAACTTCAGCCGACAGTGCCCTTCTACAACCCGCCGAGCGAACCGCCGGCCGGTTTTCGGGCGCGAATGCGACCGGGTTCTTCTACTTAGCCCGCACCAACATGAAGACCGAGACCAGCGCGACGTACGCCGAGAACGAAAGGAATGCCAAGAAGCTGGCGGGCCCGAATGGAGCGAAGGCCCCGTCCTTGGCGACCGAGAAGACGCCTATCAGCCCAAGCACTCCCACAGCCAGCCCGACCCACCCCAGCCACCTCGGAAGTGCTGAGCCCTTGAGAAGCACCAATGCAGAGCTTCCTTCGAAGGTGGCGAAGGCGACGAAGATGGCCGAGTTGCAGAGCACGCTGCCGAGGAGGCTGAGAGTTCGGGCGTCACCTTCGTCAAGTCCGTTGCCATCGCCGAGGTAGCCGAGCGCGCCGATCCAGCCGGTCGCTACCAGCACGACCGCCCCTGCGAGGATGAAGCCGATCGCAGCCGCCGTAGCAAGGATGCCACCCTCGGCCTCTTCTCCGCGCAAGACGTTCCAGAACCCGGAGCCGAAGAGGATCGCCGGGATGACGGAGAAGAAGCCGATGATCATCTGGACGAGCAGAACAGTCCGATTGTCGTCGAAGTACGCAAGGAACTTCGCCGGAGACTCGTCAGCGCTTGGCGGCGGAGAGACGATGAACGCCCCTATGAGCGTGAGGACGATGAACACAATGCCGGCTGCACCGGCGAGCTTCTGACCATTCCAGGATGCCATAGCGAGTTCCCCCTACTTCTGAGCGCGGAGTGTACTGAGAGACATTTCGGCAGGCAATATGTCTTTGGAAGAGTTGGCGCTCGACCCGTGGGTCCGCGGCTTGACCTGGGATCAGCAGCCACCGGTGGAGCGCCTGAACAGCTTCTCAGTTCTCGTCATTGGGGCAGGCATGGGTGGCCTGAACGTCGCTGCCCAGCTCAAACGCGCCGGCATCCGCTACAAAGTAATCGAGAAGAACACTGGCGTCGGCGGTACATGGTTCGAGAACCGCTACCCCGGTGCCCGGGTGGACTCTCCCAGCCGGTCCTACACGCATCTCTTTGGCGTGGACTACGGCTACCCAAACCCGTACTGCGGCTGGGCCGAAAATGAGAAGTACTTCAACTGGATCGCTGACAGGTTCGACCTTCGCGACGACATCATCTTCGAGACGGAAGTGCGGTCGGTGGTCTGGGACGAGGAAGCAGCGGAATGGGAAGTCACGGCGGACGGCCCGGAAGGGCGGCGCGTGTGGCGGGCAAACGTGGTCTTCAGCGCGGTGGGCTTCCTGAGCCGTCCCGCCCTTCCCGACATCGAGGGCATTGGTGAGTTCCGGGGGCAGTCGTTCCACTCGGCTCGCTGGCCAGAGGGCCTGTCGCTGGAAGGCAAGCGGTTCGCCGTCGTTGGCACGGGCTGCACGGGCTACCAGACCGTCCCGGAGCTGGCGCTGGAGGCGGAGCATGTCTACGTCTTTCAGCGCACTCCACAGTGGTTGTTCCCCGTTCGGGGCTACCGTTCGCCGTTCCCGCCCCAGGTAACCTGGCTGGATCGGAACTTCCCCTTCCACACCAACTTCATGCGATTTCGCGCCGACTGGGGCGCCGGCGGGTTCGAAGGCAACCACCAGTCGATGAACATCGACCCGGAGTGGGAGGACGAGCACACGCTTAGCGCCGGGAACAAGCGAGCGCGGGACGGCTGCGTCGCTTTCCTGGAAAGCAAGCTCGCCGGCCGGCCAGAGCTCATTGAGAAGATGATTCCGCCGCACCCTCCGATGTCGGCTCGGCCCGTGCTCGTCGATTCGCAGTACAGCATCGCGGACGCGCTCACGCGCGAGAACGTCTCGCTCATCACGGATGGCATCAAGCGGATCGCACCGGCCGGCATCGAGACCAATGATGGACGCGAGATCGAGGTCGATGTCATCGTTTTCGCGACCGGATTCCGGGCGACCGAATTCTTCTGGCCCATGGAGGTCCGCGGGCGCGGGGATCGCAGTGTGGAGGAGTTGTGGGCGGAGGACGGTCCTCGAGCCTACCGCGGCGTCATGATGCCGGGCTTCCCGAACTTCTTCGTCATCTATGGGCCCAACACCAACGTCTACAACGGCATGCAGCTCGTTCAGATCGAGGAACTCGTCACCCGCTTCGCCCTCGACCGCATCAAAGAACTGCTCCTGGGGAACAGGCGGTCAGTCGAAGTCACCGACGACGCGTACCGGCAGTACAACGCTCTCCTCGACGAATGGGAGACGCGCAAGATCTACAGCGACACGCGCGCGCACAACTACTTTCGCGGGCAGTTCGGCCGTTCGCCGACGAACTGCGGGATACCCGGCGGCGAGATGTGGCGGCTCCTTCGCGAGCCTGGAGAGGGCGACCTCATCTTCGACTAAACGCGCACGCGAGCGTACGGCCACATCGCGTCACCTAGCATTCGTGTGCGGTCAGCACGGTCATCCGCCGCGTAGCGACGCGTCCGTCGTCGCTCAGAGTGATGCGACGATCACCATCGATGAACTGATCCTCCAGGAGGTCTCGAAAGGCTTGCAGGCCAGCTTCGAGGCCATCAACGACCTTGCTCGGGACCTATCCGAGGCGCGGAAGAAACAGGACCACGCGAAGACCGACCGCATTCAACGCGCACGCGCGTGCCTGGACGCGCTGCTCGACGAGCGGCGAGGCACCGTAGAATTCGAGCCCGATGTTCGCGAGGCTCGCCGAGTCAGTCGAACGGCCGCCCCGCTCATCCGCTCGGCGAGATCCTGGGACGCGTTGGGAACACCGTCCCAACCTCCAACCCAGCCCGTATCACGGAGAGTGATGTATCGGCGAACCGGTCTCGAATCCGCTCGGGGTCGCCAGACCCATCCAATCTGAGTGCGAGCAGTTCGAGGAGCGTAAGGACGCGTACGCGGCCGGCCGGCGAACGGATTCCGTCCGGTCTCCCAACCGCCAGACGCTGACGGAACAGAGCCTCACCGGTTCGGGCGTTGTCCGCTTCGAAGCGCTGCGAGGTACCGGGCGGTCTTCGGGTGTCCACTTGCCGGCCGCCAGCGCGACACTCCTCGTTTCCGGCGTCACGAGTTCGTGGATCTCGGCTTGTAGTTCATCCCGCCTGCACAGATACGTCTCACGTGGTATGTCACCATGTTGGTAGAGCGAGTATGCAATCGGGTCGGGAATTCGCCGGGCCGCCGGCATGGGTCTATGCAGCGGCCTGCGCCTCCGCCATGACGCGCGCCTGTTCCATGACAAGGCGACGGCAGTTGGCTGAAGGTCAGGCAGATATCCGTATCGGCCCAGTACTCGTCGAACCAAGCGTCTGAGGTTGGCCTGCACTGACTCCTTTGAGTGTCCAATCGATCGTCGTGTAAGCCCGGATGGTAGACACGACCTCTCGGGCGATGATCATGAGCTTGTCATCGCCCAGGACTTCAACGGCGCCCTCGTTTTGTGCCAGCGCGTCGAAGAACGCCACTTCCTCCGCAGACATGCCGAGTTGTTCCCCTCGGCAACGCGCGGCCTTCATTCCTTTTGCCATCTCGATGAGTTCGGAGATGACCTTAGCGGTCTCGATGCTGCGGTTGTGGTATCCCTTCAACGCCCGTTCCAACATCTCAGAAAATCGACGCGCCCGGACGACGTTCT
This sequence comes from Dehalococcoidia bacterium, assembly GCA_046328215.1. GTDB lineage: Bacteria > Chloroflexota > Dehalococcoidia > Tepidiformales > Tepidiformaceae > Amarobacter. Next base: position 62,366 of record JAXLXA010000018.1, on the reverse strand, counting down.
GTCGCCGGGTAACCCTGATCTCGTCACTCAGCAAGCGGCTCAATAGGTCCACGGCGACGTTCTTTCGGGGCGAGCGCTGGACCTCAAGGAGAAACTCATCCGACAGAATCGAGATGTCGGGCTTTTCCAGCCCAGCGACCTTGAAGATGTCCACGACTTCGTCGCTGACAAGGGCATTGGAGAGAATCTGACGGATCGCGTAGTCGAGTTCCGAACTGCTCTTCCCCGAGCCACCGGGACGCTTGGTGAGCACAGCCCGCACGGCTTGGAAGAACGCGACGTCCTGCCGGATTGCCGTCGCCTCATCGGTCGCCGCGCACAGCGCGAAGGCAAGCGAAAGCGCTGCTACGGCTTTGCGTAACGATCCTTCCCCTGGTCAAGCGCCAAGACGGGCTCGCTCGCGTTGCGGATGATTTCGAGCTGCTTGGACCCGGACCCGTTCACGAAGCGTGTCCAATCGAAACCGTGGAACAGGTCGCATACGACTCTGTAGTTCTCCAGCATTCTGGCGATTGCCTCGGCACCGATGTCCTCAGCAGTTGAGCCTTTGCCACCACCTGCCGTGTAGGTGGCGAGCGCTGAACGAAGTTCTTCGGCCAGCCCGAGATAGTCCACAACCAGGCCGCCGGGCTTGTCCCGGGAGACTCGGTTCACTCGGGCGATCGCCTGCATGAGCGTATGACCGCGCATCGGCTTATCCACGTACATCGTGTGGAGCGAGGGGACGTCCAAACCCGTCAGCCACATGTCGCGCACGATGACGAGCTTGAGCGGATCGTCCGGGCACTTGAACCTCGTGGCTATCTTGTCTCTGCTGTCTTTGTTGCGGAATGTGACGCTGCCAGCTCGGGTCGTCCGCGGCGGAGCCCGTCATGACTACCTTTATGGCGCCCTTTGACTCGTCAGGGTCGTCCCAGTCTGGGCGCAGCTTCACGATTTCCTCGAACAGGGCGACCACGATGCGCCGGCTCATGGCCACGGTCATCGCCTTGCCTTCCATGGCCCCTTGCCGCCGTTCGAATGGTCGACCAGGTCCTTCGCAACCAGCGCCAGCCGGTTCTCAGAGCCGACGATGGAGGCCCGCTCAGGCGCGGAACCTCCTGAACCGATGTCCGGTCCACTGAGGCACTGCCAGCCCATGCCCTCGAACCATTCGAGCGCAGCGTCTTCAACGAAGCCACTCATGCGTCAGGTTCAAGCTCCGGTTCTTCGATGTCCGCCGTGAGCGATGGCTCGGCCTGTACGGGAGCACCCTCGGGGAGCGCTTTCACGATTGGCCGCAAAGTCTGGCTCCAACGTTCGAGCGTTTCAGCCATCCAGCTCATTAGCTCCGGCCAGGTCGCCTGGTTCGATGGTTCCGAGGGACGGGTGAGCCGTAGCTGGCTCTCCTTGTTTGTGGGCAGCGCGCGCCACTCGACCTTGCCTGGCGCCATCGCGTTGATTGCCTCGCCGTAGGTCTGTTCCATCGTCGAGAATTGTTGTTTCGCGGCCGGTCCGTAGATTCTCAGATACACCCACGTTTGGTTGTCACGCATGCTGTTAGCAGCAACCAACGTGAAGTAGCTCCGGCCCAAGGCAACTTCCACCCAGGATTCCTTCGATGGCTTACTTGTCCGCACAGGGCTTTGCCGTTCCTCGAGGAACGACTGGAAGCGCGTCCAGTATTCAAGGTGCAGCTTCTGGAACGCGGTCAGTGCCGATGCTGCTGAAACGTCGGCCTGCTGCTTGACTGTCTTCACCCAGTCGTTCGGCTGCGACACGACGTTGAACTTCGGCGCAAGCGGCGAATCGCCTATCTTCCAGACCTCAAGCTCAAGGCCGAAGAAGTTCAGCCCTTCCGCCGTGGACCGGTTCAGCCAGTCCAACGCCGCGCGGTGCTCATCGGTGAACCGAGCCGCAATCCAGACGATGGTCACGGCGTCCAACCCGGCGGCGTACGTGAGAAGCTGGCCCAGGTGTGAATGATCCGTGCGTTCGAGCTGGTTCTCGATGAGCACGTAGTGTCCGGTGAGCGTGTCCTTGCACAGGATGTCTGCACTGAACGGGCCAACTGGCGCCTCGGACGACTGCACCTCCAGGTCGAGGTGAATCGCGTCGCCTAGCAGGGAGATGTTCTCGGTTTGGGCCAGCCACGGCGTGAACTGCAGCGCTTCATGTTCCCACGCATCGCGCAGATTCACCCGCACTAGCCGGCCGAGCGGAGCCTTTGCCAGTTGTGTCATGTCGAAGCCTCTCTCCTGCGATGTTGGGGCATTGTAGGTCGGAGCCGCGTGCCACGGTCAGCGGGCCCTCACCAGCTCTCGAACGCGCGACTCCCACCTGCCGGCGTGGACTATCCGCCCGGCGCCCTCCGCGCGGGCCTCTTGCTTGGTCGCAGAGAGCACGGACTGCCAGTTCCCGCGGCTCAAGTAGTACAGCGCGTTGCCATACTCCGGTGATTCCGCAAGAACGGTGTCCCTGAATTCGGCTACAACGTACACCCGCTTTCCCAGCTTCCTACCCATAAGCCACCGCTCAGGGCGAAGAGAACGGATGAAGCGGAGTCGAGCCTGACAGTCTTTTCGCTCCGAGGCGGAAACGCCGGAGGCTTGAAGCGTGGACGCCCAGACGCGTTCGACCTCTCCCTCCGGGAGCACTTCCCAGGTGAGTAACTCGACCGTCGGGAGAGAGCCGCCCGATTCAACGTGTGGCTCAAGGGCACGTTCAGCGTCCGTTAATGCCGGCGCCTGTTTGAGCCTACCAAACTCTTTAAGGCCCGCCAGGCGTTGGCGGCACGCGCGGAGCGCCAGCGCGAGAAAGCGCTCGGTCGCCATTTGCGTCGAGTCTGTGGTCGCCGAAGCACAGATTCTGCCCAGTTCGGTCGGGATGCGGTTGTAGGGCTCGAACGCGTACAGGTTGCCCTCCGTGATGCTCAGGAGTTGCAAGCTGCCTGCGATACGACTGAACACCATGCCGTAGTCCACGTCGATTACTCTAACGAAATCTGCGCCCAGTTCCGAAGCACGTTCGGCGGCAAAGAACCGGCTCAACGCGGCGTCGAGCGCACTCGCGTCGTCCGCGCCCGGACTTCGCCACGGGAACCGAGCGCCGTAGCAAACGTAATCACCTCCGGGAGCCGGGGCAAGGACGCCCAGCCAGGTTCGCCTCGCCGACGGTGTGCCTCGTCTGGCAGGGAGTGCCTTCGATTCCCGTGCGGTGCCGAGACCGGTCGCTTCGGAGACCTGCTCGACGTGAACGCCCTTCAGGCTCACGCGAGCACCCCGCGGAGTGTCGATGTTTACCTCACAGAGAACCGCGATGACCGGCTTCGGAACAAGCTGCGGGGTCCTGCCGGAGGGGGACGATAAGGTTGGCTCTACAGGCGCAACGGGGCGATTCGGGGGTGCCGTGCGGGGCCTGGCCATACCCCGTTTGTTCAGCGGAGCGTGCGTTGCGCTCTCCAGGAACGTGGCAAGTTGGTTTTCGGCGCGGCGCAATGCCGCCCGGGAGTTAAGTGAATTCGTCTTGAGGACAAGTGCGGAAGCCTTCCGGACCGCCGCGCGAAGCTCCGCTGCGCGTTCGTCGGGCGTGAGGCGCTTGTCCCTCACTTCCCCACCAACCTTCGCACTCGCTCTTCCCACTCCCCCGTGTGAACGAGGCGTTGCGCTCCAGCCCTTCGCGCTTCTTGCTTGTCTTTGCGAAACACCCTCATCCACTCATCGTCCGAGCAGCGGTAGTAGTAGAGCGCGTTGCCATATTCACCGGTGTCAGCAACCGCAACCTTAGGGAAGACGGCAACGATGTAAACGCGCTGCCCGAGACTTGAGCCCCGATAGAGCGCTGCCGGCCGGAGCGACAGTAGGAACTTGAGGCGACGTGGGTCTGGCCTTCCTGTCACCCACTCCCCGCCGCCGCCCAGGATTCGCTCGACACCGGCCTCGCCAGGTGGCAACACCTCCCAATCCAAGTACTGTGACGTCGGCCTGTTCGGCAGCGGCGGAGAGCCAGCCAGTAGTTTTTGGATCTCGGCTGCGCGCTTCTCTCGCTCCTCGCGCGTCGGCGGCAGGCCTTTCTTGTAAGCCGCAAGCTCGTCGGCGCTGAGCACTCTCGGCGACGTGGACGGCGCCGACTGGGAAACGAGACGCGGGCTACTCAGTGGAACTCCTTCCGGAGCCTTTTCGGTCGTTGGGGTGACCGATCCTCTGTGCTTCGACTTCAGGACGAGTGAGCGTTGTGAGGCGAAAACCCGGATGGCAACAACCACCTGACCCTTTCGGCCAATGGGGACGATTGAGCTCGTGAAACGGAGATCCCTCGGGTCGTGAAATAGGCCGCGCACCCCACTATCCAATCCTTGCTGGAAGTGGGTCGCCGCCTTTCGGGAAACTCCGACCGGCTTCAGCAGCGTCCTGCCGGACACGCGCCGTGTTTTAAGAACGCCGATGAGTATGTCTCCGCCACCTTTCGCCAAGCCAGCGATCGTCGCCGCCGTCAACTCCAACCCTGGCAGCGATGGCCCAAAGGCGACGCCCTTCGGGAGATCCTCCAGCTCTCTGTCGAGACTCTGTTCCGTTGGCGGCCAGACCCGGAGTCCACGCGAGTCTTGGGCCCAGTCGTTTAGCGTCGGGCGCTGACGGGAAGGTTTTGGCCGGTCGGGCGGCAGGGGGATGACGAATCTACGCATTCCTGGCTGCCCCGAGAATCCGCTCCGCTGGGGCCTCGGCGCCGGATTCGGCGTGGACAGGTCCTTGGCGGGCTGGTTTCGAGCCGTGGCTTTAACTGGCTGAGGGTCAACCGACTCCAGGGCAGCCAATGCCTTTCGGACCACTGCTCGGACGTCTGTCGGCTCTTCGTTCCGGACGATGGACGTGTCGTCCTCGGTCACCCAACAACCTCCACCGCCCGCTCCGCGTCCCGCACGCGCACCGCGCCCGACATCAGCTTCGGCAGCAACGTGTCGCGCAGCTCGGCGAGGGTCTCGGACTCTGCCGTATCGTTCAGAATCCTCGCGTCAACAGGTTCCACCAGCCGTCCGAACGCCAGCTCAGTTCGGGCGTCCGACACGACCACGGGGAATCCCGTCACATCCGCCTTGGATGCAGACCCGAACACGGTGCCCTCGGCTTCGAACTTATCCCAACCGGATTGCGAGAGTTGAAGGGCGTAGTGTAGGAATCCGCGGAAGCCAGTCCTCGGCCGAACCGCTGCGACGCCTCGGCCTACGGCGCACCGTTCGCGCGCCACATTCAGCTCACCGACGGGAGCACGGACGCTGAGTAGTGAGTCCCCGGCCTCGGCAAGCCGGGTAGGTGCGTTGCACCAAACTCGGTGAGCTGGGAAGCGCCAACCAAAGTCACGGGTGCCTTGGTAAAACGGCAGACCGTCCCTTGCTTCGTTGTACGTATCGCCGAGTGGCGACTGGCCCATCGTCACATCGGCGATGTCATCCAGCCTTCCCACCTGCCAGCCGTTCGGTATCTTGCCCAACTCGCTGTCGTCGAATTCGCTCGGGAAGAGCGCGGCGGTCCCGGCGTCCATGCCCCAGGGCTGACGCCCTTCCGACTTCGCCCGCACCGGGTCGAAGTCGACGAACCACGACTTGAACAGGGCCCGCGCAATTTCCTCCAGCGTCTCGTTCGTGCGGCGGTTCAGCTCAATCTTGTCGTCCAAGGCGCCGAGCACTCCGGCGGTCGCGCGCTGCTCAAGGAGGGGAGGGAACTCCACGGGAAACTGTCGGAGTATGCTCTCGTTGAGGTTTGGCATGACGGCACCAACGGCGTGCGACTTCAGCCACCGCACCGATTGAGGCGCTGACAGCCTTAGCGCCAGGTACTGCGGACACAACTCAGCGCTCGTCGACCTCAGTAACAGTGCACCGGTGCCACACAGCCAGCCCTGCTCGCCAGTTCGGACGATGGCAGTCAAGCCCGTGGCTTGAACTCCGTCCAGGGTTTCTTTGGTCCACGCCGAGTCGATTTTCGCGCGCATCTTGGCGCGGCCTTCGTCAGTGGAGTTATAGCGAATCGCTTCGAGCATCAGGTCCCGCAGCGCCACTTCGGTAAACAACCGGCCGAGCACATCGAACACCTTACCCTGCAAGGCTTCGCGCTCCGGGACGAGTCCTTCGACCACCGAACCGGGTTTGATTTCCTCTAGCGCGGCCAACCGCTCCTCCTGGAGACGCCGAATGATAGCCGCAGCACGGCAGCTCGGCGAAGCCTGCACGCGCCTTACGGTCGCGTCTTGCCATACAGCGCCAGCCGCTGGCTCGCGATCCGCCTCTCGTCATCGCTGAACAGCGGCGCGAATCGCTCGTCGAACGCGACCGTGTACTCCACGGCCAGGTCGAGCCGCTTCAACTCCCACAGTCGAGTGAAACCATCACTGCACTGCTCGACGGGTGGACGCACCAGATGCTTGAATGCGCCCACCGCGCCCCGTTCGTGCAGCATCGCTAAGAACGCCGACGGGTTGTAACCGATCCGCTTGCACTCCTTGACTCCCTCCAGCGCCCCAACAAGCAGTTGGTCGGCGAGCGATTCTGTTGCGGACTTCTCGTCAGCCATTACTTCGTCCGTCACTTTCAGCCGGCAAACCACACCTCAACAGCCGATTAGCGCCAAATTCCGCCCTCGCCACCCTCCCAGCAGTATCATCCATGCGGAAAAGCGTGTCTGCCAGCCTCGGGCTCGCGCGGCGGCGCTGCAGCGCTCATCCTGCATCGCGTTCCCTTCGCCCGAACCCAAACCCTCGTCGTTCACTATCGTCGCCGCGATTTGGAGGCGGCCAGGTTTGATCCGCTCCAGAAGTGGCGCGCCAACGCGGGCCGCGGTCTTCACATCCTGCACGACATGAGATGTCCAGGAACGGGCATAGGCAGAGGCCCGAAGTCCTGACAGACTCCGGCGGAGGCGAAACGAATGCTTGATGTGGGCGTCCAGCGGCTGGCGGCGAAGTTCGGTCGAACCGGCGCTCCGGCCCCTGGCGCGGACGGGGACTATCACCCCCTTGTCTGTCACATGGCCGACGTCGCCGCAGTGGCGCTCGCCTTGTGGGACGACGTGCTCCCGGCGAACAGCCGCCGACTCCTGTCGCGGGGCTGGGGGTTGGAAGAGCCGGCCGCTCGCGAGTGGTTTGGCCTGGTCGCCGGACTTCACGATTTTGGAAAGGCGAGCAAGCAGTTCCAGGCGAAGGATGCCAATGCTCAGGCACGGTTTCAGGGCACGGGGCTATCCGCCGCAACGAACCTGCCCGACCCCGGGCATGGCCTTCGCAGCACCTTCCTCCTCCCGGACGCACTGGAAGCGCTCGGCGTCGCTCCCCACGTGGCCCGGCAGATGGCAACGATTACGGGCGGACACCACGGCCGCTTCCTCACCTACGAGCGCAGCGACGCATCCTCCGCGGCCCTCGACGAGCGGTTCGACCACGAGGGCTGGACAGCGCTCCGCAACGGACTCTGGTCGGCGTTCGTCGCGCTTTTCGACCTTGCTGTGCCACCCACCACGCCGCTCGCCGCCGCACCGGCGATGTTCCTTGCCGGCGTGGTGTCCGTCGCGGACTGGATCGGCTCGATCGAGTCCGTCTTCACGTGGGATGCCGCAGGCGGAGGCAACCTCACGACCTACTTCGCGAGGGTGCGGGCAGTGGCCCGAGAAGTGCTGCGGAGCGAGCACTGGCTCACACCTGATTTCGACCCGCAAGCGACGTTCGAGGCGCTGTTCAGCGGCAAACAACCGCGCCCTTTGCAGTCCGCCGCCGTGGAACTCGCCGCTGGCCTCGACGACACGTCGTTGGCGATCATCGAGTCTCCGATGGGCGAAGGAAAGACAGAGGCCGCTTTCTACCTCGCCAACCACTGGGAAGCACGGGGAGTCCGGGGAAGCTACATCGCGCTCCCGACACAAGCGACCGCGAACCAGATGCACCAGCGGGTTACGGAATTCCTGCAGGCGCGAGCCGCAGGCTCTGCCGTGAACCTTGTGCTCGCTCACGGCGGCGCGTGGCATCAGCCCAGGCTGATGCCGGCCAATGTCCACGGTGACGAGGCCGGGGGACTGGGTGCTGTGGCGGCCGGCGAGTGGTTTCTGTCGCGCAAGCGAGCCCTGCTCGCACCCTACGGAGTTGGCACCGTCGACCAGGCGTTGCTGGCCGTCCTCCAGGTCAAGCACGTTTTCGTCCGGTTGTTCGGGCTCGCCGGCAAGGTGGTCGTCATCGACGAGGTGCACGCCTACGACACGTACATGACCGGGTTACTGGAACGCCTGCTGGAGTGGCTTGCTGCGCTCGGTTCACCGGTCGTTCTTCTCTCGGCGACACTCCCATCCAGCCGCCGGCGGCGCCTGCTCGAAGCCTACGCGGCGGGCGCGGGAAGGGCGCTCCCCGATTTCGAGGACTGCCCCTACCCGCGGATCACGTGGTCGTCGTCACGGGAAACGGGGGCTCGCCATGTCGAAGCGAGCACCAGGTCCACGCGCTCGCTTGGCCTGAAGCGGCTACGCACCGGCAACGAGTCCATCCTTGACGAGCTTCGTGACTCACTGCGCGATGGCGGCTGTGCGGCCGTCATCTGCAACACCGTGGGAAACGCCCAGGCGGTCTACAACGCGCTAAAAGATTCCGGTGAATTCCCAACAGGCGAACTGGGCCTGTTCCACGCGCGCTTCACCGAAGGCCGCCGGAGGGAGATCGAGAAGGATTGCCTCCGGATGTTCGGCCCAGACGCCGGGACGAAGCGGCCTCCGCGTTACGTCCTGGTTGCGACCCAGGTGATCGAACAGTCGCTCGACGTTGATTTTGACGTGATGCTCACTGAATTCGCTCCTGTGGACTTGCTCTTGCAGCGCTCGGGGCGGCTTCAACGCCACGAACGCGGCGAACGGAAGGGCGGCCCTCCGCTGCTTCGACTCATCGACCCTGACCTGGACGCATCCGGCCTACCAGAGTTCGATTCCGGGACGAAAGCGGTGTACGACGAGCACATCCTGCTGCGCACGTGGGTCGCGTTGCGGGAGCAGACGGCGGTTGCTGTCCCGGACGACCTGCAGGGACTCGTGGACGTTGTCTACGCGGATACTGCCGTTCCGCCGGCGGGCGCCGCGAACGAACTCGCTGAGCGCTGGAGGGCCACGAAATCCGCGCTCGAGGCGAAACAGCGGGACGAGGAAGCGCAGGCAAGGCTACGTCGGCTCGACACGCCAAGCGGCTCACGCTCTATCGAACGCTACCTGACGGATCCTCGCGACGAGGACGAAGACCTGCATCCCGCATTGCAGGCATTGACCCGGCTTGCCGAGCCAAGCTTCAACATCGTGCTGGGCGAGCCCGGCGCGGGAGTGCCCGCGACTCTGGGCAGCACGATCGTCAGCCGGCTTCTTGAACGCAGCGTGTCGGTCAGCCACCAGGGCCTTGTCCGCGAACTGCGCGACCTCGAACCGCCCCCCTCGTTCCAGCGAAGCCCGGCCCTCCGCCGTCACCGCTGGGTGGTGCTTGACGAGGCAGGCACCGCTTGGGTGGGCCAGTATCGCCTGACCTACGACGACCAGTTCGGGCTGCGGGTGAACCGCAATGCCTGAAACAGCGAGACGCAGTGACGCCCGGCGCGCGGAAACCCCCACAGAGGTGGGGACAAGGGTTGCCACAGCGCGTCACGTACCGTCGGTTCACCTCCACAACCGTGGAGACACCTGGCGATTTCGGCTTCCTGCTCAAATACGGTACGTGAATGCGCTTTGGCAAAATTCACGGACTATTGGCTTGCGTTCCTCTACCCTTAGTGACAGACTTCCAAAAAGCGGAAAAGGAAGCCTGCGACAGCTTCCTTTTCCAAGGACGACAGGAAGCTCCTATCGGCCCGCACCTGAGAGTTTACCTCTTTCGAGTCGGAGCTTCCACGTCCACCTAAGGTGGAGGACTACCGTGGATGCCCAACTCCGGGACTATTTGAACTGTCCAGCCCGCGACTACCTTGAGTCCCATCGCGATCCCCTCTCACCGTTCGTCACCCCAACTCCGGGCCGGTTCTGTGCTGCGTGCCCCGTGCTCCGGCGCTGTATTGCCGGCATTGAGTACGCGTCCACCAACCGTGCACCGGCACCCAGGAAGGCTTCATGACATCATTCAATCTCGCCAACCAGCCGTGGATTCCCGTGCGCTTCCACGGCGAATCGCAGCCTCGCGACGTCTCCATTCGCGAAGCACTCGCTCGCGCTCCCGACATCGCCGAACTGACGGACCCGTCCCCGCTGGTGACCATCGCCCTCCATCGACTGCTGCTGGCAATCTGTCACCGGGTCTGGGGGCCTGACAGCGAGGCCGGCTGGCAACAGTTGTGGCAGGCGAAACGGTTCGATGTCGCCGGCCTCGACGAATACCTCGATCGCTGGCGGTACCGGTTCGACCTCTTCGACGGGGAGAGACCGTTCTATCAGACATCGGGGCTCCCAGAATCAGTCTCGACAACAGTGGCGAAGCTCGGGCACGAGTTTGCAGCGGGAAACAACGCTGCGCTCTTTGACCATTCGCTTGACGCGGACCCGGAGCCGATTCTTGCGGCAGACGCGGCCCGCCTGCTGGTGGCACTGCAGGCGTTCTCCATCGGCGGGCTGGTCACGCGGCTCCCGGGAGACCCGCCCAGCGCGGAATCGGCGCACCTCGTGAAATCCGCCGTGCACCTGGTCATCGGCGCCAACCTGTTCGAAACGCTGCTCCTCAACCTCACAGCCATCGAGTCCGGGACCGGACCGCTCAACCTGATCCCGGAGGAGAACCGGCCGGCCTGGGAACTGGACCTGCCGGTGGCTGCCGCGCGAACTCCGGCCGGCCTGCTGGACCTCCTCACGTGGCAGTCCCGCCGCGTGTTGCTCTTCCCAAACGCCGATGGCTCGGTGTCGCGGGTCACCATCATGGCAGGCTTGAGCTTCCCCGGCGGGACTGCTGTGGAAGTGATGGAGCCAATGGCCGCCTTCGTCAAACGCGACGTGAAGAACCAGTACCCGTGGGCGCCGCTGGGATTCCGCCCGGAAGAAGCTCTCTGGCGCCAGAGTGCGGCACTCTTCCGCTTTGCGGCTGACGGCAAACCAGCAGCCACGCTCGCCTGGCTCCGCACTCTCCGCCAGAACCGCTACCTCGACGATTCGCAGCGTCAGTTGGCGTTGTTCGGGCTGTCCAGCGACCGGGCGAAGATCTTCCTCTGGCGCGAAGAGCGGCTCCCGCTGCCCCTGGCCTACGTCGAGGACTTCGACCTCATCGCGCGACTGTCGTCGGCTGTGGAAGTCGCTCGCGCGACCGGCCGGGCGCTCCGGACAGCCTCCTGGGCAATGGCCGGCGAAGCGCTCGCACCGGATGGCTCGGCCGACCGTGACCGCGTGTCCGCGCTGGCCGACTCGCTGGCCGTCGAGCGCAGCTACTGGCCCGCGCTCGACGCGCCGTTTCGGAAGTTCATGGTTGAACTGGCCGAATCCTACCCGTCCGACGGTGGCATCGCCGCCGAGGAGACGTGGGCCATGAACATCCGAACAGCGGCCACCAACGCGTTCGAACTGGCTGCCGGTGCGCTCGAAAACGGAAGCCGGGGCTATCGTGCCGCGGCAATTCAACGGCCGCGGTTCCGGGCCGCCCTGGCGGCGGCTTTGCGGCCCCTCATGCCCCCAGTACAGGAGGTATCCACATGACATCCGATTGCGGCCCGGCCCTCGTCGGGCAGCTTGAGTCGCTCGTCAGGCGAGAAGATCGCGGGGCACTGGCTGCGCTCCGGCGAGGTCTCGGCAAGCCCCCGGGCGACGCCCCGGAGATGTTCCCGTACGTCGAAAGCGCATGCGATCGCGCGGAAAGCCCGTCGGGCGCTCCCGGCGAGGCGTACGTCGTCGCCAGCCTCTTCGCCCTTCACCAACGTCACCACCGCGAACCTGCCGCATGGCACGGGGGCCTTGGCCGATCCATTCGGGCGTTGCGGCGGATAGACGCCGAAGAAGACCAGGGCGTCGTCCGGCGCTTCGCGGCATTGCTTGACGCCGGCGGCGAAGCTCTGCCGGAGCATCTCCGTCACCTCGTGGCGCTGCTCAAGTCACGCCGGCCCGAGGCAACCATCGACTACCTCCAATTGTTCTATGACCTCCGCGATTGGGACCGCCCGGACCACCGCGTGCAGAAGCGCTGGGCGGCGGAATTCTGGGGCCACGACGCCGGCGACGGAGACAACGCCGAAGACACGGCCGGCATCGCTCCGGACAACACGTCCGAAGACCACGACGACTAGGAAGGACCATCTCATGCTGCTCGAAATCCACATCCTCCAGAACTTCGCCCCATCGAACCTCAACAGAGACGACACCGGCAGCCCGAAGACCTGCGAGTTCGGCGGCTCCCGTCGCGCGCGCATCTCCAGCCAGGCGATCAAACGCGCCATCCGCAACGAATTCAGCCTCAACAACCTGGTCCCGGAGGATCAACGGGCCATCCGCAGCAAGCGGTTCGTCGAGGAAATTACAAGGAGGCTGGTGGCGTCAGGGAAGAATCCAGAAGATGCCGCAGCGGTCGCCAACGCTGCCATCGAGGCGATCGGACTGAAAACGGCCAGCGACAAGAACGCCGCGTACACCGGGGAATTCGGCGCCGGGAGTTCCAGCAGCGAGGTCACGTTCCGAAAGCTCCAGGTTTTGCTCTATCTGAGCACGGCCGAACTGAAGGCCTTCTCCGAGTTCGCGGACGCCAACTGGGAAGCACTCCTGGCGATGGCCCGCGCTGAAAACGCCAGCGCGCGGGACAAGAAGGCAGCCCGCGAAGCGGCGGCCACAGCCCTGAGCAAGAAGGTTATCGATGACTTCAAGGCGCGCCTCAATGGAGGGCGTGCGGCCGACCTCGCGCTCTTCGGGCGCATGCTCGCCGACCTCCCGGACCGCAACATCGATGCGGCCAGCCAGGTCGCCCATGCCATCTCAACCAACCGCGTGAGCGTCGAATTCGACTACTACACCGCTGTGGACGATCTCAAGCCAGGCGACACCGAAGGGGCCGACATGATCGGCACCGTCGAGTTCAACTCGGCCTGTTACTACCGCTACGCGAACATCGACCTTACCCAGCTCAAACGGAACCTGGGCGGCGATGACGGTCTTGTCGAGGCGGCTGTGCGCGCATTCCTGGTGGCGAGCCGGGACGCAATCCCCACCGGGAAGCAGAACTCCTTCGCTGCCCGGAGCGCCCCGTCGTTCATCATGACCGTCGTCCGGCCGGCCGGCGCCTGGTCACTGGCGAACGCTTTTGTCCGTCCCATCCATCCTGGCCGCGACACCGACCTTGTCTCGGAGTCGATTCAGGCGCTGGGGACGTACTGGGGCGAGCTGTCGCGGCTGTACGGCTCACCCGAAGGTTTCCAGGGCTACATCGCCATCGGCCAGGAGAGCGATGTGCCCGGGCTCGGCGCGGCGAGTCCGGACTTCAACGCCCTGCTTTCGGGTACGCTGGCCGCCGTGGCGGGTGCCTGAATGGCAACCCTGCTCTTCCGCCTCTGCGGGCCCATGCAATCCTGGGGCACGCGAAGCCGCTTCTCCGAACGCGACACCGAGCTCGAACCATCGAAAAGCGGGGTGACGGGCCTCCTGTGCGCAGCGTTGGGCCGACCGCGTTCAGCGCCGGTGGATGACCTCGCCGCCCTCCGCCTGGGTGTTCGCGTGGACAACGAAGGGGTGATGGCGCGCGACTACCACACCGCCGGCGCGGGGACGGGGATTATGCGCGCAAGCGGCCAGGTCTCGAAAGACGCCCAATTGTCCAACCGCTATTACCTCGCAGGGGCGGACTTCCTGGTTGGGATCGAGAGTCCGGACCCGAGGCAACTCGAGGGCCTCGAAGCTGCGCTCAGGGCGCCAGTCTGGCAGCTCTCCCTTGGCCGGAAAGCGTTCGTGCCGTCGCTGCCGGTCTACCTCCCGGGCTCGGGGATCCGGAATTCAGGACTCGAAGATGCCCTTGCGGAGGAGCCGTGGCCGCTCCCGGCACCGTTCGACCAAACATCATGGACGCCGCCGCGGGAGCCACGCCGCCTGCGACTCGTGCTCGAAACTTCGTTCGATGTGGCGGGTCACGAACTTCGGATGGACCAGCCAATCGGCGCGGCCTTCCAAACGCGCCGGTTCGGGCCGCGCGCCATCGTCCAGCGGTTCACAGCCGAAAAGGAGTACGGAAATGTATCTCAGCCGTCTACGGATTGACGCTCGCAGCAGAGTTGCGCGGGAGTGGTTGGGGGACTGCCACGCGTTGCACCGCGCCATTATGAGCGGGTTTCCGGCAACAGCCTCGGCGACGACGAGGGCGGACCTCGGAGTGCTCTTCCGGGTCGAGGCCCCATCCCAGGTGCGCGGTGGGCCTGGCGATGACGTACGGATCATCGTCCAGAGTTCGGTCGAGCCAGCCTGGGCCTTCGAGACAGCCCAGGTACGGGTCGATCCTCCGCGATCACTAGCGCCGCTCGAGGAAGGGTTTCGCGCGGGTGCCGTCTACGCGTTCCGGTTGAGAGCCAATCCAACCCGCCGCGTGGCCCAGCGCGCTACCCGCGAACTTGATTCGCGGCGCCTGACCGTGGACGGCTACTGGAAAGAGGCGGAGCAAGTGCCTGAGGCCGAGTGGACCGGCGTAACTCGGCGCGCCCAGGTCGAGAAGTCCGAGTCCAGCGGCAAGCGTGTGGAACTCACTCGCGAAGAAGACCAGCTCGCGTGGCTCCAACGCAAAGGCCGCGAGCATTGCGGCTTCAGACTCCTCACGTCCAGCGTAACCGCCGGGTCCGCGGACGCCGGCTCGCGTACGTTCGTCCGAACGCGTTCTGATCCCGCGCCGAGGCTCGGAGGATTCGGCCGGATGGACAGAAGGCTCACCTTCGGCACAGTGCTGTTCGAGGGCCGGCTCGCCATTGTTGACCCGGCGGCCTTTCGCGCGGCCTTTGACGGTGGCGTCGGCCCCGCGAAGGCCTTTGGCTGTGGATTGCTATCTCTTCAGCCGATAGACACTATGTGAAGGACCTGCATTCCCTTCCCAAAGTGAGGGACAGCCTGACCTACCTCTACGTAGAACGCTGCAAGGTAGAGCAGGAGGCGAAGTCGATCACGTTCTACGACCAGCGCGGCAGCGTCGCGGTCCCGTGCGCCTCGCTCAACCTGCTCATGCTCGGACCAGGCACGACGGTGACCCACGCGGCCATGCGGGCACTCGCCGAAAACGGATGCCTCGTGACCTGGACGGGTGAAGGCGGCGTCCGTTTGTACGCCCACTCAACCGGCGAGACACGCGCATCCCGGAACCTCATTCGCCAGGCCTATCTTGCCTCTGACCCGACCGAACGGATGCAGGTCGTCGATCGCATGTACCGGCTCAGGTTCGCCGAAGACCTTCCACCCGGGCTCAGCCTGCAGCAATTGCGCGGGCGCGAGGGGCTTCGCGTGCGACAGGCCTACACCCGCTGGAGCAACACGACAGGAATTCCCTGGCAGGGTCGCTTCTACGACCGCGGAGACTGGCGCCGCGCCGAACCGGTAAACCGCGCGCTTTCGACGGCCACCAGCGCCCTCTATGGCCTGTGCCACGCGGCGATCGTTGCCACCGGATTCTCACCCGGGCTGGGATTCATCCACACCGGCAAGATGCTCTCGTTCGTGTATGACATCGCGGACCTGTACAAGGCGGACACGACGATCCCCGCCGCGTTCCAATGCGTCGCAGACGGCACGGAGAACCTCGAAAGCAGAGTTCGACAGCGTTGCCGGGACCAGTTCTACCGCCGGAAGCTCCTTGAACGCATCATCCCGGACATCGCCGCCGTGCTTGGGGAACCATCAGTCACCGCACAGGAGTATCACTTCGAAGGCGACGGGTCCGTGCCAACTCCAGGCTGGCTCTGGGATCCGGGCGGCGATGTCGCCGGCGGCAAAGCTTACGACGTCGCGGAAGACCTCCGGGACGCCGGCGACGAGGCAGAGTGAGATGATTGTCCTGATGCTTGAACGCATCCCACGGGGCATGCGCGGAGAACTCTCGCGCTGGATGATCGAGCCACGCGCCAACGTCTTCATCGGCAACGCCTCGGCCATGGTGCGCGACAGGCTCTGGGAGATGGCGTGTGCGGAGTCAAACGGTGGGTCGGCATTCATGGTGTACTCGACGAACAACGAGCAGGGCTTCGTCTGGAGAGTTTGGGGAACGCCGACGTACGTGCCTGAGGACTTTGAGGGACTGCTGCTGGTGCGCCGCGGGAGTTGAGTGTTGGCCGGAGGATGCGGTGGCGTAACATGCGGGATGACGCTTTCAGTGTGGTCCCCACGCATGTGGGGGTGAACCGGTTCCCGACCGCGTCCGAGGGCAGAAGTATCGTGACCCCACGCATGTGGGGGTGAAACCGCGGGCGTAGTCACCCACCGCCGGTGTTCTGGGCCCCACGCATGTGGGGGTGAACCGACGGCGCGTGAAGTGCTCGTTCCTCTTAGCAACAGCATTCCCCACGCATGTGGGGTGAACCGAGATGGTCGGATTCGCGTTCAACATGAACGCCAAGTATTCCCCACGCATGTGGGGGTGAACCGGTAACTGGCATCTAGACCAGGTATTTAGGTATTCCCACGCATGTGGGGGTGAACCGGAAGCTGCTAAGGCGGGCCTTCAAATGTTCTGCGCATTCCCACGCATGGGGGTGAACCGTCAAGATGTGCCTTCTGCCACTGTGGGGAACTGGCATTCCTACGCATGGGGGTGAACCTTCGGCTTCGTGTTCGAAGGCGCGCAGATCCACGTATTCCACGTGGCTGTGGGGGTGAACCGGAGTTCGTGGAGGTCATGTCGGACGGCGTGAGGCATTCCCCACGCATGTGGGGGTGAAACCGACGGCCGAGAAGGACTGGGGACGAGACATTCGAGCATTCCCCCACGCATGTGGGGTGAACCGAAGGCCTGCTGGACGAAGTGGCGGCCGAACGAGGGCATTCCCCACGCATGGGGGTGAACCGGAAAGCCCCTTGATGTCGGTCGTCCGGGTGTCGGCCCCCACGCATGTGGGGTGAACTCCGGAGCAGGTGAGCACGCTCTCGTGCGGTGCTGTGCATTCCCCACGCATGTGGGGGTGAACCGGTGTCTCCGCTGGCGAAGCGGCTGCTCGTCTGCGCATTCCCACGCATGTGGGTGAACCGAAGCTCCAGCGCGTGAACAAGGAGCTGGTGGAGGAGCCCCCACGCATGGGGGTGAACCGAGTGACGAGCAGAGAGGACAGAACGATGACTGGTGCATTCCCACGCATGTGGGGTGAACCGGCTGAACCCCGTTGTCCAGCGCGTCGAGGCGCGTATCCCCACGCATGTGGGGGTGAACCGCCGGCGCGCCTTCTCTGTCACCTGGAACTGCGTATCCCCACGGCCGGGGTGAACCGCCGACACCGCCGCCGGCAAGGCCGAACGGTTGGTATCTCACGCATGTGGGGTGAACCGAAGGTCGATTCGTTCCGGTCTGCGCTGAATGAGTACCTCAACGGCCGTGGGGGTGAACCGAGAAGCGTGTCCGCCTGGCCGCTGCGAAACACGGTCTCCCCACGCATGTGGGGTGAACCGACGCCGCCGCCGGTGGGTGCGGTGGCAGCCAGCATCCCCACGCATGCGGGGGTGAACCGTGCGCCTCCGGGCGTTTGCTCCGCACGAACCCGGGCATTCCCACGCATGTAAAAGGAACCGCGGTGGTGACCAGAGATCTGCAACCACGTCCTGCAGTGGTCCCCACGCATGTGGGGGTGAACCGGCGGGACGCCGGTGATGGGCAAGGGCGCAGAAGTAGTCCTCACGCATGTGGGGGTGAACCGAAACGGGTCGCGTTCCCGCGTACTCGATCATATCCCCACGCATGTGGGTGAACCGACCAACGAACGGAGCATCTGCGAGACCTTCGAGTATCCCCACGCATGTGGGGGGTGAACCGACGGCGTAGTCCGCGACCAGAGCGCCTTGCCAAGGTCCCCACGCATGTGGGGGTGAACCTTGGCGGCGGTCCGGGACGCCCGTAACTCAGCATTCCCACGCATGTGGGGGTGAACCGGCAGACGAACAATGGTGCGGCGGCGTGGGTGCGTACCCCACGCATGGGGGTGAACCGACCTGAGCGGCACGCGCGAGGGCGTAGAAGCCGTGCATTCCCCACGCATGTGGGGGTGAACCGGGTCTCTACGTCGAGAAGGACGGCGTGAAGTAGTATCTCCCTACGCATGTGGGGGTGAACCGAATGCGGACTCCGCGCGCGCGCGGGCGACGGCCCCACGCATGTGGGGGTGAACCGAACGACCCATTTGAGGGTGACACGTACATGACGGCCCCCACGCATGTGGGGGTGAACCGGGCGACCTGGCTGTCGGCACCGGCGCGGACACGGTGACCCCCACGCATGTGGGGGTGAACCAGGGCGGTGATGAACCCTCGCGTGTGGTTGGGGCAATTCTCCCCACGCATGGGGTGAACCGCCGACTGCCACAGTGAATCCGGCGGACAAGAAGCATTCCCACGCATGTGGGGGTGAACCGAGATGGTGCTCATGTCTGAGTCAAACGCATGAGTATCCCCACGCATGTGGGGGTGAACCGTTACGAACCCGGATACGCTAGCACGCATCGAAGTATTCCCACGCATGTGGGGGTGAACCGTTGAACAGGATGTTGTCGTAGACGTTCCCAGCGTATCTCTACGCATGGGGTGAACCGTACCCGGATGCCGCAGCACTCATCGATCTCGCGTATCCCCACGCATGGGGGTGAACCGGAAGCCGAGTTCTGGCTGTGGGTGAGCACTGGCATTCCCCACGCATGTGGGGGTGAACCGGCGGCAATTACTTTACCGCCGGAGGGTCGGCATTCCACGCATGTGGGGGTGAACCGTCCTGTCGGCGCCGGACGATGCCAGCGATGGTCCCCCACGCATGTGGGGTGAACCGTTCCGTCGGCGCCGGACGATGCCAGCGAGGAAGTATCCCCACGCATGTGGGGGTGAACCGTCATCCACCAGGCGGTGTTGTTGTTGCGGTACGTATCCCCACGCATGTGGGGTGAACCGACGACGATCCAGGACGGCGAGAAGGCGCGGGAGTAATTCCCACGCATGTGGGGGTGAACCGTCAGCCGCCGCCCTGTGCCCGGATCGAGCAATTGGTATTCCCCACGCATGGGGGTGAACCGCCGACACCGTCCTCGGGTCACGCCGTACTGGTTGCATTCCCACGCATGTGGGTGAACCGGCTGAGCAGCCCGCAGCGAACAAGGCCAAGAAGTGGTCCCCACGCATGTGGGGGTGAACCGAACGCGGGCGCAGGCTAGCACCTTCGTGTATTCCACGCATGTGGGGGTGAACCGGTTCGGTGCTGGACAAGTACGCGGTGGCGCGGGCATTCCACGCATGTGGGGGTGAACCGCCGAATGTCTGGAGCCGTTCTTCGCGAACCAAGCAGCCCCCACGCATGTGGGGGTGTGAACCGGACTACGCGAATGTTCGGACGCGAATCCTTGCGTATCCCCACGCATGTGGGTGAACCGCGCGGCTGGAGTGACGGGCCTGCTGTGGCTCGGTGCACGCCGACCCCACGCATGTGGGGTGAACCTATTACCCTTCGAGCTAAGGGGCGCGCGCCTCAGCATCTCCCCACGCATGTGGGGTGAACCGACGCTGCCTTGGCTGATTCCGAGTGGATGCGGGCGGGTATCCCCCACGCATGTGGGGGTGAACCACAACGCGTCCCTTGAACCCCATCCGGCGGAAGAGCGCACCCCCACGCATGTGGGGTGAACCGTATGCCTTCGACCCGCTGGAGTTCACTGGCAGCATTCCTCACGCATGTGGGGGTGAACCTGGGCTGCATTCTACAGCGAAACTGCACAACGGGCATTCCCCACGCATGTGGGGGTGAACCGACGGGCCTGCCCCACAGCGTGATACGGGACTCGTGCAATATCCCCACGCATGTGGGGGTGAACCGTGAGTTTCCTGACTGCCCTGGCCGAACGTCGAGTGGTCCCCACGCATGGGGTGAACCGGTGACGGTGGCCGTGTTCTGCGGTGTCTTATGCATTCCCACGCATGTGGGGGTGAACCGTAAACCTTCTCTCACATCGCCGGTTCGGCGGTCGTGCATTCCCACGCATGTGGGGGTGAACCGCGGTGCGCCGCGAGCTTCGGCGCATCCTGAAAGTGTCCCCACGCATGTGGGGGTGAACCGGCCAATAGCCTCGTGGCCCCGATCGACGATTAGTATCCCCACGCATGTGGGGGTGAACCGAGATCGCGGACGGACTGACACCAGCCGCAGCCGCAATCCCCACGCATGTGGGTAAACCGGTGGCGCAGGACCGCACCGGCGATGCCCTCCCCGGCCCAGGTATCCCCACGCATGTGGGGGTGAACCGTCGGCGACGGTGACGATGATGACGGATTCATCGTGGTCCCCACGCATGTGGGGTGAACCGACGACACAGGCAGGCGACGAAGTTCGCTTCGTTTGGCCCCCACGCATGTGGGGGTGAACCGAACATCAGGGGGCTCGCCTGGGTGGCGCTGCGGCAATCCCCACGCATGTGGGGGTGAACCGCTGCATCTCTTCGTTGCGGATACGCCGTTCGTGCAGCCCCCACGCATGTGGGGGTGAACCGGGCATCCCGGTGCAGGACGCGCCGCGCTGCTAAGTATTCCCACGCATGTGGGGGTGAACCGTTCGAGTCGATCGATGCCGCGGTGAGCTACGTGTGCATCCCCACGCATGTGGGGTGAACCGGGTGTAATCGAACGTGACCGGCTGGAACGTCGTTATCTCCCCACGGCATGGGGTGAACCGCGTTCAAACGTACATGGGCATCACCATCGGAGAAGTACCTCACGCATGTGGGGGTGAACCGTCCTGGCAGCGCGTATTGCGGACGGTGCCCCAGTGATTCCCACGCATGTGGGGGTGAACCAAGGTGGCGCTGTTCAACCCGGACGGGTACAAGGGGAGGATTCCTGTACGCATGTGGGGGTAAACCGCCGGTGCCTCTGCTTTCCGTGGTGCATGCGGAGAATTTCCTACGCATGTGGGGTGAACCGACATCCTCGGGCTTTCCGAGAGCACCTTACGAGTGCACCCCACGCATGTGGGGGTGAACCGGAAGCCGGGCCGGGTCGTGACGAGCCTGAAGTACTCCCCACGCATGTGGGGGTGAACCGCGATTCGCTGCCCCAGAACGCGCGATCTGCTAGTAATCTCACGCATGTGGGGGTGAACCGAGCAACCATGCCGAGTGGGCGCGGATGTCGAGGCATTCCCACGCATGTGGGGGTGAACCGGGCAAGGTCCGCCCGCGCGTGACCGGCTGGAAGTATCTCCCACGCATGTGGGGGTGAACCGGGAATTCGCCTGGACTCGCTCTGGGACGCGTATTCCTCACGCATGTGGGGTGAACCGCGAACGGCCGCGCTGCCGGGGCGATGAATTCTCCAGCAGCCCCCACGCATGTGGGGGTGAACCGAATCACGCCCGCGAAGCGTTCTGGCGATGGATGTGGTCCCCACGCATGTGGGGTGAACCGCGGACAGTCAGCCTGGCAAGAGGAAGGTTCCCGTAGTCCCCACGCATATGGGGGTGAACCGTGGCAGCGGCGCATTCAGGGCCGGGAGAACCAGTGGCCCCCACCCCTGGGAGTGAACCGGCCCCCGGGCGGCGCTGCAGCCCGATGCGTTGGGCGGCGTCCTGTATCATTCGCCGGAATGTCAGACGAACCTGTGGGTGTGCTTGTCATCGGGGCGGGCGCGTCCGGCGCTGCCTTCGCATGGAGCATCGCCGACCTCGGCACGAGTGTCCTCTGTCTCGAACAGGGACCGTGGATGCACCAGCGCGATTACCCCACCAACTTCCTCGATTGGGAATCGCGTTCGCTTGGCCCTTTTGCCACGAACCCGAACGTGCGGCAGCTCGCCCAGGACTACCCGGTCAACGATTCGGACTCTCCCATTCAGCCGCTCATGTTCAACGCGGTTGGTGGGAGCACGATCCTCTGGGCCGCCCATTTCCCGCGCTTCACGCCAGGGGACTTTCGCGTTCGAACGGACGATGGCGTCGCGGACGACTGGCCCATTTCGTATCAGACGCTCGAACCCTTTTACGCCGTCAACGACCGGATGATGGGCGTCTCCGGGCTCGCCGGCGATCCTGCCTACCCCTACCACGAGCCACCTCTGCCTCCGCTCCCGCTCGGGGCCACGGGCAACGCCGTCGCGCGTGGCTTCGAGCGACTCGGCTGGCACTGGTGGCCGTCCGACAGCGCCATCATTTCGCGTGAATACGAAGGAAGGTCTCCCTGCATCAACCTCGGCTCCTGCGGGAGTGGTTGCACCCAGGGCGCGAAGGCCAGCACGGACATCACGTACTGGCCGCTTGCCCAGCGCAAGGGTGTCCAGCTGCGTACCGGTTGTCGCGTCAAGGAGATCACCGTCCGTCCTGACGGTACCGCCGACGGCGTCCGCTACTACGACGCGGAGGGGGTTCTCCAGGAGCAAAAGGCTGAAATCGTTGTCCTCGCCTGTAACGGGATCGGCACGCCGCGGCTGCTCCTCAACTCGAAGAGCGAACGTCACCCGGATGGTCTGGCGAACAGCAGCGGACTCGTCGGGAAGAACCTCATGTTCCACCCATACGCGCTCATTCGCGGCACATTCGACGAGCAACTCAACGGGCGGCGCGGACCCGGCGGCTGCACCTTCTGGAGCCACCAGTTCTACAAGAGCGACCCCTCTCGCGGCTTCGTCCGTGGCTACTCGTATGAGGGGACGCGCGGCAGCGGCCCGGCGATGACGGCCCTTTGGGGAATGGCGACGGGCAACGTGCCATGGGGCGAAGCCCACCACGAGGCCTTTGCGAAGCTGAATGGCCACGTCGCGGGCATGGTGGCGATCACGGAGGACCTGCCCGACGAAGCGAACACCGTCACACTGGACCCCGTCCTCACCGACAGCCACGGCATCCCTGCGCCGAAGGTGACGTACACCTTGAGCGAGAACAGCCGGCGGCAGCTCGCTCACGCAGTCGATCGCGGCAGTGAGGCGCTGAAAGCGGCCGGCGCCATCGATGTGTATTCGGAGCAGCTCCTGCGCACCGCCGGCTGGCACCTGATGGGCACCGCCCGGATGGGCACTGATCCCAGGCGCTCGGTCGTTAACGAGTGGGGTCGCGCGCACGACGTGAAGAACCTGTTCATCATCGACGGCAGCATCTTTGTGACTTCGGCGGGCGTGAACCCCACTTCGACCATCCAGGCGCTCGCGCTCTACGTGGCCGACTCAATCAAGAAGAACGTGGCGGAGTTGTTCGCATGAGTGATCCGGCTCCGCTGGACGATGTAGCCTTTCTCAGCGCACTGCTCGACACCCTCATCCCGCCCAGGGGCGTCATGCCAGGCGCCGGCAGCCTCGGCATCGAGCTCGCGGTGGCCGAAGCGGTCGCCTCCGATGCGCAGGCCGGGCCCGCGGTCGCTGCCGGCCTGGAAGCACTTCGACAACGGTCGCCGGGCTTCGCTAGTCTCACACCCCGCGAGCGGCCGTCACTCGTCGAGGCCGCGCTGGACCCCGCAACGCTGCGAGCGATGCTCCGCCACGTCTACCTGGCTTACTATCAGCACCCGATGGTGCTCGCAGCGGTGGGCGAGCCGCCACGTCCGCCCTTTCCAGAAGGCTTCGAGCTTGAACCGACCGACCCGGAACTTCTTGCCGCGCTCCTCGCACGGAAGAAGCAGGGCGGCTGACAGGCGAGCGCCTCGTCAGCAATCAACGGGCGACTGGCTGAATTGCATCGCTCCGACACGAATGTGCCTTCGTATGGAGCAACTTCAACACATCGCGGCCACGTGACTCAGTTGCGGGGCCGTGCCGAACCCCAGGTCTCCCAGTGAGTCACCTGTTCGACAGGTTTCCGATTCAGAGGCCGGAAATTCACGGCCGGGTAACCCATAGGAATGAGGGCGACCGGAGTGTTTTCCGGAGGGAGCTCCAGCCACTCGACCAGGTCCTTCGCCATCCCAGCATGAAACGTGCTCATCAGCGTCCCCAACCCCAGGCCGCGCGCGGCTAACAGGATGTTCTGAACGGCCTGATAAACAGAGCTGCCAGCGAGGAGTCCGTCGCGCGCGGGAGACTCGACCCCATGAAGGCAAGGAAAGATGAAGACCGGTGCGGCATCCAACCGATCGATAATGGATTCCACTCCGGCTGAGATCAGTCGCGCCGACCTGTTCCCCGAGTCCTTCCCCTGCTGAATGTACGCCCGCATTCCGGGGCTAGAGCCCAACTGTGCCCGCAACTTCTCTGCGATGCGCCTCCGGTTGGACTCGTCCTGCACCACTACGAACCCCCAAGGCTGTCGATTCGAGCCGCTCGGTGCTCGCGTCCCCGCCTCGATCACATTCCAGATGAGTTCCTGCGGGACCGGGTCGGGTTTGAAATAACGAATCGCACGTTGAGTGCTCATCGCTTCCCACAGGTTGTTCGTGCCAGAACGGTTCTCGGTGATTCCATTTCCCCGGACGAGAAGTAGTGCCGTCGACGATACGCTCCGGCGCGGTTGTTCACTGGCGAGATGAGGGCCGCCGCATGTCTGTACAGGATGCAGCGTTGGTGTCCACGTCCACAGAGGCACGGGGGCCTTCGTGCTAGTCCGGCGAGCACTCACAGTGTCCGCATGATGACGATCGACGAACTCCCCTTCGTGGAGGTTTCGAAGTGCCTTCAGGCAAGCTTCGAGGCTATCAACAACCTCGCACCAGATCCCTGCGAAGCTCGCAAGAGCTGGTCCACGCGAAGACGGAGCGCATCCAGCGGGCACGGGCGTGCCTGGACGCGCTGATCGACGAACCGCGAGGCACCAGTAAGGACGCGCGCGCCGGTCGGCGAACGGACCCTGTCCGATTCACAATCCCCAGAAGCGAACGAAACGAAGGCTCGCCGGTTCCTGCGCGGTCTGCTTCGAAGACCGCGCGGTCCCCCGGAAAGCCCCCCCGCAGCCATCTGCCCGTCGACCTTTGTTGCCCTCTCCGGTGCACCGGGCCCGGCGGGAGGGGGACAACCGCCGGGCCCGGCGCACTCCGAAGAGTCAGAGGCTCACGGGCGGTATGGGACCGCCGTCGGCCCGAGCTGCGTCCGCAGGATCGGCTGCGCTTCCTCAGCGAACTCACACAGGAGGCGCCGGGTGTCGCGAGGGTCGATGATGTCCTGTCCCGTCGCCTCCGCCGTGCGGAACGGGGAGGCGAGATCCTTCAGCCGCTTCTCGATCTCCTGGCGCTTCGCTTCGGGGTCCGGGGACGACTCGATCTCCCGGCGATAGGCGGCGAACGTCCCGCCTTCCACGTGCATCGAACCCCAGTTGGCGGAAGGCCAGGCGTACCGCTGGAACATCCCGGTGGGGCGGTGATGACACTGGCCGGCAACGCCGTAGAGCTGTCCCACCACTACCGTTGCCCAGGGCATCTGGCTTTCGCAGGTGGTGATGACCATCCGTGCGCCCGCGCGTTCGATACCCTTCTTCTCCGATTCGATGCCGACCATGAACCCGGGTTCATCCGCAAAGTCGATGATGGGGATGTGGAAGGTGTCGCAAAGCTGGACCAGGCGCATCACTTTCTCGCCTGCGGTCACGTCGGTGGCGGCGCCGAACATCGGGTTGTTCGCCATCACTCCAACCGGGTAGCCGTTGAGCCGGGCGAGGCCGGTGGTGCGAGCGCGTCCGTACCGGGGTGCGATCTCGAAGAATGAATCCTGGTCGACGATGGCCTCAATGAGTTGTCGGGCATTGTAGGCCCGCCGCGGGTCGCGAGACTTGATTTTCAGGAGCCGTTCCTCGCGCCGGCACGGATCGTCTCCGGTGAGCTGGCGCGGCGCCATCTCCCAGACGCTGGAAGGGAGATAGCCAAGGAACCGGCGGACCTGGGCGATGGCGTCCTGCTCGGTCTCGGCCAGGTTGTCGATGACGCCGCTTACGGTCGTGTGCATTTCGGAGCCGCCAAGCTCCTCTTTGGTCACGTCGTAGCCGAGGGCGGCCTTCACCACGGGCGGTCCGCCCGGGAACAGTTGGCTGGTCCCCTTCACCATCACGTTGAAGTGCGCGACGCAGGCGTTCACCGCCGGAAGCCCCGCGACGGATCCCATCACCGCCGAGACGACCGGCACGACCCGGAGCAGCCTGACATCAGGGAGCGTGAAGGTGTTGCCATCGGGAAGATAGGTGCGGCCCATCTCTTCGAACGAACGGACGCTGCCCCCGGCGGCATCCAGCAGCCGGATGTACGGGACTCGCCACTCCAGGGCCCGGCGGCTGGCTGAAAGCTCCATGCCGAGGCCCCCGTGAGAACCGCCGCCGCTCCCGCCACGGACTGTGAAGTCGCCGCCGGCCACCACGACCTTCCGGCCCTCGACCTGGCAGAAAGCATCGACCGACGCCTTCGGGGTCAACTTTTCGAGTTCCCCACTGGCGTAGGTCGCGGAGCCCATGAGGCCCATGAACTCACGGAGCGAGCCGGGATCCGCGAGCAGGTCCAGGCGCTCGCGGACCGTCAGCTTGCCCTGGCTGTGTTGCCGCGCGACTCCCTCGGCGCCGCCCATCTCCAGCACCATGCGACGGCGCAGTTCGAGCTCATCGAGCTCTTGTTCCCAGCCGGATGTCTTCGTCGTAACCGGCTCGGCCGTCATTCGAGCATCACCAGCACCGTCCCTTCCTCTACCGGGTCTCCCGGGCCCACCAGCACCTTCGCCACTGTCCCGGTCTGGGGCGCCTGGATGGGGACTTCCATTTTCATCGATTCGACGATTACGAGGTCGTCGCCCGACTCGACGTTGGCCCCGGCCATCGCCAGGACCTCAACAACCCGACCCTGGACCACCGAGCAAACTTGCAACGCGACGCCCCCTGATTCGTTTTCCTACGGGAAACACTAACTGTGTCATTACCGGACTTGCCGAACGCTCGGATGGAAGTCTAGACTTCGCCGAGTCGCGAAACAAGCGACAAGCGTTTCCTATTCGGAACATCGAGGGGACAGCGATGGCAAGCGAACGTGATGACAACTACTGGCGGCGGACACTTCGACGGCGGGCAGTCCTGCGCGCCGGATTGCTCGGCGCCGCGGCAGTGCCAACCTATCTGCTGGTCGGTTGCGGCGACGATGATGACGACGACGAGAACGGTGGTTCCGCGAATACCGGTGGGAGCCCCACGGGAGCGGCCGCCAGCCCAACCGTAGCGAAACTCCCCACCGGCGGCACGTTCACCACGCTCGTGGCAAGTGACCCAACAAGCATCGACCCTCACTTCGGCCAGGGCGGCGGGGACCACGCCTTCTTCTGGATGATTCACGACAACCTTGTGAACTACAACAAGAAGGGTGAACTGGACGCCAGCATCTCGCTCGCCGAGAAGTGGGAGCAGCCTGACCCGACGACAATCAGCATGAAGCTTCGCAGCGGCGTGACATTCCACGACGGGACGCCGTTCAACGCCGCGGCCGTGAAGTTCAACATCGAACGCGCTCAGTCAGACAAGTCCGCCGCGAAAGCACAGATGGTCGCGATCACGAAAGTGGAAACGATCAGCGACACGGAACTGAAGCTGACGTTGAACAAGCCGAACGCCGCGATTCTCACCCTGTTGGGCGACCGCGGCGGGGCAATCGTGTCACCGGCGGCGGCCCAGAAGTTCGGCGACAACCTCGGAAGGAACCCTGTCGGGACGGGCAAATTCGTCTTCAAGGAGTGGGCGCAGAGCGACCACTTCCTGGTGACCAAGAACCCGACGTACTGGGGCAAAGACGCCGCCGGGACGCAACTCCCGTACCTGGACCAGATCCGGATCAACATCGTCCCCGATACCACGGTCCAACTGGCGAACCTCGAAGCGGGCACCGCCGACCTCGTTGGGCTTGCGGCCGGCGACGTGGATCGGTTCGAGAAGAACGACAAGTTCCAGGTCCAGCAGTCCCCTGTTGGCGGAGGCTGGTCCGGGACGTACGCGAACCAGGCGCTCAAGCCGATTGACGACCTTCACCTGCGCCGCGCGATAGCGAGAGCGATCGACCGCGCCGCGATCCTGAAGGCGGTCCAGTTCGGCCGCGGCCGCGCCGGCATCGGCCCTATCGCCGTCGGCACGTGGGCGTTCAACGAGAACCTGAAGGGCCTGGACTTCGACCTCGCCGAGGCGAAGAAAGAACTCGCAGCCAGCGGCTATCCGAACGGCACGAAGATCGAGATGATCACGATCAACACGTCGTTCTACACACAGCACGCGGAACTCTGGAAGGAGATGCTGAGCAAGATCGGCGTCGAGCTCCAGGTTGTCCCGCTGGCGGTGGCCGAGCTGACGAACCGCACGTTCGTGTTGAAGAACGTGCCGATGCAGCTCGCCGGGTTCTCACTGCGCGCCGACCCTGACGGCACCATCTCGGAGACGTTGCGCTCGGACGGCTTCTACAACCCCGGGCATCTCCCGAACGCCCAGCTCGACGGCCTGATCGACAAGGCACGCGAGACATACGTACAGGCCGAACGGAAGACGTACTACGACCAGATCCAGCAGATCGCGATCGACCAGGTCTACGACTGGTACGCCTTCTACGGGTACGCGTATGTTGCGGCCCAGAAGTCCGTGCTCAACCTGGGCGAGTACTTCGGGGGCGAAACCAAGCCGCGGTACGCCAACCTGGCCAAGAAGTCCTGACCCGCGGGCAGTGAGGTCCGACCAACGTGTGGAGATACATCTTTCAACGGCTGCTTTCCCTCGTCCCCGTCGTGCTCATCGTCTCCATCGCAGCGTTCGCGTTCATCCACCTCCTGCCGGGTGACCCGGTTGTGGCCCTCATCGGGCCGGAGGCGGGCTCAGCGACGCCCGAGACGATCGCCGCGCGGAAGCACGAGTTGGGCCTCGATCGGTCGTTGCCGGTGCAGTACGTCGATTGGCTCGGCTCGGCCCTGCGTGGCGACCTCGGGCAGTCGGCGGTGACCAAGCAGCAGATCACCGAGGCCCTGAGCGACCGCTTCCCGGTCACCCTTCACCTGGCCGTGGCTTCGTTCCTGGTGGCTGTGGCGATCGCGCTTCCGACGGGCATCATTTCCGCCTACAAGCGGAACAGCGTGCTGGACCGCGTGCTTACGGTGCTGGCGCTGACCGGCGTGGCCATGCCGAGCTTCTGGCTCGGCATCCTCCTCATCCTCCTGTTCGCCGTGCAGTTCCAGTGGCTACCGCCATCCGGCTTCGTTTCCATTACCACCGACCCGGTCGAATGTCTCCGGCACCTGATCTTGCCGGCCATCTCGCTCGGGATGGTCCAATCCGCCGTGATCATGCGCCAGGTTCGGTCGAGCCTGCTTGAGGTCTTTCGCGAAGACTACGTCCGCACGGCCCGCGCCAAAGGCCTGAACGAACGCACGGTCACGCTGAAGCACGCCCTGCGCAACGCCCTGCTCCCGGTCGTTACGGTGGTCGGAATCCAGGTGAGCGCCCTGCTGGGAGGGTCAGTTGTGACCGAAACGGTGTTCGCCATGCCAGGGATGGGCCGCTACGCGGTGGACGCCATCTTCATCCGGGACTATCCGGTGGTGCAGGCTGTGGTGCTCGTGACCGCCCTCGTCGTCGTGCTCGCGAATCTCCTCACGGACCTGAGTTACGCATTCCTGGACCCGCGGATTCAGTACTCATGACCGCATCCACCCCCAAGCGCGACACCCTCGCACCCGCGTTCGCGCCGGCCTCGAGGTTCTGGACTGTCGGCGCCGGATCGGTCATCCGGCGCCTGGTGACAGAACCGGTCACGGCGGTGGCGCTGGGCATCCTGGTGGTCCTGGTGGGCATCGCCGTCGCGGCCCCGCTCTTGGCCCCCAGCGACCCGTCCGCGATCGACCCGTTCAACACCCTGGCGCATCCCTCTTCCGCCCACCTGCTTGGGTCCGACGAAAACGGACGGGACACCCTGAGCCGGCTCATCTACGGCTCCCGAGTCTCGCTCGTCGTTGGCCTGATTTCTGTCTCGATCGCCGTGAGCGTCGGCGTACCGTTGGGACTCGCGGCGGGATATGCCGGCAGTTATGTCGACGGATTCGTCATGCGCTGCATGGATGCGATCCTGGCGTTCCCCGCGATCATGCTCGCGCTGGGCATCGTTGCTGTGCTGGGCTCAGGGCTCTTCCAACTGATGGTGGCGATCGGCGTCACGAGCGTCCCGCTCTATGCCCGGCTCGTGCGCTCGCAAGTGCTTTCCCTGAAGCAGCAGGACTTCGTGATGGCGGCCCGTTCGGTCGGGGTCCCGGTGCCCCGGCTGCTCTTCCGGCATATTCTGCCGAATGCCATAGCCCCGATCGTCGTCGCTGGTTCGCTGGGCCTGGCGTTTGCGATTCTCGCCGAAGCCGGGCTCAGTTTCCTCGGGCTCGGCGTCCCGCCTCCCACCCCCACCTGGGGCGGAATGTTGCAGAAGGGGCTCCCTCGCATCTACCAGGCGAAAGAGTTGAGCATTTTCCCTGGCATCGCGATCTTCATCACCGTGCTGGCCCTTAACATCGTTGGTGATGCCCTCCGCGATGCGCTCGATCCCCGCCTGCGGGGACGTTTGTAAATGAAGCCGTTCTCCGAACTCACCATCGTTGAAGTCAGTGGGTCGGTCGCTGGCGCCTATGCCGCGAAGCTCTTTTCGGATTACGGCGCCCGCGTGGTCAAGGTGGAACCGCCCGAGGGAGACGTTTCCCGTCGCATTGGCCCCGAGTTCGGGCGTTCCAGCGCCCTGTTCGAATACCTGAACACGGGCAAATCAAGCCTGGCACTCGACACGGAGACCGCCTCAGGCCGCGAGGTGCTCGCCCGCGTGTGCGCCGCCGCGGATATCGTCATCGAGAGCTTCTCACCCGGCCCGGCCGAACCGCTCCCTGACGCGGTGACCTCGAGCGCAGCCGGAATCCGCGTGCGCATCTCACCCTTCGGCCTGACTGGCCCCTGCCGTGACTACCGTTCAACGCCGTTCACCGATTTCGCGGTGGCGGGCCACATGTATCTGACCGGAGAGCCGGACCGCGAACCGCTCCAGGGCGCGCCAGACCAGACGCTGTTCGCGGCGGGCGCCCACGCCTACATCGGCGTGCTCACGGCCCTCATCGCGCGGGAACACACCGGTCGCGGCCAGGACATCGACATCTCGCACTTTGAGGTGATGACGAGCGTCCATCAGTGGACGACCGTGCGGTACACCCACGGCGGGGTGATACAGACCCGCGTGGGTAACCGTTACGGGTCGCTCCACCCAAGCACGCTGTATGAGTGCTGCGACGGCTGGGTGGCGTTCGGCGCCGTTGGCAACGAACCGCTCTCGCGCTTCCTTGCCCTCGTTGGGATGGAGGAAATCCTGGAGGACGAGCGGTTCAATTCCGGCGGGGGCCGGTTCGCCAACGCCGACGCATTCGACGCCATCCTTGGGCCGTGGATGCTCGCGCACACGGTCGCCGAAGTCGTCTCGCTGGGACAGGCGATCCGGGCCGCCGTGGCACCGGTCAATGACCTGAAGACATTGCTGGACGACGAACACCTCGCGGCGCGCGAATTCTGGGCACGCCCGGTCGACACATCCGATCCGGCAGAGTACCCGGGGCCGCCATTCAGGATGTCGGGCCACCCCTGGCGGTTGACCTCCGCTCCGGCGGTCGGCGAGGGCGGCGAGCGCTGGCATCGCCTGGCGGAAGCGGACGCGACGGTGCTTCGCTATGCCGGACTGCTCGTGGAGGACGCACGTGAACCCGAGTGAGCGCCTGCCGCTGGCCGGCATCACCGTGCTGGACCTCACGCGCGTCTGGGCCGGGCCCCTCGCTACGCGCATGCTCGGCGACCTCGGCGCGGACATCATCAAGGTCGAGGCTACCTGGTCGCGCGGCCCCCGGTCCGTGTCGAACGCCGACGTGCGCGTTTCGGGGCGCTATCCGGACAACGAAGCCGGCGCACGCCCCTGGAACCGCGAGGGGATGTTCAACAAGCTGAACCGCAGCAAGCGTTCGCTGACCCTCCAGCTCGACACACCGGAAGGCAAGGCGGCATTCGAGAAGCTTGTCCCGCTGGCCGACGTGGTGATCGAGAATTACACCCCGCGCGTGATGCCTCAGCTCGGGCTCGGTTACGAGCGCCTGCGCGAACTGAACCCCGGCATCGTGTACGTCTCCATGCCGGGCTACGGCTGGAACGGCCCGTCCCGCGATGCGGCCGCTCTCGGCACGACACTCGAACCGGAAGCGGGGCTCTCCAGCCTCATGGGCTATGACGATAGCGGACCGTACAAATCGGGCGTGGCCTGGGCCGATCCAGTGGCGGCAATGCACGGCGCGGCTGCCGTGCTCATGGGCATCGTCGACCGTGAGGCTGACCCGGAGCGCCGCGGCCAGGCAATCGAGCTTGCGCAGTTGGAGGGGATGATCTGCTTCATCGGGAATCAACTCCTGGCTGAACAGCGGGCCGTGCCGCCCACGCGGCCTCGCGGCAACCGGCATGCCTTCCATGCGCCCCAGGGTTGCTATCCCTGCGCAGGCGACGACCGCTGGCTGGCGATCACGGTCACGAGCGACGCGGAGTGGCGGGCGCTGGCTGAAGCTGCCGGGTTCGAGGCCGCCCTTGCCGACCTGACGCTTGCCTCACGGATGCGCCGCCATACCGAAATCGATCGCCGCCTCGCGGACTGGACATCCGGCCAGGACCGGGACGCACTCGAAGCGTTACTGCAACGCGCCGGGATCGCCGCCTGCGCGGTGAATGACGCGAAGGATCTCGTGGAGCACGCGCACCTCACCGCCCGCGGTTTCTTCGCGGATATCCAGCACGCCGACGCGGGCCGCCACCTCTTCCCCGGCCTCCCGATTCGCTTGAGCGAGACGCCGGCGCGTTACGTCCGCCCCGCGCCTTTGCTGGGAGAGCACAACCGCGAGATTCTTACGACCATGCTTGGGATGGACGACGACCAGATCTCGGCGCTCCAGGCGGCGGGCGTTATCGCCGAGGAGCCACCCGGCTAGATGCCAGAACCGAAGCGGATACAGGTTGTCTCCAAAGTCGCCGCCGTCCTCAGGTTATTTCCAGGGACGGACTCGCTGGCGCTCGCCGACATCGCCCGAGGTTTGAATGCGAACCGCTCCAGCACCTACCACCTCGTCCAGACCATGGTGGACGAAGGGCTGCTTTGCCAGCATCTCGAGTCCCGGCGCTACAGCCTGGGCAAGACGTTGCTCTGGCTGGTGCCGCCTCACGCGCAGTCGAGGGCGCTGTTGGAGGCAGCCGAGGACGCGATGTACCAGTGCTCCCAACAGACCGGGTTCGACGTCTGGCTCGCCCTGCGCGAACTGGACCGCGTGTATTACATCGCCCGGGTCGCCGGGGACTCGCCCCTGAAGGTGCACATGCCATTGCTCCAGCTTCAGCCGGCGCATTGCGTGGCAAGCGGGCGGGTCCTCCTCGCCGGACTGAACGACAGGCTCACGCGAGATACCCTGAAACTGCACACGATCCGGCGAATGACCCCGGGGACCGTGGTGGACGTGGATGCTCTTGTCTCAAGCATCGCGGTGGCCCGGGCGCAAGGCTGGGCCGAAACCGAAGGCGAGCACATTGAAGGCGCCGCTGACCTGGCCGTCCCGATCCGGGGACTGAACGATTCTGTTGTCGCCGCGCTTTCGATTGGCGCGCCGTCCCATGTCTTCGGCGCCGCCCGGCGCCGGGACGTGCTCCCCGCGCTCATGTCGGCAGCGCAGCTCATCCGCGGCCGCCTTCTGCACGCGTTCGAAGGGCGCTCGGGCGGCGCCGGCCGCCGGGATTAGGCCAACGCTTCGCCGGTGGCAGCGCCCTCGCCCCGTCCGAACACGCCGCCGAGCACCATGGCCGGGACCTCCCGGATGAAGGTTTCGGGCGGTATTGGTCCGTCCGGTTGGACCCACCGAAAGATCGACTGGCTGGCGTTGATGATCGTATTCGTGATCAGTCGAACATCCCGAGGGGCGAGACACCCCTCCTCCACGCCCCTCCGGACCATCTCGGTCAACATGAACCGGTACTCGCGCGAAACGTCGCGCAGCGTGCGCTTCGATGCGCGCGAGAGCGAGCTTGGCGAGCCACAACGGAGCGCAGCGGCGTGAATCGGCTCAAAGCCGATGCGGACGAGGTCTGTTACCGCTTCGAAGAGCTGATCGTGGACGGATTCGTGGGCCTCGACAATCGCCGCCAGGTTAGCGCAGGCGATCTGCATCGCCATCGAGCTCATTTCGACGAACAGGTCTTCCTTGCTTCGGAACTGGTAGTAGATGACCGCTTTCGAGCAGGAGAGACGCGCGGCGACGTCGTCGAGGGTCGCGACCTCGTAGTCGGTGTTCACCAGGATCTCGGCAAACGCCACGATGATCTGCTCGCGGCGTGAGCGCATCTTGTCGGGGTCAAGCGTCCGGTGACCACGCAGCCCTCGCGGGCCCTCGTCGTCAGGCTCGAGTTCGTCCAGGGGCAAGCGTTCCTCGGTCAAGAGCCCTCCGTCTGTCGCTGTGAGAACGCACAGCCATGCCCGCGGGTGCCGCAGGACCTCGTCGATCATTGTCGAGGGGACACCGTTGACAGGCTAATGGAAAGTCCGTACTGTTCGCAACCGCAGAGTTTATACCGACTCGCATAATCCAGTGGGTAGGAGATGCACGTGTCGCAGGGGACCTTAAGGAACAGCCGGTTCGACAGGCGGAACTTGCTCAAGGCCGCGGGGGCCGGCCTGACTGGCGTGGCCGCGCTCGGCGTCGTTGGCTGCGGCGATGACGACGACGACGATGCCGAGGGCAGTCCAACAGCGGCGAGCGGCACCGCCCCGGCCAGCGCGACAGCGGAGCCGAAGCGCGGCGGCACCTGGAACCGCGGGGCCGGCGGAAACATCTCCCTCGCATCGCTCCCGTTCCAGGAGGCAGGGACGCTCTCCGGTGGCGGCAATGCGGCGGCGGCGGGCCTCGGCCTCGTCTGGGGCCAGCTCGTGCGCATGTCCGAGACCAAGCTCGAATGGGAGCCGGACCACGCCAAGGAATGGCAGGTTGCCGCCGACGGAAAGTCGATGAAGTTCGTCATCCGCAACGACATCACGTTCCACTCCGGCCGGAAGTTCACCACCAAAGACATCGCCTTCGGCCTGGACCAACTGAAGAACGACAAGTGGAAGTCGGCCGCCACGGCGGGCCTGAACCCCGTGGCCGAATACAAGATCCTCGACGACTACACGATGGAGTGGACCTTCAAGCAGGCCAACTCAACCATCTTCGAGTTCATGTCCCTCTTCCGGATGGTCGACATGGACACGTTCGACCAGGCGGCCCAGGGCAAGCTCATCGGCACCGGGGCGTTCAAGTGGGTCAGTTTCGACCCCGTGCGCGGCGCATCGCTCCAGGCGTATGAGAACTACCACCTCGGCCGGCCGTACCTTGACAAGATCGAGTACACCATCTTCGCCGATGCCGCCGCGCTCGCCATCGCCCTCGAGACGGGCGTCATCGACGATTCGGCGCTCTCCGCTGATGAGGCGGTGCGCTTCTACGACAACAAGAAGTTCAATGCCGTGAAGCTGCGAGCCGTTGGCACCACGCCGATCACGGTCAGGACCGACCTCGACCCGCTGCAGGACAAGCGGGTCCGCCAGGCGATCGGCTTCCTCCTCGACCGGGAGCGGTACCAGCAGGAGAACTTCGTCGGGAAGTTCGACGAGCTCGGCAGGCTTCCCTTCCCGAGCTACTCGCCCGCGTATGACAAAGAGCTGGACAAGCCGATCTATGACCCGGCGCGAGCGAAAGAGCTGCTGAAGCAGGCGGGGTTTGCCAACGGCGTGCCAACGGCCATCAAGATCAACACGCTCCCGATCCGCGCGTACTCGCCGGCGATCGCCCAGTTGCTGCAGCAGGAAGGCCGCGAGGTCGGCCTCAAGTTCGAGTTCGTGCCGCTCGAATATGCGGCCATGCTGGACCGCTTCTACCAGGGCAAACTCGACAACCTCTGGGTCGGCTTCGGTGACTCCGGTTCGCAGCTCTCGGCAATGGCGCAGATCCGCATCTCGGCAACCCTCGGGAACGACATCATCCACCACGACACGGACCCGGAATGGGTGGCGGCGCGGAACGCCATCAGCAGCGGCGCATCCACGGCGGCGGACTACAAACGGTTCAACCAGGCGTATTTGGACCAGGCGTTCCAGTTCCCGCTCTCGCGCGGCGTGGGGGTCAACTTCGAAGGCCCGCGGGTGAAGATCGTCCGCGACTTCCTGGGCAGCCCGGTCTACCACAAGGTCTCCGTGGCCTAGCACGGGCACCAGCGCCTGCGCGGCTCCAGGCGCTGGCGGCACGATTCCTCTGGAATGCGGAGTCTCAACGAATGATGAGTTACGTCCTGACCCGGCTCGTCCGGCAGTTCGTACCGGTGGTCATTGTCGCTTCAGTGCTCATTTTCGCGCTGACGGAGCTGCTGCCAGGCGACCCGGCTGCGATCGCGCTGGGCGAGACGGCAACGCCAGAGTCCGTTGCGGCCATGCGCCACGAAATGGGCCTGGACCGGCCGCTCCCTGAGCGCTACGTCCGCTGGTTGACGGCCGCGCTCCAGGGAGACCTCGGCCGTTCGACGACCGGGAAGTCGGTGACAGACCTGATCACGGCTTCCGCGCCGCCCACCCTTGAACTGGCCCTGGTCGCGTTCACTTTCGGCAACGTGCTTGGCGTGGTGTTGGGCGTACTTGCCGGCATCCATCGCGGAGGTGTGATTGACGTCGCAATCGGCGTCTTCACGAGCCTGGTGATTGCGATTCCGTCGTTTGTCTCGGGGCTGATCATCCTCCTCATATTCACCGTCTGGGTGTCGTGGTTACCGTCGGCCGGGAGGGTCTCACTGCTCGGAGACCCGATTGAGGGGGCGCGCTACCTGGTGCTACCGGTGTTCGCGCTGGGGTCGGCCGTCGCCGCCGTAGTCTCCCGGTTCACCCGGCAATCAATCGTCGATGTGCTGACGAACGATTTCATCCGGACCGCGCGAGCGAAAGGGCTCTCGGGCCGCGCGGTGATCGTCCGGCATGCGCTCAAGCCGAGCATGCTCCCCGTCGTCACGATCATCGGTGTGCAACTGGGCGGTCTCATCGGCGGTTCGATCGTGATCGAGCAGGTCTTCACGCGGCCGGGCATGGGACGGCTCCTGATCGGCGCGGTGAACAGCAAGGATTACCCCACGATCCAGGCAATCACGCTGTTGCTCGTCTCCACCTACATCGTGTTCAACCTGCTGACCGACCTCCTTTACGCGTGGCTCGACCCGCGCCTCCGGCCCGGGTTGGGGAGCGCGCGGTGATGGAACCCGGACCGCTCTCGCTTGACGCTGCCATCCCGCTCGAACAGGGCGGCCGGGGCCTTCCCCGGTCCGCGGCCTTCCAGTTCGTTCGGCGACTCCTGTCCGACCCCCGGGGCGCCGGGGCCGTCGCCGTGCTCACCGTCCTGCTCACATTCGCGTTCATCATCCCGCTGGTGGACACGACATCGCCGTTCGAAAGCGTCCGGGGCGAGCGGCTGCTCGATCCGTCCTGGAAGCACCCGTTCGGCACGGATGAGCTGTCGCGAGACCTCTTCATCCGCAACGCGGTCGGCTTTCGCTCGACACTCCTGAGCGGGTTGTTCGCCGTCGTGGGAGGCTGGCTCGTCGGTATCTCCCTGGGGTTCGTGGCGGGCTACCGCGGCGGGATCGCCGACACGCTGATTTCGCGGTCGGTGGACACTCTGCTCGCGTTTCCCGGGATTCTCCTCGCCGTGCTCCTCATTGCCTGGTTTGGGCCGGGACTGACAAGCCTTTCGCTCGCCATCGCGATTTTCAACATCCCGTTTTCGACGCGCCTGGCGCGTGCGGCCGTGCTCCGGGAAGTGGTCCGCGACTATGTGCTGGCGGCCCAGACCATCGGGTGTTCCGGGCCTCGTGTCCTGCTGCGCCACGTGTCCATCAACACGTTCGGCGTTTTCGCGGTGCAATTGCCGATTGCGATTGTGAACTCAATCCTCATCATCGCGGCCCTCGGGTTCCTTGGCCTCGGCGAGCAGCCACCGCACCCGACGCTCGGCGGCCTGCTGTTCGACGGCCGCAGGTTCATGCGGCTTGCCTGGTGGTATCTCGTGGCGCCGGCGGCGATAGTTGCGGTCTTCATGCTCGCCCTCAATTTCTTGAGTGACGTGCTTTCGGAAATGCTGGACCCGGTCCGGCGGGGGAGAGGCTAGTGATCACAAGACCAGGAACGGCCATGCAACTGCCGCTCACGGACGTAGTCGTGCTCGACCTGTCCGATGAGCCGGTTGCGCTGGCGGCCCGCCTGCTGGCCGACCTCGGCGCGGAAGTCATCCGGGTCGAGCCGTCCGGTGCTGACGCGATGCGGCAGGCGCCCCCGTTCGTGGATGGCGTGCCGGGATTGGAACGCTCGCTGGCGCACATCGCGTACAACGCGGGCAAGAAGAGCCTGGCGCTGGACTTCGAAACACCCCGTGCCTGGGAGGTCATTGCCCGGCTCGCCCGCAGGGCGGACGTCGTCATCGCTCCGTTGCGCCGCGGCAGCCTCGCGAAGGCATTCTTCGCGGAGTCCAGCTTCAAACAGAACGCCGGGAACGCCGGGCTGGTGGACCCGGTCTTCCGGCGGTGGCGCGAGGATGAGTGCACCGACCTGATCGGGCTCGCAGCCGGCGGCCAGCTTTGCCTCAACGGCTACGCGGAGGACCCGCCCAATCACGCGGCCGGCAACCTGGCCTACAAGCAGTTGGGTCTCGCTTGCAGCATGGCGGCCATGTCGCTGGTGCTGGAACGCTCCGCCGGCCGCGATCCCGGCCGGATCCAGGTGTCGATGCAGGAAGCGGTGACGTGGACAACGATCCAATCGGCGAACCAGAACTACTGGCACTGGCACAAAACAAGCCCGGTGCGCCGGGGGATCGACAACGTCGGCGGGCAGACGATTTTCCAGGCGAAGGATGGGAAGTACCTGTCGTTGTACCACCATCCGCCGGCGTTCGCGGCGTTCGCACGCTGGTACGCCGAGCTCTTCGGCGATGAGTCGTTCACCGGCCCGCCCTGGGACGACGGATACTACCGCTTCGAACATGGCGAAGAGATCACCGGGATTACGGCGCGGCTCTGCGCTTCGATGGCCCGTGAGGACGTGATTACCGAGGCACAGAAGCGAGGCATCCTGGCGGTTCCCGTGCAGAGCGTCTCGGAGATCGCGACCGATCCCCACCTGCGCGAGCGCGGCTTCTTCCAGCCCGTACATGTGGAACCCTTGGGAAAGGACCTGGAGCTGTTGCGTGCGCCGTTCATCTCCTCGCTCTACACCTCAGTCGCGAAGCCGCCCCCGGCGCTTGGCCAGCATTCCAGCGAGGTCTTGTCCGCCTCTGGATTGAGTGCCGAATCGATCGCCACGCTGGTCCAGGACGGCATCGTCCACGCGGCCGGCCCGGTGGAGCGGCCATGACGCCGCAGCCCCTCGCAGGCGTCCGCGTCCTCGACTTCTGCTGGATGATTGCCGGGCCATTGACGACTCGCCTGCTCGCGGACCTCGGCGCCGAAGTCATCAAGGTCGAATCGATGGCCCGGGTGGACCGCATCCGGGAGGTGGGTGTTCAACCGCCGGCGCCCCATGCGGAAACGAACGGTGTCTTCAACGATTGCAACACGAACAAGAAGAGCATCCTTCTCAATCTCAATCATGGACGCGGCATCCAACTCGCCAAAGATCTCGCCGCGGTCAGTGACGTAGTCACCTCCAACTTCACGCCGGACCGCATGGACCGCTGGGGCCTTGGCTACGAGCAGTTACGAGCGGTGAACCCCGGCATCATCGTCGCGAGCATGCCCGTGATGGGGACAGAAGGGCCTCACAGCGGTTGGCGGGCGGTGGGCAACGGCGTCATCGCGATGGCGGGGCTGAACGCCCACTCGGGTTTCGCGAACCGCGCGCCCGTGGGCCTGGGGACGCTGCACTCGGAC
Organism: Dehalococcoidia bacterium; assembly: GCA_046328215.1. Classification (GTDB taxonomy): domain Bacteria; phylum Chloroflexota; class Dehalococcoidia; order Tepidiformales; family Tepidiformaceae; genus Amarobacter. The sequence goes on along the minus strand of JAXLXA010000018.1, from coordinate 22,361 downwards.
TTCACATCGCCGTACTTCGGCGCGCTGGCCATCTCGGCCGCTCTCCACCACCGGCGGAAGACCGGCGAGGGCCAGTTCATCGAACTCGCCCAGTACGAGGCGACGGTACACCTGCTGGATACCGAGCCACTGGAATACCTGGTGAACGGTCACGACCCGGCGCGCCACGGGAACCGCTCGGGGCGGTACGCGCCTCATGGTGTTTACCGCTGCGCGGGCGAGGACCGCTGGATCGCCATCGCGGTGGATACCCACAACCAGTGGCTCAACCTCTGCCGGGTCCTGGGCCTCGAAGGCCTGACCACGCGGCGCGAATTGGCCACCCTGGAAGGCCGGCTCACCGCGGCGGACGAAATCGACCCCGCGATTGAGGACAGAACCGCCAACTGCGACACCTGGGCCCTCGCGAATTCCCTGCAGGCCGCGGGCGTGCCCGCGTCACCAGTCGAGACGGTAGGCGACCTCGTTGGCCGCGACCCGCTCGGCCGGAGCCTTTTCGCGGAGATCGATCACCCGGCCGGCGTCTCGATGTTGCTCCAGCACGAACCGATCACCTGGAACGGCGAACGGCTCCCAATCGAGCGCGCGCCGTTCCTCGGTGAACACACCGCGGACGTGCTTGGAGAGCTCCTGGGCCTCGACGAACATGCGCTCGCGGACCTCGCCGCGGAGGGCGTGCTCTCCTGAAGGAGCACCGGGCCGCGCCGGAACCGCGGAACGACTTCAGCGCACCGAAAGTGAGGGATCGATGACGTTCTCCCGGATACTGATTGCCAATCGCGGAGAGGTGGCCGTCCGCATCATCCGCACGGCCGCCGAGATGGGAATCGAGACGGTCGCCATCTACTCGCAGGACGATGCGGCCTCGCTCCACGTGACGCTGGCCGACATCGCTGTCCCGCTCGAACACCCCGGCGCCATCGCCTACCTCGATGGTGCGGGCATTATCGACATCGCGAAGCAGCACGGCTGTGAGGCCATCCATCCCGGCTGGGGCTTTCTTAGCGAGAACTCGGAGTTCGCGCGGCTCTGTGGCGAGGCCGGCCTCACCTTCATCGGGCCGGAGCCGGCCGCGCTCGCCCGCCTTGGCGACAAGGCACACGCGCGGTTGCTGGCGGAGAGCTGCAGCGTGCCCATCCTGGCCGGCATCAACGCAGCCGTGTCCGTGGAGGAGGCACGGGAGTTTCTGCGCGGGCGCGGGCCGGCAGGCGCCATCATCATCAAAGCGGTCGCGGGCGGCGGCGGCCGCGGCATGCGCGTGGTCAGAGACGAAGAAACACTCGAATCGGCCTACCGGCGCTGCCAGTCTGAAGCACTGAACGCATTCGGCAACGCGGCGGTCTACGTGGAGGAACTCTTCCCGCGCGCCCGGCACATCGAAGTCCAGGTAATCGGCGATGGCACGGGCGCAGTCTCGCACCTCTGGGAGCGCGACTGTTCGATCCAACGTTCGCACCAGAAGGTGGTCGAAATGGCCCCCTCGCCGGCGCTCCACCCGGCCGTGCGCTCACGGCTGACGAGCGACGCCGCGCGGATGGCGTCGCAACTGAACTACCAGGGACTCGGGACGTTCGAATTCCTCGTTGACGCGGCCACCGCCGCCAAGGACCCCGGCGCGCGCTACACCTTCATCGAGGCGAACGCCCGGCTCCAGGTGGAGCACACCATTACCGAGGAGATCTTCGGGCTTGACCTCGTGCGCGCGCAGATAGCGATCGCGGCCGGCGCCACGCTGGACGCGCTTGGCCTGCGTCAGGAGACGCTCCCAGAGCCGCGCGGCATGGCCATCCAGTTCCGGATCAACAGCGAGTCGATCCAGCCCGATGGCCGAATCCGCCCATCGACCGCGGCCCTCGCGGACTACCGCCCGCCAAGCGGGCCGGGCGTGCGCGTCGACAGCCACGCTTACCCCGGCTACGCGCCCTCGTCGTCCTTCGACTCGCTCCTTGCCAAGGTGATTGTCCATTCGTCGGGCGGGTGGCCGGAAGTGATCGAGCGGGGGCGGCGGGCCTTGCGCGAACTGCGCATCCAGGGCCCGGCAACGAATGCCAGCTTCTTGCGGAACCTGCTCGAACACCCGGGATTCGTTGCCCGGGACTTCCACACGACGTTCATCGACGAGGAGCTTGAAGCACTCTGCCAGCCGCGCGAAGACGAACTGCCAGCGGCGGCCGCTCCCGCCCTCTCAGGGCACACGGCTGGAGCAAAGGTTGACGTGAACGACCCTTTGGCGGTCCTCACTTTCGGGAAATCGAGCGTGCGTCCCGCTGCCGAAGCGGCTGCCTTCGGCGCCGACGTCGAGCCGGGAAGTGTGCTCGCCCCGATGCAGGGCACCATCGTCAGCTTCGAAGTCGCGATCGGCGACACCGTCGCCCGGGACCAGGAAGTTGCGATCCTGAACGCCATGAAGATGGAGCACGTGCTCCGCGCGCCAGTCGCCGGTGTCGTGCGGCGATTCAACGCCGCGCCCGGGGACACGGTCCGTGCCGACCAGCTCATTGTAGCGATCGAACCTTCCGCGGATGAGGCGGCCATCGAAGGCGGCAGCGCGGCGATGGACCTCGGCCATATCCGTCCGGACCTCGCGGAAGTGCTGGCGCGCCATGACCGGACGTTGGACGCGGCCCGCGACACCGCTGTCGCCCGGCGCCATGAGTCCGGCCACCAGACGGCGCGCGAAAACATCGACCAACTGGTCGACCCGGGCACGTTCGTCGAGATCGGCCCCGTGGTCGTTGCCGCGGATGCGCGGTTCTCGTTGGAGGAGCTCGTGGAGAAGAGCCCCGCCGACGGCATGATCATTGGCATCGCTTCGATCAACGGAGAGCACTTCGAGAGTCCGGCCAAACAATGCATGGTTATGTCGTACGACTACATGGTGTTCGCCGGCACCCAGGGCGGCCGCAACCACCAGAAGACGGACCGGGCGCTGGCGATCGCCGAAGAAGCGGCGATGCCGATCGTGCTGTTTGCTGAGGGCGGTGGTGGGCGCGCCGGGGGCGGTGGTGGCGCGCTCCGTCGTGACCGAGTTGAACCGCCGCCACCATGGATGGGCGGGTCGGCCGGCAGCAATCGCACGTTCGCGCACTTCGCGCGCATGAGTGGGCTGGTCCCGCTCGTAGGGATAACGACGGGCCGATGCTTCGCGGGGAATGCTTCGCTGCTGGGTTGCTGTGACGTCATCATCGCAACCGCCGACGCCAACATCGGGATGGGCGGACCCGCGATGGTGGAAGGCGGCGGGCTCGGCGTCTTCGCGCCCGAGGAGATCGGGCCGATGTCGGTCCAGGTCCCGAACGGCGTGGTCGATATCGCCGTGCGTGACGAAAAGGAGGGCGTGGAGGTCGCCCGGAAGTACCTCAGCTATTTCCAGGGGCCGGTACAGGGGTGGACGGCCCCCGATCAGCGCAAGTTGCGGCACGTGGTCCCCGAGAACCGCCTGCGCGTCTACGACCCGCAGTTGTTGCTCGAGACCCTCTGCGACGAAGGCAGCCTGCTCGAACTGCGCAGGCACTTCGGCCAGGGCATGTACACGGCCCTGGGCCGCATCGAGGGCCGCCCAATCGGCATCGTCGGCAACGACCCGCGGTTCGTAGGCGGCGCGATTACCTCCGACGGCTCCGACAAGGCCGCGCGTTTCATGCAGCTCTGCGACGCCTTCGACATCCCGCTCCTCTTCCTCTGCGACACCCCGGGGATGATGGTGGGGCCGGAAGTGGAGAAGACGGCGCTCGTGCGCCACTGCAGCCGGATGTTCGTCATCGGCGCGAACGTGTCCGTACCGTGCATGACAATCGTCGTCCGCAAAGCGTACGGGCTCGGCGCGCTCGCCATGGCCGCCGGTTCCTTCAAAGCGCCGCTGTTCACTGTTTCGTGGCCGACGGGGGAGTACGGCGGCATGGGCCTCGAAGGCTCGGTGAAGCTCGGCTATCGCAACGAACTTGCCGCCATCGAAGAGCCGGACGAGCGCAAACGGGTCTTCGACGAGATGGTGGCCGACGCCTACGAGCGCGGCAAAGCGCTCAACGAAGCAACGGTCTTTGGCGTCGACGACGTGATCGACCCGGCTGATTCCCGGCGCTGGATTTCCACCATGCTCGAGTCCTTCCGCACCGAGCGCCGCGGCAAAGGGAAGAAACGAATGGCCGTGGATGCCTGGTAGCCCCGCTGCCGCATCCATCCAGGCTCCATGACAGGTTCAGGAGGAGAGACCATGACCAACCTCACAGGGAAGATCGCCGTCATCACCGGCGGCACGAGCGGCATCGGCGAAGCCACCCTTCGCCTGTTTGTCGAGCGCGGGGCGAGCGTCGTCTTCTGCGGCAGGTCCGTGGCGGCGGGCGAACGGCTCGCGGCCGAACTCGGCGAGGCCGCGATCTTCGTGCCCGCGGACGTCAGCCGAGAAGAAGACGTGGCGAGGACGATTGAGGCGGCCACGACACGCTTCGGGCGGCTCGACATCCTCTTCAACAACGCGGGCGCAAGCACCCCGGGGAGTCTGGAAACGCTCACGCCGGAGCAGTTCCACCATGCGATGGACCTCCTGCTCGGGAGCGTCCTCTTCGGGATCAAGCACGCCGCGCCGTGGATGCGAGCCCAGAAATGGGGGCGCATCATCAACAACTCCAGCGTCAACGGCATTCGCGTCTCCAGCGGTGATTACCTTTACGGCACGGCCAAAGCCGCCGTCGCGCACGTAACGAAGACGGCCGGCATCCGGCTCGCGCCGGATGGCATCACCGTGAACGCCGTCTCGCCGGGCGCGGTTGCGACGCCCATCTTCTATGGCGGCTCGGAGAACGCTCGCGGGCTCGATCCCGAACATGAGAAGGCGAAGTTCCGGAAGCTGACCGCGAACCTCGGCATGGCGACACCCGTCGGCAGCGCGGGCATGCCTATCGATGTCGCCGAAGCCGTCGCGTTCCTTGCCAGCGACGAAGCGCGCTACATCAACGCGCACGACCTCGTCCTCGACGGTGGGATGGTCGCGCGCGGCACCTGGTAAGGTCCCCCGCCCGCAACTGGCTTCATCCGGTACGATTCCGCCGGATGAATGACGCCCACCCGGACAGAGCCAGCCGCTCGCCGCTCGCTGGCGTCCGTGTCCTGGAGTTCTCGCAGATCGTTGCCGGACCGGTGGCGGGGCTGAACCTGGCCGACCTGGGCGCCGACGTCATCAAGGTCGAGCCGCCCGCCGGCGACTCCCACCGATTCGTCGGCACGACCGTGCCGGGCGAGAGCAAGATGTTCCAGGGCAACAACCGTGGCAAGCGCAGCCTCGTCGTCGATGTCGCGAGCGAGGACGGCCGGGCACTGATCCACCGGCTCATTCCCTCGGTCGATGTGGTCATCAGCAATTTCCGGCTCGGCGTGCCGGAACGCCTGGGCATCGACTACCGGACCCTTCGCCGGATTCGTCCGGACCTCATCTATGTCCAGATCACGGGATTCGGCGAAGCCGGGCCGGGCGCAACGTGGGCAGGGTCTGACCTGGTCGCGCAGGCCCACTCCGGGATCATGGCACTTGAGGGCAAGACGAGCCCTTCCGGTGTCCCGCAACGGCTCGAAATCCCGATCTCCGACTATGCGGCGGGCCTCGCGGCAGCGATGGCCGTCTGCGCCGCGCTGCTGCTTCGCGAGCGCACAGGAGAAGGGCAGTACATCTCGACCTCGCTCCTGCGCGCCGCCCTCCACATGCAAAACCGCGTCGTGATGCGCGAGCCCGTGAGCGACGTGACCTTGCGCGACCCCCGGATCGCCGCGCTGCAATCCGCACGAGAAGAAGGCGCCAGTTTCCAGGAGCTGGTCCGCATCCGGGAAGGCAGAGGTGGCGCGCTCGCCTCGCCGTTCGCGCTCTACTACCGCGTATACCACACGAGCGACGGCGCGATCGCGCTCGGGGCGCTTACGCCGCAAAACCGCGACGCAATCCGACGAGTCCTCGGCATTCAGGGCCAGGAGTTCTCAGACACGCCGGACTTCGACGCCGCAGACCCCGTCTGCATCGAAGCCACCAACCGCTGGCGCGAGCAACTGGAGTCCGTGTTCGCCGGGAGGCGCGTCGACGAGTGGCTCTCCCTCTTCCTGGAGGCCGGCGTGCCCTGCGCGCGGCTCAACTTCCCGGAAGAGATGACCGACGACCAGCAGGCTAATGCGGACGGGGTGTTCCTTGAGCTCGAACACTCCGTGACCGGCCCGCAGAAGGTCGTTGGCCCGATTGTCACGATGTCCAACGCTGCGACGGGCAGCGCGCTGCCCGCGCCGGCCCTGGGCGAACACACGCGGGAGATCTTGTTGTCCGCAGGCTTCACGGCCGCGGAGATCGACGCGCTGTCCGCCCGGGGCGTGGTCAGGACTGATTAATTCCCGATCGGCGGGACGAACTGCTTGAACGTGTTCGGCATCTGCTTCCACAGCTCGTCCGTCGTCCACATCTTGTTGCCCTGGAGCACCGCCTGGGGGGCGATGTTGTTGTAGAGCGTGATGCGGTAGCCGCTGATACCGAAGCAGCGCCCGCTGATCCACGCGCCATCATCACTGGCGAGGTACACGAGCGGCGGAGCGATGTTCGCGGGGTCCCGCTCGGTGCCCCTGGCGTCGTCGGCGTGGACGCGGGTCGCGCCGCCCTGGGCCCGGGCGTCCGGGACGGTGTCCGTCATGCGCGTCGCGGCGCCTGGACCGATCGAGTTCGCGGTGACGCCGTAACGGCCGAGCGCCCGCGCGCAGCTCAGCGTCAGCCCCCAGATGCCCATCTTCGCCGCAGCGTAGTTCGGCTGGCCCGGAGCGCCGAAGAGCCCGGAGCCCGAGGTGAAGTTGATGATGCGCCCGCCGTTCTTCGCCTGCCGCCAGTGGATCGCGGCGAACCGGCTCGTCGCGAACGTGCCCTTCATGTGGACCCGCACCACCGCGTCCCACTCTTCCTCGGTCATGTTGAAGATCATGCGGTCGCGCAGGATGCCGGCAACGTTCACGAGGATGTCGAGCTTGCCGAATTCGTTCAGCGCGGTGCGGACAAGGTCCTCCGCCTGGTCCATGTCCGAAACGTCACCGTAGTTCGCGACTGCCTGGCCGCCGGCCGCCTTGATGTCGGCAACCGTCTGCGCCGCGGGGCTGTCGTCAGCGCCTTCGCCAGAAACAGAAACGCCGAGGTCGTTGACGACCACTTGCGCGCCCTCCTGGGCGAACAGCAACGCGACTTCGCGGCCGATGCCGCGGCCGGCCCCCGTGATGATGGCTGTCTTGCCTTCGAGTTTGCCCGCCATGGGAACTCACCTGCCTTGAACCTGTGATGGAGCGGAAGTTTACGCGCACGTCAGGGTTCAGGGGAACGCCGGGGGCATCACGATGTGGCGGAACCCATCCCGGGCCCCGATTGTGAGGGAAGGTGCCTACAGAACGAGTTGCAAACGCCCGTGCAGCTCCGGCAAGATGGTTGCACACGCAACTAAAGGATCAGCAATGCCCGCCGCCACCACCGACAACGTCCTCGCCCTCCCCCGCATCCCTCGTCCCGGCGTTGACTCTCGTTTCCGCGGCGTCGTGGCGGTGGTCACGGCGCCAACCTTCCTCGAAGGCGAAGGTTTCCAGGTGCGCCGCCCGTTCCCCGGCATCGACATGGGCCTCGCTGACCCCTTCCTCCTGCTCGACCATCTCGGCGCGGTCGAATACCAGCCGGGGGACGCGAAGGGCGCGCCGTGGCACCCCCACCGCGGCTTCGAGACCGTAACCTACATCATTGATGGCGCAATCGAGCACCACGACTCGACCGGCGGCGGGGGGCTGATTACTGATGGCGCGACCCAGTGGATGACCGCCGGCTCAGGCATCCTCCACGACGAAGTGCCTCCCGAGTGGCTCGTACGCAAGGGCGGCATGTTCCACGGCGTGCAACTCTGGGTGAACCTCCCGCGCGACTTGAAGTTCACTGCTCCGCGTTATCAGGACATCTCGGGGAATGCCGTGAAGCTCCTCTCGAGCAGCGACGGCGGCACGCTCGTGCGCCTCATTGCCGGTGACCTCGCCGGCGAAGAAGGCCCCGGCATGACCTGGACGCCGATCACCTATGCCCACGCCACGATCAGTCCGGGAGCGCGGTTCGAAACGCCCTGGCGCAAGGACTTCAACGCCATGGTCTACGTCCTCTCCGGCGAAGGCTTCGTTGGCCCCGAACGGCGCCCAATCCGCGAAGGACAGTTGGCCGTCTTCGACAATGGCGATGCCCTCATGGTCGAGGCGGCTCAGGTCCAGGAGAGCCGGGCGCCGTTCCTGGATATCCTCGTCCTCGGCGGCAAGCCCATCCGCGAGCCGATCGTCTTCCACGGCCCCTTCGTCATGAACAGCCGCGATGAGATCTACCAGGCCATCCGCGACTACCACTCCGGCGCGATGGGCCAGATCCCGGCTACGCGCATCGACTTCTCCCGGCTCCACGGAGACCGCGGCGGCCAGGTCGACGAGGAGCGCTCGCTCGAATAGCTCTGCCGGTAGTTCGCCGCGGCGATAGAGTTTCGGCGTGCACCTGAGCATCACCGAGGTCATCGCCATCCTGGACCGCGCCGGCCTCGTCGCCTTCGCGCTCTCCGGCGTCGAAGTCGGCTACCGCCGCCGCCTGGATGTCTTTGGCCTGCTCGTCATGGGGATTGTCACGGCGGCCGGCGGCGGCCTCATGCGCGATGTCGTGCTCGGGCGTTTGCCGCTCGTCCTGGACAAACCCGACTATCTCGCCTGGGCCATCGGCGGCTCCCTCGCCGGCATCATCCTCGTCTGGCGGCGACATCGCGTGCCGAAGCTGCTCTTGAGTATCGCCGAAGCGGGCGGCCTCGGCGCGTTCGCCACCGCCGGCGCGCTCGCCGCGATTCGCGCCGACCTCGCCCTCCCCGCGGTCATGCTGCTCGCGATGCTCACCGCCACGGGCGGAGGAGTCGTCCGGGACCTCCTGGCCGACCGTGTCCCTCTCGTCCTCCGCTCGGAAGTGAACGCGACCGCCGCAGCCCTCGGAGGGTTCTGCCTATGGCTGGCGGAACCGGTTTCGACGAGCGGGGCCGCATTGCTCGGCGTATCCGTCACCGCGCTGCTCAAGGTCGGCGGGCAGGCGTTCAACCTCCATCTCCCGGCCCCGGGCCGTGGTGATGGAGAGCAGGGGCGGCTCCTTTAGCGCTTCGGGAACTTTGACTCGCCGTTCGCGCTGGGCGTAGGATTTCGGAGTCATACACGGTGCATTCGTGCCCTTTGGTGCGTGAAACGTGGCATCTTTTCTGACACCTTCGGAGACTTTCCATGTCGGCGATACTCGCAGTTATCGTCGGCCTCGCGTGCTTGTTGATCGGAGCGGCAGCGGGCTTTCTGGCCCGCCGGCGTTCCGATGGGACATCCCTGCAGCAGGCGGAGGAGCAGGCCAACCGGCTCCTCGCTGAGGCCGAAACGCGTCAAAAAGAGCTGCTCCTGGCAGCGAAAGACGAGCAACTTACGCTCCGCAATCAGCTCGAGGCCGAGCTGAAGGAGCGCCGGGCCGAAGCGGCCCGCGTCGAACAACGCCTCGCCCAGAAGGAAGAAAACCTCGACCGCAAGGTGGAGTCCTTCGAACGCCGGGAGCAATCCCTCCGCGACCGTGAAACATCAGTCGACGCCCTCCGCAACGAAGCCGAGGAGCTCCGCCAGCGCCAGGCCACTGAGCTCGAACGCGTCAGCAACCTGACCGTTGATGAAGCCCGCGCCCAGCTCCTTACCGCCATCGAAGTCGAGGTCCGCGACGAAGGCAGCCGCCGCGTCCGCGAGATGGAGAAGGATGTCGAGGCTACGGCCGGCGTGCGCGCCCGCAAGATCCTCGCCACCGCCATCCAGCGCTACACCTCCGAAGTTACCGCGGAGAACACGGTCTCGGTCGTCCAGATCCCGAGCGATGACATGAAGGGCCGCATCATCGGCCGCGAGGGCCGCAACATCCGCGCCATCGAAGCCGCCACCGGCGTCGACCTGATCATCGACGACACGCCGGATGCCGTGACGGTGAGCGCGTTCGACCCCGTGCGCCGCGAAATTGCCCGCCAGGCGCTCTCAACCCTCGTGCACGACGGGCGCATCCACCCGACGCGCATCGAAGAAGCCGTGAACAAGGCCCGCCGCGACGTGGAGGCGACCATGCAGGACGCCGCCGACGCCGCAGCCGTCGAGGCCGGCGTCCTCAACCTCCATCCGGAAGTGCTGAAGGTCTTCGGCCGCCTGCGCTACCGCACCAGCTATGGCCAGAACGTGATGCGCCACTGCATCGAAACCGGCCACATCGCCGCCATGATTGCCCGCGAAATCGGGGCCGACGTCGATGTCGCTCGCGCCGGTGGTTTCCTCCATGACCTGGGCAAGGCCGTCGACCACGAAGTCGAAGGCACCCACGCCATCATCGGCGCCGACATCGCCCGGCGGTTCAAGGTGAAGGACGCCATCGCGCACTGCATCGAGGCCCACCACGAAGAGGTGGAGCCGCGCACCGTGGAAGCCGTCATCGTCATGATGGCTGACGCTATCTCCGGTGGCCGCCCCGGCGCCCGGCGCGAATCGCTGGAGGCCTACATCAAGCGCCTGGAGACGCTCGAGAACATCGCGAAGAGCCACAAGGGCGTCGAAAGCGCCTTCGCCATCCAGGCCGGCCGCGAAGTCCGCATCATCGTCAAGCCGGAACAGATCGACGACCTCGAAGCCATGCGCATCGCTCGCGATGTCAGCCAGCAGATCGAAGAGACGATGGAGTATCCCGGCCAGATAAAAGTCACTGTGGTGCGGGAGACGCGCGCGACCGAGTACGCTCGCTAGCCATGCGGTTGCTCTTTCTCGGAGACATCGTTGGTTCGTGCGGCCGCGAAGCCGTGGTCAAGACGGTTCCAGAGCTGCGCCGCGAGTTGAAGCTCGATTATGTCGTGGCGAACGGCGAGAACTGCACCAACGGCCGGGGCCTCATCCCGCGCCACGCTGATGAGCTGTTCGATTGCGGCATCGACGTGATCACCGGCGGGAACCACACCTTCCAGTCGCGTGACCTCTATCCCTACCTGGATTCCGTCTCGGGAATCACTCGCCCGTACAACTACCCGCCCTCCGCGCCCGGCAAAGGCGTCGCCGAAGCCGGCGACCTGGTGGTCCTGAACCTCATCGGCCGGGTGTTCATGGGCTCGGACTATGACGACCCCTTCCGCGCCGCCGACGAAGCCCTGGCGAAGATCAGCTCGAACCGCTTCATCCTCGTCGACCTTCACGCCGAAGCCACCAGCGAAAAGCAGGCCATGGGCTGGTATCTCGACGGTCGCGTGACCGCGGTCGTCGGGACCCACACGCACGTCCCAACGGCGGACAACCGGCTGTTGCCGCACAACACCGCGTTCTGCAGCGACGCCGGGATGTGCGGCGCCCGGGACTCGATCATCGGCGATGACGTGCAGTCCGTGATCTCGCGGTTCCTCACGCAGCTCCCCACCCGCCTCCCGCCGGCCGAAGGCACGGCGGTCCTCAATGGGCTCCTCATCGAAGCCGACGACACGACGAAACGCGCCGTCAGCATCGAACGCTGCGACCGGGTCGTCTGCTGATGGCCACCGGCGACTTCCATCTCCACAGCACCGCTTCGGACGGGGTGCACTCGCCTACCTGGGTGATGGAAACAGCGGCCCAGAAGGGCGTGCGCATCCTTTCGCTCACCGATCATGACACGACGGAGGGCCTTGCCGAAGCCCAGGCCTCCGCCGATCGCCTCGGCCTCCGGCTGATCCCAGGCATGGAGATATCCACCGATGTCGGCAAAGTCGACGCGCACCTCCTCGCGTTCGGCTTTGACCCCGCGGCGAAGGAACTCCAGGACTTCATGCGCACCATGCGCGACGGCCGCAAGGAACGGCTCAAGAAGATAGTCGGCATCCTCGCGGACCACGCGATGCCGATCGAGGAATCGCGCGTGCTCGAAATCGCGGGCGAAGCCTCGGTCGGCCGCCCGCATGTCGCCCGGGCACTCGTCGAAAAGGGCTACGTCGCCAATGTGCAGGAAGCCTTCGACCTCTGGCTCGGCAACGGCAAACCCGCCGACGTGAACCGCGAGCGCCTCGACCCGGCCGACTCCATCGACCTCGTCCACCGCCACGGCGGCGTCGTGTTCATCGCGCACGCGATTTATATGGGCGACGACTATGCCGTCCCCGTGGCGCAGCTCGCCGACTGGGGCGCCGACGGCATCGAGACCTACTACAAGCACTACCCGCCGCCAACCATCGCCTACCACGAACAACTTGCCGCGAAGCACGGCCTCGCGCGCTCCGGCGGCAGCGACTATCACGGCCTCGGGAACCCGGATGACCGCGAAATCGGCGACATCCCGTTCTCCCAGGCGCACGTCCACGAGTTCGTCCGCTTCATCGAAGCGAACTGCTCTCACACCGGAAAGAAGGGCCACTGATGCTCGAAGCCGACGAGATCGAGAAGATCATCCCGCATCGCTACCCGTTCCTTCTCGTGGACCGGATGATTGAAATCGAGGACGGCAAGCGCGGAGTGGGTATCAAGAACGTCACGGCGAACGAGTGGTTCTTCGAAGGCCACTTCCCGGGCAACAAGGTGATGCCAGGCGTGCTGATCGTGGAGGCAATGGCGCAGGTCGCGGCCGTCACGCTCCTCCGCGCCGGCGGCGCCGGCGGCAAGACCCCGATGTTCGGCGGAATCGAGGACATGCGCTTCCGCAAGCCCGTCGTCCCGGGTGACCAGCTCCGCATGGAGTTCACGCTTGAAAAACTTCGCGGCCCGGTCGGCAAGGGTCACGTAAAAGCCACTGTCGACGGCAAAGTTGCCGCCGAAGGAAACATCATGTTCGCCCTCGTGGATCGGCCGGCAGCCACCCAAAGCTGACCCTGCGCCTTTACCCCGGCGGCGCTAGGATCGTAAAGAATCATGAGCGCCCCAGACTCAACGACAACCGACTACTACGAGATCCTCGAGGTCGCGCCCACGGCCAGCGCCGAGGTGATCGAGGCGGCCTACCGCGGCCTGATGAAGAAGTACGGCGACAGCCCGGACCCGGCTGTCCGCGAACGGCGCCGCTTCGTCGAGCAGGCGCACGCCGTCCTCTCGAACAGCGAACGCAGGGCCCAGTATGACGAAGCGCGCAGAGGCTTCACCCCGGCCAAAGACCCACCCACCCCCGTGCGCCTTGGTGGGGCGACCGTCGTCGCCTGTGCTCGCGACCCGGAGGTCCAGACGGCCCTGCGCTGCAGCCGCTGCGACACCCCGATTTGTCCGAGGTGCCTGGTTCAGACTCCGGTGGGCGCCCGCTGCCGTGACTGCGCCCGCCTCGCGAAGAGCCCCGTCTACACGGTCAAAGGGCAGTACCTCGTCCGCGCCATTGCGGCGGCTGTCGTCGGTGGCGTGGTCATGGGCCTGATCTGGGGATTCGCGTCGCTGGCGGTGCCGGGCCTCGCCTTTGGCGGTATCTTCGTCTCGCTCATCCTCGGCGCCGCGCTGGGCTTCGGGTTCACGCGCATCATGGAACTCGCGGTCAACCGCAAGCGCGGCCCGGTCATCGTCGCCTGTGCGATGGGCGGGATCGGCCTGGCCACGTTGGTCCAGATCCTGATAGCTGGCGGCGGCATCTATATCGGTGGTTCGGTGATAGCAGCCGCGGCGGGCCTCTACTTCGCTTACCAGAACCTCAAGTAAGTCACGTCGTTGCACCCGCTCCTGCCAGCACGTTGCGGACGATCTGTTGCAGCGCGTCATCGCCGATCATGCTCCCGACGAAGCTGATCGAACCGGCGCTGAACACCATTCCGCCGGCCGGCGTGTCGTAGCACGTCATGTCCGCGCCGAAGCCGGGGTTGGTCCCGCGGCCGAGCAACACGAGGTTCGCCGGCGGCGCGCCACGGTCATCCGCGCCGTTCGCCGAAACCACGATGCCCGCTGCGGCCTGCCCGGCAATCGAGGTATCCATCTCCCATCCGCTGGCGCCGTTCCCGTTGATGCCCTGCGCGCCGATGAGGTCGCCGTTCGAAAGGCCCGTGCCGTCAAACAGCCGGTGGTCCGCCTGCAACACCTCGTACGGCGCGAACGTCATGTAGTTGTCGTAGCGATAGGCCACGCCAAGGATCGCTCGCTCCGGCCGCGCCGGGGTCAGGTTCCGGAAATAGAACGGGTCGCGGGTGGCGGCGCCGTCGCCATTCATGTGCCGGACCGTGTTCGCCGCTTCGTCCAACTCCACCTGCTCGAACAGCCCGTTCCCGCCCAGGTACAGCACCGTGCCGCCCGCGGCGATGTACGCCTCCAGCCTGTCCAGCATCGCCCCCGTCCAGTATTCGGGGTGCGTGCTGACGATGAGCGCCCTGTACTTCTTGAAGTTCGAAATGCCCTTGTGGAAGTCCAGGTCCGAGAACACGTCGAAGCTGTACCCCTCGTCTTCGAGCCAGTTCAGCATCCACAGTTCGGCCCGCAGAAGGTGGTCGATGGCGTTTGTTTCGACGGGGGTAATCGCCGGGTTCGGCCGTTCGAAGCTGAGGACGCCGCCCGCCGGCACCGAGTACTTGGAACGGCCCCCGAAGTCGTTGTAGCTGCACCAGGTGTTCGTGTTGGCCAGCACCGCGATCTCGCCCCGCCCCGTCGACTTCGGCTTCACCACGAAGCAGAGGTACGTGTCCTCGCCCCCGATGTCCCTGCACCTGGCCGCGTACACGCCGGACCGGGCGTTCGCCGGAACCGTGAACGAAAACGACTCCGGCCAGCCGCATCCGTCGCTCCAGGCATCGGCCGGCAGCGCGCGAGCGATTCCCGCCTGGCGCGGCAAAGTCGCGACGGTCGTACCGAAGTCGCCGTTCGCCTGCTGCTTCAACCGCTGGATCGTCACGTCGTATGGCGTCAGTGCCGAGACGCGAAACGAGACCTTCCGTCCGGGCGCGACGCTCAGTGGCAGTGGATAGCCCGCAATGGCGGCCGCCTTCGCGGGCGTCGCAGTCCAGCCGCCCCCGAGAGTGACACCCGCGCCGTTGAACGCCCAATTCGCCGTGCCGTCCCGGGCGAGATCCTTGAAGTAGAGCATGAACCCGTCCGCGGTGATCGCGTAGAACACGCCGTCGCCCGCGGAGAGCACGTCGACGAAGATGTCCCAGCCCGAGCCGATGATCGCCCCGCTGCCGGGATGCCAGTCGGATTGTCCGTTGCGCGCGAGGTCTTTGAACCAGCGCAGGTCGCCCGCCGCGTCCACCACGTAGAGCACGCCCTTGCCGCCGGGCATGATGCGGGTGAAGGCATCCCAGCCGTCCCCGATCTTCGTCCCGCTCGCGGCCGCCCAGTGCGCGCTGCCGTCGCGAGCGTTGTCCTTGAAGAACAGCATGTCTCCGTTCGGCAGGATGCCGTAGATCACTCCGTCGTCACCGTTCACCAGCGCGGTGAACGCCTGCCAGCCGACGCCAATCCGCTGACCCGCGCCACCGCCGGCCCAGTTGCTCGAACCGTCGCGCACAAGGTCACGGAAGAACAGCAGGTCGCCCGCCGCGTTCACCGCGTACAGGCGCCCCTGATCGGCGGCGATCACCTTCGAGAACGCGTCCCAGCCACTGCCGATGAATTGAGCGCTCCCCGAGTTCGCCCAACGCGGCGTCCCGTCGCGCGCTTCGTCCTTGTAGAACAACAGGCTCCCATCGGGACTGCCCGCGTAAATCACGCCCTCGGTATCACCAACCAGGAATCGGAAAGCCATAGCGCACCCCACACCAACACAGGGGCACGCGGATGGGCGCTTTCCGGCGGTTGCCCCGCGCGGGAGTCTACTCCTCGAATATCACAGGACGTGTAGGACGGGCTTCACACACGCAACGCCGCCCATCAGGCGACGACGAAAGACATGCCGACAATGAACGCCACCACGGCCACTCCGACCACGGCAACGGTGACCAGGTCCTTATGGACGTGGCTGTAGTCCTTCGTGACATGGTGCGCGCGATGCCCAAGGGTTGGCGCGGCGCCGCGCGCCTGAGTCCGGCCAGCCGCCGTATCTTCGGCGGAAAGCGGGCGCGGAAGGCTGCTGGCGGGCGCTACTCGACGGCGCGTACGGCGGGGTTGGCGAGCGGTCATCGGCTCCATGCTAGCGCCACCCTCTTCAGCGGTACAGCAAGCTATCGCGCTAAGCCTCTTTGATCGCGATGTCGATCGTGAACTGCCCGAACGACACCACCAGCGGGACCACCAATCGCGTCAGGTTCAGCGTCGCGATCGAGCTCCCTTTCCCAATCAGCAGCACGGGCGGCGACATATCGCTCGGAAACCCGCTCCGCTCGAGCGCGATGCCTGCCTGGCCGGTGATCATGTTGGCCAGCTCGGCGATGGCGCTCTGGGCCAGTGCGTCCAATTCCGCGACAGGCTCACCGATCATCCTCGACGCAAAGCCAAGAGCGGTTTCTTCGGTGAGCGAGTAGATCACCAGTCCCGCCACCCCACCCGTGATGGCGATGAGCGCCGAGATGTCACCGTTTGTCTGCGGGGAGCGCACCCGGTGCAACTGGCCGCGCGTCACAGTCTCGCCGCACTCCTGGCTGATAACCCTGGCCGCCGCTTCGATGAACGGCCCAACGAGTTCTATCCGCGCGCGGTCCGGGGCTTCGGCGGCGTGCTTCGCTGCTTCCGCCACGGTGATTTTCGCCAGCATGGTCCCTCCCCCGCCGGTGGCGGCCCTGACGTTCGAACCTGGACTAGCCGACCTGCAGCGTCCGTCCGAGGTCGCTCGCGTACGCGCCGAAGTCATCGACATCGCGCGCGGTGATCGTCACCGTTCCGGGAAGCACGCCCTTTTCCGCATACCGCAAGGCAATCTCCCAGCGCGCCCAGGTCTTCAACAGCGCGGTCTTTTCGACAGGCTGGAAGCGGGCGCGGCTCATCTGCATCACGAGTTTGCGATGAGCGTCCTGCGAGATCATGACCGTCACGCTGGACATCCCGGCACGGCCGCCGTCGACCTTGAAGACCAGTCGATGGAATCCCGTGCCACCGTTCATGATTTCGGAGGACATGAGGACCGCGCGGATGGGGATAGCACTACTCATCGACGGCTTCCTCAAAGCTCTTCACCCATCCATCATCGTCAACAAGCCCGGAGACCTGTAGCGCCATCTTTCGTCCCTTCGTCCCCGGGAATCCTGCGAATCGTTCGCAGTTCCCTACCAGGATGCGCAACGGGTCTTCCACCAGGTGGTCGAGCACAATGACATCTCCAGGCGCCAGCTGTGCGAGGTCCACGGCGTCTACCCGCGCGCCGCCGAGCATCGCCCGCAGGGGGACGGTCACCGGGAGCAACTGCTCGTCCTGGACCTTCGCGTCATCGCCGCCACCACTTCGAGGCCGGTTGTCGAAGATGCTCTGGCCGGTCAGCTTCGGCAGGATCTGTTCCAGGATGGTCAGCGGAAAGCAGAGCGAAATCCCACCCGTCTGTTCCGCGAAGCGCACCTCGTACCAGGCGGTGATCACGAACTCGCTGGGAGGAATGGCATGCATGACCTGCGGGCCCAGCGCCAGCTCGGAGACATCCGGCGTCAGGTCCACCACCCGTGCCCAGGGCTCGATGAGGGAGCGCGCGATGTCCATGCCGATGTGCCGGATCAACGCCACCTCGATGTCGGTCAGGTCGCGATTCAGGACGCGGGCATTCCGCTTGCCCTTGCCGCCGAGGAGCCGGTCGATGATGCCAAAGGCGACATCGAGCCCGAAAGCCGTCACGGCGTACCCCTGCAGGGGCGACATATCGATGATGATGACGATCGATGTCTGCCCAATCTGGGCGACGTACTCTTCGTAGATGCCGCGTTCCAGGGCGCTCAAGCGCGCTTCCACGGGTGCCCGGAGGCGCGCGCTGAAGTTCGCCGCCACGGCTCCGGCCACGCCCTGCTGGATGATCTGGAGCCCCCGCAGTTGTTCCTTCGAAAGCTTTTCCGGGTGGCGGAAGTCATATGGCTTTATCCGCCTGCCCGCTTCCTTGCGGATAGGCGCGGGCATCGCCACCACTGACGCGGCGTCAGCCCGGCTGACGTCGGCACTCAGCAGCGCATCGATCTCCCGCTGGCTCAGGACGGCGTTTTCAGAGGCCATGTGAACTCCTCCGGCCAGTCTCCCCATTTCTAATATCGGCACGGTATGGGTGGTTTCCCTAGATCGCGCCGCCGCGTGCCCTTTGTCTGTTCCTCTTCCATCAGGGGAATGCCGGGCGCATTTGGGGCGCCGCCCTATGCCGCGCGCGGACAGTTCGTTTGTACCTTGAGAGGCGCGCCCGGGCTGCCAACGCCCGGCGAGCCAGGAGGGTGTTCGTCAGTGGCCACAAAGACCGATGCCGCCGTGGAATTGGCCGGCCAGCCGGCAGCCGAAGAGCACGTAGTCGTCTTCCGTCTCGCGGAGGAGTTCTACGCGCTCGACATTCAGACCGTCCAAGAAATCGTGCGGATGCAGGCGATTACGTCCATCCCCGGTTCAGACGCCTCGGTCCAAGGGATTACCAATCTGCGGGGCCGCGTTGTCCCAGTGATTGACCTCCGTAAGCGTTGCGGGATCAATGCCGGGGCGTACACAGCTGAAACGCGCATTGTTGTTGTCAGCGGCACTGGAGGCATGACCGGTCTGATCGTTGACGCGGTATCCGAAGTTATGCGCATCCCCGGCGAACAGGTCGACCTTCTCAGCGCCATTGTTTCCGGGCCTGGGAGCAGCTACCTCCGCGGGACTGCGAAGCTGGGAGACCGCCTCGTCTCGTTGATCGACCTCGAAGGTCTCCTGCCGGCGGGCAGCGAAAGCGAGCACGAATTCGCTTCCGCCGCCGCGGCCTGAGCGGCTCCCTCACGAGCCCGCTCATGGCGACAACGAAAGGCCAACGACTCGAGTTCGAACTGAACGACGACGACCTGAAGCTCTTCAGCGAAGAGGCTGATGAGCAGATCGAGTTGCTGGATACGTCCCTCATCCAACTCGAACGCGAACCCGAACAAGAACTCCTCCAGCAGATCTTCCGGGCCGCTCACACCGTCAAAGGCTCCAGCGCCACTATCGGCCACAAGAAGATGGCCAGCCTGACGCACGCGATGGAAACCGTGCTCGATGCCGTGCGCCAGGGCCGCCGGCAGCCCACTTCCGACGTTGTCGATGCACTGCTCGCCGGGCTCGACGCCCTCCGCATCCTCGCCAACGAGGTGGTGACCAGGGTCGATTCAGGCGTCGAAACGGCCGTCCTCGAAGCCGGACTTCATGCGGTGCTCGAAGCGCACGCTCCCGAAAGCGAGGGCGCCGGCCTCGATAGCGCAGCGTCCGGGCCCTATGTGCTCAGCCAGGCCTCCGTCGACGCCGCCCTCCAGGGAATCGCACAGGGAAGCTCTTGCTACTTGATCGAAGTCCACATCGACCCGGAGTGCCAGCTACCCTCGATTCGGGGGTTCCAGGTCCTCCAGGGAGTGGACGCCCTTGGGGCCATCTTGCAGACCTGGCCAGAACGCGAGTTGATCGAGTCCGGCGCATCAGGGTTCCGGGTCGCCGCCGCGCTCCTCTCCCGCCAGGCGGCTGACCAGCTCCAGGCGGCCGTGAACGACGTCTCCGACATCGTGAAGGTCATCGTCCGAAGCGTCGCCGCGGACCAACTGATCGCGCCCCTCGCGTGTAGCGCGGATGGCCGGCTTCGGACCGAAAGCGCCACCCCCGGGCGCCCCCGGCTCGCCCTGGTGGAAACGCTGAACGAACCGGCCCACGGGCCGAGGAAGGCGTCCGCCCGGTCCGTCCGCATCGATGTGGAGCGCCTCGATGGCTTGATGAACCTCGTCGGCGAGCTCGTCATCGACCGGACAAGGTTGCAGGACATCGGGGATCAACTCGCGGCCATCCCCAGGGACGCAAGGATGACCGGGATCATCGAGGACTTCGAGGAGACCACGGCCCACCTCGCGCGCATCACTGGTGAGCTGCAAGAGCAGATCATGCGCAGCCGGATGCTGTCCGTGCGCAGCGCGCTCACGCGCCTCCCCCGGCTGGTCCGCGATGTGGCGGTATCCTGCGGCAAAATGGTCGAACTCTTCACCAGCGGCGAAGAGGCCGAACTTGATCGGTCCGTCATCGAGGGGATTTCGGACCCGCTGGTGCACCTCCTTCGGAACGCCGTGGACCACGGCATCGAAACCCCTGAAGTCCGCCGCGCCCTCGGCAAGCCCGAAGCGGGCGCCGTAACCGTCACGGTCTGGAACCAGGGAACCCATATCTACTTCTCCGTGAAAGACGACGGCAAGGGCATCGACACGCGCCGGCTGCGCCAGAAGGCCGTCGAACGTGGCCTCTTGTCTCGCGAAGTCGCCGAGTCCGCCAGCGAAGACGAGGCCATCCAGTGGATCTTCCTCCCCGGTCTCTCGACCGCGGAGACGCTCAGCGATGTCTCCGGCCGCGGCGTCGGCATGGATATCGTCCGCAACAATGTCGAGCGCCTGAACGGCCAGGTCACCGTCCACAGCACGCCGGGCAAGGGATCGGAGGTCATCATCGAACTTCCCCTCACCCTCGCCACCACCATCCTCGGCGACGGGTCACTCGGCCTGATTGTCGATACCGCCAGCCTGATCAACGAAACGGCGCTTGCGTCCGCCTGATCCGGCCCTTCCATAGGAGCACTCCCCATGCACGATGAACTGATCCAGGCGCTGACGACGGTGGCCAGGGACGGCGCCTTTCGCGCCGGCCGCGCCCTCACTGGCCTCATGGGCCAGGAAATCCAGATCCACGTCCCCAGCGTCCGCAAGGGCAGCAAAGCCGACGCCTGTGACGCCGTCGGCGGCGAAGAATCCATCGTGCTGGGCGCGTACCTCTCGATTTCCGGCGACTTGACCGGTCACGTGATGCTTCTCTTTCCCGTGAAGCGCGCGCTCGAATGCGTGGACCTCATGTGCGGCCGGCGCGTTGGCGCGAGCAGCGAACGAGATGAGCTCACGGAGTCTGCCGTCGGCGAGTTGGGAAACATCGTCGGGTCCGCCTTCATCAACGCCCTGGCTGACCATGCCAACCTCATCCTCCACGCCAGTCCGCCGACCGTGATCAACGACATAGCGATCACCCTGGTCGAGACGGTGTATGCCGACGTCCTCTCTCTAGGCGACGACGTCGTCATGATGGATGCCATCTTCGAAGACCGCTCCGGCCGCACCGCGGGCCTGATCATCGTCGCGCCCGATCCGGTGTCCCTCGTTCGCCTGCGCAGGGTGGCCGCATGACTGCCCCACCTTCCAATGCGGTTCTCGGCCCGGCGAATGCCGGAACGTTCAAGAGTGGCGGCCGCAATGCCGATGCAATCAACGAACGGTCGAAGCGACACAGGCTCTCTCCGGCCGCAACGGATGTTGGCGGCACAACAAACAGCGCGCTCGAGTTGCATCCGGCCACCGGCGAATCATTCGTCCGCACCGCGGCTTCACCGGCCAGGGAACTGTAGGGAGGCCTCTCATGACGACAATTCTCGTGGTCGATGACGCGGCGTTCATGCGGATGCGGATGTCGAAAATCCTCAGCGAAGCAGGGTACGAAGTCATCCAGGCCGAAAATGGCCTGGAGGCTGTCCAGAAGTACAAGGCCTCGCGGCCGGACGCGGTCCTCATGGACATCACCATGCCAGAGATGGACGGGCTGACCGCGCTCCGGGAGATTCGCGCCCATGACCCCCAGGCGCGCGTGGCCATGGTCACCGCCCTTGGCCAGCAGCAGATCGTCCTCGCGGCAGTCAAGAGCGGCGCCCGGGACTTCCTCGTCAAGCCCTGCGAAGGCGACCGCGTCCTCGCGGCGGTGAGCAAGCTCTGCGCTTAGGAGGGCTCCCGCACATACCGTCGCGTCGCCCACCACGCGATTAGCGCGCACGCAATGCCACCCATCAGGTCCAGCAGGTAGTGCTCGCCGAGGTACATCAGGCTCACGCCCATCAGCACCGAGTAGGCCAGCAATACCCACGACCAGCGGCGCGAGTACTCACGCGCCCAGAGGAACATCGCGAACGTGACGCCCTCGTGGATCGACGGCATGGCGGCTACGGAATTCGGTTCACCGAGCGACGCATAGAACGACTGATAGGTGTCTTTGTCCACGCTGCCGCCGACAAAGTCCATCACCCGGTACACACCGTCGAGCTGGCCATGCTGAGATGCCAGCCACGGCGGCGAGGTCGGAAGCAGGAAGAACAGCAGCAGCCCGAGATACATCGTCCCCACCACGACACCCACGTAGCGCGGGAACAGCGCCCGCTTCCGCCAGAACACCGCCACCGCCATCGCGTACGGCGCGACGAAGAACGACCAGTGCATGCCCACCGAAAACACGTCCAGGAACGAGACGTCGCTCACATCGAAGTAGCG
>JAXLXA010000017.1:0-77617 GCA_046328215.1 Dehalococcoidia bacterium | reverse complement strand
TATCCCTATCGATCACTTACTCAGCAATTCAGACACCCTAATCCGTGGCGGCGTACTGAGGACTGAGTGGGCGCCCCGCTGCATCCAGCTCCACCCGCCAGTTCGCCCGCCCCGGATGGCGTAGACTCCCACGCCATGGAAAACGCCCCCGGCCCCGCCATTCCCGCCCGCCCCAGGAACGTCGTTGTGGTCCTGCTGGACAGCCTGAACCGGCACATGCTCGGTAGCTACGGCGGGAAGGAGTTCGCCACACCCAACCTGGATGCCTTCGCCGCAAACGCGCTGCGCTTCGAGAAGCACTACGCCGGTTCGCTCCCCTGCATGCCCGCGCGACACGACATCCTGTGCGGCGCGCTCGATTTCCTCTGGCGGCCATGGGGGTCCATCGAAATCTGGGAAGACGCAATTACCTATCACCTTCACCGCGCCGGCGTGGTCTCACAGCTCATCTCAGACCACCCCCACCTTTTCGAGCTCGGCGGCGAGAACTACCACACGGACTTCAGCGCCTGGGACTACCAGCGCGGGCACGAAGGTGACCTCTGGAAGACTCGCCCTGACCCGAGTTGGATGGGCGCACCGGGTTTCGGACGCGGCTGGATGCCTTACGACAGCTCGCGCGGCTACTTCCGCGGCGAGGAGGACTTCCCCGGCCCGAAGACCATGGCGGCCGCGGCCAGGTGGGTCGACGAAAACGCCGGCGCCCACGACCGCTTCTTCCTCTTCATCGACGAATTCGACCCGCACGAGCCTTTCGACACCCCCGAGCCCTACGCCAGCATGTACGACGACACGTGGGAGGGCGCGCACCTCATCTGGCCGCCGTACCACGCCGCCGCTCAGCGCAAAGGCGTCTTGAACGAACGCCAGGCGGTCCAGGTCCGGGCTCAGTACGGCGGCAAGCTCACGATGATCGACAAGTGGTTCGGCAAGGTCATGGATGCCCTCGAACGCAACAACGTCCTCGATGAAACGGCCGTGATCCTCTGCACGGACCACGGGCATTACCTGGGCGAACGCGACATCTGGGGCAAGCCGGCGGTGCCGATCTACGAGCCGCTCGGCCACATCCCGCTGATGATTCGCTGGCCCGGCGTGGAAGCGGGCGCCTCGAAAGCGCTCACCACCAGCGTCGACATCTTCGCCACGCTCTGCGACATCTTCGGGGTGGAGCCTGGCCACCGCATCCACGGCAAGTCACTCGTCCCGCTCATCACGGGAGAGGCGAAAGCCGTGCGGGAGTGGGCGCTGCTCGGCGTGTGGGGTCGTGAAGTGCACCTGGTGGACAACGAAGCCAAGTACGCGCGCGCTCCTGAGGACGGGAACTTCCCCATCTCGATGTGGAGCAACCGCTGGACCACCATGCCGGTCCACATTCCCAACGCGCCGCCGAACCTGCCGAAACCGGACGAGCGTGCCTTCCTTGACCGCATGCCGGGCACGCGGGTGCCAGTCATCCGCCAGCCGTTCCAACCCGGTGACATGCTCCCCCACTGGGCAAGCACCCGGTTCTCGGGGAACTACCTTTACCGTCCCGAGAAGGATCCGGCCGAGGAGGAGAACCTCGCGGGCCGGCCGCTCGAACGTGAACTCGCGGACAAGCTGCGCCAGGCGCTCATCGCGATCGAGGCGCCCGACGACCAACTGGTGAGGCTGGGGCTGAGGTAGAGGATAGAGGGTGAGACGTGAGACGTGCTTGCCCCGAAGTGACGGACACCAAAGATAGGGCGACGAAGCCCGGGAGGTGTCTTTATGACAGGGAAGCGGAAACGGCGGGAGTTCACGCCGGAATACAAAGCCGAGGTGGTTGGCTTGTTCCGGACGACGGACAAGAGCATCGGCGAGATCGCGCGGGAACTGGACCTGACGCCATCGGCCGTGCAGCGCTGGGTGCACCAGGCGGAGGTGGATGCGGGGAACCGGGAAGGACTGACGACGACGGAGCGGGAAGAACTGGCCTTCCTCCGGCGGGAGAACCGCATCCTGCGTGAGGAGCGGGACATCCTGAAGCGTGCAACGGCTTTCTTCGCAAAGGAGACCCGGTGAAGGTGTATCCCTTCATTGCGGCGGAGAAGGCTGCGGCGGGCAACGTCGTGCGGGCATGCCAACTGCTCTCGGTCTCCCGGTCCGCCTACTACACCTGGACCGCCCCGAAGCCGGCGGTCCACCAGCAGCGTGACGAGGAACTGAGCGAACTCATCCAACGAGCCCACCAGGAGAGCCGGGGGACCTACGGTGCGCCGAGGGTGCAGCAGCGGCTCCAGCGCCAGGGTGTACAGACGAGCAAGAAGCGCGTGGCCAGGCTGATGGCCAGCCGAGGACTGGCAGGACGCCACCAGCGCCGTTCACGTCGCACCACCATCGGCGATGGGGCCTCAACCGGGACAGACCTCCTGCAACGCCGCTTCGACCCGCAGCAGCTCAGGCGTGACGAGGCGTGGGTGAGTGATATCACCTACATCCGCACCTGGAAGGGCTGGGCGTACCTCGCCGTCATCATCGACCTGGCGAGCAGGCGGGTCGTTGGCTTTGCCGTCGCCAACCACATGCGGACAACCCTCGTCCTCGAGGCGCTCAGGATGGCAGTCGTCCAGCGAAAGCCTGCACCGGGTCTCGTCTTCCACTCCGACCGTGGCAGCCAGTACACCTCCGAAGCATTCCGCGCGGCCCTCGCCAGCCACGGCATCAGGCAATCGCTTAGCCGCCCACGCCAATGCTGGGACAACGCTGTCGCCGAGAGCTTCTTCTCCACCCTGAAGCAAGAACTTGTCTACCGCGCGCCGATGACGACTCCCGAGGCGACTCGCACCGCCGTCTTCGAATACATCGAAGTCTTCTACAATCGCCAACGGCTCCACTCCGCCATCGGCCACCAATCGCCGGCTCCACACCATCCCAGGCACCCGCTGCCTGAACAACACTGTCCGTCAAATCGGGGCAAGCCCAGCGTCGCCACTTTGTTTTCCACTTCGCCTCAAACCAGAACGGGACCGCAATCAACCCGCCGGCCGGCAACCCAGACGTCGCCCACTTTCCTCTTTCCTCTTTCCACTTTCAACTCGATAAAGGGCACTGCCCGCACCTCCCCCGCGAGCAGTAGTCCGCGTGCAGGAGGAGGCCGCCCTGGAGCCGCCCCGCTCCGGGGAACGGCCTGGCGCCGCTGCCGGCCAGCCAGCGTTCGAGCGGCTTGAGGCGGCCGTAGGTGCCGGGGCTGGGCAGCGCGAGGAAGGCCTGCTCGACCGCCGCTTCCGGCCACTCCCCGGCCGCGAGCGCGACCGGGAGGACGGCGTTCACGAGGCACTCGATGCCGAGCGATGGGCCGGCCGGTCCCCGGCGGAGTGCGCGGACAGCTTCTTCCGGTGGGAGCAGGGCGGGCCAACCGGGCCCCGAGCCCTCGGGCCAGAGCCGGGCGAGCAACTCCCCGGCCGTCTCGAGCCGCCGCGAGGGTGAGGCCATCGGGCGGCGGCCGGCCCGGCGCAGCACCAGGCCGGCCGCTGTTCCCTTGAGGTGCGAGGTGAGGGCGAGCGCCCGCGGCGCGTCACCGCCCTCGGCCAGTTCGAGCAGGGCGGCTAGCGGCAGGCGGCGGGCAACGGCGGCGAACGGTTCGCGGTTGGCCGGCCCGCCCAGGGTTTCGAGGAGGAGGGCGTAGAGCGCCTGGCCCGCGCCGTGGGCGGCGACCAGCGGCGCGGCGCGCGCGGCCTTGATGCGCAGGCGGCGAAGGCCCAGCCGGTCGAGCGCCGGACCCGGCTCCAGCCCGCGGGCGGTGGCGAACACGCAGGGCGGGGTGAAGGCCAGCGGGGGGCCTACCGGGGCGGGCAGGACGAGGATGGGGATGAGCCGGCCGGAGGCGTGCGCCGTGAGGGCGCCGGGCTCATCGTTCGCCCCTACCACATGGAGGACGACGCCGGCGTAGGCCGGGTCCCGGCCGTGGCCGTGGGCGCGCCAGCCGCTGGCGACGAGATGGGCCTCGACGTCCCCGCGGAGCAGGTCACCTTCGGCCTCGAGGATGGCTCCACGGAAGTCGGGGCCGCTGCTCCCGCCGGGGATGCCGGGGAAGATGACCTTGAGCGTCCGCCCATCTTCGAGGCGGAGCGGGCCGGCGATGCCAGCGGCCCAGCGCGCGGCCAGGCCGGCTTCGCCCGCGGGCAGCGGAGCAGTGGCGGTCACGTCTCGTCGCCGCGGCCGGCGTTGTAGGCGGAGCGCTGCTCCGCGATGTGCCCGAGCATGCGCGAGCTGGCGCCACGCGGCAGGTAGCGCCCCGTTTCCCATTCGGAGACCGTCTGCTGGCGGACGCCCAGCTCCCCGGCGAATTCCGCCTGGGTGAGGCCGAGTTCGGCGCGCAGCGCGGCGATCCGCTCCGCCGTCCAGGGGCGCAAGTCACGGGCGCCAGCCATGCCAAGGAGTTTACACGCTACCGTGTAAGGCGCCAAGGGCCATTCGCCGTCAGCCGTCAGGCCAACGGCCAACGGGTAGCCCGCTAATTCGCCCCCAGCGTCGTCCAGGTGACGGTGCCCGGGTTGAGCAGGGCCACGAAGTAGCCCACGCCCGTGCTCAGGGTCGTGAAGTCGTTCGCGCCGGGCACCCCGTCCGAACCGGGGAAATACCCCTTGAACGTCTGAGTCGTGGCGTCGAACCGCCAGATGGCGCCGACGAGCGTCGACACGTTGTTCGTAGCCGGGTTGTCCGGGCTCTCCTGCCCGCGCAGGGCGGCGAGGGCGGAGATGCCGTTCGGGCCGGTCCAAACGATCAGCGTGAAGCGGAAGTAGAGGGTGTAGGTGATGGTCGGCGAAGCCGAGGTGTTGGTGAAGTTGTCCGCCGAGGTGTTCGGGCTGGTGCCGGAGCCGGTGGTGACCCGCACGTCGACCGTGCCCGCCGGGGTGCCCGCCGGGACGGACGCCGTGATCTGGGCGTCGCTGTTCACGGTGTAGGTGGCTGCGATCCCGCCGAAGGTCACCAGCGTTGCGCCGGTGAAGCCGGAGCCGGCGATGATCACCGTCGTGCCCACGGGCCCGCTGGCCGGCGAAAGCAGCGTGATCACCGGGGCTGTGCTGCCGGTGTAGACGTAGTCGTCAGCGGCCGTGTTGGGGCTCG
Source organism: Dehalococcoidia bacterium (assembly GCA_046328215.1). GTDB lineage: Bacteria > Chloroflexota > Dehalococcoidia > Tepidiformales > Tepidiformaceae > Amarobacter. The sequence goes on along the minus strand of JAXLXA010000017.1, from coordinate 72,526 downwards.
TGCCGCCCGGCGTGGTCACCGTCACGTCCACCGTCCCGGCCGTATGGGACGGGGCGACGGCCACGATCGTGGTGGTGTCGATGAACGAGAAGACCGCCGACGTCGTGTCGAACTTCACCACCATCCCGCTCGCGGTGAAGTTCGTCCCGGTGATCGTGATCACCGTGTTGCCGGTGGCCGGGCCGGTCGCCGGGTTCAGCGACGTGACGGTTGGCCCGCCCGTGTAGGTGTAGTCGTTCGCCGTGCCGACGGTGGTGTTCGAACCCGTCAGGGCGGTGACGATGACCTCGACCGTGCCCGCCACGTGGGCAGGCGTGACGCAGGTCAGCATCGCGCTCGAAATCACGTTCACGGAACCGCAGGCGAAGCCGCCGAAGGTGACCAGCGAGACGCTCACGAAGTTGGAGCCCGAGATCGTCACCAGGGTGCCGCCCAGGATGGTCCCGGAGGCGGGCGAAAGCAGCGTGATCGTCGGATTCGGCGATTCGCTGTCCGTGATGATGACCTGCGCGGTCGACGGCGAACCGATGGAGGCGCCGCCTGAGACGTTGCTGAGGACGACGTTCACCACCTCGGAGCCCTCGATCAGGGCGTCGTCGATCGGGGTGACGGTGAACGTTTTCACGGTGCCGTCGCCGTTGCCCCAGACCAGCGTGGTGCTGACCGGGACGTAATCGACGTTCGCCGTGGCGGTGCTGCCGGAGACGGTGGTCGCCACGTCAACGGCGACCTGCCCGAGCGAGTTGCCGGTGCGCGTCACCGTGACGGTGATCGCGCCGCCGTTCTCCACACCGCTGTACGAGCTGGCGCTGAACTGGATAGAGCCCGTGCCGTCGTCGTCCTGGATCGTAACCGTGGCCGTGTTCTGCCCGCCGATGTTCGAGCCGGTCAGGATGAGGCCGAAGGTCTCCGGGCCCTCGATCGTGCCGTCCGTGAGGATCTGGACGTCGCAGGTCTCGGTGGTCGTGTCGCCGTTCCCCCAGGAGAGGAACTGGTTGGAGACCGGCGTGTAGTCCAGGTTCGCCGTGGCACTGCCCGCGGTTGTGGAGCAGGAGGCGCTGAGCGAGCCGTTGCTGCCGCCGCTGCGGGTGACCGTGAAGCTGGCGATGCCGCCGCTCTCGTTCGCGGTGTACGAAGCGAACTCGAACTGGACAGTCCCGGTGCCGTCGTCATCGATGATGGTGAGTGTGTGGGTCGGGTTGCTGCCCACGCCGCCCGCGAACCCGGTTGACGAGCCAAAGCCCAGGATCACGGTCTGGTTGCTCTCCTGGGTGCCGTCGCGCACGACGGTGAGCTGGCAGTTCTTGCTCGTATCGCCGGGGTCGAACGTCACGGTCTGGGTATTGAGCGTGTAATCCGTCCCGCCACCCGTGGCAGTGCCAGTGTTGGTATCCAGGCACTGGACGGTGGACGTGCCGGCGGTTGCCCCGGAGCGGACGACGGCGATGTTGACCGTCTGGCTGCCGCCGCCGGTGCCTTCGGTCACATTCGAACTGGCCAGCGAGAAGCTGTACGTCGGATTGCCGTCGTTGTCGTTCAGGGTCAGCGTGTGCGTGTTCTGCCCGCCCACGGTGCCGCCGCCGGTCACGCCGCTGATCACGAACGTAATCGTGCGCACGCCCTGGTTCGAGCCGTCGTCGGCCGTTGGCAGGCCGCTGCCGGGCGTCGAAACGTCGATCGTCCGGCTCGACTGCCCGTTCGCGAACGAGACCGTGGTCAGGCCACCGTTGCCGTACCCGCCGATGTCAGCGTAGCTCGCGCTGCCGTTTGGGGTGACCGTGAGATTCACCGTCTGCGCGCCGCTGGTGCCGCCAGTCCGGTTGATCGTGATGAAGGCTGTCTGGCCTTCCATCACCGTGGTGCCGGTCGTCGCGAAGGCGAATACGCCTTCACCGACGGCGTGAGCCTGGCGTACTCCCAATCCCGCGCCAAGCGCGCCCAGGAGCGTGACGGCGATCAGCGCCGCGATCCGGCCCAGCCCGGGCCCCGTATCTGTCCTCATCCGCACGGTGAGACCTCCCCTGCAACACCAACGCCCGGCCGTGCCTGGTTGTTCCAGTGCCACTTACTTCACCGGGTCGCCACCGCGCACTCTAACCCCAACGTCAACTTTATGGCCAGTTGTTTATGTCTTTTCACGGCCGATTCTCAGGTTGGACGGGCGAAATGGTCCAGGAGAAGTGACGAAAGTCCGCGGGCTCGCCCGCGGCTCAACGCTCTTTGGCCGTTGGCCGTTAGCCGTTGGCCTTTTGTCTATCGACTCAATCCCGGCCGGCCCCGGGGACGCTCACGCTGATGGTGGCGCCGGCGCCTGGCGCGCTTTCCACGGCGAACGCCCCGCCCGCGCGCGTTGCCCGCTCCGCCATGGACTGCAACCCGAAGTGGCCGGGGAAGGTCCCGCCGGTGTCGAATCCTCGCCCGTCGTCGCGGACGGTCACCGTCACCCGGCCACCGGCCTGCGCAAGGTCGATGCGGACGTGGCTCGCGCCCGCGTGTTTGACGATGTTATTCAGGGATTCCTGGACGATGCGGTAGACCGCTTCCCTGGTCCGCAGTGGCAGTTCGGGCTCGTCTTTCGCGAAGACCTGGACATCGAGCTGGTGGCGCGCGCGGATGGCGGCCGCCTGCCGCTCGATCGCCACGACCAACCCCTGCGTCTCCAGCGACTCCGGGATGAGTTCGAAGATAAGCGCCCGGGTTTCGGCCAGGCCGGCTTCGGCGAGGCTCAGGACGTAGTCGATCGGCTCGGCCAGCGCCGGATCCGCCCCCTCGCCGAGGCGCTTCCGGGCGGTGCGCGCGCCGAGGGCGATGCCGTAGAGCGCCTGCGAAACCGAATCGTGCAGGTCGCGCGCGAGCCGCTGGCGCTCCTCGTTCGAAGCGGCCAGTTGCGCCTGTTCGAAGAGCAGCGCGTTTTCGATCGCGAGCGAGGCGCGGGTGATGAACGCATCGAACCGCCGCCGGTCTTCGGGCGTGAACGTCTGCCGCGTGCGGAACCCCACGTTGAAGAAGCCGAAGAGGCCCTGCGCGGTGTAGATCGGGACCTCCGCGAGACTCGCCATGAACCCGGCGTGGCGCACCGCTTCGGCCATCGGCTCGTGTCCCCGCACGTCTTCGATCAGGGCGAGCGCCGGCGCCAGCGTCGCCATCGTCTCCCGCGTCCGGTCCCGGAGCTCCCGGTCGACAAGCGCCAGGTGGTGCGGTTCCAGCGCGCGCGAGGCCCGCACCGAGAGGTGGTCATCCTCGCCCCACGCCGCCACCAACGCCGAGTCGGCGCCGAGGAGGTCGATCGCCAGCTCACACATCGCCTGCAGGACATCGTCCAGCTTGAGCGAGCGGCGGAGCGCTTCGTCCGCGCGGAACAGGGCTTCGAGTTCGGCCAGCCGCGTTTGCGCCTGGTTGTGCAGCCACGCGTTGTCCATGATTGGCGCGGCCTGGCGGGCAATCGCGCGCGCGAACTCGATCTCCTCCTCGTCCACCTCGATCGCGTCCGAGTAGTAGAGGTAGATCAGCCCGACTGCTTCCGGCCGGAAGGCGAACGGGCTCGCCACCAGCGTCGGCGGCAACTGCCGGACGACGTGCAGGACATCGGCATAGGCGGGGTCGGCCCCCATCTCGGCGCGGGTGTCCCGCTGGATCCACGGCGTGTTCTCCGCGACTGCGTTGCGAAAGAGGGCGGCGCGGCCCGGGTGGCGGCGGGCCTGGTCCATGGCCGCGATGTAGCCGAACGGGAGGTTGCACGTCCCCGATTCGATGGTGGTCAGCGCCTCGGGATCGATGAACGCCATGCCGGCCGCTTCAGCCCGCGTCTCGGCGACGATCGCTTCCGCCAGGGCATGAAGCGTCCGGGAGAGCGGCACGTCATAACGTGCCTGCCCGGCGATGCGCACGAGCGTCTCGGCTCGCTGCGCCTGCGGCAGTGGCGCGCGTTCCATCGTGTGCGAGCCTAAGCGATGTGACGGGGGACGCAACCCCCACCAGGGCTAAAGAATGACTCCCGCCGCACGCAACTCGTCGATCCGCGCCCCATTGAGCCCGGCTTCGGCCAGCACTTCGTCGGTGTGTTCGCCGAGCATCGGGCTCGGGAACTGCGCCGCCAGCGGCGTCTCCGACATCTGAAACGGCGGCCCCACGAGCTTCATCGTCCCCAGCAGCGGGTGGTCCATCTCCACCTGGAGCCCGTTCGCCATCGTCTGCGGGTGGTTGAACAGTTCTTCGATGAAGTAGAGCGGCCCCGCCGGTACGCCGTGCTTCTCGAACAACGCGCCCCACTCCTCGGTCGTCTTCGAGCGGAAGAGCGCCTCCGCTTCCTGCACCAGCTGCGGCCCGCGCACCTCCCAGCCCTCCGGCTGCATCACGAACGAACCATCCGGCAGGAAGCGCGGGTCGTTCATGCCGGTGGCGGCCAGCACCTTCAGCCGCAGCGCGTGGCTGAGCGCCCCGACGGCGATGAATCCGTCGCTCGTCTGGTAGACGCGGTAGTAGATGTTGCCGGGCGCCGCCGGGCGGTACTTCTTCTGGACGTCCACCTGCTCGGTGAACGACTTCATCTCGGCACGCGCCTGCTTCAGGTCATCGAGCATCGGCGGGATGACTTCGCTGTCGAACATGTCGAACCAGGTGAACTGGCTCGTTTGCATGGCGATGGCGGTGCCCATGAGCGTGCAGTCGATGCGCTGGCCCTTGCCCGTTTTCTCGCGCGCGAAGAGGGCCGCGCAGATCGCGTTCGACATCTGGATGCCGGTCGCGTAGTCGCCGATGGCGGGATAGACGTAGGTCGGCACGTCGCCGTCGAGCTTCGCCTCGCCGGCCATCAGGCCGGTGAGCGCCTGGACCACGATGTCGTAGCCGCCACGCTTCGCCAGGGGCCCCTTCTTCCCGAAAGCCGTGTTCTCGCAGTAGATGATGTCCGGGTTGATCGCGCTGAGCGTCGGGTAGTCGATGCGGAGGGATTCGGCCACGCCGGGACGGTAGTTAATGATGACCACGTCGGCGTCTTTGACCAGCGAGTGGATGACCTCCTGCGCTTCGGGCCGGGCCATGTCCATCGCCACGCCGCGCTTGCCCCGGTTGAGGCTGGCGAACGTGCGCGACTCCTTCGGCACGAGTTCCACGATCAGCCGCCAGGGCTCACCGGCGATAGGCTCGAACTTCGTGACCTCCGCCCCCATGTCCGCGAGGTGCATGCCGCAGAACGGCCCCGCGATGATCTGGGTGAATTCGAGCACTTTGACGCCTGCAAGTGGACCTGAAGCCATGGGACAACCCTCCGGGGACGCATTCTAATGTGCGCGGGAGGGTGCGCCAGCAGGCACCCATCCGGGTACAAGTACCTGGTACCCGGTACCCGGTACCTGCCTCTCGCCAATCCCCAATCCGAAATCTACAATCCCCAATCTGCTATCCCCAGTCCGCTACCCCTCGTCGAGGAGTCCCATGCCAGCACCTGCCGCAAACGCTGACCCCATCGCCGCCGCCACCGCCCTGGTCCCGCGTATCGAAGAGCTCGCGCCCGAGATCGAACGCGAGCGCCGCCTCCTCCCGGAACTGGTCGAAGCCTTCCGCTCGGCCGGCTTCTTCCACCTCCCCATCCCGACGGACCGCGACGGGCTGCAGGCGGACCCGGTGACCGCCGCGAAGGTCGTTGAGGAAGTTGCCTGCGGCGACGGTTCCGCCGGCTGGTGCGTCATGATCGCGCAGCAGAACGCCGGGTTCGCGGGCTTCCTGCCGGTCCCTCGTGCGCTGGAGGTCTGGGGTAACGGGCAGGTGTTGTGCAGCACCGCCCGCCCTACCGGTCGCGGGGTGAAGCAGGGCGACGGCTTTGTCGTCACCGGGCGCTGGCCCTTCGCCAGCGGCAGCAGCCACGCCGACTGGTTCGGTGCGGAATGCATGCTCTTCGACGGCGATGAGCCGATCCGGGACGCGCAGGGCAACCACAAGAGCCGCATGCTCATGGTCCCGCGCAGCGAAGTGACCATCCACGACACATGGCACACCACCGGCCTGCGCGGCACAGCCAGCAACGACTTCGAGGTCAAGGGAGCCTTCGTCCCGGCGGACCGCGGCTTCCAGATGCTGGTCGACCCCGCGCTGAGCGACTGGCCGCTCTACCAGGTGCCGATGTGCACATTCGTGAACCACGGCGCGCAGGCCATCGGCGTTGCCCGGGGCGCGATCACGTCCGCTATCGCCATCGCCGAGAAGAAAGTCGGCTACGGGTCGGACCGCCCGCTGCGCGAAACGCCGCGGGTGCAGGGCGTTGTCGCCGAAGCAATCGTCACCGTGGCCGCGGCCCGCGACTACATGTACCAGCAGACCCAGGCGCTCTGGGACCAGGCCCAGTCCGGCGCCACGGACCCGAAGCTGCGCGCTCGCGTCCGCCTCGCCACCAGCAACGCCGCACGTTCGAGCGTCCACGCCGTCGACCTGCTGCACAGCGCGATGGGCACCTCGGCGTTATTCCAGAACACCCCGCTCGAACGCCAGTTCCGCGACATCCACATGGCCGCCGCTCACGTGATGATCAGCCAGTTCACCTACGAAGCCGCCGGCCGCGTGGAGATGGGCCTCCCCGCCGAGTTCCCATTCTTCTAACAGGATTGCTAGCCCGGAGCCCTTCCCGGGAAGGGCGACGCGGTCGGCCGCTCTCACCGGCGCCGTGTCGAGGCAGAACGCGCCACCGCGAACAACGCGGTCAGTCCCACAACTGGCAGGGCGATTACCAGCCCCGCCGCGGAACCGACTACGTACCAGAAGGCGTTGCCCCCATCCGCGCCGAAGGCGGAAACCAGCCCGAACAGCACCGGTACTGAAAGTGCCCCCCCGACCACGCACGCATAGCCGCGGTGTGCCGCCAGCCACAGCCGCGCGCCCACGCCTGCCACGATCGCTGTCTGCATCAGCGCGAACACCGCCGTCCACAACGCCGCGGATGCGCTCACTGAGGAGCGTTCGCTCGCTGCTTACGGAGGAACCGGAATCCCGCCGGGGCGGCCCACCCGAACACGACTGCCAAGAACCCGAGCACGGTCAAGAGGACCAGGGCGATCACCCAGCCCACCACCCACATCGCCCAGTGGACGAACACCGGAGTGAAGCAGAACCACTCGTCGGGCTGACAGGCCTCTTCGTCCATCTCCGCATGCAGCGCCCACAGCCCGAGGCCGATGGGGACGAGAAACGGCAGTGGCGTAAGCACGGCGAACAGCCGGTGCCGCGCGCGGAACAGCGCAAACGCGATCGCGCCCGCCGAAGCGAGCACCGCGCCATCGATCCCGACGATCCAAAACCATTGCATGAATGTGGGCGCTGGCAAGATCCGTCCCTCTCTGGGTATTTCCTATGTCGACATGACTAGCCCTGAGCGACAGCGACGCGGTTGGCCGGCAATGAGCCAGCAGCACTCGTCAGGGTGCTCCGACTAGAAGCGGCCCAAACGGGCAACGGCCAAGAGCAGGCCGATCGCGAACCCAATTCCTGCTGCGATGATGCGACCGCGGGACCATCGTCCGCCGTTCGTCGTTCGTCGTTCGTCGTTCGTCATTTACAACAGCCCCCGGCTCGCCTCGATCACCGCGACCTCCCGGCGCGTCTTCAGCGCACGCGCGCCGTCGAACCGCAGGCCCGCGCGTTCGAGCAGCGAGCGGTATTCGGCCAGCGTCCGTTCGCGACCGCCGGTCATCGCCAGCATGCCCAGGTCCGCGTGCGCGACGCGCGGGGACTCGCGCGGGTCCTCGGGCATCAACTGTTCGATGATGACCAGCCGCGCGCCTGGCGCCATGGCGGCGTGGCAGTTCCGCAGCAGCCGCAGGCAGTCCGCGTTCTCCCAATCATGGATGACGAGCGAGAGGATGTAGAGATCGCCGCCGGGGGGGACGTGGGCCAGGAAATCACCCGGGACGAACTCCACTCGCTCGTGGACCTTCGCCCGTTCCGCGCGAAGTCTCGCCAGCTCGAGCACTGCCGGCGCATCGAAGGCGAGCCCTCGCGCGGCGGGCCACGTTCGCAAGAGGGCGTAGAGCACTTCGCCGCTTCCACAACCCAGGTCGACGATGCACCTCGCTGGCTGGAGGATCGCGCCCAGGGCCTTGCCCGTTTCCGCGGCCGAAGGCGCCAGTGCCGCGTCGAAGCGCGATAACGACTCCCCGTTCTCCCGCTGCTCGGCGAAGTAACTCCGCCCGAACACGCGCTCAAACGCCGGCTGCCCTGTCTCAACCGAATGCGGGAGGTGGCTCCAGACCTCCCAGCCGCGCGTGGCCGTGCTTAGCACGTACTCGGCCATGCCGCTCTTCGAGCGCGTCGTCAGCGGCTCGCCCTGGGCGGTCAGCGCGAACCGGCCGTCCTCCGTGAGCGCCACGTAGCCTTCGGCGGCGAGGAAGCGGAGCAGGCGGTGCAAGGCGCCGGGGTGGACGCCGGTGGTGCTGGCGAGGAGCGTGCTGCTGCAGGGCGCGTCCGCAAGCAGGTCCGGGATACCCAGCTTCACCGCCACATACAACGCTTGGACGCGCCCGAGGCCGAGCATGGCCTCTTCGATTGGGTTGGTCTGGCGGTCACGAGGCCTGGACACGGCGCGGGGAGTATGGCACCGCGCGGAAAGCCTCGCCATGCGGGAATCCCCAATCCCCCTACGGCGTTTTTGTGGCCCCGGCCGCGGCCGCCCCGAAATACCCCGGCTCCTGCGAAACCTTCGGGTCCAGCTTCGCGATCTCGTTCGCGGCCAGCGTGTAGGCGTCACCCAGGGCAGTGAAGGTCGCCGGGCCGTCACCCTTGAGGTACGAGGCATCGAGCCCCTTCGCGCAGGCCTGCGACCAGGCCGTCTCCGGCGGCCCCTGCCGCGCCACCACGCTGGTGGTGCAGAACACGCGCAGTTCGGCCTGCCGCGCCTGGACTGCCGCGAGGCTGCCGTCATTCTCGCCCTTGATCCAGAGCGCGAGGCTCGCCTGCGCCGCCAGCAAATGGACCGCGAATTGCTGGAACTGCGTCACGGTCGGGTCGCTGCTGCAGGCGAGCGCGCCGAGCTTTGGGCTGGCCGTCCGGTCTTCGCCCACCGCCCCACTGATCTTCTTGCAGGCATCCGTCCAGCCCTGTTGCGTCTGGGCGATGGTGGCGAACAGCTTGATGTCGCGCCAGAGCGCCGCGCTGTACGGGTCGGCGGGCGCCTCGGCCGGGAACCATGTCGCCGGGTCGCTCTCCGGCAGCGTGCTCGGCGCAGGGGTGCCGACCGCCTTCAGATAGGCGGGGGCGGCATCAGGCGGCTGCACCATTGCCCCGACAATCGGCACGGCGCCGAACGCCGAAGCCAGGTCCGCGTTGTAGCAGCGCGCCGTCCCCAGGAACGCGAGCAGGATGAGCGCGAAGAGCGCTTTCTTCACCACGCCATGGTTATCGGTTGAAAGTCATCAGAGGCGAGGGCGGAAGACCTCGCTCGGCCAAGAGCCGCGTAGTCAGGCCGCATTCGCCGCTTGCAACAGAGCGAGGTCTTCCGCCCTCGCCTCCGTTTTGGCGCAGCCTCGGGCCTCGGGCCTCGGAACTCGGGCCTACTTCACCGCTCTTGGCCGAGCGAGGTCTTCCGCCCTCGCCTCTGATTTTGGCGCGGCCTCGGGCCTACTTCGGCCCGACCTTCGGCACTGCCTTCACGCTCGGCTCCGTGGAAAAATACGCCGCTCTTGGCCGAGCGAGGTCTCCCGCCCTCGCCTCTGATTCGCCGCACACCCGCCACCCGCCGCTACCTCACCCCGCCCTCCGCCACCGCCTTCACGCTCGGCTCCATGATGTTCCGCGCTACCGGGCCTTCCCAGCGGTCGTAAATCGTGCCGTTCTTGTCCACCACGTACACGATGGGCTCGCGCAACGAACCGTCCGGCCAGATGAGCCACTCTTTCGCTGTCGGATTCATCAGCTTCTGGTCGAAATTCCGCCAGATTTCGATGTGCACGAAGTCAACCTTGTCCTTGTAGACCTCTTGCAGCGATTCAACCTCTTCGTTCACCGGCCCACAGAAGCGAGACGTGCAAAAGGCCGGCGTCGAAAACACGATGACCAGCGGGCGGTGGTTCGCGATCGCGTCCTTGATTTTCACGTCGTGCATGTCGTTCGGGGGCGTGCCCGAGTCGATCTCGGCGATGTCCTTCACGTCGGCCTTCGTCAGGTTGTCGCTCTTCGCCGCGGCCATGCCCGGCGCGGCGACGTTCGGCTTCGCGTAGACCTGGAACGAAACCCTGGCGACGCCCTTCGTGCCGTCCTTCAAGGTCGCTTCGACGGCGAGCCCCCAGAACCCGGCGTGGTCGAATTTCGCCTTCGCGTAGTACCCCACGCGGTTGTCGTCCTGGCCGCCGTGCACGTGCGTCTCGCCGTCGGCGTGGACGTGCGTGGTCTGCTTGCCGACGCCCGGCGCGCTCTGCACGGCGTCAACGCTGAACACCGGCTTCGGGTTCGCCTGGTCGCGAAGGTCGTAGAACGTCGCGCGGGCCGTGGCGCCACCTTCGGGCTGGTCCTTGCTGTTCGTAATGCCGAAGACGAAGTTGTTCTCGCCCACGTACCAGTCGGAACCCGCGACCACGGCGTTCACCTTGCCCACCTGGTCGGGCGGGATGTTGCGGGCCGGGTCGCTGCTCTGGGGGAACTGCGTTGCTTTGGGCGAGCTGTCGTCGTCCCCGCCACAGGCGGCGAGGAGCAGGCAGGCGCACGCGGCAAGTGCTGCCAATACATAACGAAACATGGATCACCAGGTGGCGCGGCGCTCGAAACGCCTGGCCGGTTGCCAGTTTACGGTCCGCGGCCCTAACCGTCGGTCGCGAAGGCTGCCTCGATCCCAACTCTTGACCGGCGCGTTTACCAACGGCCGGCAGGAAACGCCCGGCCTCCGCTTCGCGACCGCCCCACGCACCGGGCCATGGCTCAAGCGCAGGTCAGGCATCGACACCGCCGATTGGCCGCTGACGGCGCCGTTCGTGTGTAATGGGACGCGTACCCGGGCCGGGGGGTTCGGCCGGAGGCGTTCGTGGAAAACTTCCTGCACATCTTCTTCATCTGGCTGCACATTCTCGGCGTCGCGCTGTTCGTCGGGCCGCAGTTCTTCCTCGCGTTCGCCTGGGTGCCGGCCTCGCGAACCATCGACGACATGGCGACGCGCATCAAGGCGATGCGCACCATCACCCGCCGGTTCGGCTACGTCGGGGGGGTGGGTCTCGCACTCATCGTGATTGCCGGCAGCTACCTCGTCGGCACCTGGCGCAGCTTCTATTCCCAGCCGGATGACGTGGGCTTCATGGACCTCCGCTTCGGCGTCGTCTTCACGATCAAGATGGTCCTGCTCTTGGTCATGCTGGTGGCGCTGGGCATCCACATCTTTATCCTCGGGCCGCGCCAGATGGACCGCCTGGAGGCGCAGGCACGCGGCGAAAACGTCTCCGAAGCCGAGATGCGCAAGGCGCGCATGCAGTCGATGACCTTCAGCATTCTCGGGCTCGCGCTCGCGCTCGCGATCATGGTCCTCGGGGCGATGCTGAACGACGTGAGCTGGAGCCTCCAGGAGGTCTAGCGAAGACCGAGGACCGGAAGTTGGCCGCCGTGCGCGGCCAGGTGAGACGATGGACCACGAAGACCACCTGGATCTCATCCGCGGAGGCCTCGAAGGTGGAGGCCAGGTCTGGGCTGACTTCGGCGCCGGGCGTGGCGCGTTCACCCTGGCGCTCGCGGACCTGCTGCCCGCCGGCTCGCGCATCTACGCCGTCGATGTGGACGAGGCCGCCCTCCAGGCAAACGCCCGAGCGATGCGCGCCCGCTTCCCCGAGGCACAGGTCACCTACCTCCGCGGCGACTTCACGGGGACGCTCCGCCTGCCCGCCCTGGATGGCCTCCTGATGGCGAATGCGTTGCACTTCCAGCGCGACGGGGCGTCCGCGCTGGCAGCGGCACTCAGCCATCTGCGTCCGGGCGGGCGCATGGTCCTGGTGGAATACAACGTCGAGCGCGGAAACCCGGCCGTCCCCTACCCGGTGCCCTACCGCCGGTGGGTCGAACTCGCGACGGCTGCGGGCTTCGCCACGACAAAACTCCTGCACCGCCGCCCCAGCCGGTTCCTCTCGGAAATCTACTCGGCCGTCAGCCGGTAATCCTTCTGGTCGCCCGCGGCCATCCCGTGAATTGTCCCCGTGCCCTTCGTGTCTCCGTGGTTGGACGGTGCGTGGTGCGAACCCGTACCCCCGGTTACCGTTTGCGCGGGAGTGGAGGGGGCCCGGTGGCTTCCGCCGTCTTCAAAACGGTTGCGCGGCCGCACGAGCGGTCGCGGGTGGGTTCGACTCCCATGCACTCCCGCCAGGGAACATCCGCAGATGGCTGATCCGCCGCCACCACACGTGCTTGCCGCTTTCGGAGTGGAGGGCGCCGTCACGGCGCTCGCCGGCGGCCAGGGCGAGTCCTTCCGCGCCGGCGCAATCGTCCTCAAACGCACCGGCGACCCCGCGGAAGGGCAGTGGATCGGCGACCGCTTCTCGTCGCTCGAAGGCCCCGGGTTCCGCGTGCCACGGCCGGCGCCGAGTCGCGCCGGCGGTTGGGTCGTCTCCGGCTGGACGGCGTTCGAATTCGTCGAGGGACACCCTGCCGGGCCGAACGGTGGCCGCTGGCCCGAAACGCTGGCGGCCTGCCGGGCCTTCCACCGCGCGCTTGCCGGTGAGCCGGAGCCGGCCTTCATCCGGCAAGCGACCCACGCCTGGGCCGTTGCCGACCGCCTCGCCTGGGGCGAACTGGTAGTCGAGCCGCTGGAGCCCTACCGGCCGGCCATCGCCCGCCTCCAACGTCTGTTGCGGCCGGTGGACCTTCCCTCGCAAGCCATCCACGGCGATTTCACCGCGAACGTGCTGTTTGCGACCGGCTTCCCGCCCTGCGTCATCGACTTTTCGCCTTATTGGCGGCCGGCCCTCTTTGCCGAAGCGGTTGTGGTCGAGGACGCCATCAGCTGGGCCGGCGCCGGTGAATCGCTCGCAGAAAACTGGTGCCGCGAGGGACCGGCCGCGGCGCAGTTATTGGTCCGCGCGGTGCTTCGGCGCGTCTACGAGCTGGACCAACACACCCGTCGTGGCCGCCCGCACAACCCCCAATGGGTCGCCGAGTACCTTCGTGCGATCGACCTGGTGGAGCGGTTGGCCTGAGGCTCCCTCAGGACGCCCGGACGCGCTGGTTCGTCACTTCCACCGTCTCGCCGGGGAGAACGTTCGCGGGCTGGCGGCCGGCCCCCGTGACCTGCCGGTACGAAGCCGCCGCGGCGATGCCGACGCTACAGAGGCTGGCCATGACCAGCAGCGCCTTCGTCACGCCAACCTGCTCCGCGAGCACGCCCGTGAGGTAACCGCCGACGGGCGTGGAGCCCGCGAAGAGCAGGAAGAAGATGCTCATCACACGGCCGCGCAGCTCGTCCGGCACCGTGATCTGCAGGGTCGTGTTCACGGTCGTGGAGAACAGCACGCTGACGATACCGAGCGCCACCAGCAGCATCGCCGTCACGTAGTACGACTTCGAAACCGCGACCCCGACGAAGAGGATGACGAAGGTGCTGGCGGCGATGAGCAGGTTCCGCTGGGACAGCCGGCCGAGCGCGGCCATGCTCAGCGCGGCGATCAGCGAGCCGAGGCCCATCGCGCTGGTCAGCAATCCGAACTGCTTCGCGTCGACGTGGAGCACGAACTCGGCGACGAGCGGGATGAGGACGGTGAAGTTGTAGCCAAAGGTGCCCAGGAACGCGAGAAGGATGAACAGGAACAGCACCTGCGGCGTGCGCCAGGAGTAGACAATCCCCTCCCGCACCTGCGAGAGGACGTTGCCCGCCGCCTTCTTCGGTGGCGCGCTGTGGAATTCCGCCGGGCGCATGATGGCATAGGCGGCGAGGACGCCGACGAAGCTCGCCGCGTTCACGAGGAACGCCGTGGAGATGCCGACCGCGGCGATGGCGATGCCGGCCACCGCCGGGCCCATGATCCGGGCCATGTTGAAGATCGAGGAGTTGAGCGCGACCGCGTTGACCAGTTGGTCACGCCCCACCAGCTCAACGCCGAACGACTGCCTGACCGGGCCATCGAAGGCGTTGATCGTGCCGAGGCAGGCTGCCAGCACGTACACGTGCCAGAGTTGGACGGAGTCCGTGAGGACGAGCAGGCCGAGCACAAACGCCTGCAGCATGGCCAGGGACTGGGTGATCATCAGCACCCGGCGCTTGGGCAACCGGTCGGCGAAGGCGCCGCCGAAGAGCGTGAACAGCGTGATCGGGAGGAACTGCAGCGTGGTCACCGTGCCCAGTGCGAGCGGCGAGCCCGTGAGCTTGAGCACCAGCCAGGCCTGCGCCGTGGTCTGCATCCATGTGCCGATCAGCGAAATGAGCTGCCCAATGAAGTAGACGCGGTAGTTGAAAATCCTGAGTGAACTGAATTGGCGCGACGTCAGCGCGCGAAGCCGGGTTGAATCGAAAACTGCCATTGCCACCAGCATACCCTAACGTGTACGTAAGGGTTAGTCAGGAGACGGCCGCGGTTCGAAGTTGTGATTGGTTCGATAGACGCCACCGGCGGGATACTGCCAGCACATGCGGCGTTTCAGCCTTCCCGCCGCGCTCGCGCTGACGCTGGTCTTGCTCGCAGCCTGCGGCGGCGGCAGCGACTCGCCTTCCTCGACGCCCGAGCCACCCGGCGCCAGTGGCAACGGCGCCGATTGGGGCGTGGCCGGCGTCATTCCGCCACATTTCCCCGCTCCCACCGGCGACGACGATGCGCGCCTGTTCGCTTCGTACAGCGAGACAGGCAACCTCGCGGGGGTCTACCTCAACTGGGCCGACTCGCCCGCTGACGAAGGGAACGTCCCGAGGGGCGTCGCCTCGGTCAACCAGGCCGTCGCCGCGCGGGGCATCGAGCTGGTTGTGGCCCTCGGCGCTACACGGGACGACGGGGCTGGCGTGCGCTCTACGGTGAACTGGGCCGACCCGGCACAGCGCCAGCGCTTCATGGACACGGTGAGAAACGTCGCTACCACGATTCGACCGCCTTACCTCGCGATAGGCGTCGAGGTGAACCGCCTCTGGGAGGCCGACCCGGCAGCCTTCGACCAGTTCGCCGCCGGGTACCGCGAGGCCTACGCCGTCGCCAAGAAAGCGTCGCCCGGGACGCGCGTGTTCACCGTGTTCCAGCTCGAGATGATGAACGGCGAAGCCTTCCTCGCGGGCGGCAGCGACGCCCGCCAACCGGAGTGGGAGCTGCTGGCGAAGTTCGACGGCGCGCTCGATGCCTTGGGCTTCACCAGCTACCCCTTCTTCGATTACGAGACGCCCCAGGCCATCCCGGCGGACTACTTCCTCCAGGCTTCCGCGAAAGCGGCCCTGCCGGTCGTGCTCACCGAGCTGGGCTGGCCTTCCCGTCCGCTCAGCACCGCCCCCGGCTCCGGAT
This sequence comes from Dehalococcoidia bacterium, assembly GCA_046328215.1. Taxonomy (GTDB): domain Bacteria; phylum Chloroflexota; class Dehalococcoidia; order Tepidiformales; family Tepidiformaceae; genus Amarobacter. The sequence continues at coordinate 57,104 of JAXLXA010000017.1, read as the reverse complement.
ACGGCGGCTCGGCGGCGGAGCAGCTCGAGTTCGTCCAGCGCCTCCCCTCGCTGCTCGAAGGGTCGACCGTCCACGCCGTCCTCTGGGCGTTCCCGTTCGACCTCGGAGCGGGCGCGCCGGTGACGTTCGAGTCGGTGGCGCTGCGCGAAAACGATGGGTCCGAGAAGCCTGCGCTTGTAGCGTGGCGAAGCCTCGTGGGGCGCTGAGCGGCCCTTCCGAGGTTCAGAGTTCGTGAATCTCAGGCAGTTCTCAGCATTCTTGATGGTTTTGTTACACGCCGGATGCATGGATTTACAGAACGCGGGTTATCCACCTGCGACATTACGGCGGAGCGCGCGTGCGGCGCTTTGACCCTTTCTCGCCGGGCGGCCCCTTCGTCCGGCGGTTCTCCTTTCCGCCCATTGCCGGGTTCGCTCCGCGTCCGGCCGAAAACAGGAGCTTTGCCAATGCGCACAGGAACTCTCCCCACGCCGTCCTTCGCGAGGGCCGGCATTGTCATGGCTGTGCTCTTCGCCGCGTTATTCGCGGCGCGGGCGCTGCCAGTCTTCGCGGCGGCCCCCACCGTCACGTCGGTCAGCCCGAACCAGGGTGTGGCTGCCGGTGGAACGGCCATCGTCATTACCGGCTCGGGCTTCGGCACCTCCGGGACACCGCTGGTGACCGCGGTCACTGTCGGTGGTACGGCCGCCACAAGCTTCGCTGTCGTGAACGACACGACGTTGAACGTCACCACGCCGGCACACACGCCCGGAACGGTCGACATCGTGGTCACCACCGACGCGGCGAACACGAACACCGCCGGAGATGACTTCACCTATCTCACGCCGCCGACCATCACCAGCGTCTCGCCGGCCTCAGGGTCCACAGCCGGCGGGACCACCGTCACCATCACGGGCACCGGCTTCACCGGCGTCACCCAGGTGAACTTCGGTGGCACGCTCACGGGCGCCTTCAACGTCAGCGCGACGAGCCTCCAGGTGGTGTCGCCGGCCCATGCCGCCGGCACGGTCGACATCTCGATCACGACCGCCAACGGTACAACGGCCAACACCGCCGCTGACAATTACACCTACACGGCGGCCGGGCCGAGCATCACCAGCATTTCGCCCACCACCGGCTCGATTGGTGGCGGCACGATCGTCACCATCAACGGCTCGGGCTTCACCGGCGCCACCGCCGTCAGCTTCGGCGGCACGCCCGCGACCACCTTCACCGTGAACACCGACGTCAAGATCACGGCGACTGCCCCGGCCCATGCCGCCGGCACCGTTAGCATCTCCGTGACGACGCCGTCAGGCACGAGCACCGATACGTCCGCGGACAACTTCGTTTACGGCACCGTCCTGCCGGTGGTCACGTCGCTCAGCCCGACGGGTGGGCCGGTGGGCGGCGGGACCACCGTGACCGTCAACGGCACCGGGTTCACCGGCACCACGCTCGTGACCTTCGGCGGCACGGCGGGGACCTCGGTGAGCGTCATCAACGACACTCAACTCACCGTGATTGCCCCGCCGCACCTCGCCGGCACGGTCGACGTCCTCGTGACCACCGGCTCCGGGACGAGCGCGAACACCGCCGCTGACAACTACCTCTACGGCGCCGCCCTCCCGGTTATCACCGCTGTGGCCCCGGGCTCCGGCCCGCTGAGCGGTGGCAACACCGTGACCATCACCGGCACCGGGTTCACGGGCGCCACGAGCGTGACCTTCGGCGGAACCGCCGGCAGCTCGCTCAGCGTGGCCAGTGACACCTCGCTGACCGTCGTCGCCCCGGCGCACGCGGCCGGAGTCGTCGACATCGTGGTGACCACGCCAATCGGCTCGAACACCAATACGGCCGCCGACAACTACACGTATTCGAACGCCCCGTTCGTCCTCAGCCTCAGCCCCGCGGCCGGTCCGACTGCCGGCGGCACGGTGGTCACCATCACCGGCGTTGGGTTCACCGGCGCGACGGGCGTCACCTTCGGCGGCACCGCGGCGACCGCCTACACCGTGAATAGCAGCACCCAGATCACGGCGACGGCCCCGGCCCATTCGGCCGGGACGGTCAACGTTGTCGTCACCGGGCCTGATGGGTCCAGCCCAACCGATGGCGCCAGCGACGACTACCTCTACGGTTCAGGCCCTTCGATCACGTCGATCAGCCCGAGCAGCGGCCCCATCCTCGGCGGCACGACGGTGACGATCACCGGCACGGGCTTCACCGGCGCGACGGCCGTCGCGTTCGGCAGCGTCGCCGCCACCTCGTTCACGGTGGTCAGTGACACGCAGATCACGGCAGTTTCGCCCACCCAGGGCAACGGCGTCGTCCAGGTGAAGGTCACCACGGCGCTGGGCACCACGGCCGACACCTCGGCCGACAACTTCACCTACGGCAGCGGATCGACGATCACCTTCACGCTCTACTTCCGCTGGACGCTCATCGTCTGGAACGGAAAGGAGAGCCAGGACATCGCGGGCGCCCTCAAAAACCTGGAATCGCCCGACAATAGCGCGACAAATGACGTTTCGGGGATTGTCACCGCGATATTCCACTACAACAATCCACAACAGAAGTTCGAAGGCTGGTTCCCGGGTAGCGCAAACATCCCTGGCGCCAACGACTTCAGCGCTTTCAAGAAGGGCGAAGCCTACTGGATAGCGATCAGCAGCTCAGGGTCCACCACCTGGACCACGTTGGGCGAGTAGGGAACCGAGGAGGGATCGATGCATAACACAAAGAGCTTCAAGCGCATGGTGGCCGGCCTGGTGGCGGCAGCCATTGGGGCCGCCATGGTGGTCAGCGTGGCGGGGGCGCAATCCCCGCCAAACCCGCCGTCCCGTTTCGTGGGCGCCGTCACCGTTGACGGCGCGCCGGCAACCGCTGGCACGCTCATCGAAGCGCGCATTGGCGGTGCCACCTGCGGGTCCACCACGGTGTTCATGGCCAGCGGCCAGGCCCGCTACGTCCTTGACGCGCCGGCTTCCGAGCCGACGAACAGCCCGAACTGCGGCGTGGACGGCTCGACGGTGACCTTCTACGTCGCCGGGAAGCAGGCCTCGCAGACCGGTAGCTGGGCGAACTACAAGCTCAACACGGTGGACCTCGCCGTCACCAGCGCGGCGCCAACGCCAACGGCTCCGCCGCCAGCCAGCGTCACGCCTTCGGCGCCGGTGGCCGGCAACTCCGGCAGCGGGCCAATCGGCGGGGCTTCGCTCATCGAGATCATGCTCGTCGCGGCCGCCCTCGGCCTCGCCGGCGTGGGCCTCGCCTCCACCGTCCGCAACCGCTGACTCCAACCGTTCACGGGGTCCGCACCCCTTGAGAGAGGCCCGCAGCACTGCGGGCCTCTCGCCGTCTTCCCAGGCTACGAAACCGCCAGGAACGCCAAGGGCGCCAAGGACGCCACGAGGCGCCGGGGCATCCGGGAGCAGCGTGCAATGAGGTCGCTCCACCGCGGAGATGCACTGGCACCGGCCAACCTCGTTCGAATTCCTTGGCGTCCTTGGCGTCCTTGGCGGTTCGTCGGAGCCGCATCAACCCCACCTCCCCGCTACACTGGCCGCATGAAGTTCGCGATCATCCGTTTCCCCGGTACTTGGAGCGACCGTGACTGCTACCACGTCCTCCACAACGTGCTCGAACAGCAGGCCGAGATCCTCTGGCACCGCGAAACCGACCTCTCGCGCTTCGACGCGGTCGTCCTGCCCGGCGGGTTCTCGTACGGCGACTATCTCCGCACCGGCGCGATCGCCCGGTTTTCGCCCGCCATGGAGGCCGTGACCGCGTTCGCCGAGGCCGGCAAGCCTGTCATCGGCATCTGCAACGGGTTCCAGATCCTCTGCGAGAGCCACCTGCTCCCGGGCGCGCTGATCCGCAACCAGAGCCTCCAGTTCCGCTGCGAATGGGTCCACCTTCGCCGCGAGGGTGGCTCCACCCCCTGGGCTGACGGCATCAAGGACGGCGAAGTCATCCGCGTCCCCATCAGCCACGGCGAAGGCAACTACTACGCCGACAACAAGACCCTGGACGAACTGGAACTGCGCGGGCGCGTCGTCTTCCGTTACTGCGACGAAAGCGGTGAGGTCACGCCCTCGGCGAACCCGAATGGCAGCTCCCGGAACATCGCGGGAATCATCAACGGGCGCGGCAACGTGCTCGGCATGATGCCCCACCCCGAGCGCGCGGGAGAGGCGCTCGTGGGCGGCAGCGATGGCAACCGCATGTGGGAGTCGATGATCGGGCAGGCGGTCGCGGTGCTAGGATGAGTGCATGAAGCGCGAATTCACCGTCGTCGTGGAGCAGGGCGACCGGTACCTTGTAGGTTCCGTGATAGGTATGCCGGGAGCGCATTCGCAAGCTGAGACGCTCGATGAATTGCTCGCGAACATGCGCGAAGTGATCGAGCTGTGCCTGGAGGAAGTGGGAGAAGACCAGGCGCCGACGGAGACGAGGCTCATAGGTTTGCATCGCGTCGCCGTATGACGGACCTACCGATGGTGAGCGCGGATGAGGTGCTGAAAGCCCTCGCCCGCGGCGGGTTTGCGGTTTCACGTGTGCGTGGGAGCCACACGATGGTGAAGCATCAAGACGGCCGCTGGACGACTGTACCCGTGCACGGCAACCGCGACATTGACCCACACCTGTTGATTCAGATCCTCCGTGAGGCAGGCATGACCCGAGAGGAGTTCCTTGAGCTGCTTCGAGGGAGGCGGCGCTGAGGGGCGGCGTAGGGGATTCGGCGTCCGAATATCAGTGCAAGGAAATCTTTACACAATGGCGTAAGCGGGCGTACAACGGTGCCACGGCGCGGGTCCGGTTTCACGCGGCCGGCCGAGGAGCTCGTTCCCCGATGAGCATGTCCGCCCCGGCATACCCCATAGGCCTCGACGTCGACCCGGCAGCGCCCCAGAGCCGCCTGACCGTCTTCTTCCGCTACTTCATGCTGATCCCTCACGGGATCATCGTTAGCGCTCTCATGGCGGTGGTAGAGGTAATCACCTTCCTCGCCTGGTTCGCCATCCTGTTCACCGGCAAATATCCGGCCGGATTGCTCAAGTTCTCCATGGACACGTTCCACTGGAGCAACCGGTACACCGGGTACCAGTGGCTCCTCACCGGCAAATATCCGCCGTTTGCCATGGGCGCCGATGACGCGTATCCGATCCGGACAACCGGCGAGGGCGAAGGAACCGGCCGCAACCGCGTCACCGTCTTCTTCCGCTATCCCCTGCTCATCCCCCACTTGATCGTGCTCAGCATCCTGGCTGTCGCCGCGATCGTGATCCTCGCGATCTCCTGGCTTGCCGCGCTGATCACCGGGAGTGTGCCCGCGGGCATGCATTCGTTCATGGCAGGCTTCACCCGCTGGTCAACGCGCGTCACGGCCTATGCCCTGCTCCTGACCGACAAGTACCCGCCGTTCAGCCTGAGCTAGAACCGAACGTCGCGTAGCGTACGATTGCGCCGCGGGCCGCATTGGCCCGCGGGAGCGCCCGTATGAGCACACCACCCGGCGAGGGCGAAGAGGCCCCCAAAGCGCCTGGCCAGGACCCCTGGAGCTGGGAGCACAACTCGGCCCAGCCTGAATCCGCGACGCCGCGGCCCTATCCCCCTCCGGCCGAGCCGCCCCCCGCGCCTGTGCCCGCGCCACCCACGGATTCGGCGCCAGCCGCGCCGGAAGTGCCGGCCGCCACGCCGGGCCTCGCCTGGGAAACACCTGCGCCCGGCGCCGAACCCACGCCGCCGCCGCCGCCAGATGACCGGGCCACCGCCGCCGCCGATGCCCTGAAACAGCCGGAGTCCCCGGTGGTGCCGGGCTGGACGCCGCCGCCGCGCGAGGCCTACCCCACCCGCTTCGATGTCGCTTATCCCGAGCGGATGAGCCGCTTGAAGACGCTGCTCCGTATCTTCCTGCTCCTCCCGGTCATGCTCGCCGCGGGGATCATCGCTGAGCTCGTCTACATCGGCGTACTCGTTGGCTATATGACGGTCTTCTGGCGAAAGAAGTACCCGGACTGGCTTTTCCGCGGCAATGCGGGTGGCATGGGGTTCCTGGCGCGTTCCGCGGCCTACGGATTGCTGGTCACGGACCGGTTCCCCAGTTTCGCGCCGGAAGACAGCCCCGTCAGCCTGGACTTCGAACAGCCGCCGTCCGGACAGCTCAGCCGTTGGCGCGTGCTGTTGTGGAAGAGCGTGCTGCTCCTCCCCATGGCCATCGTCCTGAACTTCGTCTATCTCGCGCTCTTCGTCGTTTCGTTCCTCGCCTGGTTCGCGATCCTCTTCACCGGCAATTACCCGCGCGGTTTGTTCGGCTTCAGCGTTGGTGTGCAGCGCTGGTACTGGCGCATGACGTCCTACCTGGTTTCGTTCAACGACCGCTACCCGCCGTACGCCATCTCGGCCGACGCGGGCCCGGCCGGCAACTCGTCGGTCGTGATCAACGGCTTCATCGGCGGGCTTATTGGCGCGGGCTACACGGCGATCATCGTGGCCGCCGTGGTCGCCGCCACGCAGCACCAGACCGAGCAGGTCAACTACGCGCAGCTCCTCGCCGGCCGCGGCCAGGAGTCGACGACGTTCACGGTGTCCAGCGGCGAGGCCGTCACCGTCCGCCTCAACCAGGCGTTCGACCCCGGCGACGACCTTATCCAGATCATCTCGCCCGCCCGCGGCGAACGCATCGTGGTGGTGCGCTGGACGGTGGTGAACGGCACCGGCCTGGAGCGGACTGTCGCGGGTGATGCAGCGCGCCTCGACTACCGCTACTCCGACGATGGCAAGACGAAGACGAAAGGCGAGGACGCGGAGTTCATCGGGATCAACAACGTCTCTGCTCCAGCGAACATCCGCGCAGGCGGGACAGCCGTTGTCCAGGCGGTGTTCATCATCCCGGATGACGCCGAGCCAACGGCCATCTGGTTCCACAACGGCTTCGCCCAGGGCGGGGTCAAATACGAATTGCGCTAGATCGCCCAAGAGGAGCGACGACACTGGCCAACGGCTAACGGCTAACGGCTAACAGCTAAAGCGCCTAACGCCTTACCATTGCCGCATGCCAGTTGACCAGGCCGCCCTCGACGCCGTTGCCCTTTCCCGAGCCGAATACGACGTGCTCGTCCAGCAGCTCGGCCGGGAGCCGAACGAGGTCGAACTTGGGATGTTCGGCTCGCTCTGGAGCGAGCATTGCGGCTACAAGAACAGCAAGCCGCTGCTCAAGCTCTTCCCTTCCGGCGGCGATCACATCCTGACGAAGGTCGGCGCCGAAAACGCCGGCGCGATCGACATCGGCGGCGGCCTCTGCGTCGTCATGAAGGTCGAATCGCACAACCACCCGTCAGCGATCGAGCCGTACCAGGGCGCCGCAACGGGCGTTGGCGGCATCGTCCGTGACATCTTCGCCATGGGCGCGTACCCCATCGCCATCCTCGATTCGCTCCGCTTCGGCCCGCCGGATGACCCGCAGAACCGCTACCTCTTCGACGGCGTCGTCGGCGGGATCGGCGGCTACGGCAACTGCCTCGGTATCCCCACGGTCGGCGGCGAAGTGCTGTTCTCGACCGCCTACAACGGCAACCCGCTGGTCAACGCCATGTGCGTCGGCGTCGCTCAAACCACGCGCCTCCAGAGCGCCCGCGCGACCGGCGAAGGCAACATCCTCCTCCTCGTCGGCGCCGACACCGGCCGCGACGGCATCCACGGCGCGAGCGGCCTCGCCAGCCGCACGGACCCGGAAGCCCGTTTCGAAGAGATGCGCCCGGCCGTCCAGGTCGGCAACCCCTTCATGGAAAAGCTGCTCATGGAAGCGTGCTACGAGCTCGCATCCGAGCATGGCGAGTGGATCGTCGGCCTCCAGGACCTCGGCGCGGCCGGCCTCACCAGTTCGGTCGTGGAGTGCTGCGCGAAGGGCGGCGCAGGGGCCATTCTGGACCTGGAGTACGTGCCTCGCCGCGAGCAGGGCATGACGCCGTACGAGGTCATGCTCTCGGAAAGCCAGGAGCGGATGCTCGTGGTCGCGAAGAAGGAGCACGTCGATGACGTGAAGCGGCTGTTCGACCACTGGGAACTCCACTGCGAGCCCATCGGCGTGGTCACGAACTCCCGCGAGGTCGTCATTCGCGAGGACGGCGTCGAGGTCGCGCACGTGCCGTTCGACATCGCCACCGAACCTCCGCAGTACCGGCGGAACGGCGTGCGTCCCCAGGAACTGGCGGCGCTGAACACCTTCGACCTTGGTTCGCGGCCGGACCTGCGCCCGGGCGAAGCGACCGACGTCCTGCTGCGCCTTCTCGCGCGCCCAAACATCGCTTCTAAGCGCGGCGTTTTCCGCCAGTACGACCACCAGGTCCTGAACAACACGGTGGGCGCCCCCGGCGGGGACGCGGCGGTAATTCGTGTCCCCGGCACCGCGAAGGGCATCGCTATCAGCACGGACTGCAACGGCCGGCTCTGTTACCTCGATCCCTACGCCGGCGGCGCCATCGCCGTCGCCGAAGCGGCCCGCAACGTCGTTTGCACCGGCGCGACGCCAGTCGCCGTGACGGACTGCCTGAACTTTGGCAACCCGGAGAAGCTCGAGGTCTACTACACGCTGGAGCACGCCGTGCGCGGCATCTCCGAAGCCTGCCTCGTCTTTGGCACTCCGGTGGTCAGCGGCAACGTCTCGCTCTATAACGAGACGCAGGGCCGTCCCGTGTACCCGACCCCGGTCATCGGCCTGCTCGGAATCATGGACGATGCCTCGAGGGCCCTTCGGGCGAAGTTCGACGCGCCCGCCCGCGAGGTCTACCTCCTCGGCGCCGGCCTCGAACAGGGCGTCGACACGCTGGCCGGCAGCGAGTACCTGGAAGCCGTCCAGGGCATGGTTGCCGGCCTGCCGCGCATCAACCTCGAGAACGAACGGCGGCTGCACCAACTCGTCCTGCGCGCCCACGGCGAAGGGCTCATTGCTTCAGCGCACGACTGCTCCGACGGCGGGCTCGCGGTGGCCCTGGCGGAGTGCGCGGTCCTGGGCGAGCAGGGCTTCGCCAGCGCGGTCGAATTCGCCAGCGGCCGGCTCGACGCCGCGCTCTTCGGCGAAGGCCAGGGCCGGATCGTCGTCAGCCTCCAACCGAACGCGGCAACCCGGCTTGCCGAGCTCGCCGCGGAAATCGGGATACCGGTCACGCGGCTCGGTGAAACCGCGGCCGGGGAAGCGTTCACGCTCGGCCCCATCGCCACCACCATCACCGTGATGCGGACAGCCTACGAATCCCTGATGTAGGACGATCTCGGGAGTCACCCTTTGGAACCGCGAGCGGAAGCGAGCGGATCGCGGCTTAGCGACGTTGCCGGGAGCCAGCACGAAGCTCGGCGTGGCGCGCGGGTGCCTGTCTCACCCATTTGGAACCGCGAGCGGAAGCGAGCGGATCGCGACTTAGCGACGCTGCCCGGAGCCAGCACGAAGCTCGGCGTGGCGCGCGGGTGCCTGTTTCACCATTTGGAACCGCGAGCGGAAGCGAGCGGATTGCGGCTTAGCAACCCTGCCAGGAGCCAGCACGAAGCTCCGCGTGGCGCGCGGGTGCCTGTTTCACCCTTTGGCCCGCGGGTACCTGATTCAATCAAGCCAAACGCGATGGCTGGCCTGCGCTAACCGCGCACCAGCTTCCGCAAACCCCGCAACGAAAGCCACGCCGCCACCCCGGCGGCGATGACCACCGGCACTGCCGATGCTGGATCATGCGCCCGCCGGAACTCGGCCCGGCCCTCGCGAATCTCGATGAAACCGAGCGGCGAAGCCATTACGCCCCCGCCGCCACCGGAGCCCTCGCCGATTTCGCCGTCGTCGTTGCCTTCCTGGATTCCCCGGCCGCCGCCGCCACCGAACCCCCAGCGCACTTTGGCGACCGGGATAACCGTCACGCCGTCGCGTTCGATCGGGTCGCCGAAGACAGCGCTCGCGCCGGCATGCATGCCGACCTTCGAGGCCAGCCGTTCGACGATATCGTCGCCCCGGCCGCTCGCGGCGGCCTGCGCCTCCCGGAGCACCCGGCTCAGTTCGTCAGCCATCGGGAAAACCTCGGTTCTCCGCGCCCATCCGGGACGCGGCTACTTGAAGCGGTAGGTGATGCGGCCCTTGGTCAGGTCGTACGGCGAAAGCTCCACGAGCACGCGGTCGCCCGTCAGGATCTTGATGTAGTTCTTGCGAATCTTGCCGCTGATGTGGGCAAGCACGATGTGACCATTCGCCAGCTCAACCCGGAACTGCGCATCCGGCAGCGGTTGGGTCACGATACCTTCGACTTCAATTGCTTCTTTCTTCGCCAAACAGGACAACCCTCAATCGGAACTGTGATTGCCGCTAACCGTACCACAAACGCCGGGGGTCAATCAGAGGCGAGGGCGGAAGACCTCGCCCGGCCGCTGGGCAGCGATCCCGTTTACACCGTCACCAGGTAATGGCCGCATCCGCCCCCGAGTTGGCGCGGCCACGAATTCCTGCCCGCCGCGGGACGTAAGCGAGGTCCCCATCAATCAGAGGCGAGGGCGGAAGACCTCGCTCGGCCCAGAGCAGCGAGCCAGGTTACACCGTCACGGCGTGATGGCCGCATCTGCCCCCAAGCTGGCGCGGCCACGAATTCCTGCCTACCGGGACGCCAGCGAGGTCCCCATCAATCAGAGGCGAGGGCGGAAGACCTCGCTCGGCCCAGAGCAGCGAGCCAGGTTCCCGCCGTCCACACCTCATGATGGGCGCCACCGGTACGGGAATTGGCGTGGGCATGAGTTTCCGCCGCCGCTGTGGCCAGGCGAAGTCTTCCGCCCTCGCCTCTGACTGTCGCCTCTGGCGTTCGCGGCCCAGAGCGCTACGCTTCTGTCATGCCCCAGCCGCTCGCAGCCATCCTGACGCTCGGGTGCAAGCTCAACCTCGCCGACAGCGAGGAGATCGGCCGTGGGCTGCGCGGCGCGGGCTTCCACGTGGTCGAATCCCTCTGCGAAGCCGACGCCTACGTCATTAACACCTGTTCGGTCACCCACACCGCGGACCGGAAGTCGCGGAAGCTCGTCCGTTCGGTGCGCCGCCTCGCGCCTGGCGCGACTGTCGTCGTCACGGGCTGCTTTCCCCGGTCGGCCGGGCCCGATGCCGCGACGGAGCTCGGCGCGGACTTCGTCGCCGGCACGCAGGACGCGGACAAGGCGGCAGTCGTCGAGTTTCTCCGAGGGCGGCGTCCAGCCGGCCTTCGCAGCGCTCCACCGCCCGCGGGCCGCATCGCGCGCGCGTTCATCAAGGCGCAGGAGGGCTGCAACGATGTCTGCGCGTTCTGCATCGTGCCGCGGACCCGCGGGCGCGAGGTCTCGCGGCCGGTGGAGCGAGTCGTCGAAGAGGTGCGGCGTGCGGCCGAAAGCGGCGCCCGCGAGGTCGTCATCACCGGGACGCAACTGGGCGCCTGGGGCAGGGACTTCGAACACCCGCTCCGGCCGCACCACCTCATCGCGGGCATCCTGGAGGCCACGGATATCCCGCGCGTCCGCTTCAGCTCGCTCCAACCGCAGGACATCACGCCGGAACTCCTCGGCCTCTGGTCGGACCCGCGGCTGATGCCCCACTTCCACCTCGCCCTCCAGTCCGGAAGCGAGGCGACGCTGGCGGCCATGCGGCGGCGCTACACGGCCGCGGAATTCGTGCGCGCCGCCGCACGCATCCGCGCCGCTATCGATGCCGTCGCGATCACCACCGACGTCATCGCGGGCTTCCCGGGCGAAAGCGAAGAGGATTTCGCGGCAACGCTGGCGCTCTGCGAAGAAGCCGGCTTCGCGCGCATCCACGCCTTCCCCTACTCCCAGCGCAGCCGCACGGCCGCGGCGCGCATGCCCGGCCAGGTCTCGCCTGACGTGCTGAAGGACCGGATGGGCCGCCTGCTCGCGGTCGGCTCGCAGCTCTGGGTACGGTTCCGGGAGGGGCAGCGGGACACCTTCCGCCCGGTGCTCTGGGAAGCGCCGCGCGCCGCTGAGGATGGCCAACTGCTCGCTTTCGGCCACACGGATAACTACGTGCCGGTTTACGCGGATGCGAGACACATGGAGAACCGCATTACGCAGGCGCAATTGGGCGGGGTGTACGATGACGGTGTCCGGGGTCACCTCCCCGGGGAGGCGTAATGAACGTCGTCAGGCGCGTCCTTCTCGCGGTCTACAGCCTGGTCTTGCTCGCGGCCCTTGGCGGGCTCGCCGCCCTGGCCTGGAACCAGGACGAACAGTTGGACCTCACCATCGAAGACCTCAACCTCCAGGGGTTCGTCGATGCCGGCGACGGCGCGAAGTGGGCGTTCACCGGCGTGCTCGCCGGCATCGCCGTCGTCGCGCTGGTGACGCTGCTCATCGCCATCTGGCCGAAACGCTCCGGCTACAGCAGCAAGGGGACGCTCCGCATCCGGCAGTCTGACGGCGGGACGGTAGAGGTCACGGCGGGGGCGATCGAATCGCTCCTGCGGGGCGAACTCGAAGCCCTCCCCGAAGTGCGTTCCGCCAGGCCGAAAGTGCGTCTCAGCGGCGGCGCCGTGGACACTTACCTCGAAGCCAACGTCGAACCGAGCGCGAGCATCGCCCACGCGACGAAGCTCATCGGCGCAACGGTCGAAGAAACGCTTCGCGACCACGTGGGGGTCACCGCCGTGCGCCGGCCGGTCATTCGCGTCACTTACGACGAAATGGGTGTGCGCCCGGCCGGCTCGATACGCCGCCCAGCGCCCGTCGATGACGGCGCCTACCGTCCGGACACCCTCCCGCCGGGCGGCGACCAGCCGCGGACGATGTCGCCCGCGACGCAGATGAAACCCCCGGCGGACCCGGCTCGCCCCCCGGAGGCGCCTTACTTCACAAACCCGCACGATGAGGGAGCGCAGGAGCGCACCCCATCCGAGGAACACGCCGCCGATGACCGAAGCTGACCGCCTCGCGCCGCCTCACCCCGGTGAACTGCCGTGGGTGCTGGAGGCGCTGCTCTTCGTCGCCGAGGAGCCGCAGACGCTCCAGGCGTTGGCGCGGGCGGCGGGCGTGAGCGATGGAGCCGCGCGCAAGGCGCTGAACCAGCTGTCCGCGGACTACGAAGCGCGCGGCCTGCGGCTGCTCGAAGACAACCAGCGCTACCAGCTGGGCGCCGCGCCGGCGTTCGCGAAGTACATCGAGAACATGCTCGGCACCGGCCCTGGCCAGCGGCTGACGCGGGCCGCGCTCGAGACGCTCACGATCATCGCCTACAAGCAGCCCTGCACGCGCGCCGAAATCGAGGCCATCCGCGGCGTGAACAGCGACCGCCAGGTGGCGCTGCTCGAACAGCGCGGCCTCGTCGAGAACATCGGCACGGGCGAAGGCCCCGGCCGCCCGAAGCTCTACCGGACGACCATGCGCTTCCTGGAGCATTTCGGTATCCGCAGCCCGCGCGAACTCCCGCCCCTCCCTGACGCGCCGCCGGAACCCCTGGTCGAAGCGGAGATCTGAGCGGCCCGGCGCATCGAAATCCGAGGCGCGCACACAGTAAGCGCTGGGATGCCGGCTCCTCACGGCTGATATGCGTGAGCGATTCCGTCGTTGCTTGACGCCTCTGCTGGCATCTGCCCCCTTCTCACGTCGCACCTTCTTTCCTCTCCCCCATGCGCTACACTCCCCCGCCTACGCTCACCGGGGGTTCGAGGCCATGACCGCACCAGTCCAGGATCGGGTGACCACGCGCGAGGGAGTCGTCTTTGGCTCTGGCGGCGGCCGCGAACTCCGCTGCGACGTCTTCGAGCCCCCGCCGGCCGTCAAGAACGGCATCGGTGTGTTGCTCATCCACGGCGGCGGCTGGTCCTCCGGCGACCGCTCGCAGCTCAAGGGCTACGGCGTACTACTCGGCCGGCGTGGCTACACCTGCATCGCCAGCGAGTACCGCCTCACGGGCGAAGCTCTCTGGCCGGCCCAGATCGAGGACGTGAAGTGCGCCATCCGCTACGTCCGCGCGAACGCCGCCGGACTCGGCATCGACCCTGACCGGCTGGTCATTTCCGGGAACTCGGCGGGCGGGCACCTTTCGCTCATGGCGGGCGGCGCGATGAAGTCCGACTTCGAAGGCGCCGGCGGCAATGCCGGCGTGAGCTCGGCGGTGGCCGCCGTGATTTCGTTCTACCCGCCGACCGGACTCGACAAACGCGAATGGGGCGGCATGCCGAGTCTCTTCGGCAAGGGCGCCGCGGTCGACACCATGAAAGGGGCGAGCCCCCTCGAATATGCCTCCGCGAGCTTCCCCCCGACGCTGCTCATCCAGGGCAACGCGGACGACGTGGTGCCTGCGGCCGAAGCCACGGCGATGTACGACGCCCTCCACGCCAAAGGCGCGCCCGTCGAACTGCACATGTTCGCGAACCAGCCGCACGCCTTCGACGCGGATCCGAAGCTCGGGCGGCTCTGCTCGGAGCTGATGCTTTCGTTCCTGGACCGCTACATCTTGAAGCGCTGAGCCCGCGTACGGGCGTGTGAGCGGCCGGGCGGTACACTCTGAATCGATGGCTGACGCCGCCGCCGATTCGAAGCAACCCGAGCTCCACGGCACCGCGGGGTACGAAACGCCGTACCCCTACCTGGATCGTCTGCAGGAGAAGATGGAGGAGCGCCTCGCCCACCGCGTGCCGGCGGCGGGGCGGTTCTGCGGGTTCTGCTACGCCCGTCTGCGCAGCGAGGAAACGGTCTGTCCGTACTGCCAGGCGCGCACGGACGAGCGCGCACCCGTGAACGAAATCCCACAGGACGTGCTCAAGGCCTACAAAGCCAAGGCGTCGACCGAAGCGCGCTGGGTGCACACCGGCGCGTTCACCGGGCTCATCCTCGCCTCGGCCATCTTCATCTGGATGGTCATCTGGGGACCGGGCCTCCTCGGCAATCCGGCAATCGCGTTCCTTGAACTGCTGATCGGCGGATACTTCCTCGCGCAGTTCTTCGGGCCGTTCCTCTTCGCCCAGTGGGGATACGCAAAGGGCGCCCGCAAGCGGGATGCCCTCTGGCAGAAGTACCTCGCGGACCGCGACGGGACTTAAGCGGCGCTTCCCACCCTGTGGAGCGCTGCTTCCAGCCGTTCCCGCGCTTCCGCCGCGGCCTCGGCGAGGCCCTCGGTGTGGAACGTCTCGGCAATCAGCGCGGGGTCCTGCAGGCAGACAGTCGTCTTGCCGTCCTCCTCCTCGTAGAGCGCGAGCCCACAGGGCAGGAACGCCCCCACCCGGGGGTCTGCCTCGAGCGCGCGGTGGGCGATCTTCGGGTTGCATGCGCCCAGGATCTTGTACGGCTTCGTCGCGATGCCGAGCTTGTTCTGGAGCGTGGCCGTCACATCGACCTCGGTCAGGATGCCGAAGCCCTCTTCGAGCAGGGCTGCGCGGACGGCGGCTTCAGCTTCCAAAAGACGGCCTTCAACGTGGAAACAGAGGACGGGTTGCATGAGTGAGGACCTCCTTGAACTGACGGTCTGGCCGTACAGGCCGGCTGTGTGGGCCTGGTAGCGGCGGATGTTCGAGCCGGGCGGCTATTCCCCGGAGTGCTTCGGCCCGGCGCAGTAGCGCGAACCGAGGAAGTGGCCACCCCACAGCGGCGCGATAGGGCAGAGATTGAACGTGCCCGCGGCGATTGGCAGCAGGGAGAAGATGGCGAGCGCCAGCCCCCACGTCCCGCCGGCGAGAAGCCCGGTCGTGAGCAGGCTGAGCCCGATTCCCAGGCGGACAAGACGTCCGCCGGTGGAGGCCATGAACCGGGAGAAAGGGGACGGGCCGGTTGGTGCGGCAGTCATTGGACAGCTCCTTCGGGGTTAGTGGGCGAAGCGGACGTCGGGCAGCAGGCGGTCTGCCCAGCGAGGCAGCCACCAGGCCTTTTCGCCCGCGAGGTAGAGGACGGCCGGCACCAGCACCAGGCGGACAAGCAGCGCATCGATGAGCACGGCCGTGCCGAGGATGATCCCCATCTCCTTCATGGGGAGCGGGCCGGCGATGGCGAACGTGTAGAAGACCGCCACCATCACCGCCGCCGCGGCGACGATCGGCCTCGCCGTGTGGGCGAGCGCTCCGCGGACCGCCTCCGCGCCGTCCCGCGAGCGTTCGAAGTGCTCGCGCGCCGAGGCCAGCAGGAACACGGTGTAGTCCATCGAGATGGCGAACACGAGAGCGAAGAAGAAGAGCGGCGCCCAGGAGGTCAGGTATCCCTGGCTCTCGAAATTCATCGGCCCCGCCAGCCAGCCGTGCTGGAAGGCCAGCGCGCCCACGCCGAAGGCGGCGCCCACCGACAGCAGGTTGAAGATGACCCCGGCGACCGCGATGAACACCGCCTGCAGGGCGAACAGCAGCAGGATGAAGCCCAGTAGCAGCACCACGCCGATGACCACCGGCGCGCGGTCGCGGAGGGTCTGGTCCAGGTCATGGTTCTCCGCCACCGGCCCGCCGACGAGCGTAGTGCCCGGCAGTTCGGCGCGCAGGCGGCCGATGAGCTCGAACGAAGCCTTGCTCGACGGGTCCGTGGTGGCGATGACCTGGATGAGGCTCGCTCCTTCCGCGCCCTGCTGGGGCGGGAACACCATCGCGACACCCGGGATGCCGGCGATCCGGGTTGCGAGCGCGTTCGCGTCCTCGTCGCGGGGGACGATCACCTGGATCGGGCCGGGACCGCCGGGGCCGAAGGCCCGCGCGAGCTGCTCGTACCCCTGTCGGGCCTGTTTCGAATCCGGCAGGACGTTGATGCCGGGCATGCCCGTTTCCAGGTTCAGCAGGGGCGTGGCGAGCGCCAGCAGCCCGGCCGTCACACCCAGCGCGAGGAGGAGAGAACGCGGCTGGATGCGGCTGGCGAACCGTTCCCAGGACGGGCTGCGGTGCTCGCCGGCGCTGTGCCAGGGGAGCGCGAGACGGTTGATCCAGCCGCCCAGCGCGGCCGGGAGCAGGGTGAGCGCCGCCAGCAGGACGAACGCTACCGCGAGCATCATCCCCGCCGCCATGGAGCGGAACGCGGGAATCGGCACGAGGAGGACAGCCGACAGGCTGATCAACACGGTCAGGCCGCTGAACAGCACCGCCTTGCCGGCCGTATCCATCGTGACCGCGGCGGCCCGTTCGGGGTCGCCCGGGTGTGCGTGAAGAGCGCCCCGGTAGCGGGTGACGATGAACAACGCGTAGTCGATGCCGAGCGCAATCGAGAACATCATCGCGAAGTTCAGCGTCCAGATGCTCAGGTCCGTGAACTGGGTGATGCCGTAGAGCACGCCCATCGCCGAGATCAGCCCGGCGCCCGCCAGGATGAGCGGGAGCCCGGCCGCCGCCAGCGTGCCGAACGCGAGCACGAGGATCACCGCCGTGACCGGCCAGGTGAGCAGTTCGGCCTTCATCATCCCGTCTTTGTTCACGGCGTTGAAGTCACCCCAGAACGCGGGCGAACCGGTCAACGCCACGCTGATCTGCTCGTCGTCCAGCTTGCCAATGGGTCCGTTCAACCGTTCGGCCGCACGGACAGCTTCGGTCGGGTCCACCAGCGCGCCGGCCTGGATGAGCACCGTGTTCCCGTCGGGGCCGGGCTGGGTGACGGCGGGGCCGAACGCGCTCTCGCTACCCAGCGTGGCCACGATGGCATCGACGCGTTGCTGGAACGCCGGGTCATCGGCCGGCATGGAATCGCTGTGGACGACCACCGCCGCCGACTGCGAGGACATCCCGCCGAACTGCTGGTCGACCACCTGGCGGGCGGCGAGCGAGTCGCTGCCCTGGACTTCCCACATCGCGCCGGAGAGCGCCTGTTCGAGCTTGGGCGCGAACACGCCAAGCCCCGCGGCGAAGACAACCCAGAGCGCGATGACGGCGAACCTGTTGCGGTGCGCCCATCCACCGAGGCGGGCGAGAGGCGGTTGAAGCATTCGTAACTCCATGAGCATGTAGTAATACGTTGAGGGCAACGGTGCGGAGTGCTTTCCAGCGTGGCCGGCTAGGCGGTGCTCAAGATGCGCAGGTGTTCCGCGCCCTGGTCTCGAAGGCGGTTACAGACGATGTCGCAGAGCGCCCCGAGGGAGGGGTCGGTGACCGAGTAGTAGGCGGACGTGCCCACCGCACGCCGGACCACCATCCCAGCCTGGAGGAGCACACCCAGGTGCTTGCTCACGTTTGCCTGCGTCGTGTCCAGCCGCGCCACCAGTTCTCCGACGCTCAGTTCGCCGCTCTGGAGCAGCTCACGGAGGATGGTCAGCCGGCGGGCGTCGCCCAGCACGCGGAAGCGGGCCGCGACGTGTTCGAGCATTTGGGGCGGGATCAGTTCGGACATGCGCATAACTCTATAACTCTAAAGTGATTAATGCAAACTACTGCGCCGACCCGCCGGTACGCAGACGTCTTCCGGCGTAGGCTGCGCCTGAATCTCGAAGGTCGAGGGCTCCCGTGGAAGAGTTCGAATCCAGCCGCCGCTACGCCGCGATGGTCGATGCGGCCGCCGCGCAGACCACCAACTTCGGCCGAGGTGGCGGCGATGCCTGGGCCGAGCGCGCCAGCCACTTCCGGCTCGACCCCCGGCGCGAGGTCGATGTGAACACGGCGGCCGTCCTTTCGCTCATCGAGCCGGGCGACACCGTGCTGGACGTGGGAGGCGGCGCGGGCCGCGTTGCCCTGCCTGCGGCTCTGCGCTGCCGAAGTGTCCTCAACGTCGACCCCTCGGCGGCGATGCGCGCCGAATTCGAGGCCTCCGCCCGCGAGGCCGGCATCACCAACGCCACCGCCATCGCGGGCAACTGGCCGGAAGGCGCGGACGGCCTCGCCGCCGATGTCGTCACGGTCTCGAACGTGACCTATTTCGTGCGCGACATCGTGCCCTTCGTCCGCGCGCTCGACGCCGTGGCCCGCCGGCGGGTGATCATCACCGTCTGGAGCGTCGCGCCCGCAAGCCAGGGCGCGGAGCTGTTCGAACTTCTGCACGGCAAACCTCGGGCGATGGCGCCCTCCTACCGCGAGTTGCTCCCGGTGCTCTGGGACCTCGGCCTCATGCCGGACGTGCGCGTGCTGCCCGGCCCGTTGCGGCGCGCGGGCGAGCGTCCGCCGACGCGCGAAGCAGCAATCCAACTGGCGCTCCAGCGCGGCGGCGCGGACCAGCTCGAAGGCGCCGCCGCCACCGTCGAAGCGCACTTCGACCAGCTTTTCGAGTCATCGGCGGAGGGCTTCCTGCCACGCTGGATCCCGCCGGTGCGCGAGCTCCTCGTCACCTGGACCAGGCCCTGACCTGCCCGTTGTGAAGGCGCCCGTGCGCGACTAGACTCGCCCGCATCTTCGACCGGGCGTCCGGCGATGCGAGGTGTTCACGATGGCCAGTCCACAGGCGCAAGCCGCGAGAGAAATGTTCAAGATGTTCCGCGAGGCGATGGCTGCCGCTGGCGGCGAGCCACCAACCCTGGAGCAGCAGCGCGCGGCCATGGCGATGCTCTCGGCATCCGCGACGGAACTCCAGGATGTCGTCGTCACAGAGGCGTACGCCGGGGGCTGCCGGGCGTACTGGCACGATCCCGCCGGTTGCGCGGCCGACCGGGTCATCATGTACGTCCATGGCGGTGGTTATGTGGGCGGCTCACCGAAGACGCACGAACGCCTCGTCAGCCACCTGGCGAAGGCCACGGGTTGCCGCGCGCTGAACGTGGACTACCGCCTCGCCCCGGAGCACCCGCATCCCGCCGCGGTGACCGACTCCACCAATGCTTACCGCTGGCTGCTGGCCCAGGGCTACAAGCCCGAACACATCGCCATTTCCGGCGATTCCGCTGGCGGCGGCCTTACGCTCGCGACACTGCTGTCCATCAAGGAGAACGGTCTGCCTCAGCCGGCGGCGGGCGTGCCGCTCTCGCCCTGGACCGACATGGAGGGCCTCGGCGAGTCCATGGACAGCAACGCCGGGAATGACCTGCTAATCCAGAAGGACGCGCTCAAAGGCACCGCGGCCCAGTTCCTTGGCGAAGGCACCCACCCGCGTGACCCGCTCGCCGCGCCGCTCTACGGCGACTACCGCGGCGTAGCCCCGCTCTACATCCAGGTTGGCGGCGACGAGACCCTGCTCGACGACTCCACCCGCGTGGCCGAACGTGCCCGCGCCGCCGGCTGCGACGTCACCATCGACGTCTTCCCGGAGATGCAGCACGTCTTCCAGGCGTCCGTCGGCAACATCCCCGAAGCAACGGACGCCGTGCAGCGCATCGGTGTCTACCTCAAGCAGAAGCTCGGCCTCTAACGCGAATGACCGCTGGAGGCGCGGGGCGGAGCCCTCAGAGGCGAGGGCGGAAGACCTCGCTCCGCCCCGCGTCAGCGATCACGCCGCGCCAACCACCACCCCTCAGAGGCGAGGGCGGAAGACCTCGCTCGGCCACGCGTCAGCGATCGGCACGCCAACGACCACCCCCAGGTCACCCGCTTCGCTTCAGCCGCCCGGTCCGCTTCGCGTACCGCTCCCCTGCACTGAACACCATCACGCCAAGCGGGACCATCACGAGCCCGCTTGCGACCAGCCCGAGCATTGTCAGCCAGAGGTCACCGAAGCCTTTGCCGTCGATGAGCGCGCTCCGGATCCCTTCGATCACGTAGGTTGCGGGGCTGAAGATGCTGATCGTCGCGAGTGGCTCCGGCATCTGGCTCGCCGTGATGTAGACGCCAGAGACGAGCACGAGCGCCGCCTGGATGACGTGCGTCATCTCCGCCCCGCGTTCGGGATAGAGCAGCGGCAGGACAGCGCCCATGATGCCGATACCTACGAGGCTCAGGCTCCCCGCGACCAGGATCGCCGTCGCCGAGACGTAGTTCGCCTTGCTCATGTCCAGGTTGAACACGAGCACAACGATGATCAGCACCACCGCCGTGTGCAGCAGCCCGTACACCAGCGAGAACAACGCCGTGCCCACCATGTGCGTGCCGCGCCGCACAGGCGCCATGAACGTGTATTCGATCGTCCCCTCCCAGCGCTCCCAGCTGATCATCTCGCTCACCGTCTGGAAGACGACCGCCAGGTAATGCCAGACCAGCGCGCCGATGGCGAGGAACAGCACAAGCTGGTCCACCTGTGCCTTGTTGAAGCCGCCGCCCTCGGTGGCCCCGGCGGCGTCGTTCGCGCCGCGCGCGATGAGCACCACGGCGAGGCTGTTTGCGATGGTGTACATCATCCACACCACCTCCCAGCCCCAGTAGCGCTTCACCAGGTTGATGTTCCGCTCGACAAAGGCGTAACTCGCCTTCAGTTCGTAGTACGCCAGGCTCATTTCCCTTCAGCCTCCTGGTCCGCGTCTTCCAGCTTCTTGCCGGTCAGCCGCAGGAACACATCTTCAAGCGATGGCAGCGGCTCCTCGCCGATGCGCACCATTTCCTTCAGGGCCGTCGGCGTATCGAGCGCCACGATCCGGCCCTTGTCGACGATGGCGATGCGGTCGCAAAGCTCGTCCGCTTCCTGCATGTCGTGGGTGGTCAAGACGACGGTTGCGTCGTGCAGATTGCGAATTTCGAGGACGGCGGCCTGCACTTCGCGTTTCGAATGCGGGTCCAGGCCTGTCGTCGGCTCATCCAGCAAGAGCAGCACGGGCGCGGTCAGGAACGCCCGCGCGATGGCGACCTTCTGCTGCATGCCGCGAGACATGTCCTCCATCGGCGAGCTCATCGAGCTTTTTTCGACGCCGAGCCGGGTCAGGATCTCGGTCGCTCGGCGGCGGGCGAACTCCGGGTTCACCGAATACAGCCGCGCCCCGTACATCAGGTTCTCCATCGGGGAGAGCTTCTTGAAAAACGATGCCTCCACGGAGACGCGGTTGATCAACCGTTTCACGCGGAACTCGTCTTTCTCGACATCCAGCCCGAAGACGCTGACGTGCCCGGAATCGGGCATGAGCAGCGTGGACATCAGCCGGATGAGCGTGCTCTTCCCCGTGCCGTTCGGGCCGAGCACGCCGAAGATCTCACCACGGTTTACCGCGAACGAGATGTGGTCGACCGCTACGGTGCGCTTGCGGTCCGCCCGCTTGCCTCGAAGGCGCCCGATGACGCTCGGGCCCGTGCGGAAGACCTTCGTGACGTCGTCGACGACCAGCGCCTGCGCGGCCGGGTCGACGGAGATGGTGATGCCCTGGAACTGGGCCGGTTCGAGCGTTGCCGCTGTCATACGTGCTCCTTGGAAGTGAAAGAAGGGCCCGCGGAGTGTTCTCGCTGGGAAACAAAAAAACCGTGGGCGTTTCGGTTGCCCACGGCTGCGGATCGGGTTTACCGGATCACATCAGGCGATGGGCACACTGCGGCTGGGAGCGCCACCGATCCCGTTGGGCACGGGGGAGCGCGGCACGAACACGTTGACGCCGGCCATGGCGGTACTCATTGCGCGTCCTCCCTGCGGTATTTCATCCGCGCGACTATAGCTCGGATAGCCATCAGCAATCAAGAACGCACAGGGGCGCGGGAGGTTAACTGGCCTGTCCCCGCGGACCCGGCAGCCGATTCTCGCTGTAGTGACGCCACGCGAAAAGCGAGGAGCGGTTGATGGAAGACACCCGGTATAAGACGTTCCGGCGACGATTCGGCGCGGCCTTCATCGACGGCCTCATCCTCCGTCCCCTGGCGATGATCTCTCCGGACGTCAAGCTCACGTCGTCGATGCGCGTGGTTGTGTTCGCCACGGTGGTTTCCGTCGCCGGAGTCGCGTACAGCACGATCATGCACGCGAAGTTCGGCGCGACGGTTGGGAAGCTGGCCGCCGGCGTCATCGTGCTCGACGAGAAGGTCGATCGCATCCCGGGGTGGTGGCAGGCGGTGAAGCGGGATGCGCTCAGTTACGCGATGGTGGCCGGGGCATTCGTCCTCGAAGCGATGGCGGTCAGGATGAACTCGGAGACCGAGAGAGCTGGCCTTCTCGTGCTCGCCTTTGGTTTCGCTTTCGCGACCCTCGGGATTCTGCTCGCGGAACTCCTTAGCGCGCTGACGAACCCGCGCAGGCGCTCCGTACACGACCTCATTGCGGGGACGGTGGTAGTCAAAACGAGCTTCTACAGCGACGCGGAGCTGCGAAGCATGCGCGCCAGGGTCGCGGAACCTCCGACCCACGGCGCTGATCGTGCGGCGAACACGCCCGGCGCGGGCTGGTAGTCGTACGTCCGCTCCGCAATGAAGTTCTCCAGGCAGCCCCGGTTCTGCCTACGCCCCTCCCGGCAGCACCACCACCATCTCCTCGGCGCCATGGATGCCCCTGACGATGATCTTCTCCACATCGGCCGTGCGGCTGGCCCCGGTCAGGATGAGCGCGTCGCCGTCGCCGAGAAAGTCCCGAAGGCCGCTTGGAAACGCCACGATCGTCGAAGGGTCCACTTCGACGACCACGCGGCTGGCGCCAAGGATCGGCCGGCGTGATGCCGCCGCCCCGGTGAGCAGGACGCTCCCCGTGGAGGCCACGGCCGCGGTGGCGCGAAGCAGGATGTCCCCCTCGCGCGGCGGCGCTTCGCCGGCCACCTGCACGCCGAGCTGGGCGGCCTGGTGCGCGAACCGTTCGCGCGGCGACGACGGCAGTTGTTCGGCGATCGCGTCCTCAGCGATTACACTCCGCCGCGCGGCCGGCGACATCAAAAGTTCGGGGTCGTGTTCGCTCGAAGGGTCCGGGAGCAGCCGTGGGTCATCGCGCTGCGGTCCCGGCGGACGGATGGTCCGCCCGAACGACTTTAGCCCGACCCTGGCCAGCGCCGTCGCCGCGCGCGCGCGGGTCGCGCCACCGAATGTCGCCGCGAAGCCTTTCCAGGCGAGGCGCTCTTTCATGTCCGCCACCTGGTGCTTCTTCACGGCGTCGGCGCGGAGGTCGAGCAGCATGCGATGCAGCGGGATGCCGACCGGGCACTGCTCGGTGCAGCGCCCGCAGAGGCTCGAAGCGAACGGCAGGTCGGCGAACCGGCCATCTGGCCAGATCAGCGGCGCCACCACCGCGCCGATTGGGCCCATGTAGGGCGAACCGTAGGAAAGCCCGCCCGCCGTGCGGTACACCGGGCAGCCGTTCATGCACGCGCCACAGCGGATGCACTTCAGGACCTCGCGGTAGCGCGGGTCTTTCAGGATGCGCGACCGGCCGTTGTCCACGAAGACCACATGCCGCTGCTGCCCTGGGAGTGGTTCGGCGAGGAAGTGCGTGAACGACGTGAGCGGCTGCGCGGTGGCGCTGGGCGCGAGGACCTCCAGTACCGCGAGCGCGCCGGCCTCGTCGGCAACCACCTTCTCGATGCCGGTGATGGCGATGTGCAGGCGCGGATGGCTCGCTCCCAGCGAGACATTCCCCTCGTTCTCAACGATGGTGATCCGCCCCGAGCTCGCGACGACGGCGTTCGCGCCCGTAATACCCGCGTCGCAGTCCTTGAAGAAGTCGCCCACCACGTCCCGGACGAAGCGCGAGAGGCGCGTCGGGTCGTCGTCTTCGAGCACCGCCCCGGTTCGTTCGAGCATTTCCTTGATGCGGGCACGGTTGAGGTGCAGCGCGGGCGCCGTGATATGGCTCGGCCCGCGGCCTTCGATGTCCACGATGTATTCGCCGATGTCCGTCTCGAGGACATCGATCCCGCGCCCGCGCAGCGCGTGGGTCAGGCCAATCTCCTCCCCCACCATCGACTTTGACTTGGCGACCCGCTTTGCGTCGCCAAGCAGCTCCGTCACTTTGGCGACGGCCTCGCCGGCCGTGGCGCAGCGGTGATAGCCGATGCCTCGCCGTTCGAACTGGGCGCGAAGTTGCTCGTGCAGCTCCTCCAGGTGGTCGATTGCGTAGGCGCGGGCGTTGGCGGCCCGCTGGCGAGCGTCGAGTGGACCCCGCGCCAGCATCGCCTGGGCGTCAGCCACGAGTTTCCGCATGATCGGCGTGACCGTCGCGGACGGGCGTTCCAGGCGCATCTCCCGGCTCGCGCGCTCGTGGTAGCTCCTCACGAGAGCGCCCGCGAGAGCAGTTCGGCCAGCGACCAGCCTTCCAGTTGGATGCCAATCCCGCGCGCCCCGGATTCGATGTGCGCGAGGCACGAGTAGTCCGTCGAAACAAGGACGCGCGCGCCGGTCAGCGCCACGTCATCGAGCTTGGAAGTCATCATCGCCACCGAGATTTCGGGCAGTTTCGCGGCAAACGTCCCGCCGAAACCGCAGCACTCGTCTTCGTAGAGCAGCGGCCGCACTTCGAGGCCCTGCACCCGCGCCAGGAGCGAACGCGCCGCGCCGCTGGCGTGCAGTTCGCGCCGCGTGTGGCAGGAGTCGTGGTAGGTGACCGTGCCTTCGAGCCGGAACCGGGTGCGGTCCAGCATCGGGTGGGCGGCCACATAGCTCCCGAAGTCCACGAAGCGGTGGGCGATGCTGGTGGCTCCAGCCGCCCGCCGGCCTTCGAACAACGTTGGCAGGTAGTGCCGCACCATCGACGTGCACGACCCTGACGCGACAACCACCGCCTCGAACGGCTGCCCGGCCTTGAGCAACTGCCGCCCAACCGAGCGCGCCTCATCGCGGAAGCCGCTGTTGAAGGCAGGCTGCCCGCAGCACCGGCCGTCAATCAACGTCACCGTGTCGCCGAGCGTCTCCAGGACGTGACGCGCGTGGTTGATATCCCCCGGCCGGAGGGTGGCCATGTAGCAGGGGTCGAAGAGCGCAACGCGGGCCATGCCGCATTGTAACCGCCGGCGGTTTCAGCGCTGTTCGCTGCGCGCGGGCGGCGAGCGGGCACGCCAGCTCTCCTCCGTCTATACTGCCCGTTCCTGCCGCATACGAAAGAGAAGGGAATTACAAACAATGGCTGATATCACGATTAGCGTACGAGACAACGGGCCCTACCTCGTTCGCGGCGGCGCCACGGTGACGGACGCGGACGGCAAGACCTACGAGGTCCAGGACGTCATTGCCCTCTGCCGCTGCGGCCATTCGGCCAACAAGCCGTTCTGCGATGGCGCGCACAAGGCCAACAACTTCGAGTCCACGCCCCGCGCCCAGGCCTGAGCACCGAATCCAGATTGCCCCGACCGTCAGGGAGGCAGAGCGGCGTGCTGAGGCCTGAGCACCGAATCCAGATAGCCCCGACCGTCAGGGAGGCAGCGTGGCGTGCGACCTCCCTCACGGTCGGAGTTGTCAGTGATTGGTTGGCGGCCGGCGATTAGGATCGAGCCCGAGCGGCACCCTGGCCAAGCACAAGAACCGATTCGGTGCTTTGCTGGAATGCCGCGATCTGTGCTTGGCTTGCTTCCAAGAGTGCCGCTACCTGGATGGTGGTGCAGTTGCCTATCGCCAGCACGATCACCTTCGGAGGACTGCCTCGCGTCAGGGCGAGCGGTACGAAGTCGTAATCCTTAGTCACGATTGTCCAGTCACGGCTTTGGGCGTATCCCCACACAGCGTGGTCATCGCTTGAACCAAGCCCTTGCAACGAAACATGAGTGGCGTCGGGAAAGGTACTTGCCAGCAGCTGCGGTAGCCGCCGCGACAGGTTTTCGTCGAACAGCAGGTTCACGAAACCAGAGAGATCCTTCGTTCCGCCGTTGCTGCCCAGGCGAGTGCCGCGAGGATGTCTTCCCGTTCAAGGTCAGGGAAGTCCACCAACAGCTCGTCGTAGCTCATCCCGCTGGCCAGGTACTCCAGAACGTCGTACACGGTTATTCGCATTCCGCGAATGCAGGGTTTGCCTCCTCGCTTGCCGGGCTCGACAGTGATTCTTGAGATGAGGTCCATTCTGCAGAGTTTAACCGGTCTTACCGCTCGCGCCGATCACTCCCGCTCCAGGAACTCCAACCGGTTCCCGAACGGGTCCAGCGCGTAGAACCGGCGGTACCCCGGCAGCTGCCGGTCAACCTCAGTCCGGATGGCCGCCGCCTCCAGCCTCGCCTTCAACTCGTCCAGGCCATCCACGAGCAGCGCCGGGTGCCGCCGCGTCAGCGCGACCACGTCTTCCACGCCGCAGTGAATCTCCTGCATGCCGCACTGAAACCAGGCGCCACCGCGGTCACGGAGACTCTCGGGCTTGTCCAGCTCCCTCAACCCAAGAAGGTCACGATAGAACCCGCGCGCGATGTCTTCGCCACCGGGGGTGATGGCTATCTGCACATGGGCAATGCCAAACACCGTCATCGCGGCCTCCTCCCGATGGAGCGTACAGCCGGCGGCTACCCGGCGCACAAACCGCGGCCAGTTTCTGTGAGTCGCTTCACGCTTTGACCGGCCGGCCGCACAAATCACCCATAGGAAGGAGCGGCAGGAGAACGAAAGAGGGGTCAACGTTCATCCGCCGTCCCGATCTGGCGAAGCCGGCCAGACGGGACACTTCCTGCATGGGTCGTGCCGCGGCCCAAAGGGAGGTAACCCATGACATTCTTCTCACCGGACCGGCTGGCCCGAAAGAGCGCGAACCACCCGTGGCTCACGCTCGGTATCTGGCTGCTCGTCATTGCCGGCGCCATCGGCGCGGCGTCGCAAATGAAGTTCACCCCGGGCTTTGACGTCCGCGGGTCAGATTCGGCCAAAGCCGACGACATCCTCGAGAACGAGATTCTCGGCAAGTCCCCCGCAACCGAGACCATCGTCGTCCAGAGCGACTCGAAGACCGTGGACGACGTTGAGTACGAGGCGTTCGTCAACTCGCTCGCGGGCCAGGTCCGCAGCCTCGACGGCACCGTCGCCGCCGTAACCAGCTACTACGAAACCGGCGAGGAGTCGCTCGTTTCGAAGGACCGCCGGACCACGATCCTGCCGGTTTCGCTGACCAGCACCGTCGTCGATGCTCCGAAGGAAGTCGTCCCGCTGCTCGATACGCTCAAGGAGAACTCGGACTCCGGCTTTACCGTGCTCACCGCCGGCGACGGCTCGATCTGGCACGACCAGCAGGAGCAGTACCAGAAGGACATGGAAGCCGGCGAATCGATCGGCATCCCGGTCGCCCTCGTCATCCTCGTCATCGTCTTCGGCGCCGTCGTCGCCGCGGGCGTCCCGATCATCCTCGCCCTGCTCGGCATCCTCGTCTCCGTCGGCATCACGGCGGGCCTGAGCCAGGTCCTCGGCATTGATAGCGTGACCATCAATATGATCTCGATGATTGGCCTCGCGGTCGGCATCGACTACACGCTGTTCATCGTTGAGCGCTTCCGCGAGGAGCGCCTCCTCGGCCGCTACAAGGTAGATGCCGTGGTTGCCGCCGGCGCGACGGCCAGCCGCGCGGTCCTCTTCTCCGGCATCACGGTCATCATCGCCCTGGCCGGCCTGGTCATCGTGCCTACAGCCATCATGTCCAGCATGGCCATCGGCGCCATCACCGTCGTGATTGCCGCCGTGGCCGTCGCCCTCACGCTGCTGCCGGCTGTCCTCAGCCTGCTCGGTGACCGCATCAACTGGCTCACCATCCCGGGGCGCAAGCACAAGCTCGAAACCCGCGACGATGCCGGGTTCTTCGGCAAGACCACGAAGCTCGTGATGGCGCACCCGTGGATCAGCGCCGGCCTCTCGGTCGCCTTGCTCGTCGCCATGGCCGTCCCCTACTTCAGCATCAACATCGGCTCGACCGGGCTAAGCTCCGCCCCCCAGGGCCTGGACTCCGTCAAGGCGTTCAACATCCTGGACAAGGAGTTCTCCGCGGGCCGCATTGACCCCGTCGATGTCGTGGTCGATGGCAACGCCAGTTCAACCGATGTCTCTCTCGCGGTCGCCCGCCTCCGCCAGGCGATCGCTGACGACGCGGCCTTCGCCGAAATGGGCACGCTCCAGCTCAGCAAGGACGGCGATGCCGGCTACGTCGAGATCTACCTCAACGGCGATTCGACCAGCCCCGAGGCGATGGACGCCCTCCGCCGCCTGCGCGGCGACTATCTCCCGGCTGCGTTCAAGAACGTTCGGACCGATGTCTACGCCGGCGGCGGCACGGCCGGTGCGGTCGACTACGTCGACACGATGAACGGCTACCTGCCCATCGTCATCGGCTTCGTCCTGACCCTGAGCTTCATCCTTCTGCTCATGGTCTTCCGCTCGATCGTCATCCCGCTGAAGGCCATCGTCATGAACCTGCTCAGCGTCGGCGCCGCCTACGGGCTCGTCGTCCTCGTCTTCCAGCACGGCATTGGCGCCGGTCTCCTCGGCTTCCAGCAGTCGGACCAGATCGAAGCGTGGCTGCCGGTCTTCCTCTTCGCGGTCCTCTTCGGCCTCTCGATGGACTACCACGTGTTCCTGCTGAGCCGCATCCAGGAGACCTTTATCCGCACCGGCGACAATACCTACGCGGTTTCGCACGGCCTCCGCTCGACGGCGCACATCATCACCGGCGCGGCCGCCATCATGATGGTCGTGTTCGCAGGCTTCGCGATGGGCGAAATGGTGCCGCTGCAGCAGATGGGCTTCGGCCTCGCCGCCGCCGTCTTCCTCGACGCCACGATCATCCGGACCGTCCTGGTGCCGGCCAGCATGGAGCTGCTCGGCTCCCGGAACTGGTACCTGCCGGGCTGGCTCAGCTGGCTCCCGCGCATCTCGGTCGAAGGGCACGCCACCCCGGTTGCCCACGACGAAGGCGTCACCGGCGGGTTCGAACTGGCTCCAGGCGTTGCCGGCGGCCAGTAACCCCCAACAGCTCGCTCACAAGCAGGAAGCCCCGCCGGATGGCGGGGCTTCCTGCATCACGTTCGTGGGGAGCGCCGGCTCATGGGCAGCCGGCCCGAACGGATTGTCACGATCCGCACGGCATCCTCATCGATGCGGAACAGAATCGCCCAGGTGCGAACGTTGCGCCGCCGGAATTCGACACCATCGACAACTTCGCTCACGTGGAAACGGGCGGGTAGCTCACCAATATCAAGGCAGGCATCCACCAGCTCGTGACCCAGCCGTGCGGCCGCCTCGCGGTCTCGCTGCGCGACGAAAGCTACGATGGCGCCGAGATCATCGATCGCGGGTTCAGAAATGACGACGTGCACGGATCATCTGCGAAGTTTCAGGCCAGCTCGGCGGAAGACTTCCTCACGAAGGCTCTCATCGACCACTCTCCAGCGGCCTTCCCTGAGCGCTTGTTCGCCAACCCGGATGGCCTCCTCTAACTCCACTTCAGCGAACTCCTGCTCCTGCTCCAGCAACAGCAGCGCTGATTCAACCACGTCGTCCGCGGAAGCGAACGTGCCGTTTTCGACCAATGCCCGTACTCGGGCTTCGTTTTCGGAGGAGAGCTGGATGCCCATGCCGCCCAGTTTATCACGCCGGCCCGCCGCTTCAGCTTTCCGTCTGCTCACCCAGGCGCCCGGCGAAGAACGCCTCCATCCGGCGCCAGCTGTCCTCCGCCGCCTCGGCGTTGTAACCGACCTTCATCGGCCCCCAGGCGTTGATCTTGTTCAGGATCCCGCCCTGGCCCCGGTCCGTCATGTAGCTGTGACCCGCGTCCGGATAGGTTGTGATGTCGTGCGGCTTCTGGAGCTGCGTCAGATGCGCTTCCAGGCGCTCGCCGCCCTTGCCGAACACCCTGTCCCGCCCGCCGAATCCGCCGAGCACCGGACAGACGTCCACCAGGTCGTCAGCGCGTTTCGGGACCGATCCGTAGAAGATGGCCGCGGCGCCGAGCTCCGCCCGGGCGGCGAACAGCAAGGCGATCCCGCCTCCCATGCAGAACCCCACGACGCCAATCCGCGACGGATCGACCTCCGGACGCTCCGCCAGCCAGGCGCGGCAGGCGTCGAGGTCCCCGAATACGGGCCCTTCGCCGCCTTTCAGGCCCAGCATGGTCCGGACGATGCAAACGAACTTCGGGCCGCGCGTGGAGTACAGGTCCGGCGCGAGTGCCACGTAGCCCATGTCGGCGAAGCGTTGCGCCTTCGCACGAATGTCGTCGTTCAATCCCGCGATCTCGTGGATGACGATGATCGCCGGCCGCCGGCCGCTTTCACGCGGCGAAGCGAGCGCCGCCCTCATCATTCCGGAAGGGACCTCAATGCGGGCGAGTTCCACCTCGCGGATTGTAAGCGATGCCTGTCGCGGGTTGGCTAATCGCCGTCGGCGGCGAGGCCAACACTGATGGCGCAGCCGCCGGAGCCCCAGCAGTTCGCCGGCTTTGGTGGCTTCGGCGTCGCCGTCGGTGTAGCCGTGCCGGTAGGCGTTGGGGTGGGCGTTGGCGCT
This sequence comes from Dehalococcoidia bacterium, assembly GCA_046328215.1. Classification (GTDB taxonomy): domain Bacteria; phylum Chloroflexota; class Dehalococcoidia; order Tepidiformales; family Tepidiformaceae; genus Amarobacter. The sequence goes on along the minus strand of JAXLXA010000017.1, from coordinate 26,034 downwards.
TCCTTGGAACAGCCCGGCGTCCCCGGGCCGGTGTTCGGATTGAAGATGGTCACGGAGTGACCGAAGCCCGACTCCACCACGTAGTTGCCACCGAAGTTGAAGCCCAGCACAGACGAAACTTCCCCGGGCGCGAGCGTTTCATCGAACAGCGCCGGGATGCCCCCAATCTCCGGGTGAAAGACCCGCACCGGGACGGTGGCGGTGTTCTTGAATTGGACTTCGTCGTTCCGGACGATGCTGCAGAAACGGGGGTTGAACCCCTTGTCGTTCACTTCGATCGTCCAGCGGGTTACCGCGGACGCGGGCGTTTCGCCGCCGCTGAACACCGCCAGAGTGATCGCTCCAGAGAGTGCCATCATCAATGAGACAGCCGCCAACAGCGGCCGTAATCGAACCACGCACATGCACCGGCCCCCTTAACGGACCCCACCCCACCACGGGCAGACTTACCGTAACGAACGTTCTCCGAACGGAAAAGGCACGGGCCGCGGGTTAATCCTTCGCCATCACCGGGGCGCGCACGCAGTACGGGTTCTTCCGGCATGGCGGCTGCGGCGGCGTGTAGTTTGGATCCGCGGTGCAGATGGGGTCCCAGTACTCGACGAATACCGGCGTCACCACCGTCATCGAATGCGCCAGGTCGTCCGCGTCGTAGAACTCGGTCGTGCCACCGTGGGGGATGAGGATTTCGTTCGAATACTCGCCCGGCTTGATGTAGCCCGTGTCGATCAGCGGCGGGTCCGCGGCGACCACACCTGGGCGAATGACCCGCCTCGGCGTGGAACCCACATTCTTAAAGCGCACGTACTCGCGGTTCATCCGGCAGATGGCGGGGTTGAAGCCTGCCTCGCTCACCTCGACGGTCTGCACCGTGTAGCCATGGACCGCGGAACGCCCGCTCACCCCGAACGCGCCGATCGTGACCACGAAGACGATGCTGACAAGGGCGGCGATGAGCTTCGGCACGCGCGCCAGCCTACCGGCGCGGTGGCTTGCGGGCACGTCGCGATGCTTCTGCAACGGAACTCGCTCGCATGGGAGACACCTTCGCGATGGCTACTCGCTCAGACTGTTCGGCAGGAAGGAGTTTCCCCTATGAACCGCATCAAGAACGCCATCGAACGTTTCACCGCCCGCCGCGAAGAGGGCCATGCCTACGCCTGGAGCGGCGGCGGACTGCTCACGGTCGTTGTGATTGTCCTGCTCATCATCCTCATCTTCTAAGTCGGACCGACACGCGAACAGGCCCCGCAAATCTGCGGGGCCTGTTTGTTTACTCACTTTGCGCGGTTGAGGTGTGAATTCAATCCGCAGGAGTGGTCGCCATTCTTCGGGACAAGTACATCGTTCGCCGCCCGAGGGGCGAAACCAGACGCGGCAAGCATTGCCCTTTGATGCGTCCGGTGAATACACATGGTGCGAACTTCTGGATGTCTAGCCCGAGGCGATCCTCGTGCCTGGCCTGCTAGCGCAGGCCGTCCCTCTGCACAATCCAGACTCCATAGACGGCGTGAAGCTTGTTACGCATACGTAAACCTCCTGCGCCTACGATTCCTTCCGTACTCCCCGACTTCTTCAGCCTGAGCGGCTCGGAACCGCGCTTGTCCGTAATCCAAAGTACTCCTTCAACCACGCATGTCAAGCAAAAATTTCGCGACGAAGTGAAGAAAGGAAAGATTCCCGCACGCGTGACATCACCGAGTTGAAAGTGCAAAGGACTGAGGACTGATGGGGCACCACGCCATTGAACCGCGCACGAAGTAAGCGGATCGTGTCCCAGCGACCGGGCCACGCGTCAGCCACCACAGAGTTGAAAGTGCAAAGGACTGAGGACTGAGTACGCCGCCATTGAACCGCGCACGAAGTAAGCGGATCGTGTCCAGCGACCGGGCCATGGCGTACCACGGAGTTGAAAGTGCAAAGGACTGAGGACTGATGGGGCACCACGCCATTGAACCGCGCACGAAGTAAGCGGATCGTGTCCCAGCGACCGGGCCACGCGTCAGCCACCACAGAGTTGAAAGTGCAAAGGACTGAGGACTGAGTACGCCGCCACGGATTAGGGTGTCTGAATTGCTGAGTAAGTGATCGATAGGGATACTTAAGGTGGTGGCAGGACGAGGGATTGCATGCGAGGCCGCAAGCTCAGCTTTCAGATCGCACTCACCGATGAGGAACGAGCGGAATTGGAACGCCGCTGCCGGATGACCACGCTCCCGGTGGGTCACTGGAGACGAGCGCGGGCTATCTTGCTTCTGGATGCGAAGGTGTCGGAGCTGTGGAGACTGCCGAAGATTGTGGGCTGGGCGTCCGCATCGTACGGAAGTGGGGGCGACTACGAGAGGGAGAGATTAGCGGGCCTCAACGACCGGACTGGCCGCGGCCGAAAGCCGATCTTTTCCCTAAGGTAGCCGTCCACATCGTGAAGATGGCGTGCGAGTTGCCGGAGGAGCGCGGGGTGCCGCTCGGCCAGTGGGATTGCACCGAGATCGCTCGGCAACCGGTAGACGAAGGATCGTCGAAGGCATCTCCGCCGAGACGATCCGCCGGTCCTGCGCCATCATCAACTCCGACCCACGCGCTGGCACGCGTGGCTTTCGCGCCGGTCCCCCGCGACCTCGCCTTCGCGCAGCAGGTGAGCTCAATCATCGACTTGTACACCCGGCGGCTGAGCCCTGATGAGACAGTGATCTGCCTCGACGAAAAGACGAGCCTACAGCCGAGGAAGCGGTTGCAGCCCACGCAGCCCGCCCGTTGCGGCAAGACAGTCCAGGTAGAGCACGAGTACGCAGACGCAGCAGTGCACTCAACCTCTTCGCGGCCTTCGACACTCGCAGCGGGAACGTTGTCGGAATGACGGCCGCACGGAAGCGGGCGACCGAGTTTTCTCGTTCCTGGAGTGGCTCGATGCTTACACCTCAGGCGATCCGGACGATCCACGTCGTCCTCGACAACCTTCGTGTCCATAAAGGCACGGCCGCCGAGGCCTGGCTCGCCGAACATCCACGTTTTGCCTTCCACTTCCCGCCGGTCCACTGCTCCTGGCTAACCAGGTCGAGCAATGGTTCGGGATCATCCAACGCAAGCTCCTGCGCCTGGCAAACTACCCGAGCTGCGATGAACTCGCGGCTGCGATCCTGCAGTACATCGCTCGCTGGAACGCACGCGCTCACCCCTTCAACTGGACCTCTGCCTCACTCACCCGCGTCATGGCACCCCCTCAATCCAACCGTTTCCCCATTCCGACACCCTAATCCGTGGACGCGTACTGAGGACTGATGGGGCGCCACGCCATTGAACCGCGCACGAAGTAAGCGGATCGTGTCCCAGAGACCGGGCCACGCGGCAGCCACCACGGAATGACCTCAGGCGGTCCGGCGGATTGTCCGCAGCAGGAAGAGGTGGGCAGTCACGCCGAGCGCGATCCCAACGAGCAGCAGCCTGATCCAGAGGTTATCGATGAAGTACTCGCTCGCGCCGATGCCAATCCAGAGCGTGGCAATCGAGACGACCTTGGTCGAGACCGTCGCGCCCCGCTCCTCCCGGTACTCCCGCAAGTGCCGGCCGAAGAGCCGGTTCGTGGTCATCCAGCGGTAGGCCGAAGGCGAGCTCTTGCCGTAGCAGCCCATCGCCATGAGAAAAAACACCGTCGAAGGCAGGAGCGGCAGGAAGATCCCGACCACCCCAATCCCCACCAGCAGCGACCCGGCGGCGATGAGGAGCCAGCGCACCAGCCGGCTGCGGCTCGGGGCGCGCAGGGTAAGGGACGGTGAACTTGCCAAATCTGCTATTTCGGTTGAACTGGCCTGGGTCAAAGCAGGTTTAGTATGCCACGGCAGCGCCTGGTTGCGTAGCGCGGGGCGAGCCGCGGCCCGCCTCCGCGGTTTAGAAGGCGATCCGCCGGAGCAGCGCGCCTGAGTAGATGTAGGCGACTCCGTCGCGGATGGCGAACGCGCTCGCCCCGGCGAAATCCTTGCTCCGGTACTGGCGGTCGAACGTCCCGTCACGGGTGAGCACAACGATGCGGTCGTTTGCGGCGTCAAGCAGCGCGAGTTCGGTCTTTGACATCGCCTGCGCCGTTTCGGGCGCTACCAGCCGCTTGTCGATGCCCGCCTGGGAGAGGGTGAGCGCAACCTGGCCGTTGATGAAGCGGTGCAGCGTGCCGTTCGCATCCGAGGTCACGAACTCCGTGTCCACCATCAGCCGTCGCGCTCCCGAAAGGTCACTGCTGACCAGTGCCTTCTGAGGCGGGTTCGAGAAGCCGTCGGCGTTCTGCTGGAACCGGTAGACCGTCGACTGCCCGGCGTCCAGCACGTAGAGGTCGCGCCCGTAGACGGCGATGTCGCTGATCGCGAGGTTGGCCGGCGCCGCCAGCGCGAGGACGCGGACGCCCCCGGCCTGCGAGTACGCCCAGAGCTTGTTCGAGATGTCGGCGATGAGGAGCACCGGCCCGCCCTGGTCGCTCTGGTCGAGCTGGGCGATGGCCACCGGCTTCGCCTGCCGCAGGTCCTTGTTCTCGCTGAACACGCTCGCCGGTTCGCCACCCGTGAGCGGCACGCGGACCACCTGGGAAGCGTTCACATCCAGCAGGTACGCTGAATCCGCCGAGAGCGCCATCCGGCTGACCGACACGGGCTTCGCGCCGAACTGCTCCAGAGAAGCAACCGTTTCCACGGACTGCGGGGCCTTCACGTTATCGATGACGACGAGCGCGCCGGCGACCTGGCTGATGAGCTGGTCCGCCTGGGCCGACCCGCCGAGGTCGCGAGCCTCGAGGAGCATCGCCTGGGCTTCGGAGAGCATCTGGCGCTTTTCCCCGGCGTCGGCTTTGGTGGCGGCGCCGGCAATGCGCTCCTGCGCGCCCTCCAGCAGAGTCTGGACGCGCTGGTGGTTGTCTTCGCTCAGCATCCGCGGGACCGTCAGGATGCCGGCAAGGAGGAGGAGGACAACGAGCGCGCCGAGGCTGACCATCCACGTCGGCGGCAGTTGACCGCCAAGCGTGGTCCGCCCGCCGAAGGCGTTCCCACCCTTCCAGCGGCCACCCATGTTGTGGCGCGGCCGGATGAGCGGCGCGCCCCCGGCCATCGCCGCGCCGGATTCGCTGGCGAGCGTCTCCGCCACCGGGGCGATGGTGGTGGTGTTCCGGGATCGCGTCGCTGTCGCCATGGTGTCGACAAGCGGGAGGTCCTCCCCGAGCAGGTCCGGCCGCGCGGCAGGCGCGTTGTTCGGCACGAGGCCGCGCGTAAAGCTCTGCGACTTCTTTTGCCGCGGGCTGCCTGGAGTGGCGTTGGCTTCCACCTGGAGGGATACCGAAGACGCCGTCGCCATGACCGGCGCCGAAGATCCGGCAGCGTGCCAGGCGGGGCGGCGCGCGGCCTGCGATTCCGCGGCGATCGTCTGGACGGCGGCACGCGAACGGGCAGCGCGCGCCGCGCCTTCCGCGGCCATCCTCGTCAGCGAAACGCTCGATTCGCCCGCCACCCTCAGGAGCGGCGCCGGCGCCTCGCTCACGAACGCGGGCACGAGCGCCTCGATCTGGCGGCGCGGCGTGATCTCCAGGAGCTGGGCGCGCGCGTCCTGCACCGCTGTGCCCGCTTTGTCGTCGATGAACAGGCTCGGCTGGTAGGTGGCATCTTCGCGGGCCGGCGCGCCGATGGTCGCGTCGATCACTACCTCGTCCGGCTCCACTGCTTCCCGCGTGGAACGCTGCGGGCGCTTCGCCGGTCCGGTCACGAGGACCACCGTCACCTGGCGCATGCCCTGCACGCGCCGGTAGAGGTCGGGCAACACCTGGTCGGCGGGCAACTGCAGGATCCCGGCGATCAGTTCCTCGTCGACCTGGTGCAGCGCCGGGCTGGAAATGAGGAGCAGCCGGTCATCGTCGTCGAAATCGAGCCTGGTCAGTTGCGGTTGGGCGGGCGCGCTGCCCAGCGGCGACGCGTGCTGGAACTCCGCGAAATGGGCGGTCACGGCCCCGTTGTGCAGGTGGTAGGCGGCTGAGGGCCCGGCCTGGGCGAGCACCGCCTGGGCGCCGCGGCGGCCGAACGCGCTCATGCCCAGCGAAACGCGGTGCTGGGCGATGCTCTTGCGGTTCCAGTCTTCGAGTGCGTGCTCAGCCTCAACGAACAGGCGGCGCAAGGCGCCGGTGAGGCTCATGTCCAGGCTCGCAAATGACTGCCCGAGCGCGGAGATCACGTGGCCAGCGAAGGCCTCGCCCGCGGGCGTCGTGCCTTCGGCAAGGATGAACAGTTCCGCGCGGTCGTCGGCGGGGCCTTTGCCGTGAAAAACTCCGGCGTTCGGCCCCCGGTCAACCGGCTCACCATCGACGATGGCGAACTGGCCAACCTGGAGGGGTTCGGTCAAAACGGACCGTCCTTTTGCTGCCAGGAATGGACACGGGGAGACAGAGGGCAACGCACCCTTACGGGAATCAAGATTCCGGTAAGGCCCCCGCCTGCACCGAAACCACAGCATACCACCGCGTTTTCGCAGTAAAGCAACCGTGCCCCGCCCGTGTGACTAGGGGTTTCACCCGGTTTTCATACGGAGTTCTCCCCTATGTCGCGGCGTTACGCTCCCGCCGCACCCGGTTTACCCACCGCTTCGGAAGCGCATCACATGCGTCCCGCGAGGAACGCGTCAAGGTGGCGGTTTGTAACCGCTGGCGCCTCCTCGGGGAAGAAATGGCCGGCCTCCACGGCTCGCGCCCGCAGGTCCGGGAAGTACCGCGCGAACTGGTCCGAGAACGGGTTGCCGGTGGGGATGTAGCCCTCCGGTCGGCCTTCCGTATCGGTCCCGCGCGAACGAGCGAGGTACGACCCGAACATCCAGAGCGTCGGGTTGGAAAATCGCTTGTGACGGTCTTCCGGGCCGTAATCCATGTAGTTCGTGTAGAGAGGGTGCTTCTCCAGGCCCTCCGGGTGGTTCCACATCTCGGAGACGGTGCGCTCATCGAGGAACTGGAACCGCTCGCCGTGGCTTGCGGTGGGGTCCGGATGCACCACGTGGAAGGGCAGGGCGTAACGGTAATAGGAGATCGCGTGCCAGTGGCTCATCGGGTCGGCGAAGGCCGCCCTGTAGTGGGCCAGGTCATCGGTCGTTGCCCACGGGTTTGCGGAGCCGCGGCCACCGGCGCCCCACGGCGAGTATGGCCGGCCCGGTGTCGGGTTCGAAGGCGCGTGGCCGCAGACCGTCTCGATGAATTCGGCGTGGTACTTCGCGAAGAATTCTTCCGGCAGCGGGGCCGCCTTGAACCAGTACCCGTGCACGCCACCCGGCGACCACACCGTGCAGAGCGTATCCAGCAGCGCCAGGCGGCTCACGCGCTCCGGCCAGTCGATGGCCAGCTTGAAGGCCACGATGCCGCCCCAGTCGTGCGCCACCACGCGTGCCTTCTCGATGCCGAGCGCGTCCATGAAGTTCACGATGTCCTGCGCCAGGATCTGGCGGCTCACACGCAGGCCGGGTTTCTCCGTCTGGCCGAACCCGCGCAGGTCCGGGGCGAAACATGCGTACTGCCGCGCGAAATGCGCGAACTGGTGCCGCCACTCATACGAAGTCTCCGGGAACCCATGGATGAAGATGACCGGCTCCCCGGCGCCTTGTTGCAGGTAATGCATCCGCAGGTCGCGGGTCTGGACGAAGTTCGATTGCACGGCGGCGGCTCCGCAAAGAGAGGTCTGGGCAGTCTACCGTCCACAGGACTCAACGAATTCGAAGCGAGCGCGCCTCACACCTGACACCTCCAACGTGGCCGTGCCCTATCCTTCCCCGCACACACGCACCCGGAGCACCCCCATGCCCCTCCGCATCGGCCTCATCGGCGCCGGCGCCAACACCGCCAGCCAACACATCCCCGGCTTCCGCCGCAACGAAGGCGTCGAGGTTAGCGGCGTTGCCAACCGGAGCGTCGCCAGCTCGCGGCGCATCGCGGATCAGTTCGGCATCGCCACCGTCTTCGACTCGCCGGAAGCGCTCTGCGCCTCTCCCGAGATCGACGCGGTCTGCATCGGTACCTGGCCGTACAAGCACCGCGAGTTCACCATCATGGCCCTCGAAGCCGGCAAGCACGTCCTCTGCGAAGCGCGCATGGCGAGGGACTTAGGCGAAGCCGAAGACATGCTCGCCGCCGCCGAGCGTCACCCGGGCCTCGTCTCCCAACTCGTGCCCGCGCCGTTCGATTTCCGTCTCGGCCCCACGATTACGCGCCTCATCAGCGAAGGCGCACTGGGCGACGTGCTCGAAGTCGCTGTGACGGTGCTTAACGGCTCCGCGATTGACCCGGCCGTCCCGCTGCACTGGCGCCAGCGCGCCGACTACTCGGGCAAGAACGTGATGATGTTCGGCATCTTCGTCGAGGTCATCCATCGCTGGCTCGGCGACCACGCCGATGTCCTCGCCAGCGGCGACATCGTGGTCCCGCGGCGCCTGGACGCCGAAACCGGGCAGCAAGCGCCGGTCACGGTCCCGGACATCTACATCGTCAGCGGCCACCTCGCCCGTGGCGCGCGCATCGCGTACCACTTCAGTTCCGTCGCGGCCGGCGGCGATGCCAGCACCATCGTCGTCTTCGGTTCGAAAGCCACTCTGCGCTGGCGCATGGGCGACACCGCCGTCATCCAGCCCCATGGCGGGCAAACAGCCGAAGTCACACCGGACCTGGGCACGGACCGCGGCTGGAAGGTCGAAGAGGACTTCGTTGCCTCCATCCGGGCAGGCGCACCCGTCCGGCTCACCAGCTTCGGCGACGGCGTCCGCTACATGCGCGTGATCGAAGCCGCCCACAACAGCTACACGAACGGCACGAAACAATCGGTTTGGCGGCGCCCACCACGCCACATTCCGACCAGGCCCGAGTGTCAACGAGGGCAACCCCGCCCCGGCCCGCGGGGAGCCCGAAGCTCGAACCCTCATAGTGCGGGTTCGAGCAGCTCTGGCAGCGCGCGAATGACCCGGTCTGGCCGCACGGTCGAGCCGGTGGGCAATCCGGTGCCCGCGTAGTCGTGCCAGACCGCGAAGATCCCGATGCGCTGCGGCGCGGCGACTTCCCAGTCCAGGTTGTCGCCCACCATCCAGGCGTCGCGCGCCGCAACACCGAGCTGCGCCAGGGCATGACGGTAGGCCCGCTCTTCCGGCTTGCCAAAGCCGTGCTCGCCTTCGATCTGGATGTGGTGGAAGTGGGCTTCAAGGCCGAACCGCGCGAGCTTGGCCCGCTGAGTCGGCCCTGAGCCGTTCGTCAGGAGCGCGAGTCGCACGCCGTGGTCGCGCAGAGCCTCAAGCGTTTCGATGGCCCCCGGAAACGGCTGGTACCGCTCTTCGCGCCGCCGCGAGAAGGAATCCGCGAGGGCATGGATCGTTGCCTCGGGTATGGCCGGGCCGCCCGAGGCAGCGACGGACTCGAAAGCCAGCCGAACCACCTCTCGCCGGGCTGGGAACATCTGCTGGCGCCAGATACGACTGCGCTCCGGGTCGTCCCAGAACGTGTCCGCCGATGCCGTTATGGCGCGTGTAGCCGCTTCGGGCGCGAACCCGCCTAACTCCGGCCCAAACTCCGTTGTGACCTCCAGCCAGAGCGCTCCGGGATTGTTGTAGGCATCCAGGATCGTGTCATCGAGGTCGATGAGCATCGCGGGCGGCAGGTGAGGGAGCACTGTCCCAGTTTATCCGCGGGAGACATCCCTCGCCCTGGTACTGACTCCTGAACGCCGGCGATCGTTCGTCCGCGCAAGCACGCGACCTGAACTCCCCCTCTCCCGCGACGATGGAGTCGGGAGAGGGGGCCGGGGGTGAGGGCAGGCCGCCGTGATACGCCGCCAACTTCCTCAATTGAGTGCTGGCCGTCCTGGAGTTCGGAGTCTAGCTGCGGAGTGTCGTCGGTAGCGCCGAAAGTTCCGGGTAGTGCTCCGGAGAACGTGACGGAGATAGTCCGATGCTAGTACCGGGCACAAGCGGGTCATGCACCCAAAGGCCCCACTGAGTTGGCCCGCGCGGCTTCAGGCCTCCGCGACGAGCAACTCCGACTGCGAAGCCAGCCGCTTCTCGAAGATGGCGCGCGCCGTGTCCAGGAGCTCGAAGATCGCCGGTTCCGGGATGGAGTACCAGACGCTCGTGCCCTCCCGCCGGGCTTCGACGATCCCGCGCGCCCGCATGATCGAGAGGTGCTGGGAGGCGTTCGCGGCCTCGATGCCGACGCGCTGTTGGATCTCGCCGACGGTCAGGCTCCCTGCCGCGCGCAGGACTTCGAGGATGCGGATGCGGGCGGGGTTCGCCAGCGTGCGGAAGAGGTCCGCCTTGAAGTCCTGGAGGGTGGTCACGCTCGCAGGGTACCACTCTTGTTCTTATCTGCGAATGTTCGAATATATATGGAGAGCCACGAGCACCGAGGTCCTTTTTGGAAGCCGCCCGCAGCCGCCTGATGGCGCCGTCGTTCGACGCCGTCGCTATCCGCACGAACATCATCTCCGGCATCGTCGTCGGGATCATTGCGTTCCCGCTGTCCATCGCGCTGGCGGTGGCGGTGGGCGTCGCGCCGATCGCGGGGCTCTACACGGCGATCACGGCCGGCGCCGTGGCCGCCCTCTTTGGTGGCTCCCGGTACAACATCACCGGGCCAACCGCGGCGCTCGTGCCGGTGCTCAACCACGCGGTCATCCAGCACGGACCGAAGGCGCTCCCTGTGCTGGCCGTCATGGCGGGTGTCATGCTCCTGGCCATGAGCGCGCTCCGGGCGGGCAGGCTGGTGCGGTACATCCCCGGCACGGTGGTCGTCGGGTTCACCGCCGGCATCGCGCTCTCGATTGCCTTTGGCCAGCTCAACAACCTGCTCGCCGTGACCGGGACCGACCCCTCACTGGAACTGTTCCACGAGAAGCTGTGGGACACGCTGCGGCACCTGGACACGGTGGGCTGGCGCACTCCCGCGCTCGGGGCGGCGGGTCTCGCGCTGCTCATCGCCTGGCCGCGCATCCCGCGGGCGCGAGTCCTTCCCGGCCCGCTCGTCGCCGTGATTGTCATCACCGCCGTCGCCTGGTCGCTTGGCGCGGACGCGCCGACGGTGTCCAGCAAATACGGCGCGATCCCCCGTTCGCTGCCGAAACCGGGGACGGACTTCTGGGACCCTCGCCTGATGTGGGACCTGCTGCCGTTGGCCGTTTCGGTGGCCATCCTCTCCGGCGTCGAGTCCCTGCTCAGTGCGGTCGTCGCGGATGGCATGTCGAGCTCGGCCGAGCGCCACGACTCTGACCGCGAACTGCGCGGGCAGGGGCTGGGCAACCTGGCCGCGTCGGTGTTCGGCGGGATCCCGGCGACGGCGGCCATCGCCCGCACGGCCGCGGGCATCCGCCACGGCGCCACCGGGCGGCTCAACGGCGTCTCACACGCGGTGACGGTGGCCCTGCTCGTGGTGGTCTTCGGCGGGCTGGCCGGCCACATCCCGATGACGGCGTTGGCCGCCATCCTCCTCATCGTCGCCTGGAACATCGCCGAAGTGCCCGAAGTGGTCCGCCTTCTGCGCCGCTCTGCGCGCAGCGACGCCTTCGTGCTCTTCGCCACCGCCGCCATCACGCTCACCTTTGACCTGACCTATGCCATCGCCTTCGGGGTGCTCGCCTCGATGGTGCTGCTGCTCCGCCAGCTCATCCGCGTGCCGGCCGCGCAGGAGCTGCTGCCTGACGCCAGCGGCCATATTCGCCAGGTTACGCCCGAACTCTCGGCCCTCATGCAGTCGCGGCCGGACATTGCGTTCTTCAACGCGGAGGGTGTGCTCTCCTTCTACAGCGCGGCGACCTTCGAGTACGAGTTGCAGAACGGGCGGAAGAACCCGCTCATTCTGCGCATGAAGGATGTCGACCACATTGACGCGACCGGGCTGATCACGCTCGAAGGCGTCATCGAGCACCGCCAGCACAGCGGCGGCCGCATCATCCTTACAGCCATCCAACCCGATGTCCGGGCCACACTCGAGCGTTTCCGGATCCTCGAAAAGCTGGGCCCCGAAAACGTGTTCGAGCACACGAAAGACGCCATCGCGTCGATCGATGCGCCCGGCGGGCATTCGCCCCACCCGGGCTGAGCGTCAGGCTGTTTGCCGCGCGATGATTACTCGCCGCGGAGGCGGCTGAAGTACATGAGGTCGTGGTAGGCGCCGCGGCGCCACTGGGCCTTGCGCAGCGTGCCTTCGTAGGTGTAGCCGGCCTTCAGCATCGCCCGCTGGCTTGGCACGTTCTCGGAATCGCACGACCCCTCGACGCGGTTCACTGACGTGTTCTCGAACAGGTACTCCGCGGCCAGGCGCATCGCCACCGGCCCGTAGCCCTTCCCGCGCGCTTCGGGAGCGAGCGAGATGCCGAACTGGAAGGCCATCGACTCCGGCGGTGGGCCGTACATGGACGGCCGCCAGTCGATCGTCCCGACGGGCGTGCCGGTCGCTGTCTCGCAGATCAAGAGTGTGCCGTTCTGCGCGCCGATGACGCCCTGTTCGTCCCGCTCAGCGGCCGGCTTGTAGGGCAGACCGAAGTCGTTGAATTCGCCGCGAAACTCCAACGACCGGCCCCACTCGTCCAGGAGCGGGAAGTCCGCGGTCGTGGGCTCTTGCAGGTAGACCAGTTCCGCCACGGCTCAGCCCTGCGCGATGACGCCGGCGGCGAGCAGGTCGGCGATGCGGTCCGGCTGGAAGCCCCAGTCCTCGAGGACTTCCATCGAATGCTCGCCGATGAGTGGCGAGCGGCGCGGGTAGCCCCCTCCGGAGCGGCTGAAGTGCCCGAGAAACTCCGGCCCCATCATCGCGCCGAACTGCGGGTGGTCGAAGTCCTGGAAGTAGCCGTTTTCGTGCAGCCAGGGGCTCTCGAAGATGTCCAGCGTGGACAGCGCCGGCGCGGCCGGGACGCCGCGCGTCAGCAGACGATCGACCGCTTCGTCTCGCGAGATGGCGGCGAAGCCTTCGGCCAACTGCGATGCGAGCGTGCCTTCCACGGGCTCCAGCAATGCCTTCTCGGCGATGACGCGGCCGGCCCACTCCGGGTGTCCAAGCGCCACGCAGAGCGAAGGGAAGTGCTCCGGCCTGTTCCCGGCCACGAGCACCCAGCCTTCGTCCGCGCACCGATAGAAGCGGTTCAAGGCGCTCGTGCCGATGCAATCGAGCGCGCCCTTCGGGTTCGCCGGGCGGCCTTCGTAGTGGGTCAGTTCACCGGACTGGAAGAGCATGCTCTGGTTCGCCAGGCAGGTCAGCACTTCCTGCCCCTTGCCGGTCCGTTCGCGTGCATAGAGCGCGGCGACCATGCCGAACGCGGCGGCCATGGCGCTGCCGGTGTCGTTAATCGGGATCTGGTAGAAGACGGGCTCTTCGCCGCCGCCCTGGGCGTCCATTAGCCCGCTGCGCGCCTGGACCAGCGGGTCGAAGCCGGGGTCGGGCGAAAGCTCGCCCGTCGGGCCGTACCCGGTCACGGAGCACGAGATGATGCGCGGGTTGACCTGCTTCAGCGTCGCGTAGTCGATGCCGAGCCGTTCGCGGACGCCGTTGCGATAGTTGTCGAGGACGACGTCGGACACTTTCACGAGGTCGAGGAAGGCCTCGCGGCCCTCCGGCTTCTTGAGGTCGATCGCCAGCCCGCGCTTGCCGCGGTTGTAGCCCACAAATCCAAGGCCATACGTGCGGAACGGGTCGCCATCCGGGGGTTCGATCTTGATCACGTCCGCGCCCCAGGCCGACATGATCCCCGGCGCGAACGTCCCGGCGATGAACGCGCCGAGGTCGAGCACGCGGACACCGGCGAGGGGGCCAACGGGATTTTGGATTTCGGATTGGGGATTTTGGATTGCCGGGGTGTGCGAAGGCAGGTCGTCTGCTTTCGCGGGCGCGGGGAGCGACCGGACGGAGCCGGGGGTCTCGCTCAGCTTCACCGGGACGCCGGGCATTTCGACCGTGCCGCGCTTCGGGTCATTTAGCTCCAGGTGCATGTCGTTGGCACGGGCAGTTTCACTGCGGAACCACTCGTCGGACTTTCCGACGGGCCCGCGCGGGACGTCGTGGTCGTGGAGGATCTTGAGCCACTCGGCGCGCGTCTTCTCTTTGAAGCGTGCCTCCAGGGCCTCGATGACGAGTGTGTTGATGCCCGGCTGGAGGAGCTTCGTGAAGTCGCCTTCGACGCCTTCCCAGGCCATCAGGTGCATCATGTCGGTGGCTTCGAGCGCCTTGAGGAAGAACTGCGGCGTGAGCGTGCCGAGGAAGAACCAGAGGCCGTCGGAGCACTCGTACAGGCGGTAGTTGGGGACGCCGCCGCGGCTGCCCCGGCCGCCCATGCGGAACATGTCGGCGGCGCGCACGGTGCCGCCCGCTTCGACCGCCGCGAGCGCATCAAGGCCGCTGACGACGATCTCCTGGCCCTCGCCGCTGCGGGCGCGCTCATACAGCGCAGACGCGAGCACGCCGGCGCCGAGCACAGCCTGGCCGTAGGCAACCTGCGGCGTTACCAGGTAAGTCGGCCGGTCTTCGTAGCTCATCTGCAACCACGAGACGCCGGTGACTGCCTGGAGCAGGCCTTCATCGGGCGGCAACTGGCTCCAGCGGCCGAGGGGGGAGTAGGGCGGAAACCAGGCGTGCAGCAAGGCGGGGTTCGCAGCGCGCACTGTTACGGGGTCGAGACCGCTCCGCTCCAGCTCCCCCGGCGCCCAGTCGAACACAGCGAGATCGGCGGTGGCAAGGAGCGAACGGGCGGCTGAAAGGCCGGCAAACGTGTGGACATCGAGGGTGACCACCTGCTTGTTCCGGTTCCAGCAGAGGTAGCCGGGATGGTCCTTCATGCGGTCGCCGCCGGGCGGCTCAACCTTGATGACCTCTGCCCCCAGGTCGCCGAGCAGCATCGTCGCCATCGGCCCGGCGATGCCCTCGGAGAAGTCGATGATGCGGATGCCCTCGAACGCTGTCATGAGCGCGGACTATACGAGGGTGGGAGTTGGCGGGCGACGCGCCGGGCGCTTGCGATGGGGACGGCGCGAGGTCACGGCCTGGTACAGCCGGGCCTCGTAGTATTTCCTGGCGCGGCATGCGCGGGAGCTGCTTCGTGGCTGAATCATGGTCGAACTGGTCTGGCGGAGTGCAAGCGGAGCCGAGGCGCATCGAACGGCCTACGTCCGAAACCGCGCTCCAGGATGCGGTCCGTGCTGCCGCCCGCGACGGCCTCGATGTGCGGGTTGCCGGCACCGGCCATTCGTTCACGCCGGTCGTCGCAACTGACGGCGTCATCGTTTCGCTCGACGGCCTCCAGGGGCTGGTCTCGACCGGCCCGGCCGCGAACGAAGCCACGCTCTGGGGTGGGACGAAGCTCTGGCGCGGCACGCACGAACTCTGGGAGGCCGGTCTCGGCCTCGCCAACCAGGGCGACATCGACATGCAGTCGGTCGCCGGAGCGATCGGGACCGGCACGCACGGCACCGGCCCTGCGTTCGGCAACATCCCCAGCCGTGTGACCGGGATGCGCCTTGTGACCGCCTCCGGCGAAATTTTGGACACGCGGGACGCGCACCCGGATGTGTTGCGGGCGGCGCGGGTGTCACTCGGGATGCTGGGCGTCACGAGCCAGGTCACGATCGCCTGCCTGCCCCGCTACGCGCTGCACGAGCGCCGCTGGCAGACGCCCATCGACGACGCGTTGGAGCAGCTCGCGACGAACATCGCAAGCAACGAGCACTACGAGTTCTTCTGGTACCCGATTGCGGACACGACCGAGTGCAAGGCGTTGAACACGGTGAGCGAGGCGCCGGTCGGCGAGGAACCGCCGGCACTCGATGGCCCGGGCGAGCGCACCGGCTGGAGCCATCGTATCTATCCTTCGGTCCGCGACCAGAAGTTCAACGAGATGGAGTACAGCGTGCCTGCGGAGGCTGGCCCGGCGTGCTTCCGGGAAGTCCGCGAGGTGATGCGCACGGAGTTCCCGAAGTGGGGCTGGCCGGTGGAGTACCGCACCCTTGCCGCGGATGACGCCATGCTCAGCCCGGCGAACGGCCGTCCGACGGTGACGATTTCCGTGCACCAGGACGCGTCGCGGCCATACGAACCGTACTTCCGCGCGGTTGAAACGGTGTTCCGCAAGCACGCCGGGCGTCCGCACTGGGGCAAGATTCACTGGCAGACGCGGGACGACCTGCGGGCGGCGTATCCGGAGTTCGACGCCTTCTGTGAACTCCGGCGCTCACTCGACCCGGATGGCCGTTTCCTTTCGCCCTACCTGCGCACGCTCTTCGCGTAGCGCGCCGCGCGGGGCATACGTTGGGGGCATGGCGCCGAGCGGGCACAAGGCCCGCAACTACGGGTCGGGCAGATGGATCTCACTCGCCTAACAGCTCCAAAGCGTCTCGGATCCCCGCAGCCGCCTCGCGCTCGTGCTTCGCGGCGCGGCGCAGAGCCATCGCGGCGGCGCGGCGAAGCCCCGCGTTGTTGACGTTGCCATGCCCGCCGCTGGGGAAGGGGAAGAGCGTGATCAGCGGGGCGAGGGCTTTCACCTGCTCGCGAATCGCCGACTCCGCCTCCATCAGTGGCGTCGAAAGTTCGGGTACGGCGTTCGCGACATCCGCGAGGAAGGCGGCGCCGTCCATCCGCGCGGCCTGGAAGACGACCAGCGTGTAGGCGTTCCCGGCCCGGTCGACCTCGGTCTCGCCGTCCAGCGCTTCGGCCCAGGCGTCGAGCGCGGCCGTGCCCCTCGGCTGCCCGTCCTCGGGGCCATCCTTCCCCGCGAAGCAGTCCAGCGCGGTCTGGAGCGCCTGTCCGAGGCTCTCGATCGGGTCCGGCTCCACCGTCTCCACCGGCGCGAACAGTTCGAGCTTGCCGACGGACGTGGGCCAGACATCCCAGAGCACGAACGGCCCCAGCTCCTCCGTCAGCATGTCGTGGACCAGGAACCCGGCGCGTTGGCGGTCGTAGCCGTAAACGATGCCGTGTTCGTGCAAATGGAAATCCCAGCCGATGAGCGGCCGCCCCGCATCCAGGTGCTCGGTTGCCCATTCGATGGCGGCGGCGCGCATCTCGTCCCATGGTCCCTCGGCCGGCAGTTCGCCGCCGAACCGTTCCCAGCGGAAGCCGGTGCGCGCGTACCGCTCCACCATCGCCTGCCAGTCGAGGTCCGCGACGCCGGACGGCAGCGCCGTGACTTCGCCCTTCGTGCCGAGGCAGGCGTGCCAGGCGTGGCCGGTCAGCCCCATGATCGCGTGGCGGGGCAGCGGCTGGCCGAGGTACTCGAGAATGCCCTCGAGCGCGGCGGCGGCGCTGGTCCAGTTGGGCGCGAGGCGGAGGCCGGGAATCTCGTGACGCACAGGGAGAGTGTAGAGGACGGAAGTTTGAGGGTTGGCTGGGTACCGGGTACCCGGTACCAGGTACCCAGTTGTCGGTATCATCGGGACACTACAACCACACGAGGGGCCGCCATGCCGGACGAGATGGGGATTTTCGAGGTCATGTACAACTGCCGGGCGATGCGCCGGATCAAGCCGGACCCGGTGCCGGAAGATCTGCTCATCAAGCTCATCGACGCGGCGAACCAGGCCGCTTCGGGTTCGAACATGCAGAACGCGCGCTACATCGTGGTGCGCGACCGCGCCCAGAAGGAAAAGCTTGGCGAAATGAACCGGCGCGTCTTCGAAGCGTACGTCGGCGGCGGTGGCCGGGCTGCCGCGCTGCCCCACCAGGACGCGGAGAAGCGCGCGCGAATGGTCAGCGCGGTGCAGTGGCAGGCCGACCATTTCGCGGACATTCCCGCAGTGGTCATCGCCTGTCTCCAGGTGACCCTCCCGGTCCCGCACTCCTTCAGCGCGGGCGCGGGTTCTGGCGGGTCCATCTGGCCCGGCGTGCAAAACCTCCTGCTGGCCGCTCGCGCGTTGGGGCTCGCCGCCACGCCGACGACATTCGCCATCGCGGACCGCAAGGCGGCGAGCGAGGTGTTGGCGCTTCCGGAAGACATCATGCCGTTCTGCGTGATCCCCGTGGGCTACCCGATGGGTAAGTTCGGGCCGGTCACGCGGAAGCCGGTAGCCGAGATCATGCGCTGGGACCGCTGGAGTTAGTTGGGCTACCAGTCGCGGCTCAGATGGTGTCCGTACCTGCTAGCCCGGAGCGGCAGCGACGCGGTTGGCCCGAAGTGCTGCCAAGGCCAGGAGGAGCGGAAGGCTGTCGCGCGTCAGTTCGTGCCGGTGGACGTCCCACCGCTCCTTACGAGTCGCGGCTCAGATGGTGTCCGTACCTGCTAGCCCGGAGCGGCAGCGACGCGGTTGGCCCGAAGTGCTGCCAGGGCCAAGCGTTACTTGCACGAGCCGCGACAGGCATGGAGCGGTTGGCCTGACTGCCACCAGGGATCGAGTCAGCGGAGGCTGTCGCGCGTCCGTTCGTGCCGGTGAACGACCCACCGCTAATTGCCAGTCGCGGCTCAGCCGGTGTCCGTGTCTGCTAGCCCGGAGCCGGCAGCGACGCGGTTGGCCCGAAGTGCTGCCAATGCCAAGCCTTACCCGCACGAGCCGCGACGGGCATGGAGCGGTTGGCCGGACTGCCACCCGGGGATCGAGTCAGCGGAAGGCTGTCGCGCGGCAGTCTGTGCTGGTGAACGTCCCACCGCTCCTTACCAGTCGCGGCTCAGATGGTGTTCGTGTCCGCTAGCCCGGAGCGGCAGCGACGCGGTTGGCCCGAAGTGCTGCCAGGGCCAGGCGTTACCCGCACGAGCCGCGACAGGCATGGAGCGGTTGGCCGGACTGCCACCAGGGATCGAGTCAGCGGAAAGCTGTCGCGCGTCAATCCGTGTTGGTGAACGTCCCACCGCTCCTTACCAGTCGCGGCTCAGATGGTGTCCGTATGTGCTAGCCCGGAGCGGCAGCGACGCGGTTGGCGCGAAGTGCTGCCAAGGCCAGGCGTTACCCGCACGAGCCGCGACAGGCATGGAGCGGTTAGCCGGACTGCTACCGGGGATCGAGTCAGCGGAGGCTGTCGCGCGTCGGTCCGTGCCGGTGAACGTCCCACCGCTCCTTACCAGTCGCGGCTCAGATGAATGCTGGTGTTGTACAACCGTGTTTAAACGGTTTCCGGGCAATTTCGCGAAATTCGTTGACATCGCTCGGGCGAAGCCCAACGATCCGCTTGCCGGCTATCCGCGAGGAAGTCGAGCTCGAATAGCCTGGTCTCAACCAATCGTCCGCCTGGACCCGAGTGGCCGGTACGGATACGTGAGAGAGCACCGCGGCGCAGAGTTGCGCCGGTGCGGCCTCCCTCCGGACCCCCGCTCACCGAAGCGGGGTTTGTTGTTTCCGGAGCTGTTGAGGGGCCAACGCTGCAATGCGAACGATGATGTCCGGGAAGATTCACCGGGCGACCGTCACCGAGGCGAACCTCGATTACGAAGGTTCGATCACCCTGGACCCGGACCTGATGGAAGCGGCCGGGATCCTTCCCTATGAGCAGGTCGCCGTGGTGGACGTGACCAACGGCGCGCGGCTCGAAACCTACGCAATCAAGGGTGAGCGCGGCTCGGGCGAGGTCTGCATTAACGGCGCTGCCGCCCACCTCTGCCACCGCGGCGACACGGTGATCATCATCGCCTACCAGCAGGTGAGCGATGAGGAAGCGCGGCGGATGGAGCCGCGCAAGGTGTTCGTCGATACCCAGAACCGGATCAAGCGCATCGAAGTGGGCGACGGGTTCGCCCACCATCCTCGCCCCGCGGCCACGCCGCGGGAACTGTCGCTGGCGGGAAGCCACTAAGCGTTCAGGAAGGGACAGCCAACAATGGGACGCATCTCGATCCATCAACTCAAGCAGTACAAGGCCGAAGGCAAGCGGTTCGCCATGATCACGGCGTACGACTACCCAATGGCCCGGTTGGTCGAACAGGCCGGCATCCCCATCATCCTGGTGGGCGATTCGCTCGGCTCGGTGGTGCTTGGCTACGAAAGCACCGTGCCGGTCACCATGGACGACATCCTTTATCACACCCGCGCCGTGGTCCGGGCGACGAGCAAGGCGATCGTCGTCGCTGACATGCCGTTCATGAGCTACCAGGCGAACGCGGACGATGCGATGCGGAACGCGGGCCGGCTCCTGCAGGAAGGTGGCGCCACCGCCGTCAAACTGGAAGGTGGCAGCCACGTTGCGCCGCTGGTCCGCCGCATGGTCGAAAGCGGCATCCCCGTGATGGGCCATCTCGGCCTCACTCCCCAGTCGGTCAACCAGTTCGGCGGGCACAAGGTCCAGGGCAAGACCCCGGCGGCGGCCGCAAAGCTCCTCAGCGATGCCCGCGCCCTCGAAGAAGCCGGCGCCTTCGCCGTCGTCCTGGAGACCATCCCCGCGCCGCTCTCGCGCATGGTCACCGAGCGGATCACCATCCCGACGATCGGCATCGGCGCCGGGGCTCACTGTGATGGGCAGGTGCAGGTACTTCACGATATGCTCGGCATCTACGATGACCGTCGTGCGCTGAAGCACGCGAAGCAATACGCGGTCCTCGGCCAAACCATCCGGGACGCCGTCCGCAACTACATCGATGAAGTTGAGGGCGCGCGGTTCCCGACGAAGGAGCATTCCTTCGAAATGGACGAATCGACCATGACGGAGCTTGCCGCCGTCTAGGCACGCCACCCGCCGGGGCGGCGCCGCCGCTCCGGCACCGTCGGGGACCTGGAGGTCTCGATGGCTCAATCACCGAACGACCTGCGCGATGCGCGCTTCCTCCTGGACGTCGATACGCGGCCGCTCAACCCGGTGCCGCCGACTATCCTCACCACCGCGGCGGCCATGCGCCGCTGGCGGGCCGCGAACAGCGGAAGCTGCGGGTTCGTCCCCACGATGGGCTACCTGCACGACGGCCATCTCGAACTGGTGCGGCGTTCGATCGAAGAGAACCTGCACACCGTGGTCAGCATCTTTGTGAACCCGATGCAGTTC
This sequence comes from Dehalococcoidia bacterium, assembly GCA_046328215.1. Classification (GTDB taxonomy): domain Bacteria; phylum Chloroflexota; class Dehalococcoidia; order Tepidiformales; family Tepidiformaceae; genus Amarobacter. The sequence goes on along the minus strand of JAXLXA010000017.1, from coordinate 5,126 downwards.
GGCCCAAACGAGGACTTCTCGCGCTACCCGCGGGACGAAGTGCGCGACCTCGCGCAGCTCTCAGCCGCCGGTGTCGATGCGGTCTACCTTCCGAATGCCCACGACATGTACCCCGAGGGTTACCAGACGTACGTCGATGTCGAGCGCGTGACGCAGCCACTCGAAGGCTCGGCGCGTCCAGGCCACTTCCGCGGCGTCACGACGGTCGTCCTCAAGCTGTTCAACGCCGTTGGGGCGGACCGCGCCTATTTCGGGCGCAAGGATGCCCAGCAACTGCGCGTGGTCCAGCGAATGGTCCGCGACCTCGACGTAGGCACCGAGATCGTCCCCTGCCCCATCGTGAGGGAACCCGACGGCCTCGCCATGAGCTCGCGCAACGTCTACCTCAGCGCCGAACAGCGCGCGGCCGCGACCGTGCTCAAGCGCTCGCTGGACCTTGTGGCCGATCGGTGGGCCGCAGGCGAACGCGATGCGGACGCCCTGCGCAGACTCGTCCGGGACACGATCGCGACCGAGCCCCTGGCGGAAGTGGACTACGTTTCGCTGGCCGACGACATCTCGCTGGAAGAGCTGCATGGGCGCGCTGAGCGGCCGGCGTTGCTCTCGCTGGTGGTGAAGTTCGGCAAGACGCGCCTGCTCGACAACGTCGAGCTGGCGTAGGCCGAGGCGATCCGGATGCGCCGGCCACCAAAAGCCACGATTCCGCTCCTGCTCTGGGACTCCGCCTGGAAGATCGTTGCCATCCGCCGCGCGGTCCAGTTAAAGAAATACCGCTGGATTCCCGTCCTCGCTGCGACGAGCACCGCCGGCGTCGTGCCCATCTGGTTCATCCTCCACAACCGCGACAAGAGCCGAATGTAACCCTTGACGCCCCGTGGTATGTTCTGGCAACGCCGAGCGTTGGGAGAACAGCGTGGGTGAGAAGGAAACCGCGATCGGAGACGAGTTGTCCCAGAAGGCAGCGGGCGGACGGCCGAAGGGGCAGGAACAGCAGGCTGCCGGTGGTGAGGCCGCAGCCGAGCGGAGTAGCGGGCCTCGCGATGCGGACCAGGGCTTTCGAAGCGGGACGGCGGGCGATGGAGGTGGCGCGCCCGAGGCCGCGATCAACAACAGCCACTCGAATGTCAAGAACCTGCGCGAAGCGGCCGGCAACGACGCTGAGGCGGAGGCCGTGATCAACAACACCAAGGCGAACATCAAGAACCGTGAGGGCGGCGTCTCCCATGACGACGACTGGTCCCACCAAGGCCTCGCCATCGGCGACCAGGGCGCGGTCGAGGACCGGCCACGCCCGAAGAACCACTGAGCGAAGCGGCCGCCACCGTGCGGGCTTTGGAACTGCTCGAAACGCTCTCGGGCGCCTCTCCGCCCGGCCCTCGCGTGGGCATCGAGCAAGAGTTCGAGATCTGGCGCGGCCCGGAGCGCATCGACTTCCGTGAGCTGATCCACAGGCTCTCTGTCGCCGGGGTCCGACTGGACCCCGGCGACGTGAACGCCTACCGGCTTCGCTCAGGCCTGGCGCTCACCTGCGACGAGATGGAGGCCGAACTTGCCAGCCCTCCCATCGTGATCCGGGCCGGGTTTGCGCCGGAGACGGTGGCGGCCGCCGCGCTCGCCCGAGAGACGCTTGCGGGGCTGCTGCCCGCCGGGTACTCGCTCAAGGGGTATTCGACACACCTCTCGGTTTCGTGGCCGGGTCCTCCCGACGCTGGCGCCGCCGAGCGATATGCCCGCACCTACGGCCCGCTCTTTGGGCTTGTCATCGATCGAAAGGACTCGCTCGGCATCTACGTGCGGCCGCGCCCCGGCCGGCTGGAGTTGTGCGGCGAGTTCGTCGAGGGTGAGCGACTGGCGAGCGTCGCCGCTTTCGCGGTCGGCACGGTGCTGGCTGCCGCGCGGGGTGACTTCCCTCCCGAACTCGCCCTGGAACTCCTCCCTGGACAGGAGCGGTTCGGCTTCCGGGTCCGCCGGGAGGCCTGCGGACGGGACCTCTACGCTGGTGGCCGCCGCGGCGTCGCGCCGCTCGCAGCGGGCGGCGACGCGCCGGTCGAATCCTTGTTGCGGGGGGCCTGCGCGGCGGGGCGGACGGCGCTCGCGCACGCTGGTTGCTTTGAGGAAGCGCGCGAGATTGAAGCCATCGCCGCCGGGACGTCGCCGCTGGGGGTCGAAGCGGGGCCGGAACCTCCCACCGCAGCTCCGGGCCTGCTCCACGACCGCGGGTTTGAGCTTGCGCGCACTCCCGCCCTCACGCCGATCCTGGCTACCTGGGACTTCGCCGTCTTCCGCGCCAACCACAGCGCCGAAGCGCGCTTCCTTTCGGTCCCCGCTCACGCGTTGCCGGTGCTGTACGAGGCTTTAGCTGGAGTGGAGGAGCTTGAAGCGCTCGACGAGCTCGACGGCGGACCGCTGGAATCGTTCGCGCAGACGGCTCTTCCCGGGGTCTTCTCGTCCTTGCCGGACGATGCCACACAGCTCTTGCCCGGTGAGATCCCGGTCGATGGGGAAATGAAGGCACGGGGCGGGCGCGCGGCGAAACAGCCGGACCGGGCCGGAAAGCGCCCTGGGGGCCGCATCGGGAAAGTGCTGCTCCCGCCGGTGGTGCGTCACGTCGTCCCGGAACCGCCACCGCTGCCACTTCCGGCCGATCCAGTCCCGTCGAGCGTGCGACCACCCGAGGCACCAACTCTGCCTCCCAGAGAACGGCCGTGGAAGGCGATCGCGGTTGGAGCGGTCGCGGCTATCGCCGCCGTCGCCGTCCTGTCGGGCGTGATCATCGACCAGTCAGGTGGAAGCGACGGCGCGATGCCCACACCGGCCGCCACGTCAACGGTCGGTGGAGCAGCGGCGACCGATACAACAAGACCATCGCCCGCGCCGACCGAAACACCGAGGCCGCCGGCCTCGCCTTCACCGACAGCGAAACCGTCCGAAACGCCGCCGACAGTGGCCGGCGCGGCAGCGACCTCGACCGCTACGCAATTCGCAACCGAGACTGCTCAGCCATCGAACACGCCCGTGGCGACACCAACCGTGCTGATTACGCCGACGCCAACGATCCGCCCGACCGAGACGCCTCGTCCAACATCTCCGCCCACCTCGACCCCGACCCCCACGGCGACGCCTACCCCGTCCCTCGATCCGTTGCCGACACTGATCTCGATCCCCACGCCAATCGCAAAGGGCTGTACGCCGTCACCGGGGACCGCGTGCTAAGCGGCTAGACGAACGGGTGGTCGTCGAACTTTTCGCCGCCGGTGAGGTGGATGGCGGCAGCCCAGCCGGCGAGCACGCCCGCCGCGCCCAGCACCGCGGAGAGCGGCGCGAAGAGCAAGCTGGCGCGGATCGCGCTCACAGCGCCCCAGCCCGCTGCAACCGCGAGGCCCGCGAGCGCCGTCCCCCGCACGACCATCTCCATCGAGGGCGGGCGAAATCGTGGTTCCGGCGGGGCCGGCTCGTGCGGCGCGGCGCCGTGAGGGTCGTGCCCGTGCCCATCGTGCCCGTGGGCGTCGTGGCCGTGCTCGTGCTCGCTCATGTCAGTTTCGCTGGTCGGGCGGCAGCATGTTCGGGATGCCGTCTTCGATTGGATAGCGCTCCCGGCAGGCCGTGCCGGTGATGGTGCCGGTGACGATTTCGCCGTCCTGTTCCTTCTCGACTTTCAACTCGAGTTCGCCTTTGCACATCGGGCAAACGAGGATGTCCATGAGCTGCTGTTGCATGGCCTCGATGGTACGCCCGCGGGCGGGGAATGGTCGATAACGGTTGAGTCTTGGAGCCCCGCGGCCCACCCTTCGCGGCAGTGAACTGGCTCGACGTGCTGCTCGTCCTCGCCATCGGGTTCTCCACCTGGAACGGCTTCCGCAACGGCTTCATCCGGGAACTCGTCTCGATCGCCTCGGTGATCCTCGCCATCCCCGTGGCCGGCATCTTCTACGACGACATGTATCCCAAAGTCGAGCCGATCGTCGACAACGAGAACCTCGCCGCGCTGATCTCGTTCGTAGCCATCCTCCTTGGTGTCATCGTCGGGGGGCAGGTGGCGGCGCACCTGCTCAAGCGGACCGCGGAGATTTTGAACCTCGGCGTCCTCGACCGTGTCGCCGGGGCCGGGTTCGGCTTCCTCAAGGCGGTGTTCATCGCACAGGTGCTCCTCGTCGCGTTGCTCAGGTATCCGCGCCCTGACGTGCGGGACTCCATCGACAACTCGGTCGTCGCGACGAACCTCGTCGATGCCACTCCGTTCGTCCGCGCTTTCCTTCCGAAGGCATTTGACGAAGGCATCGACCTCTTCCATGACCATTCGGAACAGCTCGACGACCTGATCCCCGGCGAGACGCCGGCGCCTACGCGATGAGTGCCGGGAGGTTTCGCGCCATCGTGGCCGTGCACCTCTTCCTGGTCCGCGACGAGTCCGTCCTCCTGCTGCGGCGGGCCCACACCGGATACGAGGACGGCAACTACAGCGTGCCGGCTGGTCACCTGGAGGGCGGCGAGACGGCACGCGCGGCCTGCGCACGGGAGGCCCTCGAAGAGACCGGCATCCACGTCGCTGAGGGCAACCTTCGCTTCGCGCTTGTCATGCATCGCCGGGCCGAAACCGAGCGTATCGACTTCTTCTTCAGCGCGACGGAGTGGGACGGCGAACCCCGGAACGAGGAGCCGGAGAAGTGTGACGAGCTTCGCTGGTCTTCGTTTGCCGAACTCCCGGGGAACACGGTGCCGTACGTCCGCCACGCGTTCGAGACCTGGCGTTCGGGGACGCGCTACGTGGACTTCGGGTGGGAGTGAGGGCGTCGCCGGGGCAAAGCCGCCGACCTCCCCTGTGCTACCATCGAGCGCATGGAGTACATCGACACGGACTCTCCGCTGCGACTCGGCCGAGTCATCGAGGCGCGACAGCTCCCGGACCTCCTGCCCGCGCTTGAGCCCGGCGAAGGATTCCAGATCGAATGGTGGCGTCATGCCAGTCCTCGGCTGGCCATCAGCCTGGCCACGCGCTTCTTCCTCGTCTGTACACCCTGGCGCTGGAGCCGTTGCTGCACCCTCGGCGCACCGTAGGTCCCCCGGCTCTCCTGGTGGGCTCGTTGGATGAGTTCGCTCAGCTCCTCGTCACGCTGCTGGTGGACCGA
>JAXLXA010000016.1:0-93263 GCA_046328215.1 Dehalococcoidia bacterium | reverse complement strand
CTACCGTCGCGGGCGAGGGGGAGTTCAGGTCGCGTGTTTGCGCCGACGAACGTTCGCCGACTTTCACGAGTTAGTACTTAGATATCCAGGTTCTTCACGTTTGCCGCGTTTTGTTGGATGAAGCGGCGGCGATGGCTCACTTCGTCGCCCATGAGTTCGTAGAAGAGCGAGTCGGCGTCGGCGGCGTCGTGCACGCCCACCTGGAGGAGGACGCGGTTGTCCGGCTTCATGGTGGTGTCCCAGAGCTGCTCCGCGTTCATTTCGCCGAGGCCCTTGAAGCGCTGGACGTTGAGGTTCGCACGCTTGTTGCCCTTCTTGAATTCGTCGAGCGCCGCTTCGTTGTAGAAGTAGCGGACATCCTTGCCCTGCTGCATGCGGTAGAGCGGCGGCTGGGCGATGTAGAGGTACCCGCCGTCGATGAGCTCCGGCATGTTGCGGAAGAAGAACGTCAGCAGGAGCGTGCGAATGTGCGCGCCGTCCACGTCGGCGTCGGTCATGATGATGACCTTATGGGAGCGCAGCCGCCCGACGTCGAACGTCTCGCGGATGCCCGTACCCAGCGCGGAGATGACGAGGCGGATAGCCTCGTGCCCGAGCATCTTGTCCGGCCGCGCCTTCTCCACGTTCAGGATTTTCCCGAACAGTGGCAGGATGGCCTGGTACTTCCGGTCCCGGCCCTGCTTCGCTGAGCCACCCGCCGAGTCACCCTCGACGATGAAGATTTCGGATTCTTCCGGGTCCCGGCTGGAGCAGTCGGCGAGCTTGCCGGGCAGCGTGCCGGATTCGAGCGCGCTCTTGCGCTGGACCAGGTCACGGGCCTTGCGGGCCGCTTCGCGGGCGCGGCTGGCGACAAGGCACTTCTCGATGATCCGGCGGCCGTCGTTCGGGTTCTCTTCGAGGTACTGCCCGAGCGTTTCGCCGACGACCGTCTGCACCTGGCCGGCGACTTCGGCGTTGCCGAGGCGCGTCTTGGTCTGACCCTCGAACTGCGGTTCCGGGAGTTTCACGGAGATAACCGCGACGAGGCCTTCGCGGACGTCGTCACCGGTCAGGTTCGGGTCCTGGTCCTTGAGGATCTTGTTCTTGCGCGCGTAGTCGTTGAGGACGCGTGTCAGCGCGGTGCGGAAGCCGGTCATGTGGCTGCCGCCGTCAATCGTGTTGATCGAGTTGGCGAACGTGTAGACCGTCTCGTTGAAGCCATCGTTGTATTGAATGGCGAACTCGATCTGGTTCCCGTCGACTTCGCGCTCCGCGTACACGGGCTCGAAGTTCAGGGCTTCGCGGCCGTGGTTCACGTGCCGGACGAAGCTCTTGATGCCGCCTTCGAAGTAGTAGTTCACTTCGCGGCCATCGCGCTCGTCATACAACCGGAACCAGACCCTTTTGGTCAGGAACGCGTAGAGCCGCAGCCGCTCCGCTTCGATTTTGAAGTCGAAGTCCACGCTTTCGAAGATGGTGGAGTCCGGCTTGAAGCTGACCGTCGTGCCGCTCGGCCGTTCGACCTTGAGTTTCGAAGGCGTCAGCTCATCGAGCGGCGCGCCCTTGGCGTATTCCTGGCGGTAGACCTTGCCGGCCTTGTCCTTGCCCTGGGCGTCCGGGTCCGGGACCACCTCGACCCACATGTGCTCGGCGAGGGCGTTAACGACCGAGGCGCCAACGCCGTGGAGGCCGCCGGAGACCTTGTAGCCCCCGCCGCCGAACTTCCCGCCGGCGTGAAGCACGGTGAGCACGGTTTCGACGGCTGTTTTGCCGGTTTGCTTCTGGATGTCGACGGGGATACCGCGGCCGTTGTCGATGACGGTGCACCAGCCGTTGGCGTGGAAAATGACCTCGACGCGGTCGCAGTAACCGGCCATCGCCTCATCGACGGCGTTGTCGACGAGCTCCTTGATGAGGTGGTGGAGGCCGGCTTTATCGGTGGTGCCGATGTACATGCCGGGGCGGCGCCGGACCGCTTCGAGGCCCTCAAGGACCTGGATGTTCTCAGCGGTATAGGACGACGAAGGCGCAGTAGTCATAGAGGAAGCAGGTACCTCAGCCCCCTGGGGAACGGCTCGATTGAGCTCGGGGCGAAATCGCTATGGTTCCTTCTCAGTTTAGCACGATTCGAATCTGAAAGCCAGATTTCTGACGCTTCGGGAAAGGAATGAGAATCCGCGCCCTCGCTCTGGAGCGCGCTATCCACGGTACAGCCGTCGCTCCTCGATGAGCGTCCGCACTGCCTCCGCCACCAGGTAGCGGATCGGCCTCCCCGCGGCAGCCCGCGCGCGAATTTCGGTCGAACTGATGCGAAGCAGCGGCATCTCCACCCGCTCGAGTCCGCCTGTACCGGCGCCCGGTTCTTTTTCGGCGACGACGATGCGGCTGAGGCGGCGAATCTCGCCCGGTTCGCGCCAATTCGGCAGGTCCGCCGCGGCGTCGCTGCCGAGCACCAGGACGATGTCACCATGACCCTCGGCGTGCAGTTCGCGCAGCGTGTCCACGGTGTAGCTGGGGCCGGAACGGGAGAGTTCGCGGGCATCCGCCGCGAACAGCGGGTTCCCGGCGATCGCCAGGCGCACCATCTCCAGCCGCACGGCGCCAGGCGTCACCCCGCGTCCCGGCCCCACCCCCGCGCGGCGGTTCTCCGGCGTGTCGGTCGCGGTCTTCCGGTAGGGGTCACCGGCCGGAATGAAGAGCACTCGGGCGCAGTCGAACTGGTGGGCCACGCACTGCGCCAGCACCAGGTGCCCCACGTGTGGCGGGTCAAACGTGCCACCGAAGACTGCGATGCGCGCTTCCATTGCCCCGGAGTCTACCCCCGCCCCGCCCCAACGAACCGGGAGCGAGATCTCGCGGCCGGGCAGCTCTCGGACTTTTGGCTTTCGCCTTTTGCCTTCCGCCTCTCAACTCCCAATTAGCACTCATTGACAGGGAGTGCTAATATCACCGTCGCACCAACTCCAAATCCCTCCCAGAGGTAGCTGAATGGCAAAGCAACTGCTCTTCGATGAAGAGGCACGTCACTCGCTGAAGCGCGGCATCGATGCCCTCGCTGACGCGGTGAAGATCACCCTTGGCCCGAAGGGCCGCAACGTCGTCCTCGATAAGAAGTTCGGCGCCCCCACCATCACCAATGACGGTGTCACGATCGCCAAGGACATCGAACTGGAAGACCCGTTCGAGAACATCGGCGCGCAGCTGGCCAAGGAAATCGCTTCCAAGACCAACGACATCGCCGGTGACGGCACCACCACCGCCACCGTCCTCGGCCAGGCCATCGTGCAGGAAGGCCTGAAGAACGTGGCCGCCGGCGCGAACCCGATGGGCCTGAAGCGCGGCCTCGAAGCCGGCTCCGCCGCCCTCGTCGAAGCCATCAAGAAGGGCAGCATCAAGGTCACCGAGCGCAACCAGATGGCCCAGGTCGCCACCATCTCCGCCAACAATGACCCGTCGATCGGCAACCTCATCGGCGAGTGCATGGAGAAGGTCGGCAAGGACGGCGTCATCACCGTCGAAGAGTCCAAGGGCATCCAGACCGAAGTCGAGTACGTCGACGGTATGGCCTTCGACCGCGGCTACATCAGCCCCTACTTCGTGACGAACCCGGACCGCATGGAAGCTGTCGTCGAGGACCCGTACATCCTCATCACCGACAAGAAGATCTCGGCTGTCCAGGAAATCCTGCCGGTCCTCGAGAAGATCCTCCAGGTCTCGAAGAACATCGTCATCATCTGCGGTGACCTCGAAGGCGAAGCGCTCGCCACGCTCGCGGTGAACAAGCTCCGCGGCACCATCAACATTCTCGCGGTGAAGGCACCGGGCTTCGGCGACCGCCAGAAGGACAACCTCGGCGACCTGGCGACCCTGACCGGCGCCACAGTCATCTCCGAGGAGATCGGCCGCACGTTCGAGAGCGTCGAAGTCGCCGACCTCGGCCGCGCCCGCCGCGTCGCTTCCACCAAGGAAGAAAGCACGATCATCGAAGGCAAGGGCAAGAAGAAGGAACTGGACGCTCGCGTCGGCCAGATTCGCGCCATCCTCGAAGAAGCCAAGAGCGACTGGGACCGGGAGAAGGCCCAGGAGCGCCTCGGCAAGCTCGCCGGCTCGGTCGCCGTCATCAAGGTCGGCGCCGCCACCGAAGTCGAGCTCAAGGAAAAGAAGCACCGCGTAGAGGACGCCCTCAGCGCCACCCGCGCGGCCGTTGAAGAAGGCATCGTCCCTGGTGGCGGTGTGGCCCTCATCAACGCGCTTCCCGCCCTCGACAAGGTCAAGCTCGATGGCGACGAGGCCACCGGCGTCCGCATCCTGCGCCGCGCCCTCGAAGAGCCGCTCCGCCGCATCGCGATCAACGCGGGCAAGGACGGGTCGGTCATCGTCGAAGAGGTGAAGAAGCTCGGCAAGGGCCAGGGCTACGATGCGCAGAAGGGCGAGTTCGGGGACATGGTTGCCAAGGGCATCATCGACCCGGCCAAGGTCACCCGCTCGGCCATCGAGAACGCTGTCTCGATCGCCGCGATGGTCCTGACCACCAACTGCCTCGTCACCGAGAAGCCGGAAGCTGCCGCTGGCATGCCCGCCGGCGCCCCTCCGATGTACTAGGCCAGTTCGCCCGCAAAGCGGACCAACCCGAGGGGGTGGTGGCGAAAGCTCCCACCCCCTCGTTTTCTCCCCAACCCCTTTTTCCGAACCCCGCACGGCAGTAAGCGGATGGCCGGACACCACGACAGCCCGAAAGGAGACGACCGTGAGAAACGAAAATGGCATCGAAGTCGACCGCGAAGCGCTCGACAAGCTCCTGACCACCGCGGACCTGATCACCATCGGCTTCACGCTCTTCCCCGAGCGGCTGCTCGTCGACCCGCGTTCGAACGAGAAAGAGGGCCAGTTCGCGGCGATGGTGGAGCCGGTGGCGTCCGTGCAGGAACGGTACCTCTGGCTGGGGAAGCATCGCAGCAGTTTCGGCGCGCCGGAGGGCTTCGCGTTCTTCATCTGGCCCCACACCGTCCGCGGGCTCATCGAACGTGACGCCCTCGCGCCGCTCAGGGCCCGCCTGGACTCGCCCGCCCGCGAAGCCCTTGACGAGGCCATCCAGGTGGCGTTGGAACTCGAACGGCTGGCGATGATGGAAGCGGTCAAAGGGAGCGAGCGCTGGCCGGCCATCTGGGAGCGCGCGGCGTAGGGCACGATCGGCCAATCCGAGGCGCGCACGCAGTAAGCGCTGGGATGCCCACGCCACCCCGTCCGCCACGCGTCAGCCCGAGCAAGCAATCCGAGGCGCGCACGCAGTAAGCGCTGGGATGTCCACCCCACCCCGTCCGCCAAGCGCCAGCCCGCGCAAGCAATCCGAGGCGCGCACGCAGAGCGCTGGGAAGTTCGACCCACCCTGTCCGCCACGCGTCGGCCCATGCAAGAAATCGAGGCGCGCACGCAGTAAGCGCTGGGATGTTCGACCCACCCCCAAGCCACGCGCCAGCCCGCGCAAGAAATCGAGGCGCGCACGCAGTAAGCGCTGGGAAGTTCGACCCACCCCGTCCGCCACGCGCCTGCCCGCGTCAGCAATCCGAGGCGCGCACGCAGTAAGCGCTGGGATGTCGACCCACCACCGCAGCCACGCGCCAGCCCGCACCACTCCGGCACCCGCTCGCGGCGTGTACGCTGCACCCACCATGAGCGAACCCCTCGCGTACTTCCTGACATTCGGCACGTACGGCTCATGGCTTCACGGCGACTTCCGCGGCTCCAAGGATCCCCGGCACAACACATTGGGCGAAGTCCCCCTCCCGCGAGATGACTTCCGGCGACAACGAGAACTCCGCCTGATGGCGCACGGAAGCCAACGGATTTCGCCAGCGATGCGGGCGGTGATCGAACCGGCACTCCGAAACGTATGCGCTGATCGAGGTTGGGGGCTGGTCGAACTCAATGTCCGAACCGAACACATACACGTCGTGGTCTCGGGCATCGGTAAGCCCGAGACCATCCTCACCTCGCTCAAGGCGGCAGCGACCCGTGAACTTCGCCGCGCCAGCCTGGTCGAGCCCGAGCAGAGGGTGTGGGCGCGGCACGGTTCGACGCGGTACTTATGGAGCGATGCCGATGTCCTGGCGGCGCGGGACTACGTCCTTAACCATCAGGGTGCGGACCTTCCAGGGTCACAGTGGAGAAAGTGGCGAGACGTGGGCGCGGATTAGCGAAGCTGGCGCGGGACGGAGGTGGTGAGTCAACATCGCAGCGCTTACTGCGTGCGCGCCTCGGATGTGGGGCGCGGGCTGACGCGTGGCGGATGGGGTGGGTGTGGCATCGCAGCGCTTACTGCGTGCGCGCCTCGGATGTGGGGTGACCTCGGCGCTCGTGTTTGCTGGTAGCATTGCCCCCGCAATTCCCACCACAACGGAGCCACGATGACCACCGCTGAACCCCTTACCCGCGTCGATACCGGTACCGACCACCTGCTCGCTGAGCGCGACGGGCACACCCTCATCCTCACTTTCAACCGCCCAGAACGCATGAACGCGATTAGCGGGCCCATGCTGCAGAACATGTCGCGGCTGCTCTCCGAGGCGAACCGCGACCCCGACGTCCGGGTCGTCATCATCACTGGTACCGGCCGCGGTTTCTGCGCCGGGCTGGACCTCGTCGACAACAACCCGAACGCCGAACGCGGCGCGATCAAGCCAGGGCGGACGCTCTTCGACCTCCACGACTCCGTGCCGACGGTCCTCTGGAACATGGACAAGCCGGTGATCTGCGCGCTGAACGGCCCGGCGGCTGGCTACGGCATGGACCTGGCGCTGCTTTGCGATATCCGCATTTCGGGCGAAAACGGCAAGATGGCCGCGATCACGGCGCGCCGGAACCTCCTGCCCGAAAGCGGCGGCTCATGGCTGCTCCCGCGCCTCATCGGTTGGGCAAAGGCTTCGGAGATGTTCTTCCGTGGCCTGACGCTCAACGCTGAGCAGTGCAAGGAAGCTGGCCTCGTCAACGAAGTCGTCCCGCAGGACCAACTGATGGCCACCGCCCGCCAGTGGGCGAAAGAGATCGAGGTCAATGCGCCCATGGCCGTCCAGGCCACGAAGCGGATGATGCGCCAGGGCCTCTACGAGACCTACGAAACGACCGTTGACCACCTCATGGTCCACCTCCACACGCTCTTCGGGATGGACGACTTCAAGGAAGGCGTCGCCGCGTTCCTGGAGAAGCGCACGCCCGACTTCACCGGCCGGTAGTACGCAGTGGAGGACGTTGGGGGTGTATCGCGGCGGGAGTGCCCTCACCCCCCCGGCCCCCTCTCCCGACTCCTATCGTCGCGGGAGAGGGGGAGTTCAGGTCGCGTGTTGGCGCGGACGAACGATTCGCCGACCTTCACGAGTTAGTACTTAACAGCCCCATATCCGAGATCCGACCGTAAGGGAGGCCCGCTGCCGGCCGCCACGGCGGCCCCGAGCGGACCACGGACGTAACCCAACCAAACGAAGAAGGCCGGGCAACTTGCCCGGCCTTCTCGTATGTGCGAGTCCGTTCCCGCAGGCGAAACGCGAGCTTTCGTCCTCACGCCTCACCTTCTTTTCTCTCCCCTACCCCCGCTGGGGGATGACCAGCACCGCCCGCTGCGTCCCGTGGATCACGCGGTCCGTCGTGCTGCCGAGGGCGATGCGCTTGGTCAGCCCTTTGCCGGTGGATGTCATGACGATGAGCCCGGCGTCGAGCTTCTCGGAGGTCTCGAGGATGGCGCCGGCGGCGTCGCCCTGCATCAACACGGTCTCTTCGCCGCTCTTTGCGGTGGCTGCCAGGTACTCCTTCGCGGCCTGTTCGAGGGTGTTGAACAGGTCCGCGGGGTACGCGGCGAATTCGATGCCGACCGGCGGCGGCATCGTGAACGAGCGGATGATGACAACCTTCAGCTTCTCTTTGGCCGCCAGTTCGCGCGCGACCGCGAGGCCCCGTTCGGCCTCTTCTGAGCCATCGACGCAAACGAGGATGGGCCGGGGCGCGCCCGGCGAGATCGGCCGGTCGGTGCCCGGTTCGATCAGGACTTCGACCCCGGAGCCGCGCACGATCTTGTCCGCGACGCTGCCGAAGACGGCGGCGCGGAAGCCGCCGCGGCCGTGCGACGCGAGGGCGATGGCCCGGGCGGTGACAGAAGCGGAAAGCACCTGGTCCGCCGCGTTGCCTACCTGGACGTCGCAGTCGATCTGTCCGAGGCCGTGGCGGCCGGCCAGTTCGCTGGCGTACTTCTGGAAGGTTTCGGCGGCGGCGGCGCGGGCCTCCGGCTTCGTGTCGCTGTCCAGGATGTGGACGAACTTCAAGGGAGCACCGGTGGCGCGGGCGTACCAAGCTGCGGCCGGCAGCACGTTTTCGGCGGTCTTTGATCCATCCAACGGGACCAGGATTGGTTTGGAGTCAGCCATCTGCGCAATCGCCCCCACGGTTCAATTCGTTCCCTAAGCATGAACGAAACGAGCCTGAACCGCGAGGGCTACCCGGACACGCGGTCTGACCCCATGGGCACCGGGATTCTGTACGAAAGGCCATGTGTCGCTGCACGCCGCTCCGCGACCATCCATTCGTTGAGCGGAAATCACATCTCACCTCGGGGGCCGTCTGACCATGACTGACGAAACCACCAGTAGTGGGACCGCGTACGAAACGGCTCCACTCAGCCGCCGCAGATTCCTGCGGCGGGCCGGCGTCGTTGGCGCCGCGATCCCAGTAGCTTCCGGCCTGGTAGCGGCCGCCTGCTACAACGATCCAACCGGCAACAGCGCCGCCCCAACCGAAAGCGGAGTTGGCGCGCAGAACGTGAAGGCCGGCGCGACGGTGGCCCCAACGGCCGCCGCCAACAACTGGCAGAAGATCGACGAAGAGCACAAGGCGGGCGTCGTCAACTTCCTCAAGAATGCCAAGTCCCCCCTCACCAAGGGCAAAGGCATGGAGGAGCTCGCGCCCCGGCTCGAAAATGGCGTGAAGGTCTGGGACCTCACCATGGACGAAGTCAACTGGGAAGTGGCCCCCGGCCAGGTTGAAAAGGCGCGCGGCTACAACAACCAGATCCCCGGCCCAACACTTCGCGCCACGGTGGGCGACAAGATCCGTGTCAATGTGAAGAACAACCTCACAGAGAGCTCCGCGATCCACTGGCACGGCCTGTACGTCCCGTCGAACATGGACGGCGTCCCCTACGTGAGCCAGAACCCGATCGAGCCCGGCAAGACGTTCACATACGAGTTCACGCTTCGCAACCAGGGCTCGCACATGTACCACTCGCACCACAACTCCGCGGACCAGGTGAACCGCGGTATGTTGGGGGCCTTTGTGGTCTCTGCGCAGGACACTTCCACGTACCCCAAGTACGACCAGGAAGTCATCATGATCCTGAACGACTCGTTGCTGGGCTTCACGATCAACGGCAAGGGGTTCCCGGCGACCGCCCCGATCGTCGCCAAGAAGGGTCAGCGCCTGCTCATCCGCTGGATGAACGAAGGCATGATGTACCACCCGATGCACCTCCATGGCATGCCCATGGAAGTCTTCCAGCGCGACGGCTGGCCCGTCACGCCTACCTTCAAATGCGACACCATCGACGTTGTCCCCGGGCAGCGCATGGACTGCATCGTCGAATGCACCGAGCCGGGGTTGTGGGCCTTCCACTGCCACGTCCTGAGCCACGCTGAGTACGAGGGCGGCTTCTTCGGCCTCGTCACCGTGCTCGCCATCGAAGACGAAACGTTCAAGGTCGCCGACATTTTGGCGACTGTCTAAGCCTCGCCCCCGAGGGCCGGGAGGGGATGTCCGCGGCAGGCTCCCCTCCTTTGCGAACAACCTGGAAGCTGTGCAAGCGCCCCGCATGTGCGGGGCGTTTTAGTACCCACGGAGAACTCCGGCATTGTGGCCGTGCCCGCGAGGACGCGGCTGCGCAGTTTCGCTCCCGCGTGAAGGCCACGTGGTGGCCGTTGGTAGACGCGCCCGGTTCGAGAAGAGAAGCCCGGCATCGTAGCCGCGTCCGCAAAGAAGCGGCTGCGCGGTCTCTCTCGCGTTCGCAGGCCACACGGTAGCCGTCGTTCGCCGTGCAGGCCCTGCCGCCGAGGCTCAACACGAGAGCTGGGTCATCGGCTAACCGCTCCTTACCAGTCGCGGCTCAGATGGTGTTGGCCCGCGCCAGGTTCAACATTGGGGGCGGGTCAACGGCCGACCGCTCCATACCAGTCGCGGCTCAGATGGTGTGGCCCCGGGAGTTGCCCGCTAATCCTGGGGGTGGGTGGCCGCGCGGCGGATCGCGAAAGCGGCTGCTTCCACGCGGCGGGTGAGGCCCAGCTTGCCCAGGATGTCGCTGACGTGGTGCTTCACGGTGCGCTCGCTGAGGTAGAGCTGGTCCCCGATTTCGCGGTTGGTGAAGCCATCCGCGATCAGGTCCAGGATCTTCTGCTCGCGTTCACTCAGGGCCTGGGCGAGGCGGTCTTCTTCGCTGACGACGTTGCCGCGGCGGATCTGTTCGATCACTGCCGCCGAGGAGGCCGCGTCGAGCATCTTGCCCCCCGCGGCGACCGTCCGCATGGCGGAGATGAGGTCCGCGGTGTTGACTTCCTTGAGGATGAAGCCGCTGGCGCCGGCGATGATCGCGGCCATGACCGCACGCTCGTCGCCGT
Source organism: Dehalococcoidia bacterium (assembly GCA_046328215.1). Taxonomy (GTDB): domain Bacteria; phylum Chloroflexota; class Dehalococcoidia; order Tepidiformales; family Tepidiformaceae; genus Amarobacter. The sequence goes on along the minus strand of JAXLXA010000016.1, from coordinate 82,638 downwards.
ATGAGGTGAGGATGAGGACGTGGGATTCGGGGACGGAAGCGCGGATTTCGCGGCACGCTTCGATGCCCGTGACCTTTGGCATGCGCACGTCCATGACCACCAGGTCAGGCTTGGCCTTTCTCGCTTCGCGCACAGCTTCCTCGCCGTCGCGCGCTTCTGCCACGACGTTGAATTCCGGGTGGGCGCGCAGTGCGGTCTTCAGGCCCTGGCGCACCAGGTCATGGTCGTCGGCAAGCAGGACGCGGATGGTTTGCTCAGTCATAGTCTTCTTCCTCTCCCCCGAGAGTCATTGGGATGGAAACCCGGACGGTGGTGCCCATCCCCGGGATGCCGATCACGGTGAGTTCGGCGCCAAGCCGGTCAGCCCGTGTCCGCATGGTAACGCTCCCAAGGCCCTTGCGGACGGTTGCCTGGTCGAATCCGACGCCGTTGTCCTGGATCGTGAGTACGGTCGCGTCGTTCGATTGCCGCAAATCGACGGCGATCTTCGATGGCGCGCCGTGCCGCATCGCGTTGCTCAGCGCCTCGCGGGCCACGTAGAGGAGGTCTTCCGTCTCGCGCAAGGTAAACATCTGCAGCGCCGCGGCGGAGATGTTCACGACGGTCGCGATCGATGGCGGGACGATCTGGCGAATGATGAAGGCCAGGTCGCGGGTGAGCTCCGGTTCGGCGGACGTGGTGGCCGCCTCGAGCATCGTGATGTAGCCGCGGATGTCGCCAATCAGTTCGTTCAGGCGCGTGACAACGCTGGCCATCGCTTCGCGCGCTTCCCTGGGGAAGTCAGTGCGGTTGGCGAACGAATCACACTCCAACCCGAGCGCGTACAGCGTCTGGATGGTGCCGTCGTGGAGGTCGTGGGCGATGCGGGCGCGTTCTTCGAGGAGGAAGAGGCGGTTGCTCCGCTCGCGCGCGAGGGCTGACGCGAGGCTGACGGCGGCCTGCAGGGAGAGCACCGCGGCCGCGGCTTCGTCCGCCTCGGTGAACGGCGTCTCCCCGCGGCTGCGGGTCATGTAAAGCGAGCCGATCGTCCGGCCGCCGGCGCGGATGGGCACGCCAAGGAACGCGTCCATGTCCGGGTGGCCGGCCGGCCAGCCGGACGACGCGGGGTGTTTGTGCAAATGCGCCAGGCGCAGCGGGCGCTCCTGGTTCGCGAGTTCGCCGAGCAGGCCACGCCCCTTCGGAGGGTCACCCAGCCGGCGCGCCGCCTCGTCGTCGATTCCGGTGTAGATGAACCGGGTCAGGATGCCTTCGTCATCGAACGTGGAGATGGCCGCGTAGTCGGCGCCGGTGACCTCTTTGGCGCGCTGGGCCAGGCGTTGCAGGATCTCGTTGAGGTCGGCGCTGCCGGCGAGGATCTCGCTGGTGATTGCCATCTCGCTGAGGCTGGATAGCACCTCGACCGGAGGAGCCGTGTGGTCCGCGTCTGCCATAGCGAAGCGATGCTATCGCGATTGCCGAATAGGCAACACTTCATGGACGCTCGGGCGGCAAGTTCTGGCCGCCCGGCCCTGCCTGCCGCGAACCCCCAGCGCCGAAACTTGGAGGCGTGGACGCAAGCAGTATTCTCGTGGCGGTACCGAACTCCCGGCTCGCAACGGCGCTCGCAGGGGCGCTCTCGGAGTACTTGCCGGGAATTGTGGTGGACACGGGCCCGGTGGAGCATGGCGCCGGAGGAGTTGTGGTGACCACGCCGGCCTCTTGTTCGCCGTCGGAGTGCCGGCGGTTGGCCCTGGAGGGGACGCGGCTGATCGTAATCTCGCCGATGGCGCTGCTTTCCGAGCGCCGGCTCTACGAAGAGGCCGGGGCGTTCGCCTATCTGCCGATGCAGATCGACGCGACGGAACTGATCGCGAACGCGGTCAAGCTCGCGCTGCGCCACGGTCACCTGCTCGATGGCAGGGATGCGCGCACGGCGTTCAGCCAGGAAGTGTCGCCCAGGCCCTGCTGATAGAGCCACCACTCGGCGCCCCAGAGATAGATGCGGGACGCGCCCGTGCGCCGCGCGTAGCGGATGTTCGCCTTGAGGTCGGCGGCCACCAGGTTGTCTGACGGGTTCTCCGGGGTGATGAGGCGGGAATCGACCTCGGTCCACGGCTCGCCCTGGAGTTCCGTTACCCAGAACTGCTTCCCGGCGCGCGCCGCCAGCTCTGCCTGGTAGGCGTAATTCGGCATCAGCGCGCCGATCTCCATGATGTTCGCCACGACCTTCACCCCGAAGACGGCGCCGTTCCGGTGCGGGTACATGCTCTGCCCCAGGATGTCGCTGTCCGCCAGGGCATCTCGCCAGCGCTGGTCCATGACGAAGTGCTGCGCGTGGTTGATGGAGACAGGCCGGCCCAGCGGGTCGTTGGCGTGGATGACGCCCACAACTGCGGCCACGTACTCGCGGCTGAGCGACCAGCGGTCCGAACGGTGGGAGGCAATGTACGCCTCGTTCTCCGCGCCCCACGAGTCAATCACTGGCTCGGTCGCGTAGTGCCGCACGGTCGCCTCGATCATCGCGAGCGCGCGGGCGCGCAGCGGCTCGCTGTCCGAAATCACGGCGCCATCGGGGAGGTCCAGGCCCGCGGTGGCCCAATCGGGGATGTAGTACTCCGGGTGGCGCTGCGCCTTCATCCCCACCGAGAGCATGACCGTCGCGTGGTTTCGTCCGGCGGCATGGACCAGGGCGTCCGTCACTGAGAAGTCGAACCGGCCCTCGCGCGGTTCCACTTCGTCCCACTGGACGCTCAGGCGGACCGCGCGCACCCCTGTCTCCTTGAGCAGCCGGTCCAGCACGGAAGCGCACCACTCCGCCCGCCCGGGCCGGTCGTCCGGGACTTCGCTCGAAGGGTCGCCCGGCTTTTCGAGCAGGACGTACTCGGCCTGGTCGCAACTGAAGTTGAACCCGATGAGGCTGTCCGCGAGCGGCTCCCGGTGCGTCCAACTGAGCGCGGACATCAGCCAGAACTGGCCGATGAGCAACACCAACGCCAGCAGCGCCAGCCCGCAGATGACGGCGACCCTGGTGCGGCGGTGGCCCTGCGAGGGAACCGTACGGGCAGGGCGAACTACCGGCCATTAGTGCAGAATCGTTCGATGTTCCCGCTCATCCGCGGCGATGGTCTGACCTGCGCGCACTGGGGCCGGCGGATGTCCCTGCCATGTTCGCGTACCTCCAACGGCCAGCCGTCTATGAGGCAACGAGCAGCAGCGGCTGGACCGAAGCGTCCGTAGCCGAGTTCGTCCGGACCAACCGCGAAGGCATGGCCGACGGCCGATGGTGCCGTTACGCCATCATCCGGACGGCGCCGAAGCGATCATGGCGACATCGGCTATGGCGCGATCGAGCACGCGCCGCGCCGAGGTTGGTTACCACCTGTCGCCCGAAAGCTGGGGCCACGGCCTGATGACTCGGGCGGTCCGCGCGCTCAACGCCTGGGCGTTCGAATCCGGGCTTCATCGCATCGAGCAACGGTCATGGAGGGCAACCTTCGCTCTGAACGTGTCTTGGCTCGCGCCGGTTTCGTGCGCGAAGCCACGCTTCGCGACTACAAACTGGTCCGCGGCACGTTCCGCGACTTCTCGCTCTGGGCGCTGATCCTCACGGCATGAGGCAGCCGTGGCCGACGATCTGCGTGCTACCGGCGCAACGGGTACGCTCTCGCGATGGCAGGCAGGTTCATCGTCTTTGAAGGCGGCAAGGCTCCAGGCAAGTCCGCTTCGGCGGCGGTCGCCGGGCGGCTGCGCGCCAGCCGGCATCACGGTCGTGCACACGCGCGAACCCGGCGGCACGCGCGCGGGCGAGCTCGTCCGCGGCCTGCTCCACGAAGAGCTGACGCCCTGGGCCGAGCTGTTCGCCTTCCTCGTCGCTCGCGCGCAGTTGGTTGAAGAAGTCATCCGCCCGGCGCTCGCTCGCGGCGAAACCGTCATCTGCGACCGCTTCGCCGAGCACCTTCGCCTACCAGGTCACGCTCGCGGCGGCCTCGACGGAGAGAAGGTGCGCGCGGCCAACAGCATCGCCACCGGCGGCATCGAACCCGACCTCGTGGTCTACCTCATTCGACCCGGAGGTTGGCCTGCGCCGCAAGCACGGCGAAACGGAGGCGATCCGCACGGGCCTTGAGGGCCTCGCGTTCCACCGCAAGGTCCGCGACGGCTACCTGGCCCAGGCCGTCGCGGACCCGGCCCTACGTGGTTGATGGGACGTTGCCGCCGGGTGAGGTGGTGGCGCGGGTTTGGGCGGCCGTCAATCCCTGACCGATTCTGAGCCCTACGCCGCGTCCTGCTTTCGCGGCAACTCGTCCAGGTGCGTAGGCGTGACAACGCGCCCACCAGGTCACCATCATCGATGACGAGCACCCCATCGCTCTCGCCCTGGTGCAGCAGGGCCCAGGGCCGTGGTCGTTGAGGTGCCGGGTGAGACGACAGGCACTTTCGCTGCGGGCAACATCACGCTGGGCCACGGTGAGCGCCCAGTCCCAGCGCTCCCCCGAAATCTCCGAGAGCATCTTGCCGGTGAGCAGTCCGAAGACCTTGCCGCTTTCATCACCACGTAGGGGCGCGGCACGAGTTCGTACGTGCCGCTCCATGCCGGCGCACATGGGACTCGGAGATCGCGCGAGGTGGTCGAGGCGCACGACGATGCCGGGCCCCATGGCGTCTGCGACGGTAAACATCGCGAGGTGCCCGAGTTCCTCCCCGCCGCGGCCGCTCTTCCAGGCCGCTGAGCCTCGCCACCCCGCCCAGCCCGAGCAGCGAAGCCGAACCAGTCACCAGCTACAAGTGCGGTGACGCCCAGGCCGCCAACCACCCGCGACGAGCCCAGCCACGAACCGGGCGTTGGTCGCAGCCGAGCGGCGGTCCGCCGAGAATGGAAGCACGAGCGCCCGGAGCGCGCGCCCGCCATCCATGGTGAAGAACGGCAACAGGTTCAAGGCGCCCAGCACCAGGCTGGGCCAGAACAGAAGGCTTGCCGCGCCGGCCTGCCAGCCCGAATCCGCGCCGTGAGCGAACCAGAAGAAGGCCGCTCCGGCGCTCACCAGGTTCGAAAGCGGCCCGACAAAGAAGACCAGGAATTCCTGCCACCACGGCGGGTCAATTCGAAGCAGGGCCGTATGCCCGCCCTGTACTCCGATATAGATGTGCCGCAAGCCGAGGCCGAAGAGCAAGATCACAGCGGCATGCGCAAGCTCGTGAATCACCACGGCCACCAGCGTCCCGCCGATCCACCAGGCAGCCCAGAGTGCCCAGAGGTGCAGGTCGGAGCTGCCACCGCTCATCGCCGGCACGAGCGCAACCGCCAGTACGAGGCTCGCGATCAGGATGTCCAGGCCGAGGTAGACCCTGCAGCCGAACACGGGGAAGCCGAACATCGCCCCTTGTGGCTGGCTCGTGGCTGGAGCATGCAACTGCAGGCCCGATGGGTTCGGTACGCTCTCCGCTCCTTGAATGTCCATACCTGAGAACTCGACTTTCGCCGGCGGCGGGAACAGGCCCGGCCGCCCCTTACTCCCTCGAACTGCGTCCTCTGGTACCCTCAGCCCGGTAGCCTCCCCCATGACCGACGCCCTTCCCGACGAACGGCCGCAGCGGCGGCGCGAATACTCCGGGCCCGGCTCAACGCTCGGCCTCGCCGCGCTGATCGTCCTCGTTGTCGCGGCGGGCATCTGGTATTTCGAGTTTCGCGGCGGCGACGGCTCGGGCGGTTCCTCGTCGAGCGCCTACGGCATCGAGTCGCTTCCGGAGAGCCTCAACCCCACCGGAAAATCGCCTGCCGCGCGGGAAGGCCGCGCAGCCCCCAACTTCCGCCTCGAATCCACCGCCCAGGCTACCCCGGCCCTCACCGACTTCCGCGGCAAATGGGTGCTGCTCAACTTCTGGGCGAGCTGGTGCCCGCCCTGCCGCGACGAAACCCCGGACCTCCAGTCGTTCTACGAGCACAACAACAACCGCGGCCTCGTGGTCCTCGGCGTCAACCAGCAGGAGAAGCCGGACGCCGCCCGGTCGTTTCTCCAGGAGTTCGGTGTCACCTACACGTCCGTCCTCGACACCGATGGCGAGGTTTCCGAGACCTACGGCGTGGGGCGCGGCCTGCCCATCAGCTTCCTGGTCGCACCGTCCGGCGTCATCGAGAAGGTGTACTTCGGCCGCCTGAGCGAAGACAACTTCAGCGAAATCGCGGCGAGACTCCAATGATTTGGGATTTTGGATTTGGGTTTTGGGATTTTGGATTGCCGGTGGGTTGCACCGCCGGAGGCAGGCGCCGAGGCACCCGAAGTCTGAAGTCTGAAATCCACAACGCTCAATCCAAAATCCACAATCCAAAATCCAAAATCGGCAGGCTTTGCCTGCCATGAGCGTCGTCTCCGAATCCAAAGTCCAGAATCCAAAATCGAAGATAGAACCGTCCGGGCTCGACCCGCTGCGCGCCGCCTGGGACCTGCTGACGAACGTGAAGTTCGCGCTCTTCCTGGTTGGCCTCGCGCTCAGCGCCGGGCTTATCGGCGTGGTCATCCCGCAGACGCCAGGGCCCATACGGAGCAACCCGGCAGCCCGCTCCGCCTGGCTGGCCCTGCGCGAGCAGACCTACGGGCCGTTCACCGGCACGATGGACAGCCTCGGCCTGTTCGACGTCTTCCACTCCGCCTGGTTCAACGGGCTCTGGGTGTTGATCATCGTCGCGGTCACGGTCTGCACGGTGAGCCGCTTCCGGCCAACGTGGCGCGCGGTCCAGCGCCCGCAGCTCACGGTGGCTGACGCCTACTTCGAGCGTGCCCACCACCGGGCGAACTTCACCCACGAAGGCGGCGCGCCCGCGGTCGAAGCCCTCCTCCGCCAGCGCCGCTACAGCGTGACGCGGGCCGGAGAACGCGACGGCGCCACCTACCTGTTCGCTGATCGCTTCGGCTGGAGCCAGTACGGCACGTTCCTGAGCCATCTCGCGCTGCTCATGCTGCTCGTTGGGGCGCTCCTGACCACGATGGCCGGGTTCGACCGCACGTTCGTCTTCGCCGAGGGCGCCCCGGAGGCCTCGATCTTCGATTCCGCCGGCCCGAACCAGATGTTCATCACGGTGAAGGACGCCTACCGCGGGCTGGACGACCAGGACCGCGTGGTGGACTACCACAGCATCATCGAAGTGCGCCGCGGCGATGCGACGAAGACCTGCAGGACCACGGTCAACGACCCCTGCCACGCCTTCGGATACAAGGTGCACCAGGCGGCCTGGTTCAACGACCTGGCCCACCTGCGCATCACCAACGCGGACGGCCGCGTGGTAGTCGACCAGAACCTCGACTTCAACAGCGAAAATACGGCTGTCCCCACGCTGAAAGTGACCGACCCCGCAGGTAACGTGCTCTTCGATGCCGAAGTGCCGCAGATGGGCACGGACCCCGGCGAAACCGGCGCGCGCGAAGACGACTACGCCACCGCCGACTTCGTCTTCCCGAGTGAGCCGGGCGCCGCCACCGGGCCGCTCTACCAGATTGCCTGGCGGGTCGTCCGCGAGACGCTCGAACTGACCATCACCGGCCCGGACCTCGAGCCGATGATCATGCGCCCCGGCGAATCAACCCTCGCCGGGGTCTACCGCATCTCCCTCATGGGGGCGCGCTCCATCCCGGCTATCCAGGTGTTCGACATGCCCGGCGCCCTGACCCCGGCCGGCGCTACCGTGCAGATGCCCGAAGCCCCGGACGGCACGCCGTACCTGTACGTCGTCGGCATCGATAGCGAACCGACACTGCTGGCGAAAGACCAGCCCGTGTCGGTCGGCGGGTATACGTACACCATCCGCGGCCTGGTCGAAGCTTCCGGGCTCAGCATCAAGCGCGACCCCGGCGACACGTTCATCTGGCTCGCGGTCGGCATGGCGATGGTGGGCCTCGCGATCACGTTCTACGTGCCGCGCCGGCGCCTCTGGGTGAAGGTCACGCCCGCCCGCACGTACATGGCCGGCGTGGCCGAAAAGACCACCCGCCTCGGCCGCGAAATGCGCCTGATGGGGGCCTCTCTCGGCGACGACTCGATCCTCCTGGACTCAGACCGCCGCCCGCTGGAGTAAGTGCGCCCCTCTCTACCGCGCCTCTCGCCAAGGCCCGACCGTAAGAGAGGGCAGATCTCTGGCCGCGTAACTGAACCGCGCACGGCAGTAAGCGGATCGCGTCCCAGCGACCATGCGGCGCGGAAGCCACCCCTGCCCATCTGAGCCGCGACTGGTGAAGAGCGGTGCGCTCCGGAATCGCCACGAACTGAACCGCGCACGGCAGTAAGCGGATCGTCTCCCAGCGACCGTGCCACGCGAAAGCCATCGGCTACCCCCACTCCTTCCCCTCTCCCGCAGCCTATGCGAACATCTGTGCGACTTCACTCCTGCATCCCCACGGGAGCTCACTGCACATGGCCAAGCCACCGCCCGCGTACCCGGTCCCCGCCGTCCGCGCGATCCCTCCCGCCGTCATCGCCGACAAAGTCGTCGCGACACTGCGGGCCAAGCGGACGGAAACATACGTCCGCCGCATCGACGAGCGGCCGGCGCGCTACGGCGATTGGCCGGAAGACCTGGACCCGCGCCTCATCGCGGCCTTCCGCAAGCGCGGCATCGAACATCCTTACACCCACCAGGCGAAGGCCATCGGAAACGCTCTGGCGGGCAAGAACACTGTGGTCGTCACGCCCACGGCCAGTGGCAAAACGCTCTGCTACAACACCCCGGTCATCGACTCAATCCTCAAGGATCCGACGACTCGCGCGCTCTACCTCTTTCCAACGAAGGCGCTGGCACAGGACCAGCTCGACGAATTGCACGGGCTGATTACCGACCTCCAGGCCGACATCCGCACCTTCACCTATGACGGCGACACGCCCGCCGACGCCCGCCGGGCCGTCCGGCAGGCAGGCCACATTGTCCTTACGAACCCGGACATGCTGCACACCGCCGTGCTGCCCCACCACACGAAGTGGGTCCAACTGTTCGAGTCGCTCCAGTACGTGGTCATTGATGAAGTCCACACCTACCGCGGCGTATTCGGCAGCCACCTCGCGAACGTCCTCCGCCGGCTCCGCCGCATCTGCCAGTTCTACGGCACCGACCCGACGTTCATCCTCTGTTCGGCCACCATCGCCAACCCGGACGAGCTTGCCGCCGCGCTGGTCGGTGATGACGTCGAACTGGTCGATGACAACGGCGCGCCGGCGGGCGAGCGCGTCGTTGTCATCCACAACCCACCGGTCGTGAACAAAGAGCTCGGCATCCGCCAGTCCTCGATCAAGGCCGCGCGTGACATCGGCGCGGAGTTGATCCGCTCGGGCATCCAGACCATCGTCTTCGCGCCGAGCCGCACCCGCGTCGAGATCCTCCTGACCTACCTGCGCGATTCGCTGCGAAACAAACCCGGCGACCCGGAGCGCGTGACCGGGTACCGCGGCGGATACCTTCCGAACGAGCGCCGCGCGGTCGAAAAGGGCTTGCGTGACGGCACGATCCGCGGCGTGGTCGCGACCAACGCGCTCGAGCTGGGCATCGACATCGGTGGCCTTGGCGCGAGCGTCGTCACAGGCTATCCGGGCTCGCTGGCGAGCCTCTGGCAGCAGTTCGGGCGCGCGGGCCGCAGCCGCGAAGCCGCGCTCTCCGTCCTCGTCGCCTCTTCGAACCCGCTCGACCAGTATGTGGCCACCCACCCGGATTTCGTCTTCGAGGGCGCCATCGAACGCGGCCTTATCGACCCCGACAACCTGTTCGTGATGGCCAGCCATCTCAAATGCGCGGCGTTCGAACTGCCCTTCACCGTGGGCGAAGTGTTCGGCGCGGACACGGCTGAACTGCTCGACATCCTGGCCGAGGACGGCGTGGTCCAGAAGGCGAACAACCGCTACCACTGGATGAGCGAAGCGTACCCGGCGGAACAGGTGAGCCTCCGCACCGCCAGCACCGACAACTTCGTGATCATCGAGCAGGGGCCGCAGCCCCGCGTCATCGGCGAGTGCGACCGGCCCAGCGCGCCGCTCCTCATCCACGAAGACGCCATCTACATCCATCGCGGCCAGCAGTACGAGGTCGAGTACCTGGATTGGGACGAGAAGAAGGCCTACGTCGCCCCGGTCTCGGTGGATTACTACACCGATGCCCAGCTCGCGGTGGAGCTCAAGGTCCTCGACGAGTTTGACCAGGTGGGCGCTGCAGCCGGTAAGCACTCAACCGGCGAGGTGGCCATCACCTTCCTGGCCACCATCTTCAAGAAGGTGAAGCTCAACACCCACGAGAACGTGGGCTGGGGCAAGATCGCGATTCCCGAAGCCAACATTCACACTTCGTCGTACTGGATGACGTTTGACGGAAAGGCGACCGCCGGCCTGGATCGCGAGCAGATCGCGGCTGGACTGAGCGGGATAGGCGAGCTCGCCCGCAACCTCGCGCCCATCTTCTGCCTCTGTGACGCCCGGGACATCGGGACGAACGTGCAGGTCCGCGCGCCGAGCACCGAGATGCCGACGGTGTACCTGTACGACATGGTCCCGGGCGGTGTCGGTCTCGCCCAGAAGCTGTTCGACGTGCGGGAGCGCCTTGCCGAAGCGTGTTTGGCATTGGCGAAGGCCTGCGAGTGCGAGAACGGCTGCCCCGGCTGCGTCGGCCCGCAGATCGAGCCAAACAGCCCGGCCAAGCGGGCCGCCACCCGCCTGCTGGAGCGACTCCAATCCTAGATCCGACCGTAAGGGAGGCCGAATGATGAGCGACCCGTTGGCCTACTTCATCACGTTCACGCCATACGGCTGCCCTGGCTGTGTCAGCCCCCGAATCGAACCGAGCAGTCCCACCAACGCGCGCCGCCGCCGGCCTGATCGAGTGACACCAATCCTAGATCCGACCGTAAGGGAGGCCGAACGATGAGCGACCCGTTGGCCTACTTCATCACGTTCACGTCTTACGGCACGCGCATGCACGGAGGCCCTGACGGGTCTGTGGAACGCATTCGTGACGGGACCGGCACCCTGGAGCTTGACGCGGACGCACGTCGTGAACGTCATGAGACTTCCCTGCTCCTCTCTGAACCTGTCACATTCGACGAACGACAACGTGCGGTGGTCGCCGACGCCATGCACGGGGTCGCGAGACACCGAGCGTGGCAACTGTGGGCGCTCAACGTCCGAACGAATCACGTCCATGTCGTCGTGTCAGCTGCAGCGGCGCCGGAGCAAGTCATGAACACGCTGAAGGCATGGTCGACGCGGCGGTTGCGTGAGGCCGGTCAGGATGGCGGCGCCCCCAAGCTGTGGACGCGGCATGGCAGCACTCGATACCTGTGGAGCGAACGAGATATAGAAGGTGCTGTGCAGTACGTGCTGGAAGCGCAGGGAGGAGACCTGGGTGGCGTCCGAGGTTCGCGCGCCGTCGAAGCCGACCTCCCTGACGGTCGGATCTAGGATCCTTCCTCCTCCACGAACGCCCGCAGCCGTTCCAGCCGCTCATGACGTACGCGCGCCGTCGACTCCGACCTCCCTGACGGTCGGATCTAGGATCCTCCCGCCTCCCCGAACGCCCGCAGTTGGTCCAGCCGCTCGTGACGTTCGCGCGTGGTCGAAGCCGACCTCCCTGACGGTCGGATCTAGGATCCTTCCGCCTCCACGAACGCTCGCAGCCGTTCCAGCCGCTCGTCCCAGCGCTTCGATAGCGTCTCCAGCCACCCCTTCGCCTCGTCCAACCGCTGCGCCTCCAGTTCCCAGTGCTGCTCGCGGCCCGCGCGGGCGCTGCGCACCAGGCCGGCCGTCTCGAGTACGCGGAGGTGCTTGGTCACCGCCTGGCGGGACATTGGCTGATCATCCGCCAGCGCGGTAATCGAAAGCGGGCGACCTTCCCCCAGTCGTGTGATCAGCCGCAACCGTGTTTCATCGCCCAGCGCGGCGAACACCGGCGCCGCCTCCAGAACGCCCGCCTTAGCCACCCACGTACTCCTTGACCCGCTGGACCTGGATGCCCCAGCCGTGGTCGTTCATCTCGAACGCCGTCGCCCTGCGGTGCTCGGGCACGGCGTTGAAGCCGCTCTCCGTCAGCGTTAGCAGCGTGCTGTCCCCCGTGGCCTCCAACAGGAATTCCACCAGCGTTGTCGCCTCGCCCGAATAATCCACGCCCGGGTCCACCGCGTAGGGGTGCCAGCGGAAGGCGAAGTACCGCCCCGCCTCCACGCTCACGACGTCGATGGTGAACGGCATGCCGGCATACTCCGGCGGCGCAGCCAGCTTCATCTCCGCCGGCTTTCCGGCTTCGAACCTGGCCCCGGCCGCGTTGAGTCCGAACCAGGACGCGAATTGATCAGCCTCGGAGATTGCTCTCCACACGCGCTCGATGGGCGCCTCAATACTGACGGATTTCTCGATGCGGTCCGTGCCGGACACGTAGTTCGTGATGCGCTCCAGCTGCTCCGCCCAACCCTCGTCGTTGCCGCGGTACTGCGCCTCCCGCTGGTCCGCCGGCAGGGCGTCGAAACCGCTCTCCACGATGCGCAGCGACGTCCCCTCCGGGTGTGCCTCCAACAGGAACTCGACGAGCGTCGAGTCCGCGAAGTCATCGCCAGCGGAGTCGAATTCGTGCGGCCGCCAGCGAAAGGCCAGCCTCTTCGGCGGCTCAACCGCCTCGACTTTCACCGCGAAGGTACGCCCGACATAGCCCGGCTCGGTGAATTCGGCCGTCAGTGTCCGGCCCGGCGCGAACGGTTCGTGGAATCGCGCCTTGAACCAGGCGCCAAATTCCGCCGAGTCACTGACGGCTCGCCAGACGCGGTCGAGCGGGGCACGGAGGACGGCGTATTTTTCGATGCGGTCGGTGGGTGAGTGAGTCATAGTGAGCAACCTTTCGGTTGCAGATTACGCCATCGAGTCTGGAACGCAACTCCAGGGTTGCTTAATTTCACAGGCGCAAGCGCGGCCCAACAGGGGTGGACGACGGGTGCATTGCGGCCCTCGAACTCCTGGGCACACTCCACTGACCGCTCGCCCAGCGGCAAGTCACCAACCCCGGCCCCGAGCCCGACGAACCTAGAACTGCGCGAGGATTGGTAGCAGCGCCGCGAGCAGCGCCCCCACCTGCAACCCGCGCATCACCGGCCCTGCCACCATCACGTCGTCATGGACGAGGTAGTGGTTTCGCCGGCCCATCCGCTCCCGCGAGATATACCCGTCACGTTCCAGGTCAGCCACGATGCGCTTCACAGCGCGCTCGCTGATGCCGACGCGGACCGCGAGGTCTCGCAGGCGAATGTCGGGTTCCTCTGTCACACAGAGCAGCACGTTGGCGTGGTTCGTAAGGAAATTCCATTCAGCCATTGCGTGACTGAGACTACCCCAATGTCATTGAGGTGAACTACTGAAAACTATTTCGTGAAGTAAGTGGCCTTTATTTACCGCGCGACTTCAAAGCGCTCAAGGGACCGATCGACTGGCATCGTCGATACCTCGACGCGCTCGACGAAAGCCTCTGATGGCCCCCGCTTGCAGGCGACCACGAACTGCTTCAGCAGGTTCTTTTCGCCCTGCACGATGACTTCGCACGTGCCGTCCGGCAGCTGCCGGCAGGTCCCCACCAGCGCGAGCGTGTCCGCAACATTCCGGATCCAGAGGCGGAACCCCACGCCCTGGACGTTGCCATGGATGACCACGCGCTGCCGGCGCGGGACGTACAGATCGAGCTTCGCCACATCCGTATTTACGGCACGAATCGGAGACAGAAAGAGGGTGAGGGTGAGAAGGAACCAGCGCCTCCGCGCGGCTCCGGAGAGGGCGAATCGCGCGGGTACAGATGTGGGAGCGTGGGGGCGGCCATCGCCGAGTGGTGGGAGTGGCGGTGCACCCGCCCATGGCTGGGCGGGTACGGATGTGGGAGCGGTGGCGGCCCATCGCCGAGTGGTGGGAGTGGCGGTGCACCCGCCCATGGCTGGGCGGGTACAGATGTGGGAGCGTGGGGGCGGAGGGTACGCTCGCAACTCCCACGCACGACCGAACCCCACGCCGCCGATCCCCCGAGACCCGACCGTGAGGGAGGCGCCACCACGGGGTCCGCCCAACCGCGCTCTCGGCCAGTCCCGAGATAGAGGAGGGCAAGCGAAATCCGTGGCCCGGCCGCGGTGGCTCCCCATCGCCACAGGGAGTGGTGGGGTGGCGGTGCACCCGCCCATGGCTGGGCGAGTAGGGATATGGGAGCGGGGGGCGGGAGGAGTGCCCGCAACTCCCACGCGCGACTTCCGAACCCCACGCCGCCGATCCCCCGAGACCCGACCGTGAGGGAGGCGCCACCACAGGGTCCGCCCAACCGCGCTCTCGGCCAGTCCCGAGATAGAGGAGGGCAAGCGAAATCCGTGGCCCGGCCGCGGGCTCCCCGTCCTCGAATGGTGGGAGCGGCAGCGCACCCGCCCATGGCCGCACACAGATATGGGAGCGGGGCGGGAGGGTACGCTCGCAACTCCCACGCACGACCGAACCTCACGCCGCCGATCCCCCGAGACCCGACCGTGAGGGAGGCGCCACCACAGGCTCCGCCCAACCGCGCTCTCGGCCAGTCCCGAGATAAAGGAGGGCAAGCGAAATCCGTGGGTCGGGTGCGGGTTCGCCGTCGTCGAGTGGTGGGAGTGGCGGTGCGCCCGCGTATCGCTGGGCGGGTAGGGATGTGGGAGCGTGGGGATGGCACCCTCCCTCACGGTCGGGTCTCGGGGATAGGTGCCGGGGGATCCCCTCTCCACACGGGTGGAGAGGGGGCCGGGTGGCTACGCGATGAGCTCGGCCGGGGTGAGCTTTTGGTCCCGCAGCACCACGTCGGCGTAGGTGATCGCGCCGGAGTTCTTCGAGGCATCGCCGTGCACCAGGTAGAGGCAGGCTTCGGCCATGTTCTCCACCGGGACTGCCATGTCCTTGTTCGAATCGTTCACCAGGCCATGGTGCAGCACGCCGGGCGTGGCAATCAGGCCGGGCGAAATCACGTTCACGCCGATGTTGTCGTTGCTTGCTTCGGCGGCGAGGCCAGTGGTGAAGCGCTCCAGGGCGGCCTTGCACATGCCATACACCGTGCCGCCGCGGCCCGGCGCATCGAGCTTCGGGTGCAGCGCGGCGTGCGACGAGATGTTGAGGATCCAGCCGCTCTTCTTCTCGCGCATCTTTGGCAGCACCAGCTGGGCCAGGTGGAACGGCCCGTAGACCTGCACTTCCATCATCAGCTTGAAGCGCTTCTCCGGGAAATCGTCCACCGGGATGAAATAGGTGATGGCGGCGTTGTTCACGAGGATGTCGACCGCGCCGAAGGCGGCTTCGCTCTCCTTGATCAGGTTCTCGCGCTCTTCGCGGCTGGAGAGGTCGCACTTGACGGCGATTGCCTCGCCACCGGCGTCCCTGATGCGCTTCACCACGCCGTTGATGCTGCCGGGCAGGATGTGGTCGCCTTCGTCGACGGTGCGGGCCGAGACGACGACTTTCGCGCCTTCCTGGGCGTAGCGCAGGGCGATGGCTTCGCCGATGCCGCGGGAGGCGCCGGTGACAACGGCCACCTTGCCGGCCAACAGGCCGTTCTTGTTCACGGTGACTGCCATGAGTTCAGACTCCTTGGGAAATGTGCCCGGCCATCTTGGACATCGCCGCGCCATCTGTCACGCGCGGTCTCAGGCGGCCGCCACCGCCGTTTGCCCCGTGCGATAGATGCGGCGCAGGTCCGGCCCCGTGAGCATCGAAAGCAGCGTGATGACCACGAACGCGGCCCCAGGGATCGCGAACAGCACGGGCGAACCCGTCCAGTCCGCCAGCGCGCCGAAGCTCAGGTTCATGATCGCCATGATCCCTCCGGCCGACATCAGATAGAGGCTCATCACCCGCCCGCGGATCGCGTCCGGCACCGCCTCCTGCAACAGGACCGCGCTGAGCGCCATGAACGTCGCCTGGGAAGCGCCCATGATCGTGGCGCTCAGCGCGGCCGACGTCATGCCCATGCTCATGCCCATCAGGATGGGCGAGGCGCCGCTGGCCACCGCCATGGCGAACAGCAACGGGCCGCGGCGCACCCCGGTCAGCATCGCCAGCGTGAACGTGCCGATGAGCGCGCCCACGCCCACGCCGAAGGTCATCATCGTGAACCCGCTCGATGGGTGGTGCAGCTCCGTCTCCGCGAAGCCCGGCAGCATGGCATCGAACGACATGGTCAGCGAGCAATGGAAGAACACCAGGACGAAGAGGGCGAGCACCGGCGGCGTGCTGCGCACGTAGCTGAGCCCCACGCGCAGGTTCTCCACGAGGTCTGAGAGCCGCTCCACTCCGCCGCGCGACGAAACGTCGATCCGGCGCACCGCCAGGAAAGCGAAGAGCGCCATCGCCGCCGACACGGCATACGCGCCCTGTACGCCGACTGTCGCGAGGAGCGGCCCGGCGAGGAGCGGGCCCACCGCCCGCGTGCCGTGCTGCGTGGTGCTGGTGAGCGCCACCCCGTTGCCCAGGTCCTCAGGCGGGACCACGTTGGCGAGCAGCGCCTGGTCCGCCGGGATTTCGATCGACCGGACGACGCCCTGCAGCAGGGCCATCGCGACAACCATCCAGACCGCGATGACGTCGAACACCGCCAGCAAGAACAGCGTCAGCGTGACGCCGAACGTGAGCAGCCGCGTGACCCGGACGAGGATGCGCCGCTCCGCGCGGTCGGCCACCATGCCGCCCAGCGGCGCCACCAGGTAGGGCGACATCGAAGCGAAGGTGGAAACCCCCACCCAGAACGAGGAATCGCTCAGCTTGTACACGATCCAGGCGTTGCCCAGCAGCAGGGTCCAGAGGGCGGTGCTGGAGCAGGCGCCGCCGAGCCAGAGCGCCCGGAAGTCCCGGTGGCGCACCGCGGGCAGGCGCCGCTCAAGCATCGCGCGCCGCGAGCTCCCGGATATGCCCCGCGACGAACGCGGGGTCCTGCATCGGGATGAAGTGCGTGTACTGCGGCGCCGGCACGTCTTCGGCGTGCTTGAAGTGCGTCGCGAGGTCCGGCGTCGTCGGCGAACCGCTCATGTCCGCCACGATCGACTCCGCCGAGCGGCCCCGCGCCCGCAGGATGCGCACCGGGATATCGATCGACGCAATCTCGTCGTAGATGTCCCCGCCGGCGCTACCCGCGTAGGTAGCCGCCTCGATCTTCGGCGGGCAGGCAAGGACGTACCCTTCGCCCTCCGGGTTCGGCACCAGCCCGTACTGGCAATAGTCGTGCAGCACGTCCCGGTCCCAGAGGCTGAACGGCGGGCGGTCCTTGAAGCTCTCGAACATCGCTTCGGGCGAGGGCCACTCGTTCCGGCGCCGGGCCGCGAAGTGCTCGACGTCGCCGCTGTCCGCGCGGTAGGCCTCGCGGGAGAGGATGACGGGGTCCACGAGCAATAGCTTCGAGAAGATGCGCGGCTGGAGCGCGGCGGCGAGCGTTATCGCATACCCGCCTTTCGAATGCCCGGCGGCAATCGCGCCCTCCAGGCCCATTTCCGCGCCAAGGGCTGCTACGTCTTCGCCGAAATAGCGCCAGCGGTAGGGCGGTTCCGGCTTCGAGCTCAGCCCGTGCCCGCGCATGTCCAAGGCGATGCAGCGGAATTCGGGCAGCCGCTGCACCACGCGGTCCCAACAGCGCCCATGGAAGCCGGTCGCATGGGCGAGGAAGACCGTCGGGCCATCGGCGGGCCATTCATACACTTCGAGTTCAACGCCGTTGACGGCGTGACGGGACTGGATTGGTTCGCGCATGGCGAAATACTACTGGCTTTTCAGCTTTCGCCTTCGTGCTGGCAAGCTTCGATCGGGGGAGTGGCGGTGCACCCGCCCATGGCTGGGCGGGTACAGATGTGGGAGCGTGGGGCACTCAAGCGCCGAGTGCGTGGGAGTGGCGGTGCGCCCGCCCATGGCTGGGCCGGTACGGATGCGGGAGCGTGGGGGCGGCCCATCGCCGAGTGCGTGGGAGCGGCAGTGCACCCGCCCATGGCTGGGCGGGTACGGATGCGGGAGCGTGGTGATGGCCCATCGCCGAGTGCGTGGGAGCGGCAGTGTACCCGCCCATGGCTGGGCGGGTACAGATATGGGAGCGTGGTGGTGGCCCATCGCCGAGTGCGTGGGAGCGGCAGTGCACCTGCCCGTGGCTGGGCGGGTACGGATAAGGGAGCGCGGGGGCGGCCCATCGCCGAGCGGCGTGGGAGCGGCAGTGCACCCGCCCATGGCTGGGCGGGCACAGATGTGGGAGCGTGGGCGGCCCGTCGCCGAATGAGTCTTCTCCGTGCTCTCCGTACCTCGGGGTTGCTACCCTGATTGGGTGGAACCGCTCCTTAACGAACTCGCCGCCACTCCGAAGAGCCTGGCCCACCTGGTCGTTGAGTTGGACGATGCAGCGCTCGATGCCGCCGAGCCCGGCGCCTGGAGCCCTCGCATCATCCTCGCGCACTTCCGCGACGACGAGTTCCTTTGCCTGCGGACTGCGCTCACGCGGATGCTCGCGGAAGACCGGCCGGCCGTGCACTTCATCGAGGGAGCGGACTGGGAGCCCGGCCGAAACCGCTTGCGTGACCGCAAGGAGTGGCTCCTCGCCGACTTCGCCCTCCAGCGGCAGGCGAGCCTCGGCATCCTGCGCATGCTTCGGCCGGAAGACCTCGCCCGCACCGGTACCCGCGACGGCCGTGAGTTCACGATCGAGCAGTTGGTCCGGCTCTGGATGCGGCACGACAGCGAGCACCTGGCCGAACTCGAACGCCTCCTCGGCGAATCAGCCGCGGACGCGAAGGCCCGCCGCGCCCACCGGGAATAGCCTCCCGCACCACCGCACTACGCCCAGGCCCGACTGTAAAGGAGGGCAGTTCACCACCGGTCGCCCACGCGCGGCGGCTGATGGTCCAAGTTCCTGGCCGCGCCCGCAGGCAAGCGGCTGCCCGGCCCAACCCGGATCACCGCCGAGCCCCCGCCCACTCCGTGACCTCCCCGAACCCTTCGTGCCCTTTGTGCCTCCGTGGTAAACCCGCTCGGCCTTCGAGCATGGCTCGTGCTACTCGCCCTCTGCCACGCTCCCGTCAGGCATCACCGTGTTCCCCAGCTTCGCCCGCCGGATCAGTTGCTCGGTGATCTTCGCGCCCGTCAGGTCCGCCCGGCGGAGGTCCGCATAGTCCAGGTTCACCCCAGGCCCGACGCACCCGGACAGCCCCGCTCCCGCGAGGTTCGCGCGGAAGAGGCTCGTCGCGTGCAGCGACGCGTTCGCCAGGTCCGCCTGCGCGAGGTTCGCAGCCGTGCAGTCCGCGTTCGAAAGGTCGGCGAAGCGGAGGCTCACGCCGCTGAGGTCCGCGCCGTTGAGCTTCGCGCCACGCAGCGATGCGGCTTCCAACTCGGCGCCCTGGAGTTTCGCCTCGCGCAGGTCGATGCCGGCGAGGTCCAGTCCGCGCAGGTCCGCCCCGCGCAGGTCGACTCCCACCAACTGCGCCTCCTTGTCCACTACGATCTCGCCGAACCGCACCGGCCCCTGCCGGTAGCCGGGCGGAGGAGTGAACGGGGGCTCCTCCGGCGGCGTGGGCGTGGCGGGCGCGCTCTTCGCCGCCTTCCGCGCCCGGTCGTACGCCGCCCGCATGTACTGGTCGCCGAGCACCGCCCAGGCTTCGCGCATCCTGGTTCGCTTACGGGTGAACTCGGTCGCGCTGACATCAGCGCCGTTCAGGTCGGCCGCCATCTTCGAAAGCGCCTTCAGAATGACCGGGCGCGCGGCATCCTCGCGCACGCCGATGACTTCGTACCAGTTGACGGTCGGGTCGCCGGTGTACTCCACTTGCGAGCCGCCGGGCTGGCGCGGGGCATCTTCCGCGAACCACGACGGCCGCTCTGGCCCGCCCGCGGGCGGAGCCTCGCGCCGCGGCGGAGGCTGGCGGCGGATCGGCCGCACCACCGGCCGGGCGGCGCGCGGCAGCACCCGGTCGTACGCGGCGCGCCGGTCCGCGTCGCGAAGCGTTTCCCAGGCCTCGTTGATCGCGCGCATGCGGGCTTCGGCTTCGGCCGAAGGGTTCGCGTCCGGGTGGTGTTCGCGCGCCAGCCGGCGGTAGGCCGCGCGGATCTCGATCAGCGTCGCCGTCCGGCTCACCTCGAGCACCACATAGAAGTCGGAAGGAGCGCTCATGCCCGGACCATGCTACCAGCCGCCCAGCGGGGGAACCGCCTCCAACGACGAACGACGAACTTCGGACGACGCTGAGAGAACCGGCGGGCCCTTTGCCTGGCGTCCTTTGACGTTCGCTGTTCGTCGTTCCCCGCCTCCGTGGTTCACTCGCCGCCCGCTCGCCGGCCGGGATATTTTCGGAACGACGAACGACGAACTTCGGACGACGCTGAAAGAACCGGCGGGCCTTTTGCCTGGCGTCCTTCGACGTTCGCTGTTCGTCGTTCCCCGCCTCCGTGGTTCACTCGCCGCCCTGCTCGCCAGCCGGGATACTTCGCGTGAGGTTAACTTCACGTTCGCGTCAAGGTATGATAGGCTCGCTCGATAGGAGGGCAGCCCTGTGCGCTGGCTTTTGCGCCTCATTCCATATCTGAAACCGTATAAAGGCCAACTGACGCTGGCCTGGGTCTGCATGATGAGCGCCGCCGTTTTCGTGATGGTGAGCCCGCTGCTCGTGCGCTTCGCCATCGACTTCGGCCTCGATCCGCAGAAGGACGCGGCGGGTAAGCTGGTCGAACTCGACGGCAACTCGAAGCTGATCATCTTCGGCTCGCTCGCCCTCGTCGCCTTCGCCATCGGCCGCGGCATCGCCCAGTTCGGGCAGCAGTACCTCGGCGAATCCGTTGGCCAGTCCGTCGCTTACGACATTCGCAACGAGATTTACGACAACCTCCAGCGGCTCAGCTACGCGTATCACGACAAGGCGCAGACCGGGCAGATCATGTCCCGGGCGACTCAGGACGTTGAGAACATCCGCATGTTCGTGAACATGGGCGCCCTCCGCCTGTGCTTCATCGCCATCATGCTCGTCATCTCCATCGTCGGCATGTTCGTCATCAACTGGCAGCTGGCGCTGGTGAGCGTCGCCTCGCTGCCATTCCTGGCCTGGCGTTCCTACGTCACCAGCAGCCGCCTGCGGCCAATCTGGACCGAGATCCAGCAGAACCAGGCGGAAATGACCCAGGTGGCCGAAGAGGGCCTGACCGGGATTCGGGTGGTCAAGGCGTTCGCGCAAGAGCCGTTCGAAAGCGAGAAGTTCGCGCAGGCCGCGCGCAAGCAGGCGGATCTGAGCTACTACTCCTCCCGCGTCCAGGCGGGCAACCAGCCGATGCTCCAGGGCCTTTCCGCGGCACAGGTGGCGGTCACCGTCGGCGTCGGCGCGTACTTCATCTCGCAGAACAAGCTCAGCGTCGGCGACCTCACGCTGTTCACGCTCTGGCTGAACACGCTCCAGCTGCCGGTGCGCTCCATCGGCTTCATCATTAACATCGTCGCCCGCTGCATCAGTTCGGCTGAGCGTGTCTTCGAACTGATCGATGCCCAGTCGGCCGTGCAGGAGAAGCCGGACGCGACGGTCCTCGAAAACGCGACCGGCCACGTCAAGTTCGACAACGTGAGCTTCGGTTACGACAACCTCAGCGCCGTCCTCAGCGGGGTCGACATCGATGCGACGCCCGGCAAGGTCATCGCTCTGCTTGGCCCGACCGGCTCCGGGAAATCCACAGTGGTGAACCTCATCCCCCGCTTCTATGACGTGACCGAAGGCCGGATCACCATCGACGACACCGACGTCCGCGATGTCACGCTCGATTCGCTGCGCAAGAACATCGGCATCGTTCAGCAGGACGTCTTCCTGTTCATCGGCACGATTCGCGACAACATCGCGTACGGCCGGCCGGAAGCCACGCAGGACGAGATCGAAGCCGCGGCGAAAGCAGCCCGCATCCACGACTTCATCACCAGCCTCCCCTACGGGTACGAGGAATGGGTTGGCGAGCGCGGCGTTACGCTTTCGGGCGGGCAGAAGCAGCGCATCGCCATTGCGCGGACGTTGCTGCTGGACCCGAAGATCCTGATCTTTGACGACTCGACGGCGAGCGTAGACTCCCAGACCGAATTCCTCATCCAGCAGGCCCTGAATGAATTGATGAAGGGCCGCACCACCTTCGTCATCGCGCAGCGGCTGCGGACGGTCATCCGGGCCGACGAAATCCTCGTCCTCCAGGGCGGGCGGGTGGTCCAGCGGGGGCGCCACGCCGAACTGCTGGAGCAGGAAGGCCTCTACCGGCGCATCTTCGACCTCGAATTGCGAGACCAGGAGGAGGCCCTTGGCCGGCCGGCCCCGAGCTCGGTCGCCGCTGCCACCGCCGGCGCATCCAATGGCAGCCACGCGAGCGGCAACGGCTCTCACGCGGACACCAACGGCCGATCCTCGGCGCCCTCGCGGACGCCGGTCCTCAGCCCTGAAGGCACGGGAGGTGCTTCCTAATGGCTATGTTCGGTGGTGGCGCCGCAGGCGGCTGGAGCACCGGTATCGGCGGTCAGACTGTCGGGCCCCAGCGCGGCCGCGGCTCTGACGGCTGGGACGACGAATACCTGGGCAAGGTGTACGACGCGCAGGTCATCAAGCGCATCCTTCCTTACCTCAAGCCCTACAAGACGCAGGCCATCATCGCCTTCATCTGCATGGCGGTTTCCGCCATCTCCAGCTTCCTCCAGCCGCTCCTCATCGGCCTGACGGTGAAGGCCGGCGTCGAAGGCGACACCACCAGGATCTGGTGGCTCCTCGGCATCATGGTCGGCGCCGCCTGCATCACGTGGGTCTCGACGTATATCCAGCTCCTCACTACCGCCTGGATGGGCAACCGCCTGCTCCTGCAGTTGCGCAGCGACATGTACGACCACATGCAGGGCCTCTCGCTCAGCTTCTACGACGAGATGGAAGTCGGCCGCATGATCAGCCGCCTGACCAGCGACGTGACGGTGATGCAAGAACTGCTCACGAGCGGCTCGCTCACGTTCATGGCGGACTTCGTCGGTCTCGCCGTCGTGGTCATCGTGCTGCTGACCATGGACTGGCAGCTTGCGCTCGTCACCTTCGCCGTCGTCCCCCCGCTGATCATCGTCATGGTCTGGTGGTCGAACCACGCGAAGGCGGCGTTCGTCAATGTCCGCGTGAAGATCAGCGCGCTCTACGGCACGCTCGCGGAAAACGTCTCCGGCGTGCGCGCCGTGCAGTCGATGTCACGCGAGGGCGAAAACGCGCGCCGCTTCGACGCGCTGAACCAGGAGAACCGCCGCGCGAACATCTGGGCCGGGATGCTCAGCGCGGCCATCATGCCCGTCATCGAACTGGCGGTGGCCATCGCCACCTGCGCCATCCTCATCGTTGGCGGCCTCCGCGCGCTCAACGCCGACACCATCGACGTGGCGACGCTCTTCGCCGTCCTCGTCAGCTTCACCCTCTATGTCGGCCGCTTCTTCGACCCGATCCGGGACCTCGTGCTGCAGTACACGATGGTCCAGCGCGCCATGGCCGGTGGCGAGCGCGTCTTCGAAGTGCTCGATACCGAGCCGCGCATCAAGGACAAGCCGGACGCGATCGAGCTCGACCATGTCGATGGCCGCGTCGACCTCGAGGACGTGCACTTCCACTACACCGAAAGCGTGCCGATCCTCCGCGGCATCTCGCTCAACGTGCAGCCGGGCGAAACCATCGCCTTCGTGGGGCCGACGGGCGCCGGGAAGACGACGATCACCTCGCTGATCAGCCGTGGCTACGAAGTGACCGGCGGCGCCATCAAGATCGACGGCCACGACATCCGCGACGTGAAGCGCCGGTCGCTCACCCGCCACATGGGCGTGGTGCTCCAGAACCCGTACCTGTTCAGCGGCACCGTGCGCGAGAACATCGCCTACGGCCGGCCCGAGGCCACGGACGAGCAGGTCATCGCCGCGGCCACCGCCGTCGGCGCCGACGAGTTCATCTCGCGGCTGGAGAAAGGCTACGACACCGTGCTCCAGCAGCGTGGCCAGAACCTCTCGGTGGGCCAGCGGCAGCTGATCAGCTTCGCCCGCGCGATCCTCGCTTCGCCGCGCATCCTCGTGCTCGACGAGGCGACGGCCTACGTGGACACGCAGACCGAAGTCATCATCCAGCGGGCGCTGCGGGAGCTCCTGAAGAACCGCACCTCGTTCGTCATCGCCCACCGGCTCTCCACGATCCGCGAAGCCAGCCGCATCGTCGTGCTCGACCAGGGCAAAATCGCCGAGATCGGCACGCACGACGAACTGCTGGCGAAGAATGGCATCTACGCCAACCTCTACAAGATGACCTACGAGCAGGAACAGGCCCAGCGCAACGCCGGCATGGTCGGCGAAGACGAAGCGTTCGCGGCGCGCCGCCGCGGCGAGCTCCAGCCGAATCTCACGCCCCAGCCCGCAGCCGGCGGCGGCGGTCAGTAACCACCCACCCGCCGATCAGAGGCGCGGGCGGAAGACCGCGCTCGGCCCAGAGCGGCGAAGGGCCGTGCTCCTCACTAGTCGCGGCTCGCCGGGAAGCACAAATAGCCCCGACCGTCAGGGAGGCCGCACCACTCCCGGGGCCCTCGGCGAGCGTTTGGCCAACCGCTCCTTGCCAGTCGCGGCTCGTCATGAGGCACACATAGCCCCGACCGTCAGGGAGGCCACACCACTCCCGGGGCCCTCGGCGAGCGTTTGGCCAACCGCTCCTTGCCAGTCGCGGCTCGTCGCGAAACACAAATAGCCCCGACCGTCAGGGAGGCCGCACCGGGACTTCCTCCCTTACGGTCGGGGCTATTTCGGGTTGGCCGTTGGCGCGTTCGGTGGCGTCCGCCTAATGTCGGAAATGCCGGGTCCCGGTGAGCACCATCGTCACCCCGTACTTGTTGCAGCAATCGATGCCGTCCTGGTCCCGGAGCGAGCCACCGGGGTGGACGATGACCGACACGCCCGCCTGGCAGGCCTTCTCGATCGAATCACCCCAGGCGAACGGGAAGAACGCGTCGCTCGCGAGCGTTGCACCCTTCACCTCGCCGCCGGCCTTCTCCATCGCGATCTCGACGCTCTTTACGCGGTTCGGCTGGCCACTACCCATGCCAAGCAGGCGGCCGTCTTTCGCGACCGTGATCGCGTTGCTCTTCACGTGCTTCACGCAGCGCCAGGCGAACTTCAGGTCTTCGAGCTCCTGTGCCGTGGGCTGGCGTTCGGTCACAACCTTGAACTCGATGTCCTCGGGTGTGCGGTCGTCGCTGTCCTGCGAGAGCCACCCGCCACCAACCTGCCGGTAGGCCCGGCCGCCCGCCAGCCGCGGCTGCGCTTGGAGGATGCGGAGGTCCTTCGACTTCCCCTTCAGCACCGTCAGCCCCTCCGGCGTGTACCCCGGCGCGACCACGATTTCGTAGAACATCCGCGTCTCGCCGTCGTTGGGGCTGCGGAATTCGCGCAGCTCCCGGGCGAGCGTCTCGTCGACCACGCGGTTGAACGCGACGATGCCGCCGTAGGCGCTGGTTGCGTCGGCCCGCACCGAAAGCCGGTAGGCTTCGAGGATGTCCTCGCGCGTGGCCACACCGCACGGGTTGGTGTGCTTCACGATGACGCAGGTCGGGCCCGTGAAGTCGTTCACGCAGTTCCAGGCCGCGTCCGCGTCGAGGTAGTTGTTGTACGACATCTCTTTGCCGTGGTGCTGGACCGCCGTGGCGATCCCTCCGCGTGCGTGCTCGGCCAGCGAAACATCGCGGTAGAACGCGGCGGACTGGTGCGGGTTTTCGCCGTAGCGAAGCTGTTCGACCAGTTGCATCGGCACCGTCACCTGGCCGCGCGGCTGCTGGCGCCCCTCCTCCGAGAACTGCCCAAACAACCACTCCGAGACCTGGCTGTCGTAGGTCGCCACGTGGGCGAACGCCTGGTAGGCGAGGTGCAGTCGGCCCTCAGCGCCGAGGTCACCCTTGCGCAGGTGCTCCAGCACCGCCTCGTAGTCGCGTGGGTCCACCACCACGATGACATCCCCGTGGTTCTTGGCGGCGGCTCGCAGCATCGTCGGCCCGCCGATGTCGATGTTCTCGATGCCCTCCTCGAAGGTGACCCCGGGCTTCGTTACGGTGGCGACGAACGGGTAGAGGTTGCAGCACACGAGGTCGATGCCGGTGATGCCGTGCTCGGCCAGCGCCGCCATGTGGGCGGGCAGGTCCCGCCGGGCGAGGATGCCGCCGTGGACCACCGGATGGAGTGTCTTCACGCGCCCATCAAGCATCTCCGGGAAGCCGGTGATGTCTTCGACCTTTCGCACCGGGATGCCGGCCTTTTCGAGCGTGGCGAACGTCCCGCCGGTGGAAACGATTTCCCAGCCGAGGCCGACCAGCCCTCGCGCGAAGCCTTCGATGCCAGTCTTGTCGTAAACGCCGAGCAAAGCGCGCACAGAACTACCCTCCGGGTGTTCAGGACTGAGGCGAAAGGACTGAGGACTGAGTTGGCCCCGGCCCGTCGCCCCAGAGGGACGAAAAAGGCCTCGTGCGTGGTCCCTTGGAAAAGGACGCGACGAGACCTTCGGCCCAGGCGAGCGACCATGCGGTAAGCGGCCGGGCTCCCTCGTGGTGCTCCACGAACTCGCCAGTTACCCGGGGCCAGAGTGTAGCACGCGCGACGTTGCCCGTGGCCGGGCTTCGACCACGTGCTCCGGTATCGGGGGTCAGGCCGGGACGGGCTCGCTGAAGAACTTGCTGGTCACGTCCGCGCCGAGGTCCACGTTCTGGATGCGGGCGCGCTGGAGCAGTTCCCAGTAGTAGCGGTAGGTCGCGCGGTCGTGCAGGTTCCCCTCGTGCTGGATCGGGCCCCAGTCCGCATCGAACGCCTTCAGCAGGATCGCTTCGGCCTCTTCGATTTCGTGATGCGTCGGCGCCATCGCCCGGGTGATGGGCTCGATCTGGGCCGGGTAGATGCTCCACTGGCGGAGGAAACCGAACTCGTCGTGGGCCCGCTTCGCATCGTTGTAGATGAAGTCCACGTCTTTCAGTTCGAGGGTGACGTTGTGCGCTGGGACGATGCCGTTGGCGAGGGCCGCGGCCACCATCTCCGCCTTCGCGCGGTGCAGCAGCGCGTGGTCGAACTGGAACGGCGAACGCATGGCGGAGGAGGGGATTGCGCCGTGGTGGGCGCTCACGAAGTCCATCAGGCCGAAATCCAGCACCTGGACGTTCGGGAGCTCGGCGATCTGCCAGATTTCGCGCAGGGCGCCGTGCGTCTCCATCAGGGCATGGATCGGGATCTCGCGCTTGATGCCGGCCTTTGCGCCGGTGGTGCGGATGTAGTCGATCATCTCCGCCAGTTGGACCGCCTTCACTGTCTTCGGGACGGTCAGGTAGGCGACACGCTCGCCGGCGCCGGGCACGATGATGTCGACATCCTGCTTCCAGTGCTCGTTGGTGTAGTCATGGATGCGGACGCCGGCCATGTTGTGCTGGTTGGTGGCGCTGTTCTGCATGCGGACAACCATCTCGGCGTGGGCCTGCTCCGCGCCGGTAGGTGCGCCGTCTTCGCAGTCCATCGTGATGTCGAACACACCGCCCATGCGGTTCTGGAGTTCGAGCGCCTTGGTGATGCGCTCCTCGGTGCCGGCGAAGTGCTCGCAGGTGGGAATGATCGGGAAGGGCTTTTCGCCTTCGAAGAGGACCTGGTTGGGATGGCGTGGCATTGGTGCTGTCACCCGGGAAGGAATTCGCTGGCCGAATGGGCGGGGAGCCCGGCGGACGTACCGGCCAGTATGCCGGAAGCGCCGCGCAGGGTGAACCGTCCCGCCGGTATAGTCGCTCGCAGAGGAGGGACCAGCGATGGAGAAGTTCGACGGCGGCACCGCTGTGGTGACGGGCGGCGCGAGCGGGATGGGCCTCGCGTTCGCGCACCGCTTCGCCGAAGCCGGCATGAACGTGGTGCTCGCGGACATCGAAGCCGAGCCGCTCGCCATGGCCGAAGCCTCGGTCGCGGCGAAAGGCGTGAAGGTCATGCCCGTCCGCACGGATGTCGCGAAGGCCGAGGACATCGCCGCGCTGGCCGACCGGTCATTCGAGCGGTTCGGGCGGGTGAACGTGCTCTGCAACAACGCCGGCGTCGCGGGCAGCCCGGGCGCCGCCTGGGATCTCTCCCAGAAGGACTGGAAGTGGGTCATCGACGTGGACCTCTGGAGCGTCATCAACGGCGTGCGCAGCTTCGTCCCGCGCATGATCGCCAGCGGTGAAGCCGGACACATCGTGAACACCGCGTCGATAGCCGGGCTCGTCACCGGGCTGGTCGGTGCGCCGTACCAGGTAGCGAAATTCGGTGTCGTTGCGCTCTCGGAACAGTTGTACTTCGAGCTGGGACGGGCCGGGCACGACATCGGCGTCTCGGTGCTCTGCCCCGGGCTGGTGAACACGAACATCTACGACTCCGGCCGGAACCGGCAGGTGGAATACGGCGAGTCCGTCACGCCCGCGCCGGACTCGCGGCTCATGTCCCAGGCCATCGAAGGCCTGAGGCCGACCATGCTTCAGCCGGCCGCCATCGCCCAGATGGTGTTCGAGGCTGTCAGCACGAAGAAGCTCTACATCGTCCCCACCGGCAGCGAGGCGCTGGACGCGGCCCTCGCCGCGCGGATGGAGAACGTCGTCGAGCGCAAGAACCCCTCGCTCGCCGCCACCGGGCTGCAGTAGGACAGGAGGAACAGCGATGGAGAA
Organism: Dehalococcoidia bacterium; assembly: GCA_046328215.1. GTDB lineage: Bacteria > Chloroflexota > Dehalococcoidia > Tepidiformales > Tepidiformaceae > Amarobacter. The sequence continues at coordinate 53,988 of JAXLXA010000016.1, read as the reverse complement.
GTTCGAAGGCGGCACGGCTGTCGTCACCGGCGGCGCGAGCGGGCTGGGCCTCGCGTTCGCGCACCGTTTCGCCGAAGCCGGCATGAACGTCGTGCTCGCGGACATCGAAGCCGAACCACTCGCGATGGCCGAAGCCTCGGTCGCGGCGAAAGGCGTGAAGGTCATGCCGGTCCGCACGGATGTGGCGAACCCAGAGGAGATCGAAGCCCTGGCGACGAAGACCTATGAGCGGTTCGGCAAGGTGAACATCCTCTGCAACAACGCGGGCATCGGTGGCAGCCCCGGCAACGTGTGGGAACTCTCTCAGAAGGACTGGGAGTGGGTCATCGACGTGGACCTCTGGAGCGTCATCAACGGCGTGCGCAGCTTCGTCCCGCGGATGATCGCGAGTGGCGAAGAGGGCCATGTCATCAACACGGCCTCGGTCGCCGGCCTGGTGAGCGGCGCCGTCGGCGGGCCGTATACCGTCGCGAAATTCGGCGTCGTCGCGCTCTCCGAGCAGCTCTACTTCGAACTCGGCCGCGCGGGCCACAAAGTGGGCGTCTCGGTGCTCTGCCCCGGCTTCGTGAACACGAACATCTACGATTCCGGCCGGAACCGCCAGGCCGCGTACGGCGAATCAGACGTGACGCCGACGCCCGAGGGTGAGCAGCGGCGGGCCATGCTCAACGCCATGCGCGGGCAGATGATGCAGCCGGGCGAAATCGCCGAACTGGTCTTCGAAGCCGTCCGCACGCGGAATCTCTACATCGTCCCCACGGGTAGCGAAGCCCTCGAAAGCGCGGTCCGGACGCGGCTCGAGAACGTCGTCGAGCGAAAGAACCCGGAAATGCAGGTCTCGATCGCGTAGACTGCCGCGCAAGGTCACTCCGTCGATGGTTCGCTGAGCTCACTTCCGATCCGTTTCGTTCCGCTGCCGCCAGGGCGGCCGCATTGCCATGGAGTGAGTTCCCGTGACAGCGTTTTCTTCGCGCCAGTTCATCTTCGCTGACTTCCCCGCGCTCTACCGCTTCGCCGGCGAGTGCGTCGCGCTCAACGGCCCCGGCCGGTCGACCTGGAACCCGGGCGACATTGCCTGGCAACTGGGAATGTTCCCGGAGACGTTCGACCTCTCCGGCGAGGTGCGCCTCTGGGAGAGCGCCGGCAGCGTCGCCGCCCTCTGCATCTTCGAGCCGCCGCTCAACTTCACGTTCGAAATCCATCCACGCGTCGGCTTCGAAACCGCCCTTGCAGACGACATCTTCGGCTGGGTACAGGAGCAGCGGGCGAAACTGCTGGGGACCGAGGAGGCGATCCCCATCGCTTACCAGATGCTCGGCGAATCCACTCTCTCAACCGAGGCCCGCGACTCCGACGCGGCGCGAATCGCCTTCCTGGAGGAGCACGGCTACCAAAAAGTCGAGCGGCACTCGGTCCACATGGCCCGCTCGCTCGATGAGCCGGTGGACGCGCCGGCCGTTCCACCGGGCTACCGGTTCCGCTACGCGACGGACGCGGATATCGAGGCTCGGGCCGAACTGCACCGCGATGCCTGGTCGGTCTGGGGGCCGTCGCAGTTCTCCGCTTCGCGCTACCGCCGGCTTCGCGCCCAGCCGGTGTACGACGAGACGCTGGACGTGGTTGTGGAGGACGAGAGCGGCCTCATGCAGAGCTACTGCATCGCCTGGTATGACGCTGCCAACCGCGTGGGCAACTTCGAGCCGGTGGGGACGCGGCCAGGCGCGGCGGGGCGCGGCCTCGGCCGGGCAGTGGTGATGGAAGGGCTTCGAAGGCTGCGCGAACGCGGCGCTCGGACAGCCCTGATCGGTACAGCCAGCGTCAACGAGCCGGCCGTCCGCTGCTACACGGCCTGTGGCTTCGAACTAATGGAGCGCGCGCACATGTATTCGAAGCCGATGGGGTGAGGCGTTGCCGGCCCCTGGGGCTAACCGTCTCAAACCTTTCCCCGCGCTATCATCGGACGCGTTGCTCCGCCTCCTCTCTCTGCCGCGTTTCGGTTCAGGCCGGTTGGCCGTCGTTGTCCTGGTGACTGCTGGCTGCCTGCTGCTCGCGGCATGCGAAAAGCCCGACGCCTCGTACGTCACTTCGCCGTCGATCAAGACGCTGATCGGGACGACCACGGGCAACGTCGCCTTCAACCCCTCCGAGACCGCGCCGGAGCCGACCGCGGACCCGCCGAAATGGTCGGTCGACTTCGACCTGGCGCGGTTCACCGAACTTGAGAACGACTCACCCGCGGTCGAAGTGCTGATGCAGGTGGAGACCCGCCCCGGGTACGGTTTCGAATTCTGGATCAGCGGCGAAGACGGCAAGACGGTGGCGCGCTGGAGTGCCGGCTCCACGACGAACTACAGCGGCACGGCCTGCTTCCAGCTCGAACTCCAGCGCGGAGGCGAAGCCGTCCCGCTCCCGCAGGGGAAGTACCACGCCACACTCGCGTTCCGTGACCCCGCCGGCCCCGTGCTCGTGGCCAAACGACTCGACATCACGAATTTCACGCCGAAGTTGTCAGGTGGGGTCCCGGGGCCCGAGAGCGATGTGTTCAAGGAAGCGTGGGCCTGCCGGCGGGGGCAGTAGGCGCGGAACCCACCCACGAACGCAAGCAATCCTAGATCCGACCGTCAGGGAGGTGCGGGCTCGGACACGCGATGGTGATTGAACGCTTGCGTGGGCTTGTTCGCTCGGTTCGGGACATGGTTGTGAGTCCGGCGTCGCACCCTCCCTCACGGTCGGGTCTCGGGGAGGTGGGGTTAGTGGTGGCCGGTGGCGACGGGGGCGTGTGGTCCGCCGTGAATGCCTGCCAGGCTTCGAGCATCGCTGCCGCTTCGTTGCGGCCCATCCGTTCGTGCGCTGAGGCGCCGCGGTGGATCAGATCGCCGGAGGGCTTGTCGGACGGGAGGGATTGGTTTCGGCGGGTGCCGGTGTAGGGCACATGCAGTTCCTTGCAGAGCCGCTCGATCGAGCCTTCAACCTCTTCACGGCGCTTCTGGAAGCGGCCGAAGTAGCCCTGCAGCCCTTCTTCTTCGCGGCGCCCGTCGCCGGTGCCTTTGACCACGAGGGCGATGTTTTCTCGGGCGATGATGGTGCGGATGCACTCCTCCATCACGCGAAGGACCTGCGAGGTCGGGACCTGGGTGTCGCCGCCGATGATGCGGTGGGCCATCCTCCGGCCGAAGCGGAACGTGCGGTTGTGCGCGAGCCCGGGTTTGGCCGCCGCGTTCAGGCCGGCCTTGGCGATCGGCTTCCCCGCACGGCCGAGCAGCCGCTCGATGCGGCGAGGGACCGATTCGTAGCCGTACCAGTACCAGGTGACCTTGAGGAACACGAGGTCCGGCTGGGCTTCGTCGATCCACTTGCGGACGAGTTGCGGAAGGTCCGGCGTCGGGAAGATTGGCCGGACGACAATCTCGACCGGCTCGCCGATCGCGGCCTCGAGTTCGCGCGCGCCGACGTACCAGGCGCGCTGCTGGTCTTCGAGGCCCGGGCTGATGTCCTCACTGTTCCCGAGGCGCAATATCCGCATCCGCGCATTCTGCCATTGCGTGACGGAGGAGGCACGAACTCGTAGTTGCGGGGCTTGTCCCCGCTCGGCGCCATGCGCCTGGCGGCAATTTCGCGGTCGGAGCGAAGCGTCGCACCAACTCACGGTGCTGCCTCCCTCACGGTCGGGCCTATTTGCGCTCTGTGGGCTGTGCGGCCTCCCTCACGGGGGCTATGTGTGGTCTGCGGCGGCGCGGCCTCCCTCATGGTCGGGGCTATTTGTGGTCTGTGGCGGTGCGGCCTCCCTCACGGTCGGGGCTATGTGTGCTCTGTGGCTGTGCTGCCTCCCTCACGGTCGGGGTTATTCTGGCGGGAGGCCGAACGGCGTTCGGAGCCGTTGATCTTTCGTTAATGGCCTGCGAGCATCGCGGGGCTTGGAGGGACCGCTATGGCCGCAATCACCCCGCTCCCGGTAAACCCCGCGGGACTGACCGCCGAGTGGCTCACCGAGGCGTTGCGAAGCTCGGGCATCCTTGGCGGCGGGCGGGTCACATCCGTCGACAGCACCATTATCGGCGCCGGCGTCGGCTTCATCGGGACCATCGCGCGCCTCACGCTGACCTACGACGGCGCACCCCCGGATGCGCCAGAGACGATCATCGCGAAGCTCCCCTCCGAGGACCCCGGCTCGCGGATGGTGGGCGTCGCCTTCGGGCTGTATGAGCGCGAAGTGCGGTTTTACTCGGACCTGGCGGCGAAGAGCGGCCTTCCGGCGCCGAAGCCGTTCTTCGCGCACTACGATGCCACCGCGGGACAGGTGGTCCTGTTGCTCGAAGAGCTGGCCGGCGGCGAATGGGGCGACCAGGTGGCCGGCGCCACCCCGGAGCAGGCCGCGCTCGCCATCGACGCCATCGGCGCTTTCCACGCGAAGTGGTGGAAGAACCCCGAGATCGCTTCGTACCCCTGGATCGCGTCGGGCATCGAGACTATCCGCCAGCCCATCCAGATGATGTACGACGCAGTCTGGAAGACAGCGGTCGACCGGTTCGGGCACCTCTTCCCGGACGATATCCGCGAGCACATCCCGGACTTCGGGCGGCGCACCATGGCCGCCCTGGACCAGATGGCCGAGTTCCCGGAAACGCTCGTCCACGGCGACTACCGGCCGGACAACCTCTTCTATGGTGCGCCTGGTTCAGGCCGCGAGATCGTTGTCTGTGACTGGCAGTCTCCGGGCCGCGGCCCGGGCGTCGTGGATGCGGCCTACTTCATCGCCGGCAGCATGTCGCCGGACGATCGGCGGGCGCACGAGGACGAACTGCTCCGGCGCTACCACAACCACCTCCTCGAGGGCGGCGTGAAGGACTACCCGTTCGCGCAACTCAAAGAGGACTACCGCGGCTACTTCGCTGGGGTGATCGCGGGCGGCGTGGTGCTCCTGGGCACCTTGCCGGAAGGCAACGAGCGCGGCCGCATGCTGATCGAAAGCTCGCTCTCCCGTTTCCTGGCGGCAATGGAAGACCACGATTCGCTGGCCCTGCTGCCGGAGTAGCTAGCCGGGGGCTCCAGACCGATCCAGATGTTCGCGGATCGGGACGCGGCGAAGCACTTCGAAACCGATCCAGCTTGGCAGCCCAATAAACAGCACGACTATCACTACGCTCGCGCCCCAGAGTCCTTCACTGACGGTCATTCCCAGGGAGAGAATGCAGAGTGCGTCCCACATTGCCACTATCGCCGGCAAGGCGAGCCACCAGGACGAAAGGCGTTTGCGCGACACAGGCGGCCGAATTGTGCGCGGCGTTCTTGTGGCAACCCGGGCGGGGCGGACGGCCTGGAGTTCCAGGACATCGAGTTGCAGCCACCGATCGTAAAGCGGTCGCCGGTCGCCCCTCATCGCTGCTGCTGCGGCTCCGAAGTACGTCGCCGCGAGGACAACCAGGATGCCGATGCGTGTGTACGAGTACGCGGGCTCGGCGCCGCTCGGGTAGTGTCCGGCGCCCATCGAGAACACGATGAGCCCAAGGGCGATGACGCTACTGCCGCCCGGAAAGACGATGACTGTCCGTGCGATAGCGCGGCGCAGTCCCGGAGCCCGGCCATCGCGGCACCTGGTCATGCGGAAGCCCAGCGCGGCGATGCCCGGGCTCCATCCCCGTGACCAGCAGCCGGCCATGGCAGCGATCTGGCAACCCAAGCCCGCAACCAGGCAGGACGTGCCACGCAGGCCGACGGCGTAAATCAGAATCGGGAAGATGGCATACGAGGAGAAGACAAGCGCCGCCCAGTCGATGGCAGCTGCGCCCATCCTCGAACCGAGCGTCGGCGGACGCCACTCACGCGCGGACTCCATGCTGTAGATACGACGGTGGCGGCACTTTCGCGCATGAGCCAAGGCCCCGAAAGCCCTCCCAGACCCCAGCACTCCACCAAATCGGCCCCCAGAGCTTTGCTATACTCGCGGCAGCCCAGCGCCAGGAAGACCCGTGCCCGAAGCGTCGCGCACCGCCGCCCACGCCAAGCCTGAACCGGAGCGTTCTCGCGCCTCCGCGAAGCTTCACGTGGCCGATGGGCCGCAACTGGCCAGCCAGCCGGCGGCCGTCATTGGCCTGCGCGGCGTGGTGGGCAACCAGGCGATGACGCAGGTGCTGCACCGCCGCTCCGCCAACGGCCAGCGCTCGACGGGGCGGGCACACCAGTCTGGCTTCGCGGTCCCCGCGGGGGCCAGTTCGGCGCCGCCGCAAACGCGCGAGTCCCTCGGCTCAGCCTGCATCCAGCGTCACAGCGCGTTCGAGCACTATCTCCTGGGCCAGGTCGCGCCTACGGACCTCGCCACGATCCCGCAGGTGCGCGATATCCCGAACCTCCAGCAGCAGCTCTCGGAGTTGAAGGCGAAGGTCAAGAAGGCCAAGACAATCAAGGGCAGCGACATGCAGGAGATCGCCGTCCTTGAGAAGCAGATCAAGGACGCCGAAGCGAAAAAGGACGACGTCAAGCACACCATCATCCAGGAGATGGACCGGCTGCTGGCGTGGAAGAACAACCCGGAGGCTGCCGCGATGGGCCCCGGTGAGCTCGGCCAGGTGAAGAAGAAGGACGAGGTCTGGGAAGTCCCGAAGGTGCAGATCCCCTGCGCCGACGGCAACATCGTCGTCTCCTACTCGGAGATCAATACCCTGCCGGACCTCTTCGGCAACCCGGAGGCCATCGCGAAGACGCCGAAGTCCAAGGTCCTCGGCCTCCTGCAGGGCGTCCGCCAGCAGGCCTACATCGAGCTCGACAACATGTACAAGGAGCTGTTCGGCGAGAGCCGGAACGTCCTCCACAACCGCATCCTGCCGGACGGCGACTTCGAAGGCGCCCGCGGGCCGCGCGCCCAGGCCGTGGTGGACAAGGCGTACGAAATCCGGATGGAATCCCAGGTCAACTCCGACACCACGCGGAAGGGCGAAGAGAGCGACGCCTATTTCGCGGCACTGGAACGGAACGCCTGCCACTTCTTCCCGGAGAACCGCGTCCAGTGGACGGGCTACCACAAGAAGGCCCGCGACCTCGCGGACCAGGCCTCCGGCGAACGCGAAGCCGCCGATTTCCTGAAGGAGGCGGGCTGGTCCAAGGAAGCGGAGACCCTGGAGGCGCGCGCCAACGACCTCGGCAACCAGGCGATGCTCCAGAACGCGTTCGGCGAGCATTACCTCCAGGACGCCTACGCCGGCGGCCACCTGGTGAACAAGACCGCCATCATGCAGTGGTTCGTGCAGTGGCTGGACCAGAACGGCGGGCTCGGCAGCACCGACCTCGGCGAAATGCAATTCGCCATGGCGAAACACGCCGCCAACCAGGACCTCACCTCGAACCCCCAGGCGCTGGACGACAAGATCAAGCGTGGCGAGCTCAGTTCCATGGGCGAAGCGAGCCAGTCCGTGGGCATGAACACCAGCCCCGAAATCGTGTTCATGATGAAGTGGCGCCGCCTCGCCGTTGCGGACGAGAGCAAGCAGCTCCTGACGCCGAAAGACGCCGTTGACGCGAAGCTGGATACGCGGGACAACGCCCGGAACTTCATGCGACTGCTCGTCACCGCCGGCTTCGCGGACCGGGAGTTCGACGAGATCACCGGCCAGCGGTTCTTCCGGCTGAAGGACAAGATCCTGGACTCCGCCAAAGGCGCCATGTTCGCGCCGTACGAATCGACCCAGGCGAAGAAGGAAGGCCCGAACTTCGAAGAAGAGGCGGCCGAATTCAACCTCGCCTCCTACAACCAGTTCCTCTCCAACGCCTACATCCAGGGCGCCACCAAGTTCTTCCACGACAAGTACTGCAAGGAAGGCCTGGAGGTGGTCGCGGCCAACGGCGAGGCCATCACCAAGGTGTACGGTGACAACAACATGCTGAAGGCGGGCGGGCAGAAGGGCGTGCTCTACTCGGCCACGACGTCCAAGTGGTCGCGCGAGGCGATCTTCGAAAAGATCGCTGGCCACTCGGAGAAGGCGCACACGCTCGAGGAGATCCTCGGCCGCTTCCCGGCCCAGGCGAAGGAGAACGGCGGCGCCGCCATCTCGCTCGATGACTGGAACGAACAACTCCACCAGCGCGGACTGAACGGCCTGTTCGCCGAAGCCCGCAGCTACGGCGCGAAGGTGCTGTCCAAGGCGAAGCCGTCCGGCAGCATCTCCGGCGGCGCCGCGATCGACATCCAGCTGCTTTCACAGCAACTGGAAGCCGAAAAGCCGCCGCAGCACGACGAGGGCACTTTCTAGGGGTGAGGCGATAGGGGTGAGGGGCTAGCGGTGCCGTCTCGCGCGGAACTTTCGAGCCCTCAGCGAAGTTAGAGAAGCATGAGCCAAAGACTCGCGATTGCGGCGTTTCTTCTTGCGGCGATGGCCGTCGTCGCGGCCGGCTGTTCCCCTCGAAGCGGCGGAGGTCCCAGGGCCACGCCGACCGCGGGCGCCACCGTTGTCGTCGACGCACCGATCGAGTCCATTGATATCCTCGTGCGCGAGAGCTTCCCTCCCGGTTACACGGCCCACATCGTGTCCGGGCTGCCCTCGGGCTGCGCGAAATTCAACATGGCGGCCGTCGTCGAACGCACCGGCAACCACATCGCTGTCAAAGTCACGAACACCATGCCCGCGGACTCGCACACGGCCTGCACCGCCATCTACGGCTACAAAGAATCGAACGTCGACCTCGGCACGAACTTCACCAGCGGCCAGACCTACACCGTCGACGTAAACGACAAATCGAAAAGCTTCACAGCCCAGTAGCTCACCCCTACGGCCTACCCCCTATCGCCTACTCACGGCCGCCGGCCCGGTATGGGAGCAACCGGGCCCGGCGGCGAGTCCGCGCTCTGGGGGAGAGTGCTCGCGGACGCGGCCATCATCGCCCGGCGGCGGCGCGCCGCTGGTGAACCCTCCGTGACAGGCTGGGGGCAGTGCGGAGACAACGGGTGCTCACTGGGCCACGAGCGCCTTCCCGTTGCGCCGCGGTCTTCTGCATGGCGGCACGAAGCCTCACCTTCCTTCGCTCCATCCCGTACAGTTCGGCGCACACACGACTGAGGAGCACGCATGGCAATCCAGGACATCCCCGCGCCTATGACCGGGACGATTCTCGAAGTCCTCGTCACGCCGGGCGAGAAGGTCAACTCCGGCCAGGAGCTGCTCGTCGTCGAGTCCATGAAGATGGAGATTCCCATAGAGAGCCCGGCCGCGGGCACGGTGGTGGAGGTGTTGGCCGCCCCGCAGCAACGCATCGAGGAGGGCGATACCGTCCTTCGCATCGAGGTGTAAGCATGGCCAACGAAGCGGAACGGCAGCGCTGGAGCGACCCGGGCCAGGTGGCGAACTGGCACAAGCGCGAGCGCTTCACCAGCCGCGTCACTCCGTACGTGCTGGCCGCGGCCCATCCTCAGCCCGGCGAGCGCGTCCTCGAAATCGGCCCCGGCACGGGCACGCTCGGCCTCGAAGTCGCGCGGATCATTGGCCCCCACGGCCGGCTCACCGGCGCCGACATCTCCGAGGGCATGGCCAGGCTGGCGGCCCAGCGGGCCCGCGAAACGGGCGCGAAGAACGCCACCTTCACGGTCGCCGACGTGCAGACCGCTTCGCCGCCGGGCGGGCCGTTCGACCTCGTCGTCGCGCAATTCAGCCTCATGTTCTTCGATGAGCCGCTGGCGGCCTTCACGAACATCCGGCGGCAGCTCAAACCGGGCGGGCGGATCGCCTTCGCCTGCTGGCAGGAGGCGCGACGCAACCTGTGGCATGCCGGCGCCCCGCTCGCGCCGTTCGTGCCCCGGCCCGCGCCGCCGCCGCCCGGAAAAGCCCGCACCGGCCCCTTCTCACTCGGGGACTCGCTCGCGACTCGCAAGCTGTTGGCGGCCGCCGGGTTCGTAGCGATTCATCGTGCCAGGCGGAGCCTGGTCGTGAACGTCCCCGCCGACTCCATCGCTGACGAGCAGCAGATTCACTTCATGGGCATCCCGGAAGAGCTCCATGCCGCCGCGCGCGAAGCCTACGCCCGGCACTACGCCCAGTTCCGGCGCCCGGACGGGCTGAGCCGCTTCGAACTCCACTTCCAGGTGTTCACCGCCCGCAACCCATAAACGGCCGCTGGGGCCACGCAAGACGAGCCAATCGACCCTGCGAGAGGCGACTCGCGAGCGGTCTACTACAGGGTGAACCGGCGGACCATGCCGCCGGGGTTCCCCGCGGAGCGCATGGCCGGGAACCTGGAGGTCTCGCGGGTGCTCAGTCACACAAGCCCTCACCCCGCGCGGGAAGCCTGGCACTCCGCGCTCTCCCTGCGTATCCCGGCGCAACTGCTCGTCTCTTCCGGCATCGTGATGTTCGCCTGGTACATCGTCATGGATGTGACCGCCAGCCTGCGCTACGACGGCTACAGCTACACGGACTGGACCATCAGCGAGTTGTCGGCGATTGGCGCGCCCACGCGTGGTATGTGGATAGCGGCCGGAGTGGTCTACCAGATCCTCGCGTTCGCCTTCGCTTTCGGTGTCCTGCGCATGGCGGGCCGCCAGCGGACGCTCGCCATTGCCGGCTGGATCCTGCTCGTCGCGGCGGTCGTGGGGCCGTTGTGGTGGTTCGCGCCAATGCACCAGCGCGTGGTTCTCGCGGCCGGCGGAGGCGACTGGCGCGACACGATGCACCTCGTCCTGGCGGGCGTCAGTTCGCTCGAGTTCTTCGCGGTCATGGGCGTCGCGGCCTTCGCCTTCGGGCGCGGGTTCCGGGCCTACACGTTCGCGGCCATCGCCGTCATGTTCGGCTTCGGCATGCTCATGAACACCATGGTCAACGACGTCGCCGATAACGTGGACACCCCCTGGCTCGGTATCTGGGAGCGGATCACGGTGGAAGGCGCGATGCTGTGGCAGGCTGTCTTCGCAGCCGTGCTCATCCGCCACGGCCGCCAAACCTGAGCCAAGGACCGGGCCCACTGCGGCTGAGCCAAGTCCACAATCCCCAATCCGAAATCCAAAATCGGGTTACCCTACGTCCAACGCCCTCACACCTCACACTCCGGACCTCGTACCTCCTATGGCTGACCGCATCTCCTGGTTCCCCATCGCCGACCGCGAAACCTGCGCCCCCGAAACCCGCGCTTTCTTCGAACAGCTCGAAGAGAAGCTCGGATTCGTCCCGAACGTCTTCCGCGCCTTCGCCTGGCGCGAACCGCGCATGCTCAAGTGGCGCGCCCACTTCGACGACCTGATGACTCCCACAGACGGCCTGGGCAAGGTCGAACGCGAGATGATCTCGGTTGCCGTTTCGATGCAAAACCAGTGCCTCTACTGCCTCACCAGCCACGGTTTCGCCCTTCGCGCGCTCCTCAAGGACCCGGTCAAAGGCGACCGCATCGTCCTCGATTACCGCCGCGCCGGGCTAACCGAAAAACAGATGGCGATGCTCGACTTCGCGGTCAAGCTCACCCTCGATCCGGTTACCGTTGCCGAAGAAGACATCGACGAGCTGCGCGCCATCGGCTTTAGTGACGAGGATGTCTGGGACATCGTGGAAGTGACGGCGATGTTCAACTACACGAACCGGCTCATGAGCGGCATCGGCGCGATGCCCAACCCCGAGTACCACGGCATGGCGCGGTAGGCCGCCCGCTGGCGGACCCTACCCTGCCGGATGGTTCACGTCAGCACGTAGACCAGCACGCCGCCGACTGGCACGACAATCCAGACCAGCGCCGAAAGCACGATGGCCAGCAGCGCGAACGGCTGCGAATTGTCCCGCGGCGGCCTGCCCGCCTCTCCGACCGCCTCCCACAGCGCCGCCAGGGGCTGCGCGGTGATCAACCGGCATCGCCGGTGCGCCACTGAAGCCGCGCTCAGGAGCACGGAGCTGAGAAACGCGAACAGCAGCACCAGCACCACCAGCAGCGAAGCCAGCACGGGCCTGGCGAAAAAGTTGATGCCCCCAAAAAACTGCGCGGCGCTCGCCAGCAGCGGCACCGTCGCGCCACCGGCAATGAGCACCGGTGTGCCAACGCCACCGCCCGCGAAACCGGGCGCCACGCGGTCCATCTCCACGCGGACCTGCGCCAGCATCACCCGTTCAGGCGTGCCACGAGCGGCCTGCGGCTCCCGGCGCGTGTACAGCCGCCGCATGGCGTTCGCTGCATCGTTCGCGAACCCCTTCACGATGTAGCTGGCCACGAATTCCGCGCCGATTTCCGCCACCGGCTTGAGCGGACCGAACTTGCCCGAGACAGCCGGGTTGCGCGAACCCTCACGGTCCAACACTTCCAGCGAGCGCGCAGCCAGCCGGTGGGCCGCGAGAAACTGGTCCGGCAAAGCCAGGACTGAAGGAGCGGCCAGTTGCGCCGAAATCCGCGCCTCCACCTCCCTCTCCCCCGCGAACCGCGCCATCGCGGCGTCAGCCGCCGACTCCGGGTTCGAAGTCAGCAGCATCCGTGTCCGGTCCAACTGCTCCGAAAGCTCATCGAACAGCGAATCGCCCGGCAGGCGGTCTTTCAACGCCTCCAACGGCGACGTGCGTTCCGGCCGGCTATCCACCACGCGCCCGAGTCTACAGGCTCCCACCGTAACTGAACCGCGCACCGATCCGAACCGCGCACGGCAGTCAGCCGGTGCCCAAACCCACACCAACGCCACGCGCCAGCCGCCCCCATCCCACTGCGCCACCCAACTGAACCGCGACCCCTCGGGAGCGGATCGCCACCCCGGCGACCAGGTCAGGAGCTGCCCGCCCGCCGGCCGTCGCCTCGCACCGATCCGGACGGCGCACAGCAGTAAGCGGGTGGCCAAACGCACACCAACGCCCCGCGCCAGCCGCCATCATCCTCACCGCGCACGCATCCGAACCGCGCACGGCAGTAAGCGGGTTGCCCAATCCCACACCAACGCCCCGCGCCAGCCGTCTCCATCCCCACCGCACCGATCCGAACCGCGCACGAAGTAAGCGGATCGCGAACCGGCGACCCCGCCACCCAACCCTGACACCTGACCCCTGAAACCTCGAACCTCAAAATGTCGATCCCCTCACCCCGCATTCGTCGATACAGTGAAACCACACCGGCCACCGGCCCAAAGGAACACCACCGTGACCCAGTACCTCGTCTCCATCTACCACGCCGACGACTACGACCCCGCCAAAGAGCCCGCCGAAATGCACCGCGACATCGACACCCTCAACGACGAAATGGTCGCCGCCGGCGTGCGCGTCTTCGTTGGCGGCCTCGCCCCTGCCCGCACCGCCAAATCCGTCCGCCGCAAGGGCGCCAAACTCGTCCTCACCGACGGTCCCTACATCGAAACCCGCGAACACATCGGCGGCTTCTGGGTCCTCGAATGCGCCACTCTCGAAGAGGCGATCGCCTGGGGAGAAAAAGCTGCTGCCGCCTGCCGCACCCCCGTCCAGATCCGCGCATTCAACTGACCCGCCTGCCGAGCCGCTAGCACCTGCAAGCCGGCGAAGCCGCAGCCTGCAACATCCTCGTCCATCAATCGCGAATCGTGAATCGCAAATCAAGGAGGGGGCTGCCCACCTCCCGGCGGACAGCCCCCCTCGCTCGCGTCAATCGACGATCGTCAATCGACGATCCCTAGACTTCGCGGAACTCGCCCTCTACGGTGCCTTCCTCGGCGCCGCCGGGAGCCGCGCCGCCGCCCGCGAACCCGTCCGCGCCCGGCTCACCGGGGCCGGCGCCCGCCGCGCCGTACACCGCTTCGCCGATCTTCGAGAGCGAGCTGCTCAGCGCCTCCGTCGCGCTTCGCATCCGGTCCGCATCGTCCGACTCGATGGCCGACTTCACGTCCGCGATCTTCGCCTCGACATCGGTCTTCAGGTCCGCGGGGACCTTGTCCGCGTTGTCGCGCAGCGTCTTCTCCGCCTGGTAGGCCATCGAATCCGCGGTGTTCTTCAGTTCGATCGACTCGCGCTTCTTCCGGTCGTCGTCCGCGAACAGCTCCGCCTCGCGCTGCATCCGGTCGATTTCGTCCTTCGAAAGCCCGCCGGAGGACTGGATCGTGATCTTCTGTTCCCGCCCGCTCCCCTTGTCCCGCGCGCCCACGTTCACGATGCCGTTCGCGTCGATATCGAACGTCACCTCGATCTGCGGGATGCCGCGAGGCGCCGGCAGGATGCCGTCCAGGATGAACCGCCCCAGTGACTTGTTGTCGCCGGACATCGGCCGTTCGCCCTGGAGCACATGGATTTCCACGCTCGGCTGGTTGTCGGCCGCGGTGCTGAAGGTCTGGCTCTTCGCCGTCGGGATCGTCGTGTTGCGCTGGATAATCGGGGTCATCACGCCGCCCAGCGTCTCGATGCCCAGGGTCAGCGGCGTCACGTCGAGCAGGAGGACGTCCTTCACGTCGCCCTTGAGCACGCCGGCCTGCACCGCCGCGCCAATGGCCACCACTTCGTCCGGGTTCACGCCCTTGTGCGGGTCCTTGCCGAAGTAGTCCGCGACGATCTTCTGCACAGCCGGCATGCGCGTCTGCCCACCGACGAGGACAACCTCGTCGATGTCGCCGGGCTTCTTGCCCGCGTCCGCGAGCGCCTTCTTCACCGGCTCCAGCGTGCCCGTCAGCAGGTCGCCAACGAGCTGTTCCAGCTTCGCCCGCGTCAGGCTGATGTTCAGGTGCTTCGGGCCGCTGGCGTCCGCGGTAATGAACGGAAGGTTCACGTCCGTGGACTGCGCGCTCGAAAGCTCGACCTTCGCCTTCTCGGCTTCGGCCTTCAGCCGCTGCAGCGCCTGGCGGTCCTGGCGCAGGTCGATGCCCTCGGCCTTTTTGAACTCGTCGATCAGCCAGTCGATGACACGCTGGTCGAAGTCGTCGCCGCCGAGGTGCGTGTCGCCATTCGTGCTCAGCACCTGGAAGGTGCCTTCGCCGATTTCCAGGATGGAAATGTCGAACGTGCCGCCGCCGAGGTCATAGACCGCGATCAGCTCGTCGCCCTTCTTGTCCAGGCCGTATGCCAGGGATGCCGCCGTGGGCTCGTTGATGATGCGCAGCACCTCGAGGCCCGCGATCTTGCCCGCGTCCTTCGTGGCCTGGCGCTGCGCGTCATTGAAGTACGCCGGCACCGTGATCACTGCTTCGTTGACCGGCTCGCCGAGGTACGCCTCGGCGTCTGCCTTCAGCTTCTGCAGGATCATCGCGCTCACTTCCGGCGGGCTGTACTGGCGTTCGCCCAGCTTCACCTGCGAGTCCCCGTTCGCCGAAGCCGAAACCGAGTAGGGCACGAGCTTCAGGTCCCGCTGCACCTCGGGGTCATCGAGCTTCCGGCCCATGAACCGCTTGATGCTGTAGACCGTGTTCTCCGGGTTCGTGACGGCCTGGCGCTTCGCCACCTGGCCCACCAGGCGCTCGCCCCCCTTCGTCACCGCCACAATCGAAGGCGTCGTGCGCGCGCCCTCCGCGTTCGGGATAACGACGGGCTCTCCGCCTTCCATCACAGCCATGCAGCTGTTCGTCGTCCCCAGGTCAATGCCAATTACCTTAGCCATATCGTCCCTTTCTAAGCCGTTAGCGGTTAGCTGTTAGCCGTTAGCCACCCGTCGTTCGAAGTTCGTCGTTTCACCGAATCGTGAATCGTGAATCGTGAATCAGGCGCCCTCGCCGACAATCACCATCGCCGGGCGGATCACCTTCCCCTGCAGCTCGTACCCCTTCTGGAGCACGTGCAGCACCTTGCCGTCTTCGCCCGGCTGCTTGCCGACCGCCTCATGCCGCGCCGGGTCGAACGCCTGGCCGGAAGCTTCCACTTCGGTCACGCCCATCGCCTCCAGCAGCCGCCCGAACTTCGCGTGGATGGCGGTCACGCCTTGCACCCAGTTCAGGCCCGCCAGCGTCGAATCCACCGAGCCCACGGCCCGGTCCAGGTCGTCGTACACCGGCAGCAGGTTGATCACGAGCGCCGCATTCGAAAGCCGCGCGCTGTCCTGCCGCTCTTGCTCCACGCGACGCTTGTAGTTCGCGAAGTCCGCCGCCGCGCGCTGCCAGTTCTTGTAGTACGTGTCCGCTTTCTCGCGTTCGTTCGCCAGCTCATCGCCTTCGATCGCCGCTACTGGCGCATCGCCTGCGTTCGAAGCCGCCTCTTCGGCAGCCCGCGCCGCCGCCCGCTTGTCTACGAAACGGACCTCGTCGTCGTTCTGTCCATCACTCATATCCACCTCCAGCCGATTTGCGATTCACAATTCACAATTTCCGATTGCCCCTGTCCGGCACCTCGGACGAATCGTGAATCCAGCGACCTTCGAAGTTCGTCGTTCGTCGTTAGGCCCGTCCGAATCGAAAATCGTGAATCGCGAATCGTGAATCTATTCGTCGCCATAGAACTCCCGGATCAGCTCCGTCAGCACGTCACTCACGTAACGCACGTTCGCGACGGCTTCGCCGTACTGCATCCGCGTTGGGCCAAGGACCCCCACGATGCCGCCGGCGCCGCCTTCCGGGCCGTATCGCGCCAGCACGAAGCTCATGTCCTGGTACGGGCCTTCCCGGTTCTCGTCGCCGATCACCACAGCCACGTTCTCGCGGTCGAACGAGCTTGAAGGGATAGCCCCCCGCAGCCGCCGTTCGTCCACGGCTTCCAGTGTGTCCAGCATCCGGTCGCTATGGCCGAACTCCGGCTGGCGCAGCATCTCCCGCACACCTTCAACGATGGGCGATTCGACGAGCGCCGCCTGTTCCTTCAGCAACAGCTCCGTCAGCGTCGCCACCACGGCGGCCTCAACCGGCCCGGGCGGCTCGACATTCGGTTCCCGTGCCGGGAACTCCGCGACCGTCTTCCCGCCGAACTCGGCGTTCAGCCGGGCCGCCAGCCGCGTCAGATACTCCTGGTGCGCCGCCACCGGAAAATCGATCGTCCGCTGGTGCACACCGCTGTCACTCGTGACAGCAACCAGCAACGCCCGGTTTTCCAGCAACTCCACCAGTTGCAACTGCTTCAACCGAACCTCCAGCAACCGCGGCTGGGTCACCAGCGCCACGTTGTGGAGATTGTTCGCCAGCACGCTCGCCGCCAGCCCGACCCACTCCTCAAGCTGGTGCGACGCCTGGTGAAACTGGTGCAGGATAGTGAACTGCTCCTGCGGAGTCAGGTCCCGCTCCTGCATCAGGCTCGAAACGTAATACCGGTACCCCCGGTGGCTCGGGATGCGCCCCGCCGACGTATGCGGGTGCGTGATCATCCCTTCTTCTTCGAGCGCCGCCATCTCATTTCGCACCGTCGCGCTCGAAAGCCCCAGCTGGTGGCGCTCAACAAGCGACTGCGACCCGACGGGTTGAGCCGAGCCGACGAAGTCATCGACGATGAGGGCGAGGATGCGCGCGCGGCGCTCTGACAATATCATTATCAACCCTACTATGCCACATTGGCACTCTCCTGCCAAGAGTGCTAACGCATGCTGGGGAGATTATAAATCAGAAAGGCCGGGCAATCTGCCCGGCCTCTCGTTTGGCTTCCCAGGTTGGGGTTACCCCAGCTTCTTGATCTCCTCGATCAGGGCCGGGACAACCTTCTTGTAGTCGTCGACGATAGCGAACTTGCTAACCTTCACCATGTTCGCGTCGGCGTCCTTGTTGATGGCGACGATGTTCTTCGAACCCGCCATGCCAGCCATGTGCTGGCTGGCGCCAGAGATCGCGATGGCGATGTAGAGGTTCGGGGAAACGGTCTTGCCGGTCAGGCCGACCTGCTGCGAGGGCGGGTACCAGCCGAGGTCACAGGCCGCGCGGCTTGCTCCGGTTGCGCCCTTGAGCAGCGTCGAAAGCTCTTCCAGCATGCGGAAGGCGCCCTCATCGCCCAGGCCGCGGCCACCCGCGACGACGACGGGGGCGTCTTCGATGCGGATGCCGGTGCTTTCTGCCTTGCTCGTGCCGGTCACCTTCACGCGCGGTTCGCCCGCGGCGTCAACGGTCGAAACCGAGCCGCTGCCGGCCGCGCCCTCCGGTGCGTCGAAGGACTTCGCCTTGACGGTGGCGACGGCGGGCGAGTTCTTGAAGCCGACTTCGGCGCGGGCGTTGCCGCCGTAGGCCGAGCGGGTCGCGCGCAGCTTCCCGCCATCGATCTTGAGATCGACGCAGTCCATGGCGACGGCGCTGCCGAACTTGAAGGCGAGCGCCGGGCCGAGGTCGCGGCCGAGGCTCGTCTGGCCCAGCAGGATGATGTCGGCGCCGGTCTGAGCGACGGCGGCCTCCACGGCCGGGACGTACGCGTCGGCCGTGCCGGTGGCGAGGTTCGCGTTGGTGGCGGCGATGGCGTTGTCGGCGCCGGCCGCGATCAGGCCCTGGGCGAGGGCGGCATCACCGGCGACGAGCGCGGTGACGCTGCCGGCGCCTTCGGCCGAGAGCTTCTTTGCGGCGCCGATCAGTTCGCCCGAAATCGGGGCGAGGGCGCCATCGACTGATTCTGCGATTACGAGGATTCCAGCCATTCGTTGCCTCCCTTAGATCAGCTTCGCGGCGCGCAGTTTTTGCGCCAGGTTGCGAGCCTTCTCTTCGGGCGAATCGCCCTCGATGATCTCGACGTTGCTTTCAACCTTCGGCACGTACAGCGCCTCCAGCGTGAGGTCCCGGTTGCCCGCGCCCAACTGGTCGCCGATGCCGAGGTCGCCCGCGCCCCAGACCTGCACGGTCTTCTTGGCGGCGAGCATGATCTGGCGGAGCTGCGGGTAGCGCGGCTCGCCGAATTCGTTGGAAATCGAGACGACCGCCGGGGTGTTCACTTCCACCGTCTGGAAGCCGTCGTCCAGCACGCGCTCGACCTTGAGTGCGCCGCCCGCCTTCTCGATCGCCTTGGCCAGCGTCACCACGGGCACGCCGAGAATGCTGCCGACGCCCGTTGGCACCACGCCCATGTCCCAGTCAGCGGCCGCGCGGCCCATGAGGACGAGGTCGGCGCCGCCGAGCTTCTGGATCGCGGCGCCGAGCGCCTTCGCGGTCTGGAAGTTGTCGATGCCTTCGAATTCGGGGCCGGTGATGAGGATGCCCTCATCGGCGCCCATGGCGAGGGCATGCTTGATCGCGTCACGGGCAGTATCCGGACCGAGGGAAATGACAGTGACTTTGCCGCCACCATCGGCTTCATTGAGGCGCAGAGCGGCTTCTGTTGCCTGGGGGTCGTACGGGTTCACCACGGGGGCGATGCCCTGGGCCGGGATGACCTTCTTGGCTGCTTCGTCGACTTTGAACGAAGCGGCCGGGGTCTCCGGGTCTGGAATTTGTTTTACACAGACGATGATGTTCACGCGGCTAATCTGCCTCCTGCGCGCAACCCGGACCGGGGATTCGGAGTGAGTCCGGGGAGAATCCAATTGGGTTGGTGGGGCAAACCCGCAGCAGGGTAGCACAAATCACCCATCTGTGAAATCTCTCACACGGTTGGAATTCACGATTTTCGATTGCCGATTCGCGATTCCCAGCCCTGCCCACCCGCCTGAGGCACGCACGCCCTGAGCGTGTGGGCGCTTACGGCGTCTCATCGACGAGAGTGATCGATGCCGATCCCGTCCCTCCATTTGCCAGCACCCAGACCTCGTAGGTGCCACTCGCCCACCCGGACCGCTACGCGTCAGCCCCCACCATCCGAACTCGATTCACGATTGTCGATTCGCGATTCCGGCCGTCCCACCTACACGCACCATCCGAACCGCGCACGGCAGCAAGCGGGTGTCGGGCTCACCCAACGGCCACGCGCCAGCCTGCACCATCACGCGCACCGCCACCATCCGAACCGCGCACGGCAGTAAGCGGGTGTCGGGCTCACCCAACGGCCATGCGTCAGCCTGCGCCGTCACCGCCCACCCAACCAGCCACGCGTCAGCCTGCGCCGTCACCGCCCACCCAACCGCCGCCCGTCAGCCCCCAACCATCCTCGGCCCCGCCCGCAACCGGTATAGTCCGAAGCCGTTGGGATGCCGCCACAGCCACCCCTCGCGGCGATCCCCGGGAGACAGCCATGCCCGATGCGAAGCCTCCGCTCGATGGACTCCTCGTCGTCGATTTCTCCACTACCCGTGCCGAACTCGGCGGCCGCCTGCTCGCCGAACTCGGCGCCGAAGTCTTCAAGATCGAACCGCCCGGCGGCGCCGAAGCCCGGACATTGCCCCCTTTCGACGAGACCCGCGCTGAGAGCGACCCCGACCGCTCGCTTTATTGGGCCTCGGTCGGCGGTGGCAAGAAGAGCCTCGTCGTCGACCTCGAAGACGCCGCTGCGCGCGCATCCCTCCGCGGCCTCCTCTCCCAGGCCGACATCCTGATCGAAAGCTTCGACCCCGGCGAGATGGAGCGCCTTGGCCTCTCCTATCCGGACGTGGCCGCGCTCAATCCCGGGATCATCTACGCGTCGGTCACTCCGTATGGCCAGGATGGCCCGGACGCGCAGACGCCGGCCACGGACCTCACGCTCGAAGCGGCCGGCGGGCTGCTCGGCCTCCAGGGTGACCCGGACCGGCCACCGGTGCCCGTCGGGTTCCCGCAGGCTTCGTTCCACGCCGGCGTCCAGGCCGCCGCCGACGCGATCATCGCCCTGAACGAACGCGAACGGTCCGGCCTCGGCCAGCACCTCGATGTGTCCATGCAGGCCGCGATCGTCTGGACCTTGATGAGCGCAACGGGTTACCCCAAGAACACCGGGAACGACCCGCCACCCAGCGGCCCGAACCGTCTCGTGCCTATCCCCTCTCCTGTCCCCGGGATTGCGTTTCCGAAGCAGTGGGAGTGCGCCGACGGCTACATCACCGTGCAGTTGGCCGGCGGCCGCGTCGGCAAGACACCGCTCCAGACCGTGCTCGAGTGGGCGAACGCGGACGGCCTTGTCCCGGACCATGTCGCCGAGCGCGACTGGAGCGCGTGGGTCATGGACCTCGTCGCCGGCAACCTCCCGCTTGCCGACGCCCAGGAAGCGCTCGAAATCGTGCGGCGTTGCTTCCTCCAGCACACCCAGCACGAGTTGATGCAGCTTGGCTGCAACGGCGGCCTCCTGCTCGCGCCGATCCTCAGCGTCGAAGGGGTCTTCACCGACCCGCAGATGGCGTTCCGCGACTACTGGCGCGAAGTCCTCGGCCGGACACACCCGGGGCTGCCGGTGCGCCTCTCCGCGACGCCAATGCTCGACCCGCAACGCCCCCCGCGTCTCGGCGAACACCAGGCCGAACTCGCCCGATTCGATGTCCGCCAGCCGGTGATTCACGGCTCAGGCAGCCGCAAGCGCGCCTTCGAAGGCCTGAAGGTGGCGGATTTCGCATGGATCGGCGTCGGCCCCATCGTCTCGAAGGCGTTGGCAGACCACGGCGCCACCATCGTTCATGTGGAGTCGGCCGGGCGCCCTGACCTGCTGCGCACCATCCCGCCCTTTAAGGACAACATCGCCGACCTGAACCACGCGCAGTTCATGGCGAACTTCAACACCTCGAAGCTGGGCCTGAACATCGACCTCAACACCCCCGGCGGGCGCGAGATCGCGAAACGCCTCATCGATTGGAGCGACCTCGTCACCGAGAGCTTCACCGCGGGCGCGTTCGAACGGCTCGGGTTCGGCTACGCGGAACTTTCGAAAGACCGGCCGGAACTGTTGATGTTCAGCACCTGCCTGCGCGGTCAGTCTGGCCCGCAGCGCACCTACGGCGGTTACGGCGGCCAGGGCGCCGCGCTCGCCGGGATCTACGGCGTCACCGGCTGGCCGGACCGCCCACCCTGCGGCCCATGGGGCGCCTATACCGACTTCGTGGCCCCGCGTTATGGCGTTGCAGCGCTCGCCGCGGCTGTCCGCCTGCGAAACCGCACGGGCAGAGGCCAGCACATCGACCTCTCCCAGGTCGAAGCCGCGAACCACTTCATCGAACCACTCATGCTCGACCACACCGTGAACGGCCGCATCGCCCCGCCCGCCGGGCACGAATCGCTCTACGCGAGCCCGCACGGCGTGTACCACACGAAGGGCATCGAGGAGTACGTCGTGCTCGCTTGCGAGACCGCCGGGCAGTGGCGCGCCCTCCGTTCCGTCGCCCCGCTCTCAGCGTTTTCGGGCGCCGAATTCGATGACCTCCGGACCCGCCTCGCCAACGACGCCGCGATCGACGCCGCCCTTGAACCCTGGTGCGCCGGTTTCGAAGTGGAGGAGCTCGTTTCGAAGCTGAAGCGCGCGGGTGTCCCGGCGGCTTCGGCGTTGCGCCCGTCAGAGCTTTACGACGATGCCCAGCTCAAGCACCGTGACTTCTTCAAGTGGCTTCACCACACCGTGATGGGCCCCACGCCGTACGACGGCCCGGTAACGCTCTTCAGCGCGACGCCGCCCCAGTACACCGCGGCCCCCTGCCTCGGCGAACACACGGAGATGGTCCTCAAGGACTTCCTGGGGATGACCGAGGCGGAGATCATCCGCTACGCGGAGCAGGGCACGTTTGTGTAGGCGATAGGGGAGAGGCGATAGGGTTAGCGGCGCGCGCCGAGCATCGCCGCGGCGAGGGCTTGGAGTTCGTCCAGTGACAGGACAGGGCTGCGAAGCGACACGCCGACCTCGCCGGTCACCCAGGCAAACTCCGTGCTAGCGTCCGGGCCGACCCGCACCCACGCAGCCGTGCCCCAGTTCTCCAACGGCGAGGCATCTTCGGGGACAACCTCTCCTGGGGCCTCCGCGTTCTCGTGGACCTGTAGCAGAGCCGGGCCACCCGGCCGATCCGAGTACACCAACTCCACAGTCCCGCAGTCTCCCGAGGTGACCGAACTGGCTGATGCGCCGCTCAAGATCCAATCCGCGGGAAGCGCGGCCGCCGGGACCGGCAGAAAAGGCGTCGGCAGGTCCATCGGTGACGACGGCAGGAAGCTCTTGCAGGTCAGTTCAACGGCGCCAGGGTCCGCCCGCCACTCGAAAAGGTCGGGGTGCTGTGTCTGCCCGTACGCCAGCCGGGTCGCCGTGGCCGCGACAACGAGCCCATCGGAGTCGGGCAGCCGCGCTTCGAACTTGAGGACAAGCATGCGCTCGGGGTCGATCCACTCGCGGATGAACCACTCGCCGGGAGCGCTGCCAGCCCGGCTACGGGCGACAACCTCCGTGTCGATGCCGAGAACGCGCTCCCGGCCGAGCCGGAGCATGCGCGAGTCTTCCGATTCCTGGGAGGCCAGGTACGCATCCAGACTGCCGGCGTAGAGCGGTCCGAGGTAAGTCCCGTCCACGCCCCAGGGATGTTCGCGGTCGGGGTCCAGGATCTCTCTTGACTCGTAGACGGCGCCTGCCACGGTGCCGCCAGACCAGCGCCGCGCACCGTCGAAGACAAGCACCATCGTGCCCGGCGTCCCGAAATCGACATCGCCGCGCAACACCTGCGGGGTCTCTGACTCGATCCGGAGATGTAACGGATCGCCGAACCAGTAGCGCACGGTGGCCGATGTCGCGGAGGTGCCGGAGGTGCGCGTCACACGTGCCTCCATGGCGAACGGCAGTCCCGGCGTGGCCGGGCCAGTTGCGGGAGCGTCACCCTGTAGCGCGCCGATCGCCACGAACGCCACGACTCCAGCGGCTACGGCGCCCGCCGCGCCAAGTCCAGCCTTCCACCACGCGGCCGGCGCCAGGACACAAGCCATCCGGGCCACCCGCCGGCGTGGCGCCTCTCGCCAGCGGTAATACGCCGCCGCGGCATCGCGCGAAGGCAGAGAGAGCTTGGTCAGCACCTCGCTCACGTGCCATTTCGCCCCCGCAAGGCTCATGTCGAGCGCCTCCGCGATCTCGCCGTTAGTCCTGCCGGCTGCCATGAGCCGCAGCACCTCACGCTGTCGCTCCGTCAACTCCGCGTCGAAGCGCGCCGCATGTTCGAAGCCTTCGTGCGATGCCCTGGCATCCATGTCGCCATCGTCGCGGCCGCCGCAAGTCGAGTCACTAGCCTATGTCGCACATACGCATTTGTGTTTGCTTCAAACCTCAAACCTCACACCTCAACCCTCACACCTCGTTGTAAGGACCGCGGCGTTCACCGGTCACACCAGTGCCGGCCCGGAAACCGGGCCAGTCCAGGAGACCACTATGAAGACCGCAACCATCCGCAAGCTCACCGTCGGCGTCCTCGCTGTGACCGCCATGTGCGCCGTCAGCCAGTCTGCCGCCAGCCCGGCCAGCGCCGCGAGCGACACAGCCTCGCGAGTGCAATGCTCCAACAATCTCAAGCAGGTGAGCCTCAGCTCCCGGGCCGTCGCCAACGGAGCTTCCGACCTTGCCCTCTGGCAGTCGTGTTACGGGACCGGGATCTACTAGACCGCCCGCACTCACCCCTCAAACCTCACTGCTCACTACGTCCGCACGTCCTCGCTTCGCCACAGGTACCAGCACGCCACCGTTGCCCACGGCCGCCAGGCTGCACCGATTTCCAGGACCTGCGGCGCCTTTGGCATCGCCGCCAGCCCGTACTGCTTCATCATCGCCCGGTTGATGCCGACATCGTTCACGGGCAGTACGTCAGGCCGGCCGAGATGGAACATGAGGAACATCTCCGCCGTCCAGCGGCCCACGCCCCGCACCTGCGTCAGGTGCGCGATCACCTCTTCGTCGTCCCAGTGGTCGAAATTGTCCAGCGAGAGCTCACCGCTGCCGAAGTGCTCCGCGATGCTGCGCACGGACAGCATCTTCTGGCGCGAGAGGCCTGCGCCGCGCAGTTCCTCGTCCGTCGCCGCCAGCACCTGCTGGGGTTCCGGGAACGCCTCGTCTTCCAGCCCCCAGAGACCGATGAACCGCCGGAAGATGGTGCCCGCGGCCGCCCCGGACAACTGCTGAAAGACGATGCTGCGCGTCAAGGCGCGGTAGGGGTTCGCGCTCGGTGGCCAGCCCCGGAACTCGCCGACCTCGTCGATGACCCGCGCCATCACGGGGTCGCCGCGAAGGTGGGCCAGGGCCGCCGTGCCGTCGATCTTGCTCGCCACGCATGAATCGTACGGGAAGAGTGGTCTCGAGAGAGACGGCCGAACCGCAGTCACGGAGGGGACGCCGTCCTTTCGTTCCCGCGTCTCACCTTCTTTCGTTCTTCGCGTAGCATTGGCGGGTGCCCAACCCGTTCTCGCTCGAAGGCAAGACGGCGATCGTCACCGGCGGTTCCCGCGGCATTGGCCATGGCATCGCGCGGGCGTTCATCGCCGCTGGGGCGCGAGTCATCATTACGGCCCGTAACGAGGCTCAACTGAACGAGGCCGCGGCGAGCCTTGGCCCAAACTGCATTGCTCGCACCTGCGACAACAGCGACCCGGCCGCCATCGCCGCGATGGTCGAAAGCGCCTGGCGCCTCTCGCCCGTCGACATCCTCGTGAACAATGCCGGCATCAGCCCGTACTACAAGAAGTCGGAGCACGTCACCGTCGAGGAGTGGGATTCGGTGGTCGACGTGAACATGCGCGGGACGTACTTCTGCTCGGTCGAGGTCGCAAAACGCCAGTTCGACGCCGGGTTGGCCGGTTCGATCGTCAACGTCACCTCGGTCACCGGCGTCATGCCCGTCGCGCGGCAGGGCGTGTACGCGGCCACGAAGGCCGGCATCCACCAGTTCACGAAGGTCATGGCGCTCGAATGGGCTGACAAGAACGTGCGCGTCAACGCTATCGCCCCGGGCTGGGTCGAAACCGAACTCGTCGGCGACCTCTTCGCGAGCCGCCACGGCGAAGGACTACGTGCTGACATCCCGATGGGGCGCCTCGCTACGCCGGAGGACGTTGCCGGCGCCGCCGTCTGGTTGGCTGGGGCGATGCCGCTGCCTACGTCACCGGCAGCGTCATCGTGGTCGATGGCGGGCGGCAGCTTCTGCATGAGCGTCGACCCGCAGGCCGCCGATTTACCGCGCTCGCCGTCGACATCGCGAACAGGCCGCGCCGTCGTTCTGAAGTACGCCGCCGAACGCACCTACGTCGTCGAAACCAAGTCCACGCCGACGGACCTGGTCACCGAAGCCGACCGCGAGACGGAAGCGCTGATTGTCCGGCGCGTCCTTTCCGCGCGCCCCGGCGATGGCCTCCTCGGCGAAGAGGGGGCGAATCGCGAGGCGACCTCCGGCATTCGCTGGGTGATCGACCCGATCGACGGCAAATTCACGAACTTCGTCTACGGCATCCCGGCCTATAGCGTCTCCATCGGAGTTGAGCGGGCGGGCATGGTCGCCGGAGTCGTGCATGACGTGGCACTCGGTCATTCCTACACCGCCGCGCTCGGTGGCGGGGCCCACATGAACGGCCACTCTATCCACACTTCCGGCAAGACCGACCTCTCGACCGCGCTCATGGGCATCGGGTTCGCCTACGACCCGGCCCGCCGCGATACGCAGGCCCATTTCTATGACCGGGTGATGCTGGACATCCGCGACGTGCGCCGGATGGGCTCCGCCGCGCTCGATCTCTGCCGCGTGGCGTGCGGCCAGCTCGACGGCTACTTCGAGTTCCAGCTCAACCCGTGGGACATCGCCGCCGGCGGCATCGTCGTCCGCGAAGCCGGCGGCATCACCACGGGCTTCCACGGCCGCACCTTCGACGAAGCGTCCTCGCCGCCACGCCAGCCCTGGCCGCCCCCATGCAAGCCGTCCTGGACCGCAACTTGTTCTCCTCGCCCTGAACGCACATCCGAACTGCGCACGGCAGTAAGCGGGTGGCCGAACCCACCACCCCGGCCCTGAGCAAGCGCGAGGCCTCGGCCGCACACATCCGAACCGCGCACGGCAGTAAGCGGGTGGCCCCGCCCACCACCCAAGCCGGCGAACGCGCGCACCGTCAGCTCGCTACACATCCGAGGCGCGCACGCAGTAAGCGTCATGCACTCCCGAACGCACCACAGCCGCATCCGAACCGCGCACGGCGCAGGCGCGGTGGCCCCGCCTTCCAAGCCGGCGAACGCGCGCACCGTCAGTCACACACCCGAGGCGCGCACGCAGTAAGCGCTGCACTCCCCAACCCACCACCGCCCCCGCGCGAACCACCAATCCAAAATCCGAAATCCCCAATCCGAAATCCCCACACCTCCACTCCGCCCGCCGCGGCGGGCACTCCGCCGCCGCGCCTTCATCGATCTCAAGTGATCTCCGCCGGCACCTCCCACGTGCTCGCCCAGGCAGGAAGCGGCGAACCGGCGTCCAGCTGTCGTACCCGGCGATGCGGAACTGGTGTGCTCTTCGTACGGGATCAGCCCCATCTCCGGGTGCTGCAACGAGTGGAAGTAGTGGCGGTGCGCGAGCTGCGGGTCCTGCAGCAGGTCAGGACGACCGCTGCACGGCTCCGGGCGGGCACCCCTGCCAGCTCCGAGCTTCGCCATCAGCTCGTACCGGTCCTGGCCAGCCGTCCACGCGCCGATCGCGGCCTCGATTTCGCCCTGCCGCGCCTTCCGTCCCTTCAGCGAACCGAGCCCCGCGCCGGCCTTGGCGCCGCCGTGCCCATCGCGGCGGCGAGGCAGCCCACTGCCCGTCGGTCTCGCAAGCAATCGCGATCCACTGGTCTTCGCCCGCGAGGGGAACACCGCGCGGGGGCACATCGCGGGGTCATCGTTGCCTTCGCGTCGCGGCGTGGCGCCGCCCACCTCGGTACTCCACCAGCTCCGGCGCGAGGAAGTGGAGCGCCGCCTCCATCTATGATCACCTGGATGTACTGCCCTTCGCCCGTCCGGCGGTGATGGTCGATGGCAGCGGCCACGGTGGCCGAAAGCGCGTGCGGCGCCACGATGTCGGTGTAGGCCGTAAACGGCCCGGAGGGCGATCGGCTTTGCCCAGCCGGTGACCTCGTAGAAGCCGGCGATGGCCGCGGCGTGGTAGCCGTACCCGGCGAGGCTACGCGCCGGAAATTTCGTCTGTCCCATCAGGCAGGTGCTGACCATGATGATGTCTCGGGTTCGTGTCTCGCCACGTCATACCCGGTTCCCGAGCCTCGGCCATGGTGCCCGGTGTGAACGACTCAGCGACATCGCACCAGGCGAGCAGCTTCCTCGCCACGTCCTTGCCTGCCTCGGACTTCAGGTCGAGGATGATCCCCTTCTTCGAGGAGTTGGCCATGGCGAAGAACTGCGACTGGTTGACGCCGGCCACGCCGTCCTTGAACGGCCCGACGTTCCGGAGGCGGTCCGGCGGGTTCACCGTCTCCACGCGGATCACCGTCGCTCCGTGGTCAGCGAAATACCGCGGAAATCGCCCGGCGCCGATCCAGGCGAAGTCCGCGATCTTCAGCCCCTCGAACGGCAGCCGGCCCTTCGCTGCTCCGGGCGCGCCGCCGGCGACTGACCTGGCGGCGATCGAACCGGGAGCCGCCGGCTGAAGGGGCGCCGCGCCGCTCTTCAACAGAGGCGTCTTCTGCGGCCACGCGAACGGCCCCGGCAGCTTCACCTTTCCGTGCCCTGGAAGGTCGTCTTCGCGCCAATAGCCGCGCGCGTTCAGGTGTTCGAAGCGCAATACGTCGGCGACCGTCGAGACCGGCGCGATGGTCACCCCGCACTGGAGTCCTCGCTCCATCAGTTCGGCCTTCGGGTACTTCGCCGTGAATGCCGCGATCTTCTCCAGCAGCTCTTCCATCGAGTGGTTCAGCTGCCCGCCGGTGAGCATGATAAGGTCGTACTGCGGCCAGGGGTCATCGTCCCGCCACGTCTCCGGCACCGTCCCGTCCTCGATCATCCAGGTCACGAAGCCGGGCACGGTCGAACCAATCGGCGCGATCACGCACTCGCCGTCGATGCCGGGAACACCAGCGGCAGCGCCAACACCCCTAGCTGGAGGAGCGTCCCGCGCGTTCCATGCTCTTCCCACCGCCGCGGTCATCGCCTGGATGGCTGTCCAGGTCACCGCGGCCTGCACGGAGACGTCGACGAACTGTGCCTCACCGGTCTGCAGGCGCCGGTGGTGGGCGATGAGCGCGGCCGCACCCGATTCGGCCGCGGCGTGATGCCAGCTCTGCGGCGTCGAGATGCGCACCGGCGCGCGGTCGGCATCGCCGTTCAGCGCCGCCTCGCCACCCATCGCCGCCAGCGTCAGGTCGGTACTCAGGTGGCCGGCGTACGGCCCGTCCTGCCCGAACGGCGATGTCGCGACGTAGACCAGTGCCGGGTTCACCTTCGGCCAGGTCGTCGAAGCCAAGGCCTCTTCGCCGCCATGGCCCCGGCCCCGCGTTTTCGAACACGAAGTCCGCGCTGCGCACGGTTCTCCAGGCCGCGGCGCGGCCTTCCGCCGAATCGAGGTCGCAGGTCACGGCGCGCTTGCTGCTGTAGACGTGGTAACGGACATCCCGTTCGACGCCGCCGGGCGGCTCGACGCGGATTCGCCGTCGGCGCCGAGGTCGGCGAGCATCATCGGCCCGAGTTGGGCATTGCGGTCAGTAAGGTCCAGGACGCGGTAGGGCGAGAGCATGCGCCGGAGTTTACGGTGTTTGGTCAAGAGGAATTGGTGAAGGCGGCGTCCCGATTAGCTGCCCGCCACCAGGATGGCCAGCACCGCCCCGCAGGGGCGCCAGGCTACGCGGCCGCCAGGCGCCCCCCGCTGCGCCCAGCGCCTCCTGCCAGCGGGCCCTGGGGACATCCGTCGCCCATGCGAGCAGCTGGTCCAGGGCCGCCGCCGATTCGCTCCGTTCCTCGCCGGACGCGTCCCGTACGAACGCTCGCGCCGCGCCTTCGTGACCCCCGTACTCGGCCCGGAAATCCTCGTGGAAGTAGCCGTCGAGCATGAGCGACAGTCCGCCGAGGTCCGGCGCGTCCGCGGTCACCGGTCCTCCGGGTAGCTGGTGAGCACGAACCAGCCGTCACCATCCCACTTCAGGACCACCACCACCGAACGCACGTCGACAGCCGACTTCGCGCCGCGCTTCAAGGAACGCCCCACCGTGGAGTCCAGCGTGTAACGGACCGCCAGGTTAGCGCGGCTGCCCGTCTTCGCCTCCCACTTCGTCACGTCAGCTGACTTCTTCGCGAGGACGGTCCCGACGGCGCGTTCCGCGGTCGCGCGGTCCAGGTAGGTGGAAGCGGCGGAGATGTCCGGCTCGGCCTTGAGGCGCGCCGCGAGGTCGGCATCGCTCTTCGCGACGTGGCGCGCGAGCGTGTGGCCGCCCTCGGCTTCGTCCCGGCTCAGGTCGCGCACGGCGCCGGAGGCGGGCGCGGGTGTGGGCGCCTGCGGAGTCGCTGTCCGGGTGGGGCCCAGGGGGGTTGCGTCCGCGCTCGCCGGCACGGTCAGCGCAGGAGTGAGTTCCGAGTCCGGTACGGTTGGGGTCGAAGCGCCCGAATCCAGCTTCTGGAGGAAGTACCCGGCCAGCAGCAGGAGGACGACTACGCCGAGCAGCAGTGCCGAACGAGTCTGCTTTGACATGCCTCGAACCGTACACAGGACGCGCCGCACGGCCAACGCCCGCGCGGACGGCCCGTACGCCACGCATTACCGGAGCGGTTGGCCCGGGAAGTGATCCCGTTCGCCCCTCGCCGGGCACGGGCTCCGGGCCGATGCTAACGGCAATGCCGGCGGGGCCCGCCATCGAAGCCGGGTCCTCCAGCAGAGGTGCTCAATGGCCCGCATTCAATCTTCGAAGCCAGGCGAGCAGGGGCGCTGGCCCGCCGTGTTCGCCGATCCGCAGGTACGCGTGGCAATCGTCACGGCGGTCGCGCTTCTCGCGCAGGCGGTCATCGCCAAGAACGTGCTCGACGTGAAGCTCGACTTCTTCAGCCAGTTCGCCGCCTTCTGGGTGTTCATCGTCTATGAAGTCGCCGGCGTTCGCAGCCGCACCGTCGAGTTGCTCACCAGCCTGGTGATCGTGCTCGTAACTGCCGGGGTCTTGCTGGTCGCTGCCTGAACGCTGCTGCGCCGGAGGCCGAAAAGAAGGCCCACACCAGTGTGAGCCTTCTCTCGATGACGACTGAGTTGGCCTACCCCACTCCCGGAGGCACTTCCACGGCGCCGTCGGCCATGGCCATGGCAGCGGGCTTCACGCTCACTTCAAGCAGCTCGGCGATGTCGAACGCACGGATGGTGCGCTTCTCTTCGTCTGGCTGCACGCCGGGGATGCCGTCTTCGAACATCTGGATGCAGAAGGGGCAGGCCGTCGCGACGATGCTCGCGCCGGTGTTCGCCGCTTCCGCCGCGCGGAGATGGTTGACGCGGGTGCCCGCTTCTTCCTGCCACATGTTGCCGCCGCCGGCGCCGCAGCAGAGGCCGCGTTCGCGGGTGCGGGGCATCTCCACCAGGTTCGCGCCCGGGATCGCTTCCAGCACCTGCCGCGGCGAATCGTAGATGCCGTTGCCCCGGCCGATGTAGCAGCTGTCGTGGTAGGTGATGGTCGCGCCGTTCGCTTGCTTCGGCTTCAGGTCGCCCTTAGCCAGCAGGAACTGCAGGAAGTCGGCATGGTGGGTGACTTCGTACTTGCCGCCGAAGTCTGGGTATTCGTTCTTGAACGTGTTGAAGCAGTGCGGGCACGAGGTGATGACGCGCTTCACGCCCATCTCGTTCATCGTCTCGGCGTTCGTCTGCGCGAGCGTGGCATAGAGGAATTCGTTGCCAAGGCGGCGGGCCGGGTCGCCGTTGCACGTCTCGGCCTGGCCGAGGACGCCGAAGCTCGTGCCCGACTCCATCAGGAGCTTCACGACCGACTGCGTGATCGGTACGTTCCGTTCGACCAGCGCGCCGGAGCAGCCAACCCAGTAGAGGTAGTCCTGCGTCCCATCGTATTCGGGGACGGTGAGGCCTTTTTCGGCGAGCTGCTCGATCCAGGTTGTGCGGGTGAGCTGCGTGCCTCGCCACGGGTGGCCGCGCTGCTCGATGTTCTGCAGCGCCGCCTGGGCCGTTGCCGGGACGCGCGCCTGCTCCATGACGAGGTACCGGCGCATGTCGACGATGCTCGGCACGTGCTCGATGAGCACCGGGCACTCCTGCACGCAGGCGCCGCAGGTGCGGCAGGCCCAGAGCGTCTCGTCCTTGATATAGCCCCCAACCAGCGGTTCGAGCGTCTCCTGCGGGTCCTTGCCGGAGATGAGCAGCGGGCCGGCATGGTTCATGTAGGTCTTCATGTCCTGGATGAGGGCCATTGGCGAAAGTGGCTGGCCGGCGGCGTAGGCCGGGCAGACATCGGTGCAGCGGCCGCAGCGGACGCACGTATCGGCGTCGAACAACTGCTTCCAGGTGAAATCTTCGAGCTTGCCCGCGCCAAGCCCGGCGCCAGACTCGATCAGGACTTCGATGTCGCCCATGGGGGCGAGGTAGAGCGGTGTGGCCGGGCGCTTGAAGAAGGCGTTCATTGGCGCGAACACGATGTGCCGGAACTTCGTCACAGCCATCAGCGTCAGCAGGCTGAACGCCGCGACGACGTGGAACCACCACCACCAGACGTGCGTGTCCAGCAGCTTCTGTTCGCTCACCGGCCCGCCGAGGATCTTCGCGATGACGTAGCCCGCGGGAGACCATTTCGACCAGCTTTCGTGCCCGGCCGGAATTTCGTTGCCGCCCAGGCGCAGGCCCTCAACCAGGATGCCCGTGAACAGCACGAAGGCGAGCAGCCCGACGATGATCGCGTCCTCGTTCGAACGCTTGTCCCAGTTCAGCTTCTTCGGTGGCGAAACGTAGCGGCGGTAGACGGCCATGCCGACACCGATCAGGCCGATGACGCCGAAAACGTCGCCGACGAGGCTGTACACGAGATACACACCGCCCTTGAGGAAGGCGTGGTCGGTGTCCGCGCGGAAGATGATCGGCAGGTAATCGTCGAGTGCGAGGAGCGTGGTCACGATCGTCAGGACGACGAAGCTCGAGTAGATGCACCCATGCATGATCCCGGCGAACCGGTCGTTCTTCACCCGGCTGGTGCCCGCGCCCAGCGTGAGGGCCTGGGTGAGGCGCGCGCCGAGGCTGCGGTTCACATGGTGCGGCCGTCCCAGCCGCCAGATGCGCGCCCGCTGCACAAACGCGCCGATGATGATCGCCATCGCCAGCGCGAAGACGAAGTACATCAGCCATGGCGTCTTGATGTTGAAGAAGACGTCACGGTGGGCGTCCGTCGTGCGCGCCGTCTCGACCGCCGAAATGGCGCCGATGATGGCGACGGGGATGACGAGGCCGCCCCAACTGGCGCGGAAACGCGTCCCCTTGGGCGGGCTCCCTTTCGGGGCGTTCTGCGGTATCGAGGTCATGCGTTTCGAGTCCCGGCGTGAGGATTCAAGGGGCGGCACGGCAGCGTTAAGCCGCCTTTAGCCCAGGTGAGCCGAATCCTACCGGAGCCGCTGTTTGGGGGCGAACAGGGGGGGCGGCGAGTGCAAAGTGCAAAGGACTGAGGACTGAGTGGGGCCGCGTCGCACCGCG
The DNA here is from genome assembly GCA_046328215.1 of Dehalococcoidia bacterium. Classification (GTDB taxonomy): domain Bacteria; phylum Chloroflexota; class Dehalococcoidia; order Tepidiformales; family Tepidiformaceae; genus Amarobacter. The sequence goes on along the minus strand of JAXLXA010000016.1, from coordinate 20,748 downwards.
ACCCCGGCAATTGAACCGCGACCCATCGGGAGCGGATCGTGACAAAGCGACCATGCCACGCGTCAGCGATCGAGTGCGTGAGCCTGGATGGTGGGCGGCTACCGCGTGGCTGTCTCGCTAAGCCGTGATCCGCTCCCTGCCGGTCGCGGTTCCAAACTGGCAGTGCCCGAACCCGCTCCCGACCCACTGAACCGCGACCCTTCGGGAGCGGATCGTGAACAAGCGACCAAGTCACGCGTTTGCGAGCCAGTTCGTGAGCCTGGATGGTGGATGGCTACCGCGTGGCTGTCTCGCTAAGCGTGATCCGCTCCCGATGGGTCGCGGTTCAATCGCCGGGGCCGCGGCTCGATGCGGCGCGGCCCTACTCAGTCCTCAGTCCTTTGCACTTTGCACTTCCCGGGGTGGCTACCGCGCGGCTGTCTCGCTAAGCCGTGATCCGCTCCCGATGGGTCGCGGTTCAATCGAAGGCGTGCAGTTTTCCGCCGGGGGATGAGGGCCACGCGTTCGCGTCGTCACCCTACCGCCGGAAGACGAACAACCCGTGGCCCTGCTCGTGCCGCTCGTAGCTCTGCACCATCGCCATCAGCATGTCTAACTGGCGCAGGTACGGGCGGGTGCCGTAGCGCGGCTCGAAATGTGGCCGGTGGCGCACCATCTCCGCCTCGGCGGTGCGCCAGGTGACCGTCGCATCGTTGCTGATTTCCTTGTGCGCTGCCAGCGTCCAGCCGTACTCGGCCCATTCGTCGATGAACGCCTCCACGCCGCCGCGGCCGTCGACCGGCACTTCGCAGCAGAGGCAGAGCGTGGCGCCGGTGGGAGCGGCCACGCGCCCCAGCTCCCGCGTCGAGATGTACGTGTCCATCGCCCAGACGCTCTGGAAGGCGCCATCCCGGAACGGCAGCCGGGCACTGTCGGCGGCAACCCATCGCACCAGTTCGCCGCCGTCCATGCGCTGGCCCGTCGCCGGGAAGTCCAGGTTCAAGTCCGTGGCGAACGCCTCGCAGCCAGTCTGCTCGGCCGCCATCCGTGCCGCCGCTCCGACGAACGCACCCGTATCGAGCATGCGCTTGCCCGGCGCCAGCTCGGCACGCTCGAGGAGCCAGCGCGTCGCCTCCACGCCACCGATGTGGTTGTGCTCGCCAAGGAGGTCGATCCACCAGGCCTGGTAGTCATCGGCCAGTTTGGCGAGGGGCGCGGACAGCGTTGGCTGCGTCGACATAGCTTCGATCCAAGCGTACGGCTCTCGCGGAAGTTTCGTAGTACCGGCCGGGCGAAGAATCGCGACCGTCTGGCCGCTCAGTCCAGGTACGCGCCCGCCGCCACCAGGCGCGAGCGCAGGGATTGCACCGGTACCGAAGCGAGCGACGTCCCGGCCTGGAGCGCCATCGCCGCGCCCAGGCCCGCCGCTTCGCCGGTCGCGAAACAGGCCGGGATCTCCTTCGTCGCATGGTGCGTGCGGTGGTCCACGGAGATGCACCGGCCGGCGGCGGCCAGGTTGTCGCTGCCCTTCGCCAGTAGCGAGTCCCAGGGGATGTGGTAGGTCGAGCCGTACTTGGTCCAGTGCCCGGTGATGGCCACCGCGTCGTCGCGGCGCACGTCCATCTCCTCGCGGCTGAGCATGTGCCGCCCAACGAGGCGGCGCGACTCCGTGATGCCGAGCGAAGCGGCAAACGCCGACAGGTAGGCCTGCTCGAAGCCGGGCGCCTTGCCGCGCAGCCGATCCACTTCCGCACGGACCAACCTCCGGCACTCCACCTCGGCGTACGTCAGGTCATCCGGGTTGGTCGCGTCAATCTGGCGCTCGATGCGTTCGGCGGCGCCCCAGGGGTGGAGGTAGCCGTTCTGCCAGATGGTCTTGTAGTACCCGGGCCGCAACTTCGAGCTCTCGGCCGCATCCATGTCCACGTTCGCGGTCCGGAACCAGAGCCACGGGTGCACCTGCTCGCTCTCGACCGGTTCGCCGGCCAGGACCGCGATATCAGCGTCACCCGTGCAATCGATGACGGCCTTGCAGGCGATAGCTTCGCGGCCGGCCTTGGATTCGAAGATAACGTGCGTAATGCGCGGCCCGTCCTTCACGGCGCCAACGGCCCAGCGGTGGAACCTCAGGTCCACGCCGGCTTCGGCCACCATCAGGTCGGCCTCGCACTTGAACTCCTCGGGGTCGTAGGCCACGGAGTAACGGACCACGTGAGGCGCGCCGCCCCAGACCAGTCCAAGCCGCTGGTATTTCTCGACGAGATCCGGGTTCGGGAGCCCCCACTCGTCCTTCGGCGGGAAGATGCAGGCCTGGCGCGCAGCCAGCCGCTCCACCATCTCCTGGCAAAGCCCGGCGATGACCTGTTTGCCGCGGCCGTCATCCAGCGTCAGCAGCAGGATGATCAGCCCGTTGGTCGCCATCCCGCCGAGCGAGCCGTACCGCTCGACGAGCATGACCCGCGCCCCGCCGCGGCGGGCGGCGATAGCGGCCGCGATTCCCGCCGCGCCACCGCCAACAACGAGCACATCGGTCTCAGCAATGACGGGCGTTTGTCGTTCGGGCTCGGTGATGGTCATGTTCACAGGCCGGATTCTAGAGACACGTCCGCTTGCTTTCTCAGCTCTCACCTTCTTTCCGTCTCCTCGCTACACTGCCGCGCACACCGAAACTGGAGTGCCGCCATGCCCGAACAACCACTGCCCACCGAAGCCGAAGTGCGCGGTTACTTCGACCGCTGCAGCAACTGGGGCCGCTGGGGCGCCGACGACAACGCCGGCACGGTCAACCTGATCACGCCGGAGAAGCGCCGCGAGGCCGCGACGATGGTCCGGAGCGGGCGGGCCGTCTCGCTCGCTTACCCGTTGAACACCGTCGGCGGGCCAGGCAACTGGAACCCGGCGCAGCACTTCCTCCGGGCCACGCCCGACTTCTCGGTCGACTACATCGGCCTGCTCTTCCACGGCTACGCGACCACCCACGTGGACGCGCTCTGTCACGTCTTCTGGGAAGGCAAGATGTACAACGGCAAGCCCGCCACGGACGTGACGTCCGTGGGTGCGCGGTCCGGTTCTGTGGATGCCTGGAAGACCGGGATCACTACGCGCGGCGTGCTGATCGATATCCCCCGCTTCCGGGGCGAGCCCTTCGTGACCATCGAGAAGCCCGTGCGCGCCTGGGAACTGCACGACGCCGCGGCCGCGCAGGGCTCGCCGCTCAAACCCGGCGACGCCGTGATCGTGTACTCCGGCCGCGGCGCCTACTTCGCCGCGAACCCGAACGCCGTGCCCGGGGCCGCGCCTTCGCCGGGGCTGCACGTGGATACCGTGCCCTACCTGAAGGAGAACGACGCCGCGATCCTTGGCTGGGACCAGATGGACGCGACGCCGTCCGGCTACGAGGTGTTCCGCGGGCTCTCGGTCCACATCCTGACCATCGTGTTCGCCGGGATGCCGCTGCTGGACAACGCCTATCTGGAGCCACTCGCAGAAGCCTGCCGGGAAGAGAACCGCTGGGAGTTCCTCCTGACCATCAACCCGTTGCACATCCGTGGAGGCACCGGCTCACCGGTAAACCCCGTCGCGATCTTCTAGGCACTTTTCCCAACCGCGGCCTAGGATGGTGGCGGCTGACATGCCTGGGAGGAGTGGGATGCGGGTACGCACTGCCGCGGCGCTGGCCGCCGGCGCGGGGACGATTCTGCTGGCCGCGCCGGGGCTCTACCTGGCGCGGCGCCTGCATGGCGAAGGCTTCCGGCCAAAGCGAGAACGCGACGCGCTCGACCTGCAGGTGACCGCCGTCAGCGACCAGACCGTGACCCTCCGCACGGCCTCCAACGCCCCGGTCATCCCCGGCGATGCGCCCGGCGAGTACCTGTTGCAGGGCGCGAGAGGCTGGGGTTACGCCGGCCGGGTAATCGAATCGAACGCCATCGTTGCCATCCGCGAGTTTCGGCGCGGCGAAGGAGAACTGCGCTCGGGGGACTACGCTCGGCTCGACGGCTATGCGCACCCCGGAGACCCCCTCCAGGCCCACGGCTATGCCTTCCAGGACGTGACCTTCGATTCGCCGCTGGGGCGCTTCGACGCCTGGTACGTCGCCGGCCGAGGCAAAACGTGGGCCATCCTGACCCACGGCAAAGGCGCGGACCGCCGCGAGGCCCTGCGCCTCCTTCCCGCGCTGGTCGAGTCCGGCTTTCACTGCCTGGTGATCACGTATCGCAACGATGAGGGCGCGCCGGCCGGCCACCGCGGCGTCTACAGCTATGGCCGGGACGAGTGGGAGGAGCTGGACGGCGCGGCGGCCTACGCGCTCGATCATGGCGCGAACGACCTCGTGCTCGTTGGCTTCAGCATGGGTGGCGCGATCACGTTGAGCTTCATGGCGAAATCCACGAACGCCGGCCGCGTTTCGGCGCTGGTGCTGGATGCGCCGATGACCCACCTCGAAGAGACCGTCTATCACGGCGCGCGCGTGGCACGGCTGCCAACGCGCCTCCTCGCCGTCTCCAACCGGATGGCCGCGCGCCTCTATCGCTTCCGCTGGTCCGACTTTGACTACCTGGAGACCGCGCGGCAGCTCGATGTGCCGGTCCTACTCTTCCACGGCGACGTGGACCGGACGATCCCTGTTGATCTGAGCGACAGCATCGCGGCTATGCGGCCCGATATCGTGACCTACGTGCGGGTGCCGGGCGCCGGGCATGTCCGCGCCTGGAACATCGACCCGAAGGCGTATATCGAGACCGTGAAGTCGTTCGTCAGCACGCGCCGGCCGGTGCGCCATTGACCGGAGTTGGCGTGGCCCTGCGAGGGATACGGGACTGCCTCGGGCTGCGACTTGGAGCACTGGTGCTGGCGCTACCCGTGGTCATCATCCCGGGGCTGGCCTGCGATGGGAGCGGCCGGCCGGACCCCACGCCTGGACCAGCCGCCACTCCGACAGCGACACCCGTGCCCGCGGAGGGCAGCTTTACCGCGACACGCGTCGCGACGGGCTTCACGCGGCCGACGTTCGTGACCAACGCGTCTGACAACTCGAACCGCCTCTTCGTGCTTGAAAAGCCGGGTCGCATCCGCCTGATCAAGTCCGGTCTGCTGGTCGCCCAGCCGTTCCTGGACATCACCGCGATCGTCGGCTCAGCGAGCAACGAGCAGGGCCTCCTTGGCCTCGCGTTTCACCCTGACTTCGAGAAGAACGGGCGCTTCTTTGTCGCGTACACCGCGAAGGACGCCTCGAACACGGTCGCCGAGTACCGCGTCACGAACCCCTCGGACGACGTGGCTGACGCGAACTCGGGCAAGGTGCTCCTCGCCGTGGCGGACCAGTACCCGAACCACAACGGCGGCATGCTCGCCTTCGGCCGCGACGGGTACCTCTACATCTCGATGGGCGACGGCGGCAGCGCGGGTGATCCCAACGGCAACGGGCAGAACCTGAACTCGCTGCTCGGCAAGCTTCTTCGCATCGACGTGAACAGCGGCAGCCCCTACGGCATTCCGGCGGACAACCCGTTCGTCTCCAAAACCGGCGCCCGGCCGGAAGTCTGGGCCTACGGTCTCCGCAACCCCTGGAGGTTCACCTTCGACCGCCAGACCGGCGACCTCTGGATTGGCGACGTCGGCCAGGACAAGTACGAAGAGGTCGATTTCCAGCCCGCCGAGAGCAAGGGCGGGGAGAACTACGGCTGGAGCACCATGGAGGGCACGCACTGCTACAAGCCGCAATCGGACTGCAAGCAGGATGGGCTGACGCTCCCCGTGTATGACTACGACCACGGCCAGGGCTGTTCCGTGACCGGAGGTTACGTGTACCGCGGAAAGGCAATCACCCCGCTCGTTGGGCGGTACCTGTTCGTGGACTACTGCGCGTCCGCCCTCCAGGCGACCACCCGCTCCAGTGACGGCACGTTCACCACGGCCGAGATCGGCAAGGTGCCTACTGGCATCACGGCGTTCGGCGAGGACGAAGCGGGCGAGGTCTATTTCACCGTCGACAACGAAGGCGCCGTCTACAAGCTGGTCAAGAAATAGCGTGCGGGGCCGCCCGCCCGCTCAGGACACGGCGGCGCGCACCTCTTTGAGCCGCTTCAACGAGCCCAGGACCTTCTCCTGGTCATCGGTCAGGTGCCGGACGATGACGTCGGTGTAGCCGAGCGAACCGAGCTGGCGGAACGCCGCCGCAACCTGGTCGATCGATCCGTAGATGGGCGCGGAAGGGTCGAAGCCGCGGTACCCGGCGTCGATGATCGGGTCGGCGACCGAGCGGGCTTCTTCGGGCGTCTCACCCACGTAGATGTCGCGGCGGATCGCCGTTACTCCGGGCTCTTTGCCCAGTGCCCGGCAGGCTTCCTGGTAGGTCGAAAGCTGCCGGGCTGCCTGTTCGCCAGACAGGGACGGCGCAGCCAGCCAGCCGTCGCCGAGGCGCGCCGCGCGTTCGATCGAGACCCGCGCGCTGCCTCCAAGCCACCATTCCACCGGCTCGGGCGGGCGCGGCGAGACCCGGGCGTTCGCGAACGTGAAGCGCCCCTCGGACGAAACGGTCTCCCCGGCGAGCAGCCGCTTCACGCAGTCGAGCGACTCCTCGAACGCCGACGGCCGGTGCTTGATGTTCGCGCCCATGGCTTCGAACTGGTCCCGGCCGTCGCCCAGACCCGTCTGGACGATAAACCGGCCCTCCGCGATGGAAGCGAGCGTGCCCACCTGCTCGGCCAGCAGAACGGGATTCCAGAGCGGCAAAAGGAAGAGACAGCCCGCAGACGCGTCTCCCCACTCGGCCAGCAGGCGGGCAAGGATGGGGACGTTCTGGTAGTACGCTCCGCCCGTTGAGTGGTGGTCACCCACGAAGAGCGAATCGAGGCCGGATTCGCGAGCGGCTGCCGCCCGTTCGATCATCCAGCCCGCGCCTTCGCGCGGCTCCCGGATGCGATGTGAACTGGTGAGCGAAATTCCGACTTTCAGACCTCACCCCCCCCGGCCCCTCTCCACGCGTGGAGAGGGGAATGGGATACGAGCACGACTAGCCGCGCGGCAGGCCGAGGCCGCGCGTCGCGATGATGCCGCGCTGGATTTCGCTGGTGCCGGCGGCGATGGTGCCGCTGACCGAGCTCAGGTACGTGGTGGCCTGGTCAATGACCTGGTGCTTCGTCCCGTCGCGCAGTTGGCCGAGCGTCCCGAGGAGGTGCATGCCGGTCAACGAAATGCGCTGGCCCATCTCGGAGCCGAACAGTTTCGAGGTCGAGGCTTCGTAGTTCGGCACCAGGCCCTTCGCCTGCATGGTGGCCACGCGATAGGCAAGGATGGTGCCGACGCTCACCTCAACCGAGCGGTCGGCGAGTTCGTAGCGCACGCTCGGGCGGCGTTCGATCAGTTCCGGGTTACTCTTCGCCAGGTTCGTCAGCCGTTCGACGCTCTTGCGGCCGCCGGCGTAGGCCTGGATGCCCGAGCGCTCGAAGTCCAGGGCGACGGCCATGTGGTACCAGCCCCGGTTCACTTCGCCGACGACCTGGTTCGCCGGGATGCGCACGTCTTCGAAGAATACCTCGTTGAACCCATGGCGGTCCGCGATGTTGATCAGCGGGCGCACCGTGATTCCCGGCGACTTCATGTCCACCATGAACATCGTGATGCCCTTGTGCTTCGGGGCGTCCGGGTCGGTGCGCGCGGCCAGCCAGCCCCAGTCGGAGAGGTGGCCCCCGGAGGTCCAGATCTTCTGGCCATTGATGACGTACTCATCGCCGTCGCGGACGGCGCGGGTCTGGAGGGCGGCGAGGTCGGAGCCGGCGCCGGGCTCGGAATAGAGGGTGCACCACCAGTCGTCGGCGGCGGTGATGCGAGGGATGAACTTCGCCTTCTGTTCTTCCGTGCCGTAGAGCATGAGCGATGGGCCAACCCAGGCGATGCCCATGTTCATGGACGGCGCGCCGTTGTAGGCCATCTCCTCGTTGTAGACGAGCTGGCGCATGTGGCTTGCGCCGCCGCCGCCGTACTCCTTCGGCCAGGCCATGGCCAGCCAGTCCCGCTCGCTGAGCTTCTTCTGGAAGCCCATGGTGTAGTCGTACTCTTCCTGGTTGGTCTTGAAGCCGCCCTCGTAACCGCGCTGCATGCGCTCTTCTTCCGGCGGAAGGTTGTCCTTGATGAACTGGCGGACTTCCGCCCGGAAGGCCTCGACGTCGGGTTCATAGGTGTAGCGCATGTGTGGCTCCTCGCGGCAGGTGCTTTGTGTGACCGGAACTATAGAGCAAGCGAGTCGGCTCGTGGGTAATCTGCTCAGCATGCAACGTCGCTTCCGCCCACCAACCCGGCCGGATCGGGATGCCATCCTCCGGGTGTTCGGCGACCAGCCAACCGAGGAGCAACTCTGGACTGCTGGCGGAGACCCGGGGAAGGCGGTCCGATTCCGCCGGATCCTCGCCCGTTCTCTGGTCACCGATGCCGCGCTCGCGCGGATGACCGTGGCGGAGGATGGCGCCGCAGGCGTGGTTGGCTTCGTCCAATGGGGCGCCGAAGCCGGCCAGGGCGTGGGGCTGCGGCTGGCAGGGGGTGTGCTGCGCGTCTTCGGATCGTTCGGCATCCGCGGGTTCCTGAAGCGAGACGCGTTACGGTCGCGGGTTGCCATCCCCGCCCCGGACGAGGCCTTTCACATCGCGGAGCTCCACGTCCTCGCCAGCCAACGCGGCCAGGGTGTGGGTGCGGCGCTCCTTCAAGAAGCCGAGCGAGAGGCGGTCCGCCAGGGCGCGACCGTGCTCTCGCTGACCACGGCAACGAACAATCCGGCCCGGCGACTTTATGAGCGGGCAGGGTTCTCGGTGTTGGAGCAGCGGACCGATCCCGCCTACGAGGTGGCGACGGGGGTCGCGGGTCGCGTGCTCATGACGAAGAGCATCGCGCCAGCGCGCGCCACGCGAGCCTCCACGCCCGACTGACCGTCAGCGATCCGTGGCTTTGTACAGCGCGTCGCGCGAGGCGCGGAACGCTTCCCACCCCTGCTCGCGCAGGACCGCCAGATGCGGGTCAGGCGCCTCCGCCGTCGTGCCGAGCGCTTCGGCGATCGCCGGGTCTGAGCGGTAATCGAGCGCCTCGCGGAAGCCGGCAAGCTCGTACACCCGGTTGACCAGCAGCTTGTTCGAACGGACGGTCTTCTGCGGGAGCGCCGCCAGCTTCCGGGCCATGTCCTCGGCTGCTGCCATGAGCTGGTCGCCGGGGACGACGCGGTTGACGAAGCCAAGGCGAAGCGCGTCCTGGGCCGGGATGCGTTCGCCGAGCATGAGCGTTTCCTTCGCCTGCTTCAGGCCAACGAGGAACGGCGTGATCAGGATCGGCGGTCCGAAGCTGTGCCGGATCTGCAGTTCGCCGAACACGGCGTCTTCGGCCGCGATCGTGATGTCGCACGTGCCGGCGAGCTCGTGGCCCTGGCCAACCGCATAGCCGCGCACGGCGGCGATCACCGGCTTCTGCATGCGCCAGATCGCCAGGTTGATGTCCATCCCGGAAGGCGTCGGGTCGGAGTCCGGCGGCGGAGTCGACTGGATGTCGCCACCGGCGGAGAAGGCGCGGCCGGCGCCGGTGAGGATCACGGCCTTCACGTCGTCGTCTTTCGCCGCTTCGCCGAGTGCCCACCAGAGGCGGCGGCAGATGGACCAGTTGATGGCGTTGAGGACGACCGGGCGATTCAGAGTGATGACGGCGAAGTTCTCGCGCTTCTCGTAGAGGACGTCATCGGGGGATGGCGGCGGGATTTCGATGGGCTGTGGAGTGGTCATGCGAGGAAGCCTACCGGAACCGGTGGCGACAGGGGGCGCGGTGGCCGGGGACGAATAGGGTCCGGTACCAGGGGCACTTCCGCGGCCTTCCGGGACATTCGCGAATCCCGCTCGGGAGCGAACAGATGTGACTGTAAACGGGCGAGGCAAATGTTTTCCGTCAGCTTACAGAACCATTACACCCCATCAGGGGTTCCCCTGATTGGCCGCTCACGGCACACGTAGGACGATCGGTTTGCGCCTCGAGACTCCAAGGAGGTCATCGGAAATGCGTGTGGTGTGTGCGTGGTGTGGAGCGGTGCTTTCCGAATCAGCAGGAGCGGGCCCTGTATCCCATGGGATCTGCGCCAGTTGTTCCCTGACCGTCGAACGAGCGTTCGTGAAGTCCCGCCTGATCAAGCGGACACAGGCCCGGGCGACCCGGCATAAGGGCCGGAGCACAACGCCTACGCTGCCGCTGCCTGGCTTCATGAGCGCCGGTCACGCCTAACCTCCAGGAACGAGGCCCGCGCTCTCGAACTCACCCGGCCCCGCCAATCCGAGGCGCGCACGCAGTAAGCGCTGCGCCGTCACTCACACGCGCGCTCACCAGCCAACCACTCGAGGCGCGCACGCAGTGAGCGCTGCGAAGTCACTCACACGCGGCCACCAGCCAGCGACCCGAGGCGTAGCACGCCGTAAGCGCTGCGATGTCCCTCTCACACGCGCGGCCACGCGTCAGCCATCCGAGGCGCGCACGCAGTAAGCGGTGCGCCGTCACCACACGCGTGGCCACCAGCCAGCCATCCGAGGCGCGCACGCAGTAAGCGCTGCGATGTCACTCTCTCACACGCGCGGCCACCAGCCAGCCATCCGAGGCGCGCACGCAGTAAGCGCTGCGATGTCACTCTCACACGCGCGGCCCCCCAGCCGCGCCGATCCGAGGCGCGCACGCAGTAAGCGCTGCGATGTCACCCTCACACGCGCGGCCACCCGCCAGCCGCGCGCACGAACCCTTTCGAAGCGTGGGCACAACCACCCGGTTCTTTGGGCGGAAACGGTGTTCGAGCGCGGCTCAGCCGCGGAACGAGCGGATCTGTTGGAGGCTGCGGCGTGGGAGCTCCCGCAGATGCACGTCGCCCATGGCCCGGACGAACAGCCACGAGAGCACGACCACGACGCCCCCCATGACCATGTCGAAGAAGTAGTGGTTCCCCGTGACCGTCACGGCCCACCACATCAGGACCGACATGGCGACGGCGCCGCCTCGGACGTAGCGGTTCGAGGTATTGCTCCAGATGGCCATCGTCGAGAGCAGGATCCAGCCGAAGTGGAAGCTCGGCAGCGCCGCGTAGTCATTAACGAACGGGCCTGGCTGGAAGTAACTCACGTTGCTGGTGGCCCCGTGGACGGTGTCGATGAAGCCGAAGTCGTATCCGTAGTGCTCCATCAGCCGCGGAGGAGCGGCCGGGATCAGCCAGTAGGAAATGATGCCGATGGTGGCGGAGACCAGCAGGACGTTCCGGACGAACCGGAACTTCACGGGGTCCTTGAACACCAGCCAGAGCGCGATGGCGAGCATGACCGGGTAATGGCCCCACGCGTACACCACGTTCGCGATGTCCATCAGCCAGCCGTGGCCAAGGAACGCGGCCTGCCAGCGGACTTCCTGGAACACCCCGATGCTCTGTTCGAACTGGATGAGGCGGAGACTTCGGCTGACGGAGCTCTCGGCGTTATCGGGCCTGATCCCGCGCAGATAGAAATAGGCGACCATGATCGCGGCGGTGCCCACGATTTCGCGCGCGGCGAGGCGGAAGCGGCGGCCGGTTGTCAGTCCGAGCGGGGCTTGCGGGGTATGGGCGACCACGACGGCACAGTCCTCCCGGGCACTGCACGGTCCACGCGAACGCGGGTCCGTCTGCCCGTCCGCTCCACGCTAGCAATGGTAAAACCGGGTGGTCAAGACCCCTGGGGCAGTTGAAACGCACCTTTGACGTTCGCGTGTGGCCGATCTCGCCCGTTCACTGGGTTCGAAGCAGGTGTCGAAGCTGGCTGCTGGAGGCTCTGCATCCTCCCGGATGCAGCTCTGCTGCCGGCGGCGTGGCGGACCGGTCGGGCGCGATGTTCGTTGGACTCTCATAGGAATGGTCAAGACGTTCGCGCGCGTTGTATCAATATGAGGCATACTGGGGGGCGAGAGGTTCGAGCAGAATGAACGCAACGACCGAAGATCGCGACGAATCGGCGCAACCGGCTACGCCGGCGCGCAACGCCGAGGAGCTTGCGATGCAGCGTTGCAAGCGCTGCCAACTCCTCTATACCGCCAACAAATCCACCAGCGCGCTGAAGCTCACCTACTGCAGCTTCCTCTGCGAGCTCGGTGACCTCGGGTTCAGCATGCAGGGACTCGAGCACATGGAGCGCGTGCCCAAGACCGCCGTCGCCACTACCGAGGTTGTCGAAGTGGAAGAGCCGGAGTTCTCGGCCAGCGGCGCCATCATTTAGTCCGTCCGCACCCGGCGTCATTGCGAAGGCCGGCATGTGCTGGCCTTTCCGTTTGCTCCGTGTTCAGGCCGCCCGTCTCAGGAGCCGCCCGTGAACGCGGTAGAGGTGGTGCAGGCGCGGGCTGTCCTTCAGGCGCCACTCGATGTCGTCGGTGGCGCGGATCGTTACGAGGCCGGCCCGCGCGAAGAGCGTGTCCCACTCTGCGGATGTGGTGAGCCAGCGCGAGCGGGCGGTGGTGCGCAGGTTCCAGGCGTCCGGTGAGGCGAAGAGCAGATGGCCGCCGGGACCGAGCAGCGCGGCCGCCTCGCCAAGCGCGCCGGCCGGGTCGACGACGGAGTCCAGGACATTCACCGCGCACACGACGTCGAACGAGGTTGGCGCGAACGGAGGCCGGAACAGGTCGCCCGCCAAGAAGCGCGCCGCCCCCGGCCTCCGCGCCTCCATGTGCGCGACGCCGAAACGGGCGGCATCGAGCCGCACTGAATTCGAACGGCTCGCCGTTGGCCGCGCGCCGGGCCCACTGGAGCTGCAAGGGTCGTTGTCGAGGCCGGTGACCGCGACACCGAGGCGGCTTGCGAGTTCGAAGGCGAGGTCGGCGCTGCAACCGGCCCAACACCCATCTGACCGGCAGGTCCGGCGGGGCAGGCGTCGCAGAGATCGGCGTAGAAGGTCTCGCGGGCGCGCTGCTGGAGGGCGAGCAGGAAAATGGCCGCGCGGGAGGTGGCGGCGAAGGCCGGAGCGTCCGGCGCCAGTTCGTTGTAGCCACTCTGCGAGCCGGCCTTCGGGAGGACTTCCGCCGGGCGAGGGCGTCACGATACCGAGAGCACCACTTTGCCGAAGTTCTGGTTCGCGCCCATGTACTCCTGCGCGGCCGCTGCTTCAGCAGCGGGAACACTCGGTCGACCACCACCTTCACCCGGCCGGAGCTGGGACGACGCTCTTCTCGAACGCGCGGGTTGCGTCAGCTTTCTCTTCGAGCGGGCGGGCGCGCAGGGTGGTGCCCCGCACGGAGGCACGTTTCGCGAGGAGGGGGCCGAGGTTCGCGCCCGTGGTGTTGCCGCCCATCATGCCGACGAGCACCATGCGCCCCTTCAGCGCGATGGCCTTCATGTTCCTCTCCCAGTAGTCCGGGCCGATGACGTCGAGGATGACGTCGACGCCGCGGCCGCCGGTGACCTTGAGGACTTCGGCCGCGAAGTCCTGCTCCCGGTAGTTCACGCCGGTATCCATGCCGAGCGCCTTCGCCTGTTCGATCTTTTCGGCGCTGCCGGCGGTGCCGATGACGAGCGAGGCGCCCATCGCCTTCGCGATCTGGATGGCGGCGACACCGACACCGGAACCCGCGGCATGGATGAGGACGGTCTCGCCGGAGACGAGGCTGCACTGGCGCAGGGCGTCATGCGCGGTGATGTAGACCTCCGGGGTGGCGCCCGCTTCGTGCCAACTGAGGTTCGCCGGGACCTTCATGGCGAGCCGGAAGTGCGTGGTCACCTGCTCCGCGTAGCCGCCTCCGGCGAGGAGCCCCATCACGCGGTCGCCAACGGCGAAGCCCTCCACGCGGGCGCCGCTGGCGATCACTTCGCCGGCGTATTCGAGGCCGGGGATTTCGAACGCGGGCTTCGGGCCGGGCTGAGGATAGCCGCCCTGGCGCTGGAGGAGGTCGGCGCGGTTGAGCGCGGCGGCGTGGACGCGGACGAGCAGGTCCTCCGGGCCGGGGACCGGGTCCGGGACCTCCTGCATTTGGAGGACCTCGGGACCACCCGCTTTCGTGATGACGACCGCTTTCATGTGGGCCAACCTCGTGGGATTCGGAGTTGAGTAAGGGTACAGCGAGTTGAAAGTGCAAAGGACTGAGGACTGAGTGGGACCGAGGCGACGCGGGGCGAGTCGCTATCATTCCGCTCAGAGGGAAGGGCCGCTTCGAGGGAGGGCCGGATGATTGACGGTTCGAGGGCGCCGGGCGGGGTGTTCGGGGTTGCGCTGCGCTGGCCGACGTACGCGCGGACGCTTTACCTGCTGCTGAGCTTCCCGATTTCGATGGCCACCTGGATCGCGCTGGTGGTGCTGCTCTCGCTTGGCGGTGGGCTGGCGATCACGGTGGTGGGCGTGCCGCTGCTGCTGGTGACGATGTACCTCTGGTGCATCCACGCGGACCTGGAACGGTTGTTTTCGAACACGCTGTTACAGACGCGGATCAGGCCGCTGCCCTTCGGCAACGAACGCGGGCTGAAGTGGCCGTGGGAGCGGTTGAGGGCGCGCCTGACGAACCGGTACACGTGGCGAACGCTGGCCTTCCTGCTGCTGGTGCGGTTCCCGATGGGCGTCGCCGGGTTCACCTGGGCGACGCTGATTATCGGGACGGTGTTCCAACTGCTGTCCACGCCGTTCGACCTGCTGTTCGGGATCGAGACGCAGGCCTTCGGGTGGGTGCTGGACACGTGGTGGGAGGCGGCGGTTTGCGTGGTGGTTGGCCTGGTGCTGGTCATCCCCGGGCTGCATCTGCTGAACCTGGGCGGCCAGATCTGCGGGCGAATCACGGAGTGGTGCCTGCAGTCACCGGAGACGGACGTGCCCCAGCCGTGGGGCGAGGCGCTGGACCGGGCAGCGACGGCGGCGGTGACGTGGCCGGGGGTTGCCGGGCGGAAGCTTGGCGCATCGGCGAAGCGCGAGCGTTCGCTGCAGATGAAGGTCTGGCTGGCGCACTTCGGGCTGTACGCGGCGGTGATGTTCGTCCTCTTCGTGATCGATGGGCTGACGGCGCCGGGCGTGTGGTGGGTGCTCTGGCCGATGTGGGGCTGGGGCATCGCGCTGGCGCTGCACACCGGGTACCTGCTCGGGGGATTGCTGGGCGGGCACGCGCTGGCATTCGCGGTGGCGAACCTGGGCTTCTTCGTGATCGACGCAGAGATCGTGACGGATTCGACGTGGTTCTTCTGGCCGCTGGTGAGCTGGGCGATTGCGCTGGCGGCGCATGCGTTCCTCTATTTCGGGTTCGCGCCGGTGAAGGCGGAGCCGTTGGTTGAGTACCGGGTGCCGAGTGCCGAGGACCGGGTGTAGGCCGAAGGCGAAAGGCAGAAGTGGGCGCTGGGCGCGGGAGGGAGGAGCGACGGGCAACGAGCAATGAGGGGCGAGATGGCGGGCGGCGAACGGGGCAAGCCCGTTGAACCCTCACCCCGACCCGCTCCCAGGCTTGGGAGAGGGAGGGACCGGTCCAACCACTTCGGCCGCATTCACCAGATCTGACTGAGCGACCAACTCCAGGCGGCGGGACGCAAGGTAACGAATCAAGATCCACTTCCATCTTCAGTCGGCGACAGCACCGACGCGCGTCCGCCACTTGCCAGGTCCAGAACGTCGCCAGTCCGAAGGTCCCACAGGTCAACGAACATTTGTTCCTCCCGTGCCAGGGTAGCACGGGTGAGCCCATTGTCCAGGCTATTCCACTCGCCGGAACGAGGTCATGTCCTCCAACTGCCGACGCGAAACATAGGTCTTCCGGTCGCCGGTAGGCGTCGGGTAGCGGGGCAGACCCTTGGAAAAGGCGAAAAATCGTGCTGCGCGAAATACCGTATTCGACGACTGCGGCATCGACCGGCAAGAGGTCACGCGGGCTGTTGACTTCTGTACTGAACTGTGTCAAAGTGATGCCAACCGTAGTGAGGGGGTACCGAAGTGGCAGTCCGATCGGATGGGACACTCGCCGCACCGGGGCTTGCCGGGCACACAAATACGCATCGTGAAGTCGAGCACGGCGTAATTGTAGTCGCGGAACTTCCTTGCGGGCGTCAGCGATTCAGCGACACCCTTCGGGACCAGTTCCGGCGCGTTTCCGCGTCGTACGGCTTGCCCTCCAAGCGAGCGAGCCAGCGCGCGACGTTGTTGTCGATGATCACCGCGCGCTTGCCGCGATGCCTGAAGGCTCGGCTTCAGCGTGGCCGAGGCGTACGGGCCAACACCCGGGAGAGCTCGGAGTTGCGCAGGGTCCTCCGGCGGAACGCCGCCAGCGGCGCTGACGCGTCGCGCCGTATCGAGCAGCGCCGGCCCACGCCAGTGAAGGCCTGTCCGCGACGTGATTTCAGCAGCCGACCTCAGGTCCGGCCGCGACCAGGTCGGCTGCGCCGGGAAACCTGGCGCGCAGATCAAGAAGACCGACTTCGCCCGTCCGGCCCGCGTCCGATGAAGCAACATTTCTGCCACGAGGGTCAGCCATGGATCTGACTCGGACCTCCAGGCGAAGGTGGCGAAGTTCTGCCGTTCCACTTCAGGAGGCGGCGTCGAATGCGGCCGATTCTTCGAGAAGCCTCGCCGTCACCAGTTCCTTGGGCGGCGCCAACTCGATCTCGGTGACGACGGCTTCATCTTTATGATCTCCCGAGCGACGGCCTCAACAACCGGCACCACGACCGAATTGCCGAACTGTCAGGAACAGCACCACCGCCAGGATCTCGAAGTCATCCGGGAAGCCCATGAGCCGCGCGCATTCACGCGGGGTCAGACGCCGCGGAGCGCAGACTCTCGCCCTGGTTCAAGAGAATCTCGGAGCCGTCCTTGTAATAACGGGCCGACAAAGTGCGGGTGACCGCATTGGGATCGCCCGGATCAACCATTCCGTATCCGAACCCGTTGCCGGCTGCCCGGTGCTTCACAGCGTAGTCTTGGAGGTACTTCCAGAGGTTGATGGTCAGGGTGTACTTGAACTCTGGCGTTGGGTCTGGTGAATCTCCGCAAGGGTCGAGGACTCCGAGGGATCACACCGTGAATTTGAAGGGTGTGGGAATTCTGAAACCGACGATGTAGATCCGCTCCCTGTGTTGAGGGACCGCATCCTGTCCATCAACGATCTTCCAGTGGACATCGTAGCCAAGGTCGTTTTTCAGCGTGTCCATGATCGTCTCAAACGTCCTGCCCCGGTCATGACTCACCAGGTTTTTGACGTTCTCAAGCATGAACGCCGCGGGGCGCTTCGCATCGATAATCCGGGCGACATCGAAGAACAACGTGCCCTGGGTCTTGTTCTTGAAACCGTGGGCACGGCCCAGAGCGTTGTGCTTGGAGACTCCCGCTATGGAGAACGGTTGGCAGTAAGAATCCAGCGACGAGCACGTCGTGCTCCGGGCAATCTCTCCATGTTCGTCGCCCGGGTGATGTCGCCGAAGATTTCCCCGGAAAAGTTGGCCGAGGTCTTCTGAGTTCGTCAGCGTCCCACTCAGACGTGAAGACGCACTCACCTCCCGCCCGCTCGAACGCCAGGCCGCATTCCGCCGATGCCGCAAGCGAAGAGGTCGACGAAGGCGAAGTCCCTCATGCCGATAGCACCCATTCGCGATGCCGCGCGAGAGCATCTTACCAGCGATCTGGAAAACCCTTTGACGGGCTTGCGCAGGGCAGTCCCGTCAATGTCGTTGAGCAATGTATTTCGGTTCTCGGACTGTGAGGCTGGAACAACCCGCCAATGCAGATCCACGTCGACAAATATCACTTTGCGGTCGAACGCCCAATGGTGGGCGCGACAAAGGCACAGACCGTTTCTCAGGTCGTCTGACCCTTTCATCGAGACTGGGACTATGTGGGCGGCCTCCGGCTCGGAGATCGGATCTGGGCCTGGCAAGCCAATGGGCACAAGCCACCCCGCTCCGCAGGCGGCACATGAGTGGGCGTATGCCCGCTTGATGAGTCGGGTGAAAGCCGCGTCCCTGAGGAGGCGTCGGTGCTCCGAAAATGACCTCGCGCCACCGAAGAGATCGAATGGCCCGGACGAAGACGTCTTGATGTCATCCATTTCCTTGCGGATTCCGGAAAGGCTCTCTGGCGCCGAGCCTCCGGCGACTCCCCATCGCTCACCGGGATTCATTGCGAGGATCGCCTTGTGCTGCGAAGTGCCTGAGCGGATCAGGGTGACTCTGAACCGGTCGACGGTCCCTAGTTGGCGTTCAAACTGGAGTATATCGCCGACAGATGCCTTGGCGAGTAGCGCGGATTCGATGTTCTTCGTCAAACGGTGCTCGGGGGAGCGGGTGTTACCCCAGGTCTGGTAGTGCCAGCGCGAGGTTACCGTCGCGACGGGATTCCTCCCGTCGAAGAGATCGAGTATCAGGGGAGTCTCTTCCGTCGGGCCTGTCGAAGGAGGCGGAAGTGGGGGCAAGTACGCGAGCAACGCCTTCGGAATGACGACGCCGCCCTGGTGAGTGTCGATCCCGAGGTCATTCTTGGGCAGCTGCTTGTAGAACGGCTGGTCGTAGAGCGGCATGCTGCACCGGAACGCTTGTTCTTCCGAGCCTACCCAGGCACGAGGTTCCTGGCAACAAATTCCCGCCGCGCCTCCTCGCATAGTCTCCTCAACACCCTTTACGCCTCCCCGTTGGGAGTGGAAACGGCGGGCATCGAGAGTGGGGCCTGAGTATCCGGCGAAGCGGTGGGCGCCCTCCCGACGGTCGGGTCTCGGGGGACGTGACCTTGCGCGGTGGCGGTGAGTCATGGGGTCCTGCGCCGCAGGGTGGCGGCGCCCGAGCGCCACAGCGCGATGAGACTGCGGCGGCGACGAGGACGATTGCGCCTCCGGCAACCCGGCCGGAGAAGGCCCGCCGCCGCGGGCCACCCGCGTCAGGGCGTCGTAGGCGTAGGTCATGGGCAGGCGTCCGAGAGGATCTCCGTGCCGCGGGCCAGGTACCGCGGAACGGGGTGCGCGACGAGGCCGCACAAGAGAAGCAGGCATCAGGAAGACGGGCATGAATTGAAACTGCCTCGAATTCGAGGCGCCCGCGAAGGCGCTGACCGTGCATTCCATGGCCGTCCCGGCGAGCGCGTTGAGCACAGCGAGCGCGACGATGGCGAGCAACGGGCCTTCGGCGTCCAAGCCTGTAGAGAAATAGAATGCCACGACTGACCAATGAGCGCCGCCTCGACGATTGCTACCGCGCCGAAGGCGAGCGGCACCCCAGCAGTGCACAGGTCGACGGCGAGCGGCGTGGTGAGAGCAGTCGTTCGAGGGTCCCGCTCGTCCGTTCGCGGAGCATCGTGATGGAGGTGATGAGCAGATACCGCGGGAACATGCCACAGTTGCGCCAGCACGCCGATGCGTTGGAACACCCGGTCCTGGTCCGTAGATCCACTTCATGAGCGTGAGCAGCAGCACCGGGGTGAGCAGCAGCAAGGCGATAAACGCCGCTGTTTCGCCGCGCAGCGGACGCGGCTGGCCGTGGCGAACGCGTCGAGGGCTCACGCGACCACCTCCCCGCGTTCTACGAGGCGGAGGAATGCGTCCTCAACGTCGCGCGCGCCGGTGCGCTCCGTGAGTTCCGCGGCGAGCAGTGGGCGATGGCCCGGCGCCGTCGCGCATCAGCACTGTGCCGGTCGCAGCGCTCGGCTTCGTCCATCACGTGACTCGAGACGAGCAGCGTGGCGCCGGCGGCCGCCAGGCGGTGGAAGGTCTCCCAGAGTTCGGCGCGAAGGACGGGATCGAGGCCAACCGTCGGTTCGTCCAGGACCAGGACTTCGGGTTGGGCGAGGAGCGCGGTGGCGAGCGAGGCTCGCGCCCGCTGGCCGCCACTCAAGTTGCGGACGAGCTTCGCGCGATGGTCGCCCAGGCCCACTGAGGTGATGGCGGCGCCGATGCGTTCGTCCGGCGCGCGGTAGAGCCGGGCGAAGTAGACGAGGTTCGCCTCGACGGTGAGGTCGTCATAGACCGACGGCGCCTGCGTCACGTAGGCGACGCGCGTGCGCAGGGCGGGATTGCCCGCGGGCGTGCCCAGGACGGTCACGCTGCCGCCCGCCACCACCTGCACGCCCACGATGGCCCGCATCAGCGTCGTCTTCCCGCAGCCGCTCGGGCCGAGGAGGCCGGTGATACAGCCGGGCTCGATGGCCAGGTCGAGGCTGCGCAGGACCTCCCGGCCGCCGCGGACCACGCGCAACTGGCTGATTGCTATCGCCGGGTCAGACATGGACCGCCTCCATCGAGTTGCCGGCGGGTAGCGTGGCGTAGTTTAGGACGGCCTACCATAGCCGGATGAGCCGAATTCCCGTGATCGAACGCACCCGCGGCGCCGGCCTGGAGCTTTCGGTGCGGACGTGGAACGCCGGGAGGGCGGGGCTGCCCATCGTTGCCCTGCACGGCATTACGAATTCGGGCGCCCAGTGGACGGCCACGGCCGAGGCCCTCGCGGATGCGCGCCGTCTCGTCGCCTTCGATGCGCGGGGCCACGGCGAAAGCGACTGGGACCCGGGCGAGGCCTACACGGTGGACATGCACTTCGCGGACGTGGCGACGGCTCTCGATGCGCTGGGGATCGAGCGCTGCCTCCTCGCCGGGTTTTCGATGGGCGGTGGCGTTGCCATCCTCACCGCGGCCTGCCTGCCTGAGCGCGTCGCGGGTGTCGCGGTGATCGACGCCTACCCGCACCCGGAACAGTCCCCCGGGTCGGCTGGAATCGCGCGCTGGGTTGCGGAGCGCGCGCACGTCACGCGCCGCTTCGACCCGGCAATTTCGCGCCACTTCCGCGAGCTCCTGGCCGAAGGCGTCGCGACG
>JAXLXA010000015.1:0-100531 GCA_046328215.1 Dehalococcoidia bacterium | reverse complement strand
GCGCCGAAGATCTTCAAGCCGCCGGGGCAGCCGAGCGTCATGAACGGCGCCCCGTCCTTGAGTACGATCGTCGGCGACATCGACGACAGGACGCGTTTGCCGGGGGCGATGGAGTTCGTCCGGCCGGGAGCCGGGTCCATCAACTCCATGCAGTCGTTCAGGAGCATGCCGGTGCTCGGTACCGTGACCTTCGAACCGAAGCCCATGTGCAGCGTATTCGTGGTCGCGACAATGTTGCCGTCCTCGTCGATGGCGCAGCAGTGCGTCGTGGATTCGACGAGCGAGGCTGGCCGCACACCCGCGGCGTATTGCCGCGAGCGTGCCCTATCGATGTCCGGCCGGCGGGAGTCGGCGTAGGCCTTCGACGTAAGCCAAGCGACGGGCACGGCCGTGGAGGCCGGGTCGGCGACATATTCGAAACGGTCGGCGAAGGCCAGCTTCATCACCTCCGACCAGAGGTGCACGGTGTCCTCGCTGCCGAAGCCCATGCCGCGCAGGTCAAAGCCTTCCAGGATGTTGAACATCTCGACGATGTGGAGCGGC
Organism: Dehalococcoidia bacterium; assembly: GCA_046328215.1. Taxonomy (GTDB): domain Bacteria; phylum Chloroflexota; class Dehalococcoidia; order Tepidiformales; family Tepidiformaceae; genus Amarobacter. The sequence goes on along the minus strand of JAXLXA010000015.1, from coordinate 99,988 downwards.
CCGGAGGACGGCGGTGGTGGCCCGATGATTTCGTAGCCGCGATAGCTCCCGCGCACGGGTGGGCGTTCGTAAACCCGGTACTCCTCGATGTCGCGCATGGTGATAATGCCGCCGTTCGCGGCCATGTCATCGGCAATCGCCTTGCCGAGAGGCCCGTGATAGAGGTAATCGGGGCCGTGCTCCGCGATGGCCTCGAGCGTGCGCCCGTAGTCGCTCCGGACGATGCGGTCGCCCACCGCCGGCAGGCTGCCGTTCGGCAGAAAGACCGCGGCGGTCGCGGGGAAGCGGCGGATGTTCGCCTCTTGCATTTCGGTGATGGCCCGCAGGTACGGGCTCACGCGGAACCCGTCACGCGCGAAGCGGATCGCCGGCTCCATGACCACGCCAAGCGGCAGCCGGCCGTACTTCTGGATCGCCGTGGCCCAGCCAAGCAACGTCCCGCCCGTTGCCACGGAGCGGTGCCCAACCTCGTTCAGTTCGTCCTTGACCTTGTGGTCGATGTTCCCGGGGATGGGTTCGAACATGTCCGGCGTGGCCGCGGCGGGCACGGTGACGTAGTTGTCGATGACGGTGCTTGTGCCGTCAGCCAGGCGGATGTTCACGAAGCCCGCGCCAAAGATCGTCACCATCATAGGTTCGACCACGGTGAGGGCGAACATCGTCGCGATGGCGGCATCGACGGCGTTACCGCCGCGCACGAGGATTTCGGTCCCGGCGAGGGAAGCGAGGGGGTGGTTGGAGGTAACCATCCCCTTCGAGGCGATGGCGGGCTGCTTCACGGTCATGGGCGCGTTCTACGCCTGCCGCGGGGGCGAGGGAAGGGCGCGGTGCTACCATGCGCCGATGCCCGGATTTGACGCCCACACCCACCTCTTCGCGCCCGGCCAGATCGCGGGCCGCGATTCGATCGCGTCCGGCGACCGCACCTTCCGCGAGATGTATGGCGACCCGGCGGCGAAGATGGCCACCCTCAAGCAACTGCTGGAGGCGCTGGACGAGGCAGAACTGGATGGCGCGGTGGCCGCGGGTTTCGCTTTTTCGACCGAGGACAACCTGATCGAACAGAACGAATACCTGACGGCCGCCGCGAAAGCCTCCGAGGGGCGCGTTCTCGCCTTCGCCACGGTAAACCCCGCGCTGCCCGGCTGGGAGCGCGTCGCGCGGTACGCCATCGACCGGGGCGCACGCGGTTTCGGAGAGCTTCGGCCGCACAACCAGGGCTGGGACCCGCTGGGCGAGGGCGCGGCGGCGCTCTACGGCCTGGCGCGAGACGCCGGCATGGCCCTCCTCTGGCACTGCAGCGAACCCGTCGGGCACGCCTATCCGGGCAAGGCCGGAGGCATCTCGCCAGCGGAACTGATCGAGGTGGCAACCCGCTTCCCCGGGCTGACGATGATCGCCGGGCACCTTGGGGCGGGTGCTTCGTTCTACCTTTCCATGCCGGAGGTGAGAGCTGCCATAGATTCCATCTATTTCGACACCGCGGCGGCTTCGCTGCTGTATGATGACGAAAGTGTCGCGCGGCTCGTTGAACTTGCGGGTCCGGATCGCGTGCTCTTTGGCTCTGATTACCCTCTGCTTTCACCCCGCCGGCAGGCCCAACGCCTCGTCGCGCAACTTCCCGGGACGGTCGTGGATGCAGTGTGTGGCGGCAACGCCCGGAGACTGTTTTCGGATAACGGCAAACGATGAGTGATACGGAACACGTGCGCCTGTTCGTGGCGTGCGAAGTGCCTGACGATGTAAAAGACACCATTGGCGAAGTCATTGAGGGGCTCCGTCAGAAGAGCGGCCCGGACGTGCGCTGGATCCGTCCGGAGGGCGTCCATGTCACGCTCAAGTTCCTGGGCGAAGTCCCAACGAAGAAGCTGCCCGCCGTGAAGCTGGCCATCCAGGAAGCGGTCGTTGGCCACTCCCCCTTCGAGCTGGAGTTCTCCACGATCGGCACCTTCGGCGGCCGTGAAGGCCTGCGCATCATGTGGGTGGGCATCGCTGGTGACGTGCTCCGCCTGGAAGCGCTAGTCCGCGCGGTCAACGCCGCCCTGGCTGTGGTTGGCTTCGAACCGGAGCGCCGGCCATTCCGGCCGCACCTCACGCTCGGCCGCGTGCGCGACGAAGTGCCCACGCGCCGCAGAGCGGAGATCGAAGTCGCGGTCGGGAAGCAGGGCGTGCCCCAGGTGAGCTGGCGGACTGCCCAGGTCTCGCTGATGCGCAGCCGCCTCTCGACCTCCGGGGCCACCTATGAGGTGCTCGCGACCTTCCCGCTACGCGTCATCGCGCAGCCGAACTGACCTCTACCAGTCGTCCCAGTCATACTGGCGGCCGGGCCGCTGCGCCCGGCGGATGAGCGTGTCCGGGTCGTCCAGTTCGTGCGGGCTGATCCGGCGCCCGACAAGCGCTTCGATGCGCGCGAACAGCATGTCTTCGGGCACCGAGTGGGTGGCCAGCAGCCAGCGTTCCAGTTCTTCGATCTTGATCTCGAGTGAGAGGTCGGCCGGGTTCGGCGGATCCTGCAGGAAGCGCACGCAGTAGCTGCAGCCTTCGTCCCGTTCGAAGGGGACCAGGTGGATGTCGCATTCGTTGCGTGCCCAGCGCGCGACCATGGGTTCCATTGTAGGAAGGCGAGGCAAGAGAAAGCCGGCCATCGACAATCCCGGTGCGCGAATTCACAATCTTCGGACGATGAGCAAAAAGTCCGACAAGAAGAGCAAGAAGAAGCAGAAGCAAGCGAAGCAGATCCCTTTCGCGGCGGGCCAGCCCGCGCCCCCGATTGGCTCGGCACAGCAGCAGGCGCCACCGCCGATCGAAGGCCCAATGCGCGCGATGGTGATCATGGCGCACCCGGATGACGCCGAGTTCCTCTGCTCCGGGACCGTGGCGAAGTGGTGCAAGGAAGGCTGGGACGTCTACTACGTACTGGTCACCGGCGGCGACAAGGGCACGCACGACGACACGATGCACCCGGAGAAGCTCGCGGCCATCCGCGAGGAGGAGCAGCGCGCTGCCTGCCGGGTGTTGGGCGTGAAGGACTGCATCTTCCTCGGCTACCCGGACGGCTTCACGAGTGAGAGCGCCGAACTGCGCGGCCAGATCGTGCGGCTCTTGCGGATGTACAAGCCGGACGTGGTCATCACCTGGGACGCCTTCCGGGGGACGTTCAACCATCGCGACCACCGCAACGTGGGCCAGTCGACGATGGACGCGATCTACCCTATTGTCCGGGACCGGCTGTTCTACCAGCGGGATGAAGAGGAAGGATTGGCTTCGCACCAGGTGAACGAAGTGCTGCTCGCCGGCGCGAGCGATGGCGACTACGTCGTGGACATCACGGACGTCTGGGAAACCAAAGTGGACGCCATCCTCTGCCACACCAGCCAGATCGGCGAGCGGACGAAAGAGACGTTCCTGAAGGAACGGGCGGAACGCGAGGCGAAGGAACCGGGCAAGCCGATCGAGGAGCGGTTCAAGCGCTGGAGCATCCGCCGGCCGCCGCGGCAGACGCAGGCAGAGGACGGGAAGAAGGACGATTCGGCAGTGGGAGCGAAGGCGAAGCCGCAACACGCGGCGTAGCTACGCGAGCGAGTTGGCGATAGCCGCGCGGACATCCTCCCGGGTGAAACGGGATGCAATCACGCCGAGCTGGACACGACGCAGGACCGTGGGCGTGAGCGGATCGTGTTCGCGCAGCGTGCCCCGTTCCCGATGCTCCCGCAGCGGAGCGGCCGGGTTCAATGGCTGCGCCACGGGTGTACACACAGGATGTCCGGACGAAGTACGGGTGCTCCCCCGGTTCGATAAGGACACACGAGTCGCCACACACAGGCGAGCGGCCGTGGGTCGTGAAATTCGCTACCGCCACCAAGCCAGAAGCTGTCTCGAGGCTGAGCACTACCCAGAGATGATCACGGAAGTCCAGGCCGATGATCGTGTCGCCTGGGCTCATCAGGCAGTGGCACCGAGCTTCCTGAAGGACCACATTGCTTCAGCCTGTGCCGCGATGTCCTCGATCTCTTCGTCAGACTTGCCTGCTTCCTGGAGGATAACCCGGGCGTCGATCGGCAATGCCGATCCGTTCGGGTCTCGCCATTCAGGAAGGTCGTGGGTGAACTCAACGAGCTCCCACCGGGAAAGGTGCCCGAACCGCGCGAATGTCCCGTCGAGAACTTCGATATCGTACGGGGAGAGAGCAGTCCAGCCCGGCTCCCCGCGCAATGAGACTTCGTAATTCGCAGGCGGGGAGACAGGGGCGGTCCATGCCGATTCCGCCTCGTCACCCCAGGTAATGCAGGTGTAGATCTCGCTGAGCACCGGGCCGCGATCCATTGAGACCATCCGCGCTCCGGTGATGGGATAGCCGCTGTCGATGAGAGCCTGACGGTCAGCCAGGTAGAGGAGCTTGATGAGCTTGATGTACGGCAGCGTCCCCCCGGCAAGCCAGAGGACGCGGGCGGCCGACTGCGCGGCGCGTTCGGCATCGAAAATGAATCTCATGGAGCTTCGAGTATACCAACGTGCCCCCACTCCTGCCCGTTGCGGCCCCTCACTCCGGTTTGGGCGTAGGATGCGGCGCATCATCTTTGCCCGCAGTGCCACCGCGGGCGCCATGGGAGTGGCGCGTGTCCTACGACAACCTTATCTACGACAAGCAGGATCACATCGCGACCGTCACGCTGAACCGGCCGGAACGGCTCAATGCGCTCAGCCGCGGCCTCCAACTCGAAATCCTCGACGTCGCGAAGGAGATCCGCGGCGACGACGATGTCTGGGCGGCGATCGTGACCGGCGCAGGACGCGGTTTCTGCTCCGGCGCCGACATCAGCGGCCCTCGTCCCGAGGGCGCTGACGCCACCCCTCCGCAGAACCTGTTGCTCGACGAATTCCACTGGGTAGGCGACCAGGCGATGGCGATCTATAACCTGGACAAGCCGACTATCGCCGCGATGAACGGCGTGTGCGCCGGCGCAGGCATGAGTCTCGCGCTCTCCTGCGACCTCCGGGTGGGCTCCGAAAACGCGCGGTTCCGCAGCGTCTTCCTGGAGCGCAACCTTTCCGCGGATTCGGGGATGAGCTGGTTCCTGACGCGCATCCTGGGCTACAGCCGGGCGATCGACCTGATCCTTACGAGCCGGGATGTCGCCGCGGACGAAGCGTACCGCCTCGGCCTCCTGGACCGGCTGGTCCCGCACGACCGGCTGATGGAGGAGGCGCTCGGCCTCGCGCGGCAGATCACCCAGTGGCCGCCCGTGGCCGTGCGCGCCGCCAAGCGAGTGACCCAGCAGAACCTGAACAAGAACCTGGAAGACGGCCTGCGCAACGAGGCATATCACCTGGAGTACGGGCGCAAAGCGAAGAACGACGCCCGCGAAGCACTCACTGCGCGGATGGAGAAGCGCAAGCCGCAGTACTCGGGAACGTAAGTCAGGCTGAGGACGGAGCGACTTCGTTTGGACAACCAACCGGGGGTAGGCGCGTTCGCGGGGGTAGCGGTGGGGTGAGGGGTGGGCGGGGCGCCCGCGGCTGTCAACTCTCTTCGTCGGTGAGGGCGTCCCGTAGCGCCTGGAGGCGGTCCGCCACGCCCCAGGTTGCGGCCCATTCGGTGACGTACGGCCAATCAATGGGGCAGTGCGCGACGAGTTGTTCCACATCGAGGCGATCTCGGGATCGGTTTGCGATCAACTTGAGGACAATCAAGTCTTCGGGAGTCGCAACCGGCAGCCACTGACCGTCGCTGCGTTCGGCCCGCTCCATCAATAATCGCTGAAATGGGGTCTTCGCCGCGATCAGATCGACCATGTCCTGCGTGGCTTCACGCTTGAGTTGGACGAAATCGGGTCCAGATGACGCCTCGCCCGGCTGATGCCGCAGGGTCACGAAACCAGCATCGTGCAGGAAGCCTGTCAGGGCTTCGAGACCGGCCGGGTCTGCCGCAACGGTGAGGTCAATGTCCTTGGTGTAGCGCGGTTCGACGTACGTGTTGACGGCAGCGCCGCCAATTAGCACCACGCGGATGCCCGCGCTGGCGACCATCGCCGAAAGCTCCTTCACGAAGCGGGAGTCTCCCGGGTCAGCGGTCACAGATTCCAAGTTCCCTCGCTCGGCGGAAGAAGGCGGCAAGGTCATCTTGCTGTGCGCGGCTGCTATCACGGGCTGCGTCACGCTTGGAAAGCTGTTCGCTGCGGATAAGCCGCTCGTTCACTGTGAGCTTGAGGTGCTCGGCCAACTCGTCGCCATGGACCTCAGCCATGAATTCGCCGAGGCGGCGCATGTAGTCCAGATCGTAGGCGCTGGCTCGTTCCATGACGGATCTATGGTAGCAAAACGCGGAGCACCCGACGGGAAGCGCCGTTGCCGGCGCCCCGTCGGGAAACGTGCTGGTGCGGGTGGGATGTGCGGGTCAGGCGAAGGCGGTGTCGAGGGCGGCCGACGCGTCGAAGTAGTCCTGGAAGGTCTGGTTGAAGCGGTAGAAGGCGTCTCGACGATGGCCATCGTGGCCACGGGCGAAGTCTTCCGGCGCCAACAGGTCCAGGGAGTTGAGGGTGAAGTCACCCTCGGCGCGGCCACGGGTCTTGATGCACTCGAGCATCGCGCGCCATTGGTCGGGCGTTTGCTCGAGCCAGAAGTCGAGGTCGGATAGCGTCGATTCATCGACTTTCGTGACGCCGGCCACGCGGAAGGCGTTGAAGTCCAGGTGGAAGATGTCGGGGCCGACCTTCACGCCAACCTGGGCATCGCAGGCGCCGTCGCGCTTAACCCGGAAGAGGTCCTGGGAGTTGCAGAGGGTGTTGAGGGCTTCGAACCACTCAACCGAAGGAAACCGCACAGCGGTAGAAGCAGTCATTTTGTTCTCCGTGAAAGCTGAAGCGGCCACCGAGGTGGCCGCTTCGATGCGAGACAGGTGCTCTACGCGGGCAGCGGCGTCCGTGCGAGCGCCAACAACCCCGGGTTGACGCGGGGAAGCCGGTCGTACGCGCAGGCGTCGAGCGCGAGGAGGTAGCGGCGAAGCTGATCCTCCCGCAACTGGCGCAGGGCAGCGACGCCGAGGTCGATTTTCTCCAGCCCGCCGCCGAGAAGGAGGGCGAGCGCGGAGGACTCCGCGTGGCTGTGGGCCAACTCGTCGGCGAGCGCCGCTTCGGAGCGGTTGAGGAAGTGCTCCAGGTACTCGCGGGAGTTCGGATGGTGCTGGACGTAGTACTTCAGGTGGCGGGTGGCGAAGTCCAGGTGGCGCCGGGAATCCGCCGCCAGCCGGTTGAAGATGTCGCGGTCCACGGGGGAAGGCAGGACTTCGGCGAGGCGCTCGAAGGTCACGACTTCATAGCTCTTGTAGACCACGCCGACGGCGACGAACAGTTCGGTGATCTTGAGCGCCCCGTACCAGGCACGGTACATCGTGCCCAGGGCCTGGACGCCCACACCGCCGCCGTTCGCGAGGGACCGCTTGCGCAGGACTTCCACCTTGCGGCCGGCGTCGAAGATCCACGTCGCGATGTAGTCCTTCACGTCGTGGAAGCCGTAGGCGATCTTCTCTTCCCACGCGCCCAGGAGTTTGGACTCGGAGAGCCCGTGCTGGGAGAAGGTGGTGCACACCTGGCAAATGGCCCGTTCCATGTCGTCCGGCAGCGGCTGGAGCTCGGCCCAGGCGATGTCGGTCGCGGGAATCCAGTGTTCGCGGATGGCGTCTTCGTACAGTGCGTCCACGCCGTCAGCCCAGACTTCGCTCTTGTCGTAGACCGTGTACGAGCCGGGAGCATAGGACCCCGGGGTGGGATGAGAGCCGAGCGGGGTGTCATTTTCGTACGGCCAGCGATCCGGGACGTGACCGTAGGTGCTGATGTTGATTTCGGGCATGCCGAGGCCGTTCACGCCCGGCTTCGCGCGGATTCCGAGCTCGGTGGAGGGCCGTGCCCAGCGGAAGCCCATGCGCAGGGCCGGGACTTCCGGGTTGCTTTCGACGAGCGTGAGGTAACGGGCGGCCCGCTCCTCGGTGATGTTCAGCGCGAGCAGGTTCCGGACGACATCGTCGGTGAGGACGGAACCGTTCAGGCGATCGACGAAGTCGTTCGACCAGGTCGCCTCGCGGGCGCGGATGCGGGTGCCTTCGGTGAGCTGCACTGCCTATGCCTCCAGGAAGACGCGCATCTGCGGCGCCATGCGTTCTTTGCGGTCGCCGAGGCCGATGACCTCGAGGCGGTGGAAGTACTCGTTGATCTGCTTCTTACGCATGACAAGGACCTTCGCGAATCCCTCGTCGATGCGGTCGATGCCGCCGCCGGCGAGGACGGCGAGCGCTTCGCCCGTGGCAGGGTTCACGGTGAGCCCGCCCTGGCCCTGGCCGAGCGCGCCCTCTTGCAGGTCAAGATAGTGATGCAGCTCTTCGCGCCGCTCCGGGGTCACGTCAAGGAGGTACTTGAGGTGCGTCACGCCGAACGCCAGGTGACGGGATTCGTCCTGGGCGGCCAGCCGGAAGATGCGCTTCTCGGCCTCGTTGGTGGAGATCAGTTCGCCCATGCGGAAGATGGTCTGGACGAAGCCTTCGCCGAAGAGGTGCAGGCGGGCCGTCATTTCCGTGAAGTCGTCGGCCGTGAGGAGGGCGGAGGCGCCGAAGTTGGCATCGACGAGGCCGCCACCGTTCACGAGGGCGCGCTTGCGGAAGACATCCTCATGGCGTGCTTCGTCCATGACCTGCGTACCGAGGAAGAGCTGGGTCTCGAAGTGGTCCGAGGGGACCTGGCCCATGTAGCGGCCCGGGAGGTCGCCAGCGATGAACTCGACCTGGGTGAGGAAGGTGCAGAGCGTGCACATCGCCATCTCGATGTCGGTCGGGAGGTCCGCCGGGATCTCGTGCCAGGGGATGTCGATGGCGGAGGACCACTGCCGTTGCATGGCCTCCTCATAGAGCATCATCGCCGCCTCGCTCCAGACGTCGGCCTTGTCTTTATATTGCTTGCCGTGACGGGGGGAGCGAGGGTCCGGGCGGGCGCCGCGCATCGCCATGGTGGGGGCGCCGGCGGAGGTGGGCACGTTGCCGTAGCTGAGGACGTTCAGTTCCTCGAGGGTGAGGCCCTTCCGGCCGGGGACGGCCCTGGCGCCCCAATCATCCTCAAGGTTGAGCCAGGAGAGGTCGATTCCGGGCTGGCTCGATGCAGCAGCACTCATACATGGTCCCTTTCGCGGGCCGGCACGGACTACCGCGTGCCTGGCCGCAGTACGGAAGAGTGCGGTCTATGTCTGCCATTGGGCTTGCCCAAAGGGGGCATAGATTTCTGCCCGAACGGCCGTATCTACCGTCCGGTAAACAGTTTCCCCCGCGCGGCCGTCCCTCAGCCGATCAGCAGGCGCGCGGCGACGCTCAGCACGAACACCGCTGCGCAGAGCGCGCTCACCAGAAGGACCAGCCGCTCTCCGATCCCGAGGGGGCGGCGCGCGGAGCGGCGCCTGTCGGCCTGGGCTGAGTCGGAGGCGTCTTTGCTGCCGTCGAGCCATGCTGGAATGTCGGGCCAGGGCATGGCACCAGTGTAGCTCGGCGCGGCCCCGGGGACATTGCTCGTTGTTCGAGGGTCGCCGCTAATACCTGCGTGCGCGTCCTCCTTCTCGGCAGCAGCAACGACACCGGCGGCTGGGTAGAGGGCGGCAAGAAGAAGCACGAAATCGTGCAGGAGCGGCTGTCCGCGGAACTCGGCGAGCCAGTCGAATTCATCGTGAAGGGCATCTGGCCAACCGCGGAGCTTCCCGGGCTCGTTGCCGGTTGGATCGAGAGATATGAGCCAGACGTCGTCTATCTGAACACCGGCAGCTACTGGTTCCTCTACCGGTCCGTGCCGTTGCGAATGAAACGTCTTCTCGGCCGCGTCGGTGGGGAGACCGTCGGTGACGCCGGGTTTCGGTTCGCCGACAGCAAGCGCTGGGCGCACAACGCGGTGTTTCGGACGATTCGCCGCGCCCTCCAGGAGACGATAGGCGGCGACACGCACTTCACGACACAGGAAGTGATCGACCGCATGTCCGAGTGCGCGCGAATCGCGGTCCGGCGCGAGGGGGCGGTTGTGGTGGTCAAGGGCCCGCATGGCAAGGCGAGGCTCACGCGCAACCCGCGAAAATTCAGGCGAGACGAACGCGAGCGGCTCAAGCTGCACACGGCCTTGGAAACGCTCTGTGGCCAGTTACATATCGTCTACGACGGTGTCGGCGCAGAGGCGGTCCGTCATCTCCCGGCCTATGGACGCGGGACCACCGTGGGGGATGGGTTGCATGCGAACGCGGTCCGGCACGAGTTCGAGGCGGAAGGGCTGTACACAGGAATCCGGCGCGGGCTGGAAGCTGCGGGACGGGTCACCGCGCCGAGTTCTACCTGAACGAACGCCCGCTGCTTGCGCTGACGATTCGCTCAAGTGCATCGAGCAGGCGGCCGAAGCGGCGGCGAGATGGCGGCTGTTCGAAGTACAGCAAGCGGCCGGCTTTGCCTTCAAGCTCCCACTGGGCGCGCTGCTCCTCGGAGACGGCCGGTTTGTCACCCGGCTTTCGACTCATGGTTTCGTCCGAAAGAAGTCGGCGTTGATCTTCTCGTAGCCTTCCTGGCCCTCGGGCAGCTCCCAGGACGAATAGATCGCGTCCACCGGGCAGACGTGGCGGCAGGCGTTGCAGTCGATGCAACGGTCGGGGTCGATGTAGAACATGGGGTGTTCAGGCGTCGTCTTGATGCAGTCCACCGGGCAGACGTCCACGCAGGTCCCGTCTTTCACGTCGATGCAGGGCTCGGTAATCACATACGGCATGCGGTTCAGTGTACGCCTCCGGGTTCGAAGTCTCGCCGGGTTGGGGTAGGATCGACGGCACGCTTACCCAGGAGAGCCAGCAATGGAAACCGTGCGCGATGGCGACATCGAGATCGTGATGGCCGGCCCCACCGGTTACGGCAACAACGTGTTCGTGGTGATCGACCGTTCCACCAATGAAGCGGCTTTCGTTGACGCTCCAGGCGACCCGGAGGCGAACATTGCCGCTGCCGAGGCTGCCGGGGTAACCCCGAAGACGATCCTCCTCACCCACGGGCACTTCGACCACACGCCGGCGATCGACGCGCTGAAGGCGAAGTTCGGCGCGAAGTTGCTGGCCGACGGGGCTGAACCGGGACTCAAAGAGGGACAGCTCGACGCGGCCGTAAAGCACGGCGACTCGTTCAAGCTTGGGAACCTGGACGTGCGCGTGCTGAGCGTGCCCGGGCACACACCCGGCAGCACGACCTATGTGATTGGCAAGCACGCTTTCGTGGGCGACACTCTGTTCCCGGGCGGGCCCGGGCGTTCGAAGGACAACGCGGCGCTGCAGGAGGAGATTGCTTCGATCACGAGGGAGCTCTATGCCCTGCCGGACGACACGACGATCTGGCCCGGCCACGGCGCAATCAGCACAATTGGCGCGAGCAAAGCGGAGTACGCGGTCTTCGCCGCGAAGGAGCACGCGCCGGACCTGTGCGGCGACGTGAACTGGCTCGAAAGCTAGCCCAGGATGCTGCTGTCATGATTCGTTCCTCAGCGAAGTTCGCGGCCGGATGTTATGCGTTTTGGGTATGGCCGCACAATACGCGGTGAAGTTTCAGTGGACGCAGGACCATTCCATCCCAACCGCCCGCAGACTCTGGGTAGAATGGGAGGGAGATGCTTCGACAGTTTGTCAGTGCCCTCGTTATATCGGTTGCTAGCGTCTTGCTGGCTTGCGATGACTCGGCGAAAGAGTTGGAACGCGTCGCGCTCGAGTTCGTGCCAACGTCATCCGAGGTCCTCCTGAGAGAAAACTGCGGCGACTCGCTGATGACTGGGGACTGTTCCATCCTGTACATCGATCCGGCATGGGCCGGTCGAGATGCCCGGCTCGTTGCCTATCGAGAGCAATCCCAGGCGGCCGGCTGGGCGGTCACCGACTCAGTTGAGAGACAGGGGTTAGTGCTAACGCGAGACGCCTACTTCGGCACCATTACCCTCGGCGCTGCTCCCGGAGCGATCGGGTGCCCTGCCCGCGAAGATCCAGAGCGCTGCGCGGACGTCATCCACATTCGCGACAGATAGCTTTGCGACCGACAGGAACGCAGGAATGGGAAGACGCAGAGCCCATACCCCTGCTGCGACGGGAAGCTCAGGTGAGCTGGCGAAACGTCGAACGACAAACTTCGAACGACGGGGGCGAATTGCAACGGGTGGTTGACGACTCGAGTCAGGTTAATCACGCTTTCGTCGCATGTGAATCGTTGTTAAGGCAACTGTTCGTACTCTCCGCTGGAGGCATGCATGAAGTTCCGCCTGGTTGCCGCCCTGGCCCTGATTTCGACCGTTTCGCTGATTGCCGCCGCTTGCGGCGGTGACGATGACGATGGATACGGAGGTTCTGCGACGAACCCGCCCGCGACGGCAGCCCCGGGCGGCGCGGCGACCACCGGCGGGAGCCAATCGACCGCCGCGGTCGTGAAAGTCGGCAACAACGTGAAGGTTGGTTCCATCCTGACGAGCGCGGACGGGATGACGCTCTACACCTTCATCCAGGATGCCCCGGGGAAGAGCACCTGCAACGGCAGTTGCGCCGCCACCTGGCCGCCGGTGACCACGACTGCCGCGAGCGCCCCAACGGTGGACGGCGCGCCGGGCAAGTTCTCGCTGGTGACGCGCGACGACGGCACAAAGCAGGTGGCTTACAACGGCAGCCCGCTCTACCGCTACACCCCTGACAAAGCGCCGGGCGACACGAACGGCCAGGGCGTGGGCAACGTCTGGTTCGTGGCGACGGCGAGTACGCCGGTGACGCCCGCGGCCTCGGGCACAACGCCGGTGGCCGGCGGGGATGCCTCGTACGGGGCGTATTAGGCGGCATGTAAGCGCGGCGGGCATTCCCGCGTCCTTCCGGACGCCGCTCTGATTCGGCGGATTAGAGGGTGGCGCGAAGGATGGCGAGGACGATTGCGCCTGCGACGACGGCGGCCATTCCGGCGCCGATGAGGGCCATGCCGCTTTCGAGCCGGCTACGGGAGGCGATGGCTCGGCGGCGTTCGCCTTCCAATGCGCACGCTGCCTCGGGATGGCCGTCTTCAGGGATCGGGCCCATGCCGCGGAAGTCGTTGTGACTCATGCCGATGCCCTCGCTGAGCTTTCCATCAACGAAATCATAGGCCGGCGCCCGTTGCCAGCGCGACGGCCAGTTTGATCGCCTGCACCATGCTCGTCTCGTCGGCGACGCCTTTCCCCGCGATGTCGAACGCGGTGCCGTGGTCCACGGAGGTGCGCAGGATGGGCAGGCCGAGGTTCACGCTGATGCTCTGTTCGAAACCGTGGACCTTGATCGGGATGTGCCCCTGGTCGTGGTACATGACGACCACGACGTCGTGCTTCCCTGCGATGGCCGCGTTGAAAACCGAGTCCGCGGGGATGGGCCCAACTGCCTGGATACCCTTCGCCACCGCCGCCTGGACCGCCGGCCCGATCTCGTCGAGCTCCTCGCGGCCGATGAGGCCGTTGTCGCTGGCGTGCGGGTTGAGCGCGGCGACGGCGATACGCGGCTTTGCGAAGCCCCAGCGCACGAAGTGCTCGTGGGTCATCTCGATGGCCGTGAGGACGTTCGCTTTCGTCACGTAGCGGCAGGCTTCGGCCAGGGATTTGTGCGTGCTGAGGTGCATGCAGCGCAGTTGGCCGGAGACGAGCATCGTCTTCACGTTGGTGGCGCCGCTCAAGCGGGCGAGGACTTCCTGGTGGCCGGTGTCGGCAATGCCCGCGAGTTGGAAGGCTTCCTTGTTCACCGGCGCCGTCACCATCCCATCGACTTCGCCCGACAGGCACATGCGCGCCGCGTGCTCGACCCAGGCGTGAGCCGCCCGCGCGGAGTCGACGGACAGCGTGCCAACGGGGAAAGGGCCGCCGGGGACGCCGGCGATCTCGGTGACGGGCGGTGGCGCGGTTTCGAGGCCCAGCCGTGACCAGGTTTCGAACAGGACGGAGGTGGAGCCGATAACCGAGAGTTCGGCGAGCTCCCGGAGCGCGGGTTTCGCGAGGGCTTTGGCGACGACTTCCGGGCCGACGCCGGACGGGTCGCCCATGGTGACGACGAGGCGGGGTTTGCTCACGGGTGAGAGCCTAGCCTTGCTACCGGTGGGCCGCCAACCGTCAGCTCATCCAGCGGGCATCGTTTCCGCGTCAACGCTGGTTGGTTTCGGTACGCGCGTCCCTGGCGGGTTGTGGTGGAGCCTGTCGCTTCCGGCGCCTGGCGACGAGCACGGCTAACCAGCCGATAGGCCCGAAGATCCAGAAGTCCCGTCCGGGGCCGCTGCAGCCGCCTTCGACGATGGAGTGCTTCGTTGTCACAGCCACCAGCTCCAGACCAGGTAGGCGGCCCATGCCGCCGCGGCGGTGGCGATGAAGATGTAGTCAAAGCGGCGAAAAGAGGGGCGCGGCGCGCGCTTTCGAGCGGCGTCTTCCACGTCTGCCAGTTCTTTCGTCACGTTGTGAGCCGGGTAGCCTCTGTCCATTCCGTTACGTTAGCACCCGCCAGAGCAGGTTGGCGGCGACGAAGAGCATCACCGCGGCGATGACGCCAAAGAGGATGTATTCGCGCCGGTCCATGCGCCCGCCGAAGCGGCGGAGTTCCTGGCGCGTGGCCTCGACGTATTCCTCGTTGGTGTAGAGGTTGTTGAGCTTGTGCCAGTCGCCGCCAGCCATGGGTCGAGGATACACCCACGGTGGCGGGGGCGTGGGGGACCCTGGTGTGGGCGCAGGCTGACGCGTGGCGTGGTCGCTGGGACACGATCCGCTCCCGGTGGTCGCGGTTCAGTTTGGGGGTGTGGGTGGAGGCCGACGCGTGGCGTGGTCGCTGGGACACGATCCGCCCCTGCCGGTCGCGGTTCCAGGTCGGAGGGAGTGCTCGCCGACGCGTGGCGTGGTCGCTGGGACACGATCCGCTCCCTGCCGGTCGCGGTTCCAGGTCGGAGGGAGTGCTTGCGGACGCGTGGCGTGGTCGCTGGGACACGATCCGCTCCCGGTGGTCGCGGTTCCAGGTCGGAGGGAGTGCTCGCTGACGCGTGGCGGGGTCGCTGGGCCACGATCCGCTCCCTGTCGGTCGCGGTTCAGTTTGGGGTTAGCAGGGGTTGCCGCCGGGGCCGCTGAGGCGGTCGGAGGAGACGTTGGGGATGTCGACCCCGGCGCCCCAGTCGCTGAAGGACCACTCCAACCGTTTGCCGTTGTTGGTGAGGGTGGAAGACGTGATGCGGAGCGGCAGCGACGTGGCCTTGTCCACCTCTAACGTCACCAGACCAATTCCGGCAAGGTCGGCCTGGACAACCTGCGTCTTGCTGCCTGTGTCCGAGGGTTCGACCGAGACCAACGTGGACGCCTGGAGTTCGCCGGGGGTGAGGATGAAGGCGGCGAGGACGCCACTGCCGTCCTGGATCTTCGCCCACGTGCTACAGGTCTCGCGTTTGAAGTACGTCTCGCCGTTGCGAAGGACAACGGCGTAAGGGCCGTCGCCTGTGCGCTGGAGTTGAGCCACCGCCGCGCCGGCTTTCACATCGACCCGCACGGTGCCGCCGTCAGACCCTCCCCAGCGGGGCAGGACGTAGTTCGTTTGCGTTACAGAGAGCCGGTACGAGCCGGCGCCGCCGATAGCCCGGCCGACCTGGAAGAGGTAGTCGCCCGCCTGGCCCTGGCAGAGCTGCGGGAACTGCGCGCAGGTGTCAGGGGCAGGGGTGGCCGTGCCGCCCTCGCGTTTGCTACAACCGGTGGCAGCGAGGCAAAAGGCGACCGCAACTGCAACGCAGGCCCACCGAACATGCATAGCGCGAGAGTAGCACCCCGGTCAGAGGTCGGGGTACGTTGGCCCCGCGCGCCAGGCGAACCAACAGGCCGCGCCGGCGAAGAGGACGCCGAGGCCCCAGGCCTCCGGAGCGCCGGAGGAGAAACCGAGAAGGAACTGGACGAAGGCCAGCGCGAGGAAGATTAACGGCCGCGCGCCGCGGAACCCTGAGAGCAAGCGGCGCATGGTCACCCGCCCGCGATGCTGGGGAGGATCCAGACGTCCGCACCCTCCGGGACCGGCACGTCGACGAACTTCGCCTCGGTGTCGCCGATAGCGATCATGATTTCGGGGAGGATGCCGGTCGCATCGCTGATGCGGTGTTCGAGTTTGGGCTGCTGACGGACCACGTCGGCGAGGACTTCGCGCAACGTGGAACCGGCGGCCTCCATGGAGTGGAGGCCGCCGGTGAGAGGTCGGAGCAGCGCCGGGATATGTACCGTCGCCAAAATGAGGTTCCTTACTGGCCGGTGGTCTCGAGGATCCGCCGGGGGTTCATGGGGAGTTGGGTCTGCCGCACGCCCGTCGCATGGGAGACGGCGTTCGCGATGGCCGCGAGCGGCGGGACGATGCCCGGCTCGCCAACGCCGCGGACCCCGAACGGGTGGAGCGGGTTCGGGACTTCCACGATGACCGTGTCGATCATCGGGACGTCGAGGGTGGTCGGGATGCGGTAGTCGAGGTAGCTTGAGTTCACCATCCGGCCGCTTTCGTCGTAGTAGTACTCCTCGTTGAGGGCCCAGCCGATGCCCTGGGCGGCGCCGCCCTGCATCTGGCCTTCGACGTACGCGGGATGGATGGCCTTACCGGCGTCCTGGACGGCGGTGTAGCGAAGGATGGTGACCTTGCCGGTCTCCGGGTCGACTTCGACATCGACGATGGCGTGGGCGAAGCCGCCGCCCTGGAGGAATCCGGCGTTGACCGAGCCGCTGGCCGTCAGGCCTGGGCCGCGGCCGACGACGGCCTGGGCGATCTCCTTGAAGGAGCCGGTCTTGGAGCCGTCCTTGGACTTGAACACGCCGTCCTCAAACGCGATGTCGTCCACCGGCAACTGCCAGGTGGGCGCCAGGCGGGCGGTCATCTCCTTGATGACGTTCTTCCCGGCTTCGACGGTGGCCATGCCGGATCCGAAGGTAACGCGCGAGCCCGCGGTTACGTCGTTGTAGCCGACGGAATCGGTGTCCACGACGGTCGGGGTGACGTCTTCGTAGGCGATACCGAGCGTCTCGGCGAGCTGCATCGCGAGGGAGGCCCGCGTGCCGCCGATGTCGGTGCTGCCCTCGATCAGGCTGACGTTGCCGTCCGGCTGGACGGTGACGGAAACGCTGGAGCGAAGGCCGACGTTGAACCAGAAGCCGGAGGCCGTGCCGCGGCCGCGGTTCGGTCCTTCGAGGGGCGACTTGTAGTGCGGCGAGGCGAGGGCCTGGCGGACGCACTCTTCGTGGCCGGGAGCCTGGTGAGGCATGCCCATTGGGCCGCGCGTGCCGGGCTTGCAGGTGTTCAGGAGCCGCAGCTCTTCCACGTCCATGTTCAGCTTGATGGCCATCTCGTCCACGAGCTGTTCCATGGCGAACGCGGCGGCCGGCGAGCTGGGGGCGCGGTAGTCCTGGGTGCGGGGCTTGTTCACCACCACGTCGTAGGCATCGAACTTCACGTGCTCGATGTCGTAGGCGGCGGTGATGCACATGGTGGCGTAGTTCGCGGCGGAGCCGGGGAACGCGCCGTTTTCGTAGGCCATGTCGGCGTAGAAGGCGCGGAGCTTGCCGTCCTTCGTGGCGCCGAGCTTCGCGCGGATGCTCGTGCCTGGGGTCGGGCCGGTGCCTTCGAACACGTCAACGCGGTCCATGGTCATCTTGACCGGCTTGCCGGACTTCTTGGAGAGCAGGGCAACGACGGGCTCGAGGTAGACGCTGATCTTGCCGCCGAAGCCGCCGCCGATCTCCGTCGGCACGACTTTAATCTTCGACACCGGGTGGCCGAGGATCTGCGAGACGCTCTGGCGCGCCGGGAACGAGCCCTGCGTGCACGTCCAGATGGTCACGTGGCCGTCCACGTCCCACTTCGCGGTCGCCGACTGGGGTTCGATATAGCCCTGGTGGACCATCTTCGTGGAGAACTCGTTCTCGACGATGACGTCGCACTCCGCGAATCCCTTGTCCACGTCACCGAAGGCGACAGCCGCGTGAGCGACGACGTTCGAGGGGTTTTCGCTGGGGCCGTTGGGCGTCCGGGTGCGCTGGTTCGGGTGGAGGATGGGCGCGCCGGAAAGCATGCCTTCGCGCACGTCCAGGACGGGCGGGAGCACTTCGTACTCGACTTCGATGAGGTCAGCCGCCTGGCGGGCAATGAGGTCAGTGGTCGCGGCGACCGCGGCGATTGCATGGCCGCGGTAGAGCGCCTTGTCGCCGGCGAGGATGTTCTTCGACACATCCGGGAGCGCGGCCGGATCGCCGCCGAAATCGAGCGCCGTCACGACAGCTCGGACGCCGGGGAGGGCCTCGGCCTTCGCGGTGTTGATGCGCTTGATGACCGCGTGAGCGTGCGGGCTGCGCTTCATCCGCCCGTGCAGCATGCCGGGGAAGTGAACGTCCGCCCCGTAAACGGCCCGGCCGGTCACCTTATCGATGCCGTCAGGGCGGATTGGGCGGGTGCCAATGACTTTGTACGCGGGCTTGTCCGTCGTCACCATGAGTCAGCTCTCCTTCTTGCTACCGGGCGCCGGCGGTCGACCGCATTGCATCGCGGGCGTCGATCACGGCTCGAACGATCTTGTCATATCCGGTGCAGCGGCACAGGTTGCCGGCCAGGTAATGCCGGATGCGGGCCTCGTCGGCGTTTGGCTCGGTTTCGAGCAGTTGCTTCGCGGCGACGATGAAACCCGGCGTGCAGATACCGCACTGGAGCGCGGCGTCCTCGAGGAACTTCTGCTGGATGGGGTGGAGTTTGTCGCCCTGGGCAACGCCTTCGATGGTGGTGATACTGGCGCCGTTCGACTCCACCGCGAGGACGGTGCAGGAGTTGACCAACTGGCCATTCATGATGACGTTGCAGGCGCCGCAGTTGCCGTTGCCGCAGCCTTCCTTGGATCCGGTCATGCCGAGGTCGTTGCGGAGGGCTTCGAGAAGCGTCTCGTACGGTTCGACCAGGAACTCGGCCACCTCGCCATTGATGGTGGCGCTCACAATGCGCTTGCTCATTTAACCCCTCGCCCGCTGGACGGCTTTGTTGATGGTGCGGCGCACGAGGACGCCGACGAGGTGCTTGCGCTGCTCGACGGAGCCACGCATGTCGGTGATGGGCGTGGCGGCCGCCTGGGCTGCTTCGCAAGCCTTCGCGATAGTCGCTTCCGAAACCGGCTGGCCAACAAGGGCAGCGCCGGCCGCGGGCACGTAGAGGGGCGTGGGGGCCACGGCGCCGATGGCGATCCGCGCCGCCACGAACGTCTGGCCGTCGGCCGAGAGCGTCACGTTGGAGCAGGCGTTCACGACCGCGATGTCCATCTCGTTGCGCGGAATGAAGCGCTCGAAGGCGGCGCCGCTGTGGGCGGCCGGGGCCGGGAACGAGAGGGAAACCAGCATCTCGCCGTTCTGCAGGATGTTGCGGCCGGGGCCGGTGCAGAACGTCTCGACCGGGACGGCGCGTTCGCCGCCGGGCCCGGCGATGTGGCAGGTGGCCCCGAGCGCGATGAGCGTGGGGATCGAGTCGCCGGCGGGGCCGCTGTTGCAGAGGTTGCCACCGAGGCTCGCGCGCGACTGGATCTGGATGCCGCCGATCAACGACGCCGAATCGATGAGCGCCGGGAACTTCTTTGCGACCTCGGCGTTGTGATAGATCGTCGAGCACGAGGTGGCGGCGCCGACGCGCAGCGAGCCATCGCCGGCGAGGCTGAGCTGGGTCGCTTCGGCGATGCCCTTGACGTCGACCATGACGGCGACGTCCCGGCGGCCTTCACGGGCCTGGATGATGAGGTCTGTGCCGCCGGCGAGGACACGAGCCGAAGCTCCGTGTTTCGCGAGCACGGCGACGGCCTCCTGCACCGAAGACGGCGCAACATAGTCGAAAGCCTGCATTCTTCCTACCTTTGGCCTCGCTGAGAGGCCCCGAGTCGGCCCGCATGGTGGGCCCGGCGCATTCTAGCGATAAAGCGAACGGTGTTCATCTGGCGTTGGTTCGGGTGGATTCACCACGAGGCACGGAGGGCGCGGAGGATTCGAGGGTCTGCCTTGGGAGCGGATGCTGCGCAAAGCGAGGGTATTGACAGGCCCTCGGATCAAATTCCACGATCGTCGCTGCAACCCGCGAGCAGCGCGGACCTGTAAGACCTTTTCTGACCCCTTCAACTTCTTTCGACTCTCCAACTTAGGTGCACATTCGGCCCAGGGCGCTGCGTGACGCCCTACGGAAGCAGAAAGGAGACGAACCGTGAGCGAGTTTGACGAAACATCGGCGGCCAAGATGGTTAGGTTGGCAGAGGCGTATCTAAGGAAGGTCCGCAAGTATGGCGCCGAGCCTCCCAAGGACTGCAAATGGGCTAATACGCCGCCAGTCGCACGCTGCAGCGCGAAATACGAAAGCAAATGGAGGGGCATTGAATCCGACTCGGAGATCGGACTGTGTCAATGCGCTGACGAATACCCGAGTGTCGATCGTGACTGGCTTCCTCTCGACGCCAATGGCCTAGTGCCAAGGCATACGTACGCCGGGTGGCGATATTGGACATACGTTGACGGGGTCTTCGCCCACTTCGGGACGGCCGAAGACAGCGTCTGAAACTACTCGTACTCTTTGTCGCGATCCCCCGTACTTGGCGTCCTGGCGGTTTACTGCTCGTGAACGCCGCGGCCGCCCACCAGCAACGCCACGGCGAGGGCACTGACGGATGCCAGGGCGATGGCGCAGGTCATGGTCTGGGGGCTCGGGGTGAGCAGGCCGTTGTAGCTGATGCTGTAGGCCGAGGCTATGCCGGTCTGTGAGAAGCCCATGACCGCGGCGGCGAGGCCCGCCATCTGCGGGAACGGGGTCAACGCGGTGGCGCGGGCGGCCGGGCCGGCCATCCCCATCGCAGCGCCCATGAAGATCATCGGGACGACGATGTACGGCACGCCTTCGATGCCGGCGAGGGCGATGGTGGCCATCGTGGCGCTGGCCGCGCCGCCCATAACGCAGGCGGTGAGCACGATGCGCCGTGGCGACCAGCGTCCGACCAGCCGCCGGGAGGTGTTCGCGCCCGCCATGATGCCTCCCGCCATCAGCCCGAAGCTGATCCCGTACATCTGGGGCGAGAGGCCGAGGTTATCTACCAGGACGAACGAGGACGAGGAGATGAACACGAGCTGGGCCGAGAACATCAGCGCCATCAACATCGCGTGGGCGGCGAAGATCGGCGTGCCCCAGAGCGTGCGGTAGTTCTGAAGCATGCCGCCGAAGTGGAGCGCGCGTGGGTCCCGCTGTTCGTTCGTTTCCGGGAGGATCCAGGCGTATCCGAAGGTGAGCCCACAACCGACGCAGACGAGCACGGCGAAGACTGCCCGCCAGCCGGCCACATCGTGGAGGAAGCCGCCGAGGATCGGCGCCAGCATCGGCGCGAGGGCGGTGACCGACGTCATCGCCGCGAGCGCTTTGAGCGCGCGGTCCTTCTTGTAGACGTCGATGACGATGGCGGAGGCAATTGCCGGGCCGGCGCCGCCACCCAGCCCCTGCACCACCCGTCCAATGAGCAGCACACCGACCGACTGGGCGCCCAGGCAGAGCGCGGCCCCGGCGATGTACAGTCCCAGCCCGGAGAACAGCACCGGCCGCCGCCCGAACCGGTCGGAAGCGGGGCCGTAGACAAGTTGGGAGCCGGCGAAGGCGAGGAGGAATAACGTGACCGCAAGGCTGACCGCGCCCTTGCTCGTGTTGAACTCGTCGGCCATGTCCGGCATCGAGGGCAGGAACATGTCGATCGAGATGGGGGCGATCGCGGTCAGGGCGATGAGCATGCCGAGCGCAGCGCGCGACTCTGCGTTGCGTACGCGCCCGCCGGCCGCCAATGCTTCAGCCAAGGAAGTTCGCTCGCGCCATCGGCCCAAACCGTAAGCGATCGGCGGGTCAGTGGCACGTCGCTGGCCGTACAATCCAATCGTCCGCGCAGTGGCGGCTGCGGAGTTACGCCTGATAAGCTGCCAACCATACGTAACTCGTTGAGGAGCTAACGACTGTGCCCATTGAACTCACCGAAGACATGAAGACGGCCTTCGAAACATCTCTCGCCGACGCCGCGCCGGTCATTTTCGCCACCGCCGGCAAGGACGGCACGCCCGACATCGCTTTCAAGGGCAGCGCCATGGTCTTCGACAACGAGCATGTCGCCTACTGGGAGCGCGCGCTCGGCACCACGTACCGCAACCTCCAGGAAAACCCGGGCATCTGCCTGCTGTACCGCAACATGGCCACGCGCACGGTCTGGAAGATGTTCGGCCAGGCAGAGGTGCTGACCGAAGGACCGGTGCGCCAGCAGGTGATGGACCGCACGATCCAGCTCGAGCTGGACCGCGACCCTGAGCGCAAGGGCGCGGCAGTGATGATCCGCATCGACAAGGTGCTTCAGCTCGGCCAGGTGATCATGGAGCGCTGAAGACGCCGGGAGGGCCGCCCACTCCTGGTGGACGGCCCTTCGGGTTCGGGCTGCCTGAGGCCCGTTCAGGAAACCGTTGCGAGGAAGGTTTGAAGCGCCTCACCGCGGGCGGCGATGGTGGAGGTCAGGGAATCCACGGCCGTCTGATAGGCGGCCGGATCGCCGGAGTGCGGCTTGAGCCTGGCGGCCCGGTCGTTACACCAGGCCGTCAACTCGGCCGGCTTGAAGACGCTCCTGGCGAGATCCTTGAGGAACCCGGTGTAACGGCTGTAGTAGTCCGGCTGGTCGAGCAGGTAGCGGATCAGGGGCCACTGATCCGTCACCTCCTTCTTGTCGAACGAGGTGGACTGACCGCCGAAGCCCCCGCCACGGTTGCCACCGAGGTTGGGGATGTTGCCGCCCTCGGGGGGCGCCCCTCCGTTGGGGAGCTGACCGCCATTGGGGATCTGGCCGCCAGCGGGTGGGCCGCCCTGGTTGGGGAAGTCGCCACCGAAGCCGCCGGCGCCGCCCATTGAGGCTCCCAGGACGAAGTTGTGGTCCCACGAGATCCAGGTGAGCTTCTTTGCCACCGGATCGTTGTACAGGTAGTAGTTGTGGGTCATCCCGCCATAGGTGTCCCAGTGTTGCAAGGTGGCGGCGAGACCGAGCCATTTGAGGAACGTGTCGACATCGAAGACGGCTTCCATGCCCTTTCGCCAGGCGGCCGCATCGCTCGTCCGCGATTCGGCGTGGATGGCGTTGTAGAGCGCGTTGATGTCGGACCAGTCCGGGTTGTCGCCGCCTTCAGCCTCGAAGCTCGCCTCGATCTGGCCGTTGGTGCCTCGCGCGAAGCTGGCGGCGCTCCCGTCGGCTTCGTAAATGTTGCCGTTGTCATCCTTGAACGCGCGCTTGATGACGGTGTCGTCGATGACCTCGATCACGGTGTAGAGGCCAAGGCTCTGGGAGCCGTCGCCGCGATCGAGCAGGACTTCGTAGGGGGCCGTCCTGGCCGCGACCAGCCCCGCCTGCCCCAGCAGGTCGTAGGCGAGCGTTTCGCGCATGCCTGTGGTGTCGCCAAAGTTGTTGGAGAGCGAGAGCTGCTTGAAGCCGTAAAAGCGCTGGTCGGTGATCTCGGGGTGGTCGCCCTCCCACTGGTCGAAATCCAGCTTGAAGGGGAGCTTATCCGTACCGGTGCGCCATGAACCGGAGAGCGAGGAGTTGCCTTTAAAGCGAAAGCCCACGTTCGTCCAGGTGAGGCCGTTGAACGTGACGGTGGCTTTGGCCCAATCGGGGTTGGCGCTATTGCCGCCGGGGCCGCCGCCCTGGGGCCGGCCGCCGCCCTGGTTGCCGCCGGGCGCCGCGCCGCCGCCGGCGCTCGCGTCGCGCGCGCCGTACAGCGCCGTCATGTTGGCCAGCATTGCCGTCCATGTTTCCGGGGTCACGCTGATCGTCATGCTGTTGACGTTGCCGGAAGGGAAGACGCGGTCGTAATCGGGATCGGAGCCCTTCTCATGGCTCGCCTTCGTCCAGCCGTCGGGCCGGTTGACGTTGCCGGTGTTCGAAGAGCCCTCCTTGCTGGAGCTGCTGCTGGACTTCGTGCCGCAAGCCGCCAGCAACCCGGCCGCACCCGCCGACCCCGCGAGGGCGAGGAACCCGCGGCGCGCGTGGCGTTTCTGGAGGAATCGAGAAAAGAGTTCGTCGTTCAAGTGGGAAGCTCCTTAGATGAACCGGACGAGGACGATGGCGTCGGCCAGGTTGACGGCCGCGCCAGGGACGAATTCAGGCGACTCTGCCGGCACGGCTGCACTCCTCGTGAATCCGTCGCGCGCGGTGTAGCTCAGGCTTGAAGCGGTTGTGCTTCTGGCCGGGGTACAGCATCGCAACGCCAATGCAGTACTTGCTGAACGCCGAGGGACGGATGTTGTGTTGGCGCAGGGCTTCGGCCAGCGCCGATTTCTGCCCGCGCCCGCCTTCCTTCACTTCCGCCACCACCAGCCCCGGGAGGGTGATGGAGCGACCGTCAGCGTGGAAAGTTAGGCCGAAGTCGAGCGTCGCCCGCTCTTCGCGCGTCGTGCTGACCAGCGTCAGCCGGCGGAACGAATTCAACAGCGTTGGCTCCAGGGAAGCGACGGGGATTGGCGTGTTCGCTTCGATGAAGCCGCTTTCCGCGGCGCCCAGCTCGCGGACGAGCTCGCTCGTGGGGATTCGCTCCTTCACCGTGCGGTCTCGCTTGTCTTTGCGCTTCACTTCCATGAACGAGACGCCGGAGGTGACGTACTCCCGGCTGCGGACCTTGTAACGGTTCGGCCGGTCCGAGTGGTGCGCGCGGTAGAGCGAGAAGCAGCCGGTATCGAAGTAGACCGTGCGGTAGGGCTGGAGCCGCGCCCCGGCCACCTCAAGGGCACGATAATCGCCTGTGAGCTGTGAAAGGACTTCGACCGCGACATCGGCGCGGAGGATGTACTTCGTATCGAAGCGGTCCAGGAGCGCGACACCACTCATCTCGTTGAGTGTGGTCCGGGCGAACTTCGCGACGACCCTTTCGAGGGCAGCTCCCGGCGAGACGCGCCCGGACCCGAGGGCCCCGGCTGACGCCGCCAATGGATAGTCGGGCATCGAGTCCTGGCGCGGTGTCAACGCTTCACCTCCAGGGCGGGTTGGCCGCCTCTGTTATGGCCGAGACGTTAACGATTGATACTTGGCCGCAGGTTGGAGCTTTCTGAGAATCCGCTGAGAAACAGGGTGGTGGCGAGGCAGGACGGTTGAGGGTGAAGACGTGCGAAAGGGCCGCCCACGTTGTGCGGGCGGCCCGTTCGTGATGTCACGTGTTCGGCGGCGTCAGTTCTTCGCGCTGAGCCAGATGATGTCGCCGCTCTTGAGGGTCTTGAGGTCGTTCAGGTAGCCGGGCAGACCGGGGCCATAGCGACGCCATTTCCCGGCCGCAGCGTCCCAGACGTAGATGACTTCGATTGCGCCCGGGTCCGAAGCGGACAGCGCTTGCTGCGGCGACATTTCTTCGCCGCCCCAGGTGAGCAGGTTCCAGCCGGGGCTGTGCGGCATGACCGGCACGTCGTTTTCGTTCGAACCCGCGGACGGCGTGGTTGTGGCGGGCGTCTTGGGCCCCTGGCCGGGAGTGATCACGATCGTGCCGGGGGTGTAGACGGCGGGCAGGTTGACGCCATAGGCGCCGAGGACGGTGCCCGGCTCGCCCGCGATGCGCAGCTGGGTGACGCCCTTGGCCACGCTCTGCCAGGCGAGGGTGAACAGCGGGCAGGTCGCCGCGCAATCGCTGAAGCGGAGGCCGCTGGCGCGGACGGTTCCGGCCGCGTTGTCGATAACGGGCTGCGGGGCGAACGCCCAGCCATCGCCGGCGGTCAGGCCCTGGATGGTCGCGACCCCGGGGTCGAACGTGAGCGTGATATCGAACGACTGCGGCATGGTGCGCGAACCGCCGTTACCGAGCGTGACCGTAGTCGTCGTCTGGAAGTTCGATCCCGAGGCGGCCCCACCGCCACCACCGTGGATGACCGCCGGGGCGCCGGGTGCGGGCGTCGCCGGGGCAGACGGGGTGGCGGTGGGGCTTGCGGTCGGGCTCGGTGTGGCCGTGGCGCTCGGCGATGCCGTGGCGCTGGGCGTGGACGAAGGCGGATTCGTTGGCGTGGGCGAAGGCGTGGCCGGCGCCGTCACGGTCACCGAACCGGGCGCGAAGCTGGCCGTGATGTAGGCGCCAGCACCCGCGAGCGATTCGTTCGCGCTGCCGCCAAGGGTGAGCGGGCTCGTCCCGGCGGCCAGGCCGTTCCAGGTCACGCTGAACAACGGGCAGCTGGTGGCGCAGGTGTCAAAGCGCACGGCGATGACCTGGACCGTGCCGGCGGCGTTGTTGATCCGCGGCGCCGGCATGAGCGACCAACCGGACGCGGCCTGCACCGAAGCCACCGAGACCACCGCCGGGTTGAACTGGAGGGTGATGTCGTAGGCGTTGAAGTTGCTATCGGCCGCGGCGCGAGTGACGACCGCGCTGGTTGCCGCCTGGGAGCCGGCCTGCAGCGTGGTTGACCCGGCCGCGATGTTCGTGCCCGCGGACGCGGACGTGCCGAGCACGCCAGCGAAAAGCGCCGCAACCGCCGCGAATTGGACCAACAGCAGTTGCGAAAGAAGCCCGCGCTTCCGTCTTTGCTCCATGACACGCCTCCTCGGTCCGAGGCAGCGGTTTCCCGCTCCCTGGCTCCGTGGGTATCGGGCGAGGGAGGCGAGTCATCGAGTGACAGCGCGGTGGACGAAGGACGTGAAGATGGGGAAACAGGGGAGCCGCGTGGCTCCCCGAAATGGTGCGCAGACCGCCCGGCGCGGGTCAGTTCCCGAGCAGCGGCCCCAGGACACGCCCGACGACGCCTTCGCTCAGGGCGCGGACGAGCTGCCCGCTGCCGGGTATCCCGTCATCGGCGACTTCCGGCAGGTAGAGCTTGTAGGTGCGCGGTCCGCCGGGGATGGGCGTGGTTGTGGGCGTTGTGGTCACTGGCGTGCTCGTCGGCACGGGAGTGTTCGAGCCCGAGGCCGTGGGCTGCGGGGTGAGGGTGCCGGTGGGGGTGTTGGTCGACGGCGTGGTCGGGGTGTTGGTAGACGGTGTGACCGGGGTGTTGGTGGCGGTACCCGGCGTGACAGGGGTGTTGGTGGCAGGGGTGACCGGCGTGTTCGTGGCGGGGGTGACGGGGGTGTTGGTTGCGGGGGTCACGGGAGTATTGGTTGCGGGAGTGACGGGGGTGTTGGTTGCCGGTGTGACGGGGTGTTGGTGGCGGTAGCTGTGGACCAACTTGTGCGAACCATTGGAAGGAGCGCCCATCGGGTGATTTCGGTCCCCGCGTCTTTAGCGAGTGCGGGAAGCCGGATTGGTCGCACCTGGAACGTGAGCGGCGTGTTGCCGTTGGAAACGCCCTGCCAGTTGATC
Organism: Dehalococcoidia bacterium; assembly: GCA_046328215.1. Lineage (GTDB taxonomy): Bacteria > Chloroflexota > Dehalococcoidia > Tepidiformales > Tepidiformaceae > Amarobacter. Next base: position 72,629 of record JAXLXA010000015.1, on the reverse strand, counting down.
GTGAAGATCGTGCAAGGGGAGGCGCAGGCTGAGAAGGTAACCCCGGTTACGCGGACCGTACCTCCGACGTTGTCGATCACCGGTGCCGGGATGAGGCTCCAGCCGCCCGCGGGGCTGACGGAGTTCACGGTGGCGATGGTCTTGTTGAACGCGATGGTGATGTCAAAGCCGTTGAATGTGGCATCTGCGGGGTCAAGAGTGACCGAAACGGAGGTGTTGGTGTTTCCCCCCACCGTCGTAGTCCCGCTGCCGATGTTAATGACCGTGCCCGCTGCCGCGCCGGCGCCGAGCACCATCGTCAGCAGGAGCAGGCTGACACCGCCGAGCGTTGCTACCAGCGTCGCGAGCGAGATGCACTGTCGTTGTCGTGCCTTCATCTGTTCACTCCAATCCGCTTCAAGTATCTCCGCCCAACCAGACCAAGCCCGGCGAGGACCACCAGCGTCCCGGCGACGAGCCCGCCGACCGCCCATCCCGGTAAGGAGTCGCCGTCTTCCTGTTGGAGAGGCGCGAGGCCGGGATCGCCCGGCGCTGGGGCACCAACAGAAGCGGGCGGTGTGGTCTGTTGCGACGCCGGTGTCGCCTGACCCCCTTGCGAGGCCGGCGAGTTCCCTGCCGGCGTCCGGATCTGCGTTGGATTCGCAACGGGCGAACCCTGTGGCGCCACGGGCGTCGCGCCGGTAGCGGCAATTGCGACGGGTTGGGAAGTCCCGTCATCGCGCGCCAGGAGCGCCGCCGATACCCGAAGCTTCGGGTCACCGCCACCGGTCGCCTTGAGGTCGAACGAGATCAGGCCGCCGGCGCCGGAGGCTGGTGCTTTCGGGGCCACCTGCGTGAAGGTCACGCGAAGCTTCCCGGCTGCGTTATCGGCGACGTTGTAGACGACGAACCCGGGATCCAGGAAGGGGCCGATCTGCACCTGGACTCCTTCCTTCGCCGGGTCCGCATCGACCACGGCAGCTGCCGTGGGGTCGAACGTGACCTCGATATCAGCGCCGAAGAGGCGCTGCGCGCCGCCGACGCCGAGCACGAATGTCGCCTGCGTGCCGGGCGTCAGCGGGCCCGGTGCTGGCGCAAAGGAAAGCGAGGCCGGCGTTTCCTGCGCAGAAACGCCTGTCAAAGTGAGACCGGAAACCGCCAGGGCTCCGGCAAGGAACAGTGTGCGAACTAATCCGCGCAAATCCGCCGCCTCCGCCGCCTCGCTCAGATACCGCCTGTGGCCCGGGAAACTCTCCCGGGCCACAGGGCTGGATGCGAAGTTGTTACCGGGCTGGGATTACCAGCTCGTTGGGCCCACCGCGCCGAAGTTCGCCGCGGTAAGCGAGAGGTCGAGGATGTTGACGACGTTGTCGCCGTTGATATCGGGCGTGGTGTTGGGAGCCAAAGCAGGCGAGTAAGTCGGGCTCTGGCCGAAGTACGCCGCGATGAGCGACAGGTCAAGGATGTTGATGTTGCCGCTCATGTTGGCGTCGCCACCGATGAGAGTGACGGTGCCCGCGGCGTTCGGACCGGCCGCCACCGTGAATGGCTTCACCGCCTTGAGGTAGCCGAGCATGACGGCCTCCAGGACCGGGTGGACGCCGACGGAGACGCCGCTGATCGTGAAGGCTCCAACGGATGAGGTTGCCGGGGAGATCGGCCCGCCAAGTGGGTCGATCTGGGCAGTCGCCCCGCTGTGGTTGGTGCGGCCCTGGAGCAGGATAGTGCCGGTCACCGTGGTCGATGCGCCGCTGACAACGATGCTGTCGTTGACCACGGCGTTTGGTCCAATTTGGAAGCCCTGATCATTCGACAGTATCGCGCCGGGGCTCACGACGATGTTCGCCGTGCCAGCGCCCACCGCGCCGAACGTGAGGGTTGCGAGGACCAGGCCGGAACCCGAAGCTGGCAAACCTGGCGCCTGCTGTGTGAACGCGAAGGTGAGGGATCCCGGCACGTTGAGTACGAGGAGCGGCGGCCCATTGAAGCCGGGGCCGAGAGTCGGGCCCAGCGTGTAGCCCGTCAGCACCAGCTGCGGGTCGTAGGTGACAGTCATCTGGACCCCGTACAGGTTGGTGGCGTTGTTCGCGACAACCTGCACGTTGATACCGGTGTCTCCGACGTTGGCAGTGGCCGGGGCCACGATGGCGAGGTCGCCGCAACCGAACACCGGCTGGAAGCCGATGGCGGGCGAAGCGTCGACGCCAGAGCAGAGGAACGGCTGATAGGTGAGGTTGGCCGAAGCAGGCCCCGCAAGGTCGGGCTGGCCGCCGGGAGCGGTGTCCGTGCCCCCATACATCGTCGGGAATGGTGAGGAACCGCCGGGTTCAACACTGTTGGCGGTCGTCACCACTGGTGAAGTGGTGCCATACCAGTTGTTCACGAAGTTCTTGAGGTTGCTGCCCGGCAAGGGAAGAGCGCCGCCAGACTGCCGTTCGACAACCTGACCGTACCAGTTCCCGCTGATGTTGTTCTCACTGAAGGTCGAGGACAGTGCTTGCTGCAGGGGCGAGTTCGTACCCGATGATGCATCAAGAAAAACGATGCCCACGGTGTAGTTGTTCGTGATGAAGTTGTTCTTCAACAGCGTGCTGTCAGTCTGATTGCGGAAAATCAACCCTGTGCGGTTGTTCTCAATCACGTTGTTGTGGATGTTGTTCCCATTACTGTTGTTGACATCGATTGCGGTCCGGTTACCGAACAGCCTTGAATTTCGAAGTTCAAAGGTGAGCCCTTGGCCGATCACGGCTACGCCCGCGCTGTTCAATGAGGGGTTCGCCCAGTCGATGGGGTTATTCCCATCTCGCGTGATGCTAAAACCATCGATGAGGACTCCGGCTGCTGCGACACGGATCGTGGCGCCGTCGACTCCGCCAATTGGGCCACTGACGACGGAGTTGCCGATGCCTGCACCGAAGAGTTTAACGTTCGCCTTATTGACGAGGACGTCTTCGTTGTAGTTGCCGGAGAGCACGTGCACTGTGCCACCGACTACAGCACGGTCGATGCCTTGCTGGATGGTCTGCTTCGGGCTGATCGCTGTGCCAGTGTTCGAGCCAGATCCAGAAGGGCTGACGTAGACGATGGACAGCGTGGGAGGCAGTGTCCGCTGGTCTTCGATGAACGCGTTGTTGTTCGCTGCAGCCATCGCCGGGATGTTGGCGTATGAGGCTGGTGCGACCGTGGAGAGGATGGCGATGTCGAAGATGTTCTGGTTGGCACCCGAGCCCCAGGTGTTCCCGGAGAATGCGAGGTCCCCGCCTTCGACCACCCACCCGCGAGTCCGGTAGACGTAGTTCCCGCTGATCACGCCCGTATTGGTGCCCGACATATAGGCGGGCTGCCGGAGGTCGTGAATCACGTTGTTCGTGATGTTGATCCCGGTGAAGGCACCTGCCCCGACGACCATAGCACGGCTAACGTCGCCGTCGCCGAAGACATACTGCCCTGCGAACTCATTGTTGTTTAGCGACAAGTTGTTCGCATGGACGTAAGCGATATTCTGGGTGGTTTTGTCGGTTTTCTGAACCTTGAAACCTTGGAACGTGACGTTGTCGGTTCCGAAATTGAAAGCGTCCACCCCACCCGAAACCTGAAGGACCGGAGTACCTGCGCCGGTTACGGTAAGCGCCTTGTTGAAGTTGATCGTACCCGTAACGACGTAGGTACCTGAAGCGACATTGATCGTGTCGCCTGCGGAGGCGTTGGTGACCGCCTGTTGAAGGGTCGCGCACGCTGTTGCCGCGCCGGGGGCGAGACAGGTGTTGGCGTCGTTTCCGGCAGGATCGACATACCACGGGCCGGCCGCGTGGGCCTGGCCCGGGATGCGCAGCGCTGTGGCTGAAAGGATTGATGCAAAGACGGCGAGGAGGGCGGCGAAGAGGAGCCAGGTCCTCCGCCGCCGCGACTTACCGTGTAGTGCAAGCGTCATCTGCTTGTTTTCTCCAGGTAGGAATTGAGGTCCCGCTGAGGAGACCGGCTTCAGGGCGCGCGAAAATGGCGCGGCCCTCCGTTGCTCGATGCCAGTTCATTCCGTGTTGGGCGCCGCGCCTGCGGCTGATTGCACCCGGCCCACTCCTTTCCGGGTCGCCTGGAGAAAATTGGGGGCATCCCCGATGGGTTCCGTCACCGCCGGGGACGCATACTCGCCGCGATTTGAGGTTGCCTGACCTCTACGGCGAGGAAGCGGTCCGTCCGTTCTCCTTGCGACTCGTCTCCGGCAGGTGCCAGCCCGCCGGAGATTTCCTTTCATTTGGATTGCATTAACCCCCGATACTCCGGGGGCCGGTATGGTGACAGAGCGGTAAACGGCACGTCAACAGTTGGGACAAACTCGTCACGGTCTGTCGCGAAACGCGTTCGCTTTCGAATCCGAATGTAGGAATTCCATAGGTAAAGGCGCTCGCCATGCTGGCGGCGCGGCTTCGAGTCGACAATGTCCCGCCGAGCCGCACAGCCTCCGTATCGACTCGGGTGAAACAGAAGGGCCGGGTCCCTCGATCTCGCGCCGCGGCGAAGAAGTGACCCCTCTCTTGAGCGTCGAGCCCGCGTCCTGACCTGTTGATTCTCACCAGGTGGAACTCAGTTAAGCTCGGCGGTGATATGGAACCGAGCGAATCGCACAACAAAGCACTCGACTCAGAACTCGCCAGCCTCGCCGCCTGGGCCCAGGGACGCTTGCCGCGCCTCATCGACAATGCGTGCGCCACGGTGAACCTGCAAATGCCCATCTACCGCGATGGCCAGACCGTCCCCGAAGAGGACCTGCGCCGATCGGTCGAGCGAAACCTGGGGTCGCTCATCGCCGCGCTCGGCCAGCCGCATGCCTCGCTCGACCTCGCGGCGCCAGCGGAGACGGGGCACCGCAGGGCGCACCAGGGCGTGCCACTCCCGGAGGTGCTGCGGGCATACCGAATCAGCTTCGCAGCACTCTGGGATGCCCTGACCGAACGGCTCGGCACCGAAACCGGGATGGCCGCTGAAACGCTCCTGGCTGCTGCTACTCGAATCTGGGAACTCATGGACGAGCACGCGGTGGCCTTGACCGAGTCCTACCGGGCCGCCACCGCCGAGTTGCTGCTCACGCAACAACGCCGCCGGTCCGCTCTCGTCGAAGCGTTGCTCACTGGTCACTTGAGCCCCGAGGCCGGCCAGTGGGAAGCCGCCTCGCTCCTGGGCCTCCCTCCCGACGGCCAGCTCGTCGTCGTCGCGGCGGACACCCGGAGCCTCGCCGAGCAGAGTCTGCCCGGAATCGAACGCCTGCTCGCCGCACAAGGAATCGTTTCGCGCTGGCGACTCACCCCAGCGCAACAGCTCGGTATCGTCTCCCTGCAGCAGGACCAGCACGAAAGGACGATCGAGTTGCTACGCACCGTCGCCAGCGCTCGGACTGGCGTCAGTCCGTTGTACCGATCGTTAGCGGATACTCCGCGGGCGCTACAGCTGGCGGAGGCGGCGTTAGCTGGACTTAAACCGGGCCGCGCTGATGTGCGCGTCTTCAGTGCGAGCCCCATTGCGGCCCTCCTGGTGTCCGAGCCCGATGAGGCACAGAGACTCGCCGAGCAAGTGCTCGGCGCCGTGCTCGGATTGCAGGTCGAGGACCGGATGAAGCTGTTAAGCACCCTCAATGCCTACGTTGATTGCGCAGGATTGGTGGAACGCACGGCCGACGCATTGGATTGCCACCCCAACACCGTCCGATATCGCCTTCGCCGCATCCAGGAGCTGACCGGGCGCTCGTTGACCGACCCGCGCCAGATTGCCGAGTTGACGGCTGCCGCCGACGCGTTCCGGCTCAGCTCCGCGACGGCCCTCTGGCGCGGCCGACGACCCAGGGCCATCAGGGGAACCAGGAGGCCGCGACCCTCGGACGGCCCGTGAGAAGCAGATCTGTCAGCTGGGTCCCTGACGAGCGCTTGTTGCGGTGAACAACGGTCCCTGTCGAGACATACAAAATCGTTGTGTCGCGTCTGGTCCCAACTATATGTTTTTTTGGGCCCGGATCCGAGCGCGGAGCGAAGGCTCGCTTTCGAAGTCCGGGTCGATCTGCAACAAGACAGGAGTCCAGTTGGCTAACGAAAATCTCTCGCTGTATGTCGCTGCTTACCCGGACGAAGGAGCCGCCTCAAGCGACTTCGCCGACCTGAAAGCAGCGAGCGATGCCGCCGAAGTGAAAGTTCGCGCGGCGGTCGTGGCGACCCGGAACGCGGACGGGAAAGTCGATGTCAAGGAACACCAGGCCGGAGCCGGCCGGCGCGCAATGGGTTGGGGCGCCGCCGGCGGCCTGGTCGTCGGCCTGTTCTCCCCCCCGCTGCTTCTGGCGGCAGGTGTCGGGGCGGTGGCTGGCGGAGGGCTTCACGAGCTCGTCAAGCACTACGAGGAAAAGAAGCTTGCGAAGGACCTCGAGCCGTATCTCCCGCCCGGCTCTTCCGCGCTCATCGCGATCGTCGACGATGTCTGGGCGGATCGCGTTGGCGCCGTCCTCAAGCGGTCTCAGAAGAAGGTGGCGAAGGCCATCGACTCGGGAGACTACGACAAGATCGTCAAGGCGCTGACCGCCTCCGGCTTGAATGTTGAGGAGGCGCTCGCCTCCTAGGGCAGGACGCAAAGAGAGTCCTGTCGCCGCTCATCACCAGGACTCGCCAGGGGTCTTCCCGGCCTCACGTGGTGCCAGGCTGCCCGGTAGGTGTCCTCATCGGGCAGCCTGGCCAATCAGTTCGACAGTTGGCTTGACGCCGATTTGGAATGGGCCGGCGGGAGCCACGAACTAACCAGCGACTACCCTCGCGCAAGCTCGAAGTCGCAGCGGACCCAGCGGTCGGCGGGGACCGGCTGCCAGTTGAGATTGTTGTACTTGAGGTGGCCGTAACCGCCCGAGAAGGCGAGCCATTTCACCATGCCGGGCTCGATCTCGTTCGCGCCAGACCAGTCCGCGTACTGCATCGGTTCCCAGCCGTTGTAGGAGATGACCTGGCCTGGCTTAACGTTCGGCGCCACTTTCACGCGGGCGTGGAACTCGCTCAGGTCATTGAATACCCGGACAAGGTCGTCGTCCTTGACGCCGCGGGCGGCGGCATCGCTGCTGTTGACCATGAGGCTGGGTGCGCCGCGGTGGGTACCGAGGACGTACTGATTGAAGTGGTTCATCGAGTGGACTGACCAGCGGCTGTGCCCGGAGGTCATCCCCATCGGGTAGTCGCCGCCCATCGCCGGGCTCGGCTTGTGGGTGGGGAGTTCCTCACCTGCTTCGAGGAACCATTCGTGGTCGATGTAGAACTGGGCGCGGCGGCAGTAGGTCGGGAACGGGTCGCCGCGCTCGACGTGGTAGGTGAACGGTGTGATCACGTCGTCCGGCTTGATCTCGGTGGTCTGGCCGAGCATATAGGGGGCCATGCCGAGGCTCGTGAAGCGCTGGAACCCTGTCTCGCGCAACGATTCGAGCGTCGTCCCCTCCGGGAGGGTGCCGGCGAAGACAGAGTCGCGGATCTGTTCGTCGGCCAGCACTTCTTCGTCTTTGTAGTAGCCACCGATGGTGTAGCTCGCCACGAGCTGGTCGTAGCGAACGGTTGTCCCGTCAGGTAGCGTGAAGGATTCGAGGCCGCGCCTGCGGGCGCCGTCCGCAAGCGCCTGCAGGATGGCGAGGAAGATGTCCCATTCGTTGCGGGATTCGCCGGCGGGAGCGACGACCTGGTCCGCCAGCGTGAGGTTGGCCACGAAGGGGCCCGGGATCGAGAACGCGATCTTCTCGTAGTGCTGGGCCGCGGGGAGGAAGTAGTCGGCCTGCTGGACGGTGGCGGTCAGCTTGAAGTCGATGGCGATGACGGTCTTGAGCTTCGACCAGAGGCCGGCCATGGACTTTTTGCCGCCGCGGGTGCGGCGGAAGGTGTTTCCCCCACACTCGATGTAGACCTGCGGAGTTGCTTCGCGGCGCGGATGGTCGAGTCCGTCCCACCAGCCCTCTTTGACGGCGGCGGCGACGTATTCATCGAAGGTCCGGTTCATGGAGCTGTCGCTCCATTCGGGTTTGTTCCAGCGGCCGGCGAAGTCCATCTGGTTGTACCACCAGAACACGGGCGGGGTGTTGGCATCGGCGGGGACGTCATCGCCGGTGCGTTCGTCCATCATCCCGAGGAGGCCACGGCGGCCTTTGGTCAGCTCGTACATGGCCAGTTCGTCGTTCACCAGCGACGGGTCGACGGACTTGAGCGCGGCAACGGCGGCATCGCGCCCGGCGACCACCGCGCCGGAAGCCTCGAGGCCGGGGCGTCGCTTGTTCATCGCGATCTGGGCGCCGTCGTGGAGGCCGGATGCCCACGTCCGCAGGCCGGTACCCCTTCGCCCCCAGTTACCGCTGGCGGCGAGGACGAGGCACATTGTTCGTTCGATGAGGTCTCCGTGGTACATCTTGCAGGCGTTCATTCCGAGGAAGACGTTCGTCCGTTTGGCCGCAATCTTCCGGGCGATCATGCGGATCGTCTCCGGGTGGACGCCTGTAATCGCCTGCTGCTTTTCGGGCGTGTAGTGGGCGTCGAGTTTCCTGCGAAGCACGGCACAGACCGGTTCGACCGTCACTCCCCGGCCATCGTGCAGGGTGACCTGGTAGGAACCATCGAGTGCGAGGGCGGTCCCGTTTCCCTTGAGGTTGGTCCGGTCCGCCGTGACCAGGCCCCGGTCCGTGTCCCATACGTACAACTGGTCTTCGCGCCCGCTGCCTTCCACGTCGGTCTGGCGGAGGAACCGGCGGTTGTCGGTGCGCACGAGCAGAGGCATGTCGGTCTGTTCGCGGAGGAACTCCCAGTGCGCGATGTCCTCGGCGAACATGACCTGGACGAGCGAGAGGCCGAAGGCAGCGTCCGTCGCCCCTTCAAGGTTCACCTGGTAGTCCGCGTGGGTGTGCGAGGCATTCACATCGGGCGAGACATTGATGATCTCGGTGCCCTTGTACCGCGCCTCGCTGATGAAGTGGTAGAACGGGACGCGGGTGTAGACGGGGTTGCTATTCCAGATGACGAACAGCTCTGACTCGAACCAGTCGTCGGCGGAACCCTCGACGTGGCTCTTGCCGAAGGTGGCGTAAACCCCGCTGTTGAAGTCGCTGATGACCGCGTTAAGGTCCATTGTCTGGCCGCCGATGAGCCCGAAGAAGCGCGAGACGGGGCCCCCGACCACGATCTCCGGCGTGCCCTCGCGGACGATCGAGCGAGGCCCGTGGTCTTCGATCGCATCGAGCAACGAATCGGCGATCTCGGTGAGGGCCTGGTCCCACGTAATCCGCTCCCACTTCCCCTCTCCGCGTTTGCCGGCCCGTTTCATGGGGTATTGGACACGGTCGGGGCCATCGAGCGACTGGCTCCAGCAGGTGCCCTGCATGCAGCCCATTGGGTTGTAGTCCGGCACGCGGGGGTTGATGACGGGCATGCTGCCCGAGGGTTCTTCCCGTACGACCACGCCGTTCTTCACGAAGACGCGCATGGGGCAACCGCCCGGATAGCAATCGACGCAGTGGGTACCCCAGCCCACGGAATCCCAGGTGAACTTGTCCGCATAGGTGTTCATCGTCTTCGTCCAGTCTCCTCCGGCAAGGGAGTGCCATGTGCTGCTGCGTGCCGCCGATGCCGAATCGGGAAGCGGGTCAGCGCGCCGGTTAACCATGGCAGCATGGCAGGCCATGGCAATGATCGCGGTCATGTGGCGCAGAGGGCCGGGCGGGCGCGTTGCCTGGCTGCGCGGCGAAGTTGGCCTCGTCTTCCGGGTCACGTCTTCAGGCAGCATCGGTTGTCTGTTATGCAGCGTGTTGCAGCCCGTTCCGGGGAGAACCGGAAAACAGCACTCAGAGCAAAAGTCAGCCGGCCGTCGATACGAGCGTCGCCAATCTGCCCGCGACGGAAGAACGCGACCGGAAACCTGTAGTGTGCTGGGAGTCAGCGAGGCACTTTCGGGTAAGACGGGCGCTTTCGCCTCGCGCCGCCCCCGCCTTGGCTCCAGTTCTTGTTGCCTACAGATGCCAAATCAAGTGGTCTGGTACCCCCGGTAGGACTCGAACCCACAACCTTCTGATCCGAAGTCAGACACTCTATCCATTGAGCTACGAGGGCACGTCCTCAGTGTAGCAGGCCGGGAGCGCTGGACTGTCAGCGCTGGTCCAGGCGGCGGAGGACGGCGAGGGTTATCGCTTCGATGCCGGCCAGCTCCGGGTCCGCTTCGAGGGCGTCTTCGACGAGGCGCCGGGCGTCGGAGCGGCTGTAGCCGAGCGCGGCGATGGCTTCCACGGCGTCCGCGACGGCGCGCTTGCTTTCGAGGCGGGCGGCATCGACCGGCTGGGCCACGCCCGCGTCGTGCATCGCGGCTTCGGCGGTGAGTTTGCCGCGAAGGGTGGCGATGATCTTGTCTGCGCTGCGGGCGCCGATGCCCGGCATCTTCGAGAGGACGGTACGGTCTTCCTGCTCGATGGCGCGAGCGATGGTGCTGACGGAGATGTTCATTGCCTTGACCGCTTTGGCGGGACCGATGCCTTCGACGGTGGTGAACTTGCTGAAGAAGTCACGCTCGGCGCGTCGAAGGAAGCCAACCAGGACCGGGGTCGGGTTGTTGGCGGTCGCGTGGTAGAAGATATGGAGGCCGAGGGCGGGGCCGCCCTGGCCGGTGAGTTCCTGTTCGCCGGCGATGCCCTGGATCTCGGGCCAGAGGACGCTGGGCACGAGCACTTCGTAGCGGACGCCCTGGACGTCGACTTCGACGAGCGGTCCGGAAGCGTCCATGCGGGCGAGCTGCCCCTGCAGGTGGGTTATCACGCGGCACAGCGTAACCGGGCGGGGGCGCTCGGTCGCCATCGACATTCGGCGGGCGGCCAATCGACAATCGACGCGTGCCCGAACTCCCCGAAGTCGAAACCATCCGCCGCGACCTCGAGCCGCTGGTCGTTGGCCGTGCCATCAGCGGGGTGGATGTCGACCCGGCGACGATTCAGTTGCTGGCGGGCGCGCCGATCGAGACGCTGCGGGCGAACCTGGTGGGCCGCACGATCGAATCCGCGGGACGGCGTGGGAAGTACCTGATGTTCGGCCTGGACGACGGGCGGGTTTTCGTCGTGCATTTGCGAATGACCGGGCGCCTGGTATGGCGGCCAACGAACGCGCCAGAGGAGCCTTACCAGCGCGCAGTGGTGCATCTCGACAACGGGTTCGACCTCCGCTGGAGCGACCTCCGGAAGTTCGGGACGTGGCGCATCCATGATTCGGCGGCTGAGGTCATCGCGAAGCTTGGCCCGGAGCCGATCGACGAAGGTCTGACGCTGAAGCAGTTCCGCGAACGCCTGGCCAACCGCACGGCGCCGATCAAGGCGGTGCTGCTGGACCAGCGGCGGTTCGCGGGGCTTGGCAATATCTACGTGGACGAAGCGCTGTTCGAGGCGAAGGTCCGTCCCGACACCCCCGCGAACGCGGTTTCGCCGGCCGGCATCAAGCGGCTGTATACCACCACGAGGACCGTGCTGGAGCGTGGCATCGAAAACCGCGGGGCCAGCTTTAAGGACTATGTGGACGGCCAGGGCGAACAGGGCCGGCAACACATGTTCGTGCAGGTGTTCCGGCGCACCGGGAAACCGTGCTACGCGTGCGGTAGCGAGATCCGCCGGACGATTGTTGGCGGCCGCTCGACGCACTTCTGCCCGAAGTGCCAGCCGAAGTCACGCGTGAAGGTCGCGAGCCGTGGTTAGCGCCGAAAGCGTCCTCGCGGCGCTGGGCCTCCCCGCCGGCACGCCGCTGGCCTGGGAACCCTTCGGCGAAGCGCCGGGCAGCCCGGTCCGCGTGTTCATCGAGGGCGCGCAGCCGATGGAGCTCGTGGTGCGGGAGGCCGCGGACGCCGAGGCTCGGGAGAACCACGTGGCGGTCAGCGAACGCCTGCGGGAGGCGGGGTACCGCTGGGCGCCTGAACTCCTTGCCATCGCCGGTGAGGCGACGGTGGAGCGAGCAGTGCCCGGGGCCGCCGCGCTGCAGTTCGTCCCGCCGCCGGGCTCCGCGGAGGCGGCCATGAAGGCACTGGCGGTGCTCCACGCCCTTCCGCTCAAGGAAGGACTGGATTGGGGCCGCGGCCCGGCCGATTTGCTGCCGCCCGGCGAGTTCCCATTGCACCGGCTTGGGTTCTCGGCCGCGGAACGAGAACCGGCCCGCGGACCGTTGCTGGAAGCGCATGACTACTTACTGGCCTCGCCGTTCGGGTTCGCCCACCGCAACGCCACGGCCGCGAATGTGCTGCTCGCGCCCGGCCAGGCGTGGCTGTGCGACTTCTCGGCTGCCGGCTACGGGCCGCAACTCTGGGATGTGGCGGCGTTCTTGCTCACGTCCGGGCTCGAAGGGCCGGCGCGGCGGGCACTGGCGGCCGCCTACGCCGCCCAGCGCGACGTGTCCCCGGACACCGCCGCCGAGCTGGTCGACCTGCTGGGCATCCTCTGGGGAATGCACTGGCTGCTGGAGCTTCCCCGGCGGTTCATCACGAATCTCGGGGACGATGCGGTAACTGACGGTTTGAAGCTCTGCGCCGCACGTATAGAGAAAGGGATGCGCCAGCCCGCGGGCGATTCGCCGGTCGCGCGGGCCATCCGCCGGGCGCTCTGGAGGGTTGACGCGTAGGCGTTCGACAAGCGCCGCCCGCCGCTCGACAATCCTGCCGTGACGCTGCCGGCAACCTATCCCGGGAACCTGTCCGAGCTTGACTTCGTGGAGGCGTATGCCCGCTCGGCGTTGCGCAAACCGCAGATGGCCGCCGATGCGGCACTCCGCACGCTGGTATTTTCGGAGACGGGCGATCGGGCGATCCTCGTGGGGCTCATCGCGCAAGAGCTTGCCGAATCGGCGCGGCGCCTGGTCGCGGTGTTCGAAGCCCTGAGCGACAGGACACACCTGGTCGCCCGCTCGCTGCTGCGGCCGCTGCCTGGCGCGGCCGCATGGAAGGCCTTTGTGCACCTGGCCGCGACCATCTCGCCCGAACAGATGCTCCGCGAGCTCTCGATCGGCAACGACGCGTTGGAATCGGCCCAGTTGCTCCGGGCGCAGCCGGAGCTCGCGGAGTTGACCGGGCTTGTTGCCGCCGCCGAAACCGGCAACTCCATGCTCTTGATCCCGGAGCTGCTTCGCCGCCACGTGGCTGAGGAATGCTGGCTTGCCGGTATCGATGCCAACGGCGAGCCGCTCGCCTCGAGTTTCGGCAGCTCGGAAGCCGACGCCACCACGCTCGCTGACATAACCGCAGACCTGTGCGGCGTGGGGCGGGGCTTCTTGATGTCGTACGTGCGCGCCCGCCGTGGCGCCGGGCGCGTGATTGAGTGACCAGTTGGCAGGCCGGCCCCCGCAATGCCATCACCGATGTGCCCGGCATCCGGGTGGGCCACGATACTGACCGGAAAGGCGCGACCGGATGCACGGCCATCCTCTGTGAAACGGCCGTGGCGGCTGCGGTTGATACCCGCGGGGGCGCGCCGGGGACCCGCGAGACAGATGTCCTTGGGCTGGCGAACCTCGTGCGGACCTGCCACGCGGTGGTGTTCAGCGGAGGCAGCGCGTTTGGCCTGGCCGCCGCCGATGGCGTGATGCGCTTTCTCGCTGAGCGCGGAGTTGGCTTCGCCGCTCTCCACCGGCCCGTTCCGATCGTGACCGCTGCCGTGCTTTACGACCTCGGCGTCGGCGACCCGATGGCTTACCCGGACGCCGAGGCGGGGTACCGGGCCGCCGCGCGCGCGAGGAGCGGCGCCGTGGCCGAAGGGAGTGTTGGCGCGGGCGCCGGCGCTACCGCGGCGAAACTGCTCGGCCCGGACCATTGCCTCAAGGGAGGTCTCGGCACGGCGAGTCTCCTCGGGCCGAACGGGATCGTCGTGGGTGCGCTGGTGGTCACGAATCCCGTGGGCTCCCTGACCGACCCCGAGACCGCCGAGCTTGTTGCTGGGCCGCGCGCCGCCGAGGGTGACTTCATGAGCCTCCCTGAAGCGCTGGCCCAGCGCACCGAGGCGATGCAACCGCTGCCCGGCGCGAACACGACGCTCATCTGCGTGGCGACCAATGCGACGCTGGAGCCGCACCAACTTCAGCGCGTCTGCACCCACGCGCACGACGGTTTCGCGCGCGTTGTTTCCCCTGCCCACACCACCGGCGACGGCGACACCGCGTTCGCGGTTTCGATGGGCAGGCTCGCCATCCAGCCGTTCGAGGCCCTCACTGTCGGCGTGCTTGCCGCGCGAGCGGTGGAGCTGGCGCTGCTGCGAAGCGTCCGCCTGGCGCGAGGTCTGAAAGGACTGCCTTCGGCGGCCGAGTGGCAACGCAAGGCCGCCATTCGATAGCCCTCTGTCATGCGGCACGCGCCAGTCCCTCCGACTTTGGGGGGAGATTCGCCTGCCCTGTGATTCGTCCCACACGAAGCACCTTGAAGCAGCGGTCCTGGCCCGCTTACGTTCCGATCGCTCGGGTGCGATGCCGCCCGAATCCAGCGGGAGCGCAGACAGATGAGCGAACGGACATGGGGGCCATGTCGACTGCGAACGGCCAGATTGGGGTCGGATGTGGCCCAGGCCACACGAAGACATCGATTTGTGACACGTCTACCCCTTGTCCGCCGGTTCAGGCAGGTTTACGTTCCCGCCGTCGGTGTAAGACCGAACAACAGAGGAGCACGAAGCACATGAGGAAGGTATGGCTGGCACTGCCAGCGCTGGCAGTCGCGATTGCGGCTGTGTTCGCTTCTACCGGGCAGGCGGCGGTGGCTGCCACCACGATCGGGGTCAAAGCCGGAACGGGCGAACCTGGTTTCACCGTCAACCAGTTCGGCCCAACCGTTGTCTACGTCCAGCCGGGCGACTCCGTGAAGTTCACCTTCCCGTGGGCTGAGCCGCACAGCGTCACGTTCGGTATCCCCGCGGGTGACCCGAGCGTCCTCGTCGGCGGCGCCAACCCGAACTGGGACGGCACGGGCTTCATCAGCTCCGGCCTCATCGCCGGCAGCGCGACCAGCACCGACAGCTATTCCGTGACGTTCCCGAAGAAGGGGAGCTTCGATTACTTCTGCATCCTCCACCCGCTGATGACCGGCACGGTGGTGGTCCAGACATCGGACCTCGGCACGCCGGACAACCAGCTTTCGGTTGATGGCCGGGCGGCCGCGCAGTTCGCCTCTTCGACGGCCGCGCTGAAGGCTGTCGCCGCCGGGATGGCGGCGAAGCCGGTCGCGGTCGCGGCGAACCCGAGCGGCGGGCGCAAGTACACGCTCGCTGTCAGTTCGGCGACGGACGTGCCGCAAGGCGACGTGCAGCAGTTCTTCCCCGCCACCGTCAACATCGGCGTTAACGACACCATCGAGTGGGTCTCCGGCGTGCAGACGCCCCACACCGTCTCGATCGGTAATCCCGGGGCCGTCGCGGCCCTCATTCCGCCCGGCGGCGGCGAAGCCATCCTCGATATTGCGGCGTCCGTCCCGCCCGGCGGCAGGTTCGACGGCACGGGCATCGTGAACAGCGGCGTCATCGGCGTCGGATATCCGAAGGGCACGAAGTTCGAGCTGACGTTCACGAAGGCAGGCAGCTACCAGTACTACTGCTTGCTGCACCTGGATCAGGCCATGGCCGCGACGGTGAACGTTGGCACGGGCGCGCCGTTGCCGCCGAACACGGGCGACACCGCGACATCGGCCGCGCCGGCAAGCGACAGCGGGCTCTGGCTCGTCTTCGGGGCGGTTGGACTGGCTTTCGCGGCGACCGGGGTGGCGTTCGCGGCGAGCAAGCGCTAACACCACGCGCTGACAACAGCGTGACGAGTGGCCATCGCCGGTGCGATGGCCACTCTGCTTGTCCCGGATTCACTCCCGACGGGCGCCAGGTTCGAAACACCGTTCGCACGAATTTCCGGAGGACGCACCATGCGCGGGCTGCCGCTGTCTATCACTCTTGCCCTCGCCGCCGTGTGGCTCGCCGCTTGTGGCGGCGCCGATTCGAAGAGCGAACCGACGCCGACCCACGTGACTGCCTCGGCGACGGCGGTGGCAACGACGGTCGCGACGGCGGCCGGCGCCGCTTCGCCCACGGCCGCGCCCAGCAGCGCGCCGTCTCCGACTGGGGCGGCCAGCCCGTCACCGAGCGCTGAAGCGGCCACACCCACAGCGGCCCCGCCAACCGCGACCAACCCTCCGGCGGCGAACACGCCGGTGGCCACCCAGCCGCCGGCGCCGACCGCGACGCCCGCGCCGGCGGGCGGGAACCCAATGAGCGCGTTCGTCGGGGCGACAGGCACCGTGCGCTTCTTCTGGAGCCCGAGCGCGGTCAAGGTAGCGCCCGGTGGGACCGTCACCTGGTCATGGAACGAGCCTGTCCAGCCGCACAACGTTTCCGGCACGGACTTCCCACTGAGCAGTGCCGCGACGAAGGCGGGCTCTGCCTCGTACACGTTCTCGACGCCGGGTGTGTATCACTTCACGTGTGACATTCACCCGGACACGATGACGGGCACGGTGACGGTGCAGTAGCGCGGCCCTTCCTGCCGAGGCCCGACTGTAAAGGAGGGCAGTGTGTGAGGGGTTGAGGACAGGAATGAGGGATAGCGTTCGGGACGAGGAGGCAACGAGCGCTCACAGCCCTGGTTCGATCAGCAACTGAAGACGGTCTGCTGGTCTGGCGTTGGGCCGGGTTGCGCAGCCGCGATCTGGTCCCGGGTGGTGGCGGTTCCGTGGGGGAGGAAGGTGTGCGCTGCGCTTGGGCGAGCGAGGTCTTCCGCCCTCGCCTCTGGGCGTGTGGCGGGTTGCCCTGCTTTTACAGTCGGGCCTGGGCGAGGGGGCGGGGGATTCGGCCTTTTGCGGCCGGGTTGCTCAGCCGCGATCAGCTCTGGCTGGTGGGGGTGGACGGGGTGCGCTGCTCCTGGGCGAGCGAGGTCTTCCGCCCTCGCCTCTGAGGTGCGGCGAACTGGCCTCTTTGCAGTCGGGCCTGGGCCGGGGTCGGCGGGATTTGCGGCTTTAGTAGCGGCCGCCGAGTTTCGCGTGGTCCCAACTATAGACATCGACCGGGTTGACGCGGACGACGACGCGCTTGCTGGCGGCCTTGAGGGCCGCTTCCGGGGTGTCCGTCGGGATGGGGATGCCGTTGTACTTGGCGCCGACGTGGCCCATGACTTTGGCCGTGAAGGCGTTGTCGTCGTCGATGACGTCAGCGTTGCCTTCGATGACCAGGCCCTTCAGCTCGGTGTAGCCCTTGCCGGATTCGAGCATGCAGGTGATCTTCGGGTCGCGCCGGAGGTTCATGATCTTCTGGCTCTTGCCGAACGTGGTGAAGTGAATCTTGCCGTCGATGATGACGTACCACATGGCGATGAGGTGCGGGAACCCCTTGTGGCCGTTGGACGCGACCTGCAGCGTCCAACTGTCATTGAGGAAGGCTTCTTGTTCCTGCTCAGTGAGAGCGATGGAGTTACGCCGGCTCGGCATTTGTGGTTTCTCCAGCGAGTAGACTTGGTGGCGCAACAGTAGGCCGCGGCGCGCAAACCGCGCAAGGAGAAGCGAGATGGCATTCGAACACGGCAAAGGCGCCCGCCACATCCAGGACCGCTTCGATTCGTGCAGGCTCGCGGACAAGATATCCGCGCTCACCGTGCACGACACGATCACCGAGCGTGACCGTGACTTCATCGAAAGCCTCGACATGTTCTTCATCGCCAGCCAGGGCGCCGACGGGAACCTGGACTGCTCGTACAAGGGCGGCGAACCCGGGTTCGTGCGCGTGCTCGACGATCACACCCTCGCCTTCCCCAGCTACGACGGGAACGGCCAGTTCATGACCACCGGCAACATCCTGGAGACGGGGAAGGTGGGCATGCTCTTCGTCGACTGGATGGGGCAATTCCGCATCCGGCTCAACGGCTCCGCGTCGATCGATTTCGATGACCCGCTGACGGAGCAGTGGCCCGGGGCGCAGTTCATCGTCCGGGTAACAGCCGCGGAGGTGTTCTCGAACTGCCCCCGGTACATCCACCGGATGGAGCTGGTCGAGCGCTCGCGGTTCGTGCCGCAGGCCGGCTGCGAAACACCGGACGCGCCATGGAAGGACTACTTCGAAGCGGACCTGCCCGCCGACCAGCAAGCCCGCCGCGCGGCCAGGTCCGCGGAGTAGCCTCCGGCCCCGCGAAGGCGGACACTTCGCCCCATGAGCAACGGCCACAACCTCGTCCCGCCCTTCGGGGAGAAGTTCAAGGTGTCTGACTTCGACACCTCACGTTCGAACGGCATGACCAAGGAGGAAGGCGAGAAGAAGATCGCCGAACTTCGCATCCGCCTCAATGAGCTGCAGGACCTCCTCTATGCTGACGAGCGGTACGGCCTGCTGATCGTCCTCCAGGGCATCGACACGGGCGGCAAGGACGGGACGATCAAGAGTGTGTTCCAGGAAGTGGGTCCGTTGGGCTGCCAGGTGGTGAGCTTCAAGGTCCCCACCCCGGAGGAGCTCGCGCATCCCTACCTCTGGCGGTACCAGCGCCAGACCCCGGAAAAGGGCCACATCACCATCTTCAACCGATCCCACTACGAGGCCGTCCTCGTCGAGCGCGTGAAGAACATCGCGCCGAAAGAGGTGTGGGAGCGCCGCTTCGACGACATCAACACGTGGGAAGAGTTCCTTGTCCGCAACGGCACGGAGGTCGTGAAGTTCGCCCTCCTGATTTCGAAGGACGAACAGCGCGAACGGCTCCAGGAGCGCATAGATAACCCGAAGAAGCAGTGGAAGTTCCGCCTCGGCGACCTCGACGACCGGAAGCTGTGGACCGAATACCAGGACGCCTACAGCGACGTGATCACGAAGACGAACACGAAGAACGCGCCATGGCATGCCGTGCCCGCGGACCGGAAGTGGTACCGGGATGTGGTCATCGCCGAGGCACTGATCAAGAAGCTGGAGTCGCTGGACCTACGCTACCCGCCGGCCGACCCCGCGATTCTCGGCATGAAGGTCGAATAGGGCCCTCAAACCGCTCAGGCATGGTGGAAAATAGCCCCGCCAGTTCACGTCTCTTTGCATCGACGTGGACGACGGGGAGCATTGTGCCCGAACGGGCTTCTCTAGTGATCGGGTTCCGGCTCGCAATTGTCAAGGGCACGGGCTACTCGTAGAACTCGCGGGCGTCCGCTTCCAGTTGGGCTCGTTCGGCCGCGCTCATGGGCTCGTAGTTCGAGGCGGTCGCGACATTCTCGATGATGCGCGAGGGGTAGCGCGCGCCGGGGATGACCACGGACACAGCCGGATTCGAGAGCACGTAGCGGAGCAGGTTGGCCGGTGTCAGCGGCCCGTTGTAGCCGTTGGCGATGCGGCCGCGCATGGCGCTTGTCCGGCCAGAGCCGCCAACCGGACGCATCACGATGACGCCGATGCCACGTCCCGCTGCGAGTTCGACCAGCGGCGCCGACTCGGGGTAGAAGGCGGAGTACTCAAGCATGATGGTGGCGAACTCTCCGCATTCGATGGCCCACCGGGCGATTTCGAGGTCGTGAGTTGAGATGCCGATGTGGTCGATGAGGCCGCGGTACTGCGCGGTCTTCAGGCCTTCGAGGGCGCCGTTCTCGCCCATCGCTTCGTTCCAGGCCTTCGCCGTTGAGATGTCGTGCAACTGGTAGAGGTCGATTTTCGGCACGCCGAGCACGCTCAGCGACCTGTCCACTTCCCACTGGCTGCCGTTGATGGAGTGACTGAACGTCTTGGACGCCACAATGAAGTTCTTGCCGCCGCGCTCCTGGATGACCCGGCCGAGAAGGAACTCGCTGCCTTCGTAACCGCGGGCCGTGTCGATGAAGTCGATGCCGAGGTCGATGGCGGTGGAGACGGTTTCGACGGCTTCGGACGAATGCGGCGTGTCCATCGCGCCGAGGCCGAGTTCCGCGACGGTCAGGCCCGTGCTGCCGAGTGGACGCCGTCTGAGTGCCATGGACTCAGGCTACCCGCCCGGCAGCCAAACCTCGACTCGCGCTTATACTCCGCTCGTGTTCAACCGAAGCAGCAGTAAGCCCCTGTCCAGCGAAGAACTGGCCGGCGAAATGGAGACGGTGCTTCAGAAGCATGTCCTCGACGCCTGGTTCCCGGTTTGCGTCGACAACGAGGACGGTGGATTCCTCCAGTCGTTCGACCGTGCCTGGCGCCGCTTCGATGACGCCGGGCGGATGCTCGAATTCCAGGCCCGGCACACGCGCTCCCTCGCCCAGCTGTCGGAATCCCACGCTTCCGACGGACGCTGGCAGGAGTACGCGCTGCATGGCCTGCGCTACCTGCGCGAGGTGATGTGGGACCGCGAGCGGGGTGGCTGGTACTGGCTCGTCTCGCCCAACGGGGAGCCTCGCGCGGGCGGCTCCAAGCATGCCCACTCTGGGGCGTACGCGGTCCAGGCGGCCGTAGTGACGTACCGTGCGACCGGGGATCCCGGCGCGTTGGAGCTCGCGGAAGAGGGCCTCGATTGGTTCAACCGGCATGCTCGCGACCGTGAACACGGAGGGTTCTTCTCCTGGCTTACCCGCGACGGAGCCGTGATCCGCAAGCCATCGGACGTGCCCGACGGCGCCGGGCCCGAGGAGCCGCTCGGCCACGACATCGGGCTCAAGGACGTGAACGTCCTGGGCGACTGGTTCGAAACGCTGCTCGACTTCCTTGCCGTTGTCCCTGGTTCGGCGCTGGCGCGTGAGCTCCTCGACGAGTTCGCGCAAATCTACATGCGCCGTGCCACGACGGCGGCCGGTGAAGTGCACTACGGATTCCACGACGACTGGACTCCCCAGCCCGGCATGGAGTGGTACGGCTACGGGTTCCAGGCGACGGAGCGTTTCCGCACCGGCGCGAGGGTGCTGCCGGACTATCCCGACATGGAAGCGCGCGCCCGGCAGTTGATGCTCCACACGCTTCGGCGGTCGCGGTCAAAGGCTGGTGGGTTCCGTTACGGCGGCAACTCGGGGCTGCCGGACCACCTCGAAGGGCACGCAACCGTTGTCCCGGCGCGACTCTGGTGGGTGCAGTTCGAAGGGATGCGGATCCTGGCGCTCTATGCGGCGGACGAGGGCGAGGACGGGCCATACCATCGCGCGCTCCGGAAGCAGTGGCGGTTCATCCGGGAGAACCTACTGGACGAACGCTTCGGTGGCACCTACTTCCGGCCGCTGAGCGACTGGAAGCCCTGGACGCGTTCGTGGTTGCCGCGGCAATCGTGGGCGTTTCGCAAGGGCGGCCCCTGGAAAGACTGCTCGCATGAAACGGACTGCCTGCTGATGAGCATCGCGGCCCTGCGCGGCGCCCGGACCTCCTGACAGTCTGCTGTCAGCAGTGGCAATAACATACTTGACGCACCACCGCACTTTGGGGGATGATTTGGGGCGTGCCTCAGCAGCAATCGCGACATCGGGATTCGAAGGCAGTGGTGCCCACGCTCGCGCGGAAGTTCCGAGGCATGGGCGTGATCGTGGCCGTCGGGGCGGGTGGCGGCGCGCTTTGGGGCAATCCCGTGGAGACGCGTTGGGTCTGCGGGCTGGTTCTGGCCTTCTTGGCTGGCTGGTATCTCGCGGCCGCAGTCTACGACGACGATGTCCCTTAGCCGTCGTCATCGACGACGATGATCTGCGGCCCAACGGCGGGAGTGTCGCCGAAGGTCAACGTCAGTGTCCGGGGCTGCTCCGCTCGCCGTTCCCCGATGAATTTCTCTGCTGCCCGTCGAGTCGGAAACGCTTCAACTGCATCGAAGACATGGGCCAAATGCGGTCGTGCTCGACCGACGATCCAGTCGTTGCCGCGCTTCAGGAGGATGTAGTCCACTCGCTACTTCTCGACTACGCCGTCGCGCTTCGCTTTCTGTTCCTCTTGCCACTTCCGCTCCTCAGCGTCCAGTTCGTGCCTGGGCACGCGAAGCAGGCGGCGAACAACGTTCGCAAAGCTTCCGCTATTGGTTCCCTGAGTCGTCCTCTTCATCACCGAGCGCCAAGGGCTCCCTGGCCGCCAGATACGTTATTTGCCATCCACCGCCCTCGTTGCTCAACAGAAACTCGATCACACATGAGCGTAGCCCCAAGTAGCCACCAACTGTAGGCAGCGTTTCCCATTTGCCTGGCTCGGGCGAGTCGCTGCGCCACCACTCAGCCAGCCGGAAATTGATTCCGCCGCGTGCTTCCGCTCGGCCATCTGTAAACAGCGAGTCGTAGGTTTCCGGTTCCGCAATGAACGGGGCAATCGACTCCCTAAAGTCCGGCCCATCCCTAAAATCGGGCGGCGACTCGGGGAAGTGTTCTGTCCAGTCACGCTCTGGCAGCTCGGCGTGAGAGTTCGTAACCGTCATCGTCCTCGACCCTTCTCACACCCCGCTGGCCACCAACAGCCGAGAGTGAAGAAATGTACACAGAACTATACGGTATCACCTCCCTGTCTTCAGCTAAACGCCATCCGTCATCAAGGTGTGACAGCGCGCTCACCTCGTCTGCGTTGAACTGGCGAAGCTCCGCCATGACCTTGTCCACAAGGTCAAGTTCTCGGGCCTCGAACACCGCGAGGGTCGCCGGCTCCAGCGGCTCCACGACCTTTTGGGTGTGGTGGAAGTAGGTGCGTTCCGTCCGGCGGATGAGGCCGGAGTCCTCCATTTCACGGAGAACCGGAAGGATCTCCTTGGGTACGGGGCCGCGGTCCAGGCGAACGTAAGTTGACCCAGTGATCGCCCGGCCCCACAGCCCGTAGGACTCGAAGTCGGCGAAGTAAAGAATCTTGTTGAGTTTGGTCGCGCCGAATTTCACATCGTCGCGCGACTGCTCAGCGATGTACAGGATCAGGTTCCTGAACTTGTCCTTGTTGAATGCCATGGCGCTAACCCCCGTGACACCGTGGTGTAGACAAGCTACGCCCGAGCCACTACCTTTGTGTTAGCGACTAAACAATTCCGTCCCTGACCCGTCGCCCTCGGCAGACTGATCGTCCACCCGTCAGCGAGCCAACCGAACCGCCCGATTCAGCCCCGGGCGGTTTTTGGTTGTCGGCTTCTATCGTATCTCATTACGTCTAGGCCCGCGAAGCCGGGAGCGTCACGCCTTAGCAGTCAGTTCCGCGTAGGTCAGCCGCTTGCCCGAGACGCGAGGAACGCTGTTGCGGAAGCGCTGGGCGTCCGTCTCCTTGCGGGAGTTGAAGCGGTACGTGAACTCATCGAGGTAGCGGTCAAGGTGCTCGACTTCCACGGAGTGGTAGATGCCACTCAGGCCGCGCTTCAACAGGCTCCAGAAGTTCTCAACGCCGTTCACATGGACGCGGCCGCGGACGTACTCGGCGGCATGGACAACGACTTCGTGCTGGTAGTCCGTATTCAGCGTGCGGTAGCTGGCATGGGCATCGGTGTACAGGTTGGAGCCGGGAGCGACGTGCTCGCGCACCTGGGCCTGTAGATGACCCTTCCGAGTGCTGGGGACAACTGTTGCCCGGAACTGGCCGGACTCGCGCTCCAACAGGCCCATGACGATGGCCTTACCCTCGGTCCCGCCACCGCGCTTGCTGGGATGCTTCTTAATCGACCGCTTGTCGATGTGCTTGTTCGTTTCCTTGCCGCCGATGAAAGTCTCATCCGCTTCGACTTCCCCGCCCAGCGGCTTGTTGAAGGACTCGGTACGCATCGCCAGCCGGAGTCGATGCTCCATGAACCATGCCGTCTTTTGCGTGACGCTCAGGTCGCGGGAAAGCTGGTAGGAGCTAATGCCCTTCTTGTGCGCCGTGATTACCCAAAGGGCGGTGAGCCACTTGTCCAGGCCGATGGGGGAATCTTCGAAGATGGTGCCCACCTTCACGCTGAACTGCCGCTTGCATTCCTTGCACCGCCAGATACCCCGCGTGGCGATGAACTGGACGCGCTTAGCCCCGCACCCTTCTCGCGGGCACTCAACACCGTTCGGCCAGCGAAGGTCGGCTACGAAGTCGCGGCAGCGTTCCTCATCGGAGAAGTACCGGATGGCTTCCATGAGGTTTGCGGGGAAAGGCGTTGCGTCCATAGACTGATTCTAGAACAGGTGGTCTGGTGCGTCAAGTATGTTATTGCCTCAGCAGTCCTCACCCAACCCGTCCCGGCCATCGGCTAAACTCAACCCATGACCAGTGTCCACGCCCCTGCCGCCGCGCCCGCGAAGTTCAATCTTGTCGCGGACTACGTCCCAACCGGCGACCAGCCGCAGGCTATCGAGAAGCTCGTAGAGGGCGTGAACCGGGGCGACCGCTACCAGACGCTGCTGGGCGTCACCGGCTCCGGCAAGACGTTCAGCATTGCCAACGTCATCCAGCAGACCGGCCGGCCAACGCTCGTCCTCGCGCACAACAAGACGCTCGCGGCCCAGCTTTGCGCCGAGCTCAAGGAGTTCTTCCCCGACAACGCCGTCGAGTACTTCGTCAGCTATTACGACTACTACCAGCCCGAGGCGTACATCCCGCGAAGCGATACCTACATCGCGAAAGACGCGGACATCAACGACGAGATCGACAAGCTCCGCCACGCGGCCTCGCGGGCGCTGCTCACGCGGCGCGACGTGATCATCGTGGCGTCGGTCAGTTGCATTTACGGCCTGGGCGACCCGACGGAGTACGAGGGCTTCGTGCTCCACTTCGGCCGCGGCCAGCGCTTCGACCGCGGCGACGCCATCCGCAAGATGGTGGCGATGCAGTACGAGCGGAACGACATGAACATGGTTCGGGGGAAGTTCCGGCTGCGTGGCGATTCACTTACCGTGATTCCAAGCTACGACGAACTCGCTGTGCGTATCGATTTCTTCGGCGACGAAGTTGAGCGGATTGTCGAACTCGATCCGCTGACCGGCGAAGTCCTGGCCGAGCGCGACGAGGTCGACATCTTCCCCGCGAAGCACTTCGTCACCGGCCGCGACCGCATGGACGGCGCCATCGCCGGCATCGAGAAGGAGCTCGAAGAGCAGCTCGAAATCTTCCGCAAGCAGGGCAAGATCCTCGAAGCCGCGCGTCTTGAGGAACGCACCCACTACGACATCGAATCCATGCGTGAGACCGGGTACTGCCCGGGAGTCGAGAACTACTCGCGGCACCTGCAGATGCGCGAGCCGGGCTCCACGCCGTGGTGCTTGCTGGACTACTTCCCGGATGACTGGCTGCTCGTCGTCGATGAATCGCACAACACGCTGCCGCAGGTGCAGGGCCAGTTCTTCGGCGACCGCGCCCGCAAGGACACGCTGGTGGAGTTCGGTTTCCGGCTCCCGAGCGCCGTGGACAACCGCCCGCAGACGTTCGAGGAGTTCGACCGGCACATTAACCAGGCGATCTTCGTTTCGGCGACACCGGGCGACTACGAAATCAAGATGTCCAGCCAGGTCGTCGAGCAGGTCATCCGGCCGACAGGCCTCCTCGACCCGGAGATCGTCATCAAGCCGACGAAGAACCAGGTCGACGACCTGATGGACGAGATCCGCAAGACGGTGGACAAGGGCCAGCGCGTCCTCGTCACGACGCTCACGAAGAAGATGGCGGAAGACCTGGCGGACTACCTCAAAGAGATGGGCATCAAGACCCATTACATCCACGCCGAAGTGGAAACGCTCGACCGCGTCGAGATCCTGCGTGACCTGCGCCTCGGCGTGTACGACGTGGTGGTAGGCATCAACCTCCTGCGCGAAGGGCTGGACCTGCCGGAGGTGTCGCTCGTCTGCATTCTCGATGCGGACAAGGAAGGCTACCTGCGGTCGAACCGCTCGCTCATCCAGACGATCGGCCGCGCCGCCCGGCACCTCGAAGGGCGCGTGGTGATGTACGCCGACAAGGTGACGATGAGCATGCAGAACGCCATCGACGAGACCTACCGTCGCCGCCGCATCCAGGAGGAGTACAACCGGGAGCACGGCATCGAAGCCGCGAGCATCGTCAAGGCCGTTCGCGACATCACGGACCACGTCCGCATGGTGGCCGAAGAGAAGGACACCTACGACGCCGGCGTCCCGTCTTCGATGTCCAAGGACGAGTTGATGCGGATGGTGAAGGAACTCGAGACGCAAATGAAAACCGCGGCCAAGAACCTCGAGTTCGAAAAAGCTGCCGCGCTGCGCGACAAGGTGGTCGAACTCCGCCGCGAACTGGTTGGCACGGACGCGGAGGAACTGGCCGCGTTCGCGGACGCGGCCGGACGGCGCGGCCCGTTGCGGTTTGGGCGAAGCCAGGCCGGTGGCCGGGACCGTGGACGGCGCTACCGGCGGTAGGGGCTATGGGATGCTCAGGACAGCACTTACCGCACGTCGGGCCGCTGATCGATATCCACTCGTGGCGTGACATTCCGAAATTCGCTAACGAATGCGAGGAGGTTGACTTCTGGAGCAGCCATGGCTTCAGCGAGAGGATGTTGCGACGAACCCGGCATGAGCGTGGATGGTGGTCGGAGGAGAAGGAACTGAGGCGAATGGGGTTCAAGCCGCGCCGGCGCGGGTGGAAAGCACGTCCCAAGCGGCCGAGGTCGATGAAGCCATGACCAGCCTCTACGACACGCTCGCAGAAAAGCTAAAGCGCGAAGGCGGTGGTGGACGCCTCGGCGGAGCGCGCGCCGACATCAGCATCCTCTTGTTCAACTACCGCGAGGCGATCCAGGAGTTGTGGCTGGCGGCGGACGCCGGAGACCGGGAGCGGACTGCCAAGGCTCTGGAGGCGTTGCGCCCGTTGTTTGGGGAAGCTGCCCGCCAACCCACGTCGCCATGACACGTCCTGCTGGGCAGAACCCGCCCCCTGCCGCACCATCGGGCCATGCGAATCCTCGGAATTGACCCGGGACTGAACACCACAGGCTGGGGCCTGGTCGAGACGGCCGGCTCGGATTGCGCGCATGTCCGCCATGGTGCGGTGCGCACGAAACCCGCGGACGCCAAGAGCCACCGGCTGGTCATCCTCCGTGACGCCGTTTGTGCCGTTGCCCGCGAACAGGGGGCAACGCACGGCGCCATCGAGGCGGGCTTTGTCGGTTCGAACGCGCGGAGCGCCATGGCCCTGGGCGAAGCGCGCGCGGCCTGCATCCTCGGCCTCGCCGATGCGGGACTCGAAGTCGTCGAATACTCACCCGCCGTGGTGAAAGCGACGGTCTCCGGTTACGGCCGCGGCGAGAAGTCGCAGGTCGCCGAGATGGTGCGCCTTCAGCTCCGGCTTACGAGCGCCCCCACCCCGGCGGATGCCGCCGATGCGCTCGCGGTGGCGATTACGCACTGGGCGCACGCGCGGCTGATGGGTTGAGAGGCGTCACCGGAACGGCGATGGGACCAATTGCAACTCTGGAATCCGGTCGAATTCCGCGACGTTCCCGGTCATGACGGAGTGCCCGTGCGTCAGTGCGGTGGCTGCAATCTGCAGATCACGCGCACCGACGGTGGTCCCGCTTCGACGCAATTGTGCGAACAACCGAGCCCACGTCCGGGCTTCCGGCGCCGAGAACGGCAATGGCAATAGGGGAAAGTGACGTTCGATCAGCCCAACGAAGGCCGCGGCCGACGCGGCCTGATCCGCTGTACGCGCAGATTCAACGCCAACACACAGTTCTGCCAGGACTATTGCTGAGATGCACGCTTCGGCGGGCAACCGATCCAAAGGCCAATCTGCTCCCGTGAGCGAAGCGCGCTCGATCGCGATGAACACGGACGTGTCGATCAAGACGCCCAGGGCACATCTTCCACTGGCCGGTTGTTCGCGCTCATCGCATCGAGCACGTGGCTGGCGAAACCCGCCTCTCGCGCCGGCAGCTGATCGAGTTCTCGAAGGAAAGCCTGCCAATCCACTCGCCTTGGTGCTGGCAGCACCCGAGCAACAAGCTCGCCGCGCTCTTCGAGAAGCACTTCGTCGCCGGCCCTGGCCGCGGCGATTGCCGCGGCCAGGGCTTCAGGCAGGATATCCATCGCCACGTGGACCTGAGCCATGCGTCAATCATACCCCACGTGAAATCGGTTCGATCGGAGATTGGCGGTGGCGATTACGCACTGGGCGCACGCGCGGCTGATGGGCTAACCGCTACAATCGGCCCACTACTTTCGGGGTGATGTGCGATGGATGAGCAGACTGGTGCTGCGAAGAAGACGATTCTCCGGACGATTCCCTACGGCCTCTATGTCCTCGGCGTGAACCACGGCAGCGAAGACTCCGCCGCGTGCATCAACTGGGTCACCCAGACTTCGTTCGACCCGCCGCTTGTGGTCATGGGCGTGAAGAAGGACAGCGGCGCCTATGCACTCCTGAAGCAGGGGGGCAAGTTCGCACTCTCGTTCCTCGAAAGCGGCCAGAAAGACCTCGCCTTCGCGTTCTTCAAGCCGACCACGGTCGAAGGCAACGTCATCAACGGCGCGGAATTCGAGCGCGGCGCTCATAGCAACGCACCGGTCATCAGCGCCACCCCCGCGTTCGTCGAAGGCAACTACGTCGGCGAGGTCGATATGGGGGACCACTCCTGCGTCGTCGGCCAGGTGACGAACGCCGTCCTGAAGCGCGATTACAGCATCCTCACGCTGAAGGAATGCGGCGTGAATTACGGCGGGTAGAACGCCGCGGAGGTACGGAGAGCACGGCGGTCAGTTTGAGTTCACGGAGAGCCGTCGTGGTTCAGCTGTCTGCCAGGCTCAAGAGCGCGGTGTGTATCCCGCTGGGAATCTCCGTGGCCCTCTGTCTCTCCGTGGTGAGTTACCGCGCGCACATCCGGCGCGTGACTTCCCAGACCATCTGGCAGTTCAGCCGGAACGACTCCACGCTGACGCGCTCGTTGTGGCCATGCACACCACGACCGATTTCGGGGCTCGTGAGGCCCCCTGAGAAGCCGTAACTGATCATCCCGCGGTTGCGGAGGACGCTGCTGTCGGTGAACCCAACGGTCATCCCGGGGACGACGACAGCGTCTTCCATGTGGTCATGGATGACCTCCTCCATCACCCGGAAGAGCTCCGTATCGAACGAGTTGGTGTCCGACCAACCAACGTGCACACGCTCGATTTTGACCTTCGGGTCATCGATGACGGCGGCTAACTCGGCTTCGAAGTCTTCCGGTTTCACGCCGGGGAGCAGGCGGATGTCGAGCGTCGCTTCGGCGCGACCGGGGATGACGTTGTGCTTGATGCCGGAGGTGGCGGTTGTGGCGCTGATGGTGTTGGTCAGGAGCGCGCGGACGCGAGGGTCCTTTTCGGCGGCTGCTTTGAGCGCTTCGGCTGTCGCTTCTCCCTTGTAGATGCCTGCGCGGCTCAGCCGGCCGAAGTACTCGGTGAGCACCGGCGAAACGGTCATCGGGCGCTCCCACTCCTGCACCCGGTACATCGCCCGGACGAGGCGGTCGAGGGCGTTGTCTTCGTGCGGCATGGAGCCGTGGCCAGGACGGCCTTCGGCGACGAGGCGCAGCCAGAGCGGGCCCTTCTCGGAGACGGCGATGCTGTAGACCGGCCGTTCGACCCCGAATGACTCCGTCGAGCCGCCGCCGCCCTCGTTGATGACGTACTCGGCTTCCAGCGTGTCGGGGTATTCGCGTTCGATGAAGCGCATGCCGAACTCGCTGCCCGCCTCTTCGTCGGCCTGCGCGAAGAAGATAACGTCGCGCGCCAGGGGCAGGTTGAGCCGCTTGAGCGTGATGAACGTCATGAGCTCAGCGATGCCGAGGCCCTTCATATCCAGCGCGCCGCGCCCCCAGAGGTGCCCGTCTATCACCTGCCCGCCGAAGGGATCTTCGTCCCAGAACTCGCGCTGCACCGGCACCACGTCGGTGTGGTTGAGCAGCATCAACGGCCGCTTGGAGCCGTCTCCCTTGATAACGGCCCGGAGGGACACGCGGCCGTTGCCGGCGTCGTAGAGGTCGTAGTCGATGCCTTCGCGGTGGAGGATGGCGCCGAGGAAGTTGCAGGCGAGGATTTCGTTCCCGGGCGGGTTGGAGGTATCGACGCGGATGAACTCGCAGAGGTACTCGATGGCCTCATCGAGGTACGAGTCCCAGTTGATGGCGGGTGCGGTGGTCATGGCCGGAATCGTACGCGGCCGGGGCCGCTCCTGCTGCGGTACACTGTGGCCATGGCAATCTCACGTCCTAAAGCTCCTCGCTCAAGGACTGCCCCGCGCGACGACCCGGATGCGAAGCTTCCGCAGATCGTGGAACTGACGGCCGAGGAGGCGTGGCAACGGTACGACGCGCGGGGCCGTAGTCTGCTGGGCATGTCTGCTGACGAATTCGAAACCGCTCTTGAACGGGGCGATTTCGACGGACCGGAAGAGGACCTCGACGCGGTCGCCGTCTGGATGGTTCGCGCGCCACGGCCGGGTTTCTGAGCAGGTGCCTCATCGCACGGCTGCGCAGGCGAGGTCCGCCTACATCCGTGCCCTGCAACGCGCTGTCTCCACGGTAATGCCAGAAGTCGTGAAGGCTGCCCGCGGGACGGCGCCCTCGCGCATGTCCTTCGCCGTCGGGCCCGAGGAGGGCGCGCGTGTCGCAACCAGACGAGGCCCGCATTTGCGAATCAGGCTCGAGCAACTGGTTGACCTGGCGGGGGAGCCCGATGAAGCCGGCGAGGCGTGGGAACCGCGCGTCAGGGGTTACCGCTACCAACTCTACGAGGATGCTGGGACTGAAATCTTCGCCTGCCACTTGCACCCCGGGATAGGCGGCTTTGCCCGTCTCACCTCCACATCTCGGCGGGCGCCGGGACACTGAGGTCCGAGTTTCACCGTGCGCACCTCCCCACCGGCGAGGTGCCGCTCGGTGACTTCCTCGCCTTCGTGATCCGGGACTTCGCCGTGCGGCCACTGCGCGACGATTACGCGGCGGTGCTCGCCAGTCGCATCTGAGCCGCTACTCCGTGCTCGTCACCACGCCATCCGCCACCAGCCCGTCGACCTCATCCTCACTGAGCCCGCATTCGAGCAGCACTTCCCGCGTGTGACGCGCGAGCGGCGGCGCTGGCATGCGCGCCGCGGTCGGCGTGACCGCCATGCGCACCAGCGGGCTGACGACGCGCTGCGGCCCTGTGACCTCGTGCTCCATCGCGGTCATCATGCCGGACGCGACGACCTGGGGGTCATCGGCCATGTCTTCCGGGTGGTTGACGACGCTGGCCGGGACTCCCGCCTCGAGGAACAACGCGACCCAATCGTGGGAGGGGCGTTCGAGCAGGCGCTCTTGAATCCGCTCCCGCCATTCCTCGATGAGCCGGCGGTTCTCCGGGTCGGCCGCGTTGAAACCCGGCGAGTCGGTGGGGTCGTCGATGGCCAGGATGCCGCGGATGGTGTCCCGGTTCTGCATGGTGAGCGCACCGAGGACGAGGGCTCCCTGCCTCGTGTGATAGCCGCCGTAGAACAGCCGGTGGCTCGCAAACCGCGGCGCCTGTGCCTTGCGGACCGCCGCCACCTGGTCGTATGGGGCGCCGGAATCTTGCGTTGCGTGGATCTCCTCCATCAGCGGGTCACGGAGGATCGAGTCGTGCACGGGTTCACGCATGACCTTGTCGGAGAGCAGTTCAAGCGCGCTCTGGAGCAGCGAAACGTGAATCTCCTGCCCGCGCCCCGTTTGCGCACGATGGAAGAGCGCGGCACAGATGCCCATCGCCGCGGCGAGGCCAGTAGTGCGGTCCAGGTAGGTGCTGCTGACGAGCTGCTGGGGCGCGCCGTGCTCATCGACCTTCGCCTCGGCCGCCATCACGCCACTGTAAGCCTGCGCGACGATGTCGCTGCCGGCGCGCTGCGCGTAAGGCCCGGAATCGCCGAAGCCCGTGATGTTCGCGTAGATGAGGCCCGGGTTGAGCGCGGAGAGACGTGCGTAACCGATGTTCAATCGCTCCGCCACGCCCGCGCGGTAGTTCAAGAGGATGACGTCGAACCCCGGGATGATTCGCTGCACGAGCGCTTGGCCGCCGGCTTTCGAGAGGTCGATCGTGAGGCTGCGCTTTCCGCGATTGAGCGACTGAAAGTACTTGCCCTCGTTCGGGACGACGGCGCCGCTGTTGCGGCGGTCTTCGCCACGCGGAGGCTCGACTTTGACAACGTCGGCTCCGAGATCCGAAAGGGCGACCCCCGCGAACGGGCCCGCCACGATCTGTGAGAGCTCCAGCACACGGATGCCCGCGAGGGGGCCGGTCGCCGCGCTGGTCACCCTCGCGGCAGTCCGAGGCCGCGGGTGGCGATGACGTTTCGCTGGACCTCGCTTGTCCCGCCTCGGATGGTCGCCGGCACCATGCCCAGGTACATCCGCGCCGGAGTCTCTTCGCCCTCGGTCAGTTGCCCGCGGAGCCCCATCACCTGCATGCAGGTTTGGGCGACGCGCTGCGAGAGCTCTGAGTTGTAGAGCTTGGCCATTGAGGCCTCGTCATTGGGTAGCTGGCCTTTGTTCTGCATAGAAATGATGCGCAACGAGAACTGGTACATGATTTCCGCTTCGATGAAGCGCTGCGCGATTTCGTGGCGAAGGGTGGATGCGTCGAGACGCCGCCGGAGCACCGGATCCGCCTGCACCACATCCAGCATCCGGCGTAACGTCCTCCGCGCGCCGATCGCACCGCCGATGTTCGAACGCTCGAAGTCGAGCAGCGTCATCGCGACATACCAGCCGCGGTTCTCTTCGCCGACGAGGTTCGCTGCGGGGACGCGGACGTCTTCGAAGAAAACCTCGTTGAAATAGTGCCGGCCATTCATGTCCACCAGCGGGCGGATGGAGATGCCTGGCGACTTGATGTCGTCGATCAGCAGGAACGAGATGCCGCGGTGCTTGGGCGCCTGGGGGTCTGTCCGCACGAGGGCGAAGATGGCGTCGGCGGTGTGCGCGGCGGACGTCCAGATCTTCTGGCCGTTCACCACGAACTCGTCGCCGTCGCGGACGGCGCGTGTTTGCAGGGAAGCGAGGTCCGAACCGGTGCCGGGCTCGCTGTAGCCCTGCGCCCAGGTCGCCTCGCCGGCGAGGATAGGCGGCAGGTACGCCTTCCGCTGGTCTTCGTTGCCGTGGAGGATGAGCGTTGGGCCGAGCATGCCCACGCCGGAGCCGCCGACGGCCGGCGCGCCGGCGTTCGCGAACTCCTGGTTGAGGATCGACTGCTCCATCGGCGACATGCCGCCGCCGCCGTATTCCTTCGGCCAGTGCGGCGCCACCCATCCTCGCTCGGCCAGGGCTGCGTGCCAGGCGATGGCTGCCTGCTTCGCCGCCGGGTCCGCGGACTTGCGGTCGTTCTCCCATTGCCGCTCGCCGGGGCCGCCGCTGCGGGCGAACGCTTTGTAGCGCTCCGGCAACCGGGAATCGATAAGCGTCCGTACCGCATCGCGGAATGCGGACTGTTCCGGTGAGTCGTGCCAATCCATGGCGCCCAAGTCTGATGCGCGGGGCCGCCGCCCGCAACGAGGGGCGCTCAGTCGCGCAGGGTCATCGCGATCCATTCTTCCCAGGTGATTGGCATGCGTGCCGCGGCGTTCAGGCTGACAACGACGAACGGCTCCCGGGTTGGCGCCTGTGCTCCGTTATCGTCTTCGATGGTGAGGGCGAAGGCCGCGAACGAATCCACGCTGGCGGGGGAATCGACCCAGACGCCCTTCCCGGCGCTGGCGAACACGTTCGAGGGGCGGGGCGTGGAATCGCCGATGAACCAGGCCTGGTACGCCTTCCCCTCCGGCAACTCTGGCAAGCCTTCGAGCCAGGCGAAGGCCGAGTCTGTGCCGGGAGCGAAGACGAGCGTCGCCTTCGTGCCGTTCTGTTCGGCGGTCTGGCGCGAAGCAGTGCCCTGGGCGACGGCCTGGACAAGCACGCGCTGGTCGTCACGCTCTTTCGTGAGGGCGCCATCGGTCCCGCCGAATAGGCTCGCCCCGATGATGCCGCCGGCTGCGAGGAAGATCGCCGCGGCGGCGGCCACCGCCCCAAACCACTGCCAGGCGGGGCGCGCCTTCCGCGCCGGGCGCAGGACGCGCGGCTCGCTCGCAATGCGGTCCATCAGCGCCGAACGCTGCGCCGCGGGAGGCTCGGCTTCGCGCACGGCGAAGGGAAGCAGCTTCGCGGCTCCGGTCATCAGGGTGAACTCGGCCTGGCACGATTCGCAGGCTGCCACGTGCTCGCGGATTGCGGGTGCGAGGTCTTCCGGCAGCACGCCGAGCGCAAGCTCGGGCAGGTAGTCGACGGGGTGTTCTTGCTCAGTCAACGCCAACCACACCCCTTTCTTGCAATAATCCACCCAGCTTCAGCAGTCCGAGGCGCAAGCGGCTCCGCACCGTCGGCGCGGGCACGGCAAGGATGCGGCCCACCTCCTGGCTGGTAAGTCCATGAAAGTACACGAGTTCGATAGCGCTCCGTTGTTCGCTGGTGAGTGAGCCTAACGCCTCGCGGACCTGGGCTCCGATGATTTCGCGTTCCGCTTCCAGGTCGGTGCGATCGCCGGACGCGACCTCGAGGGCGCCTTCGAGCGTGGGCATCTCGGGTACCCGGCGACGGCGGCGGCGAATCTCATCAATGCAGAGGTTCCGCGTGATGGACAACACCCAACTGGCAACGCCGGCGCGCGAGCTATCGTACTGCCCGGCGCTGCGCCAGACGCGGACGAACGTTTCCTGGACCGCTTCCTCCGCGTCCTGTTCGCCGCCGAGAATCCGCAGCCCGAACGAGAAGCACTGCCGGTGGTAGCGGTCGTAGAGCACCCCGAGCGCGTCTTCCTTGCCGGAGGCAATGGCTGCCACCAGGTCAAAGTCTTCTGCAAGCCGATAGTCGCTCACGTGAAGACAATACGCCCGCTCCGCGCGGGCTGATCACGCCGGAGCTCAGGCCAAGAGACTCAACGCCGCCCGCAGCGACTCGTCGGCCTCGATGAGCGTGCGGCCGCGAGCGCAGAGGCCATGGATGGTGGACTTGTCCCGCTTGCTGAACATCACGGCGATCTCGCTGAGGCTGGCGCCATGGGCGTGCAGCGTTGCCACGGCTACGGCGCGTCCATCGTTCACGCGCGCGGTCCTCGCGCGGCCGCAGAGTTCGTCGGCGGCGACATTGAAATAGATGGCCACGCGCTTGAGCAGGGCCGCGTGGGCGACGTGGGGCCCCGCCGCTTCGACCGCCGCCGTCCCGGCCAGCCTCGCGTCGAGCGTCCCCGGTTCCAGGCGGTTGTTGCGATCGAGCGCCAGGGCGCCGTTCACGTAGCCGAGGAGCACCCGGACCGAGCCCGCTGGCGCTGAGGCGATCCGGTCGATGGCCCAGGCCGGGAGCGCGCTGCGATGGCGGCGGGCCACCACTTCGATGAACGCCCGGCGCTCCTCGCGTTCGAACGGGTCGACACGCGTGACGATACCGGCCGAGAGCCGCGACTCCAGCCGCTCCGGGAGGCCGAGCTCGAACGGATTGCGCTCGCTGGCGACGACGATGCCGCCTCCGTCGTTGGTGACCGCCTCCATGGTGTGGACCAGTTCTTCGAGCGTGGCCTTCTTGGTCGCGATGGCCTGGAGGTCATCGATGATCAGGAGGTCTGTCGCGCGTACCGTGGCCTTGAAGTCATCGGCGCGGCCGGAGTTAAGGGCGGAGAGGAAGCGGTTCGCGAACTCATCGGCGTTGAGGCAGGCCACCCGCTTGCCCAGGTCCCGCGCCCGGCAGGCGAGGGCGTGGAGCAGATGCGTCTTGCCCATTCCGGGTGAGCCGTAGAGCACGACCGGGCTGACCCGGAGCTCCGATGGTTCCACGAGCGCGCGGCAGGCCTCGATCGCCAGGAGGTTGCCGTCGCCGGCGACATACCCCTCGAAGGTGTACTCGCAGTTGATCTTGCCGACGACGTGCGCGTTCGGCGCGGGGGCGGCCGGCCCGGCGGCTGTTGCCTCGGCCGGGGCCGAGACGGCGCCGGGCGGGACGAACCACACGTTGTTGAGTGCCGTGAAGCCCTGCGGCATGGCGCGCAGGACCATGACGTTCAGGCGGTGGTTGAGCCACTCGCAAGCGATTGCCGACCGGGCCTCCACGACGAGGGTCTGGCCGTCGCTGCGGAGCGCGCGCGTGCCTTTCAGCCAGGTGGCGAAGTGGTGCGGATTGAGTTCCAGTTGCAGGCGTCCGAGGACGGCCTGCCACCCGCGAGTGAGCGCGCGTGAGTCGTAAACGGTGGCGGGGTCTTCCATTTTCGGGGCGCACTCCTCTCTCCCGAGCGCATCGGGGATTTCGCGGACAACGACAGCCAGGGGTGGTGTTCGACGGCCAGAGTTCAGGGCTTTCCGGGTGGACCGTCACGGTGCGTCCGCCCGGGGACGCAGGCGGTAAGGTAGTCTTGCCCAACCGCTGCATCAATCCAGTTATGTAGATGCGTCGGCTCGCGGCGCGAAGGTTTCACGGGCCTCAGCGCTTATGTGCCCCTGGTGATTCGAGCCCAAAATACGGGCTAAGAATCAACCCTCGACACGTCGTTTTCTGCCTCACGAGGCGTCATGCGGGGTCCCGGGGTGAACATTGACGTGCGCGTTAACGTTGATAGACTAATCTCCCAACATGGCTGACGAAACCAGGCCCGGGCGTTTCCTTCAAATCGGCGAAGCCGCCGAACGCGCGAGCCTTACCCAGCGCACGCTCCGCTATTACGAAGAGAAGGGCCTCCTCAGCCCTCCGACGCGCATGGACGGCGGCTTCCGCCTCTATTCGCCCGATGACATCGAGCGGATCGACCGGATCAAGCAGCTCAAGGAGCTCCTCGGATTCTCGCTTGCCGAGATCAAGGAGATGCTCGAGGCCGAGGATGTCCGGCTCCAGATCAAGGCTGAGTGGCGGCGCGACGCCGATGCCGAGGAGAAGGCGGAAAAGGCCCGCACCGCCCGCGAAGTCACGCTCCAGCAGTTGGCGTTGATCGACCAGAAGATGGAGAAGATGTCCACCCTGCGCGAGCAACTGGCGGACCGCGTGCGCCGGTATGACGAGATGCTTGTGCGCTTCGCTGAGGCCCAGGAACCGGAACCCGCCACAACCCCGTCCTGAGCAGGCTACACTGTCCGTATGGAATTGCTCGACACGTTGCAGCGACCCCTGCGTGACCTTCGCATCTCGGTGACTGACCGCTGCAACTTCCGGTGCACGTATTGCATGCCGCGCGCGGTCTTCGGGCCGGGATACCAGTTCCTCAACCGCACGGAGATCCTCTCGTATGAGGAGATCACGCGGCTCTCGCGCATCTTCATCGAACGCGGCGTCGAAAAGCTGCGCATCACCGGTGGGGAGCCGCTCGTGCGGAAAGACCTCCACACGCTGATCGCCCAGTTGCACGAGATCCCGGGGTTGAAGGACCTGACGCTGACCACGAACGGCTCGCTCCTCCGGGGCCAGGCCCAGAAGTTGAAGGACGCGGGACTCCAGCGCGTCACGGTCTCGCTCGATTCGCTCGACGACGCAGTCTTCCAGTCGATGAACGACGCTGCCGTGCCGGTTGCGACCGTCCTCGATGGCATCCAGGCGGCTCGCGAGGCTGGCCTCGCGCCAATCAAGGTCAATGCCGTTGTGAAACGCGGTGTGAACGACCACACCATCGCCGACCTCGCCCGGCACTTCCGCGGGAGTGGCGTCATCGTCCGATTCATCGAATTCATGGATGTCGGCGCCACCAACGGCTGGAAGCTCGACAACGTGGTCACGGCCCGCGAAATCGTCGAGACTATCGGCCGGGAGCTGCCGCTTGAGCCGGCGGAGGCGAACTACCGCGGCGAAGTGGCGAAGCGCTGGCGTTATGCCGACGGTTCGGGCGAGATCGGCGTCATCGCGTCGATCTCTCAGCCGTTCTGCGGGGACTGCACCCGTGCCCGGCTTTCGCCTGAAGGCGAGCTCTACACCTGCCTCTTCAGCAACCACGGCCACGATTTCCGGTCGCTGTTGCGCAACGGCGCCTCCGACGCGGAGATTTCTGCTTTCCTCGATTCCGTCTGGCGCGTGCGCACCGACCGGTACTCGGAGCTTCGGACCGAGGCGACGGCGGCCTTGCCGAAAGTGGAGATGTCGCACATCGGCGGTTAAACGTGTCTGGATTTGCGCTGGGTCCGGGCGTACGCTGCGCGCAAGACCAGCAGGAGTGCTCAATGACCAGCGTCCAGGAACCGGGCATCAGCGTCACCGACGGCGTCATCAGCGGGCCGCTGCGCCGCTCGATCAACAACTCGCGCGATGCCAGGGGCAGCATCCATGACGACGCGACGGCCTCGAAGCTGGGTTTCCGCGGCGGCACAGTCGCCGGTTCCATCCACAACGAACTGTTCGTCCCGTTGCTGCTGGAGGCGTTCGGCCAGCGTTGGTTCGAGCGCGGCACGCTCTCGATGTACTACTTGAACGCCACAACCGACCGCGAGGCGGTGCGGGCATTCCTGAAGCAGCCGCCGGCCGGCGCGCGAGACACCCAGGTGGACGCCTGGGTTCAGCGCGAGGACGGCATGCACGTAGCCCAGGGCACGGCTTCCGTTGGCCAGCCAGCCGAGAAGAGCGCGTTGCTCGCCCGTCCGTTGGACCGGTTCGATGTGGGCGAATTGCGCATCCTCAAGGGCGTCGGCCCGGGCTTCCGGTTCGAACCTCAGCAGGTGGTATGCACGGCGGAACAGCAGCGGGACCGGCTCGCGGTGACCACGGAGCCCATCCCCTGGTTCTCCAGCGATTCGCCCTGGGGCGGACCGGTTGTCATGCTCGCGCCGATGGTGCAGATGCTCTATGCGAAGGTCGTCGCGGCGATGCGCGGGACACTCGGGGCTGTCGGCCTGTTCGGCGCTATCGAACTGCGAAACGTCAACGGCCCGCTGCTGGTGGGCCGCGACTACACCTGCAGCGGTGAAGTGTTCGCCGTTGGTCAGAGCCCGAAGACCGAGTACATGTGGTTCGAAACAGGGCTGGACGATGCGTCTGGGCTGCGCGTGGCGGAGATGCGGATGCAACTGCGCTTCATGAAGGCGTCCAGCAAGCTGTATCCTGAGCTTCGCGGAGAGTAGGCCTCCATCGCGCCGGTAGCCGCCCGGCGCGCAACCGGCGCGGGAGAATCGGACCTGGACGACGCCTCGACGAAAGACCGCTCGGCGCCCGGCCGCGTGCTGCTGGTGCAGCCCCACACGCCTTCGC
Source organism: Dehalococcoidia bacterium (assembly GCA_046328215.1). Classification (GTDB taxonomy): domain Bacteria; phylum Chloroflexota; class Dehalococcoidia; order Tepidiformales; family Tepidiformaceae; genus Amarobacter. Next base: position 33,633 of record JAXLXA010000015.1, on the reverse strand, counting down.
CCTACCAGTGGCTGAGCATGACGAAATACGCCGCGGGCATCGCCCTGGCGCTCGCGCCCGTTTCGAGCGTGCGGACGATTGGCGCCACCCATCTGAATACGCCGCCTCCATTACGCGGGCTCTTCCCGCGTTACCGGAACGTGCGCCGGCTGCCGCGCCGCTGGAACGAGCCGCTGGACCTGGTCCACTTCACCGATGTCTTCGTGGCCCCTCATGCGAACCGGTTCCCCTGCCCCCGGGTGGCCACCATCCACGACATGATCCCGATGGAGTATGCGCGCTTCCGGCGCGTCTTCCCGCTGCGATGGCGGACGGCCTTCCTGCGTTCGCTCAGGGGCCTGCGCAGTTGCGGGGCCATCATCGTCCCTTCGCACGACACGAAGCGGGGATACCTGGAGTACGTGGAAGACGACCCCGAGCGGGTGTTCGTGATCCCGGTCGTCGTGCCGCCGGAGGTGAAACCGCCGCTGCCCGGTGAGGCGCGCGAGCCGCGGACGATCCTGAGCGTGGGCACCAACGCGAACTACAAGAACGTCGCCGTGCTGCTCCATGCGCTGGCCCGGCCCGAGCTTGCCGGCAGCCGCGTGATCCGCGTGGGCACGCCGTTCGACCCGCCCTACCAGCGGTTGGCCGAGGCGCTCGGCGTCGCGGACCGCATCGAACACCGCACCGGAATCTCGGAAGCGGCGTTGCTGCGTCTATACCAGACGGCCACCGTGCTGGTTCAGCCCAGCCTGACGGAGGGCTTCGGGATGCCCGTTGCCGAAGCGATGGCCGCGGGGCTGCCGGTGGTCACCAGTGACGGCGGCGCGCTGCCGGAGGTTGCCGAGGGCGCCGGCCGCATCGTTCCCTTTCGAACCCATCACTCCGGCAAGCCAGACCTGGACGATGCGCGGGACTTCGGCGTCGCGGTCGCGGAGGTGCTGGCCGGAAGCGCGCTCCGCGAGGAAATGTCGCGCAGCGGTATCGAACGGGCCGCGCGCTTCCGGCCGGATGCCGTGCGCCCGCTCTTGCTCGCGGCGTACGAGCATGCGGCGCGGCACTGCCCGCCGCGTTAGCAACGGCTGGCCCGCCGAGGGCTGTTTGTTTGTGGCTATGCTCGCGGGATGAGCGTCAGCCGCTGCGGGCCGCGAAGCAGGAGAGTGCCGCCGGGCGTGGTGCAGCCCGGGACCACTTCCAACGACGAGAATCGCCGCAGCATCGCGGCGAGGACCGTCTGCATCTCGATGCGCGCGAGCGGCGCTCCGAGGCAGAAGTGCCCGCCCCGCCCGAAGGCGAGCTGACGTTCGCCTTTGCGGTCCAGGTCGAACTGGTCCGGGTTGGGGAACGCTTCCGGGTCCCGGTTCGCGGCGGCAACCACGAGATGCACGGCTCGCCCGGCCGCGATCTGCTTCTCGCCAACGCGCGCCCCTTCGCCCGCGAAGCGCGTGGTGATGTGCGTGGGGCATTCGAAGCGAAGGCATTCTTCGACGGCGGCGGGGATAAGGCCGGGATCGGCGCGGAGGCGCTCCCAATCGCCCGGCCGGCTGCTCAGCGTGAGCAGCATGTTGCCGATCCCGAATGCCGTCGCGGCATTCCCGGCCGTGGCCACGTGCGTGACGAGCATGACCATCTCCGGCGCCGAAATTGCGCCCTCGTTCACCGAGGCATCCAGCCGCCGAAGCAGCGACTCACCGGGATCATCGAGAGACCGGTCGAACACATGGCCGAGCATGCGAAGCGCTGCGTACGATTCCTCGGCTGCCTCGCGCGAACGGTCGGCGTCCATGCGGCCACGCATCATGGCGACGACGCAGGCGCGGAACGGATCGCGGCACTCACCCGCGATCCCGATGAAGCGCAACAGCACTTCGACGGGCAGCACTTCGGCCACGGTCGACATGACTTCGACGGGCTTGCCAGGCTCGAACCGTTCCAGCAGCCGCTCGACCGTTTCGTGGATCGCGGGCGCCTGAGTCTCCAGCGCACGCGGGCTGAAGGCCTGCGCCAGGGTGGCTCGCATCCGCGAATGCGTTGCCCCGTCCGAATTCGCGAGGATGGGGGTGTCGCCGAGGGCGGCGCAACGCCGTGCCTGCCGCACCGAATCTCCCATGCCATTGGTTGCCACGCCGGGATCCGAGAGGAAGTGTTCGTCGTCTCGAAGGACTTCCGCGCAGTGCTGGTAACGCGTCAGGACGAACCCCTGCAGTTCAGGGCTGTAGTGGTAGGGGTCCGACTCTCGAAGGCGGTCCAGGTACGGGTAGGGGTCCGCGCGGTAGGCAGTCTGGAAGGGATGGAAGGTTCCCATGGCGAGCCTCCAGGGACGCGCGCCGGAGTCTAGCCCTTCGCCGTACTATTGCAAATAGTGGCTGGTTAGACTTGCATGCATCACTTTTCGACCGATCGGTAAGCATGTTCTGGCAGAACGCGAACAACGTTCGAGTTAGAATGAACGTCAGGATCGTGTGATTGTTGATCCAAGTTTCCGGCGTTCATCTCCTGGTCATATCTACGGCTAATGAACAGTTGTTCAAACGTGAACCAATTGCGTTGCGTGATTGAAAGGCTCTTGACGTTCGAGGTAGACTGCCGCCACCGAAGATTCCTCAAATCGGGCATTTTCGGTATCCCCTCGGGGCAGGGCCGTTGGAGCAATTTCGGCCCTGCCCTTTCCTTTGCATTGCCGCTCCTCGTGGACCGCGTGCTTAGCGAATCTAAAGATTTCTCTCTTCCACCCCTCTTTCCAAATGCTTTGCCGGGCGTATACTCCGCGCGTGCTCTGTTCTATAGCCTGTATAGGCGAAACAGAGATTCATAGAGGGGAATCGACTGATGGCAAATCCTGACAACTACTGGTTCAGACGGTCACGGATGACCCGTCGCCGCCTGATTGGCGGGACGGCCACGGCCGGCCTGGGGGCCGCCGCACTTGGCCTCGTCGGCTGCGGCGACGATGACGACGACGACAGTGGCGGCAGCCCGACTGCCGCTCCCACGGCCGCTGCGGGTGGCAGCCCGACGGCCGCGGCGTCGGCGTCGGCAGTCGCCAAGCAGAAGGGCGGGACGGCGCACTTCATCAGCGCCAACAACACGTTCGACACCTTCGACATCGACCGCAGCCGCTTCAGCCCGATCGCGGTGCTGTTCGGCTACACCAACCTCGGTGTCATGCAATGGGCGAGTTTCAAGGATGGCAAGATCGCCGGGGCCCTCGCTGAAAAGGTCGAGCAGCCGGACAAGCAGACGTTCGTCTTCTCCGTGCGTCCCAACGTGTTCTGGCACAACAAGCCGCCGGTAAACGGCCGCGCAGTAGTCGCCGACGACATCGCCCAGTTCATCCTGCGCAACAAGAACGGCAAGACCGGCGACGGCGTCGACGACCCGAACTTCTACCGCAAGGCGTCGTTCCAGACCGTCGACAAGGTCGAGGTGGTCGATGCCAAGACGGTGAAGGTGACGACCGCGAAGCCGGACCCATTCTTCTTGAACGTGCTGGCAGGCACGTACACGAAGGTGCAGGCGCCGGAAGCGATCAAGGCGTTCGAGAAGGACTACGCGAACCTTTCGGCGGACAAGATCATCGGGACGGGCGCGTTCCAGCTCACCGAGTTCGCCGCCGAAGGCAAGCTGACCTTCACGCGCAACGAGAAGTTCTATTCCCAGGTGAACTGGGACGGCATCAAGTACGTGCCGTTGTTCACGGACCAGGCCGCCCAGCAGGCCGCCTTCGAGCAGAAGCAGGTCGATGCCTTCGCGCCGACACAGAACGCCGTGCTCGACGACCTCCTGAAGCGGTACACGGGCAAGATCAACGAGATCAAGTCGTTCTCGGCGAACCCGCAGGCCGGCACCTACTACGGTGGTTCCAAGCCGTGGAACGACCCGAACCTCATCGGCGCGGTCTTCCGCGCGTTTGACCGCCGCGCTCTGATCAACTCGCTCCTCCAGGGCAAGGCGTCACTCTCCGGCAACATCCCGCCGACCCAGGCCGCTTTCGGCATCAACGAGAAGGAACTGATCACCTTCCCCGGCTACCTCGAAGACCGCGCAAAGGAAGAAGCGGAAGCCAAGAAGATGTGGGATGCGGGCGGTGGCCCGGCCCTCGGCGAAATCATCGTCGACATCCCGGACATCTGGGAGGGCCTGTACTCCGGTGGTTCGGCCTTGATCACGAACCAGTTGAAGAAGGTCCTCGGCAACACCTTCACGGCGAAGATCGAGCCATACTCGACGATCACCACCAAGATCGTGAAGCAGCAGTACGGCAACGGCGCGAACAACCTCTGGTGGGGCTGGATCACCGACATCACGGACCCCGAGCCAACCCTGTTGAACTACTTGAGCTACAACTCGGCTCAGCCGCAGTTCCAGCAGTTCGGCGTGAAGATCGACAAGGTGGACACACTGACGAGCAGCCTCGTCACCGAGTTCGACCTGGCCAAGCGGCAGGATGGCAACAAGGAGGTCAACCGCGAGCTCCTGAAGGCTTACGGCGCCGGTATCCCGTATAGCCTCATCGGTGTGACCTCCACGCTGGTCTGGAACTACTACAAGACCGCCGAAGTGGCCCCATTCGTGACCGCGCACCTGCTCGGCACGGACGCCTACTTCGACCAGAAGGATGCGACCTGGTCCGGCCGGCCCGCCTGACCTGAAGGTCCGCCACGAGAAACGCCGGGAGCACCTTCGGGGGCTGCTCCCGGCGTTTGCTTGCGTTCCGGGCTGCGCCAGATTACGCGGGGCGCACCATCTATACTCCGGTCATCCCGGGAAGCCCGCCCGTGACCGAGGTTTCGCAAGAAGATGAGCCGCCCTGGCCCGGGCACGGAATCGGAAGAGGCGGAGGACGCGGCGGTGAACCGCTCGCCGGCGGCGCCGTCGCTGGACCTGCCCAAGGATGGCGAGGGGACGGCGATCAGCGGGCGGCTGGTGTTCCTCGGTGGGCTTGGCGGGATGCTGCTGCTGGCCCTGGTCGCCGGCTACCTCACGTTCGTGCGCGGCATCACGGACGAATCTGGCAACACGCCGGTGGCCGGGGGCGCCTCGCCGGGCTACAGCGCGCCGGTGTTCGCCACAACGCTCTCCGCTAACGGATTGCCGCCGGCCGGGGCTGTGCCGTCGGGTGGGACGCTCGGGTCCTGCCCCATCCGGGAGTTGTGGGCGTATGTGTCGCACAAGAATGTGCCCGTGGGGACGCAACTGACGGGATCGTGGACGTTCCAGGGCCAACCGCCGTCGAACAATCCCACGTCTGCGACGGATTCGGTAAACGGGACGACGAACTACAGCCTCAGCAATGCGCAGGGGTTGGCGCCGGGGGCGTACGCGTTCGCGTTGCGGGCGGGGTCGGCGCAGGTTTCGTCGGGGACGGTGACGGTGGCGTGTTGAGGGAGTGGGCGCCCTCCCTTACGGTCGGGTCTCGGGGAGGTGGGGGTCCGGTCTCGGGGAAGCGGGTTTACTTTGGCTGACACTAACAATGTTGTTGCGGCGAAGATTCCCTCTATAGAATCGGGCTATATGAACCGAGGGGGCCAGGAATGACCGTGGCAGTGGAGAAAGAACGGGAAACGTTCGATGTCGTGGTGGTGGGCGCGGGGGCGGCGGGGCTGTACATGCTGCACAAGCTCCGCGGCCTGGGCATGCGGGCCGTGGTGATCGAAGCCGGCGACAACGTCGGCGGCACGTGGTACTGGAACCGCTACCCCGGCGCGCGCTGCGACGTCACGAGCGTCGAGTATTCGTTCAGCTTCGACAAGGAGCTGGAGCAGGAGTGGAACTGGTCCGAGCTGATGGCTTCGCAGCCCGAGATCGAACGGTACATGAACCACGTGGCGGACCGCTTCGACCTCCGCCGCGACATCCGCTTCGAGACGCGCGTTACCTCGGCGACCTGGGCCGAAGGCAGCCGCCGCTGGCTGGTGACAACGGACAGGGGCGAGAACCTGGTGGCGCCCCAGGTCGTGATGGCGACGGGCTGCCTCTCGTCACCGCTCAAGCCTGATATCGACGGCATGGACGCCTTCAACGGCACGTCGATCCAGACCAGCCTCTGGCCGAAGGAGGGTATCGACCTCACCGGCAAGCGCGTTGCACTGATCGGCACCGGTTCGTCGGGCGTCCAGTCGACGCCGGAGATCGCGAAGATTGCCGGGCACCTCACCGTTTTCCAGCGCACGCCAACGTACACCTGGCCGTCGATGAACCGGCCCCTGACCGAGGAAGACCTCGCCAAGGTGAAGGCGAACTACGAGACCCTGCGGGAGACGCAGCGGAAGTCGCGCGTGGGTATCGCGGGTTCGTTCAACGGGGCGCTCATCGAGCCACCGACGGCGAAACTGCTCCCGCTCAGCCCGGAAGAGCGCCAGGAGGTGCTCGACAAGTACGGTTTCGGCGCGACCCGGATGTTCGCCGACATCGCGACGGACATGGAAGCGAACATCCTCGCCCGCGAGATGTACGCCCAGGTTGTCCGCAAGATGGTCCATGACCCGGAGACGGCGCGGAAGCTCACCCCGATCGATTACCCCATCGGCTGCAAGCGGGGCGTGGTCGACCAGGACTACTTCGAAAGCTTCAACCGCGAGAATGTGACGCTCGTCGACTTGCGGGACGAGCCGTTCGTGGCGGTCAACGAAACCGGGATCAAGACGACGAAGAGCCAGTACGACTTCGATGTCATCGTCTACGCGACGGGCTTCGATGCGATGACCGGCGCGCTGAACAAGATCGACATCCGCGGGAGGGGTGGTGAGAAGCTGAAGGAGAAGTGGGCGGACGGCCCGCGCAATTACCTCGGGCTCATGGCCACGGGCTTCCCCAACCTCTTCACGATTACCGGCCCCGGCAGCCCTTCGGTGTTGAGCAACATGCTGGTGTCGATCGAGCAGCACGTGGACTGGATCACGGATTGCCTCGCCTTCATGCGGGCCGACGGCGACGAGACGATCGAACCGTCGCTCGAAGCCGAAGACCGCTGGGTCGATCACGTTAACCAGGTAGCGGAGGGCACGATGTACGTGGCTCCGAGCTGCAACTCCTGGTACCTCGGCGCCAACGTGCCCGGGAAGGTGCGCCAGTTCATGCCGTACATCGGCGGTGTGGGCGCTTACCGGCAGAAGTGCGACGAAGTGGCCGCGAAGGGCTACGAGGGATTCGTCCTCGGCAAGGCCCGCGAGGCGGTCGGCGCGCGCTAACGCACCGTCCGGCAACTCCCGAAAGGCCCGGAGAAGTCCGGGCCTTCCTGTATGCGCGGGGTTCGGGCGCTGTGCTAGGATTCGGCGCCGCTTCCGGTGACGTGGACGGCGCGTGAACTGGATACCACACCGCTGGAGGCGCGCATGCCTGGACCACTCGCAGGACTGACCATCGTCGACCTCACCGAGTACATCACGGGTCCGTACGCCACCAAGTTGCTGGCTGACTTTGGCGCGGACGTGATCAAGATCGAGCGGCCCGGCGGCGACCCGGCCCGGAAGCTGGGGCCGTTTCCAGCGGGCACGCCCGGCCCCGAGAAGAGCGGGACGTTCTTCTACTTCAACACGAACAAGCGCTCGATCGTCCTGGACCTGGAGACGGAAGCTGACCGGGCAACGCTCTGGAAGCTGATCGACCAGGCCGACGCGGTGGTGGAGAGCCATCGGCCCGGCTGGCTGGCGGGGCTCGGGTTCAGCTGGGAAGCGATTCACGCGCGACGCCCGCACGTGCCGCTGATCTCGATCACCAACTTCGGCCAGGAGAGCCCGTACCGGGACTACGTGGGCACGGAGCTGACGCTGTTCGCGCTGGCCGGCGAGATGTACACGATGGGCATCCAGGAGCGGGAGCCGGTGACGATGTACGGCACGGCTTCGCTGGTGGAGTCGGGCTCTGCGGCGGCGGCGGCGATCATGGCGGCGATCCTCTCCGGCCAGCAGCAGGGCGTTGGCCAGTGGGTGGACTTTTCGATCGCCGACAGCCACTTCCTCGGCGCGGACCGGCGGCATGTGGCCACGATCGCGTTCGAGTTCTCGGGTCGCCGCACCGTCCGCGCTTCCCGTTCGAACCGCGCGGTACTCGCCGGCGTCTACCCGTGCGCGGATGGCTGGGTGGAGTTCACCGGCGCTTCCAACCGCCTGGACCGATTCGCCAGGATGCTCGGCAACCCGGATTGGCTGCAGGACCCAAAGTGGTCGCAGCCAGCCGCCCTTCTCGACCCGGACAACAGCGCCGAACTGGAAGCGTATTTCTTCGTCTGGCTGAGCGAACACACCAAACGAGAGATCTGGGAGGCAGCGCGCGAGGCCCGCGTCCTCTGTGGCCCCCTGTTTGATATCGCGGAGATCTCCGAAGACGGCCACTTCCGCGACCGCGGCTTCTGGCAGACCGTGAACCATGAGGCCCTGGGTGAGGTGACCTTCCCCGGCCGGCCGCTGATCATGCCGAAGTCGCCGTGGGAACTGCGCCGCCCGGCGCCGTTGCTGGACCAGCATCGCGCGGAGATCCTGGCCGAAGCGGACCGCCCGGCGAAGGCGGGGCCGCCGCGAGTTGAATCTCCGAGGCTGCCACTGGATGGGGTGCGCGTGATCGACCTCTGCGTGGTCTGGGCAGGCCCGTTTTCGACTTTGCTCCTGGGCGACCTCGGGGCGGAAGTGCTCAAGGCGGAGAACTCGCACGTGATGCAGCCGATGACCCGCGGCACGCTCGCGCGCCCGTCGAAGGAACTGATCGGCCGGCTCCCTCCCGCTGCCGGCGGTTACCCTTACGGCGAGCCGGGGCCGCGGCCATGGAACTACAACCCAACGTTCGTCCAGCTCTTCCGCAACAAGAAGAGCTTCACCGTGGACCTTCGCACGGAAGAAGGGCGGGAGATCTTCGGGAGGGTGGTGGCGAAGGCCGACGTGCTCGTCGAAAACAACGCGACCGAGACGATGGAAGGCCTCGGCATCACGTACGAATTCCTGAAGAAGTACAACCCCAAGATCATCATGGTCCGCATCCCGGCGTATGGATCGACCGGGCCGTACAACCAGGCACGGGCACTCGGTGTGCACCTGGAGAGCGTGATGGGCCACACGCTGCTGCGCGGCTACGCCGACGCCGACCCTTCCTAGAACTCTGCGATCTTCTCCGGGGACTACCTGGCGGGCGCCCAGGCGGCGCTGGCGGTGATGATGGCGTTGCGTCACCGCGACCTGACCGGGGAGGGCCAGAAGATCGAGATCGGACAGGCCGAGAACGCTTCGGCGATGCTGGCGCAGGCGTTCATGACTTATTCGCTGACGGGCGAAGTGCCGGACCGGATCACCAACCGCTCGATCTACGGGTTCGCGCCAACCGGGGTGTATCCGTGCCGGCCGGCCGGCCCGGCAACCGATTGTGGCGACCGCTGGATTTCGCTGAGCATCTGCGACGACGAACAGTGGCAGAAGCTGGTGGCCGTGATGGGAAACCCGGACTGGGCGAGCCACCCCAGGCTTGCAAACAACGAAGGGCGGCTCGCCGAACACGACGCCATCGACCGCCAGATCGCAGAGTGGACGGCCGGCTGGGATGACTACGAGCTGTTCCACTGCCTCCAGAAGGCGGGCATCCCCGCGGCGCCGGTCCTCGAAGGCTCCCGTGCGCTGAGCGACGCCCATGCGACGGCTCGGGGACTGTTCCAACCACAGACGCTGTTCGACGGACAGGGGCCGTTCCGGTTCAACACACCGATGTTCCGTTTCTCAGAGACGCCGGCGACGGTGCGGCAGCCACCGGTGGGATTGGGCGAACATAACGAGTATGTCTACCGGCAGCTGCTCGGCGTGGACGAGGCGGAGTACGACCAGCTGGTAGCCGCGGGCCATATCGCGCAGGACTTCGACGCGAACATCCCGTGAGTCACGGGCCCGAGCGCCGGACACAGAACCGCCCGGCGCCTTGACTGGCCGGGCGGCTGAGAGAAGCGCGAGGCGCGGTTCGATCAGGCGGCGCGGTGGGCGTCGAGCGCGGCGATCTGTTCGCGCAGGCGGCGGATGCGGCGCAGGCGCGAGCTGGAGATGACGAGGCTCGCGTCATCGAGGAAGACGGGACCATCGCAGCGGCGGCAGCGCACCAGTGCGGCGGGGTCTTCGCCCGGCGCCGGTTCGTGGCCGCGGAGGCCAGAGACGGTTAGCGGCGCGCCCTTCGCGCCAACCCAACGCCCACTAATATGCGCGCAGTGCAAACACTTGATGTCGCCGATAACCAGCATGACCGTCCTCCTGACGAACAGGAGTATCGCGGCCACCATATCGGGCCGGGATAAGGGATAACCCGCGCGGTCTACGTGCCGTACCCGCGATCCCTTCCCCGAAATCCCACAGGGCCGCAACGCCTGTCTTTCTTTAGCTACGACAGGATGCCACCGGCTGAGCAGCAGATTCGGGAAAGATGCGTCGTCCACGCGTTTCCCTGGGCGAGGCGAGACGGGCCGAAACAGCGATGCAAGCCCCGGAGTTGCGGCTCGACGCCCGCCGCGTAGCCTACCGATCATGCCCCGCGACTATGCCGCCGCCGCCCGCCGGAACGAGCAGTTGTACTACGCCTTCATCGTCCTCATGGAGACGGGCTTCTGGTTCGGCATCTGGATCAAGTACCTGACGGTGAGCCGCGGGCTGGAGCTTCGTTACATCCTGCTCATGGACCTGCCGTTCTGGCTGATGGTGGCGGTGCTGGAGGCGCCCTTCGGCGCGCTGGCGGACCGGATTGGCTCGAGCCGTGTACTGGCGCTCGGCGCGGGTGTCTACGCGCTCACCATCGCCGGGTTCGGCTTCACGACGAACTACTGGATGCTGTTCGCCGACTACATGCTCTGGGCTATCGCGATGGCCTGCCGCAGCGGCGCCGACCAGGCGCTGCTGTTCGATTCGCTGAAGCAGGGTGGCGTGGAGAGCCGCTTCTCGCGCATCGTGGGGCGTGGATTCGCGCTGCAGATTGGCGCCGGCATGTTCGGCGTCCTTGCCGGCGGCTTCATCGCGGCGACGACCAGCCTCGCCTTCACGGTCCAGGTGAGTTTCATCGGGCCGGTGTTCGCCGTCGTTGTGGCGCTGGCTATGATCGAACCTCACGTCGAACATGAGCGCCCGCCGTACCTTGAGAACCTGAAGCGCGGCTTTTCCTATGCGTGGCACACGCCGCAGGTGCGGTACACGGTGCTGCTCGGTTCCACGGTGATGATGGCCGCGTTCGCACCGGTGATCCTGATGCAGCCGTTCTTGATCGAACATAACGTTGCCACGAGCCTGTTCGGCGTGTACCAGGCGCCGCTGCGCCTGACCGCGGTGGTGGCCGCGATTTACGCGCACCGGGCGGCCGCGCGCACTGGCGCCCCGAAGATGTTCGCCCTCGCCTGCATCGGGATGATCGTGTCGTTCGCCGGGCTCTCGGCGGTCGACAGCATCGGCATTTTCGCGTTGTTCGCGCTCCCGGCGCTCATCCAGGGGTTCATGCGCCCGACGATCGACACCTACGTGAACCACCACACGCCGAGCGAGACGCGCGCGACGGTGCTCAGCGTTTCCTCGCTGGTGCTCTCGGTGCAGGTGGCCTTCTTCGAGCCGATTGTCGGCTTCATTACCGACGAGGTGTCGATCAGCGCCGCGTTCGGGTTCGTGGCGGTGTTCTTCCTGGTGCTCATGCCGCCATTGTTCTACTTCTGGCGGCGAGCCTACGTGCCGACTCCGGATCAGCCTCCGGCGACGCTCGCTGCTGAAGCGGCCTGACCGGCGAGCGCTTGCTTGAGCGCGTCGATGCTCTCTGCCATGGCCTTCTTCGCGCCGTCCAGCATGGCGGTGAGTTGCACGAAGACGTGAACCTGGTCCTGGTAGATGCTGAGCGTGGCGGGCACCCCCGCGGCCTCGAGCGCTTTGGCGAAGAGCTTCGAGTCATCGAGCAGTGGGTCTTGGGTGCCGACAATGAGAAGCGCGGGCGGCAGGCCCGCGAGGTTGCCCTTAATCGGTGCGATGTAGGGGTCTTCGGTGCTGGCGCCGCCGCTGAGGTAGTGGTTGTAGAACCACTCCATCGCCTGGCGGGTGAGGATCTTGCCTTCGCCGTTTTCGATGACCGAGGGGAGGTTGAGGTCACCGGTGTAGGCGCCGTAGTAGAGCAGCAGGAGGTTCGCCTTCGGTCCCCCTTCGTCGCGCAGGCGCAGGGCGGCAGCGGCCGACAGGTTGCCACCGGCCGAATCGCCGCCGATCGCGAACCGCGAGCCATCGGCGCCGAATTCCCCGGCGTTGGCCACGGCATAGCGGATAGCCGCCACGCAGTCGTCGAGCGCAGCGGGTGCGGGATGCTCGGGAGCCATGCGGTAATCCACGCTGACGACGACGCACCCGGCGCCGCCGGACAGCTCCGCACAGAGGCGGGCGTGGGTCGCGGGCGAGCCGATGACCCAGCCGCCGCCGTGGATGAAGACGAGCAACGGGAACGGCCCGGTCCCCTGGGGCGTGAAGACCTTGACCGGGATTGCGCCGGCCGGGCCGGGGACGGTGCGGTCTGCGATCGCAACGCCCTCGGGCATGGGCATGTTGAATGCCGCGAAGCTGACTTCGGCGCCCGCCCGGGCGGTTGCGGCGTCCTGTTCCCACATCGGCGGGACATTCGCTGCGGCGGCCTGTGCCGCCATCATCTGGAGAAGACCTTCGACCTGCGCGTCCATTGGCTCGAACCTCGTAGTGGCTGGGCGGACTATACCGGAGACCGGCTAGCGGTAGGCGTCGCGACGGTTGTCGACTCCATCAACTTCGGCCCGGTCTCCCGAGAGAGTGAGAACGACCCTCCATGCACCTACCCTGATCCTCCACTGGTCGTTCCGGTCGACGAGTTTCTTCAGATCAACGGTCTGGCCTTTGCCGAAGCTTCTTAACTCGATCAGGATTCGGCGTACAACGCGTGGGTCATTTCGATGGATTTCGAAGAGGTCTTCGACGGCGTCGTGGTGCCAGAGGAGGGTCCGTCTCACCCGGCGCGGAGCTTGGCCGAAGTTTCGTTTGCGCGCCGGACGGCTGCGGCGTCGAGTCGCTGAACTTCCTTCGAAGTAAGGGCCTCGTCATCCAGCGGCACGTCGTTAAGCCAATTCAGCCACTCTTCATCTGTCAGCGGCTCAATCCGGCCAAGCAGCGCCTCCGCCTCGTCAAGGCGGTCTTCGTCGAGGAGGCGGCGGAACTCGATTCTCAACGCGTCTGCTGTTCTCATGGCCGCAGTATATCCGAGTCTCAGGCCCGCTTTTGGCACCGTGAATTGGCTAGCGCCGCCTTTCTTGTATACCTGGCGAAATGGCTACTTGTAGGCGTCCCGGCGGTCGGACACTTCCTTGATGAAAGCGACGTCCTCTTTGAGCGTGAGGAACACGCGCCAGGCGCCGGACCGTAGGCACCAGGTCTGATCGCGGTCCTGCAGCTTCTTGATGTCTCCTCGGCCATCTCGCCCAAACGTCCGCACGACCAGAGCAACGCGTTCGGCGGCTTTCCGGTCCCGCAGTGCAATAGTGAGAAGGTCATCGACCGCTCCCTGGAGCCAATAGACCTGGTAGCTCAAACGGCTCGGCTCTCACGGGACAGCGTCCGAAACAACCGATCGATCGCTTCATCCGCTGCGTCGAGCCGAGCCAGCTGCGCAGCGGAGACCGGCTCGTCATCGATGGGCGCTTCGCGCAGGATCTTGAGGAACTCTTCGTCCGAGATGGGCTCTAACTGGTCAGCGAGCCGGAGAGCATCTTCGTACCGGTCCTCCTCGATGAGGCGGTCGATCTCGGCGTGGATCTCGTCGTTCGTCATGGCTCGAATTGTACCACCGCGGATCGAGTGCCTATGCCCCCGCAGGCAGCGCCGACTCCGCTCGCGCCGCCTGCACTTCCGGTGGCAGCACTTCGAGGACCGCCGCGATGTCGCGCTCGCTCGTCTCTTCACCGAGCGAGAAGCGGATGCTACCCACCGCTTTCCGGATTGGGACGCCCATCGCCATCAGCACATGCGAGGGCTCCCAGGTCGAGTTCGAGCAGGCGCTTCCGGAGCTCACGGCGATGCCGCGCTCATCCAGCCGGCGCACGAGGACGTCGCTCTCGATGCCGTCGAACGAGATGTTGAGGTTGTTGGGGACGCAGTCCGTCTGGCAGCCGTTCACCTGCGATTCCGGGACGGCGGCGAGGATGCCGTCTCGCAACAGGTTACGCAGACCGAGCACGCGCCGGCTTCGTTCAACGATGCCGCCCGAGGCCACAGCCAGCGCCGCCGCAGTCCCCGCGATGCCCGCGACGTTCTCCGTCCCGGCGCGCTTCTGCATCTCCTGGCCGCCGCCGTGCAGCAGCGGCATGAACGGGGTAGCACGGCGCAGGAAGAGCACGCCGCTCCCCTTCGGCCCGCCGAACTTGTGGGACGACAGGCTCAGGGCGTCGACTCCTAGCGCGTCTACATCGATCGGTAGCCAGGCGGGCGCCTGGACTGCGTCCGTGTGGAGCAACACCCGGTGCGAGGCCTGCCCCGCGAACTCGCGCAGCACTCGGGAGACCTCGGCGATGGGCTGAACCGTGCCCACTTCGTTGTTCGCCAGCATGACGCTCGCGACAACCGTGCCCGGCCGCAGCGCCCTCCGGAATTCGTCGACGCTGATCCGTCCGCTGGCGTCGCAGCCGAGCGTCGTGACTTCGAAACCCAGTTCCTCGAGGTACTGGGCCACGTGCAGCCCGGCGTGGTGCTCGATGGCGGTGGTGATGATGTGGTTGCCTGCGCCCGCGCGCCGCATCGCGTACGCCATGCCCAGCATCGCCGAGTTGATGCTTTCGGTGCCCCCGCTCGTGAAGAGTACCTCTGAGATTCGCGCGCACAGGCATCCGGCCACGGTCTCGCGCGCGGTATCGACCGCGGCCTGTGCGTCACGCCCGACTTCGTACAGCCCGCTAGGGTTCCCGAAGCGCTCGCCGAGGAACGGCAACATGGCTTCCCGCGCTTCCGGCCGGAGCGGCGATGTGGCAGCGTGGTCCAGGTAAATCACGGATCGATTGTGTCGCGCGGGAGTGAGGGTGTCGATTGTCCCCGCGGGCACTACCGGAGTGTTGCGATCTTCCGCTCTCTTCCCTCCGAGTCCACATAGCGCCACCAATCCCACCCGTTCACGTTCGAGACGGTGATCGACATCGCTGCCGGTGAGGGAGAGCTGTACTTGATCCCACCGGTTTCGACTTCTCCTGTGCGCGTGTCTAGTGTCCCTTGATACCGGCGTCCTTTGTAGCGCTTGAAAACCGCTACTCGGTAACCAGGCTCGGCAGTCTCCGTGGGATCTTCTTCGGATGATTCGGGCCTTAACAGCACTTCCGCGGCGTGCAGCGCTGTTAGCGCTTGAGACACCAGCCTTCGTGCCTCCGCAGCGTCGTACCTCAATTTTGCGATCCTGTACTCGTCGACGGCTCTGAGTGCCTTTTCGACATCACCCCTCTTTCCCGCGGCGAATATCGCGGCCTCGGCTTCGGCTAATTGCGAGCGATTCATCTTCGTTCACCTATCGTAGTGCTATAGTTACTATAGCGACTATTGCCATCGAGATCAAGTGTCCGTTCAACGATTGTCCCTCCCCACCCCCATCCCCTACCCTTCCAACTCGTGCCGGACGAATCCCTGCTTACCGATGACGTGCGCGCCCTCATCGGCGTGGAGACTGGCATGGGCACCGTCGACGTCACTGCTAAGGCCTGGCGGCACGCCGTCGAGGTCTACACCGGCGAGCCACCGGCCAGCACACCGGCGCCGGGCGCCTCCATCTCCGGATACGCCATCGCCGCCCTGGAAACCGACTACGAGTTCGCCGAGCTGCCGGCGCTCATGCCCAACTCCATCCTCATCGCCAACCAGTGGGAGTTCGAACGCCCGCTGCGCATGGGTGAGACGCTGCACGCCGCCCACCGCCTGGTCGACATCACCGAGCGGTTCGGGGGCCGCTTCGGCTACAGCCTCGACTTCCGCGCCGAGGTCGTCTATCGCGACGCTACCGGCGCGGTGGTCGCCCGCAGCGGGCGGACAATGACCCAGTATTCCGCGAGTGAAGCGCGTGACCGGGACGGCGACGAATGAGCGTCCATTCGGCGACCGTGCGTGAGGGCGACGAACTCCCGGTGCTCCGCCTCCAGCCTGGGCTCGGTCAGGTCATCCGCTACTGCGCCCTGCAGTGGACATTCCCCGCGTTCTTTTACGACGACGAGGCGGCGAAGGCTGCCGGCATGCCCGGCACCATCGTCCCGGGTCCCCTCAAGGTCGGCTTGCTCTATCGCGCAGTCGACGAATGGCTCGGGACCGCGGGCTGGATCCGGCAGGTGCGCGCGGCCCACCGACGCCCCGACCGGACCAACCGTCCCATCGACATCGCCGGCCGCGTGGCCCGCGTGTACGAAGAAGACGGCAACCGCCGGGCCGACCTCGAGCTGGCCATCATCAACGCACAGGGCGAGCCGAGTGTGCGGGGTTTCGCGGTGGTGGAGTTCTTCTAGGGCCGGGTCTGCCGGGCGGTCGACATAGAAATTCGCCACCGCCGATAATTCCCCGGCCACTCCACGCGAGGTCCGCCCATGCTGCTGCACGATGTCCTGAGCCATTCGACGAAGTTGTACCCGAACAAGATCGCCACCATCGACGGTGACGTCGAGTACACCTATGCGCAGTCGGGCGAGCGCATCCACCGGCTGGCCGCGGGCCTGCTTGGCCTTGGCCTGAAGCCCGGCGACAACATCGCCATCCTGGCGAACAACTCGCACCGCTACTTCGAGACGTACTTTGTCTGCAGCGTGGCTGGCATGCCGCTGGCGCCGCTGAACATCCGGCTGGCCGCGCACGAGCTGGAGTTCATCCTCAATGACGGCGAAATCAAGGCGCTGATCCTGGGGCCGGAGTACTTCGGGCTGTACGAGCAGTTCAAGGAGAAGACGCCCGGTCTCAAGCACATCATCGCGCTCAATGCCGAGCTCGATGGCGCCATCCAGTACGAAGACCTGATCGCGAACAACGCGCCGCTGGCCGCGCCCGCCCGCGAATGGGTCGAAACCGACATGCTGAACCTCTGCTACACGGGCGGCACAACGGGCCTGCCGAAGGGTGTCATGCTGAGCCAGCGGGCCGTGGTTTCGAACGCCCAGCACGCGGTGATGACTTTCGGCTTCGAGGAACGCGACATCTGGCTGCACGTGGCGCCGATGTTCCACCTCGCTGACGCGTGGGCCGTGTACGCGTTCTCCATGGTGGGCGCCACGCACGTCTTCAACGGCGCGTTCTCGCCGCAGCTCGTCCTCGAAACCATCGAAAAATGCAGGGTCACCAAGACCATCCTCGTGCCGACGATGATCAACTTCCTCGTGAACTTCCCGGGGCTGCCTAACTACGACACCAGCAGCATCGACCTCATGCTCTACGGCGCTTCGCCGATGCCAGTCGACCGGCTGGTCGCCGCGAAGAACGCGCTCGGCCCCAAGCTCGTTCAGGCCTATGGCATGACGGAGACGTCGCCGCTGCTGACGGCGATGCACCTCGAATGGACCTATTACGAAGGCGACGAAGCGAAGGTGAAGCGGCTCGCGAGCTGTGGCCGCCAGATCTCCGGCGTGGACGTGCGTGTGGTGGACCAGACCACCGGCAAAGACGTGAAGCCCGGCCAGGTCGGCGAGATCATCGCGGCCGGCCCGAACGTGATGAACGGCTACTGGAAGCGCCCCAAGGAGACCGCCGAGGCGCTCCGTGGCGGCTACATGCACACCGGTGACCTGGCTACGATCGACGAGGAGAACTTCATCTTCATCGTCGACCGCGCGAAGGACATGATCGTTTCGGGCGGCGAGAACGTGTACTGCGCCGAAGTGGAGAACGCGCTCTACGACCACCCGGACGTCCTCGAAGCCGCCGTCATCGGCATCCCCGACGAGCGCTGGGGCGAAGCTGCTGGCGACGCCCAGGAAACCTGAAGCGAAGGCAAGGCTCCGAGCGAGGGCGAACTGATCGAGCACTGCCGCGGACTCATCGCGGGGAGGTACAAGTGCCCGAAGCAGGTGGTCCTCCAGGAGCAGCCGCTGCCGAAGTCCGGGCCGGGCAAGATCCTCAAGACGGAGCTTCGCAAGCCGTACTGGGAGGGCAAGACGCGGAACGTGAACTGAGCGGCCTGGGCCGCCTTGTTATACTCGACGTATGACCACCATCGTCCGTGACTTGGCGACCTGTCTCCCGCTGGAATCCGGCGACCGGCTGACGCGAGACGAATTCGAGCGGCGGTACGAGACGCGCCCGGATATCAAGAAGGCAGAGCTCGTTGAAGGAGTGGTCTACGTGGCCTCACCGGTCCGAATTTCGCAACACGCAGAACCTCACGGTCGGATGGTGTTCTGGATAGGCGCGTACGTCGCGAAACACCCGGAGTGCCGATTCGCCGACAACGGCACGGTCCGCTTGGACGAACAGAATGAACCGCAGCCCGATGTGCTGCTCTATCGGAGCGGCCCGGACCGGGTCGATGAGGACGACTACCTGGCGGGTGCGCCGGAGCTTGCGGTCGAAGTCTCGGCAAGCTCGGCTTCGTACGACCTCGGCCCGAAGATGGAGGCGTACCGCCGGAATGGGGTGCGTGAGTACATCGTCTGGCAGATTCTTGAGGAGCGGATCGACTGGTTCCGACTCAGGGACGGGGAGTACGAGCCCGTCGCGCCCACCCGCGGCGTTATCGAGAGCGTCGAGTTTCCCGGCCTCCGGCTGGATGTGGGCGCGATGCTGGCCGGGGACCTCGCGGCGGTCCAGGCCGCGCTTTCGTAGCGTTCGGCCGGAGATCAGCGGCCCTCCGATTGTTTGTGTTATGCTCATTACCAGAGTTGATGGTGACCGAGAGCCCTCTGAACGCTCCCATACGTCTTTCGTACAGTTCGTTTGTCGCCTGCACTCTGTGCTTCGTACCAACTTCCGACCGGTCAGCGCGCCTGTGAGGGCTCGGCGCAGCGGCCAGTTCGGCGCCGAGACGTGGCGCCATTGAAAGGACCCTGAGCCCCTGCTGTCATTCCTCACTCGAAGGCGCAAGAGCGCGCAAGACGAGCCCGCGCAAACGCCTTCATCCGTAGCAATCGCCACGCCCGAGCCGGCGCCGCATCGCGTTGCGCCGGCCCACCATGAACACGTTCACCACGAACAGCCTGTCCACCTTTCGCCGCACGATCCGCTGACCCCGAAACGGCGCCGCAACCGCGGCCGTCGCGGCCGGGGCGCCGGAGAAAGCGGTATTTCCACGCCGCGGCCGGCCTCCGGCCTTCCACCGGCCAAGGCCCCGGTTTCGGAGGCGTTCGCCGCCCTCGGGGTGGATGAGACAGCCCTTAGCGCCATTGCCGCGCTCGGCTATGCCACACCTACGCCTATCCAGGCTGCCGCGCTGCCCCGGCTCCTCGATGGCGAAGACCTGATTGGCCTGGCTCAGACGGGCACCGGCAAGACCATCGCCTTCGGTATCCCCCTGGCGCGCTCCATCGACCCCCCCCGCGGCGAAGTCCAGGCGGTGGTGATGGTGCCGACGCGCGAACTCGCGAACCAGGTCAAAGAGGTCATCGAGCACCTCGGCCTGTTCTACGGGTTTACCACCCTCGGCCTCGTCGGGGGCAGCCGCGTCCGCTCGGACCTGATCGCGCTCGAAAAGGGCGCGCACGTGGTGGTCGGCACGCCGGGCCGCGTCATTGACCACCTGAAGCGCGGCACGCTGCGCCTCGACCGCGTCCACTTCGTGGTCCTGGACGAAGCGGACGCGATGCTCGACATCGGGTTCGCCCGAGACATCGACTACATCCTTCGCACCGTGCCGAAGCAACGCCAGACCGCGCTCTTCAGCGCGACGATGCCGACGAGCATCGCCCGGCTCACCTACCGCCACATGCGCAAAGCCGAAACGGTGGAGATCGAGCCGGAGCAGCGCACAGCTGCAGGCGTCCGCCAGTTCTACTGCGAAGTCTCCGAACGCGAGAAGTTCTTCGCCCTCCGCCACATCTACGAGCAGCATGGGCTCGGCCGCACGCTTATCTTCCGGAACACGAAAATCGGCGTGGATCGGCTGACCGACCAGCTGGTTGCGGCCGGTGTGCACGCGCGCGCGATCCACGGCGACCTTCGCCAGGGCCAGCGCGACCGCGTGATGCAGGACTTCCGCTCGGGCGACCTCGAATTCCTGGTGGCGACCAACGTGGCGGCGCGGGGCCTCGACATCCCCGACATCGAGAACGTGATCAACTACGACGTGCCGCAGAACGCCGAGGAGTACATCCACCGCATTGGCCGGACGGCGCGTGCCGGAAAGCAAGGCGCCTCGTACTCGTTCGTCGGTGAGTGGGACCTCGACTTCTGGGACGTGATCCGGAACGAAGTCGGCGACGAGAACCTGGAGTACCTGAAGCTTCCCGCCCGCTGGGACTGAGGCATTCACGATTCACGATTCGCGATTCACGATTCAGGTTCAGAACGAATTCGACAATCGTGAATCGTGAATCGTAAATTTGGCGCGTGTACCGGGCGATCTTCGAAGCGTTTGCCGCCGAGTGCGTGGGGCGGATCTGGGCGGGTGAATTCCTGGCGGATGCGGAGCTGGATGCGTTCAGGGCGTATCTCGATGCTCGCGAGGCGAGCGGGCGGCGCCTGCTGGGCCGGTATGCCGGTGCGGATGCGTGCGTGGACACCGTGACCGGGCGGTGCGGCGTTCGGCCGCTGTTCCGGTAGGGAACCATCGCGCGCTGAGCGGCGTTATACCATCCAGGGAGATGCCTCTCGTGGGAGCGTATTGGCCGTGACGGACCTGGTTACCCCGGATTCGCTCGATGTGCTGGACCGGCGGGTGTACGACCTCGCCGTTTCGCGGGCGCCGCTCGCGCAGATTGCGGTGCAGCTTGGCGTGACGGTTTCGCAGGCCGAGGAGCGCATCGAACGCGTCTGCGCACGGCTGGGAGTGGCGGACCGTGTGGCGCTGCGGGAGTGGGCGCCGCGCGCGGTTTCGGAATCCACCGAGGACTTTGAGACAGACGCGGAGCCGCGAGAACAACCGTCTGCGACGCGCAGGCCTTCGCGGCGAGCGTTGCTGGGCGCTGCTGCTGCGCTCGGAGCAATTGCCGCGGCTGGCGGCGCGGCCGCGTGGTGGCTGCGCAGAGACGATGGGGATTCCGAGACTCAGCAGTCCGGAAACGCCGTGGAGCCAACGGCAACGCCGACGGCTGAGCCCGATCAGGTGCTCATCACGCCGGTGCCGTTCCCCGATGCCTGGGAAGTGAAGACGTTCGCGAAGGGCGAACTCATCGACTGGCCGCACGGGTTGTTCCTTATGGGTGTGCTTGGCGGCGAGGTCCGCGCGCACCGGCTCAAGACCGAGCAGGTCTTCGAGTACCGCACATGGCCGGGCGGCCGGTTCGTTGCTGTGACTGATGGCAGCCAGACGCCGACGACGCACCTGATGGACATCCTGAACGTCGAGACGTCATGGTCGTGGCCGTACCTCAAGCTCCAGCTCATCGCGGTGGCAAGCACAACGCTCGATGCCACGCTCGTCTTCGAACGGCGCGAGGAGAACAAAGGCACCGGCGACCTCATCCTGCTCCGCTCGCCACGTCCCGGCGCCGGCATCGAGCCCTTCGCGGCCGTGGACGGTGCCGTCCACAGGGTTCAACACGCCCGTGCTCATCTCGCTCAACGGAGACGCTGTGGTTGCAACTCGGCGGGCGGCCCGCGCCTTGTGGTGACGATCATCGATGCAGCAACGGGCGAGGTTCGCGGCACGTACGATCCCGGCCTTTCGGCCACGTCGGCGGACGTTGGCTTTGTGCTCGACGCGTTCCAAACGCTGGACGGCGGCGACTACTTTTTGCTGGCGTGGCACCTCTTCCAGCAAGGCCGTGGGGAATGGATGCGCGGCTTCAGCATGAACTTCCGCTGGGACGGTGGCGCCGCCACCGAGCCCACATTCCACGACCACGCCGCCTCTTTCTCCGCGGACGGCAAGCTGTACGTCCGCGAAATTGCCCTCCGTGACGCCGAAGAAGGCTTCGCGGACGGGCCCCGGGAGTACTGGCCGGCCGTCGAAATCGTCGAGACCGGCTCTGGCAGCGTTGCGCAACGGATTAGATCGGCGTCGGTGTACTACGGCGATGGCAACTCCACAAGACGCTGGTCGGACGCGTTTTCATTCGTCGGCCTGGTTCGCGCCTCCGCCACGCCCGATGGATACGATGCCGCCCACTTCGTTCGATCCTTGCTCCCCGGGTGGGAAATCTACGAACGCTTCGCGTTTCCCGGCGTAACGGATCTCGAAGGCCAATGGTTCCAATCACCGTGGGTGCAGGGCGTAGTCCCGTCTCCAGAGAACCCCTATCGAGTCGCCCTGGGGCGCTTTGCGGTGCTGGACTGGCGCAATGGCCAGATGGTGAAGGCGAACGTACGCACCGACTCCGGCCCAGCGCATATCGACCCGTGGGCTGCCGGGCCGGGTTGGCTGACGTTCTCGTTCCCCCACCTGGGGCACGGCGGTGCTTCGCCGCCCGTTCTCTTGCAGCCGAAATTCGAGGCGGGGAATGCGCCGATCGAATCACCACTGCGGTTCAAGGTCTCGGCGCAGGGTGACCGCCTGAACCTGCGCGACCAGCCGTCGCTGAGCGGGAAGGTCATCGCGGCCCTGGAGGATGGTTCGGCGCTAACGCAGGCCGAGGATGCGACCCGGCCCGCTGGGCGGCGGGGGTTGGAACAGAGCAAGGACGGGACGTGGGTGTATGTCCGGACGCCGGGCGGCATCGAAGGCTGGGTGAACTCGGCCTATTTGGCCTGGGCGTGATCGGATCTGCCTCGAAACGTCAGCAGTCAACCGGCGCATGGCGCGAGCGGGGACGAGCCCCGCAACTACACGACGCCGTTGCGCAGGATTCCCGCGCCAGTGACTTCGATTTCGACGTCATCACCGGTCTTGATCTGCGGCGGTTCGCCGGGGGTGCCGGTGTAGATGATGTCGCCGGGGAGCAGGGTCATGACGGCGCTGACGTAGCGGACGATCTCCGGGATGTCGCGGATGAGCTCGTTCGCGCCGCCGTGCTGGACCTGCTTCCCGTTCACGCGCGTCACCACTTCCAGCGTTGTGTAATCGACGCCGGTGACGATGCTGGGGCCGAAGACGCCGAAGGTGTCGCTGCCCTTGGCACGCCACCACTGGCCGTCGGCCCGCTGCCAGGTGCGCTCGGAAACGTCGTTCCCCGCGGTGTAGCCGAAGATGCCGGCGAGAGCTTCGTCGCGCGTTGCGTTCTTCAGGCGCTTGCCGATGACGATGACGATCTCGCCCTCGGGTTCGACGTGTCTTGCGTCGGTGGGCAGGACGATGTCGTCCCCGGGGCCGGCGATGCTGGCGTTCGGCTTGAAGAAGAGGGTGGGCGGGTCCGGCACGGGGCGGCCGTTGAGGTGGCTCGAATAGTTGAGTCCGACACAGACGATGGAGCGCGGCTCGGTGGGTGGCAGCAGCCGGACGGCGTTCAGCGCAAGCCGTTCGCCGGTAGCTTTCGCCGAATCCCAGAACGGCTCTTCGATGACGCGGATGGTCTCGCCTTCGAGCTGCCCGGCGCCTTTGCTGCCGTCCTTGCGTTCGAACCGTACGTAGTTGGCCATGGCCAGCACCCCCGAAGAATGTTCGCCGAGTCTACTGGATGCCCACCGCAACGTCGTTGGATGCCGGTTCGCGGTGGCCTCGCCAGTCCGCGAGGCGCACGGCCAGGGTGGCTTCGGGGTGGGCGGCGTTCCGGGCCAGGATGACCTCGAAGTCGCCCGCTTCGGCGACCCAGGCGTGGACGCGCGGGTCCCAGGCCTCGAAGGCGCGCGGTTCGAGGGCGATCGTGACGCGCGCGGACTCGCCCGGTTCGAGCCGGACTTTCGCGAAGCCCTTGAGCTCCTTGTCCGGGCGAAGCAGCGAGGACTTGAGCTTGCGGACGTAGACCTGGACCACTTCGGATCCTGCGCGAGGCCCGGTGTTGGTCACTTCGACCGACACGCGCAGGCCCTCACCCCTTCGAATCTCGTGTGTGTCCAACGAGGCGTTGGCCCAGGAGAAGGTCGTGTAGCCGAGGCCGTGCCCGAAGGGGAACAGCGGTTCGATGCCGGTACGGTCGAATGCGCGGTAGCCGACGAAGATGCCCTCGCCGTAGCTCACGGCGCCGGCTTCTCCCGGGTAGGTCAGGTTCGACGGGTGGTCTTCGACACGGCGCGCGAAGGTCGTCGGGAGGCGTCCGGCGGGCTCCGCCGCGCCTGTGAGGATGTCGGAGAGCGCGTCGCCGCCTTCCTGGCCGGGGTACCAGGACTGGAGCACAACGGGGACGTCATCGAGCCAGGGCATCGCCACCGGTGAGCCGGCGTTGATCGCCACGATAGTGCGGGGATTGGCGGCCGCGACGCGCCGGATTAGCTCGTCCTGGGCGCCGGGCAGCGAGAGGCTGCGCCGGTCGTTGCCTTCGGCTTCCCATTCCGGGGTGAGACTGGCCACGACGACCGCGACATCCGCGCGGCTGGCCAGTTCGACCGCCCGGTCGAGCAGGTCGGGGGCGATAGGCGGCTGGCAGCCGACGGTGACGCCGGGGATGCCTACGCGCTCGGGGGACTGGAACTCCAGGACGACTTCGTACAGCTTCGCGGCGTCGAGGGTTCGAAGCGCGGCCTTTTCAGCGCTGCCCGCGCCGTAGAAGGTGGTGCCGGGCGTCTGTTCGGTCCAGTTGTCGATGACCTCCACGCCGTCGATGTAGAGGCGCGAGAGGCCGGCGCTGGTGAGCGTGAAGCGGTGCTCGCCGCTGACTTCGGGGGTGAAGGTGGAGCGCGCGCGAAGGCAAAACTGGCTCTCGACTGGCGTGCTGTTCGCGAGCCAGCGCAGCTCGAACCTCGGCGCGCGGGCGCGGACGGCCGGTTCGCCCGCGAACGTTTCGCCCGCATAGTAGTCCACCGAAATGCCGGGCTCACCCGCCGTGGAGAGCCCGCTCGCGAGGACCGGGGTGCGGCGATGAATCGTCACGCCTGCTTCGTGCTCAACGCGCTGCTCCGGGTCGAGCTGCTTGCGCAGTGAGACGGCCAGCGAGGTGGTGTGGTGTGGCTCCACCGCCGAGCTGCCGCCGCCCATCATGCAGAGCATGTCCGCGTGTGGCCCGATGAGCGCGACGATGGCGTCAGGTTCGAGCTCCAGCGGGAGCAGGTTGCCGTCGTTCTTGAGCAGCACCGTCGACTCGATGGAAGCGCGGCGGATCAGGTCGCGGTGTTCTGGACGGTCGATGGCGCGCTCTTCGGATTCCGGTGGGCCGTCGAGGGCGCCAGTGCGGATCGCCAGCCGGAGGAGACGGCGCACCTTGTCGTCGAGGATGCCGGCGGGGATTTCGCCGGCCTGGATGGCTTCGAGCAGCCGGCGGCCGAGGAAGCGGGGCCGGCCGGGCATCTCCAGGTCGAGCCCGGCTTCCGCCGCGGCCAGGCTGTACGTGCCCCACCAGTCGGACATCAGCAGCCCGTCGAAGCCCCATTCCTCTTTCAGGAGCGCGATCAGTTCCGCGTTTTCGGAGGCGCTTGTCCCGTTGATGCGGTTGTAGGCGGACATTGCGGCCCAGGCGCCGCCTTCGTGGATGACGGCATCGAAGGGCGCGAGGTAAATCTCCCGCAACGCGCGTTCACCCACCTCCGAGGAGATCGTCATCCGTTCGAACTCGGAGTCGTTGCAGACGAAGTGCTTGGCGGTGGCGGAGACGCCCTCGGACTGGACGCCCTGGACGAAGGCGACCCCGATGCGGCCGACCAAATAGGGGTCTTCCGAGTAGCACTCGAAATTGCGGCCGGCGAGCGGGTGACGGTGGATGTTCAGCGTGGGCGCGAGGAGCACGCCGCAGTCTTTGGTCCGGGCTTCCTGGCCGATAGCCGCGCCAACCTGCCGCACGAGCTCCGGGTCCCAGGTGGCGCCGAGGGCGGTGCCACAGGGGAAGGCCGCGGCCGATTTCTCGCCGAAGGTGCCGCCACGGGCGCCGTGGGGGCCGTCGGTGACTTTGATCGCAGGGATGCCGAGGCGCGGGACCGGGTTGGTCCGCCAGGCGTCGGCGCCGCCAACGAGCGAGACCTTTTCCTCGATGGTGAGCTGGGCGAGGAGAGAGTCGATCCGGCGTTCGCCGGCGTCGTCGAGCATAAGGCGCCTCCGCCGGAGCCCCGGCAGCGCCCAAGTATAGGGAGCGGGCGCGTGGCGGTCAGGGCGCCAACAGTAGAAGAGAAGTTCCTTGATTAGTCGTTATGATCACAATACGCAGCGAACTACACCCGCCCTCGAATGCGATTCGTTTGGTCTATATGTGTAAAAACCTGCGCTAATTCTTGACATGGTCTTGCCGAGCGGTATCGTTGGGCCCATCCGGATCAGGTGATATCTGAGTCCACGAGGGAGGGGAAACCTCAATGGCAGAGCAGTCGAACTATTGGAAGCGACGGTATGCGCGGCGCACGGTATTCCGTGGCTCGGGGCTGGCTGTTGCCGGCCTCGGCGCCGCGGCCCTCGTGGGTTGCGGCGATGACGACGACGACGACTCGGGCGGCAATCCCACGCTTGCCGCGACCGTCCCTGGCGGCGCCACCGCGAGCGGCGAAACGCCGAAGCCCGGCGGCACGTTCCGCATTCACATGGGCGGTTCGCCGCGAAGCCTGGACCCGCACTTCGACACGTTCCCGTACAACACGGCGGTAACGAACCTGACGAACGAGGCGCTGCTCAAGTGGTCGCCTGACTTCTCGAAGATCGAGACTGAACTGGCCTCCGCGATGCCGGAACAGCCGGACCCGCAGACGTTCACGTTCAAGATCAAGCCGGGGATCAAGTTCCAGAACGTGGAGCCCGCCAACGGCCGCGCCTTCACCTCGGCCGATGTGAAGTACTCCATCGAGCGCCAGATGACGGACCAGGCCGGGAAGTTCCAGCACGCCTATTACTTCCTGAATCGGCTCGACGGCATCACCACGCCTGACGACAGCACGGTCATCATCAAGACGAAGACCGCGTACGCGCCGTTCCTGAGCTACATCGCCAGTCCGTGGACGGTGATGATCGACCGGGCCAGCGTGGAAAAGTGGGGCGACCTGACCGAGCATGCGGTCGGCACCGGGCCATTCATCTTCAAAGAGTGGCAGAAGGACGTGAAGATCGACCTGGTGAAGAACCCGAACTACCGGGATTCTTCGATGCCCTACCTGGATGGCATCAGCTACGTCATCGCCATCGACCCGGACACGGCGGCCACGCTCTACATCAACAAGCAGGTGGACGCGGGCGTGTTTGGCCAGGCGCAGCTTTCGCGCCTGAAGGACGCGCGCGCCAAGGACTCGGAGTACCGCGCGGTGCCGAGCCAGTTCTGGAAGCAGATGCGCATGATGCCGACGACCCAGGCGAAGCCCTACGTCGCGCCGTTCACGGATCCGAAGGTGCGCGAGGCAATCGTCCGCGCCGTGGATTCGCAGCAGGTGCTGGACCTCGTCTTCTCCAAGGACGGCGTGCCGGTCTACGGGCCGATCCTGCCGATCTACCCGCTCTGGGCGCTGAAGAACGACCTCGCGCCGTTCGACCTGAAGAAGGCGAAGGACCTGATGACGGCGGCGGGCAACCCCAAGGTCTCAGGGACGATGATCTGGGCCACGGGCAGCCCGCAGTCAGACCAGATTGGCGAGGTGCTGAAGGAACAGCTCTCGAAGATCGGTGTGGACATCACGCTGCAGCCGATGGAGCTGGCCGCGTACTACAACCAGACGTACGCGTACGACTACCAGTTCTCGCACCACACGCCGCTGAACAACCCGGACCCGGACGAGAACCTCTCGGCCTATTTCGGGAAGGCATCGACCTACTACAAGCACTACAACGAGGAGATCTTCAGCCTCATCGACAAGCAGGCGCAGGAACTCGACACGCCGAAGCGCCAGCAAATCGTCCAGGATGTCCAGACGAAGATCGTGAACGAGTTCGCCGTGAAGTTCATGTACACGACGAACAACCACATCTTCGTGGACAAGAAGATCAAGAACTGGTTCTTCCCAACCGACCTCTACGACGGCCGCAAAGCGACCGCGTGGATGAACGCGTAGAAGAGCCGCGCTCTGCCCGCGCCACGCCTGGCCCCCTCGGCCCGGCGCGGGCAGGACGGCTGACGCCAGATGACCAAGTACATCCTCCGCCGGATCCTGCTCGCTTTGCCGACGGTGCTGCTCGTCATGTTCATGACGTTCATGATGCTGCGGCTCGTGCCCGGGAGCCTGGTCGATACGATGATGGCCGACCGGCCGTACGCCACGGCCCAGGACCGCGCGAACCTGGAAAAGCAGCTCGGCCTGGATGAGCCGATCCCCAAGCAGTTCGTGAAGTACGTCTGGCATGTGGCCCGTGGCGACCTCGGCGAATCGCCGTGGACCTCCACGCCGGTCACCAGTGAACTGAGGCGCCGCCTGCCCGTGACCGCCGAGTTCGGGCTGATGGCGATTATCATCGGGCTCTGCGTTTCACTGCCGATTGGCGTGCTCTCGGCCATCCGCCAGGACACCATCAGTGACTACGTGGCGCGGAGCTTCGCCATCCTGGCGCTGTCCGTCCCCTACTTCTTCAGCGCGACGATCATCATCGTGTTCGGGCCGAAGTGGGGTTGGACGCCACCGTTGATCTACAAGGGCTGGTCGGCGGGGCCGTTCTCGCACCTGTACTACTTCCTTGCGCCGGCGACGCTGCTCGGCCTTTCGCTGGCCGGGGGCGTCATGCGCCTGACCCGGACGATGATGCTTGAAGTGCTCCGCCAGGACTACATCAGGACGGCGTGGGCCAAGGGTCTGCGCGAGCGATCCGTCATCTTCCGGCACGCGATGAAGAACGCGCTCATCCCCGTCATCACCATCGTCGGATTGCAGGTTGGGACGGCCGTGAGCGGCACGATCATCCTCGAGACCATCTTCAACATGCCAGGTGTCGGCCGGTACTTCGTCGGGGCGATACTCCAGCGTGACTACCCGAGCGTGCAGGGGGTGGTGCTCGTGCTGGCCACGGTCATCGTGGTGGTGAACCTTGTCATCGACCTTTCGTATGCGTGGTTGGACCCGCGCATCCGGTATTCGTGAGGACGTAAGGGAGAGCCATGGCGCGCGAACAAACCGTCTCGACCCTTGACCTCGAACTGGCGCCAACGAAGGCCGCGCGGCGCCCCGGCGGCATCGCCGACGTCGTGCGGCGCCTGATCCGGGAGAAGCCGCTGGGGTTGATGGGCGCGATCATCGTCCTCGTCATTGCGCTCGCTGCGATCGGCGCATCGCTCGTACCGTATGGGCCCAACGAGCTCGGTGCCGGCACGCGGTTGATGGGGCCTTCCCTCGCCCACCCGATGGGCACGGACAATCTCGGCCGTGACGTTTTCGCGCGCGTGATCTACGGCGCCCGGGTCTCGATGTGGGTCGGCTTGCTCGCCGTGGCTACCTCGGTCCTCCTCTCGGTCACCGTCGGTACCTTGAGCGGTTACTTCGGCGGCTGGCTGGACATCATCCTTCAGCGCGCGGTTGATGCCTTCATTGCGTTCCCGGGCCTCATCTTCCTGCTCTCCCTGATCGCGATCTTCCGCGACTCCGATGCGCCCGGTCTGCCGGAAGAAGGGATTTTCTCGACCCAGGTCATCCTGCTGATCATCAGCATCGGCATCCTGCTGGGCGTGGGGGCTTCGCGCATCATTCGCAGCACGGTGCTCACGGTGAAAGGCCTGACCTACATCGAAGCTTCGCGCGCGGTGGGTTGCGGCCACGTTCGGATGATCTTCGTCCATGTGCTGCCAAACGTGCTCCCACCGGTCATCACGCTGGCCACGCTCGGGTTCGGGACAGCGATCCTGTTCGAGGCTTCGCTCAGCTTCCTGGGCTTCGGCGTGCCGCCGAACATCCCTTCCTGGGGCGGCATGCTCAACCGTGAGGCGCGCGGCTTCATGACCCAGGCGCCATGGTTGGCGCTCGGGCCGGGCATCACCCTGAGCCTCGCGGTGTTCGGCTTCAACATGCTTGGCGACGCGCTGCGGGACCTGTTGGACCCGCGGCTGCGGGGTGGAAGCGGGACGTTCCAGTAGGTCGGACACGCGTTACCCGGTTTCGCTGGTTACGAAGAGCGAAGAAGAGCTTCGATCGCGACCTTGAGGCCCGCGACATCGTGGACTTGCGCGTCGGGAATTTCGTCCGGCGAGCGCGGCTGTTGCCTGATGTGCCGGCCGGTCCGAAAGAGGACCGTCCGCATGCCGAGGAGTCTCGCCGGCGCGATGTCGTTGTCGATGCGGTCGCCAACCATGACGCATTCCTCGGGCTTCACGGCGAGGTCGTCGCAGGCGCGCAGGAAGAGGCGCACGTCGGGCTTGCGGTAGCCGTGGTGCTCGCTCACCTCGCGGTGGGCGAAAAGCTGGCCGATGCCGTGCGAATCGAGCGCAGCGATGATGCGCGCGGGCTGATTCGCGGCAAGGCCGAGTTTGATGCCACGGTTGTGAAGCTCCCGGAGCAGCTCCGGTATTCCTTCGCGCAGTTCGATGCCGCCGCGGTAGGACGCCCGCGCGGCGTCGTGGCGGCGAAACTCGGTCCAGACGCGCTCGAAGAGCGGGAGGTCACAGTGGGAGAGTTGCCAGGCCATCGCCGCGTACGCGTTGGGCGCGAAACTCGCGACGGCGGCGTCGCTGGCCCGGTCGAGATCGCTACGGGAGACGGTGACGCCGTGCTGTGCGAAGGCCCTGATGATGCCGTCGTCGATCCCCTGCTCGTGCAGAACCTCGGTGTCCAGCGGCCCGCCGACATCGAAGAGGACCGCGCGGATGGGCATCAGCTGAGGGCAGCGAGGACGGCGGCCATATCGCCGTTGATCATCGACTCGGGAGACAGCCGCAGACCGGGGAGGGCGAGGCTGTGGAGCAAGCCATCGTGATCCTGAGCAATTGCCTGGTATGCGCCGTCGCGAAGCGACCACCAGGCTATTCGGCGTTCATACACCTGCCAGACCAGGTATTCCGAGACGCCAGCGCGACGGTACAAGTCTTTCTTCGTGAAGAGATCGTATGAAGTCGAACTGGCAGCCACTTCCACGACCAGTTCCGGCGGTCCGAAGATGCAATTGTCTTCTGCTACGGTGCTGGTCCCTCCATCGATACGCCTGACGAGCACATCGGGTTGCACGTCATCGCGCCCCAGGCGGACTGTGGCGTTGTCGAGGATTTCAATCTCGGGGCGGGTGCTCGCATAGACGCCGAGCCACGTGTTGAGACTTGCGTGAGGCTTGCCGTGCCATCGGCTGACAGTCATCTCGATGAACACCATGCCATTGATCAGTTCCGCCTTCTTTATCTCTGGATGGAGTTCCCAGCGACGCTCGAATTCCTCGCGCGTGAGGTGATCACCCTGGTTGAGCGGAGGGATGCGAAGTACGGGCTCGGGTAGCGCCATAGCCCTCATTCTACCACCCGGCGATGGCCGCGGCCGGCACGCGCCCACCGTCGATCACCTCGTCCAGGAACGTGATGCCCTCGTCGCCGAGGTCGAGCGGGTCAACGCGGTCCAGGTGGCGTTTGCGATACTCGTTGGCGACGAGCAGCTTGCGGTAGTCGAGGCCCGCGAGCGCCTGGGCGTCGGCTTCTCCAAGGAGGAGGACCGTGCAGACCAGCGCGGCAAGGCGGTCGCACATGGCGGTCATCCGGGCCTCGCGCAGGTCCTCGTCGCCGGAAAGAAGGGCTTCGAAGCGCGACGCGACCTCCATCAGCCTCAGGCGCACCGGCTGCGAGAGGCGAAGCACTTCCGGGTCGCTGAGGGTATCCAGGCGGGATTCGAGGTCGCGGAAGAGCGCGTCGTGGGCGCGGTTCCGGGCGGCCGCGCGGGCGACATCGAGCGCGACGACGTTCTCCGAGCCTTCCCAGATGCTGCCGAGGTGCGCGTCGCGCAGGAGCCGCGCATTCACCCACTCTTCGATGTAGCCGTTGCCGCCACGCACGTTCATCGACATCCCGGCGACGGTGCGGGCGCGCCGGCACACCGCGTACTTGATCAGCGGCGTGACGATGCGGATGACCTTTTCGTGGAACTCCGATCCCGCGTCGGCTTCGTCCAGGGTGCGCGCGGCGTAAAGGACGATCGAGAGCGCGGCCTTTGCGTCCAGGGTCATCTCGAAGAGCTGTTCGCGGAGCAGGGGCAGGTCGATGAGCGCCTTTCCGAACGCGGAGCGGCCCCTCGCGTGGACCACGGCTTCGAGGACCGAACGGCGCATGAGGGCTGCCGCGCGCATGCCATTGGAGAGCCGGGAGACGTTGATCATCTCGGTCATCTGAGCGAACCCGCGGCCAATGTCACCCACGGGATAGCCGACGGCGTCGTGGAACTCGTATTCGCCGGTGGGCATGGACTTCGAGCCCAGTTTTTCCTTGAGCCGGCGGACGGTGTAGCTGTTTTGCGTGCCGTCCGGCAGCAGCCGGGGGACGAGGAACATGCCCAGGCCCCTGGTGCCGTCTGGAGCTCCTGCGGACCGCGCGAGCGTGAGGTGGATGTCGGCCCCGACGTTGGAGCAGAACCACTTCTCGCCGCTGAGACGCCATTCACCGTTCACCTCACGGGCGACGCACTCGTTCGCGCCCACATCACTGCCGCCGGTCCGCTCGGTGAGGAGCTGTGCGGACTGCAGCAGTGAATCGAAATTGGTTGACGTCAGGCCGGGGAGGTAGCGCTTGCGCAGCTCGTCCGGGCCGAATTGGGCGAGCACGCGCGCTGCTGAATCCGTCATCGAGATCGGGCAGAAGAGGCCGAACTCCGCCTGCACGAACAGGTAGGAGAGCGCGTACTTGACCACGTGAGGCACCCGCGTGGGCCAGCCAAGCACGCCCTCGCGATGCGACATCGCCGCGAACCCGAAGTCCGCGAAGCCGATCTTCTGCATCGCGACGAACGAAGGGTGGTACTCGATCTCGTCGACGCGATTGCCGTGCTCATCGAAGTTGCGCAGGACGGGCGGGTTGCGGTCAGCCTGGGCAGCCAGCTCATCGAGCTCCGAGCCCGCAACGCGGCCGAGCTCTCGCAGATGCGGGAGCGCGCGCTCGACGTCCCGAGCGGCCGCGTAGGTGCGAAGCGCGTGGAGAAGGTTCGGGTCAGCTTCGAAGAAGTTGAGCCCGCGCGTGCTGGGCATCCCGGAGTTTGGGGGCAGTGTGGTCACCAGCCGATTCTACCCGTACTCCGGCCGCTGCTACGCTTCAGACCATGATTGATCCCGACCTGGTGCGAGACGCGTTCGTCGAGCGGTTCGGCGGCGCGCCGGAGCTGGTGGCGTTCGCTCCCGGACGCGTCAACCTCATCGGTGAGCACACCGACTACAACGGCCTGCCGGTGCT
The DNA here is from genome assembly GCA_046328215.1 of Dehalococcoidia bacterium. Classification (GTDB taxonomy): domain Bacteria; phylum Chloroflexota; class Dehalococcoidia; order Tepidiformales; family Tepidiformaceae; genus Amarobacter. The sequence goes on along the minus strand of JAXLXA010000015.1, from coordinate 290 downwards.
GCCGATCGCGATTGACCGCGGCGCCACGTTCGCGCTGACCGCCACCGAGGATGCCGTGGTAACGGTGGTCTCCAAGCAGTTCCCGCGGGAGGCGCGCATTTCTCGCCGCGCGGCGGGCCGCGAATCCGAACCCTGGCACCGCTATGTGGCCGGGGTGCTCGAAGAGCTACGCGGAATCGCCGGAGGCAAAGGCGCGAACGTCCTCAGCGACTCGGACCTCCCGACGAGTGGTGGACTGAGCAGTTCGAGCGCGCTGTCCGTCGGCCTCACCGCCGGGCTTGCGGAGCTCT
>JAXLXA010000014.1:0-119033 GCA_046328215.1 Dehalococcoidia bacterium | reverse complement strand
CTGCACGGCTCGCATGCCATTGCATACCTAACCTGTGAGATAAGCCGTGGCTAATGTAGGCTTTGGCTCGGGTTCCCGCGTCGCCAGTTGAGCGTCAGCCGAATGGGACCGAATGGAGATACGCCGTGGAAGCCCCGAAGGACCTCGTCACTCGAATCCAAACCATCCTCGACCGGTCAGCGCGGTCGGCGTCGCCGGAAGTCGGCCGCGTCTTCGCTCGCGACGACTGGCGGCTGTCAGCGGACGACTTCCTGGCCATGTGGGGCGGGCAGCGCTGGTGCACGGTTTCGAGCGTTGGCTCGAACGGGCAGCCGCACATCGCCGTCATTCATGCGGACTTCCAGGATGACGGCCGGCTCACGATGCGAATGTTCACCGGCTCGGTGCGCGCTCAGGACCTCCGGACAAACAACCGGGTCGCGCTTTCCAAGAACAGCGATGGCGCCGTCGCCATGGTCTATGGCCGCGCGAAGGTCGTGCCCGGCACGGAATCCACCCGCGGATCGGCCGAGACGGTGGAAGTCGAAATCGACGTCCGGCGAATCTACGCGATGAAGCCGAAGCGCGACTGAGCCTCGCGGCGACATCCCAACGGACAAACCAACCCGGGACCCGCTTGACACCTCCCTATACTGAAATTACCAGCATTACGGAGGTGTTCCGTGTTCGGCTTCGTCAGCAGCGTCCTCGCTGAAAAAGGACGCCAGGTCTACACCGTCTCCCGGAGTGCGACCGTCTCGGACGCGGTCCGCGAGATGAACGAGAAAGGCGTCGGCGCCCTCCTGGTCGTCGATGCGGGCCGCCCCGTGGGGATGTTCACCGAGCGCGACGTCCTTCGCCGCGTTGTCGATGCTGACCGGGACCCTGCCCAGACACGGGTGAGCAGCGTCATGTCGCGTGACGTGATGACCATCTCTCCGGGGCTCCACGTGGAAGAGGCGATGACGCTGATGACCACGCGGCGGTTCCGCCATCTCCCCGTGCTCGAAGGCGGTGAGGTTGTCGGCATGGTCTCGATCGGCGACCTGATGCGCTGGATCACGCTCCACCAGGAAGACCACATCCGCCAGATGACCGAGTACATCACCGGGCAGGGCCCGGCAGCCTGAGACTGCGAGGTTCGGGCGCGCCGGGACCTTACGAGCCTTCGAATTGAACGAGGTTTTCTGAGCGGCTACCGGCGGTTGCGCCAATATCCCGGGCGGCGCGCTGCGTGCGCGAACACCAGCACACGGATAGCGTGGGTCTCGACTTCGTAGATCATGCTGTAACTGGTTCGGGGCAGATAGAGCGCTCGGAGAGAACCGTCCACCTGTTTCCCTGCATCAGCGAATCGACGAGCGTCGAGAAGGCGCGGTCGATCGCTGTCGCAAGCCGCCTGCCTGCCACCGAGTTGCTGCCAAGGAACTCGATCGCATCGTCCAGTTCCTTTTCAGCCGCCGGATCGAGCTCAATCGCTCGCGCCATTCACTTTGCGCCACATGCGCTCCCTTACTTCAGACCATGGCACGGGGGTCGTCACACCAGAAGCGAGTTCAGCGCTGCGAGCGCGGGCGACATCCAGCCACTCCTGGCTAATCGGTGGATCGGCGAGCCGCCCGGCGATCTCGGCGAGCAACTGCTCAAGGTCGGCCGGGTCGAGCTCCAGCGCGGCTTCGATGATCTCCTGCACATTAGCCATGAGCACATCCTAGCCTGTTCCGACCTGTTCTCGCACTCTGGGCGCCCACGGAAATGCCTGTGCCGCTGCCAACGCCCCGGCGTCCTCCCGGGCGCGGCTCTGTGTCGTCGCCACCCGTTGACCACCCCCGGCACGCCGCAACGCCGGCGTCCCGGAGTCAGCGCGACGCTGCGACGCGGGCCTTCCGGAGTAAATGCTAGGGGGTGTAGACAATAGTCATAACGCAGTGCTAACGTTCGATCTGCCTAAGCAATTGAGCGATTTGGCCTACCTTCACCCCGAGGTCCACGCCGACTCATGGCCATCATCACCCCGTTCGACAACTACCTCGACCTCGTCGAGGCGGCACGCGAACTCGCCATCCACCCCCAGAGCCTTCGCCGGCTGATCAAGCAGAAGAAGATCCCCGCGACCCTTTTCGCCGGCAAATACCTGATCGAGCGCGACAAGCTCGAAATGTTCAAAAGCAACTATGACCCGCGCCCCGGCCGCAAACCGATCCGCCGCCTCCTCTAACACCGCGCCTCCATCTGAGCCGCGACTGGCAAGGAGCGGTGGGCTCTCACACCCCCGTCACCGTCACGCGTCAGCCCGCGCACAGAAAACGGCGGCGGTGGGGCCTCCGCTGCAACGCAGCATCCTCTAAAACCCAGCGCCCCCATCCGTGCCCTGGTTGCAGGCAGCGACCGGACATGCCTGGTTGAGGAACGTGAAAGCAGTGCTGGGCTAACGGGCCAGGAGTCACCGCATACCCTCCTTCACAGTCGGGCCACCGTTACTTAGGCGTGCGGTTCAACGCGGACGCGGCACGCGGCCACCCGAGACCCGACTGTGAAGGAGGGTTGCAACGCCTCCTCCAACGCCGCGCCCCCATCTGAGCCGCGACTGGTAAGGAGCGGTGGGATTTCGAACTCCCGTCACCGTCACGCGTCAGCCCGGACACCAAAACGGCGGCGGTGGGGCCTCCGCTGCAACGCAGCATCCTCTAAAACCCAGCGCCCCCATCCGTGCCCCGACTGCAAAGGACGGTTCGCACTCGGCTTGCCACGTTGGTTGAAGGCAGCGACCGGACGTGCCTGGTTGAGGAACGTGAAAGCAGTGCTGGGCTAACGGGCCAGGAGTCACCGCACACCCTCCTTCATAGTCGGGCCACCGTTACGTAGGCGTGCGGTTCAACGCGGACGCGGCACGCGACCACCCGAGACCCGACTGTGAAAGAGGGTTGCAACGCCTCCTCCAACGCCGCGCGCCCCATCTGAGCCGCGACTGCTAAGGAACATACATTGGCACCACGACGGAAACGTACGACCAATGGACACGGTTTCTTTCCCCCAATATCGGGCCTGAACCCGTTCCTGCCGTAACGGAGGGCGGTGCCCACAACCGAACCGCGCACGGCAGTAAGCGGGTGGCCCGACCCCGTCGAACGCCACGCGCCAGCCTGACTCACCCCAGATCAGAGGCGAGGGCGGAAGACCTCGCCCGCCCACGAGCAGCGCGACAACCATCGCCGACCACGACTGAATCGCCCCAAGTTCCCCTCCCCACTACCGGGCCTATCCTCTTGCCGGCGGTAAGGAGCGGTGTGCTCTCGAACTCCCATCACCGCCACGCGTCAGCCCGCGCACCAAACCGCGGCGGTGGGCCTCCTCTGACACCGCGCGCCCCCTCTGAGCCGCGACTGGTAACGAGCGGTGGGCGCTCGAACTCCCATCACCGTCACGCGTCAGCCCGGAGACCAAAACGGCGGCCGTTGTACGGCCGCCGTTCGCGTGTTCCTGTTCTGTCCGGACGTTACTGGAAAATATCGCCGCGGCTCGTCAACACCACCAGCAAGATCATCACCGCAATCTCCACGGTCAGCGCGAACCCAACGACGCCCGTCCACACCGCCTGCGTCATCCCCCGCGTCGCAAAGACCGGGATCGTCAGAATCATGCTGCTTCCGAGGAAAATGATCAGGCAGATCACTCCCAGGCTGCTTGCGCTCACGAGGAAAGGCAAATAGGCCAGCATTCCAGCTCCACGAGTTCGCGGCTCGGCGCCCGCGTTTGTTTCGACTCCGAATCATAGCGGAGGTTCGGAAACAGGAAACCCGCCCGCTGGGCCGGCCCCGCGCCCCCGTGAGTAGCGTGTTGCAACCATCTGCCCCAGAATCCCGCTCCGAATCTGATTCGGAAGAGGAATACGCACCTTGGCAACCGCCGCTGAAGCCCGCGCCGCCATAGACGCCGCATTCGCCACCTACATCGCCGAACTCGCCCAGGCCGCCAGCGTCTGGGACACCAAGCCCGCCGGCGCCGCCGAAGGCGAGGACGCCTGGTGCGCCCGCCAGGTCGCCGAGCACATCGCCGGCGCAGGCCCGTTCTTCGCCATGGGCATCGCCCGCGCCTGCGGTATCGAAGGCCCCGCGCCCGCCCGCGTCGCCCTCCCCGACCCCGCGGCCGCCGTCGACGAAACGAAGCGCTGCCACGGCCTCCTCTTGGACGTCGTCTCGAAGGTCCAGGATGACCAGCTCAGCATCGAATTCGAAGCCGGCCAGCTCGGCAAACAGTCCGTCGGCGGCCTGATGGGCGTGGTCAGCTACCACCTCAACGACCACGCGAACCAGCTCAAGACCCTCCGCGGCGGCTAACACCGCCCACCCCCTCCATCTGAGCCGCGACTGGTAAGGAGCGGTGCGCTGTCACTCCTCCCACGGAGGCACGCGACAGCCATCGAACCCTCGCGAGTAGCACCACAACAAACAGGGCAGCAACAGGCTGCCCTGTTTCTTCGCACCCCCTCCATCTGAGCCGCGACTGGTAAGGAGTGGTGCGCCGTCACTCCTCCCTGAGAAGCCAAGCGACAGCTATCGAAACCTCGCACCCGGCACTACAACAAACAGGGCAGCCAACCGGCTGCCCTGTTTGTTCGCGTCTCGTTCGGGGCGGTCTGGGGGCAATCCCCAATCCGAAATCCCCAATCCACAATCGTCAGTCCGCCTCGATCACCACCAGCACCTGGCCTTCTGAAACCCGCCCGCCCTCGGCCACCGGGATGTCCTTGACGATGCCGCTGCCGGGCGCCTTGATCTCGTTCTCCATCTTCATCGCTTCCAGCAGGAGCAACACGTCGCCCTTCGCGACCGTATCGCCGACGTTGACCTTGATGCTGAGCACGCGCCCGGCGATTTGCGCCGCCACACCGCCCTTCACCGCCGCCGCGGTCGCGCCACCGGCGGCCGGGCCGCTCGCCTTGCGCTCCCGAGGCGCCGGGCCGGTGCTCAGCCGCCCGTCGATCTCCACCGTGAACGGCCGGTAGTCCACCTGCACCGCCATCATCGCGTTATCACGAGCGCCCGCCGGGGGAAGCTGCACCCGGTACTGCACGCCGCCCGCGGTCACCGTTGCGAACGCCGGCTCCTCGCGGACCTTGATGTCGTACTCGTGCCCGTCCACCACGACTTTGTCGCCGCGGACTTCGACGTTGTAATCCCTGCCGCCAACTTTCACTGTCGCCATGTCTGTCTCCCTACCGCATCTGCCGCATGCGGCCGAAGTTGCGCCATGCCTGGGGTTCGCCGCCGTTCATTGCCATCTGCTGGGCCGGCGCCGGTGCGGGCGCTTTCTTCTCGCCGATGGCGAGCGCGCCGACGATTGCCGCCACCAGCTCGCGTTCCGGCCCGCCACCGCTGTTGCGCCACTCGAGGAACTCCTTCGCCGGCTGCGGGAACATCAGGTAACTCAGCACGTCGTCGATGTCTTTCGCCGTGTCGCCGATTTCCGCCTTCGCCGTCTCGATTTCGGGCGCCAGGTCATCGGCCGGGCGGTGCGTGATCGGCTGTTCGTCGCCGAGCAGCTCCTTCAGCACGTCCGGCGCGATCGGCGTCGCGGTCGCCCCGTAGGCGCCCTTCGCCAGGTTCCGCGTCTCCTTCGTCACCGTGCCGTAGCGGCTGCCGGTCAGCACGTTCAGCACCGCTTGCGTGCCGACAATCTGCGAACTCGGCGTGACCAGCGGCGGGAAGCCGAGGTCCTCGCGCACCTTCGCGTTTTCGGCCAGCACTTCCGGCAATCGCGCTTCCGCGTTCTGCTCCCGGAGTTGCCCAACCAGGTTCGAAATCATGCCGCCCGGCACCTGGTGCGAAAGCACGCCCGCATCGACCCCGAGCAAGCCGCTTTCGAACTTCCAGTACTTGCGGCGCACGTTCTTGAAGTAGGCCGCCAGCTCTTCCAGCTTCTTCATATCCAGCCCGGTCGCGTGTTCCGGGTCCTCCGCCAGCGCCGCCACCAGCGTCTCCGTTGCCGGCTGGCTCGTGCCGCCCGCGAGCGAGCTGATCGCGCAGTCGATCACGTCCGCGCCGGACTGCACGCCCATCAGGTACGCCATCTCGCTGTAGCCAGAGGTGTCGTGACAGTGCATCTGCACCAGCATCTGCGGGTGGTCGTTCTTCAGCCGCGTGACCAGCGCCTTCGCCATCATCGGGCTGAGCAGTCCGGCCATGTCCTTGATGCAGAGCGAATCCGCGCCCATCTGCACCATCGTGTCCGCCTGCTTCGCGAACACGTCCACCGTGTGCACCGGGCTGATCGTGTAGCAGATGGTCCCCTGCACGTGCCCGCCGGCCTTCTTCACCGCCCGGAAGGCCGTCTCCAGGTTCCGAACGTCGTTCAGCGCGTCGAAAATCCGGAAGATGTCCATCCCGTTCGCGACCGACCGGTCGCAGAACGCGTCGATCACGTCGTCCGCGTAGTGGCGGTAGCCGACCGCGTTCTGGCCCCGGAGCAGCATCTGCGTGGGGGTGTTCTTCAGGCGCTTCTTGATTTCGCGAAGCCGCTCCCACGGGTCCTCCTTGAGGAACCGCATCGACGTATCGAAGGTCGCGCCGCCCCAGCACTCAATGCTGTGGTAACCGACGGAATCCATCAGTTCGAGGACGGGGAGCATGTCCTCGGTGCGCATGCGCGTCGCCAGAAGCGACTGGTGGCCATCGCGGATGGCCGTTTCCATGATGCCGACCCTGGTCATGGGGCAAAGTCCGTAGGAGAGGGATAAGAGGCCCGGAGGTGGGCCACGGAGGACTAACCGTACCACGGGGAGGGGTTAGGGGTGAGGCGGTAGAAGTTAGGGAGTAGAGGGTGGCCCCGAGCGTAGTCGCGGAGCTCCGTCTCCGCTGGCGTCAGCCACCCGCATGTCAAACGCTTACTCAGCGGCAGCGCCACGGGACGCGAGCGCACATGCATGCAGCCGCGTGGCGGCAATGGTGAGCCCAGGTCCCAGCGCTTACTGCGTGCGCGCCTCGGATGTTCGCTCGTGTTCGCCCTCGTTCGCACTCGTGGCACTAACCAACGCCGGCTTCGACAAACGCTTCCACGAACGCGGCGTACACCGCGCGCAGCCCCAGCTCGCCCCGTGGAGGAGGCCGACCACCGGGTGCGGGCCTTCGCGTGGCGGCAGCGTGAGCGTGCCCGAGAGGCGGGCGCCGTCCGATTCGAACGTGATCGGCGTGCTGTGCATTCCTGCCCTCACCCCGGCAAGACGCGCTACACCAGTTCGTAGCGCGGCGGTTCCTTCCACTCGCTCGTGGGCGGGTTCTCCTGCGCGCGAATTTCGGCGCGGCGCTGTTCGGCTTCGAGCTTCTTGCCCTTCTTGATCGCGAGGTCGCGTTCGCGTGCGTGCTCCACGTCCTTCTGGACGGCGGTGGCGGCTTTGGCGCGGCGCGGCTTGCCCTCATAGACCTTGATGCGGCCTTCGTCGCCAAGCTGCTTGAGGTGCGAGCGGACGTTGTTGTCGGCGGCGCGCCGGAGCCGCTTATCGATGTCCGGGTAGAGCTGGAGCATGATGTCCCAGCTGCTGACGGCGCCGCCGCCCTGGAGCACGCCGAGGATCTGCTGCTCCCGCATGTCGCGGTGCTTGATGTACATCTGCAGGCGTTCGCGCGGGTCGTTGATGATCTTGCCGTGGCCGGGGCACATGACCTTCAGGTTCGGCAGTTCGCTCAGGCGCTTGAGCGAAGCCCGGTAGGCCGCGAGGTCACCGACCGTGGTCGTCGAGCTGCCGAGCAGCGTGTCGCCGGAGAAGAGCACGCCTTCTTCTTCGATGTAGAAGCAGAGCGAATCGACGCTGTGGCCCGGCGTTGCCAGCACCTGGACGCGCACCCCGCCATCGAGGTCGATGACGTCGCCGTCCTTCAAGGTGTCGACCTTCGCCGGGATGCGGCCCTTGAGCAGCGGCCGGCCGTTCGAAGGGATGGTGATGTCGGCCTTGAGGAATTCCTTCGCCCACTTCAGGTTCCCGGAGTGGTCCGAGTGGTGGTGGGTGATGGTGGCGATGGCAATCTCTTCCTTTTCGACGGCGGCGAGGTAGCCGCGCAGGAACCACTGGTAGCGGTCGATGGCCTCGCCGGAGTCGATGGTGAGGGATTGCTGGCCCTTCTTGCCGACCAGGTAGATGCCGGTGAAGTCGGGGTGCATGGGGTTCTCGTCGGCGACGAGGACAGCGCGGACGGAGTCAGAGATTTGCATTGTGGGGGGAGTTTACATGGAGGTGAGAGGAGTGAGGGGTGTCGTGAGTCACGACAACCATTCAGCGGCGCGAGCTACCAGAACCTTTGTCCTATCCGCCCAGTTGGCGCTCAGCTTGTCCTGCCAGCTCATCCCCAGAACCAACAGTAGAGTCGCTTCGTTCATGACGAAGACCCTCGCAAACGCGCGTGAGCCCTCGCCGGCGTCCATGCCGCCGAGCACGGGAAATCGGTCTCCGTTCGCATCCGGGAGGGTCAGTACCATCCCAAAGTGTCCTGGGCCTACATGCGACAGTCGCTGATACTCTGCGTTTTCAGATTTGAACAGTCTGTCCCATTGCGCGGCAGCTGCAGCATCGGTTGCCCTGAGCCGACCCACCGCAGCTTTTTTCTCGTCTCCGACCTTCACTTCGATCTCGTCGTTGAGCAACCGTTCTGCTAACTCGGGATCGTCTCCGACCAGCAAGACCAAATCGTGACAGTCCCGCAGGGATCGATACAGATATGATGCAACATCGAATCGGCCCTGCAGAACCAAGTCGATGCCCGCTTCGAACAGGTTGTAGCCATGCATCCCGAGATGCATCGTCGCCGTGTCGAAAGAATTGAAGGGCCTTGTCATCGCCTCGCCGAACTGGGTGATGCCGTCGATGTGATGGCGGGCCATGTCCTCGAAGAGTGCCATGCCGTCCGCGAGGGCGGCCACGTTGGCGGCTTTGTGGGGTGAACTAAAGGCCACGGCCCTAACTCCCTTCACCGCCTCAGCGGCCCGAAGACTGCAGTACTGACAGGGGCGTGTGCATGCGCCTGGTCAGCCCCTCCGGCTGAACGTGACGTGCACCGTCCCGCTCTCCGCCGTCTCCGTCACCACATCGCATGACTGTTCGAGGCCGCGGAGGTCGTCCCAGAGGCGGATGCCGCTGCCGATGATGATCGGCGCGATAGCGACGTGGAGCTGGTCGACGAGTCCGCGCTTCAGGAACTCACGGACCACCGTCGGGCCGCCGCCGATGCGGACATCGCCGCCGTTGGCGCTCTTCACGGCGAGCGCGAGCGCTTCTTCCGGCGCGGCCGAAAGGAAGTGGAAGGTGGTGCCGCCCTCCATCTCCATGCTCGGGCGGGGCGTGTGCGTGAGGACGTAGACCGGGCAATGGAAGGGCGGGTTGTCGCCCCACCAGCCGCGCCAGTTCGGGTCGTCCGGGAAATTGTGGAAGCCGAACATGCCCGCGCCCATGATTTCGGCGCTTACGGCTTCGAAGTACTGCGCGGCGTACTTCTCATCGACGCCGGTGGTGCCTGCGCCGGTGGTGTCGCCCATGACGCGCTGCTGGAAGGTGCGCGTGGCGGCGTAGGCAGCGGTCATGCGCCCCCAGTCTTCGCCGAAGGGGTTTTCGGGCGTCTGGTCGGTGGTCGTGGCGAAGCCATCGAGGGAAATGTTGAGGTCAACGCGGACACGCATGGTGCGGCTCCTTGCGAGTGGCGGGGAATCGTGAATCGGCAATCGTGAATCACCCTGGCCGGGTGGGGAAAGGAACGGGCAATCCCAAATCCGAAATCCCCAATCCAAAATTACCCTGGCGCCCCCGGCAGGACTCGAACCTGCGGCCAGGTGATTAGAAGGCACCTGCTCTGTCCCCTGAGCTACGGAGGCGTGGGACGATGTTACCTCACCCCCTGCCCCCTCTCCATTCGATGGAGAGGGGGTGATTCGCGCTGGCGCTCCATCAAAGCCGCGCCCGCAAGGAAGCGGCTGCGCAGTCGAACCACAACAACCGCCACGCGCATCCCCGAACGCTTCCACGCCCGCGCTCCCCTCTCCCGCGACGCAGCAGTCGGGCGAGAGAATCCCTACCCGGGAGTGAGGGCCGGCAGCAACCCATCCATCCAAGCCGCGCCCGCAAGGAAGCGGCTGCGCAGTCGAACCACAACAACCGCCACGCGCATCCCCGAACGCCTCCACCCCGCCCTCCCCTCTCCCGCGACGCAGGAGTCGGGAGAGATGGGCCGCCAGCAACCCCCATCCAAGCCGCGCCCACAAGGAAGCGGCTGCGCGGCCGAAACCACCACCACCGCCAGACGCAGCCCCGAACGTCCGCACCCCGCCCTCCCCGCGACGCAGGTGTCGCGCTCAGCCGCCAGCAACCCCCATCCAAGCCGCGCCCGCAAGGAAGCGGCTGCGCAGCCGAACCCACAACAACCGCCCCGCGCGCATCCCCGAACGCTTCCACCCCGCTCTCCCCTCTCCCGCGACGCAGGAGTCGGGAACGAAACTCCCTACCTTGGGGTGAGAGCCGCCACCAACCCCCCATCCAAACCGCGCCCACAAGGAAGCAACTATGCAACCAAACCCACATCAACCGCCCGCCCAGCCCCGAACGCTTCCACCCCGCACTCCCCTCTCCCGCGACGCAGGAGTCGGGAGAGGGGTCGGGGGTGAGGGCCGCGCCCAAATGCGCGCGTCCCACCTGCTCAGTTCGGCCATCTTCCTCGAACCCCCATTCGGCTCTCGACGCCTCACCGGCCATTCAGCGCGGCGTCGCGGCCGCGAGAAAAGAAGTCCCGCAAGAAGCGCCCAAGAAGTACTCAAGTAGTCCGCAAGAAGTCACCGGCTCCGAATCTGAAAGCACTTCTTGCGACTTCTTGAAGAAGTCAAAATCGTGCGCCGCGCGCACAAGAAGTCCGCGCCGCTATTCGAGGCTGAATTCCTGGTCCAATTTCCAGCGGGCGAGGATGCGGCGGACTTCCGGCGGGGCCGATTCGCCGAAATGGACGTTCTTGGGCACGCGCCAGAACGCCGCGCCCAGCGTGACGAGCCTTTCGGCCAGGGCGAGCGCCGCGTATTCGTGTTCGATCCCGCTCAGGGCCATCATCCCGGTCGGCATGTGCGTGAGCGTCCAGCCATCCGCGGTTGGGGTGAGGTCGGGGTGGACGGCGAAAAGGTCACCGAAGACTTCGGCCTCGATGGTCTCCGGGCCGTCGACGGTGGCGATCTGGATGGTGGTTTTCACGCCGGGCGTCTCCGCGTCTCGTGTGCTTCCGCGCTCTCGCTTCGTTCGAAGTGTACGGCCGGTGCAGCTAGAGAACTGCCGGGTTTTTCCCGGATGTCCCTTACGGAAGGTGGGGCGGCGCAAGGGGGGAACCGCCAAGGACGCCGAGGAATTTCGGAACGCGCTCCGCGTTGCCGGGGCCACCCCACAACTCCTCCGCGCCCTCTGCGACTCTGCGTTCTTGGCGTCCTTGGCGTCTTAGCGGTTCCCTCCGTCTTCCCCTATTTCGGGAATGGCGCCAGCTCACAACATCTCACCAGAGACCTTGGCGTCCTTGGCGTCCTTGGCGGTTCCTTGCTTCTTTCAGGGCCGCCGGGAACGGCGTATGTTGCGGTGTTGCAGATATTCCGGAGGGATGATGGATGCCCATAACTGAGATCGTCGCGACGAAGCCCGAGGACCTCGGTATCGACTCGGAGAAGCTCGAAGCGCTGTTCGCCCGGGCGAAGCGAGATGTCGATGACGGGACGCTGAAGAGCGCCCAGGTCGCGGTCGCGCGGAAGGGAAAGCTCGCGGGCGTCCGGACCTACGGCACCGTTTGCCATGGCGGCGGGACTGCCGAAACGCCAGCGACGAACGACACCCTCTACACCATCTTCAGCAGCACCAAGGCAGTGGTCGGCGCGGCCACCTGGACGGTATGCGAGGACGGGCTCCTCAAGATCGAGGAGAAGGTGGCGGACATCATTCCTGAGTTCGCGACGAACGGGAAAGAGAACATCACGGTAGAGCAGGTGATGCTCCACATCGCCGGCTTCCCCATGGCGCCGTTCAACGCGCTGGAGTGGGCGAACCGGGACCGGCGGCTGGCGCGGTTCGCGCAGTGGCGGTTGAACTGGGAGCCGGGCACGAAGTTCGAATACCACGCCACCAGCGCGCACTGGGTGCTGGCCGAAATCATCGAGCGGCGCACGGGCAAGGACTTCCGCGCGTACGTGCGCGAGCGCATCCTCGCGCCGAACGGCCTGGACACCTTCTACCTCGGGCTACCAGCGGAGATGAACGGACGCGTCGCTGACGTTCGGCACCTGGTGCCGCCGGCGCCGCCTCCGGGCGGCTGGGGCGAGGTCACGCCGGACGCCATCCTCACCTTCAACAAGCCGGAGGTGCGCGCCGTGGGCGTGCCGGGCGGCGGCGGCATCGCCGGGGCGGCGCAGCTCGCGATGTTCTACCAGCCGCTGGTCAACGGCGGCGTGACCGCGGACGGCACGCGCATCATGAAGGCCAAGACCATCGAGTGGGCGACGAAGGTGCGCACGAAGGACTTCCACCGGGACCTGATCTTCAACCAGCCGGTGAACCGCGCCCTGACGGTAGTTGTCGCGGGCGACGACGGGCTGGCGTTCCAGCGCGGCTTCGGCCGGAGCACGTCGCCACGCGCGTTCGGGCACGGCGGCGCCGGCGGACAGATCGGCTGGGGCGACCCCGAGACCGGCATCTCGGTCGGCTACTGCACTGAGGGCTTCGTCGACGACCTGACCCAGGGCAAACGCGGCGTGGCCATCAGCAGCCTCGCGGCCCAGACGCTGGCGTAGAGAAGCGGAACCGCCAAGACGCCAAGAACTTACATACTGTCAGTCCTTCGAAACCTTGGCGGTCTTGGCGTCTTGGCGGTTCATGGACGACCTGACCCAGGGCAAACGCGGCGTGGCCATCAGCAGCCTGGCAGCGCAGACGCTGGCGTAGAGAGACCGAACCGCCAGGACGCCAAGAACTTACACACTGTCAGTACTTCAGAACCTTGGCGTTCTTGGCATCTTGGCGTCTTGGCGGTCTTGGCGTCTTGGCGGTTCGTCAAAAGTTCGGTTCGCGCTTCTCGAGGAGTGCCCGCACGCCTTCGCGGTACTCGTGCGAAGTCGTCATCTGGTTGAGCAGCATCTCGCTTTCGACAACCGCGGAGCCGACGTCGCGATGGAGGTCCGTATAGACCTGGTGGCGCGTGGCTCGAATCGATGACGGCGCGAGGCCGTGGGTGAACGCCCGGGCGTACTCGTAGACGGCGGGGAGCAGGCCATCTGGCTCGACGAGCCGGTGGACGAGGCCGAGCTCGGCCGCCTCGTCCGAGAGGAAGACGCGGCTGGAGAGCAGCAGCTCCTGGGCGCGTGAGAGGCCGATCAGCCGCGGGAGCAGCCATGACAGTCCGAATTCGGCGGGCAGGCCGAGGCGGCCGTGGGCCGTGGTCAGCTTCGCCCCCGGCACGGCAAAGCGGATGTCTGCGTAACACGCGAGGACGAGGCCAACGCCGGCGGCGGGGCCGTTGATCGCCGCGATGACTGGTTTCGAAAGGCCGAAGTGGTAGGCGAAGTTCGTATCGAACTCGGGCCGGACGCCGTAACCGGGGTTCGCCAGCTCGTCGGCATCCGTGCCGGAGTCGTAGCCACCCTTTTCGATGTGGCCGTCCAGGGCCCGGGAGTCGGCGCCGGCGCAGAAGCCGCGCCCAGCGCCGGTGACCACGATGCAGCGCACCTCGCTGTTCTCTTCGGCCTGTTCCAGGCACCAGCGGTATTCGGTGTGCATCCGGCCGGTCCAGGCGTTGAGCCGGTGGGGCCGGTTGAGGGTGATCGTGGCGATGCGGTTGTCGACGCTGTAGGCGGTGGCCTTCAACTCCATGGCGGGGATTGTAAAGGTATGAGGTTTGAGGTGTGAGGTTTGAGGGTTCAGCCCCCTGCGACCACCGCCAATTCAGCGCCTACCGCGGCTCCGGCGACAGCGGCTGTAACGAGGGCAACTCCCCAGTTGCGGGCGAACCGTGGCAACGGAATGAGCAACTCGGCGCAGGCCCCCAACTCTGCCAGTGCAACCAGCGGTACCGTCAGCAAGACGGCGCGGTCCAGGGAAGGACCCACCCTCCCTTCACCGCATTGAGGACTGCAGTCCGCTGCCACGAACGCCGCGTTGAACATCCAAACACCTGCCGGGACAGCGAGCCAGGCGGTCCGCCAGCCGGCAACGAAGCCGGCCGCCATCAAGACGAGCAGCCCCATTCCGACGGCCCAATATGAACCGATGAGCTCGAGAAGCCAGAAGCCGAGTGAGGCTCCAGCACAGCCCAGCGCGGCGCGCGCGGTTTCGTTTGGGAGCGAAGGCGCCGCTCGTATCACGGCGGCAACATACCACAACTGTTGCCGCCGATAAGATAGCGATGTGTCGGCCAAACTCGGGAGCACCATCCAGTACCGAACGTGGAAGGTAGCTTCGGCGGTTGTCCGGCGGATGCCGGAGCGCTTGAGCTATGCCGTGGCTTCCGCGCTGGGCAGCATCGCGTTCTACTGCTGGCCGAGGGCGCGGAAGGCGATGCGGGGCAACTATCGCCGGGTATTGCCGGGCGCGTCGCGGCGGGAGCGGGACAGGGTGGCGCGCCGCTCGCTGGTGAACTACTGCAAGTACCTGGCGGACTTCATCCGGTTCCCCTCGATCCCGGCGGCCCGCCTGATCGAGGAAGTAGAGGGTCAAAGCCGGTTCGAAGCGCTCTCGCGCGTGCTGGAGCGGGGCAAGGGCGCGGTCATCGTCTGCATGCATTTCGGGAACTGGGACCTCGGCGCGGGGGCCGCGGCCGCCCGCGGCTATCCCCTGACGGTGGTGGCGGAGACGTTCGCGGACCCGCGCCTGGACGCGATGGTGATGGGCGCGCGGACGCGCCTCGGCATGAGGATCGTGAAGATGGAGAAGGCCGGGCCATCGCTCTTCCGGGCGCTCAAAGGGAACGGGCTGCTCGCGCTGCTCATCGACCGGCCGACGCCCGGCGACGGCGTGAAGGTGACGTTCTTCGGCGAAGAGGTGGAGGTGCCCGCCGGGCCCGCGCGGCTCGCGTTGCGGACGGGCGCGGCGGTGGTGCCGACGGCCTTCGCTCGCATCGACCCCCGGCGGCCAGAAGTGACGACGCTGTGCGACTTCGCATTGGCCACCGAGCGCAGCGGCGACGACCAGGCCGACATCCAGAGCCTCACCCAGGCGATCATGCACGCCCACGAGCGGTTCATCCGCCAGTACCCTGACCAGTGGTACATGTTCCGGCCGATGTGGGCGGCGCGGGCGGGAGCCGTGCAGTCGTGAGCGGGCGGCTGTGGGTCCTGCGCTGTTTCCAGCCGTTCGTGGCGCGGTTCCCGGGGCCGTTCTACGTCATCGCGCCGTGGGTGGGCTGGCTGGCGTTCCAGCTTCGGCCGGAGATGCGGCGGAAGCTTGTCCGCAACATGCTCCCACTCGTCGGAGGAGACCAACGTGCGGCGGAGGCCGCGGCGCTCGAAGCCTCGCAGAACATCGCCCGCTACTTCGTCGACCTTTGCACGATCCCGGAGCGGCTGATGGAGCGGTTCGAAGCAGACCACCTGGAGCTGGTGAACGGCGAGCGGCTGGCCGCGCTGCGCGAGCCGGGACCCGTGATCGCGATGAGCGCGCACAGCGGCAACGCCGAGCTGGCCATCCAGGCGCTGACGTTCCGCGGCCGGCCGTTCGTCGCGCTGGTCGAGGCGCAGCGTCCGCGGGCGTGGTCGCGCTACCTGCTGAAGCTGCGGTCTTCGGCGGGCGGGCGGTTCTATGAGACGAGTTTCCAGGGCATCCGCGCCTGCCTGGAAACACTGCAGGAGGGCGGGCTGGTCGGCTTTATGGGCGACCGGGACATGCAGGGGAACGGCGCCTGCGTCGAGCTCTGCGGACGAAACGTGCGGCTCCCGCGCGGGCCCTGGGAGATCGCGCGGCGTTCGCAGGCGTTGGTGCTCCCCGTCTTCACCGCGCGGGTCGGCCGGGACCGGTTCCGGCTTTACGTGGAGGAGCCGTTCCGGGTTGGGCAGAGCGATGACGAGGAGGCCGACATCCTGAGCGCCGTCGAGCGGTTTGGGCGGATGCTCGAAGTTCATCTCAAGCGCGATCCGGGGCAATGGGCGTTCACCGAGGACTTCTGGCGGGTGCACTCCTGTGGGTAAGGCGGACCTCCACATTCACACGCGGGTGTCCGACGGGATGGCTTCGGTGGCGCAGGTGGTGGAGTACATCGAGCACCGGACCGACCTGGATGTGGTGGCGATCACCGACCATGAAGACGTGACCGGCGGGCTGGAGGCGCGCAACCTGGCCGTGCGGCGCGGCTACCGCTTCGAAGTGGTGCCCGGCGCGGAGGTCACGACGCTGCAGGGGCACCTGCTGGCGCTCTTCATCGAACGCACGCCGCCGAGCTTCCGCGGCATCGAGACGACGCTCGACGCCATCCATTCGCAGGGCGGCCTGGCGATCGCACCGCATCCTCTGAGCTGGCTCACGCGGTCAGTCAGCCAGCGCACGCTCGACCGGCTTGCGCGCTCAGACGGTCAACGGCTGGACGCGATCGAACTGGCGAACCCGAGCCCGGCCGCGCTACGCACCCGTGACCAGGCGACGGCGCTGAATGAGGCGCGCTGGAGACTGCCGGTCACGGGCGGTTCGGATGCACACCACCTGCCTCACGTCGGCACAGGATGGACGCAGTTCGCGGGGAGCACGTCAGAACATTTACGCAGCGCCATCGCCGCGGGGACGACGCAAGCCCTCATGCGGCCTTACCCTTCGCTGCGTGAAGTGGGCATGGTGCGCCTGGCCGCCGGTTTGGCATGGGGATACAGCGCGACCCCGCGGAAAATGCTCCGGATGAGACGGCAATGAAAGTCGCCATTATTTCGCCGTACGACTGGTGCGTGGAGGGCGGCGTGAAGACGCACATCACCCACCTGGCGGCGTACTTCCGGGACTGGGGCCACGAGGTGACCATCTTCGCGCCGGCCTCCGAGCCGGAGCGCGTGCGCGACCAGGTGACCGTGATGGGAAAGCCCTGGCCGATGCGCGTCAGCGGGTCCGTGGCGCGGATTACCTTCGCGTGGAAGTCGCCGGAAGTGAAGTCGGTCCTGCGCGAGGGCAAGTTCGACGTCGTGCATCTGCACGAGCCGCTGATGCCTCTGCTGCCGTACCACTTCCTGCGCTATTCGACGTCGGCCACGGTGGGCACGTTCCACGCCGCGAAAGAGGGTGGCAACCGCTTCTACGGGTACACCACGCCGCTCACACGGCGCTGGTTCCGCAAGCTCGAGGGGAAGATCGCGGTGTCGCCGGCGGCGGCATCGCTGGTCAGCCGGTATTTCGCGGGGTACTTCAACATCATCCCCAACGGGATCGACTACGAGCACTTCTCCGCGCCGGCGGAGCCGCTCCCGGAGTTCGACGACGGCAAGCAAAACGTGCTCTTCGTTGGGCGGCCGGAGAAACGGAAGGGCCTGAAGTACCTGCTGCGGGCGTATCTGCGCGTACGCGAGCAGCTTCCGAACACGCGGCTCATCGTGGTGGGGGCGGGCGACTTCACGCGGTACGAACGGCTCATGGCAGCGTTCGATGACGTGGTCTTCCGGCCGAACGTGCCGTACGCGGACCTGCCACGGTATTACCGGTCGGCGGACGTGTTCTCGTGTCCGAATACCGGGAACGAAAGCCAGGGCTACGTGTTGCTGGAAGCGCTCGCGGCGGGACGGGCAGTGGTCGCGAGCAACATCGAGGGCTTCGCGGGGGTGATGACCGACGAAGAGGAGGGACTGCTCGTCAAGCCGAAGGAACCGGGGCAACTGGCGGCCGCTATCGTGCGTTTGTTGAAGAACCCGAAGCAGCGGGCGGAGTTCGGAAAGCGCGGCCAGGCGCTGGCCCAGCACTACAGCTGGGACAACGTGGCCCATCGCGTTATGTCCTATTACGAACGCATCCTCTACGAGCACCAGCAGGTGGCCGCGTCACGGGCGCGGAAGCCGCTGGCGGCAGCCGCGCGAGACGCCTGACGTGCCGGTAACGCTTCTCCCGACGCGGCTCCCCAAAGGCATCCAGGATGGCATTGGCCGCACCGTGGGCGGCATCGGTATCACGCCGAACATGATTTCGCTGTTCGGGTTCTTCGGGAACGTGGCGGCGGCGTGGCTCATCACGCGGGAGGAGTTGCTGGCGGCGGGGATCGTCTACGTGGTGTTTTCGGCGTTGGACCTGGTGGATGGCGCCGTCGCGCGCGCGACGGGACTCGCGAGCCCGTTCGGCGCGGTGTTCGACGCAATCCTGGACCGGGCGAGCGAGGCACTGGTCCTCGCGGCTTGCGGCTGGTACTTCAGCGAACGCGGCGAACAGGTGCAGGCGGCGTTCGCGTACGCGGCGATCTTCGGGAGCATCGCCGTCAGCTACATGCGAGCGCGGGCCGAAGTTGTGGGGCTCTCCATGCGCGAAGGGCTGTTTCGGAGGCAGGAGCGGGTGGCGCTGCTGACCATCGGGTTGTTGTTCAACGTGTTGACCCTGGTGGTCGCGGTGCTGGCGGTGCTGGCGAACTTCACGGCGCTGCAGCGGTTCTGGATGTTGCGGGCAGGTTTGCGGGACTAGCCCTGCCGAATGGGTTCGGGGGTTGGGCATTGCACCGCTCCTTACCAGTCGCGGCTCAGATAGGGTGCGCGCGGGATGTACGTGGGGCGCATGGCGCCGAGCAGGGACGAGCCCCGCAACTACATTAGGGTGCGCTATTGACTTTCGGGTGGCGGTGGGGGCGGCGATTGGGCGGCGCGGGCGGCGGCCTGCCGGCGGTTGTTTCCCATCATCATCGCGTACAGGCCCGCGAGGATGGCGGCGAGCACGAAGAGCACCGCAACGCCGCCGATGACGATCGTCCCCGTCCCGATGCTGGACTCGTCCGAGGACGAGCCGCTTGAGGGCGCGGCCGGAGCGCGGGTGGGCGTACGCGTCGCCGCGGCGGTTGTTGCGCGCGTTGGTGCAGCCGTCGGGCGCGGGGTGGCCTGGCTCTGGGGCTGAAGGTTCAGCGATGAGCGGAAATCGCTTTCGAACGCCGCCAGGTCCGCATAGCCGTAGACGGACGTGAGCGCCTGGTCGAAGCGCTTGCCGCCCTTGATAGCCGCCATGTACTCGGCGAACTTCGGTGGTCCGCCCTTCTTGACCAGGAAGTCCACCATCGCCCAGGCTTGGCCGTAGAAGACATCGACGAGCTGGGCGTCGGATGCCGGCGTGCTCATCTGCGAAAACGGGATGAGCCGGTTCGAACGGACGGCGGAGGTAAACGCCGACTGGTAACTGCCGGGCGTGGACTGGGCATAGACGGCGGCGCCTTCATCGAGCCAGGCGGGCAGCTTGCCGAGCGAGCCTTCGCCCGCGGTTTCGTTGAGGATGTGGCCGAATTCGTGGCGGAGCGTGTCGGTCCGGTCCGGGGAACCGCAAGCGATCGGGATGAGCAGAATGATGTCGTTTGTGACCTTGGTGCCGCAGGTGGTGACGGCCGAATCGAACGTGGAGCCGCTGCCCGGCCGCGCCTCGGAACTCTCTTTTTCGTCCGCGAACATGATGACTTTGACCGGGGTCTGCTTCAGGGTCACGCCGTAGAGCTGCTTGCCGATCTTTTCGTAGGTCTCGGCGCCGGACTTGAGGTAGGCGTTCGCCAGGTCCGTGCGGTCGCCGTGGTAGTAAACGGTCATGAAGTCGTTGGAGACGTTTTGCCAGTTCTGGTTCGGGGGCATGTAGAAGAAGGTTTGTTCCGCGCTGGATGTGGTCTGGCCGTCGGCTGTCGTGATTTCCCAGTGGTAGACGAAGTCCGAGCCGACCGGCAGGTAGTTCCCCGAAGAGTTGACCTGGAGGACGACTTCGGTGCTGAGGTTCTTCGCCGGTGTGAGTTCCTTCGGCTTGTCGAGCGCGCTGGTACCGCGGCCCTTGATCGCGTAGGCGAGCGTGACGTCAGTGATTTCGCTGTCGGCCCGCGCGGTGAGCTTGAAGGTGAGCGTCTTCGGGTAACCGTTGGCAATCGTCGAGGACTCGACGACCGTGGCGGCGGAGGCAACGGGCACAGACGCCGTCAGGACGAAACCGGCTGTGATGACGGCCAGGACGAAGACGAGCGACCTTCGAATCATGCTTCCTCGCCGACGCGGGACTTGAGGTACGCCTCGATGAATCCATCGATTTCGCCATCGAGGACGGCGGTGGTATCACTGGTTTCGAAGTCGGTGCGGACGTCCTTGACCATCTTATAGGGGTGGAGGACGTAGTTCCGTATCTGGGAGCCGAAGCTCACATCCATGTGCTGACCCTTTAACCGGGCCTTTTCCTCTTCCTGGCGATTGAGCTCGATTTCGAGCAGGCGGGCTTCCAGGACCTTCATCGCACTGTCTTTGTTCCGCCCTTGCGACCGCTCGTTCTGGCAGGTCACGACGATGCCCGTGGGGATGTGGGTGATTCGGACGGCGGTGGAGTTCTTCTGGACGTTCTGGCCGCCGGCGCCACTGGAGCGGTAGACGTCGATCCGGATGTCATCGTCGGGGATCTGGATTTCGCCGACTTCCTCGACTTCGGGCATCACTTCGACCTTGGCGAAACTGGTCTGGCGCGCGCTGGCGGAGTTGAAGGGCGAAAGGCGCACAAGTCTGTGGACGCCCCGTTCGCTCTGCAGGTAACCGAAGGCGTACTTGCCCTTGATTTCGACGGTCGTACTCTTGATGCCGGCTTCTTCGCCTTCGGTCATATCCAGGATGTCGGTGGAATAACCCTTGCGCTCAGCCCAGCGGAGGTACATGCGGAGGAGCATTTCGGCCCAGTCCTGGGAGTCAGTGCCGCCGGCGCCGGCGTGGACGGCGAGGATCGCGTTTCGAGCGTCGTACTGGCCGGAGAGCTGGAGCTGGAATTCGAGTGCTTCGAGTTCCTTTTCTGTCGCCGTGAGGTCCGCATCAGCGGACTGGAGGACCGAATCGTCTGCTTCCGCTTCGGCGAGCTCAATCAGCTCGGTGGCATCGCGGACGCGCCGTTCGAGGGACCGCCAGGTTTCGACGCGGTCGCGCGCGGCGGCAAGTTCCTGCATCAGGTTTCGGGCGCGTTCAGCGTCGTCCCAGAACCCCGTGCTGGCGGACTGGGCTTCGAGTTCTTCTACGCGTGTTTCATCGTTGGCGAGGTCAAAGTCGCACCATGGTGTCAGAGATGCGCTGGGCGAGAGCGTGGGCCCGGGAAGTCAGTTCACTCATGGGAGAGATGGTGGCATGAGGACGGGCAAGGCGCATGTGACGGATTGACATGCATGTGCATGCATGCATGATCGATGCATGAGGACGACGATCGAGATTGACGACGAGACGCTGAAGAAGCTGCGGGACCTGGCGAGCGAACGAGGCGAACGCGGGTACTCACGACTCATCAACGAGGCGCTGGAGCGCTACCTCACCGCCACCGGCTTCGAATCGGAAGGCGATCGGCGCCGCAAGCTGGCCGCCCTTTATGGAGCCTGGGACGACGCGACCGCTGACGCGGTGCGCGCGCGGATAGCCGATTCACGTAAGCAGTGGCGATGATTCTGTCCGATACGGATTGCGTTATCGATTACATCCACAAACGGGTGACGCCGAGTGGGCTGTTCATGCGTTCTCTGATGGCAGACGAACTGGTCATTTCCGCGATCACGGCATACGAATTGATGTTTGGTGCACAGCAGCGTGGCCGCTCTGAGACTGAAGCGTTCATCGAACGCGTGCGCGTTCTTCCTCTGACCGGATCAGCCGCCATCATCGCGGCTGCCCATGCCGCGCGACTCGCCGCCGCGGGGACACCACTGGCCGTGCAGGACCTGTTAATCGCGGGCGTCGCCCTCGACGGGGGTCTCTCGCTCATCACTCGGAATGTTCGTCACTTCGAGCGAATCGAAGGACTGGCGTTGGAGAGCCCGAACTAGCCCGCAGCCTTTTCCGCGGCCCTCACCGTATTCACCAGCAACATCGCGCGGGTCATTGGACCGACGCCACCCGTGTAGGGTGTCACGAACGAGGCGACTTCACGAACGTCCATCGCGGCGTCGCCGACGAGGCGGTACCCGCTCGGGCGGGTGGGGGCATCTACCCGGTTTACTCCGACGTCGATGACGACGACGCCCGGCTTGCACATCGACGCCGTGAGCGTGTTCACGTGACCGGCGGCGAGGACGACGATGTCCGCATCCCTTGTGAATCGCGAGAGGTCCCCGGTGCCGGTGTGGCAGATGGTGACCGTCGCGTTGGCGCCTGAAGCTTTGTTGCTGAGGAGGACCGCCAGCGGCCGGCCAACCAGCGTGGAGCGGCCAACGACGACGACGTGCTTCCCGGCAGGGTCGATGCCGGTGGCGCGGAGGAGTTCCATCACGCCGTGGGGAGTGCAGGGAATCGCGCCTTCGAGCTCACCGCGGAGCAGCCGGCCGAGGTTCACGGGATGCAAGCCGTCGGCGTCCTTGCGGGCGAGCATCGCGTCTATCACCTCTTGCTCACGGATCTGCCGAGGCATCGGCAGTTGCGGGAGGATGGCATGGAAGCGGTCATCGGCGTTGAGCCGCTCGATGAGGCGGATGACCTCTTCGTGCGTAGCGGACTCTGGGAGCCGGAACGTCTCGGAGAAGATGCCGACTTCGGCGCAGTCGGCAGCCTTGCCCGAGACGTAGCTGATTGAGGCGGCGTTGTCCCCGACGATGATGGCGGCGAGGCCGGGGGCGACTCCGCGCGCCTTCAATGCAGCTACACGGGCCGCGACCTCAGACTTGATCCGGGCGGCAACGGCGTTTCCATCAATCAGTTGGGCACTCATCTCTCAGAGCGTAGCCGGAGCGGTTACGTGGGGCTACGCGCTTGCCCGGTCCGTGGGGTACTGGGTGGCCGTGCGGCCCAGGGCGGGGTCGTCATCGGCGCGGTGGGCGAGGTAGACCTGGTAGGCCTCGAAGTGGTGTTTCAATTCATGGATCAGGTCGTGCATGCGCGGCGAGCCTTCGACCAGACCCTCTTCGAACCGCAGGTGGAGGATGACCGTGTCCCATTGCCGTTCGATGGAGACCACCCGCGCGGGCAGTTCGAAGGTTTCGGAGCGGAAGGTGATATCGATGACCGCTTCATCCGCCTTTGCCTCTGACCAGAAGCCCCAGACGAGTGCCCCGCCGATGGAGACATCGCAGAGCATGCCGGCTCGCGACTCGGTCTGCCCATCGATCCGGACGTTGATAGGGAACCATGCGGGGTACCGGGGGTGGGCGCGGCGGTCCGGGACAGGCATACGACGACCGTTCTGGCGCCGGGGTGCCACTCGCTTCGGCCGCCACCGTGATTATCGAAGGCGGCCGCGATTCCTGAACCCCGCGCGCGAGCGGGGCGCCTCCGCTAGGATCGGTGGTCACATGGCGACCAAGTTTGCCCACGGCATCGACATCATCGAAATCCACCGCATCGCGGACGTTGTTTCGCGGCATGGCGACCGTTTCCTGAACCGGATCTATACACCGGACGAAATCGCGCACTGCCGCGGCCGCATCCCGGAGCTGGCCGCACGGTTCGCGGCGAAGGAAGCCGTCATGAAGGCCCTTGGTACCGGTGTGCGCGGCGTCGGCTGGCGTGACATCGAGGTGCTGCCGAACCGGCGGGGCAAGCCGCTGGTGTTCCTGTACGGACGGGGCGCCCGGCGGGCGGAAGACATCGAGCTGCGCGGGCTGGAGATTTCGCTGACGCATTCGAACGACTTCGCGATGGCCTCGGTGGTCGGCGAGCGGGCCATGACGGAACTCGAAGACACCCCGCGCCGGGGCGAGAATGCGCTGCGGCTGATCCGGGAAAAGGGGCTCCGATGAAACTGGTGACCGCGGCACAGATGCGCGACCTGGAGCACGCGGCCATCGCGGCCGGCAGCACCGAAGCACAGTTGATGGAAGAGGCCGGGCTCGCTGTGGCGCAGGAGGGGTGGATGCTCCTCGGCACGCTCGAGGGGCGACGGATCGTGGTGCTGGCCGGGCCCGGGAACAACGGCGGCGACGGACTCGTAGCGGGGAGGCACCTCGCAGACTGGGGCGCCGAGGTGCTGATCTACCTGCCGAAGGGCCACCAGCACCGGGAACGTTTCGAAGCGCTGGACGAACGGCAGATTCCGATCATCGACGCGAGCGGCGACCCCGCGCTGGGTGAACTCGATGGGCTGCTGGCGAGCGCCGACCTGGTGATCGATGCGCTGCTGGGCATCGGTCAGAAGCGGCCGCTCGAAGCTGATGAGCCGGTGGGCGTGGCGCTGGCGAAGCTGGCTGCCGCGCGTTCCGGTTACCAGCCGCCGAAGCTCATCGCGGTGGACCTGCCGACCGGCGTGAACGCCGACAGCGGAGCCGTGGACCCGCTGACCGTGGAGCCCGACATGACCGTGACTTTCGGCTTGCCAAAGGTGGGCATGTACCAGGCGCCCGCCAGCACGATGCTGGGCAAAGTGCAGGTCATCGACATCGGTATCCCGAAGGCTGCACAGGAGTCGGTGAAACTCGAACTGCTCACGACTCGCTGGGTCCGGGCGAACCTGCCGGCCCGGCCGGACGACGCGAACAAGGGCACGTTTGGCAAGGTGCTGGTGGTTGGCGGAAGCCGGCGGTACATCGGGGCGGTGCAGCTTGCGGCGACGGCGGCCTACCGGGCAGGCGCCGGGCTGGTGACGGTGGCCGCACCGGAGCCGGTCATCGACCGGATCGCGGGGGCGCTGGCTGAGGCAACGTGGCTGCCACAACGCGCCGGCGAGGATGGCGCGCTTCCCGGCGAGACCGCGAAATCGCTTCGCAACGAGTGGCCCACTTTCCGCTCGGCAGTAGTCGGTCCGGGCATGGGCGACACACCGGAGACGCGCGCGTTGATCTGGGCGGCGCTGCCTGACCTCGCGGACCTGGAATGTGGCGCTGTCATCGACGCTGATGCTCTCAACACCCTCTCGTCCATGGCCGACGCTTCGGAGCGCGTGCCCGCCAATGCGGTGCTGACGCCTCATCCGGGCGAACTGGCGCGGTTGTTGCAGACGACGGTGGCGGACGTGCAGGCTCGCCGGCTGGAGATTGCCGGCGAGGCGGCGGCGAAGTTCGGGTGCACGGTTGTGCTCAAGGGCGCCCACAGCGTGATTGCGAGCGCCGACGGCCGCGTCAGCCTGAGCCCGTTCGCCAACCCATTGCTGGCCACCGCCGGCAGCGGCGACGTGCTCGCCGGGATGATCGGCGGGTACCTCGCTCAGGGCGCGAGGCCGTTCGAGGCCGCCTGCCTGGGCGTCTACCTCCATGGCGCGGCGGGCGAAGTGCTGCGCGAGGAGATGGGCACGGCCGGCCTGCTGGCCAGTGAAATAGCCAGGGCGCTCCCCAGGGTGGTGAAGGACATAGCGGCCCCCTGATGTACACTCCAGCGGAACCGTGAGCAGCACCGCTATCCCCGCCGGCCGCCGCGTAGTCGTCACCGGGGTAGGCATGATCACCGCCCTCGGACATAACGCCACCGACAACTGGGCCGCACTGATTGCGGGCCGCTCCGGCGTCAGGCGCATTTCACTTTTCGACGCCTCGGCTTACGACTCCCAGGTAGCGGGCGAGGTGCCCGAGTTCGACCCAACGGCGTACATGGACCGGAAGGAAGCGCGCCGCGCGGACCGCCTTACGCAGTTCGCGTTCGTCGCCGCGGACGAAGCGCTGAAGCAGGCGAACTACACCGTCGAACCGGCGAACGGCGCCGACATGGCGGTCATTGTGGGGACGGCGATCGGCGGCGTGAGCACCCTCATGGCCGAGTACGACACGCTGCTGGCGAAAGGCCCGGCCCGCGTCAGCCCGTTCCTGATGCCGATGATGCTTTCGGACATGACAAGCGGCCAACTGAGCATTCGCATCGGTGCGAAGGCCGTGAACTACGCGTTGGTCAGCGCCTGCGCGAGCGGCGCCGACAGCATCGGCGAAGCGGCGAACATCATCCGCCGCGGTGACGCCGAGATCGCGCTGGCCGGCGGGACGGAAGCGGCGATCACCCCGATCTGCATGGCCGGCTTCTCGGCGGCCAAGGCGCTGACATCGCGCAACGACGACCCTGAGCGCGCTTCCCGGCCGTTCGACCTCACCCGCGACGGCTTCGTCATGGGCGAAGGCGCAGGCCTCATCGTCATCGAGTCCGAAGAACACGCCCTGGCGCGCGGCGCGACGATACTTGCCGAGTTAGCCGGCTACGGTGCGACAAGCGATGCCTTCCACATCACCCAGCCGGACGAAAACGGCGAAGGCGCCTCCCGAGCAATGCGCAAAGCGCTCGCGATGGCCGGGCTGGATTCGGACGACATCGACTACGTGAACGCGCACGGCACTTCCACACTGATGAACGACAAGCTGGAGACGCTGGCCCTGAAGAAGGTGTTCGGCGAGTACGCCTACGAGTTGCCGATCAGCTCCACGAAATCGATGACCGGCCACTTGCTCGGCGCGGCGGGGTCAGTGGAGGCGGCCATCTCCGTGATGGCGCTGCGGAACGGCATCATCCCGCCAACCGCCAACTACGCGACGGCTGACCCCGACTGCGACCTTGATTATGTCCCGAACGTTGCCCGCTCCGCCTCGCTGGAAGCGGTGATGACGAACTCACTTGGCTTTGGCGGGCACAACGCGAGCCTGATCTTCCGCAAGTACCGGCCGGCTCCATGACCCAACTCGTCGGCCTGCCGAAACCCCGCTGGCGCCTTCGAGACCCCTACGCGCATCAGAACGGCATCCCGCGCTTTCCGCCCATCGTGGCGACGGTGCTGGCGGCCCGTGGGATAACGACGCGCGAGCAGGCCGACCTGTTCTACAAGCCTCACCTGGCGCCGGACTACGACGCGCTGGAGCTTCCGGGCATGCACGAGGCCATCGCGCGGGTCCGCGCGGCGATCGATGCCCACGAAACCATCGCGCTGTTCGGCGACTTCGATGTCGACGGCGTCACTTCGGTAGCGGTGTTGCACGAGGGTTTGAAGCCGCTCGGCGCTTCCCTTATTAACTACATCCCGGACCGGTTCGCCGAAGGGTATGGCCTGAACTTCGGCGCGGTGAAGCGGCTGCGGTCCGAGGGCGCTTCGTTGCTGGTCACGGCCGACTGCGGGATCAGCTCGGTCGCCGAGGTCGCGTATGCGAACGAACTCGGGCTGGACGTGATCATCCTCGACCACCACACCGTGCCGGAAGTCATGCCGGCGGCGGTGGCGGCGGTGAACCCGAAGCGTCTCGATTCGCCGTACCCATTCGACGAGCTGGCGGCCGTGGGCGTGGCCTACCGGTTCCTCGAAGTGCTCTACGAAGCCTGCGGGCGGCAGCTCGACACGAGCGCGTTCATCGACCTCGCGGCGCTGGGGACCGTGGTGGACGTGGCGCCGTTGTTCGACGAAAACCGGCGGATTGTCACGGACGGCCTGGCCCAGATGCAGAAGGGCTTGCGGCCGGGGCTCGAAGCGCTCGCGCGCGTTTCCGGGACGGCCGCGGAGAAGTTCAACGCCGAGACGCTGGGCTTCGCCATCGGGCCGCGCATGAACGCCGCCGGGCGGCTGGCGCACGCGAACATCGCGCTGGACCTGATGCTCGCGAAGGACCCCCTCACGTCCCGCCACCTCGCCGAAGAGCTGGACCGGCTGAACCGCCAGCGCCAGGCGCAGACCGAGGAAGCGATCGAGATCGCCGAGGAGATGCTGGGCGCGAGCGATGACCCGTTGCTCATGGTGGCGGCCGAAGGGCTCAGCCCCGGCATCGTCGGGCTCGTAGCTTCGCGGCTGGCGGAACGGCGCAACCGCCCGGCGATCGTGCTTGCAAAGGGCACGGAGGAGAGCCGCGCCAGCGCCCGCAGCGTGCCGGGGTTCGATATCGTTTCGGCAATCCGCAAGGAGAAGGACCTGCTGGTGCGGCACGGCGGGCACCGGGCCGCGGCCGGGTTCACGGTGCGAAACGAGCACCTGGACCTCCTCCGCGAACGCCTGGTCAGCACCGCCGCGCAGCAACTCGGCTGGGAGCCGCCGCGCCGCCTCATCGAAGTCGACGCCGGGGCCCGGCTTGGCGACCTGGACGGGCTCGAAATCAAGGGCCTGATGCGCTTCGAGCCCTGCGGCCAGGGCAACCGCAAGCCCGTGCTGCTCACGCGCGGCGTGCAACTGAAGGATGCGAGGACGGTCGGCGCCGACGGGGGCCACCTGAAAGTGGTGGTCAAAGACGGGCCGGTGACCTGGCGCGGGATTGCGTTCCGGCAGGCGGAAGCCGAGCTCGACGGACAGGTCGACATCGTGTTCTCGCTGCAACGAGACTGGCGTGGCGACGGCGTGGAGCTGGAGATCCTGGACATCGCGCCGGCGTTCGAACGGCGGCCGCTGGAAGCATGACCCGGCTCCCGAGTGCGCTTCCCACTTTCGCCTTTTGCCTTTAGCCTTTCGCCTCCCATGGTCGAAGTTTCGCTCTCAGAATCCGGCGCGCGGGCGTTGCGCGAGGCAGAGAATTTCTGCTGGCGTATGAACGTGGGGATCGTCGCGCCGGAGCATCTGCTGGCGGGCTGCCTGAAGGTGCTGAACGAAGAGGGTGTGACCGGCTTGCCGGAGGACGCCGCGCTGGAGTCGGCGTTGTTGCTGGCGCAGGGGATGAGCGAGGACGAGCTGACACAGAACGTGATGTTCGGGTCGGCGGCGCGCGAGGCGGTGAACTTCACCGCGGCGCTGGTGCGGCAGGCCGGCGGCGGCGAAATCGACCCGCGCACGCTGGCTTACGGCATCCTCCAGTCAGGCGAGCTGGGGCCGATGTTCTTCATGGCACTGGGCACGACGAAGCAGGACCTGCTGGCGGCCCTGGGCGCGGGCTAAATCGGCGAACGATCGAGCGACGTGAGGAACTGGACGCCGGGGACCGTGAGCGAGGAGAGCCGGGCGTCGTTCGTGATGAAGAGGTCGGTTCGCGCTGCCGCCGCGCAGGCGAGCTGGATGGCATCCGGGCTCTTGATTCTCGATTGCGCGCGAAGCGTGGCGAACGTCGTTGCGGCATCGAAGTCGAACGGGATGACCTCCACGGCGCGCCGCAGCACGTCACGGTAACGTTCCGCCAGTTCCGGCTGTCCGGCTTCCAGCGGCTTCACCTGGAGTTCGCCAAGCGTGAGGGCCGACGTGACGAGCGTGTCGCCACGTTCGTTCATGCGTTCGCGCAGCGCACGGACGCGCGTTCCATTCGGGCCGTCATCCTCGAAGAGATAGATGAACAGGTTGGTGTCCCAGAAGACGCGGCTCACGCCCAGCCCTCACGCAGGCGCTGGACGTAGCTGTCCGGGGTTTCGTCCCGCCAGACGTCCCGCCCCGTGCCAGCGAGCGCGAGGAGCGGGTCGGCTGTTTCGGGTTCGCCCGCCCAATCGCGGTACCAGTCAAGCAGATCCCGGTAGCGTTCTGGGATCGCGCCGCGTTCAGGGGTCGACTTGGCGCCTTCGCGGCGTGGGTCGTAACGGTCTTCCGGGCGGAACAGCCGCCGCCTGCCCTTCGCGGTCTCGACCAGCATGCGGTAGCGGCCGGGGTTCGGGGGCAGGTTGGCCACGCAATGCAGCAGCGCATGCACGTAGACGCCCTTGCGCAGGGCGCCGGTGATGTTCTCGGACTCGGCGCGATCCGTGATCTCCTTCGCCGTGAAGTCCTCGCGGTCAGGGTGCTCTCGGTGGAGAAGGGCGGTGGCGATCCAGACCTCGTCGGCGACTTTCAGATCGTGAGGAGCAACAACTACCATGAACTTCATGGTAACGCTAAGAGCTCTTAGTAGTCCGAGCGCATCGCCCATCGCATGACGCGCAGCATTGGACTTTCCGCACGCTTGAAGCGTTTATTCCCCAAGGAGCAAGGTGCCAGAGACGCCCCCATGACCCTGATGCGGCCCCCCCAAGAGCGGGGAGGCAAGGAGGAACAGGTGGCAACGGCAGGCAAAGACGAACTGACGCCGCGCGAACAGGAGGGGCTGGACCTGGTGCTGCTGCGTTGGCACGACCGGGAAATCGCTGACCACCTGGTAATCAGCGTGCGCACGGTGGAGACGCACGTGGCGCATCTGATGGCCAAGTTTGGCGTCCACAGCCGGGATGAACTGAGGCGCAGATTCGAAGTCCAGTAGTGTGTACGGATTACCGGCAGGCATCTTTTAGCCACCATTAGGGTTCGAAACGTGGACGGTCATAAACCCTAGAACGCATGAGGTGCGTACCAATGACGAATCGATTGTCGAGGCCAGGAGGCGCAGGGGGATTGCGTCGCGATGTTTGGGTGCTATTCCTTATTGCCATCCTCGTGGGTGCGGCCGTGGGTGGTGCGGTCGCGATAGCAATGAACGATGGAAAGGACGTCTTCCAGGGCGCCCCGACCGGCCCGACACCGTCCGATCACGCCGCAGCGGAAGTTGAGGCTTTCACAGACGATGCCCAGGGCCTGTACTCGCTGGTGAGCTTGATTGCTGCAACCGGTACTCCCGACTGCGGCCCAACCACCGCGTGCGGCAATGGCTCGAACGCAGAGCGACTCGAAACGCTCAATTCCCGCTGTCTCCGCAGCGGGTATCCGGACGACACAACAAAGCCCAAAAGCGACAAAGCCCAGGCACTGCTGGACGCTTTGAATTCCGCCTGCGGTCGCGCGGCAGCGGCAAAGAACAAGCCTCCAACCACGGATGCCGAGTGGGTAGCGTTCGCAAGGGTGTCGATCCCACAGTTTGAGGATGCCTACAAGGCAGCAACTGGGCACCCCATCAACGATCAGGAGCAGACGAAGTGAGGAGCCCAGCCACAGCAGTCAGGCGCTTGCTTCCGGCGATATCCTACGCCGCCGCGGTCGGAATGACCGTGGCGGCGTGTGGCGATGGTGGGCCCACGGCGCCCGCCGATTGCAACGACTCCACCACGACCAGCACCGAGCGAGGGCCAAGCAGCGACACCGTCGTCGTGACAGCGAGCGGCACGCTCTGCGGTGACACTCCGCGAGAACTCATCGTCGTCCGGCAGCCCGCGGAGACCGAAACCCTTGGCCAGCAGGTCCAGCGGGACCGTTACGCAGTGATCGGGTCGGTGGGGCCAGGCACGTTCGACATCCGGATCACGATCGGCCCGGTCGTACGGCTTCGGGACCGGACGGAGTTGCCACTGGCGACGGACACGTTCCAAGTGGAGCTCCGGTAACGCCGTATTGCTGGCGGCGAGGCGGTTGCTGAGGTCCGAAGACTTTGGCCCAACCGGCCGTTGACAGGCGTGTGGGTTGCACTACCATACCCACGCACCGCCCCCGCCCGGGGACAGCACGTGTGCGCCGGGCCAAAGGGGCTGCCCATTTGAAAGGGGGTTTCCGCTTGGCCGAAGCCACAGCCGCGGCGCCCGAAGTGCGCCCACTCGTCCCACACCTCACCCTTGGCGAAACGCGAGACCAGGACTACCTGAACGGGTCCATCTGCAAGAACTGCAACGCGAAGTACGTCGGTCCCCGGCTCTTCTGCGGCAAATGCAGCAGCGCCGGCCCCTTCGAGACGGTCCGTCTCGCCTCCACCGGTGAACTGCACGTCTTCACGATCATCCACCAGGCCACGCCCTACGTTCAGGCGCCCTACGTCGCCGCGATCATCGACCTCGATGGCGGCGGCAGCGTGAACACGAACATCGTTGGCATCGAACCGAAGCCGGAGAACCTCAAGTTCGGCATGAAGGTCAAGATGTTCACCGAGAAGGTTTCGGAAGACAAAGAAGGCAACAGCTACGTTGCCTACAGGTTCACGCCGGCCTAGGGCCAGTCAACCACAGAGGACACGAAGGACACAAAGGTTCTTCCCCAATGCTTCGTGTGCTTTGTGCCCTTTGTGTCAGTGATTGGCCAGGAGGCCACGGAAGTTCGAAGGAGAAGTAGATGAGAGAAGTAGCAATCGTCGGCGTTTCGATGATCAAGTTCGGGCGGTACGCGGACCGGGATTTCTCCCAGCTCGCCGCCCAGTCCGGCCTGGAAGCCCTCAAGGATGCGGGCATGACCATGAAGAACATCGAGGCGCTGTACAGCGGCAACCTGTACGCCACCTCGGGTTCGGGCCAGCGCATCCTGCAGCAGATGGGCCAGACCGGCATCCCGGTCGTCAACGTCGCCAACGCCTGCGCGACCGGCTCCACCGCGTTTCGCGAGGCGTATTTCGCCATCGCCAGCGGCGCCTATGACGTCGTGATGGCGGTTGGTTCCGAGCAGATGGGCAAGCAGGGCCTCCTCGGCTCGCGCGGCGACCCGGCGACGAGCCTCGAAGGCCGCGTCGGTTCGTACATGATGCCCGCCGTGTTCGGCATGGCCGGCATGGAGCATGCCCGCGCCTATGGCACGCAGCAGGAACACTTCGCCATGGCGAGCGTGAAGAACCACTATCACTCCACCGGTAACCCGCTGGCCCAGTACCAGAAGGAATCGCCGCTGGACGAAGTGATGAACGCGCGCGTCATCGCCTATCCGAACACGCTGCTGATGTGCTGCCCGACGGGTGACGGCGCCGCCGCCGCCATCCTCTGCTCGATGGACAAGGCCCGCCAGTTCACCACGCAGCCGATCAAGGTTGCGGCGAGCGTCCTGACCAGCGACCCGTACACGGACCGCGACCAGACGCTGCCGGACATCAACACCCTGACCCGCAACGCCGCCGCCATCGCCTACAAGCAGGCCGGCATCGGGCCGGAGGACCTCGACCAGGTCGAGCTTCACGACTGCTTCGCCACCGCTGAGCTTCTCCACTACGAGAACCTCGGTCTTTGCGAAGAAGGCATGGCTGGCAAGCACGTCGCCAGCGGTGCGCCGTGGATCGGCAACAAGATCCCCACGAAGTACGAAGAGGACATCGCCCCCTTCGTCGACAAGACGTACAAGCCGAAGACGAAGGCTGTCGTCAACGCCTCGGGCGGTCTGCTCTCGAAGGGGCACCCGCTGGGCGCGACGGGCGTCGCGAACATCGCCGAGATCGTCTTCCACCTGCGCGGCCAGGCCGGCGCGCGCCAGGTTGAAGGCTCCAAGATCGGCATGGCGCACGTCATCGGCCTCTGCTCGGCCTGCACACTGAACGTGCTGCAGAAGTAGCGAGTCCGGCAACCAGAACGAGAGGGGCGTCCCACAAGGGACGCCCCTCTATTCGTTTCCGTCACCGTCTTCCGCGTTGGAGCCGCGAGGGCGAAGCTCGATCCATGACGCGTGACCTCGCCGATACGGTGCCGCCCGAGGTGCTCGAAGCCTTCGGTTTCGAGCGTGCCAGCGTGGAGCAAATTGCGACGGGCCGGTTCAACGCGCACTGGCTGGCGGCGGACGGCGAACGGCTTGCGGTATTCCGGCGGTACAACCCGGCCCGGACGGCTGCGGCTGCTGCGTGGGAACAGGCGCTCGTGGAGCACGCCGCCGGCAAAGGCTGGCCGGTCGCGCCGCCCCTGGCCACCGCCACGGGAGCCACGCTCCTGGACGCGGACGGCGGGCTATGGGCGGCGATGCCATACCTGGAGGGCAAGCCCGCACCCGACGATCGGCCGGCGCGGTACCACATCGTCGGCCGGCTATTGGGACGGTTGCACCATGACCTGGCGAGCTTCGAGGTCGCCGGGCAGCGGCCCGACTTCGGCAAGACCTGGGAGCTCGATGCCTGGGTGGCGGCAGCCAACGCCGGCAGTTTCAACGACATCCTGGCTGCGTTCACCCGGGAATACCCGGACCTCGGCGCGTTGGTGCGGCGGCAGCGCTACCGGAATCTCCGCGAGCTCTCGCGCCTGCATTACCCGGACCTCCCGGACCTGCCCGTGCATGGCGACTTCCAGCGAAACAACCTCCTCTGGGCAGACGGGCAACTGACGGGAGTGCTGGACTTCGACCTCTCCCGGCGGGACGCACAGGTCTGCGACCTGGCCACGTTGCTCATGCCCGGCATGCCGCTCGACCTGAGGCTGGCGTCGAGCCTCCTCGAGGGGTACCGGGAAGTGCGGCCCCTTTCCGACACCGAGTGGGAGTTGTTGGTGCCGCTCGCGCGAGCGTCGTTGCTCAACTGGGTGTCTCACCTGCTGCTTGGATGGCGGCTCCGGGGTGGGGAAACGGGCGGGATAGCCCGCACCATGACCGTGCGGTTCCCGGCCCTGGAAGTCGCGGAACCGGCGTTCGTGCAGCTGCGCAACGGGCTGCGAGTCTAGCGGGCGGGCTCGGATTCGAATTCGAGTTCGAACAGTTCCGCCCTGTGCGCCTTGCGGCTGCGGGCGGCCAGCGCAACCAGCACAAGCGTGGTCCCGATGGTGAGGACGACCGGAGACGCGGCGGGGCGGCTGAGAAAGAGCGCAATGAGCGCCGCGAGGGCGACAAGGTGGACCGCGAAAAACCGGCCGAGCACGGCCCTCTTGAACAACGAATAGCCAACCAGGAACAGCGCCGGTCCGCCGACAATCGCGAGCGCCGTGCTGAGGTCCGCGCCGCCGCGGGGATGCGCGAGCACGATCTCGTCTCCTACGGCGGCGACGATGATCCCGGCGACCATGGGGAGATGGAAGTAGGTGTAGGCGAGGCGGGCGAGGCCGCCCGGCTCCTCGGAGTGGGCGATGCGTTCCGTGGCGGCTTCGGCCGTGACGTCGAAGTAGACCCACCACATGGCGACCGCGGCGCCGAAGGCGGCAACCATCGCCGCGATGACCGGGACGGTCCAGGGGAGGCCGGAGAAGGTCGCGCCGGTGACGAGAAGCGATTCGCCGAGGGCGATGATGATGAAGAGCCCGCAGCGTTCGGCGAGATGGGCGCCTTCGACCGTCCAATCGGCGACGGCCGAGCTTCCGAGCTTCGGGAGCCAGAAGCGCACGGATGGGCCAACGTATTCGATCGCCAGGGCGGTAACCCAGAGGCCCACGCGGAGCGAGTCATGCGCGAAGGCGCCGGCGATCCAGAAGACGCCGGCGAACGCCAGCCAGAGCGTGATGCGGGTGAAGTTCAACAGGAATGCGCGGTCTTCGCGGCCGGCGTAGCAGAGAAAGGCCGAGCGGCCGACCTGGATGGCCACATATGGCGCGGCGAATCCGAGCCCCCGGCCGTCAAAGGCTTCAGGAATTGAGGCGGCCATGATCAGGCCGCCGAGCATGATGCCGACCAGGACCACGCGGACGGCGAGATGGTCCGGATCGCACCAGTTGGTGGCCCACGTGGTGTACATCCAGGCCCACCAGACGGCGAGCATGAGAATCGTGGTGTGTAGCAGACCGTCGGCTGTGAGGTGACCGGCCAGCTTGTGGGACAACTGCGTCACGGCGAAAACGAACACCAGGTCGAAGAACAGCTCAAAGTTGGTGACGCGGCTGTGCTCACCGGGGACGCGGACGCGAAAGACGCCGCTCGGGTGAGTGTGGTGCGTGTGCGGGGGCGCCTGAACCATAGCCGAACGCTAGGGCAAGCCACGGGCGCGGCGCAACTCCCAATCCGGCTAAAGGCTCATCGCCAACTCTGCGCCGGCAGCTACGGTCGCAGCGCGATCTTGAGGACGCCGCCTTCCTTCTTGCGGAAAAGGTCGTAGCCGGCCGGCGTCTCGCTGATCTTCATCGAATGGGTGATGAGGGGCGTCAGGTCGACCTTGCCGCCGGAGATAAGCGCCATCAGGCGCTCCATGCGGGTGGTGCCGACGGGGCAGAGCGTGGTGACGAGCTTGCGGTGGATGAAGGAGCCGCTCGTCGGCATCTTCAGTTCGGGGAAGGCGCCGTAGACGCCGACCGAACTGACCGTGCCGCCATTGCGGACCACGCGGCAGGCGTTCTCGAAGGTCACCTGGTGGCCGAGCGCTTCGACGGCGATATCGACGCCTTTGCCGCCGGTGAGGGCCATGATCTTGTCAACGGCGTCGCCGGGTTCGAGGACGATGTCGGCGCCGAACCGCTTCGCCATGGCGACGCGCTCAGGGATCGATTCGACCGCGATGATCGTCCCGGCGCCATACGTGCGCGCGCCGGCCGTGGCACAGAGGCCGACGGGGCCCTGGGCGAAGATGGCGACCGTGTCGCCGGGGCGGATGGGGGCCCGTTCAATGGCGGCAAAGCCCGTGGACATGATGTCCGTGACGAACAGGACCTGCTCGTCAGAGAGGCTGTCGGGCACTTTTGCGAGGCTGGTCTGGGCGCCATTGACGAGGAAGAAGTCGCCCTGGGCGCCGAACAGGAGGTTACCGGGCGCGTTGAAGGTTTCGCAGATGCTATGGTCGCCTTCCTGGCAGCGGCGGCAGACGCCGCAGCAGAGGAGGCAGCTGGTGGCAACGCGGTCGCCGGCCTTGAAGGCGGTCACGCCGGCGCCCACGGCTTCGACGATGCCGATGGCCTCATGGCCCATGGGGATGCCGCCGGGGATCGGCATTTCGTCGACGATGTGCATGTCGCTACCGCAGATGGTGCTGAGCGTGGTGCGGACAAGCGCCTGGCCAGGGCCGGGAGTATCGGGGTAGGGGATCTGCGTCATCGCGACGGCGTGGGGGGCGGTCTTCACGCAGGTGTTGGAGGTAGGCATCGTGAACTCCTCGAATGGTGTTCGGAAATGTACGCTCTGCCTTGCCCCGCCTCAAATGTCCTGGATCATGCTCCTGTCTCCATGGGGAGCGACGGGTCAGCCGCCCATTCGGAGAGCGAGGCATCGTAGAGGGCGATGTCCGAGAAACCGGCGAGCGTGGCGGCGAATGCGGCGCTGCTGGCGGCAATGCCTCCGCCGCAGTAGGTAATTATTCGCTCGCCGGCGCGCGCGCCCGCGGCCTCGAAGCGCTTGCGAATCTCCTCTGCCGGGAGATAGCGCTGCGTCTCCGGGTCGACGACGCCGCCGGCGCCCATGGCCGGGACATTCACGCTGCCGGTGATGTGGCCCGCGCGGCCGTAGGGGGCGACTTCGCCGCGGTGCTGAGCGCCGTTAAGGGCGTTCACGATGCACGTCTGCCCCGACTCTATCGCGGCGAGGACGTCTTCCTTGTCGGCGATGAGCTCGGGGCGCGGCCGGGGTGTGAACGTTGCCGGCAGGTAGGCGGCGGGCGACGAGGACAGCGGGCGTCCTTCAGCGAGCCACGCAGTCCAGCCGCCGTCGAGGATTCGGGCGCGGTCAAAGCCGAACGCGCGGAGCATCCACCAGATGCGCGCGGCCCACATGTTCCCGGCCCGGTCGTAGAGCACGACATCGGAGTCGTCGCCGATGCCGTAGCGGCCGGCCGCGTCCGCGAACTGCCCGGCGGAGGGCATCATGAACCGGAGCGGGCTCTCGGGGTCGCTGAGGTCACCGGGCAAGTCGGCGAAGCCCGAGCCGGGGACATGGCTCGTGCTCCAGTCCTCGCGGCCGCTAACCACGGCGTATCCGGGCTTCCCATCGTCGCGCGGCCGGAGATAGACGGTGCAGTCGAAGACGCGGAGGTTGGGGTTGGCCAGGTTGGCCGCCAGCCAGTCCGTGGTGACGAGGAAACGTTCGCGTGGTTCCATGGGCGAGGCCCTACCGAAGCTGCAGGATGACTTTGACAGCGGATTCTACCCGCGCGAGGTCGCCCGCCGAAAGCACGCCAAGGCGGCCCCGCAGCCGCTCTTTCGAGACGGTGGTCAATTCGGTCGCGAGCGCTTTCGACTCCCGGCCACCGAGGCTCACGAGCGCCTCGCCGGCGAAGACCCTGGCGATGTTGGAGGTCAGCGGCACCACCTGCACGCGATTCAGGTGCGGCAGGGCCTGGTCCGACGTGAGAACGACCGCGGGGCGGAGCTTCTGAGTCTCGCCGCCCTGACCGGGTCCGAACTCAATCCAGTGAACCTCACCGCGGTTCATCGGCGACGTCCGCAATCAGTGCCTCTGACCACTCGAGGGCCTCATCCGCGGCGCCCGTTTCGGCTCCGTAGGCGGCGAGATCCTTGAACGAGTGCTCGATCTCATCGAGTACTACCAGCGGCCGTACCAGATCCTCGATGAACTCGCTGATGTGACCCCTGCCCACGACACGGTGAAGGCCCGCGTAGACCTCGTCGGCGACCGTGATGGTTAGCTTGCGACGCATGGAGCCAGTGTACGTGGACTCGTACCGCCGCAGTGACGAGTCGCCTCGCCCGGGTCTTACTGCGTGAGTTTCGCGGCCAGCGGCAAACGCCGGTCTCGCCCGAAAGCGCGCGGAGTGATCTTCACACCCGGAGGCGTCTGCCGGCGCTTGTATTCGTTGCGGTCGATCATCTGGACGGTGCGGCGGACAACCGCCTCGTCGAAACCCATCGCCGTTATCTCAGCGACGGTGCGGTCGTCTTCGACGTAGGCCTCGATGATGGGGTCCAGGATTTCGTAGGGCGGTAGGGTGTCCTGGTCGAACTGGTTAGGCTTTAGCTCGGCGCTGGGCGGCTTGGTGATGACCTGGGGCGGGATAACCGGACGGTCGCCCTGGGTGTTTCGCCAGCGGCAAAGGTCGAACACCAGCGTCTTGGGGACGTCCTTGATGACGGCGAAACCTCCGGCCATGTCGCCATAGAGCGTGGCGTAGCCGCAGGCCATCTCGCTCTTGTTGCCGGTGGTAAGCACGATGGAGCGCGGGAACTTGTTGGAGAGCGTCATCATCACGTTGCCGCGCTGGCGGGATTGCAGGTTCTCTTCCGCGGTTCCCGGGTCCGTACCTTCGAATGCGTCGGCCATCATCTCGAGCATGGCCGCGTGGGCGGGTTCAATCGGGATCGAGAGGAAGCGGATGCCGAGGTTGGCGGCGAGCTCGTTCGCGTCGTCCTTCGAATGTTCGCTGGAGTAGCGGCTGGGCATGGAGACGCCGATGACGTGCTCCGGGCCGAGCGCATCGACGGCTACCGCGGCGACGATGCTCGAGTCGATGCCGCCCGAAAGCCCGATCAGGACATCGCCGAAGCCGGTCTTGGCGAGGTAGTCCCGCGTGCCGAGGACGAGCGCCGCCGGGCCTCGGCGTGGTCTTCCAGCAGCGGGGCAATGGGGCCGACAACCGGCTGGCGTTCGAGTGGGGCTGCCAGTCCTTCCGGTTCGAGTTCGAGGCGCTCGAAGATGGTGATGGGCTCGCGGTCGCGGAGTTCGACGCGGCGGCGAGGGTCGTGCAGGCGGCGCTGGGCGACCGCGTCCAGGTCGACTTCGGCGACGACGAGCGCTTCTTCGAACTGCGGGCCGCGCGCGGTCAGCTGTCCCTCCGCGGTGAAGACGAGCGAGTTGCCATCGAAGACGAGTTCGTCCTGGCCGGCGACGGCATTCACATAGGCAACCGCGATGAGGTTGTCGGCCGCGCGTGTGGCGATCATCCGTTCGCGTCCGAGCGCTTTGCCGCGGTGGTACGGCGACGCATTGATGTTCACGCACAGTTCGGCGCCGCCGAGCGCCATCTCGTCCAGTGGCGCGCCGGGATACCAGATGTCCTCGCAGATACTAACGCCGAACGAGAATTCGCCCGCCTGGTAGATCGGCACGCGGTCTCCGGCGGCGAAGTACCGCTCCTCATCGAAGACGCCGTAGTTCGGGAGCCGCTGCTTGTGGTAGGTGTCCACCCACTCGCCGTCCACGAAGACGGCGGCGGCGTTGTAGGCGTCGCCGTGGCGCCAGTCCACGAACCCCACCACGGCGATGATGCCCGAGGTTTCGTCGACCAGCGACTCGACGGCATCGCGTGAGGCTTCGCAGAAGGAACGGCGGAGGACGAGGTCTTCCGGCGGGTAGCCGGTCACCGCGAGCTCGGGGAGCGCGACGAGGTGGCAGCCTTCGTTTCGGGCGCGTGTGATGGTCTCGCGAATCCGCTCGATGTTGCCGGTGATGTCGCCGACGGTGGTGTTGATCTGACCCAGGCCAATCCGGACGGTCCGCATGGGGATAGTGTAGTGGAGGTATGAGGTCTGAGGTCTGAGGTCTGAGGTCTGAGATGCAACTGCACGGCCACTCCTCACACGGTTCTAGGGGGTTCCCGTAGGGCGGACTCCCGATTACGCCGCCGGATTGCTGCTGCGATGCTGGTTGTGGTGGCGCTTTGAGGTAGGGAGATGTCTCGAAGCATGGAAGTTAGTCATTCGCCTTGTCCGTTGTGTGGCCGCGTCACGCGTGCCCACTCCAGGCTCGTCGTCGCCGACATGGAGACGACGGGCATCCGCTCTCACACCTATGCAACGGTGATCTGCCGGGACTGCGCGTTCGCGATGGTGCTGCGCAGCGAAGCCGCGACGCTGCGAGTCGCCGTGTGAGGCAAGTCCTCAGTCATCAGTCATGAGTCGTTAACAGCGAGCCCCGGGATGGTCGAGTGTCCCGGGGCTCTTTCGTGCCGGGCCTGTAGGATTCACCGATGGCTTACCCTCTGGAAGACCTCAAGGTACTGGACCTCTCACGCGTGCTCGCGGGGCCGTTCGCCGGGCGCATGCTCGCGGACCTGGGCGCGGATGTTGTGAAGGTCGAACCGCCGGACGGAGACCTCACGCGGCTCTGGGGCGCGGTCATCGGCGGCGTGCCGGGCTACTACCACCAGCAAAACGTGGGCAAGCGGAACATCTGCATCGATCTTTCCCTCCCGCAAGGCAGCGAACTGGTGCAAGCACTGGCAGCGGAGGCGGACGTGGTCCTCGAGAACTTCCGGCCGGGGGTGGCGGCGAGGCTTGGCGTCTCCTACGCCGACTTGAGCAAGCAGAACCCCCGACTGGTGATGCTTTCGATTTCCGGGTTCGGGCAGGAAGGCCCCGAGGCGCAGCGGGCGGCCTTCGCGCCGGTGATCCACGCCGAAGCCGGGCTGATTGCCCGACAGGCACGGCTCAGCGGCAATCCGCCCTACGACCTGCCGGTGAGCATGTCCGACACCAATGCCTCACTGCATGGGCTGATTGCAGTTCTGTCAGCAGTGTGGATGCGGCAACGGACAGGCCTTGGCCAACACATCGACATGGCGATGCTGGATGCCACCGTCGCGACAGACGACTGCCAGCACTTCGCACTCGAGGACTCGGAGAGCACGCGCGTGCTGCCCAGCGAGGTGTGGGAGACGCGGGACGCGCAGGTCCTGATCTCTGCCGACTTCCGGCACATCTGGAACCACCTCTCTGAAGAGGGCGGGCTCGCGGACCCGGCGCCGCCCGGCGCTAGCATTGCCGAGAAGGGCCGACTCCGGAAGGCACTCGTGCGCGAGTACATCCTGGGTCTGCCGGGCCGAGGGGCGCTGATAGCGATCCTGGACCGGAGGAACATCGCCTGGGGCGACGTGCGCACGGCAGAAGCGATCCGCGAACAGCCCACCGTCCGCCACCGTGGCACGATCGTGCAGGTGGATGACCGCGCGGGCGGCACGCGTCCCGTGGTCGGCTCCCCGTACCGGTTTTCGGCGGCTGAATCCGGTATCCGGCGGCCTGCGCCGTGGCGGGGCGAACACAACGAGGAAGTGCTGCGGGAGTGGTTGGGCGACACCACCTCATCGCGCTGGAGCGAGGCGCTGCGCAGCGAGCGCTGACGGCCGCCTGTTTGTTCTGAGAAATTTGTCACTCAACCGTCACCTATCGGCGCCGGGCGCCATTGTCTTGGCAGATGCCCGGCCGGCGTTCAGACATTTCTCAGGATACGGTCCCCCATGCGCAGGCGAACCCCCCCTCGGACGGCCTGGTGGCCAGCCCTTCCTACGCCGGCGAATTGAACGGCGGCGCAATCCGCTGCACTGACGCGGGGCTCATCCTCGACGCGGTGGGGATGGACGGCAACGTGGCCGAAAACGGCGGCAGCGTCTATGCCGAAGACTGCGACGTCGCCATCGTGAACTCGTATGTGACCAAGAGCGAAGCCACGCTCGGGGATGGCGGCGGCGTCCTCGTCACGCATGTTGACGACGCGGATGTCGTGCTCGCCGCGGACCGGAGCCATTTCTGGGACAACCAGGCGGCCGCCAACGGCGGCGCGATCTTCGCGGACATCAACCGGTTCGCCATCGACGAATCCGATGTGCTGCGCAACACGGCTGGCGCTAACGGCGGCGGAATCCACGTCACCACCGCCAACGTGCCATCCCAGGGCGTTACTTTCTCAACCATCGCCGACAACGCGGCCGGCGGCGACGGCGGGGGCCTGTACATGACGCCCGGCACAAACGGGGCCATCTCGGTCAACTTTTCGACCGTCTCCCACAACACCGCGGCCAACGGCGGCGGCCTTGTCATGGCCTACGGCGGCATCATCCGGACGACGATCAGCGGCAACACCGTGACGAACGCGGCAGGCGGGCTGCTGACCAACTGGGCAACGGTGGCGTTGAACCGCGCAACCCTGGCGGACAACACGTCGGTTGCGGGCCTCGGGAACGCAATCGGCGGTTGGGGGACGATCTACCCGATCAACTCCCTTGCCGGATTCAGCGGGGTCGCCCCCGCGGGAACGCTCTGCGACACCACGGCTGGCCTTTCGCTCTACAGCGGCGTCCCGGCGCCGATCGCGAATCTCAGTGAGGGCGCTTGCCTCGGGTTCACGGCCATCGCCGCTGGCACCGCAGCCCTCCAGCCGCTGGCGGCGAACGGCGGGCCTACGCTGACGCACGCCCTCGGCGCGGGAAGCGCTGCTATCGACACCGGTGACCAGCCCTCGTGCGATGCCACGCTCGGGATGGGCAACTTCGACCAGCGTGGGGCGCCGTTCGTCCTCACCTTCGGCGCGCGCTGTGACGTGGGCGCCCTCGAAGTCCAGTAGCTCCCAGCCCGGTCAGATCGAAAGAAGCCCGGCCCGTGGGGCCGCCCGCTTCCCTGTTTCGAGCGAGTGGCTTGCTAAACGGCGACTGCGTCGTCGGTGTTGAGCATGGCCTGAGCTTCCTCGACGCTTTCGAGGCGGACGATGCCCTTGCGGATGGCGTAGCGGATGAGGTCCGTGCGGTTGCGGGCGTGGAGCTTGGCCATGATGTGGGCCTTGTGCGCTTCCACGGTCTTCACGCTGATGTAGAGCTCGTTGGCGATGCCCTGGTTGGTATACCCCTCGGCGATCAGCTGGAGGACTTCGCGTTCGCGGCTGGTGAGTGCTTCCACGCCGTTGCGCTGGTCGCTGCGCTTCGCCTGGTAGAGCACTTCCGCGAGGTCGAAGCCTTCGCTCAGCGCGC
The DNA here is from genome assembly GCA_046328215.1 of Dehalococcoidia bacterium. Classification (GTDB taxonomy): domain Bacteria; phylum Chloroflexota; class Dehalococcoidia; order Tepidiformales; family Tepidiformaceae; genus Amarobacter. The sequence goes on along the minus strand of JAXLXA010000014.1, from coordinate 75,978 downwards.
TGGAGAAGTAGCTGTTGCCGCGGTGGACAGTCTGGATGGCGAGGACGAGCTCGGAGACGTCAGATTTCTTGATGATGTAGCCGGAGGCGCCGGAGCGGATCGAATCGAGCAACTGGTCTTCGTCCACAAAGCCGCTGAGCATGACCACGCGAGTGCCAGGGCAGGAGCGGCGGATCTGGCGGGTGGCTTCGAGCCCGTTGAGGCCCGGCATGACGACATCCATCAGGACGACGTCCGGCTGAAGTTTCTCGACTGCCTGGACGGCTTCGCGCCCGTTTTCGACGTCAGCCACGACTTCGAGTTCCGCCTGGTTTTCGAGCAGCATGCGCAGGGCCTGGCGAATGACAGCGTGGTCATCGACGAGGAGGATGCGGATGGTGTTCTGGCTGCGGCCATTCTGGCTGACGGTGGTAGCCCGGAGACCAACCGGGCGACCGACGGTGCGCGTCGTCGTATTCAATGATGTGCTCCTCTGTTCTTCATTGAGTGACGGCGCGGCGGTGCGACGGGCCTGCGCAGTCCTCCCCCAACGTCCCGGAGGCTCCCTCGCGAGGAAACCCTTAAGACACCCTGAAGTCTAGTGAGCACGTTCCGGCGGCGTATTGGGAGAAACCCCGATAAGGGTAAGCGGCACCCCGCGGACGCGAAGCGCCGATCCCCACGGGCGTCCCGAACGGATTCCGAAGGGAACTGAGCGACAGGGAGCGCCGCGTGGCCTTAGAGCTCCGGGATCACGGACGAGTTTAGACGCTGAAGAAGGCGCGCTCGGTGTGGCCAGGCTCGGCGATGAGGTGGATTTCGGAGCGGAGGGCCATGAACGACGTGGAGTTGGCGGCCGACTCGGCGATCTGTTCGCTTTCGTAGACGGCGATGCGCGCGATCTCCCCGGAACTGTCATGGGGCCGGAGCACCCAGCTCTCGATACAGCCGGCTTGCTGCGACGAGAGGTCACTGAGCTTTCGCATGAGTTCTTCGAGGCGAGCTTCCTCGCCCTTGCGGGGTTTCGCGATCGAGACACGGACGTATGGCATGAGGCCCCTCCGGGCGAGAATCATAGGGAGCGGTGAATCTGGTGAAAAGAGAAGCCCCCACCGAATTGGTGGGGGCTTCGATGACGATCTGTTGGGCCCAAATCAGAGCCGGAGCTTGCCGTGGGACGGCTGGCGGCGGCGCTGGCGCTGGGGCAGCGCAGCTTCTTCGGCCGCGAGGTCCACTGGCGGGCTGGTAAGGACTTCGTGGACGTAGCCGCACATGATGCAGCTGCCGTAGGTGCCGTGCCAGTCACGCTCAACAATCATGGAGCCACGGCACTTCGGGCACGATTTCGGTGGTGCTTCTTGCAAAGCCGGCATAGGTATTCCCTCCCTCTGAATGAGACGTAGTGAGATTCGAGGACAGAAAAAAAGACCTCGATACGAGCTACCTGCTCGCCAGGCCTTCCGAGACTGCCTCCGGGGTTAGCTGACGGGCTCGGGCGGAAGGCGCCCTAGCGATCGCACAGCGGAGCAATCGCATTCGCCCCAGATAACTGGGTCCCCCGTTGTCTTTCCCACGAAAGACACTAGGCAGGTGGTGCAGTGTTAACCGAGCGCTTTGTAAACGGCGGGAAAACCGCTTACTGCCGGAACCTACCAATCTTACGACTGAGGTGTCAACCCCCAGATTGGGAATTCTATCACAAATTTACCGGACAGTTGACAGAATCTTCGGCGTTATCGGGGTTATCCCTGATCCGTCGTGAGCGGCTCTCCAAGCGACGATGGCTGCACTGGCAGCGTTTTGGTCTCGATGAGATGTGGCGTCTTCGCCTTCCCCCTGCCCCAGAACCAGATGCAGGCCGTGGTCACGCCGGCGCCGGTCACGCCGGAGACGTTGGCGACGATGCCGACGACATCGCCCTTCACCGTGAAGTACGCGAGCCAACAACTGAGGCCCACAAGCATGATCAACCAGGCCGTCAGCGAGTAGCCGTCCACATCGCGCGTGCGCAGGATTTTTGAGATGTTCGGGAACCAGAACACCTGGGTCAGCACCACAGCCACCCAGCCAACGAGCTCAATCGACACGGAATCTCCCCTGGAGCTTCCACGGTAGCGGCCCTGCGGTTAACGGCGAAGCGGAGTCGGCCCGCGAAGGTTCAGTCGTCGAGACGGAGTTCGCCTTCGAGCAATCCCATCACGAGCACGTCCTGGTAGGCGCCGAACTTGTAAATGCCCTGGCGCTTGCGGGCTTCGACGCGGAAGCCAACCTTCTCGTACACGTGCTGAGCGCGCTCGTTCCCGGCGTAAACGTCGAGCTGGATGCGGTGGAGGTTCATGATGTCGAAGCCAAAGCGGCAGAGTGCCCGCATGCTGTCGGTGCCGTAGCCGCCATCCCAATAGGCCTTGTCGCCGATCGCGATGCCGAGTTCGGCGTGGCGGTCTTCGGCGCTGACCCTTTCGAAGCCGCAGCCGCCGATCATCTTGCCTTCGGCGCGGGTCACAATTGCCAAGTTGGCGTTGTGGTAGCCGACATCCTTCGCGCGTTCCAGGAACGACTTTTCCATGTGGTGAGAGACCGGGTACTTCAGCGCGAGGAACTCCGTGACGTCCGGGTCGTTGAACCACACGTGCAACTGGGGCTCATCTTCGGGTTCGCGCGCGCGGAGACGGACGAGACGGCCTTCAAACGGGGACTCGGGCATCGGGACAGTCACTGCAGCTCACCTCGGAGGATGCTCATGAAGACGTGGTTGTTCCAGCGCCCGGCCTTGAAGCTGGCGTCGCGCAGGACTCCTTCGTGCTGGAAGCCGACTTTCTCGTAGACGCGGATGGCACGCGGGTTCCAGTCGTACACGGTGAGGTCCACGCGGTTGAGGTTCATGACGTCGAAGGCGACGCGGCAGGCGGTCCGCATGGCGTCCGTGCCGTACCCGCCGTCGAGGAAGTCGTGCTCGCCGATGGCGATGCCGAGGGTGGCGGAGCGGTCCTCGCCCGTCGCGGCGTGCAGGCCAAGCCAGCCGATGGCTTCTCCGCCGGCCAGCTTCTCGATGATGAAGTGGCTTTCGCCGTAGCCAGTGGCCGAGTTGAGCATCTGGTCACGTTCGAAGCCCAGGCTGCGCGGGTAGCGCTGACCGAGGAACTTCACGGTCTGCCAGTCGTTAATCCAGCGGTAGAAGGCTTCGGCGTCGGATTCCTCACGCGCGCGCAGGCGGACAAGCGACCCTTCGAACGGACGCGGGGCCATTGGCACTCTCCTTTACACCGAAAAGGCCCACCGTTTGGGTGGGCCTCTATCGGTTGAGCGGGTAGATGTTCGCTATGCCGACGAGGCCGGGCCGGAGATGGCGAAATTCGTCGCGCCAACAAGGTTGGCGTGAGCGAGGGTAGTCATCGCGGCGGCGGCACTGAGGCACATCGTGCTGGGCAGACTACGGGAGAAGCGGGCTGAATCGCAATGCAGGCAAAGGTGACGGACGTCACGAAGGCCGGGAAGTGGCCGCTCTTGGCGGGAGAGCCGGCTGCGCCCCAGGCGATGGCTGGCGGTTCGTGGCCGCCCGACGGGTCGCAGTGGCTGTAAGCACCCAGGGGCATCGAGCCTTGATGCAGTCAGCGGGGCCGCACGATGCGGAAGCCCTCGATCTCGCAACGTCGTTGAGCCTGTCGTCAAGACACACAAAGTCCATCGCGCCATTCCAATTCACAGCCGCGATGGCGGCCGAAAGTTGCAGCGCATCCCCGGCTCGAAGGTCGCTTCGCGAAGGCGTCAGTGCTCGGTCACTGACCTCGGTCAGGGGTTGGATTTCCTGCCAGCTGGCGGCCGCGCTCAAGTCGTCGGTGGGCTTCGGCGCGGACCCCAATAGGTGGGTTCGACTGGAATCTTCCGCGTCGCTCAACAGCCGAAGCGCTCGCGCGCGACGACCACCACGCGGACATTGCCCTCGTCTTCGTACACATCCAGCAGGGCGTCCGACGTGAGTTCGGGCAGGATGAGAGGAACAATTGCGGATGAATCCCAGAACCTCACCAGCCTTCTCGGCGCTCCTCAAGGAGGGCATCGAGAACCCCGGACGGGACAGAACCACTCGGGAAGCGCTCTAGTTTTGGGGGTGGGCTCGTCCCAACCCTGATTGCCATGTTCAGGTCGCCATGCTCCGGTGGGTGCTGGCTCGAGTGCGCCGGTTGCAGTTCGGCCACCGCAGTCCCATCGTCCGTTATAAAGACAGATTCGCCCAACCGCGCCGCCTCCACAAGTTCCCTCAAGATCCGGTGCGCTTCATCAATGCTCGCCGTCCTCATAGCCCAATCCTACCACGCGAAGAGGGCCGGGATTGCTCCCGGCCCTCTTCGTGATTCGTTGCGTGGCTTGCTTTAACTGATGAACAGCGGGGCGAGCACCAGGGTGATCGTGCTGAGGAGCTTCACGAGGACGTGGAGCGCCGGGCCGGCGGTGTCCTTGAACGGGTCACCGACGGTGTCACCGACGACGGCGGCGGCGTGGGTTTCGGAACCCTTGCCAACCGTGGTGCCGTCAGCGTTCTTCAGCCCACCGGATTCGATGAACTTCTTGGCGTTGTCCCACGCGCCACCCGCGTTGTTGAGGTAGGTCGCGACGAGGACGCCACCGATCGTGCCGACCATCAGCATGCCGGCGACCGAGGACCAGCCCTCGTTGCCGTCACCGCCGAAGGCGTAACGGAAGATGAGGCCGACGGCGATCGGCAGGCCGATGGCCAGGATGCCGGGGGCGATCATCTCGCGCAGCGCGGAACGGGTGGTGATATCGACGGCGCGGCCGTAGTCCGGCCGGACTTCGTAGGTCATGATGCCCGGGTTTTCGCGGAACTGGCGGCGAACCTCTTCGATGATGCCGCCCGCGGCCTTACCGACGGCGCGGATGGCGAGCGAGCTAAAGAGGAACACCAGCATCACGCCGAGGAGCGCGCCGACGAAGACGTCAACCTTGGCGATGTTCACGGGCATGATGCGCGGCAGCGGGATGGGGCTGCCGGAGTCCAGGAACGGCGCGGCCTGTTCGGCCGTGACATCGCCCTCCTTGACCTTGCGATCGAGGATTGCCGCGGTCTCCTTCGAGTCCGCGATGGTCAGCGAGTCGACGTCAGCCTGGCTGAACTTGTCGTCGTCGTTGATGGTCTCCTTGAGGCCCGCGAGCCCCTCGGCGTATGTCTTCATGGCCTGGGCGGCGGCGGCCTTGATGTCGTCGCCCTTCGGCAGGAGGTTGTTGTCCTGCTGGAGTTCGACGTAGCGCGGGGCATCATCGGCAGCGATCTTCGACATCTCGACGCGGACTTCGTCCAGGTAGGCGGTGAAGAGGAGGAACGCCGCGAGAGCCGCGGAACCCACCGCGTAACCCTTGGTGAGGGCCTTGGTGGTATTGCCCACGGTGTCGAGGGCGTCGGTGATTTCGCGGGCTTCCGGCTTGGTGCCTTCGGCCATCTCGGTGATGCCGCCGGCGTTGTCGGTGATCGGCCCGAAGGTGTCCATCGCGAGCACGTAGGCGGCCGACATGAGCATGCCCATGGTCGCAACGGCCGTGCCGAACACGCCCGTGGAGACCGAATCGACATTGGTGAGGTCGGCTTGCTGGCCGAGCGTGAAGGCGGCGACGAGGCCGATGCCGACGGTGATTGCGGTGACGGCGGTGGTTTCGAAGCCGACGGCCGTACCGATGATCATGTTCGTCGCCGAGCCGGTGCGGCTGGCGTTGGCGATCTCCTGCACCGGGCGCCAGGCGCCAGCCGTGTAGTACTGGGTGATATAGACGAAGGCGATGCCGACGCTGATACCGACAAGGCCGCAGAAGAAGAACCAGTACCAGGCGTCATCGAGCATGGCCTTGGTGCAAATCGCGAGGCCGCCGATGCTGAGCAGGGTGATGGTCCAGTAGCCGCCGTTGAGGGCGCCCATCGGGTCGCTGATGCGCTTCGCCCAGAACGGGACGGTGAGCATGCCGATGATCGTAGCGAACACGCCGAAGGAGCGGAGCACCAGCGGGAAGAGCACCCATTCCACACGGCCGGTGGCGATGTAGATGGATGCGCCCAGGATCATCGCGCCGATGTTCTCGGCGGACATGGATTCGAAGAGGTCGGCGCCGCGGCCCGCGCAGTCACCGACGTTGTCGCCAACGAGGTCCGCGACGACGGCCGCGTTGCGCGGGTCGTCTTCGGGGATGCCCGCTTCGACCTTGCCGACGAGGTCGGCGCCGACGTCCGCGGCCTTGGTGTAGATACCGCCGCCGAGCTGGGCGAAGAGCGCGACGAAGCTGGCGCCGAAGCCGAAGCCGACGATGAGGAACGGCGTCTCCTGGACGGTGTGGCCGAGCAGGTTCGAGTAAATCGCGAAGATGCTGGACACGCCGATGAGGCTCAGGGCGACGACGAGGAAGCCCGAAACCGCGCCGCCGCGAAGGGAGGCGTTGATGGCGTCTGCGAGGCTGTTTTGCGCGGCCGCTGCTGTCCGGCCGTTTGCGCGCACGGCGATCGACATGCCGATGTAGCCGGACACGCCGGACGCCAGGGCGCCGACGATGAAGGCAATGCCTGTGAGCATGCCAACTTCGCCGGACTCCTTGAAGATGCCGACGATGACGGCCACGACAACTGACGTGACCACGGCCAGGATGCCGATGGTGCGGTACTGACGACTGAGGAAGGCGTTTGCGCCCTCCAGGATCGTCCCCGCGACTTCCTGCATCGATGCGGTGCCCTTGTCCCTTTTGAGGACGTCAAAGGCGAGCCAGATCGCGAACAGGACCGCCGCGGCGCTCGCCGCAGGGATCATGATCTGGGCCAGGAGCATTGGGTCTTCCCCTCCGGAATATGCTTGCGGTCCCGGATACCCCCGAAGACACACGGAACCGCCGGCCGCCCTGACTGACGCGCCGAAAGCGTTGGCGAGTCTAGCAGCGGCATCTTTAACAGGGAAACAAATCGGAAAGCCGAGCCGCCGCTCAACGAAAGTGGCAGTGGTAGCTGCTTCGTGATGTTGTCAGTCCATGTCGAGCGGGCTGACGATGACGAAGGAAGAGAGACGAAGCGCGCCGGTGCTGAGGAGCCTGCGCTGGGCGCCTGGCCGCTGAAGCTAGCGGGCGTCGGTCAGCGACCAGCCACGGATGCTCCCCTGGCCCTGGAAGTCCTGCAGGCAGGTGCCGCAAAGTTCGCCTTCGAACTTCGCAGACGGGCGGGAAAGGTGGGCCATCACGGCTGCGTGCTCGCCGGGGATCTCGCAGAAGATGCAGGTGGAGCGCTCTATGAGCTTGTGTTTGCCGCAGCGGTCACAGGCAACGCGGCGCCGGTCGAGTGGGCGGAACCGGTGCTCTCCCGGGGTGCAGTAACGGTCGAGCCAGTGCTCGACCCACCCGTCGGAGTCTACTCGCCCACGTGGCCTCGCCTCCTGCATCGCCGGCATATCTCCCTCGCGCACTCCGAGCGTTCGTGGGGTGCCACCAACGCTTCACCAGTTAGACACGCGAATGCCGCGAGGATTACAGGAGAGCAGCCACTCTCCCGAATTGGATTCGAAACCGAAGGCCATGCACGACGTGGCGCGGAGGCGAGCCTAATCCCATTTGCCGTTCTTGGAAGAGCCGCCGTTCCCGTTCCCGTTCCCGTTCCCGTTCCCGTTTCCGTTTCCGTTCCCGTTTCCGTTCCCTCCCCAGCCTTGCCCATGGGGGCAGCCCTTCCCCTGTGCTTTTGGCGGCAGACAGCCGGTAGGCGAAGGCGTAGCCGTCGGCGGAGCCGCAGCCTTGGCCTGAGGCGTAGCCATAGGTGAAGGCGTGGCGGTAGGCGTAGGCGAAGGCGAAGACGTGGCGGTTGGTGAAGGCGTGGCGGTAGGCGTGGCGGTGGGCGAAGGCGGGGCCTTCGCCGCAGCCGTGGCCGTAGGGGTAGCCGTCGGCGGTGGCGGGCCTTGAGGCACCACCAGTACTGGCGCAATGACGGTGCCCGGTGGCGTCGCGACCGGAGCGACGGTCGGGCGAGGCGAAGCAGTCGGCGCGGGCGTTTGCCCGGCTGGCGCAGGCGCCGGCGCGGTTGGGGCCGGCGTCTGTCCCGGCGGCGCCGCGGCGGGTGGCGAGGATTCGGGCGCCTGGCCTCGCAATGCCGGTAACACCTCCACCGCCGCGTAGGCTCGGAGTGACGACACCAGCGACGATTGTGACCGGGGTAGGGTCGGCGCCGCCGTGGAAGACGCCTGCGTTGGTTCGGCGGCCGCGACGATTGCGGGCGGCGCGACCTCGCCCGGTCCACCGAACGGGTTCATGACAGCCAACACGGAACCCACTGCCAGCGCCGCGATGGCGGCAGCCACGGCAATCGGCGCGAACGATGCGGTGCCTCCGGCGCCGGCAGCACCAGAGACCGCCGCGCCCGCGCCAGCGGCGCCGGCCGCACCACCGGCGGCAGCGCCGAGGCCCAGCGCCGTGAGTATCGTGGGGAGCGCGTTCGCCCCGACCGGAACGACCGCGAGCGCACTGAACACCGCCTCCGGCGAGACCACGCGCAACTCGGCCGCGTGGCACGCGCCGCACTGCGCGGTGTGCCGCTCGATTTGCTTCCGGACATCGGGAGAGAATTCGCGTTCGTCGAGCGATCCGAGCTCGGAGTTGAGGCCGGCGCAGGCCTCCCGGCCTGTCTGGAGCAAGTAGAGCGCGAGCACCGACCGGCGCATCGAAGCCTTCACCCGGTTGAGCTTCACGGCCGCGTGGTTGCGGCTGATACCCAGGGCGGCTGCTATCTCTGGTGAATCGAATCCCTGGCGAAGGTGTAGGTCCAGCACCATGTAGTTCGCCGGATCCAGGCCAGCGGCGGCGCGCCAGGACCACGGTCCGGAGCGCGGCGGCTTCGGCGGCGGCTTGCGGGTCGACCATGCGGTCGTCATCAACGACATCGAAGTCGCAAAGGTCCGGCTCGCCCGTCGAAAGGGAAAGCGTCGAGCGGCCTTGCCGCACGTAGTTGAGCGCCGTCCGGCGCGCGATGGTGAACAGCCAGTTCTTGAAGCTCTCGACGCTTTCCAGCGTGTCAAGCGAACGAAGCGCCTTGACGAAGGTGTCTTGGGCGGCGTCTTCAGCAGCCGCCGGGTCGCGCAGGGTTCGCAGGAGGAAGTCGTAGACGCAGTCGAAATAGCGGCTGTACAGGAGGCCGGCAGCGCTGGAATCGCCGTCCCGCGCCAGCCTCACGGCCTCGAAATCGTCCAGGGAAGACGGAGTCGCCATCATCGCTCAACGCACCTCACGTCACGTTCGAACTGGAACCCAAAGTCGTTGCGGCGAGAACGATTGTAACCGCTTCGTTATCTGAGCGTCAACATTCTGTAAACCGAGCGCGGAGAGTGGGCCGTCAAAAAAGGCCTCGCAGCCCTGCGTTCGCAATCCGTCATCGCCCCTAGGGCGGGCGGCCGTACACTCGGTGGTTGCGTGAACGTCGAAGCACTGCCGTACACCCTGCTTCTCATCCTCGTCGAACTCAGCATCGGGAGCCTCTGGATCACGCTCGGGAGCGACCTGCGCGGGGGCGTCACACGCGGCTTCGTCATGACGATGGCGCTCTGCGTGGCGGTCGCCGCCGGGCTCGCGTACTGGACCGCGGCCACGATTGACCTGCGCGGGACCGTCGATGGCTACCGCATCGACCCGGGGCCATTCGATGACGTGAAGCGCGCCGTGATGGTGGTCATCGTTACCAGCTCGATCTACATGTTCTGCGTGTTCATGGGCTGGGACCCGATTGGGCGGCTGTTCGGGATCGCGGGCTCTGTCGCCGGTGTCCTTGCGGTGGGTTTGCTGGCGGTCATGCTCGCGCCGCCAACGTGGGGGTTCCCGGCCGCGGCGATCGCGCTTATCGGCGGGACGCTGGCGCTGGGGGCGGTTTCGGTGTCGATGGTCTGGGGGCACTGGTACCTGACCGAGGGCGCGCTGCCCTCGTGGCCGCTGCGCGACCTCGACGTCATCCTGCTCGCGGCGCTCGGGTTCCAGGTGCTCGTGCTGGCGATCAACCTGTTCGTGCCGGTGCGCGAAACGCCCATCCCGGCGAACGGGGTGGATGTCGGCATCTTCGGCAACCCGGCGCTCTACCTGCGCGTCGCGGTGGGGCTCGTCTTCCCGATTATCCTTGGAGTGCTCAGCTTCAAGACGACGCAAATGAAGGCGATGCAGAGCGCCACCGGGCTGCTCTACATCGCCATGGGCGCCGTGTTCGTGGGCGAAGTGCTGGCGAAGGGCCTGATGTTCCTGACAGGACGGCCGGTGTGATTGATTTTGGATTGGGGATTTCGGATTTTGGATTGACTCGGCGTGCTGCTGCTGAAGGATTGTGGATTGGTGCCTTCGGATTGTGGATTGGGACGCCCGTTTAGCCAGGCGCTGTCCACGACTTCCACTCCGAATTGGGCATTGGTTCCAGCCAGCGGCCGTGGGGGTTCGCGTGCGCGAGCAGTCGGTAGTCGCCCGTTCCGCCGCTTAGCCGCAGATGCCAGACGGCGACGTCGCCGGTCAGCGGCGTGCCGGCTTCGATGAATTCGCTGAAGCCCATGACGATGAGGCGCAGCTCGCGGCGCCGCGAAAGCGCCACCAGCAATTGCCCGAACCTCACGAGGACGTCCCGCGGGAACTGGTTCAGGACGAACGTCGCGAACAGGCAGACCGTGGCGTCCACGGCGGCCGAGTCAACTTCGGGCGCGAGGAGTTCGAGGACATCGCCGCGCAGGAGACGAGGTGGTGCTTTTCGGGCCACTTCGATCGCGGCGTTCAAGAGCGCCAGGCGGTCGAGGTGTTCGGGCCAGAGCAACGCCCGCAGCCATTCGACATCGTCCTGGTCGCGGACATCCAGCGGTTGATGTCGATCCCGCAGCGCGAAACTACGCGTGGGATGGCCAGGTCGGGCAACTGTCCTCGCGGCTCGCAGTCGAGCAGGACGGCGGATGCCGGGTCGCCGACGCGGAAGTCGCCGTAGCGGTACTGGTAGCGGTCGAAGAGCAGGTTCAGGCCTGCGCTCGGGCCGATTTCGATCAGTGCCAGCGGCCGCCCGGTCTCTCGCGCGACCGTCGCGAAGGCGGGCAGAAGCACGGCCGAGCGGCGGACTTCGTTCGTCTGGGTCAGGCGCGTGCGGATGACCGGGAACAGTTCGTCGCCGTGGGCGAGGCAGAACTCGAGAAGGAGGTTGCCCGCGGTCTCGTCCGCCGCCCTGGCGCCGCCGAGCGAGGCGTAGTACTCCGCCAGCGGGTGACCGGGATAGTGGCGCAACAGGGCGTGCACGGCGGCGAAGAGCACGTTCGGCGGCGGCTGACCCTCGCGGCACTCGGCGGCCAGCGCGAGGACCTCGTCATCCCCGGCGACGGCGCTCCCGAAGACCTCGTACAGAGGCGAGAGATTCGCGCGAGCTTCGACCTGGCCCCAGTAGCGGGAAGGGGTGCGGACGCGGGTGAGGTCGGGCATACGAACAAGATTGTATACAAGATTAGATGAAGAGGGTGAGAGGTGAGAGGGAAAGGCGGCCCGGCTTATTCCGGCGGGCAGTTCGCGTCCGCGATGGTGCGATTGGCCATGGCGCGAAGGATTGTTGGGAAACGAACGTCTCGGCGTCGATGACGTAGAGGATGGAGTCTGGTTCGGGCAGCGGCGTCAGCCGTAGGGCGGAGGATGAGCCAGGAAGCGGAACGGACCGTCCTGCCACACCATCCACACCATGCGAGCGTGCAAACCGGAAAGTCAGGTCCGGCGCCGACGCTCATCCTTCCGCACATCACCTGGTGGTAGGTTGAGCGTTCGACTGAGACGACCGTCGTTTGTGCTCCGGCGAAAGCGAACACCGCGGCGGCATCGACGGCTCGCGCTTGATCTTCCGAAAGGTTCGCATCCGGGCCCGGAAACGGTCCGTTCGCGGGGTAATCCGGGCTGAACGCGTCAACTCCCGGAAAGCTTGCCACGGCCTCGGGTTCACCTTCGCGGGAGTTTCGCAGCCAGAGAACCCCGAAGAGGGCGAGCACAACCACCGCCGCTACGACACCCATCACTCGCCATGGGGTCACGTCCACGCAGGAACGTTACCACCCGCCTCTTTCCTTCTCACGTCTCACCCTCTTTCATCTCCCTCTCCTTCTTTCCTCTCTAACCCGCCAGTCGCTACCATTCCCCGCGCAGAAACCCGGGGATGTGGAGGCAGGACGGCATGCATCGAGAGTCCGCGTGGGACATCCTCGTCGAGTATTCGAAGGAAGAACGCACCCGCAAGCACGGCATCGCCGTGGAAGCGGTGATGCAGGCCTACGCCCGTCTCCTGCATGAGGACGAGGAGAAGTGGGGCATCACGGGCCTGTTGCATGACTTCGACTGGGAGATTCACCCGACGGAGGAACTCCACCCGAAGGCCGGATCGGTGCTGCTCGAAGCGCGCGGCGTACCGGAAGATATTCGCTACGCCATCCTCTGCCACGCGCCGTTCCTTGGACTGGAATACACCTCCAAAATGGACCGGGCCATCTACGCCTGCGATGAGCTTTCGGGTTTCGTCACCGCCTGCGCGCTGGTGAAACCCGATAAGTCCCTTTCCTCAATCGAACCTGCATCGGTGCGTAAGAAGATGAAGGACAAGGCGTTTGCCCGCGCCGTGCGGCGGGAGGACCTGGTCAACGGCGCCGCCGACCTCGGCGTCGAACTCGACGAACACATCCGGTTCGTGGCGGAAGCGCTCAAACCGGTGGCACATCAACTCGGAGTGAACCCGTGAGGAACGAACGCGTCCCCGATCGAAACATCGCCATGGAACTGGTCCGGGTTACCGAAGCAGCCGCCGTGGCAGCCGCCCGCTGGATGGGCCGCGGCGACAAGAACGGCGCCGACCAGGCCGCAGTGGACGCGATGCGGATGATGCTCGACACCGTCGATATGGACGGCATCATCGTGATCGGCGAGGGCGAAAAAGACGAGGCGCCGATGCTCTACAACGGCGAACGCGTGGGCAACGGCCACGGCCCCCAGGTCGATGTCGCGGTCGACCCGCTCGAAGGGACGCGGCTGACAGCCCTCGGTCGGCCGGGCGCGGTCAGCGTCATCGCCTGCGCGCCCCGGGGCACGCTCTACAACCCGCACGAGATGTTCTATATGGAGAAGATCGCGGTGGGGCCGGAAGCCCGCGGCGCCATCGACCTTTCGGCGCCGGTGGCGTGGAACATCCGCCAGGTGGCCAAGGCGAAGAGCATGCCGATCGAGGAAGTGACCGTGATCATCCTCGACCGCGACCGGAACACCGAGATCGCCGACCAGTGCGCCGCCGGCGCGCGCATCAAGTTCATCACTGACGGCGACGCGCCGGCGGCAGTCTCCGCCGGGATCGCCGGCTCTGGCGTCGACATGATGCTGGGCATCGGCGGGTCCCCGGAGGGCGTGGTGGCGGCAGCGGCCCTGAAGTGCATCGAGGGCGATTTCCAGGGCCGGCTCTGGCCGCGCAACGACGACGACCGCCGAATGGCCGCGGAGCGAGGCATCGACCTGACGAAGGTCCTCACGCGGGATGAGCTGGTGACCGGCGACGACGTCTTCTTCGCCGCTACCGGCGTGACCGGCGGCGACCTGCTCGAGGGCGTGGAATACACGGCCGGCGGCGCGGTCAGCGAATCCCTCGTGATGCGCTCCCGCTCGGGCACCGTTCGCCGGATCAAGACGGAGCATCACTGGCGGAAGCTGCAGGGCATGAACGCCACGGTGAACTAACGTTGGCCGTCGATTTCCTCCGCGACGGCCCAGAACGTGGCCCGACGCTCATCCTGGCTCATGGGGCCGGCGCGGCCATGGACTCCGAGTTCATGAACGTGATTGCGGCCGGGCTCGGCAATGCGGGGGTCCGCGTGCTTCGCTTCGAATTCCCCTACATGGCCGGCCGCCGCACCGATAACAAGCGCCGCCCGCCGGACCGCGAGGCTGTCCTGCTCGACACCTGGCGGCAGGCGGTGCGCGACTGCGGCGCGGCGGAGCCGTCCATCGGCGGAAAGTCGATGGGCGGGCGGATGGCGAGCATGGTGGCGGACGAAGTTGGCGCGGCGGGACTGGTCTGCTTCGGCTATCCGTTCCATCCCCCGGGAAGGCCCGAACGTCTTCGCACCGCGCACCTGGAGCACCTTCAGACGCGCGCGCTCATCCTGCAGGGCACGCGGGATACCTTCGGCACGCGCGAAGACGTGGCCGGATACGCGCTCAGCCCCTCGATCGCCGTCTATTGGATCGAAGGGGGCAACCATGACCTGCGCGCGCCCGTGAAGACAAAGGCGCAGAGCTGGGGCGAGGCTGTTGGCGCGGCCGCCGCGTTCGTTAACGGAGCCTGACACTGCCCTTACATCGAGCGGCGCAGCGTGGGACACTGGCGCGGATGAACGGCTCGAAGCTTGTGTTGATCATGATCGGCGGGGCAGTCGCCCTGGTACTGCTCTTTCAAGCAATCAATCAACTCTAGTAAAGTCCGTTTGAAGTTCGGCAAAAGTTACAGACCGTTTACAGAGCAATTGGCGGCGCGCCCACGCGATTCGTTGACCCTACTCTGACACGGTTCCTACACTGCCGGGTGATGAGGAGATACATCATGGAGCGAACTCGAATTCGGCGACTGGCGCTTGCAACCGTGCTCGGAGCCCTGACCCTTATCCCGGCCGTGGCCGCAAACGCAGGCAGCGTCCCGGGCAACCGGCAGGAAATGGTAACCGGACGAGGATTCGACCACGTCGCAGTCCTCCCGGCGCTGCTTCCGAACAGCAAGGAGAACACCAGCTCCATCGCCCAGAACAACGGTAGCGCCCCCGCCACCATCGTTATGGACATCTACACACCGCAGGGCGTCCAGATCCCGTCGGCCACCGTGGTCTTCACGAATGTGCCGCCGGGAGGCACGCGCGTCTTCGCCCAGGCCCTGAACACGGGCCTCACCCCGGGCTTCCGCGGCGTCGGCGTGATCAGCAGTGACCAGCCGATTAACGCGCTGCTCGTGCGCGACATCGAGTCCTCTTCCTTCCAGAAGTCGTACTCGATCCACAACGCCTACCCGACGGGTGGCGCCAAGGTGACGCTGCCCTACGTCGCCAACGCGCTGGACAACACCTACAACACGCGCTTCGCCATCGCCAACACCGGCGCTGTTGAGGCCTGCATCAGCATCCTCTACACGTTCCCCGGCGGCGCCAAGTCCCCGGTGACGGATTCCGGCAGCGGTTCCGCCGCCTGCTCCGGCGGTGGCTACAAGATCCCGGTCGGCGGTCAGATTAGCTTCGCCCCGACGGCGATCGACGGCGCCATCCCGATGCCGGCGAGCACCTCGAACTCCATCATGGCCGCCACCATCACCGCGTCGGCCTCGACCGTCACGGTTGGCGTTGACGCATACCTCTCCGGTGGCCTCCGCAAGCTCGCTTCGTACGACGGCTTCGTTGTCGGCGGCGCGGGCGACACGACCGACGACGTCGGCACCACGATTTCGATCCCGCTCGCGATCAAGCTGGACGGCTACTACACGCAGATCCTGCTTTCGAACGCGAACGCTTCGGCCGCGAACGCAACCGTGACCTACACGGGCAACACCGGCACCTACACGGTCCCGCTGAGCATCGCCGCCAACGGCACCGCCAGCCATTCCGTGTACGAATCGGCCGGCGGCATCCCGGAAGGCTTCGTCGGCGCCGCCACGGTGACCTCGGACCAGCCGCTCGCAGCGGTGCTCTTCCGCTCGAAGATGACGTCGCCGGGCAGCTTCGTTGACGAAGACCTGTACACCGCCGTCAACGGCATCCCGACCGACCGCGCCACCACGAGCGCCAAGTTCCCGCTCATCTTCCGCCGGGCCTATGCCTCCGGTGGGGCCGGTGGGTACAACACCTGGGTCAGCGTGAGCGTGGCCAGTGGCGGTACCGCCAACCTGACCATCACCGCGATCAACGACACGTCGAACTCGGCGCCGGGCTGCAACGCCGCGGGCACCTACACGGCGACGAAGACGATTAGCGGCTCGTTCATCTTCTACCAGGGCCTGACCACGGACAGCGGCATCGGCGCTTCGCCTCCCGGCTGCTTCTGGGGCGGCATGACGATCACGAGCGACGTGCCGATCATCGCGATCGCCGACGCCACCAACGACCTGAACGTCGGCGATAACGACGGTCTCTACAACGCCTTCAGCAACTAGCTGAACTCCGGCAACCATGCGAAGGGCGTCCTTCTTCGGAAGGGCGCCTTTCTCTTTGTCTTTCACTGTCGCAGCGGCGAATTCACCGTAGGATGGCAGCAGCATGTCCATCGCGTTTGGCGGCATGGTCGCGTTCTTTTTCCGGGGAGTGAACCTGGTCGTCGCCCTCGGGACGGTGCTCTTCTGCACGCACCAGATGACGCGGGACCACTACGGCAGCCTCGTCCTTGGGTTGACCATCATCGGCGTGGTGAACGCGGCGAGTGGCGGCCTGACGGCGGCCACGGCCTACCAGGTGGCGAACCAGCGGCGCGCGCCGGCGCTGGCGATGTTCAACGGCAGCGTGTTCAGCCTGGGCCTGGGCGCGGTGGCGGTCCTGACGGGACTCTTCGTGAGCTCCGTGTTGACCGGCGAAGCGCACCGCGAGTCGCTGGCAATCGGCCTCGCCTGCGCCGCCATCATCACGAACAGCGTAGTGGCGGGCGCCTTCCTCGGCCGCGAGTCACTGGTGCGCTACAACTTCGCGCTGGTTTGCCCGCCGGCCTTCTCGCTGGTGGCAATCGCGGCCGGATTCGCGCTCAAGAGCGGTGAGAACACGCCCGACATCGCGCTCGAGATGTACGCGCTGGGGCAGTGGCTGGCGGTTGCGGTGCTGGTGCTAACGGGCGGAATCTCGCTGCGCGGAGTGGCTCTGGAGACGAGCGTGATCCGCGCGATCGCGCGTTTCGCGGTGCTGGCCGGCGTCGCCAGCGGCATCTCCTACCTGAACTACCGCGCCGATGTCTTCGTCGTGAAGCACTTCGAAGGCCAGTCCGGCGTGGCCGTGTACTCGCTCGCGGTCTACCTGGCCGAATCAGTCTGGCAGGTGAGCGGCAGCCTCGCTCTGGCCGCCTACGCCCGGCTGGGTTCGCTGCCGAGGGACGAGGCGGCACGGCTCACGACGCGAGTCATGCGCCACACCGTGCTGCTCCTCGGCTGCATCTGCGCGGTGCTCTTCGTGAGTGCCGGCGCGCTCCAGCACTACCTCTTCGGCTCGGAGTACGCGGGGATGGCGTCGGCGTTGCGCTTCCTCCTGCCCGGCGTGTTGCTCTACGGGCTGGCGCAGTCGTTTTCCGGCTTCTACACCTACCAGCGCGGGATGCCGTGGGTGTCGTCCGTGGTGGCCGGAGGCGGGCTGATCATCGACATCTCGCTCGCGTTCGTGCTCATCCCGCGCATGGGTGTAGACGGGGCCGCGCTGGCGAGCGCGTGCGCCTATAGCACGGCGATTCTCGGCGGGTTGATCGTGTTCGTGCGCACCGAGCACCTCTCACCGACCCAGGTGTTCCGCTTCGGGCGCGCGGACGTCCAGGATTACCGGACGTTGTTCACGCGGTTGCGGGCGCTTCGGGGGTAGGGCGGTAGGGGTTGCTTCGGGCTGGGCTGTGGGCGGCCAGCCTGCTTGCTTCGCTTGCAGGCTGGTGAAGACCCGTGCTTACGCTTGGGCCACGGATTTTCGGGTGCGGCTGGCCGGGGATGGGACGGGTTGCGGGCGCCTCGGGGGTAGGGCGGTAGCGGTGATTTGGGCCGGGCTGTGGGTGGCCCGCCTGCTTGCTTCGCTTGCAGGCTTGAGCAGACCCGCGCTTACGCTTGGGCCACGGATTTTCGGGTGCGGCTGGCGGGAGCGGGGGCACGGGCACGGGCTCTTGGGGTGGCGTTAGTGGTGGGCTACCGGGCAGAGGAGCGGGTCCGGGCGGGGAAGCGGGATTGGCATGCCCGTCTCGGGGTCGCGGAGGACCATCATGGCCACGCCGAAGACGCGCTCCAGGCCTTCCGGCTCAAGGACCGAAGTTGGCGGACCGTCGAATGCGATGCGGCCATTGCTGAGCGCGATCACGCGGTCGCTGAAGCGACCCGCGAGGACCAGGTCGTGGAGCACACTGACGACCGTGATGCCTTCGCGGTTCAGGCGGCGAAGCAGGTGCATCACTTCCACCTGGTGGGCGATGTCGAGGAAGCTCGTCGGCTCATCGAGGAGGAGCACCTTCGGCTGCTGGGCGAGGGCGAGGGCGATCCAGGCGCGCTGGCGTTCGCCACCGGAGAGGCTGCCGGTCGGCCTGCTGGCGAGCGCAGCGACATCCGCGGCCTCCATGGCCCATTCCACCGCTTCTGCGTCAGCGGGAGTGATGCGCTGCATGAGGCCCTGGTGGGGGAAGCGGCCGCGGTAGACGAGCTCACGCACCGTGAGGTCCGCACCGCCGTCCGGCGACTGGGGGAGGATGGCCAGGATTCGCGCGACCGCCCGCGCGCCGAGGTCCCGGATGTCCGTTTCGCCGAGGAGTACGCGCCCGCCGGAGGGCTTCTGCAATCGGGACATGCCCCGCAGCAGCGTGCTCTTCCCGCTCCCGTTCGGCCCGACGATGGAGACCATTTCACCGGCATCGACGCTGAATGACACGTTATCGACGACGCGGCGGTTGCCGTAGGCGAGGCTCAGGTCCTGGACGGTCAGCCTCATTCGCGGAACCTCACCAGGTAGAGCAGGAAGGGCGCGCCAACGCCGGCGGTGATGATGCCCATCGGCACTTCGCTCGGGCTGATGAGCAGCTTCGCGATCAAGTCCGCTGAGCTGACCAGCAGCGCCCCGTAGAGCGCCGAGACGGGAATCAGCACACGGTTGTCCCCGCCGACGGTGTAGCGGGCGAGGTGCGGGCAGACGAGGCCAACGAAGCTCACCAGCCCGGCAGTGGCCACGGCGGCAGCCGTGAGCACGCCGACGACGGCGAGGATGGCCAGGCGGGTGCGGTCGGTCATGACGCCCAGGCCCGCGGCAACGTCATCGCCGAGGGAGAGGACGTTCAACCGGCCAGACAGCAGGACCGCACCGGAAAACCCGGACACGAGATAGGGCAGCATCGCCCGGAGGTCGCGCCATTCCGAACCGTAGAGGCCGCCCGCGAGGAAGCCCAGGCTGGTCTGGAGGAACGTGCGCGAGCTGGAGAGCAGGCCGACGATCGCCGCCCCGAAGAGCGCGGAAAGGGCCACGCCCGCGAGGGCCAGGCGCACGGGCGAGACCGCGCCGCGGTAGGCAATGAAGTAAAGGACGCCGGCGCCCGTGAGGCCACCCCCCGCGCAGGCCATGGCGATGCCCCATTGCGGGACCTGGGGGTTCGCGACGATCGCGATGGCGCTGGCCAACCCGGCGGCCGCGGTTACCCCAAGGATCGTCGGGTCGGCGAGCGGGTTGCGCGTGACGCCCTGGAGCAGCGAGCCTGAGACAGCAAGCGCCGCGCCAATGAGCATGCCGTCAACCAGCCGCGGGAAGCGGATTTGCCAGACGATGTTGCGGGCGAGGGGGTCCGAGTCGCTGGTCAGGCCGCTGAACACTTCGTGCCAGGTGAGCGAAACGGAGCCCATCTTGAGCGTGAGACCGCCGACAACGAAGAGCGCAACCACGCCGGCCAGGATGAGGCCAACCGGCCGGCCGGGACGGAACATGGCGCGCTCAGTGAGCGCGCCCTTTCCAGAACTCGTCGTGGCCACCATCCCCGCCATGGTACGAGCCTCTCCGGCTACGGGGCGGCGCTGACGGCGGAGGCGACAGCCTTGAAGGCGTCAGCCACGCGGGGGCCGGGGGCCTGCAGGAAGAGCTGGACGCTGGCGTCAACCACGTGCTTGTTGGTCACCGACTTCAGGCCCTTGAACGGCGGGATTTGCGGGATGAGCGATGCGAGCCGCGGCGCCGGCTCGGGAGCGGGCGTAATCGCGAAGATGTAGTCGGGGTCGTACTGCACCATCTTCTCGGGCGCGAGCGTGGTGTAGCCCGGGAACGGCCCGGAGTCAGGCTGGCTGGCGGCCGGGTTGGTCAGGCCGAGCTGCGCGAGGACATCGCCCGCGTAGCTGGACGGCTTCGCCGCGTACAGCGTCTGGTCACGGTCGGCGATGAGCGCGATGGCGCTGATGGACTTGCCGGCGAGCGCCTTCTTCGCGTCTTCCTTCGCGGTGTTGATGCCCGCGATGACCTTGTCCGTGGTGGCCTTCGCATCGAACACCTGGCCCATCAGGTTCAAGCCGTCGATGACCTTCTGGACGCTGTCGGCGCCAGTGAAGATGACCGGCACGGGCAGGTCTTCGAACGGCTTGCGGAGCGTGGGCTGGGAGTGGATGACCGCGTCAGCCACCACCAGGTCAGGTTTGAGAGCGAGGATCTCCTCGAAGTTCGGCTGGTAGGCGGTGCCGATCTCCTTGGCGGACTTCGCCGCCTCCGGGAAGTCGACCGACGCACTGCGGCCCGCCACGGTGGCGCCGGCCGCGTAGACCATCTCGACGGCGGTCGGGCTCACCGCGACGATCGTCTTCGGCTTCGACTTGATTTCGACAGACCGGCCGAGCTGGTCCGTGACCTTGATCGGATAGGCGGCGGTGGAAGCGCTGGCGCTCGCCTGGGGCGTGTTCGCGGTCTGGGTGGTGTCACCGCCGTTGTCATCGTCGTCATCGCCGCCGCAAGCCACGGCAAAAACTGCGACGAGAGCAAGGACAAGGGCGAAAGTGGTGAGGAGGGCCAGGCTACGGCCAAAACTTCTCATTTCTATCAAGACTTCTCTTTCTCGTTTGTCAGGTACAAGATTACGCGAGTGTACCACCGGTTGGACTGCTGTCACGGCGGCCAGAAACGCCTGAACAACCCGCCTATGGCTACCCAACTCCGAACCGCGTCCGTGGCAACATAGGGAGCAACGAAACGCAGGAACGACGTGTGACCCATCCAGACCTCCCCCAACTGCCCGGCTCCCCTCTCGAACTGGAGGGCGTGGAGAAAGCGCTCCTCGCGCTCAGTTACGGCGTGCACGTCATCGGGTCGCGCGCGAACGACGGGACGATGAACGCGATGCTCGCGGACTGGGTGATGCAGGTTTCGTTCAAGCCGCGCCTGGTGGCCGTCTCCATCGAGAATGACGCGCGGACGCTCCGCTTCATCAAGGAGACACGGGCGTTCACCGTGAACCTGTTGCACGAGAAGGACGGCCTCGACATCGCGCGAAAGGTTGTCATGCCTTCGGAGGCGAAGAAGGTGCGGGGGCGCTCGGAGGAAGCCGCGGCCCAGGTCATCGACAAGCTGGAAGGCATTCCCTACGGACTGCACGACAACGGTTGCCCGGTGCTCGAACGTGCCCTGGGCTGGCTGGCGTGCGAGGCCGTGGCGTTTCATGAGACGGGCGACCACACGATGGTTGTCGGCCGCTGCATCGACGGCGAACGCATCCGGCCGGGGGACATGCTGATCGAGCGGGACCTTGGCTGGGAGTACGGGGGCTAGTTCCGAGGTTTGAGGTGTCAGGTGTCAGGTGCCAGGTTTGAGGCCGGGCAGGAGATGGGGAAAGGCCGCAATGGCGCGAATTGATTACGACGTTGTCGCCCGGGATTACGTGGCCGGGCGGGGGCTCGATGCCGATGGCCTCGCGGGCTGGCGGGCCGCGGTCGCGCCATACCTGGCGAACCTGGCGCTGCCCATCGTCGACGTGGGCTCGGGCGCCGGGCAGTTCTCGCCGCTGTTGGCGGAGTGGTCGGCGGCGGCCGTCGTGGGCGTTGAGCCGTCCGACGGCATGCGTTCCGAAGCCGGGGTGAAAAACCGCCACCCGCGCGTGCGTTACCTCTCCGGAGACGCCGAGCATCTCCCGCTGGACAACGGCTCCTGTGGCGCGGCGTGGATTTCGACCGTCATCCACCACATCCCGGACCTTGCCGCAGCCGCGCACGAGGTCCGGCGGGTTGTGGCGCCGGGCGGGCCAGTACTGATTCGTAGCGCATTCCCGGGACGCTGGTCGGGCGTCAGCCTGTTCCAGTTCTTCCCGGAGGCCGGCGCCGTCATCGAGACGTTCCCCTCGATCGAGCTTGTGGGGCGCGTGTTCGGAGAGGCGGGATTCCGGCTTGAGCGCGTGGAGCCAGTCCCGCAAGTCAGCGTCCCGAACCTGGCGGCGATGCGGCCCCGCGCGGCATTGCGGGCTGATACCACGCTCCGGGGCATCCCGGACGGGGCGTTCGCGGACGGCATGGCACGGCTGGACGCCGCCATCGCAGCGGGGCGGGGAAACGAGCGCGTCATCGACTACCTGGACCTCGTGGTTCTCCGCTAATCGACCGCCGCTTCCCGGCCAGTCAGTGCATGTCCGAGGGCACGTAGACCGCGGAGAGGAACCAGAGCGGGCGGTATCCGCAGCGCAGCGCGTTGTTCATCGAGCGCACGTTCGTGAAGCCGTAGGTGTAGATCGGCCAGCGGCCGGCGTCCCGGATCCATTTCGTGGCGTGGATGGTGAGGGCCGCAGCGAGGCCGTGGCCGCGGTGTTCGCGCACGACATCGAGGCCGATTTCGTCGATGCCGGGGTATTGGTCCCAGATGCCGGCGACGGCGGCCACCGTGCCACCGGGGGCATCGATGGCAAAGGCGGTCCGCGAGGCGGCGATACGGCGGTGCTCGTCCAGTTCGCCGAGCGCGTTGTCGAACTGGTTCGTCATTCGCAGTTGGGCCTGTTCGGCGGTCGAAAGCTGGCGCAGCGCGTATCCGGCCGGGAGCGGCAGTGGAACCAGCTCTTCGGCGAGGACGCAGCCGCCTGAGGCGCTGTGGGACTTCGCGCCTTCGTGGCCCAGCTCGCGCGCATGCGCGGCCATCCCCTCGAGGAACGACGGCAAGAAGATCTGCTGGTTTCGGTGCACCGCCGGTGCGTGCTCGCGGGCCCATTCGGCAAGGCGGGTATCGCGCACGGAGACCACCGACCCCGTCCCCATCGTGGTCACGAGCGCGAGGTGCGGCTCGCGGGAGTCCGCGGGACGTTCGACGATGGTCAGCTGGTGCGACAGGTAGTCCTCGACCGCGCACCCCATTTGCCCGGCGAGGACCCGGCGCAGGACGGCGCTGGATTGCTGGTAGAGGCTCCCGGGCACGGTCAGGCGTCCACTTCGAACGTGGCGCGGCAACTCGATGCCACGGGCAGGAAACCGCAGCCAAGCGCGTTGCGATGGGAGCGGACGTTGGTGGGAGCGCAGTAGTACGTGGGGACTTCGCCGCGCCGCGCGATTTCCGCCGCGAGTTGGGTGACGACGACTTCCCCAAGGCCCCGGCCGCGGTAGGCTCGGGCAACATCGACCCCGATTTCGGCGAACCCCGGCGAGTCGTCCCACGCGCCGGCCACTGCAGCGATGGTTTCGCCGTCCATCAGCGCGACGCCGTAATGGAAATCGGGGGCTTCGGGCTGGTCCGGCTCGCCCAGGGCGTTGTGGAACTCGCCGGTGGCCCAAATGCGGTCGCGCCAGCCGGGGTCAACCACGCGCGCCTCGAGTCCGGCCGGCACTGGGAGGGCGGCGGGTTCAGCAGCCGGAAGGAATGAGAGGTTCGGGCTCCGCCAGGCCGCTGGCTGGCCACGCCGGGCCGATTCCTTCACAAGCGGCTGCAGCAGCGCGTTCGGGAACATCGCGCGGTAGTGCTTATCAGTGGGCGCGTGCGAGCGCACCCAGTCGACGTACTCAGGATGCACGGAAACGACGGTACCTGTGCCAAAGGTGAGCGCCAGCATCAGGAAGCGCTCGGGCTGGGACGCCGGGCGCTCGACGATGACGAGCTCGTGACGCGCGAAGTCTCCCGGGGCGCAGCCGAAGTTCTCAGCGCGCGAGTCGCGATAGCGGGCCAGCGCGGCGGTGAAGTACGCGGAGGCGGTCATTCGGCGAAGAGCTGTTCGAGAGGAAGGGCGAAGCCGTCCGCGCTGAACCCCGCGTCGGCACTCGTGAGGACATCCCGGCCAGTGTACGTGTGCGCATCTCCGCCCGGACGGTGGACGGTGACGGTGCGGTTAGTGGGCCGGACAATCCAGACGCGGGTGGCGCCACCGTCCAGATACTCTTCGACTTTGCCGGCTACATCCGACTCCCTGTCGTCGGGAGACATGATTTCGACGGCGAGCGCTGGCGCCTCTTCCACGTACCGTACGCTGAGCAGTGCCCCTTCGGCGCGAGGAAGGAACGAGACATCGGGCGCTCTGACAGTGTCGGGTTCGCTTGCCAGGCGGTGACCAAGCTCAACATAGACGCGACCCAGGTGATGCTTCTCGACGAAGGCCAGGAACAGTGCCGCGAGGCGTACAGCGAGGAAGGCGTGAATCTCTCCAACCGGCATTTCCGTCACCACTCTGCCCGCCACGAGTTCCATGCGGCCGCCATGCGCGGGCTCCGGGAGATCCCAGAACTCGTCGGCCGTGAGGAGACGCTCACTCGATGCGGGGCTCGTGCTCATGCCGTCATGATACCAGCGAAACTGGCGCCTCAGTCCCGCGGGAGGCCGAGGCCGCGGGTGGCGATGATGTTGCGCTGGATCTCGCTTGAGCCGCTGTAGATCTGCGGCGAAACGTTCACCAGGTGGCCCTTCTCCATGTTGCCGTCGATCATCGCGTACTTGGAGTCGGGCTCCAGCGCCCCGGCGGGGCCGAGCTGGTTCACGCCGAAGTTCGTGATCATCGCCGCCAGCTCGGTCGCGAACACCTTAATGACGGACGCCTCGTAGTTCGCCATCCGGCCGGTTTCTTGCATCCAGGCGGTGCGGTAGCTGAGGAGGCGGCCCGTTTCGTTCGAAAGCCACATGTCCGCCAGGCGGTGGCGAAGGATGTCACGGTAGACGCCGCCGGGCTTGCGGCGCTGCATGTCTTCGATGAGCAGTTCCAACTGGCGCTGGTTCGCTGCGATGGAGGCGACGTTCGAGCGCTCGAAGTCGAGCAGCGTCATGGCGACGTACCAGCCGTTGTTCTCTTCGCCAACGCGGTTGCGGACTGGCACACGGACATCTTCGAAGAAGACTTCGTTGAACTCGTGGAAGCCGGCCATGTTCACAATCGGCCGGACCTGGATGCCCGGCGACTGCATGTCGACGAGGAGGAACGAGATGCCCTTGTGCTTGGGCGCGTCCGGGTCGGTCCGGACGAGGAGGAAACACCAGTCGGCGTGGTGGGCGCCCGTGGTCCAGATCTTCTGGCCGTTGACCACGTAATCATCGCCGTCGCGGACGGCGCGAGTCTGGAGAGCGGCGAGGTCGCTGCCGGCGCCGGGCTCGCTGTAGCCCTGGCACCAGATGACATCGGCGTTGGTGATGCGCGGGAGATGCTCGCGCTTCTGTTCGTCGTTGCCGTGGACGATCAGCGTGGGGCCGATCATGCCGACGTTGAAGACGCGGCCGGCGTCCGGGGCGCCCGCATAGGAGATCTCCTCGCTGAAGATCATTTGCATGATGTGGGACCAGGCCTGCCCGCCGTATTCCTTCGGCCAGGCCGGAGCGACCCAGCCCTTCGCGGCGAGCTTCTTCGCGAAGGCGATCTGCTCGGGCCAGTTTTCCTGGCTCGTCGGGCGAACGGGGCCGGCTCCACGATCCTGGGGCAGGGCTTCCGCGAGGAACGACTTCACCTCTGCTCGTAGTGCGTTATGTTCGTTTGTGAACTTGAATTCCATGGCGCGATACCTGCCTTCAGAGCCTGTCGTCCGCGAGTTTACCGCAAGGTAGATCGGCCCGTCCCGTACCAATCGGGCCATGATTTCGAGCGCAACGCGCCAGTTTCGCGGTAGGATTCGCCCGGGACAGCGGATGAGCGGCCGCGGTGAGGGAATCAGCGGAGTGAACATCTTTTTCGATGTCGACAACACCATCATCACGTGGGACGTGAAGCTGCGGCCCGGCGTGGAAGAGATTTTCGGCCGGCTGCGCGAAGACGGGCACACCATCTACCTCTGGAGCGGCATGGGGCCCCGCTGGGAAGTGGTGAAGCGATTCGACCTGCACGAGCACGTCACCGATTGCTTCTGGAAGCCCCTGCACAATCACCACGCCCGCATGGTCGAACTTGGCGTGACCGTGCAGCCTGACTACGTCATCGACGACCACGTCGAGATCATCCACGCGTTCACCGGCTCCCTCGTGCCGGAGCCGATGCTGCCGCTCGACCGCGATCGCGTGATGTGGCGTGTGTACGACGAGATCCAGGCACACGTCGCAAGGTCCGCCAGCGCGTGAGCGGCATCGTGCTGGTGCGGCACGCGATGCCGAGCGTTGAGCGGGGCGTGGCCTCGCGGCTCTGGACGCTCTCCGAGGCCAGCCGCGAAGACTGCGTGCTGCTTGCCCACGCGCTGCCTCAACCTGCAGACGCGATCTGGTCCAGCGATGAGCCAAAGGCGAGGGAAACCGCCGAGGTCATCGGCCTGCGCCTTGGGTTGCCGGTGCGGATCGACCCGGCGTTCGCCGAAGTTGACCGCCCCGAAATCTGGGACCGGGAGTATCGCGAGGTAGCCGCCGCTTACCTGCGAGGCATCGTGGAGCCGGGCTGGGAGGCGCGGGAGGCGGTGAGCCGGCGGTTCGGCGACGGCATCGCGCGGGCAAGACACGATGGCACGGGAGACCTGGTGATCGTCAATCATGGCCTCGCCATGTCGCTCTGGCTGTCAACGCAGACACAGCTCGACATCGAGCCGTGGTGGCGGTCGCTGACACTGCCCGATGCCTGGCGTTACGAGACGGCCACAGGCACGCTGGAACGCGTCTGGATGGGTGGAGGCGCAGGGGAGGGTTGAGCGGCCCACTGGACCGCGGGTACCTAGCCCATGCCCCAGCGGATGCTGTTGCGCAGCAGCGAAATGTAGGCCGGCGCCTCCCAGCTCGTCCTGATGATAGGCGGCGTTTTGCCTTCGGGGTCGACGCTCTTGTCCACGAACGGCTGGCTGTTGGTGGACGGCGTGTGGCAATGCCCGAGCGCGATGTACGTCACGCCGCCCTCGCCGACGTCGCGGGTGTAGCCCATGACGCGGTTCTTGCCATCGGGAAGCAATGCCGTGTCCTTCTCGTACTGGAAGCCGAAGCCACGCGGCGAGTTGTCCGGCCCGAGTTCGGCCGTGAGCAGCACGCGGGCATTGGGGTCGCTGCACTCCACCATGTACGGTTCGTCGATGGTGACGAAGGTCTCCGGCAGGCCGTCCGTGAGCCTGTCATTGGAGCTGTGCACCTTCACTTCGAACTTCCGCACGGGCGGGTGGTTGAGAAAGAAGCCGCCGAGGGCTTCGTGGTGTTCCAGCCGGACCATCGCGCGGCGGCGGTCTTCGTTGTCCACGCGGACGGCTTTGCCGCCGGACGTGCCGTGAAGGCCGAGCCAGTGGCCTCCCGAAGCCAGCCAGGCGCTAATCGCTTTCGCCTGATCCGGGCCGGCGACAGGGCCCGCGGTGTAGGTAATGAGCAAGCGGCTGATCGGCAGCCAGCGTTCGATATCCACGAAGTCGTTCGCGGTGGAGGCGTGAATCTCGTTTTCGGCGAGCAGTTCGAGGACGCGCAGGCGGGCGTAGTCGTGGTCGTGGCCCGCGGGCTGTCCCGGCGGGAAGCCGCCGCAGATGACATGGGCGCGCGCTGGAAGAATTGCCGGCATTTCGTTCGCCTCCTCGGGTGACGGCAGGAATCTAACCGGTTCCGGAGCCGGTGTCAGCAGGCAGTCGACGGCGAGGCGCGCGCTGTCTAGAGTCCGGGCAACGCAATCGAGGAGGCGTCCGTGATTCGACGCATTGACCACATCGGGCTGGTCTCGGGCTCCTGGGAAGAGGCGCGGGGGATCCTGCTTGGCAAGCTCGGGTTCCCCATCGCCGAATGGAAGGGCGCAGGCGAGACCGGTTCGTACTTCGCCCCGGAACGGACCATCAACTACTTCCTGCAGGTGGGCGAAGGCGACACGGTCATCGAAATCATCGTGCCACAGGACGCGACGAGCGGGGCCGCGAAATTCCTGGCGAAGCGCGGCCCGGGCCTCCATCACATCGGCTACGCGGTGGACAACGTGGAAGAGGAAGCCAACCGGCTAACCGCCCAGGGGCTGCGGCGCGTGGACCTCGGCCCGAAGGCGGGCGCGGCGTTTTTCTACCCGCAGGATATACACGGTGTCCTCACCGAGTTCGTGCCCTACCGGAACCCGGCGGCGGCGCGGGTGCACACGCAGGGGTGATTCGATGGCGCTGACAAAACTGACGTACTGCCTGCGCCGAAAGCCGGGCATGACCTGGGAGGAGTTTTCGGACTATTGGCGAAACGTGCATGCGCCGCTGGTGGCCGAGCGCGCCCCGCTGCTGGGGATCAAGCGCTACGTGCAGGTACGGACCCAGCAGAACCCCGACCTTCACGCACGCATGCAGGCCAGGAATGACGGTTCGCCGGAGCCGTTCGACGGGATCGCTGAGCTCTGGTTCGACCGGGATGACCCTGGCCCTGGCGGCGAAGCGGCCGCCCAGGCCGGCCGCGAACTGCTGGAAGACGAGCGCAACTTCATCGATTTGCCAAACTCGCCGATCTGGTACGGCGACGAGTGGGCGGTCGTCTGAGCGAGCGGGTTAGCTCGCGTCGTTCGTAATCTGGAACATCGGCGTGCGGGCGCAGACTCGAGTAATCTCCTCCTGCGAGGGGTCCGGCCAGGTGATGCCGAAGTGGCTCTTCGTGACGCCGGCCCAGCGGTCCAGGTAGGCGAGCAAGACCGGCGGCTTCTCCGCCTCGGTGAGTTCGTGGTCCACGCGGATCTGGCGCTTCTTCCTGCCGACGCGGAGCCGCGCCTTGCCCGCGACCCGGAGGTTGCGCGACCAGTGGCAGTCGCCGCGCGGGGCAACAAGGTACTCGGCCCCCTGGAACGTCATGGGGTTCACCGGGGTGGTCATTTCCTTGCCGCTCTTGCGGCCGCGTACGGTCAGCAGTTGGCCGCCCTGGGGGCTCAGGCCAAGCTTGATGGCGACGCCGAGCGCGCCGTTCATCACACGGACCATGGATCCTGGTTTCTTGTATTCCGGCATGTGTTTCCTCCCCGCAGCGAACAACTGTAGCACCGCGAGCCCTCGCGTGGTCGCGCGCGAGTGGTACCGTCGCAGGCATGGCTGGACCCGCGTCCGAAGCAGTCGCGTATGGCCAGGGACTGACTGCCGCGTTCCGGGAGGTCCTGGGCGACGCGCTGGTCTCG
Source organism: Dehalococcoidia bacterium (assembly GCA_046328215.1). Lineage (GTDB taxonomy): Bacteria > Chloroflexota > Dehalococcoidia > Tepidiformales > Tepidiformaceae > Amarobacter. The sequence goes on along the minus strand of JAXLXA010000014.1, from coordinate 46,845 downwards.
GTCTGCCTGCACGGCTCCGGTGCGATGGGCGGCTGGGCCGCCGGGCGAAGCGACGTTGACCTCCTCTTCGTAACCGACCGTGGGCTGGAGCCCGGCGAGATAGACCGCCTCTCAACTGCCGTGAACGCGCTGCCGTGCCCTGGGAGCGGGGTGGAACTGAGCGTTGTGCGCGGCCCGCTGGAGCTTCCGCCCGGCCGCCCCCCGTTCGAGGCGCATATAACGACCGGCGCGGACCCGAAGGTGGTCCCCGGCGCGGGGCACCCCGGCGACGCGGACCTTATCCTCCACTTCGCCGTTGGGCGCGCCCGAGGGCTTCCGTTGTTCGGTCCACCCCTGGCGAGGGTGCTGCCGGAGGTGCCCCGCGCGCGGCTGCTTGCGGCCCTGGACGAGGAGCTGACCTGGGCCGAAACGGAGGCGCCCGCCCACTACGCCGTGTTGAACGCCTGCCGCGCGGTGGCCTTCGCGGAGACAGACACGCTTCTTTCGAAACTGGAAGGCGCAGCCTGGGCGAAAAAGGCGCGATTCCACCCCGGCGTTGCCGCCGCCGTGCGCCGCCAGCAGGCTGGGACTGGACCGGAGTTTCCGCTTGGCGCCGTCAGGGCCGTGATCGCTGACGCGCGCGCCCGCATCGCACGCGCACTCGAACGGGAGGCCTGACCTCCGTACGCTTGCGGCGTGTTGATTCGACCTGCGACGCCCGCCGACGCCGAGCGGCTTGCCGTGCTTCGCTATGAATTCCGCGCCGCCGTGAACGAGGCGTCCGAAGACCGCGCGGCGTTCGTCTCGCGGAGCCGGGAGTGGATGGCGAGCCGCCTCCAGGACGGTGGCGCCTGGCGGTGCTGGGTTGCGGACGAAGCCGGCCGGATCGTCGGGCACCTCTGGTTGCAGCTCATCGAAAAGGTCCCGAACCCGGCCCCTGAGCTCGAGCGCCACGCCTACATCACCAATATTTACGTCGACCCATCGGCGCGCGGCGCGGGGCTGGGAGAGCAGCTCGTGGACGCGGCACTGGCCTTCTGCCAGGAGGAACGGGTGGACTCAGCGATCCTCTGGCCCACGGAGAAGAGCCGGACGCTTTACGCGCGGCACGGTTTCGTCGAGCCGCACGACATCATGGAAGCCGTGCTCGACCCGGGGCGGGACCTGCACTGACTACTCGCTGGGAGGGATCGGCGCGAGCTGCGGGTCCGGATATGGCGGGAGCGTGGGCGGGGTGGGGATCGGCCAGGGGTTGGGGTTCGGCGTCGGCGTGGGAATTGGCGTGGACGACGCCGGGGGCGTAGGCGTCGACGGTGATTCCGACGGCGGCGACGGCTGCGGCGTCGCCGGCGTGGGCGTCGAAGAGGAAGGCGTTGGAGTCTCCGTGGGCTCCGCGGCGGCGCCACCGGCCGGTTCGGTAGGCGGGCGGTAACTTCCGCCGCTGCCCCCATCGCCCGGCAGCGCAAACGAGGTAGCGGCCGGGCGCGGGAGGTTCTTCGCCTGCGTGATGGTGAGCTTCATCGGGGTCGGCGTGGCGGTGGGTTTGGGCGTGCTGGACGCGGGAGCCGCGGTTGTTTTCGGGGTGGTCTGCGAATGTGCGACCTCTTTGGTCGTTGCGGCCGAAGGAGTGGCCTCGGCCGTTGCCGAGCGGGAAGCCCCGGCGTTCGAGTTCAGGTAGAAGAGCGCGCCAGCGCCCAGCGCACAGCCAACCAGCACGATGGTGCCCTTGTTCACGCACGACCCCCATGGTGGGGATCGGCATGCCCCGCGCGGGCGCGCGTAGCTTCGCGGTGACGAAGCGGTGGACAGACCAGCGGGCAAGCAAACGCCCTTCGGTATCCCGAAGGGCGTTGCCTGTGTGCCAGGGTCGAGCGCCTTAGCGCTTGGTGAACTGAGGCGCCTTGCGGGCCCGCTTGAGCCCGGCCTTCTTGCGTTCCTTCATGCGGGGGTCCCGCGTGAGGAGGTTTTCGGGGCGCTTGAGGGCGGGCTTCACAGTGGCATCGCTGGCGACGAGGGCGCGGGCGATACCCATCTGGATTGCCCCGGCCCAGCCGCTCACCCCGCCGCCTTCGCACTTGACCTGCGCGCGGAAGCGGCCTTCGCGGCCGAGGCGGGTCAACGGCGAAAGCACCTCGGAGCGGTGGCTCTCGCGAGAGAACACTTCCTCCAGCGGCTTGCCGTTGACGACGACCGCGCCGTTGCCGGGGTAGAGGCGGACGCGCGCGACGGCGGTCTTCCGGCGGCCGGTGCCATAGAAGTATTGGTCAGCCATGGGTTACTCCTCGGTCCCTTCGGACTTGGCCGCGGCGCGGCGGCGAGTGGGTTTCGGGGCTTCCTCGCCCGCTTCGGCCGCGGGCGCATCGGCATCGGCGGCCTTCCGGCGCGGGGCGCGCTTCGGGGCTTCGAGGGTGGTCGCCTCAGTGGCGGCCGTTTCCGCGACCTTGCGGGCGCGCGGCTTCCTGGCGGCTTCGGCTGGAGCTTCAGCCGCCGGGGTGGTCACTTCGGCTTCGGCTTCTGCCGGAGCGGCGGCTTCCTGGCGAACGCGGGCACGCGCCTGGCGAGCCGCGGCGGCGGCCGCGGACGGCGCCTTCGCCTTCGGCGCTTCGGCCGTCTCGACAACGACCGGGACGCTCAGCGGCCGGAGGCGCTTCACCTTCACCGGTGCGGTGGCGGACTCGGCGGCGGCAGCGTCGCGGGCCGCCTTCGCCTTGTCGCTGCCGACGACCTGCGACTGGTGTGGGTGGTTCGCGTTTCGATACACCTTGAGGTGCTTGAACATCGCCTTGCCAAGCGGACCCTTCGGCAGCATGCCCCAGATGGCCTGCTCCAGGACGCGCTCCGGGAACTTCTCCATCTGCTCGTTGTAGGAGCGAGACTTGAGGCCGCCGGGGTAGCCGGAGTGGCGGTAGTAGGTGATCTGCTCGGACTTGCGGCCGGTCACGCGCACCTGCGAGGCATTGACGACGATGACGAAGTCGCCGTCGTCCAGGTGGGGCTCGTAGGTGGGCTTGTGCTTGCCCTTGAGCAGGTAGGCGGCCTCGGTGGCGACGCGGCCGAGCGGCCGGCCGGCGGCATCGATGACGTGCCAGTCCTTGTACACCTGCGATTGCTTGATTCGCACAGTCGTGTTCATGCCGTATATCCCTCGTCGTACCAGACCTTCTGAAGGCAGAGCCCGTGCGCGGGGGCCACGTAGGCCATCGAGCCGGTGCGAGCCTGTTCCAGCAGGCGGACGAATTCCTCCACAGTGGCGGCCCCGCGCCCGCACCGGATGAGCGCGCCGGTTATCCGGCGGACCATCTGGGGCAGGAACGCGTCTGCCTCGATGTCGAACAGGAGGGTGCTGCCTTCGCAACTCCACTCTGCCCGCGAAACCGTGCGCACGGGGGTGCGTCCGGGTTCCAGGTACCCGGAGAAGGCACTGAAGTCCCTTCGTCCGAGCAGCGCGTCTGACGCCGCGCGCATCGCCTGCAGGTCGAGGTTTCCCTCAACGAACCAGGCCGTGCCCCGGGTGAGGGGCTCGCGCGATTCGCCGTTCGCGACGGTGTAGCGGTACCAGCGTTTGCGCGCCCAGCGCCTCGGGTCGAACCCGAGGGGCGCCTCGCGCACGGCGCGGACTGCCACATCTTCCGGCAGGTTGGCGTTGAGCGCCTTCCTGACGGTTGCCCGTTCATGCCGGGTTTCGGCGGTGAACGCGGCCACCTGGCCAATGGCATGGACGCCCGAATCCGTGCGTCCCGCCAGTTCAACGCGCACCGGCGCTCCGAAGAGCACCGCCGCGGCGGTTTCCAGCTCTTGCTGGACGGTCCGGCCGTTCGGTTGGACTTGCGAGCCCACGAACGCCGTACCGTCGTAACTGACCGTGGCCGCGAAGCGTTTCGCGGTCACGAAGGCTACTCCTCCGCTGGCTTTTCCTCGTCCGCGGCAGTCGCTTCGGACGCGGTGTCAGCTTCGGCCTCGGCCACCTCTTCAGCGACGGCTTCCGGCGCTTCGGTGGCGGCTTCAAGGGATTCGCTGGTGTCGGTTGCTTCGGCGGCTTCCGCTTCAGCTTCATCCTCGTCGGCGGCTGCAGTCGCTGTTGCGGCAGCGGCCGGGCGAGCCGGCGCAGTCGGGGCGGCCGTCACGCGCTGCGGGCGCGGGGTGGCGGGAGCATCGACGTAGTCGACGAGTTCGATCACGGCCATGCGGGCGCCGTCGCCCTTACGGGCTTCGAGGCCGGTGATCCGCAGGTACCCGCCCGGGCGGGTGGCCATGCGCGGCCCGATCTCGTCGAAGACCTTCTTCACGACCTTCGGGTCGAAGACGAAGCGCATCGCCTGGCGGCGGGCGTGGAGGTCACCGCGGCGGCCGAGCGTGATGATCCGCTCCGCCATCGGCCGGATTTCCTTCGCCTTGGCTTCAGTCGTCGTGATCCGCTCGTACCGCAGCAGGTCAGTGACCAGGTTGCGGTAGAGCGAAAGGCGGTGGCTGGTGTCGCGGCCAAGGTGGCGGCCGTGTACGCGGTGTCGCATGGTTTAGTCCTCGTCGTCCGCGCCGATGAGATCTTCGGCGCTTCCGTCTTTCAACAGTGCTTCCTTGAGCGCCTTGCCCAGCGCGCTCAGGTTCTCTTCCTCTTCGTCGTCGTCCATGATGACGGCGTTCGAGCGGCCGGCCGGCCGCGTCAGCGGACGGCCGCCCATCGGGGCCGGGCCTCGGCCACTGGGCATGCCGCCGGCTTTCGCCGCCGGAGAATCGACGATCGGCACGAGGCCTTCGGCCGTGCCATCGACATAGCCGAGCTCGATCAGGCGGTCGCGCAGTTCGTCATAGGACTTGCGGCCGAAGTTTCGCAGCGCGAGCAGCTCATCCTCGGTCTTCTCGAGCACCTGGCCGACGGTCATCAGGCCACTGCGCTTAAGGCAGTTGTAGGCCCGGACGGAAAGGGCCAGGTCCTCGATCGGCGTGTTGTAGCGGTCCGGCGGCATGAGCAGCCCACCAACGGACGGCGCGCCGCCGATGACCCCGCCGCTGTAGCTGGTCATCGTGTATTCGGGCCGGCCCATCTGGCTGAAGAGCGAGAACTGGTCCATCAGGATGTCCGCGCTCTGGCCGACCGCGTCGACCGGACCGACGGTGCCGTCGGTCCAGACTTCCAGGATGAGGCGGTCATAGTTGGTGGACTGGCCGACACGGGTCTTTTCGACGCGGTAGTTCACCTTGCGCACCGGCGTGAAGATGGCATCGACCGGGATGACACCGATCGGCAGGCCTTCGACCGAGCCGGCGGGCACGTAGCCCTTGCCGAGCTCCGCGTGGAACTCGACGTTGAGGCGCGCCTTCGGCGTGTCGATGGTCGCGAGGTGGAGGTCCGGGTTCACCACTTCGAAGTCGGCCGGGACCTGGAGGTCCGCGGCGGTGACCACGGCCGGGCCCTCGACGTCCAGGGAGAGTGTGCCGGAGCGGTTGCTCAGGGCGCGGAGGCGAATCTCCTTGGCGTTGAGGAGGAACTCGGTGGTGTCCTCCTGAAGGCCGGGGATCGTCGAGAACTCGTGCTGCACCTGTTCGATGCGCACGGACGTGATGGCCGCACCTTCCAGCGAGCTGAGGAGGACGCGGCGGAGTGCGTTGCCAAGGGTAATGCCGTAGCCAGACTCCAACGGCTCGGCGATGAGACGGGCGTACTTCTCCGTCTCTTCTTCAACGGTGAGCTGCGGGACGACGCTTTCCGTCGCCTGGCCGATCAACTCCAGGGAATCCATCATGATTTTCGGGGTCCTCTACTCTCGCAGGTACTCGTGCCGGGTTAGCGCGAGTAGTACTCGATGATGACGTTTTCGTTGAACTGGTGCGTTTCGCCGTGGGCGACGATTGGCGGCGCGGTCACCTTCCCGGACATATTGGCCAGGTCCAGCGAGAGCCAGGTCGGGGGGTTCTTGGACTTCATCGTCTCCTGGACGATCTTGTAGTACTCGCTGCGGATGCCCCGCGGCGTGAAAGCGATGGCGTCGCCAACCTTGAGGTGCGCCGAGGGCACATCCAGCTTGCGGCCGTTCACGGAGATGAGGCCGTGGCGGACGATCTGGCGTGCCTGGCTGCGCGAATCAGCGAAGCCGACGCGGTAGACGATGTTGTCGAGGCGCGTCTCGAGCAGGCGCACGAGGTTCTCACCGGAGACCCCGGTGCCACGGATCGCTTCCTTGTAGTAGCGCACGAACTGCTTTTCGAGCACGCCGTAGAACACGCGGGCGCGCTGCTTTTCGCGCAGCTGGAGGCCGCGGTCCGAGACTTTGCGGCGGCGCGCGGGGCGCGGGCCGGGCGGGTTCGGGCGGCGGTCAAAGCTGCACTTGGGCGTGAAGCAGCGATCGCCCTTGAGAAAGAGCTTTTCGCCGTGACGGCGGCAGAGACGGCAGACGGGGCCGGTGTAACGTGCCATTGACTCAGGTGGCTCCTAGACCCGGCGCCGCTTGGGAGCGCGGCAGCCGTTGTGGGGGATGGGGGTGACATCGCGGATCGCCGTCACGTTGAGGCCGGCGGCCTGGAGCGAGCGGATGGCCGCCTCGCGGCCGCTGCCCGCGCCACGGACATACACTTCGACGGACTGGAGGCCGTGCTCCATCGCGCGGCGGGCGGCGTTCTCGCTCGCCAACTGCGCGGCGAACGGGGTGCCCTTGCGGGAGCCCTTGAAGCCGGAACCGCCGGAGCTGGCCCAGGAGATCACGTTCCCGTTCGGGTCCGTGAGCGTGACCAGCGTGTTGTTGAAGGTGGACTTGATGTAGGCCCGCCCGCGAGGGATGGACTTGCGCTCGCGCCGCTTCAGGCGGCGAGTCTTGTCGGCGGCTCCGCGTTTTGCATCTGCCATGTGGGCCTACTCCTACTTCTTTCCTGCGCGCTTCTTGCCGGCCACGGTCTTGCGCGCGCCGCGCTTCTGCCGGGCGTTGGTGCGGGTGCGCTGGCCGTGGACCGGGAGGTTCCGGCGGTGGCGCTGCCCGCGGTAACAGTTGATTTCGATCAGGCGGGCGATGTTCTGGCGAACTTCGCGGCGCAGGTCGCCTTCAACGGTGTAGTGCTTGTCGATGTAATCGCGGATGCGAAGGACATCGTCGTCCGTCAGTTCACGCGCGCGGGTATCCGGGTTGATGCCGGTCTCCGCGAGGATGGCCCTCGAGCGGGTGGGCCCGATGCCATAGATATACGTCAGCGCGATTTCGACGCGCTTGTCGTTCGGAATGTCGACGCCGGAGATACGTGCCATCGGGCTACCCCTGCCGCTGCTTATGCTTTGGATTTTCGCAAATGACCATGACGCGTCCGTGCCGGCGGATGACCTTGCACTTGTCGCAACGTGGCTTGACTGATGCTCGAACTTTCATCGTTCTCCTGTGACGGCGGCGACGGACGCCCTACTTGAAGCGGTATGTGATTCGCCCGCGACCGAGGTCATAGGGCGAAAGCTCAACCAGGACGCGGTCTCCAGGAAGGAGCTTGACGAAGTGGACCCGGATGTCGCGCCCCAGGTGGGCGAGGACTTCGTGGCCATCGGCCAGCTGCACTTTGAACATGTCGTTCGGCAGCGGCTCCGTGACCTTTCCTTCCACTTCAATCGTCTCCTTCTTTGCCATACACCCTCGTTTTCGCAGAGATGGGTTTACGGGAGCGTGAGGACTTCAGCCTCACCTCCCGCGCGAATAGCTATCGTATGCTCGAAATGACAGCATAAGCTACCATCTTTCGTGCTTACCGTCCAGCCATCCGGGCCTTCGAACACGTCTGGCCCGCCAGCGTTGACCATCGGCTCGAGCGCGAGCACCAGGCCAGGAAGGAGCTCGGGCCCCTTGAACCGCTGGCGGAAGTTCTCGACGTGGGGGTCTTCGTGCATATCACGTCCCACGCCATGGCCACCGTATCCCTTCACGATGGAGAAGCCGCTCGCCTTGATGGTGTCTTCAATCGCCCCGCGCACATCGTTCAGATGCTTGCCGGGCTTCGCCGCCTTGATGCCTTCCCAGAGGGCGGCTTCGGTCACTTCGAGCAGCTTTTCAGCGATCGGGTTGACCTTGCCGACGGGCACGGTGATGGCGGAATCACCGACGTAGCCGTTGAACGTAGCGCCCAGGTCCAGCGTGACGAGGTCGCCTTCCTTCAGCTCCCGGTTCTTCGGGATGCCGTGGACGAGCTGCTCGTTCACGCTCACGCAGATGTTCGAGGGGTAGGGCTTCTTGTCGCCCGGCGCGTAATGGAGGAACGTCTCTTTCGCGCCAACCCGCTTGAACTCGTCGCGCACGAACTTCTCGATCTCCATGAGGTTGAGACCGGGCTTAATCATGTCGCGCAGCTGGGTGAGCGTGTTCGCCACGATCCTCCCGGCCTCGCGCATGATGGCAAGTTCGTCCTGGGACTTGAGCTTGATCGCCATGCCTAGCGGATGGCCTCCAGCAACGCGGCCGTTACCGCGTCCAGCGATTGCTCGCCGTCGATTTCCTTCAGCACGCCGGCCGTGCGGTAGTGCTCGATGAGCGCCGCCGGAGGCTTCTGCTTCTCCAGGCGCGACTGGACCACTTCGGGGCGGTCGTCTTCGCGCTGGTACAGCTCGCCGCCGCAGTTGTCGCAGACGCCCGCAGCCTTCGGCGGGTCGTTGCGCTCGTGGTAGAGCTTGCCGCAATTGCGGCAGATCCAGCGTCCACCCAGTCGCGCCACGAGTTCCTCGTCACGCACGGAGATGAGGAGGGCGAAGTCGACCTTCGCGTTCTCCGTCTTGAGGGCGGCGTCGAGCGCTTCCGCCTGGACCACGTTGCGAGGGAAGCCGTCGAACATCGCGCCCGCCTTCGCGTCGTCACGGGAGATGCGCTCCAGCAGCATCTTGATGGTGACTTCGTCCGGGACGAGCTCACCCTTCGCCATGTACGCGTTGGCGAGCTTGCCCAGCGGCGTCTCGTTCTTCACGTTCTCGCGGAACATGTCGCCCGTCGAGATGTGGACGAGCTTCGTGGCGGTCGCGATGCGTTGCGCCTGCGTGCCTTTGCCGGCGCCCGGTGGTCCAAGCAGAACGATGTACACGTTAGCGAATAAACCCTTCGTAGTTGCGCATCAGCAGCTGCGCTTCGAGCTGTTTCATGGTGTCGAGGACGACCGCGACCACGATCAGGAAGCCGGTGGTCGAGATGGTCAGCGCCCGGACGTCAGTCAGCAGGCCGATGAAGAACGGCAGGATGGCGACGAAGCCGAGGAAGAACGCCCCTGCCCAGGTGATGCGCGTGACAACCCGGATCAGGTAGGCCTCGGTCGGGGCGCCGGGCCGGATGCCAGGGATGAAGGCGCCCTGGCGCTGCAGGTTCTTCGCGATCTGCTGCTGCTGGTACTGCACCATCGTGTAGAAGAAGGTGAAGCCCACCACCATCACGAAGAGGATGAACCAGTACAAACCCGTGCCTCCGCCGCCTCGTCCGCTCTGGAACTGGTCCACGAAGAACTGCGCCACTGACCCGACCCAACCGGACGTACCGGTGAAGTACGAAGCGATGATTGGCGGCAGGATCATGATCGAGTAGGCGAAGATCAGCGGGATCATGCCGGCCATGTTCACGCGCAACGGGATATGGCTCTGCCCCTGCTGGCGGTACATACGGCCGCCTCTGAAGGCGGACCGGGCGTACTGCACCGGGACCTTCCGCTGGGCCTCCTGGAAGTAGACCACCAGGAAGATGAGGCCGATGGCGAAGCCAACGAAGCCCGCGGTCGCGATGATCGACTGCGTGGTGATGTTCGGGATGAGGCTGGGCAGGCGCGCGACGATGCCGCCGAAGATGATGACCGACACACCGTTGCCGATGCCGTTCTCCGTGATCAGCTCACCGAGCCAGACGAGGAACATCGTGCCGGCGGAGAGCGTCAGCAGGGTTGCCAGTGTGCCCATCGGGTGGTCGAAGATGCCGAAGTTCTGGACCACGTCGCCGCCACTCTGGCTGTTGATGAAGACGATCTGGCCGTAGCCCTGGACGAACGCCATGGGCACCGCGATCCAGTGGGTGATCACCTGCAGCCGGCGCCGGCCCTGTTCGCCTTCTTCCGAGAGCGCCCGCCACGATGGGATCAGCGGTGTCAGGATCTGGATGATGATCGACGCCGTGATATACGGGTAGACGCCAAGCGCGGCCACGCTCAGGTTCTGGAGCGCGCCGCCGGAGAAGATGCTGAGGAAGTCCAGCAGGGCGTTGCCTTCGAACGCCTGCTTGAGCGCGTTGCGGTCCACGTTCGGGATCGGCACGTGGGCAACGAAGCGGAAGATGACGAGCATGGCCAGCGTGAACAGCAGCTTCTGCCGTACGTCTTCCTGGCGGAAGGCGTCGACCATTGCCTGCAAGAGGCGGGGCCGCTGGGCGGGCTGTGCGGTCATTAGCTTTCCTTCGTCTCTTCAGCCGCTTCGATGACGGTGCAGGTGCCGCCGGCCGCCTCGATCTTCGAACGAGCGGACTCGCTGAAGCGGTGGGCGGTGACGTTGAGCTTCCTGGTCAGGCCGCCGTTGCCGAGGACCTTGACCGGGCTGTTCAGATTGCGGAGCACGCCGGCGGCGCGGAGGGTCTCCGGAGTGACGGTGGCGCCGGCTTCGAACCGATCGAGCGCGGCCAGGTTGACCGGCTGGAATTCCACGCGCCACTTGTTGTTGAAACCGCGGAGCACATGGAACTTGCGGGACTGTGGGAACTGGCCGCCTTCGAACGCGTCATACGGCAGGTTCTTGCCGGAACGCTGCTTCTGGCCTTTCAGGCCCTTGCCGGCGTAGGTGCCCTGGCCGGAGCCATTGCCGCGGCCGACGCGCTTCTTGGAATGGGTGGCGCCTCGCGAAGGGCGAAGCTCCTGCGCACCGATACTCATTTCGCTTCACCTTCCACGATATCAACAAGGTGCGCCACCTTGTGCACCATGCCGCGATGCGCCGGGGTGTCTTCGAGCGTAACGGACTGGTTCAGACGGCGCAGTCCGAGCCTGCGGATGGTGTCCTTCTGGTCCTGGTTGTAGCCGATGGCGCTCTTGCGCCACTTCACCTGGAAGGTAGCCATCACGACTCACCCCGGGCGATGGCCAACCGCCGCTCGCGGGCCCCGGTGGGGTCCTGGAGCGAGGAGAGGCCCTCGATCGTGGCGCGGGAGACGTTCACCGGGTTGCGGCTGCCGAAGGTCTTGGCCAGCACGTCCGTGACGCCGGCCGCTTCCATGATGGCGCGCACCGCGCCCCCGGCGATGACGCCCGTACCGTGGCTGGCGGGCTTCATCATCACCTTGGCGGCGGAGAAGCGGTTCCAGACCGGATGGGCGATGGTGCCGCCCTTCATCGGGATCTTGATCATGCCGCGCCGCGCCTGGCTGGAACCCTTACGGATCGCCTCAGGCACTTCGTTCGCCTTGCCCAGGCCAACGCCGACGCTGCCCTGGCCATCGCCGACGACGACGAGCGCGCTGAAGCTGAAGCGGCGGCCACCCTTGACCACCTTGGCGACGCGGTTGATGTAGATGACCTTTTCGGTCAGCTCATCGCCACCCTCGTCGCGGCGGTTGTCGCGGTCACGCCGTTCGCGTGGTTCCCGGTCTCGGTTGTCAGCCATTTAGAACCCCAATCCCGCTTCGCGCGCGGCATCGGCCAGCGCCTGCACGCGGCCGTGGTACTTGTATCCGCCGCGGTCGAAGACCACGAGCTCAACGCCGTTCGCCTTCGCGCGTTCGGCAATCGTCTTGCCGACGATGGCGGCGCGTTCGCTCTTGCTCTTGCCCTTGAGTTCGCCGGCGAGCGCCTTATCGGCGTCGCTGGCGGCGGCGAGGGTGTGGCCCGCGAGGTCATCGATGACCTGCGCGTAAATGTGCTGCGAGCTGCGGAAGACGTTGAGCCGCGGCCGCGCCGGCGTGCCGGAGACGGACTTGCGCACGCGGGCGTGGCGGCGTGTTCGGGCCAGGACAGACGTTGCCTTTGCCATTACTTGCCTACCTTCCCGGCCTTGCCGGCCTTGCGGCGCACACGTTCGCCGGAATAGCGGATGCCCTTGCCCTTGTACGGCTCGGGCGGACGCAGCTTGCGGATGTTGGCCGCGACCTGGCCCACCAGTTCTTTGTCGATGCCCTGGATGCTTACGCGGGGGCCTTCGACAACGAAGGAGATGCCGGCCGGCGGGGCGACCACGACGGGATGCGAAAAGCCGAGCGCGAGCTGGAGGCTGGAGCCCTGCATTTGCGCGCGATAGCCGACGCCCTGCACTTCGAGCACCTTGGTGAAGCCGTCAGTGACGCCCACGACCATGTTGCTCAGGAGCGTGCGGGAGAGGCCGTGCAGCGAACGCTGCTTGCCCTCGTCGTTCGGGCGGGTGACGTTGACCACGCCTTCATCGCGGGTGAGCGCGATGGTGGCGGGGAACTGGCGGGAGAGCTCGCCCTTCGGGCCCTTCACGGAGACGAAGTTATCGTCGCCGACGGTGAGGGTGACGTTGGCGGGGACGGTTACGGGTTGGCGGCCGATGCGCGACATCTCGTTCCTCCTACCACACGTAGCAGATGACCTCGCCGCCAACTTCGTTGCGGCGGGCCTCCTGCCCCGACATGACGCCCTTGGGCGTCGAAAGGATGGCGATACCCAGGCCGCCGTAGACGCGCGGGATTTCCCGGCGCTGGACGTAAACCCGGAGCCCCGGCTTGCTCACGCGCTGGAGGCCGTTGAGCACGGGCGTCTTGCGGCCGCCATAGCTCAGGTCAACCTTCAGGTTGGGCTGGACTTTGCCTTCTTCGGTGGCGACGGAGAAGTCCTTGATGAAGCCTTCATCCTTGAGCACGCCGGCGATGGCGACCTTGATCTTCGAAGCCGGCATGAGCACGGAATCGTGGCGCGCCGCGGTGGCGTTCCGGATCCGCGTCAACATATCGGCGATTGGGTCACTGACACTCATAGCTCTTCCCCTCTAGCAGTTTGCTTTCGCACTTACCAGCTGGATTTCGTAACTCCCGGCAGCATGCCCTTGTGGGCAAGCTCGCGGAACGTGATGCGGGAGAGGCCGAACTTGCGGATGTACGCTTTCGGCCGCCCTGTGACGTAGTCGCGGTTGTGGATCCGCGTTGGGCTGGAGTTCAGCGGCAGCTTCATCAGCTCCCCCTGGATCCGCATGACTTCCTGGGGGTTCTCCCAGGAGTGGCGAAGCTCTTCCTTGAGCGCCTGACGCTTCGCGGCGTACTTGGCGTTGAGCTCCCGGCGGCGCTGATCCCGCAGGACAATGCCCTTTGATGCCATTGAGCGAGCCTCCTCAGTTCTTCCTGAACGGCAGGCCCATCAGCTCAAGGAGCTTCCGGCCCTCTTCGTCGGTCTTGGCGGTCGTCACAATCGTGACCTGCATGCCGCGCACCTTGTCCACGCGGTCGTATTCGATCTCCGGGAAGATCAACTGCTCGCGCAGGCCCAGGCTGTAGTTCCCGCGGCCATCGAAGGCGTTGGGGTTCAGGCCCTGGAAGTCGCGGATGCGGGGCAACGCCGCGCTCACCAGGCGGTCAAGAAACTCCCACATGCGGTCGCCGCGGAGAGTGGTGGCAACACCAATCGGGTTGCCCTCGCGCAGACGGAAGTTCGCGATGGAGCGCTTCGCCCGGGTGATGACCGGCTTTTGGCCGGTAATCGCGGTCACTTCGTCAGCGGCCTTGTCGAGCGCGTTCGCATCGGTCAGGGCTTCGCCGAGGCCGATGTTCACATTGATCTTCGTGATGCGCGGGATCTGCATCACGTTGCCGTACTGGTACTGCTCCTTCAGGGCCCCGCTGACTTCCTTCTGGTAGCGTTCTTTCAATCGCGGCGGCATTACTCGATGTCCTCCCCGCTGCGCTTGCCGACGCGGACCATCGAGCCGTCTTCGCGGCGGCGGAAGCCCACGCGTGTCGGCTGGTCGTTGTTCGGGTCGATCAACATGACCTTGCTCATGTGGATCGGCGCTTCGCGTTCGATGATCTGCGAGGCCTGGCCTTGCTGCCGGGCGCGCTGGTGGCGCTTGATGATGTTCACGCCCTCAACCAGCACACGGTTGTCCTTGTTGTCGATGGCGCGCACGGTGCCGCGCTTGCCCCGGTCCTTGCCGGACAGCACGACGACCTTGTCGCCTCTCTTGATCCTGGCGGGCACTACAGCACCTCCGGGGCGAGCGAGACGATCTTCATGAAGTTCCGGTCGCGCAGTTCGCGAGCGACCGGCCCGAAGATGCGCGTCCCGCGCGGGTTCTCGCCGTCGTTGGCCAGGAGCACTGCGGCGTTCTCGTCGAAGCGGATGTACGAACCGTCCGGCCGGCCGTATTCCTTGGTCACGCGGACGACGACGGCCTTGACCACGTCACCCTTCTTCACGTTCGAGTTCGGCTGCGCCACTTTCACGCTGGCGACGATGATGTCGCCGGGGCGGGCATAGCGGCGACGGCTGCCTCCGAGCACGCGGATGCAGAGCAGCGAACGCGCGCCGGAGTTGTCGGCCACCTTCAGCCGGGTCTCCTGCTGGATCACGCCTGCACCTCCGACTTCGGGGCGACCTGCGTTTCCTTCTCCAGGTCACGACCGATGGTCTCGGGCGCGACATCCGCGACATCGCCGCGGGTCAGGATTTCGATCACGCGCCAGCGCTTGTCACGGGACATGGGGCGGCACTCTTCGATGCGCACGATGTCGCCGAGCTTGCAACTGTCCTGGTCGTCGTGCGCCTTGTAGCGCTCGGTGACGGTCACGACCTTGTGGTAGAGGCGGTGCTTCTTCTTGCGTTCGACCGAAACGACGACGGTCTTCTGCATCTTGTCCGAAACCACGGTGCCCTGGATGACTCGTTGGGTACCCATGACTACTCCTCACCCAGGATGGCTTCGAGCTGGCGCTCGCGCTTGATGGTGCGCAGCCGCGCGATCTTGCGCTTCGCGTTGCGCAGCTCGCGGTAATTCGTGAGCTGGCGGCTGGCGTGCTGGAACCGCAGCGTGAAGAGCGCGCGGTAGGCCTCGTTGATCTCGTGGTCCAGCTTGGAGGGGTCCATTTTGCGGAGTGACTCCGCGGTCTGGCGTGCCATTAGATGACGGCCTCCTCGCGCTGGACGATCTTGGTGGGCACCGGGAGTTTGTGGGCGGCGAGGCGCAGGGCTTCGCGGGCCACGTCTTCCGGCACACCGGCGATTTCGAACATGATCCGGTCCGGCTTCACCACGGCCACCCACTTGTCGGGCGCGCCCTTACCGGAACCCATGCGGGTTTCGGCCGGCTTCGCGGTCACCGGCTTGTCCGGGAAGATGCGGATCCAGACCTTGCCACCGCGCTTCATTTCGTGAGTCATGGCGCGGCGGGCGCTCTCGATGTGGCGAGAGTCGATCCAGGCAGCGCCCTGGGCCTGCAGGCCAAACTCGCCGAAGGCGATGTAGTTGCCGGCGCCGGCCGCGCCAGAACGGCGCCCCCGGTGCTGCTTGCGGTGCTTAACGCGTCGCGGCTGAAGCATTAGTTACTCCCTCCGTCGCTGCGAGCGGCCGCCTGCTGCTCCATCGAAATCGCGGTGTGGGCCGGGCCCTCGCTCTCGGCGCGCGGGGCGGGAGCGACCGGGGCCGGCTCGGGCTCTTCCACCTCGATCGCGGGCAGGCCGCGCTCGGGGATGATTTCGCCCTTGTAGATCCAGACCTTCACGCCGATGCGGCCGAAGGTGGTGTGAGCCTCGGCAAGTCCGTAATCAATGTCGGCGCGCAGGGTGTGACGGGGCACGCGGCCCTGCGTCTCATCTTCGCGGCGGGACATTTCGGAACCACCGAGACGGCCGGCGATGGCCACGCGGCACCCCTGGGCGCCACGCTGCATCGTCCGCTGGACCGACTGCTTGATGGCGCGGCGGAAGGCCACGCGGCGCTCCAACTGGTCAGCCACGGAGCGGGCCACCAGGTAGGCGTCCAGCTCCGGCGTCCGGATCTCCTGGATGTTCACGCGCACCCGGCCGCCGGTGAAGCGCTCGAGCGAGTTGCGGAGCTCTTCCACCTTGGCGCCGCCGCGGCCGATGACGATGCCCGGCTTGGCGGTGTGGATGGTGACGGTGACCAGGTTCGCGTTCCGGTCGATCTCGACCCGGCTGATCGACGCGTCCGGGAGCTCGCGCAGGACGAAGGCCCGGAGGTCCAGGTCCTGGTGGAGCCTCAGCGTGTAATCACGCTCCGCGAACCACTTCGATTCCCAGTCGTAGATGTAGCCAAGGCGGAAGCCGTGCGGATGTACTTTCTGTCCCATTTAGGCCTCCCGCTCGTCGAGGATGATGGTGATGTGGCTCGAACGCTTCAGGATCGGGCTCACGCGGCCGCGCGAACGCGGGCGAAAGCGGCGCTGCGTTGGGCCGTCATCGGCGAATGCGCGCTTGATGACCATCGCGTCCACATCCAGGTCGAAGTTGTTTTCCGCATTCGAAGCGGCGGAGAGCACGACCTTCGAGACGGTCCGGGCATGCGGCGACTGCACGTAGCGCAGGAGCGCGAGCGCCTGGTCCACGGAGAGGCCGGGCAGGCGGTCGAGGATGAGGCGAACCTTGCGCGGCGAAGCGCCCATGTTCTGGCAACTGGCACGAACTTCCACGGTCAGCGCCTCACCTTGCTCTGCTTGTCGCTCTTCGCCACGTGCCCGCGGAAGGTGCGGGTGAGGGCGAATTCGCCGAGCTTGTGGCCCACCATGTTCTCGGTGCAGAACACCGGCACATGGCGCCGTCCGTCGTGGACGGCGATGGTGAGGCCGATCATCTCGGGAAGGATGGTCGAAGCGCGCGACCAGGTCTTGATGACCGTGCGGTTGCTCGCGTTCCGCATCGCCATGACCTTCTTTTCGAGCGAAGGATGGATGTACGGGCCCTTCTTGATAGAGCGTGACATGTCCTACTCCTAGGTCCGGCGGCGGACGATGAGCTTGTCCGTGCGCTTGTTGTTGCGGGTGCGGTAGCCGAGCGTCGGCTTGCCCCAGGGTGTCTTCGGTCCCGGCATACCCACCGGGGCGCGGCCTTCGCCACCACCGTGGGGATGGTCGCGAGGGTTCATCACGGCGCCGCGCACTTCAGGCCGGCGGCCGCGATGGCGCGTGCGCCCGGCCTTGCCGAGCTTCACGAGCGAGTGCTCGACGTTGCTCACCTGGCCGATAGTGGCGGCGCATTCGATGCGAACGCGGCGCATTTCGCCACTCGGCAGGCGGAGGAGGGCGTAATCGCCTTCCTTCGCCATCAACTGCGCGCTGACGCCCGCGCTGCGGACCATCTGGCCGCCGCGGCCGGGAGTGAGCTCGATGTTGTGCACCTGCGTACCGGTCGGCATCGAAGCCAGCGGGAGCGAGTTGCCGACGCGCACGTCAGCCTGCGGGCCGCTGCTGATCACCGCCCCCACGGCCAGGCCGTTCGGGGCGAGGATGTAGCGCTTTTCGCCGTCCGCGTACTGGATGAGCGCGATGCGCGCCGTGCGGTTCGGGTCGTACTCGATTGAAACAACCTTGCCGGGCACGCCGGGCTTGTTCCGCTTCCAGTCGATGATGCGGTAGAGCCTGCGGGCGCCGCCGCCGCGTGAGCGGACGGTGATGCGGCCCTGGTTGTTGCGGCCACCGCTCTTCCCGCGCAGGGACTCGGTCAGGCTCTTTTCCGGCTTCTTCTTCGTGATTTCGCCGTACGTCTGCGAACTCGCGTTGCGGCGGCCCGGGGACGTTGGCTTGTACTGCTTGATCGGCATGGCCTAAATCCCCTCGAAGAGTTCGATCTTGTCGCCGGGGACGAGGGTCACGATGGCCTTCTTCCAGTCCGGGCGGTTGGTGACTTTGCGGCCGAAACGCTTCGGCTTGCCCTTCATCACCATCGTGTTGACTTCCTGCACGCGGACGTTGAACGCGACCTGGACCGCTTCCCGGATCTGGTTCTTGTTCGCGCGGAGGTCAACTTCGAAGACGTACTTGTCGGCGCCGGTGAGCACCGTCGTCTTTTCGGTGATGATGGGCCGCAGGAGGACGGCGTAGGGATGGAGTTCCTTCGGCATTAGACGGCGGCCTCCTTCGCCCGGCCGCGTTGCGGCTTCACGTTCGCCCCGCCCCAGAGCGCCTCACAGGCGCGCACGGCGTCTTCCGACATCACGAGCCTGTGGGCGTTGATGAGGTCAACCACGTTGAGGTTCGCGGCCGGGAGGGCCTTCACGTCATCGATGTTGCGGGCCGCGCGGGTCAGCTCCGGCACGAAAGCGCCGCTGACCACCAGCGCGCGACGCTCGACGCCGAGGGCGTTGAGCACGTTCTGGAACGTCCGCGTCTTCCCGTCGGGGGCGTTGAGCCCTTCGACCACCATCAGCGAGCCGTTGCCGGCGTGGCTGGAGAGCGCGGAGCGGAGGGCGAGCCGCTTCATGGTGCGCGGCAGGTCCTTGGCGAAGCTGTGCGGCTTGGGCCCGAAGGCCACGCCGCCGCCAACATGGTGCGAGGCGCGAATCGAGCCCTGGCGCGAACGCCCGAGGCCCTTCTGCTTGCGGATCTTCACGGTCGAACCAGCCACATCGCCGCGGCTCTTGGTGTAGGCGTTACCGGAACGGCGGTTGGCCATCTGAGCCACATACGCCTGGTGGAGCACCGAGCGGTTCGGTTCGATCCCGAACACCTCGTCGGCGGCGTCGATCTGGCGCAGCTCCTTGCCGGCGGTATCGAACACAGTCAGCTTCATTTCGATACCTTCTTTGCCTTGCGGATGCGGACCAGCCCACCGGGAGCGCCGGGCACGGAGCCGGCGACGAAGATCACGTTGCGCTCATCGTTCTTGGAGACCACTTCCAGGTTCCGCACGGTCACCCGCTCGGCGCCCATATGGCCCGCCATGCGGGTGCCCTTGTAGACGCGGCCGGGAGTGGTGCCGGAGCCAATCGATCCGGGCGCGCGATGGCGGTCGCTCTGGCCGTGGGTCTTGGGGCCGCCGCTGAAGTTGTGGCGGCGGACACCACCCTGGTAACCGCGTCCCTTGGAGGTCGCGGTCACGTCGACCATCTGGCCGGCTTCGAAGAGCTCCGTGCCGATGCGGTCGCCGAGGGCGTAATCGCCACCAGCGGAGGCGAATTCGGCCAGGTGGCGCAGCTTCAGGTTGCCAGCCGCCTTGAGGTGGCCCGTCTCAGGCTTGTTCAGGCGCTTGTCTTCCGAGAAGCCAACCTGCACAGCGGAGTACCCGTTTTTCTCGGGAGTGCGGATATCGGTCACGAAGCACGGGCCAACTTCGACGGCGGTAACGCCGCGGAGGCGCCCCTTCCCATCGAACACCTGCGTGGTGCCCAGCTTGCGACCGAGAATGCCTTCAATCGTCATGGCGGCCTACAGCTTGATCTCGATGTCCACGCCGCTGGGCAGCTGAAGCCGCATGAGCGTGTCCACCGTCTTGGAAGTCGGCTCCATGATGTCGATGAGCCGCTTGTGGGTGCGGATTTCGAACTGCTCGCGGGCATCCTTATGGATGTGCGGGCCCTTCAAAACCGTGTACTTGTCGATCGAAGTGGGAAGCGGCACAGGGCCGGCCACAGCCGCTCCGGTGCGCTCAGCCGCCTCGACTATCTGCCGGGCCGACTGATCCAGGAGGCGGTGGTCGTACGCCTTGAGCTTGATGCGAATCTGTTGACGAGCCATATGCCGTTTCCTTCGTGGGACCGAATCGCCTAGGCGAGGATTTTGGTGACGACGCCGGCGCCGACGGTGCGGCCGCCTTCGCGGATGGCGAAGCGGAGGCCTTCTTCGATGGCGACGGGCTGGATCAGCTCGATCGTCATCAGGATGTTGTCCCCGGGCATCACCATTTCAACGCCTTCCGGAAGCCCAATCGCCCCGGTCACGTCCGTGGTGCGCACGTAGAACTGCGGCCGGTAGCCGTTGAAGAACGGGGTGTGGCGCCCGCCTTCTTCCTTGGAGAGGACGTAGACCTGCGCCTCCATCCTGGTGTGCGGCTTGATCGAGCCCGGCTTGGCCAGCACCTGGCCGCGCTGCACGTCGTCCCGCTCAACGCCGCGCAGCAGGCAGCCGACGTTGTCGCCGGCCTGGCCTTCGTCCAGCAGCTTCTTGAACATTTCCACGCCGGTCACGGTGGTCTTGCGGGTCTCGGCGATGCCGATGATCTCGATCTCTTCGCCCACCTTGACCACGCCGCGCTCGATGCGCCCGGTGACCACGGTGCCCCGGCCCTTGATCCCGAAGACGTCTTCCACCGGCATCAGGAACGGCTTGTCCAGCGGCCGCTCCGGCGTCGGGATGTAGCTGTCGACGGCGTCCATCAGGTCCAGGATGCACTTGTATTCCGGCGCGTTCGGGTCCGTCGAAGTCGATTCGAGGGCCTTCAGGCCGCTGCCCCGGATAATCGGGATCTCGTCACCCGGGAACTCCTGGGCGGAGAGCAGTTCGCGCAGTTCGAGCTCGACCAGTTCGAGGAGCTCTTCGTCCTCCATCATGTCGACCTTGTTCAGGAAGACGACGAGGGCGGGCACTTCCACCTGGCGGGCGAGCAGGATGTGCTCGCGCGTCTGGGGCATCGGGCCATCGGGCGCGGCCACCACCAGGATGCCGCCGTCCATCTGGGCGGCGCCGGTGATCATATTCTTGATGTAGTCGGCGTGGCCCGGGCAGTCGACGTGGGCGTAATGCCGCTTGTCCGTCTCGTACTCCACGTGGGCGATGGCGATGGTGATGCCGCGGGCGCGCTCTTCCGGCGCGTTGTCGATCGAATCGAACGCCCGGTATTCCGCTTCGCCCTTCAGCGCCAGCACCTTCGTGATCGCAGCCGTCAACGTCGTCTTGCCGTGGTCAACGTGACCAATCGTCCCGACGTTTACGTGCGGCTTCGTCCTCTCAAATTTCGCCTTCGCCATTGATGTTCCCTTTCCTTCGGTGGAGCCTTCGACGGTTGGTTACGCGGACTGCTTGGTGAGCGCGGCCGCGATGTTTTTCGGTACTTCTTCGTAGTGGTCGAATTCCATGCTGTAGCTGGCTCGACCCTGGCTGAGAGAGCGGAGGTCCGTGGAATACCCGAACGTCTCCGCGAGCGGCACCATCGCGTTCACGATCTGCGTTTTCCCCATGGACTCTGAGCCCATGATGATCCCGCGCCGCGAGTTGATGTCGCCGACCACTGACCCGAAGTAGTCCTCCGGGCAGCGAACTTCGACCTTCATGATCGGTTCGAGGATGACGATGCCGGCCTTGCGGGCCGCTTCCTTCACCCCGATGGAGCCGGCGTTCTTGAACGCCATTTCCGAGGAGTCGACGGCGTGGAAGCTGCCATCGAGGAGGCTGACCTTCACGTCCAGCACCGGGTACCCGGCGAGGATGCCGCCCTGGAGCGCTTCCTTCGCGCCCTGGCCAACGGCCGGGATGTACTCCTTCGGCACCGCGCCACCGACGATCTTGTTCTCGAAGACGTAGCCCATGCCACGTTCGAGCGGTTCGACTTCGAGCTCGACGACGCCGTACTGACCGCGGCCACCGCTCTGGCGGACGAAGCGGCCCTCGGCGCGCGCCTTCTGCGTGATCGCTTCGCGGTAGCTCACCTGGGGACGGCCCACGTTCGCTTCCACTTTGTGCTCGCGCTTCATGCGGTCGACGATGACTTCGAGGTGAAGCTCGCCCATGCCCGAAATGAGGGTCTGGCCGGCTTCTTCGTCGTAGGTCCAGTGGAAGGTCGGGTCCTCTTCGGCCATCTTGCTGAGCGAGTTGCCCAGCTTGTCCTGGTCTTCCTTGCTCTTCGGCTCCAGGGCCACGCGGATAACCGGCTCGGGGAAGGTGATGTTCTCGAGGATGATCGGGTGGTCCTGCACGCAAAGCGTGTCACCCGTGAACGTCTGCTTCAGGCCGACGACGGCGGCAATGCCGCCGGTGCCGATCTCCTGGATCTCTTCGCGCTGGTTCGCGTGCATGAGGAGGAGGCGGCCGATGCGCTCGCGTTCGTCCTTGGTGGAGTTGTAGACGCTTTCGCCGGCCTTGAGGACGCCGCTGTAGACGCGGATGTAGGCAAGGCGGCCGACGTACGGGTCAGTCACGATCTTGAAGGCGATGGCGCTCAGGGGCTGGCTGTCGGAAACAGCGCGTTCCACTTCGCCGCCGTGCTTCGGGTCGGTACCCTTCACCGGCGGCAGGTCGATCGGGCTCGGCAGGTAGTCGACCACCGCGTCGAGCATGAGCTGGACACCCTTGTTCTTGAGCGCCGAACCGCAGAGGACCGGGACGGCGAGGCTGGCGAGCGTCGCGCGGCGGATAGCGGTCTTCATCTCGTGGACGCCGATCTCGTGGCCCTCGAGGTAGCTGATGGCGATCTGGTCGTCGACGTTGCCGATGCCTTCGATCAGCTTCTCGCGCGCTTCCGCGGCGGCCTGCTTCAGGTTCTCCGGGATGTCGCGGCGCTCCGGCTTGTCGCCCTTTTCGCCGCCGAACCACCACCAGCACTGCTCGATCAGGTCGATGCAGCCGTCGAACTCGCTCTCCGCGCCGACCGGGATCTGGATCGGGATGGGGTTGCCGCCCAGGCGGTCGACCATCATCTCGACGGTGCGCCAGAAGTCGGCCCCGGTGCGGTCCATCTTGTTCACGAAGGCGATGCGCGGCACGCCGTAGCGGTCGGCCTGGCGCCAGACGGTTTCGGTCTGGGGCTCCACGCCGGCAACGGAGTCGAACACAACAACACCGCCATCGAGGACGCGGAGGTTGCGTTCTACTTCGGCGGTGAAGTCCACGTGGCCGGGGGTGTCGATGAGGTTGAAGTGGTGGTCGTTCCACTCACAGGAGGTAGCGGCGGACGTAATCGTGATGCCGCGTTCGCGCTCCTGCTCCATCCAGTCCATGGTGGCGGCGCCTTCATGGACTTCACCGATCTTGTAGGTACGGCCCGTGTAAAACAGCACGCGCTCGGACACGGTGGTCTTACCCGCGTCGATGTGGGCAATGATTCCGATGTTCCGGATGCGCTCAAGGTCAATCGTGCGCGGCATGAAGCTCCTGCTGCTCTCGCTTACCAGCGGTAGTGGACGAAGGCGCGGTTGGCCTCCGCCATGCGGTGGGTGTCGTCGCGGCGCTTGATGGCGGCGCCGGTGTTATTCGCGGCATCGAGCAGTTCCGATGCCAGCTTCTCGCTCATCGAGCGGCCGTTGCGGTTGCGGGCGGACGTCAGCAGCCAGCGCATGGAGAGCGCGAGGCGGCGGTCAGCCCGGATTTCGACGGGGACCTGGTAGGTGGCGCCACCAACGCGGCGAGGCTTCACTTCGAGCACCGGCGTGGTGTTGCGCACCGCCTGCTGGAAGACGTCCAGCGGGTCCCGGCCGGTCTGCGCCTGGATGCGATCGAACGCCCCGTAGACCACGCGCTCGGAGGTGCTCTTCTTGCCGCGCGTCATCACCTTGTTGATGAGGACCTGCACGTTCGGCGAGCTGAAGCGCGCGTCAGGCGGCGTGGGGCGGCGTTCGGGTCGGTTGCGACGGGCCATATCTCTGGACTCCTGCCTACTTCTTGCGGCCGGCGGGCTGGGCGTTCTTGCGGGTGCCGTACTTGCTGCGGCCCTGCTTGCGGTTGTTCACGCCGGTCGCGTCCAGCGCGCCCCGGACGATGTGGTAGCGGACGCCCGGGAGGTCCTTCACGCGGCCACCGCGGACGAGCACAACGGAGTGCTCCTGGAGGCTGTGGCCTTCGCCCGGGATGTAGGCGGTCACTTCGATGCCGTTGCTGAGGCGCACGCGGGCGACCTTGCGAAGGGCCGAGTTCGGCTTCTTCGGCGTCTGCGTGCGGACCTGCGTGCACACGCCCCGCTTCTGCGGCGAACCCGACTTCCCATCCACCTTGCGCAGGCGGTTGAGGTGCGAGTTGAAGCTGAAGAGCAGCGCAGGCGCGCCCGACTTCTTCGACTTCGGCGTGCGGCCCTTTCGGACAAGCTGGTTGATGGTCGGCATCGCTGCTCCCCCGCCATTTCGGGCAAATTCGTGTGCGGCCTGCGGTGAGGACGCGTGCGTACGGCCGGTTGGCCTTCTTGTTCTGGGCACGAAAACAGGCCGAAAAGCCTGTTCGTGAACAGCGCCCCGGACTGTCATTCCGTCCCGGGCCGTCTTCAAGCACTCAGCTTTGCGACCTGCGCAAACTCGAAAAGTTCGCCAGTCAATAAGCGCCGAATGAGAAGAGTACCACAGCAATAAGTGCTGTCAACGTCAAGCAGGCATGCGAGATCCCGCTGTCCGCTATCTAAGATAGCGCGCGTGGACACCCTTTCCAATCACGACGCGAAACGCATCGCCCTCGCCGCCCAGGGCTTCGCCGCGCCCCGCCCCAGGAAGCCCGGCGCGGACGACATGAAGGCGCTCATCGAGCGGCTCCGCCTCATCCAGATCGACTCCGTCAACGTGCTGGTGAGGGCCCACTACATGCCCTTCTTCTCCCGCCTCGGCCCCTATCCGCGCGAGCTGCTGGAGACCCTCGCCTACGGCGAGCAGCACGTCTTCGAGCAATGGGCCCACGAAGCCTGCTTCATCCCTCTTGCCGACTACCCGCTCTTCAAGCACCGCATGGAACGCGGCCGCATGTGGGGCGGAGACGACCTGCGGAATCTCCCCCGGGATCGGGTGGAGTACTTCGACTCCATCCTCGCCGCGGTGCGCGAGCGAGGGCCGGTGACGACCGGCGAACTCGAAACCGAGGGCAGGCGGAAAGGCTGGTGGGGTTGGAGCCAGGCCAAGATCGCGCTCGAATACCAGTTCGCCCACGGCCGGCTGGCGGTGAAGGAGCGGCGCAACTTCACGCGCGTGTACGACGTTGCGGAGCGGGTCTTCCCCAGCGAGGTCCTCGAACAGCCGGCCATCCCCCGCGAAGAGGCCCAGCGCCAGATGCTGCGCCACTCCCTCCGCGCGCTCGGGGTGGGCACGCTCAAGGACCTTCGCGATTACTACCGTTTCCGCAAGATCGCCGAGCCAGCCGCGCGGCTGGAGGAACTGGTTGACTCCGGAGACGCCATCCCCATCCGCGTGGAGGGCTGGAAAGACCCCGCGTTCCTCGACCCGGGCGTGACGTCAGTACCGGAGGTGAGCGCGACGGCGTTGCTCAGCCCGTTCGACAACCTGATCTGGGACCGCGGCCGCACCGACCGGATGTTCGGCTTCTTCTATCGCATAGAGATCTACACGCCCGCCGAGAAGCGGGTGCATGGCTACTACGTCTTGCCGTTCATGCATGGCAACGAAATCGTGGCCCGGGTGGACCTGAAGGCCAATCGCCAGGCGTCGGTCCTGGAGGTGCGGGCGGCGCACCTGGAGCCGGGGGCGAAGTCCGCCCGCACCGCTTCGGCCCTCGCGAGGGAGTTGAAGAGCATGCGGCGCTGGCTCGGGCTCGATGCCATCGACGTCTCGGTGAACGGCAGCCTGGCGCCCGCGCTGATTCGAGCGCTGGGTGGCGCCGCCTCCAGCGCGGGCGAACGGTAACAGGCCGCACCAAATGGCTACCCAACCGTCCGGTGCCTCGCCCTTCGCCCGGCACAGGGAGCGTCCGTAACTGTGTGTAGGCGGCCTCCTGACCAAAGGGCGCCAGGCGACATTGTCCTCCCCGTCGCACCGGGGCGCCCCTCCTCGGAGGGGCGCCCCACCCCCACAACCGCTCCGTTGCGCCCCCCGATACAGGCTCCGTAGTGCCCGCCTTTCGCCTTCGGATATGGCTGATACCATTGCGAGGGTGGCAGTACAGCTCTCGGGACAGGAGCGCTTGTGACGCAGGAAGACTATTCGGCCGTGTGTCCGTACCTGGGCCTCGCCGACGATGCCGATTCGCACGCGACGTACGCGACCGAAGCGCATCGCTGTTATCGACTGACCAACCCAACGCGCATTGCGACGCCCCACCAGGACAACTACTGCCTGGGGGCGAACCACGTGACATGCCCGGTGTACCTGGGCGAAGGCGTGCCTTCCACGCAGAAGCCCGCCCCGGCAGGCACACCCGCCGCAAGCGCGGCAGCAGGAGCCTCGGCTGGCGCGGCGGCGGCCGGTGAAAGCTCCGTGCGCGGGCCGCGCCCCGGCCAGGCACGCCGTCTCGGCGAATCGACGCCCCGCGCGAAGCGCCCGGCGAACGCCGGCACACTCGGGCCGCGGCCACGCGGTGGCGGGATCAGCATGCCCGTCGCAACGATCGGGCTTTTCGCGCTGGCCATCGTCATCGTCGCCTTGGCCTTCGCCATCCAGCGCCTTGTCGGCGATGGCGACGACGGCGGGCTCTCGCCGGCTGACTCGGTCGCGACGCGGGACGCTGTAAACAAGACGCGCACCGCTTCGGCCGCGGGCGGGAACCCAACCACGCCGCCCACCACCCAGACACAGCAGCCCGGGAACCAGACGCCGCCGGCGAGCCAGACCGGCACCGCCTCACGCACGACCACGGCGACGGCTTCCGGTACGCCGGGCGCGGGCGGGAAGACCTACGTCGTGAAGGCCGGTGATTTCTGTGGGACCATCGCCCAGTCCGAGGGTGTGACGCTTGCCGCACTGCTGGCGGCGAACAACATGACTGAGGATGACTGCACCCGGCTCGCCGTGGGGCAGACGCTCAAGATTCCGTAGGTTCCGGGTCCCGTTGCGGTAACGCGATCTCCGCGTGGTAGTCCGCCACCCAGCGGATGCGCGCTTCCCAGCTGGTGGGGTGGCTTTCCCAGCCGTTCTCGCGCTCCTGCACCCACTTCCAGTCCGACCAGCAGAGCAACGCCGTGTCGAGGTCTCTCCAGGCGAGCCGGCGGATCTCCTTCATGACGGGGGTCCGGTCGCGCTTGCGCTTCTCGAACTTGTCGGCGAGCAGGATAACTTTCGCGATGAGCGGCATCTCGGCGGCGCCGAGCGTGTGGTCGCGCACCGCCGCCAGCGCTTCGTCATCTCGCACGCCGAACCGCTCCCGCAAGGTGACCGCCGCGATTGGCCCGTGGAGCAACACGGGGTCGGCGCGGTCAGCGGACGAGACGGCGAGCCCACACTCCGCGGCCAGTTCGAGCTGGCGTTCCGGCGGAAACGAACGGAACAGGTCGTGCCCCCAGGTCGCCAGCTCGACGCGCTCCGGGTCGATGTCATACCGCTGGGCGAGGTCGAGCGCCTCCACCAGGACACGCTGGACGTGGCGCAGCAGCCCCTCCGGGCGCTCTTCGAATGCTGTCTGGAGAGCCCTGACCTGGGCGCGAACGTCTTCGGACATCAGCCTTCGGGGCCAAGCATACGGCCACCGAGGAGATGGAGGTGCAGGTGGTGGATGGTCATCCCCGCGGCGTCGCCCACGTTGAACGCCAGGCGATAGCCGCTCTCCCAGACGCCCTCCACCCGCGCCACGTCCTTCGCGAGGATGAACAGACCCGCCAGCATTTCGGCATGGTTCCACTCGAACTCGCGCGCGTTGTCGACGTGCACTTTCGGGACGAGGAGACAGTGGATCGGCGCGCGCGGGTTGATATCGCGAATCGCGAACGCGTGTTCGTTCTGGGCGATCTTTTCGACGGGGATCTCTCCCCGGTTCATCCGGCAGAAGAGGCAATCCGGCTGCATGCGCTCAGTGTCGATTCCTTCCGAGTCTTTGTCGATCCGCGCGGGGCGTGTCCACGCAAGAGTTACAGACGGTTTACAGTTCGGCCGTGAGCCAACCGGCCAGCAGCGTGCTCTCCCATTTCTGGTCACCGTTGTGTGCCATCGGAAGCCACGGCGTCGCCGGGCCGAACGCGCAGATCTGCGTTTCGGTGTTCGGCGCCTCGATTGTCCCGGAGCGCCCGCGCCTGCTGGTGGTGCTTTCGAACACGAACTTCACGACGGGACTGGTCGCGGCTTCGGGGACGATGGCTATCACGGTCCTCGGCCAGGGGCAGGCGGAGTTGCTCGCGCCGCTCGGCCTGCGCAGCGGCCGTGACGGTACCAAGCTCGCGGGCATCGCCCACACCCTGACCACGCCCGGCGACCCGGCGTTCCCGGCCGGTTCCGCGGGCTGGATGGCAACGGAGGTGCTTTCGGCAACCTCGCTCGGCGACTCAACGGCGTTCTTGACTGCGGTCAGAGAGCGTTGGGACGGCGCCGCCGCCCCGCTTTCGTGGCAGACGGCGAAAGAAGTGGGTGGCGATGAGTTCCTCCGCCGCTGGGCCGAAAAGAGCGTCCGAGAGCAGGCCGCGGCTCGTGAGGCGATGCACTGGCGGGACTAAAGCGTTTGCACCCGACGCAGCCATTCGGCCGCCGGTTAACGAACCCGGCGACGAGCCACGCTCACCACGCACACTGCTATAGCTGCTATCCCGATTGCAGCCATCACTGCGCTGACAGGTACTGTTTTCCCGGAGTCGATCCGGACAGGCTCCTGGGTGGACCCGGTTGAGGGTGGGAGTGGCGACGGCAGAGCGGTAACAAGCCTCAAATCGCCGTACTTCTCCCACTGCGACAGCGTTGACGCTGTATCCAGGACGGGGCCCCAGCTTGAGATTCGCCAGCCGCTCGCCGTGTTCTCGACTCCAAACACAGTAGACCGGCGCTTGCCATTGGCATCGATCCCGCTCCCCATCAGGAGCACCTCTCCAGGCGTGGTAGATGAGATCCAAACCGCGATCAAGCGGTACGCCCCGGTTCCGAAGACATCCGACATCCCGGGGCTAGAGACGAGGGCTTCCGGAACTTCGGCCTCCGCACGGCTCCGCGGTACGGTCTCACCGTCTCCCGGATACGCCGTCTTCACAAGGCTCTCTGCGGAAAGGAGTGGAAGGACACTCGCGGGATCTCCTGAGCCGATTGCATTGCCAACAGTCCGGATAGCCGGATCGAGGCCGGCGAATGGGTCCGCCTGGGCTTTTGCGCCGGAGGCGGAGGTGACGGCCATGGATACAACCAGAAGCCAGCACCACCAGCCAGGCCGCCCGAGTAACTCATTCATAGATCGAACCCGCAACGTCTGGTCAGAGACTTCGGAAGGGTTACCTCACCACACATCTGCCGTCACCTCATTTGCTCTACCCAATATGCGCCGAGAGTGATTGCAAAGCATGAAGACCTTCGGCGGAGCGTTGCAGTCGTGTGTCGATTGCGGACGAACTTCGTTCAACGCCGGGTCGGCACCGGCTCGGACACCCGACGCAGCCACTCGGCTGCGAAGATGTCCGCGTCGATGTCCGTGACCATTCGTCGTTCCGGGCCATCGCCGGATAGCGGCAGCACAAGGTCTTCGCCGTCCAGCTCGAGCGCGCGCCGTTCTGAACCGAAGACCAGCCCGGCCATGTCGAACGCGGCCCCGCAGGCGGCGGAGTCGTACTGGAAGTTCAGCAAGTCGCCCGGGAGGGCAGCGTTCTCGCGACTGAGGCGCTCCACCCGGTTGTCAGCCCGGTGCAGCTCAGCCTGCCGGGCGAGAAGCCGTGACAGCGCTCCGCCGGCTTGCAACGCAGGCAGGTCGCGGCGTCGCAGGCTCGTCTTCAGCGTCACATTCAACGAGACCACGGTGGGGTTCAATCTCTCGAACACGATCCGCGCGGCTACCCGGTCGGACTG
This sequence comes from Dehalococcoidia bacterium, assembly GCA_046328215.1. GTDB lineage: Bacteria > Chloroflexota > Dehalococcoidia > Tepidiformales > Tepidiformaceae > Amarobacter. Next base: position 17,400 of record JAXLXA010000014.1, on the reverse strand, counting down.
CACGTTGTAGTCCCACTTCGAAACCCACTGTGGGTAGCCCGCGTCCGGCATGCCCAGGTAGCCGCCCATGACGATGACCGGCGCGTTTTCGAACGTCCCCGGTCGCAGCGTCTCGAGGACGCCGAGGTTCGTGTACGGCCCGATTGCGACGACCGTCGCGCCTGCGCGGGCGTTCGCTTCCAGGAGATTGAGCGCCTCGCCCGGCGTCGTTGGGGGCAGACGGTCCAGGCCGGGCCAGTAGCGTTCGTCCTGCGCTTTCGGGAAGTGCTCCTGGCCTCCGAGGAAGCCGCGCGCGCCAGTCGCCACCGGGATGCCGGCACGTCCGGCGAGCTTCAGCGCATGCTCCGCGAACGACCGCCGGAAGCCCTCGGCATCGGCGCAGGTGGTAATTCCCACGAGTTCGACTTCCGGGCTGGCAAGCAGGAGGGCCAGGGCGCAGAGGTCGTCGGTGTCGCCGCCGATGTCGGTGTCGAGGTGGACGGGGATGGGCATTGGGTAAGTGTATCCGGCACGCCGCTCCCAATTGGCAGCGTGATAGGATCGTCTCATGAAGTCGCAGGAAGAAATTCGCGCCGAAATTGACCGGCTGCTGGAGGAGGATCGCCTCGAAGAGGCGGAACTCCTCATCGACCAGATCATCCCGGTCAGTCGTGAGGAGTTCCGGCGTCGTTTGGAAGCAGCACCCTACGATGACGAGCCGGTGACGCCAGAGCAACGGCGAAGGCTGGACGAACTGCACATCGCGTTGGCGGCCCGCGGAGGGCGAGGCCCCGGCCGTCGCGCCGGGTGAAGTACAAGGTTTACTGGGTACAGGCTGCTGTCGATGACCTTGCCGAGGTGTTCGCAGCGCGGGCGCGCGATGGGCAGCGGATCGTGCTGACGGCCCGCACATTCGGGCGAGATGGTCGCGGCGATGTCAAGAAGCTGCAAGGTTCGAAAACGGGCGAGTGGAGACTCCGCGCTGGCGATTGGCGCGTTCTCTTCACCATTGTCGACGACGAAGTCTGGATCAGCCAGGTGGACAATCGGCGGGACGCCTACTAAGAGCCGTCACGCGAACAGCACGTACGTCTTCAGGAACGACTCGACGGACTTGTAGAACTGGTCGATCGTCTCCTGCTTGCGCCAGCCGTGGCCCTCGCCGGGGTAGAGGTGGTACTCGTGCGGCACGCCGCGGGCGCGCAGCGATGCGACGATGGTGTCGCTCTGTTCGCGCGGCACCACGCGGTCGATTTCGCCCTGAAAGACCGCGAGCGGGTCCTGGATCTTCTGGACGTGGAAGATCGGGGAGCGTTCGCGGTAGACGGCTGAGGCTTCAGGCAAGGGCCCGAGCATCGAATCCAGGTACCGGGCCTCGAACTTATGCGTGTCGGCCGCGAGGGTGAACATGTTGGCCACGCCGAACATGCAGATCGCCGCCTTGTAGAACCCCGGGATTTCGACGAGCGACTGGAGGACGGTGTAGCCGCCCGCGCTGCCGCCCATGATCACGAGCCGGGAGGCGTCGGCTTTGCCGCGCTGCGCGAGCGATTCCGCGCCGGTTTTCGCATCCTGCACGTCGTAGATGCCCCAGCTTTCGCGCAGCTTGAGCATGTACTCGCGACCGTAACCGGTGCTGCCGCGGTAGTTGGGCAGGAGCACGGCGTATCCGCGAGTCGCGAAGAACTGCGCGTTGGGCGCCCAACCAGCGTTCACCTGGCTGGTCGGCCCGCCGTGGACAATGACCACGAGCGGCGGCGCGCCGCTACCTTCGAACCGCTCGCTCGCGGGCGGGAAGTACAACCCATGGGCCTGCTCGCCGTCGAACGACGTCCAGGAGACGGGTTCCGGCGCGGAGAGCGCGGCGGGCGAGTAGCTCTCCCCGTCGCTTCGGCGCCGCACTGCGTGTGCCTTCGTCTCCAGGTCAAAGACGGCCACGCGGGAAGGCTGCTTGCCGCCGCCGGCGATGACCGCGACCCGTTCGCCGGTTGGCGAAGCTGCCGGCGCGGCCAGCGTGTCGTAGCCCGGGTGCAGGTGGCCCAGGTCCGTCGATTCTCCATCCGGGGAGATTGAGACGAGCGTGTGGAACCCGGCTCGCTGACGGACCGCGACGATCCGCCCGGAGGGGGTCGTCGTGAAGGTCGCCATGCCCTGGTTCCACGCCGGGATGCCGTATTCGAACTCGCCGGAGGTGAGCTGCGTGATGGCGCCGGTGTCCAGGTCGCGGCGGTAGATATGGCTCCAGCCACTCTCGTCGGAGATGTAGTGCACCGACTTTCCATCGCGGGCGAAGGCGCCCTGGAAGATCGCTGTTTGCGGCCCGCCCGCCACGATCTCCGAGCCCGCCAGCACGGGGAGGCCGCCTTCGGGGAACCCGAGCCGGGCGACACGGAGTTCGGTCCCGTCCCAGGGCATGTTCGGATGGTCCCATTCCACCCAGGCCACGCGGTCACCGGACGGGTGCCAGGCTGGCTGCATGTAGAAGTCCCGCCCCTCGCCGATGCGCTGCGGCCAATGCTTCCCCCGCGAATCCACGATGGCGATGGCGTCGATGTCCTCGTAGGTGTGCACGTACACGACCCAACGCCCATCGGGCGAGACGCGCGGACTGGAAGCGGCGCCAAACGCAGGCGTGATCGGCCGCGCGGCGCCCCCCTCGAGTTCCTGGCGATAGATGCGCTGGTCAGCCTGGCCGACGAAGAACGCGGCACCATGCGCGAGGGTGAAATCCCCGCCGCCGTAACCCACGAACGCACGCACGGAGATGTCGCCGGTAAGGTCCCGCGTTGCGCCTCCGTCCGCGTCCTGGACGACGATCACGCCCTTATCGGACCGCCCCTCGATCCAGCCAAGCGTCGTGCCATCCGTGTCCCAGCAGGGCTCGCCAAGGCGGAGACCGGCGGCCAGCGCGGACGAAGAGACGGGGCTGGGCCACAGCCCGAACATGCGGTTTTCGCGAGGCATAGGTGCTCCGGTATGCAGTATGCGGTGTGCTAGACTCTCGATATGAAGCGAGTGACCATCACCATGCCAGAGGATACTTGCCGGGCAGTCGAACGGGCAGCCCGCAAGAGCGGCAAGTCGTTCAGCGCGACGGCGGTGGAGATAATCGAGAAGCACCTTGCCGAAGAACCCAAGGTCTCGCCGTTCGAGAAGCTCATCGGGGCGGGCGACGCTCTGCCTTTCGCGGCAGCCGACCTCGAAGAGGAACTTGCGCGAACGTGGGCCGACTATATCCGGCGCGACAGCGGACTGAGCAGTGCTGGCGATCGTTGATACCGGCCCGCTGGTGGCAGCTTTTAATAGAGGAGACCCGCTGCATCAACTCGCGGCTGACCTGTTGCGCCGGCCCGACCTCGAGTTCGTGGTGCCGACCCTTTGCCTCGGCGAAGCAAGCTACCTGATTGAACGAGATCTTGGTCCGAGCGACGAAGCGCGCTTTCTTCGCGCCTGCGCCGACCTGGATCTGCGCGCGCCAGAGGGGTCACACCTCCGCCGAATGGCGGACCTGGTGGAGCAATTCGCCGACTTTCCCCTGGGCACTGTGGACGCCTTCGTGGTGGCTCTCGCGGAGGAACTCCAAACGCCGCTCGTCGCCACATTTGACCATCGCCACTTCCGCGCCATCCGGCCCGCACACGTCCCCGCGTTCACGTTACTCCCCTGAGGCTAGCCGCAGGGTCGCTGAGGAGCCCTGTATGCGAGTATGACGGTATGAAGCGCATCACCGTGACGATCACTGACGAGCAGAACGAGCGACTCGGCCGTGAGGCACGGCGGCGCCGCGTCTCAGTTTCCGAGCTTGTCAGAGAGAAGCTCGAAGCCCCTGTCGAGCTGCCCGGGTTCCTCGGGATCGCCGATCAGCAGCTCCCCTACGACTCTGCGGAAGTGGATTCCGAACTCGCGAAGACGTTCGGCCGAGAATGACCGGCCGAACGACCGCCCTCCTTGATACGAGTGTCATGTTCGCGACACGTCGAAGCGTTCACGCTGCTTCCCTGACACAACGCCAGGGATCCGGCCGCTACACTTGCGGTCTGGAGGAGACCATGCTCAAGCCAGGCGCCGTTGCCCCGCAGTTCACCGCCACCCTGGAAGACGGTTCGGCATTCGACCTGGCAGCCTTCCGGGGGAAGCGGCACGTGGTGCTGTACTTCTATCCGAAGGACTTCACGGCCGGGTGCACCGCCCAGGCCTGCGCCTTCCGCGACAATTACAGTGAGATTGGCCGGTACGGCGCCGCGCTTTTCGGGATCAGCGGCGACGGCGAGGACTCGCACACACGCTTCAAGGAACGCCACGCATTACCGTTCCCGCTCATCGCTGACCCGGGCCGGTCGGTGCACCGGCTGTACGAAGTGCAGGGCCTGCTGCCGTTCATCACTCCGCGCATCACCTACGTCATCGACAAAGAGGGCGTGATCCGCGCGGCCATCCGCCACGACATCCGGGTCACCGAGCATGTGCCGGATGTCGTCGAAGCGCTCAAGAAACTCGAACCCGCCGCGGAAGCTTCATAGCCCGCGGAGGAACTTCTTCACTTCCGCGTTGAACGCCTCGGGCTGGTCGATGTTGGAGGCGTGACCGGCATTCTCGATCACGACCTTCGTCGCGTTCGGGATCTTGTTCGCCATGTAGTCGGTCCCGCCCAGGAACGGCGTGTCATTGTCTCCAACAAGCACGAGCGTCGGGACCGTGATGCCAGGCAGCGACTCGATGATCCGCGCGTCGAACTGCGGGAGCATCCCGCGTGCGGCGTGGGCGAGGCCCTGCGCCGACCGGTGCTGGGCGACGCGCACCTCGGCGCTGGTGCCAAGCGCGTCCAAGCCTTTCGACTCGAAGATCTCCGCTCGCTTGCGCGCGGTCTCGTTCCAGCCTTCGCGGCCCACCGGGTTCTTGTAGCCGGGCCCGGTGTCGAACAGCATCAGTGCGCGGACCATCTCCGGATGCGCGACGTTGAACGCGAGCGACATGTACCCGCCAAGCGAAAGCCCGCCGATGACGGCCTTCTCGATGCCGAGCTGCGTCAGGATCGCGGCCATGTCATCGACAGTCGCCTGTTCGGAGTAGGCCTTCGGGTCGTCTGGGCTGTCCGACTGGCCGTGACCGCGCATGTCCCAGGTGATGACGCGGTAGTCGCCCTTCAGCGCTTCCACCTGGCCGGCCCACATCCGCGTAGTGGCGCTGTAGCCGTGGCTGAGCAGCACTGGCTGTCCGCTGCCGTTGTCTTCGTAATAGATGTTCACGCCGCCGCGGTTGATGGTCGCCAAGGGTCACGCCTCCGGGTTGGTGGCCGGATTCTACGGAGAACAGGTGGCGCGTGTAGCGGCCCCCTTGACAAAGAAATTCCGGGACGAGCCATTGACCGGCCTGGCCGGCCGTCTGATAGGCTCCGCCCGTCGTGCAGGAAACGACGAAATCGGTTCGAGGTGTTTCGCCACATGCATGACGTCATCGTCATCGGCGCGCGCTGCGCCGGCTCCCCAACCGCCATGCTGCTTGCACGCGCCGGCTATGGCGTGTTGCTCGTCGACCGCGCGATGTTCCCCAGTGACCGGCTCTCCACGCACTACATCCAGCCGCAGGGAGTGCAATGTCTCCGCGACTGGGGCCTGCTCGACGCCGTGGTGGCAACGGGCGCGCCGCCGATAACGAAGTTCACCGTCTTCGTGGACGGCCAGCCCGTCCCGATGCCACCGCAGGCGGACGTGGGGTACTGCCCGCGCCGCATCCTGCTGGACAAGATCCTGGTGGATGCCGCGGCCGCCGCCGGCGCCCGGCTGCGCGAAGGATTCCGGGTGGAGTCACTGCAGATGGAGGGCGACCGCGTAACCGGCGTCATCGGCCGCGACCGCGAAGGCAACGTCGCGCATGAGTCCGCGCGCTTCGTTGTCGGCGCCGAAGGACACCACTCGCTCGTCGCGGAGACCGTGAACGCGCCGAGATACCGCGAGCGCGAATCCCTGACCGGCGGCTACTACTCCTACTGGTCCGGCGTCCCAGCGGACGGCGCGGAGGTCTACATCTCGGAGCGCGGCGGAGTCCTTGCCTTCCCCACCAACGACGGCCAGCTCTGTGTCACGGCGGAGCGGTCTCATGACCAGTTCGACGCTTACCGGAAAGACATCGAGGGTACGTTCTTCAGCATCCTCGATGCCGCTCCTGAGTTCGCCGCACGGGTGAGGGCGGGCAAGCGGGAGGAGCGGTGGTTCGGCAGCGCCGACGTGCCGAATTTCTTCCGCAAGCCGTTCGGTCCCGGCTGGGCGCTCGTTGGCGACGCCGGGTACATGAAGGACCCGGTCACTGGGTTCGGGATAACCGACGCGTTCCGGGACGCGGGCCTGCTCGCCACTGCTCTGGATCTCGCGCTCTCAGGCCGCGCGCCGGCCGACGAAGCGCTGGCCGGATACCAGGAACGCCGGGATGCAGCCGCCTTGCCGATCTACGAGATGACCCTGCGGATGGCGGGCGGCGAGTTCGCGCTGCCCGACCTTACCGCTTCCGGGCAATGACGTCCTTCGCTGCAGCGACCAGCCGTTCGGGCGTGAGGTCGAAGTAGCGCAGCAGTTCGTCCCACTTGCCACTCGTGCCGTAGCGGTCCACGCCGACGAACGAGATGGGCGTCGGGAGCGATTCCGCAAGCACCCGCGCGACCGCCGTTCCGAGGCCACCGTGCGTCTGGTGCTCTTCGGCGGTCACGATCGCCCCCGTTTCGCGCGCGGCGGCAAGCACTGCCTCGCGGTCGATAGGCTTGATCGTCGCCATGTCGATGACCCTCGCCGAAATGCCCTCGTTCTGAAGGGCGCCGGCGGCATCGAGCGCCGTCTTGACCAGGATCCCGCAGGCGATGAGCGTCACGTCGGTGCCCGTGCGCAAAACCGACGCCTTGCCGATCTCGAAGCGGTAGCTCGCGTCGTAGAGCGCGGGGATCTTCGGGCGGCCGGTGCGCACGTACGACGGCCGCGCCGTCTTGCCCACGGCGACAATCGCCTGCTTCGCCGACTCGTAGTCGGCGGGCACGATGACATCGAACGGGATGAGCGAGGTCACCAGCGTGAGGTCTTCGATCGCCTGGGCGCTGGCGCCGTCTTCGCCCACGGTGACGCCGCCGTGGCTGGCCACGCACTTCACGTTCAGGCCGCCTTTCGGCTGCGCGACCGAGGTCCGCAGTTGGTCGAAGCAGCGGCCCGGGAGGAACGAGGCAAAGCTGGCGATGAACGCCGTCTTGCCGGTCGCCGCGTAGCCGGCTGCGATGCCGACCATGTTCGCTTCGGCGATACCGACGGTGTGCCAGCGCTCGGGGTACTTGTCGCCGAACTGGTAGCCCATGGTCGATGCGGAAAGGTCCGCGTCGAGCGCAACGACATCGACACCCTGCTCGACGAGTTCGGCAAGGGCGACGGGATAGGCCTCGCGGGTAGCTGCGGCAGGCGCCGCGGGGGCGGTCACTTGAGGCCCGCCGCGATCTGGAGCAACGCGTCTTCGAGTTGCTCTTTGGTCGGCGCTTTGCCGTGGAATCCGGGGTTGTTCTCCATGTAGCTCACGCCCTTGCCCTTGATGGTGTGCGCGACCACGACGCGTGGCCGGTCGTGCGGCTTTTCGGCCTCGCCAAGCGCCTGGTCGACGGCCGTCATGTCGTGCCCATCGCACTCAATGACGTGCCAGCCGAAACCGCGCCACATCTCGGGCGGGTTGATCTTCATGATCGTGTCGCCGAAGCCGTCGTTCTGGATGCCGTTGCGGTCCACCATCGCGATGATGCGGTCACCGAGGCCGAAATGGGGCACGGCCTCGGCTGCTTCCCACACCTGGCCCTCGTTCAGCTCGCCGTCACCCATCATCACCCAGCAGCGGAAGTCCTTGCGGTCCAGCCGGCCAGAAAGCGCGTGGCCGATCGCGAAGCTCAAGCCCTGGCCGAGCGACCCGCTCGACATCTCGATGCCCGGGACGGCGCCCATCGACGGGTGACCCTGGAGCGGGCTGCCGAGCGTGCGGAAGCCGCGCAGCAGCTCGGGGCTGAAGTACCCGCGTTCGGCCAGCAGGCTGTAGTAGAACGGCGTCGCGTGGCCCTTGGAGAGGATGAACCGGTCGCGCTCGGGCCAATCGGGATTGGCCGGGTCGCAGCGAAGGTGGTTCCAGAAGAGCGAAACGCCGAGCTCGACGGCCGAAAGCGAGCCGCCGGGGTGGCCGCTCTGGGCATCGAAGACCATCTGGACGATGTGGGAGCGGACGCGTTTCGCGATGTCCGTGAGTTCGGCGATAGAGACGGGGGCGAGAGTGGTGGGCATCGCCGCACAGAATACGGGCCTCGCGACTCGCGGGCGATTCCGCCAGTGAGACACTTGCCACGATTCACGGCAGTGGAGAACTTATGTCGCGACTACCGGAGCGAGCCGGCCATCCGTTCGAGCCCCTCGCGGAGAAGGGCCCGGGGGCAACCGAAGTTCAGCCGCGCGAACCCCTGGTACGAGGGGCCAAAGAGCGGCCCTTCGGCGAGCGCCACGCGGCCCTTTTCGAGAAACCAGGCGACCGGGTCATTCTCCGGCACGCCGAGCGCGTTGCAATCGAGCCAGGCGAGGTAGGTGGCCTCGGCGGGATACGACCGGACGGCGGGCATATGCTCGGCGAGGAAAGCGTGGATGAAGTCGCGGTTCGCCGTGAGGTAGTCCGTCAGCGCATTGAGCCATGGGTCGCATTCGGCATAGGCAGCGGTCATGGCGGTGAACCCCAGGATGTTCACCGCGCCAACCATCTCGCCTCTCGCCGCTTCGAACTGCTCCCGGAGGCGCTCGTTGGGAATTATCGCCACCGCGGCTTTCAACCCGGCGAGGTTGAAGGTCTTGGACGGCGCCATCAACGTGATGGTGTTCGCTTCGATTTCGGGCGAAAGGCTCGCGATCGGGACGTGACGGTTGCCCGCGAGCAGGAGGTCGCAGTGAATCTCGTCCGCGATGATGGTCACGCCGTTGGCGAGGCAGATGTCAGCCATGCGCCGCAACTCGTCGCTATCGAAGACGCGGCCCACCGGGTTGTGCGGGTTGCAGAGGATGAACACCTTGCTCCCCGCGCAGGCTGATTCGAAGCTCTCCCAGTCGATTTCGTACCGGCCGTCCGCCGCCGGGCGGAGGTAGGCGTCGCGGCGCTCGAGTCCATGGTACTCGTTGGCAGTCAGGATCGGCGGGTAGGAGGGAAGCTGGACGACCACCGCGTCGCCCGGTTTGGTCAACCCTCGCAGGGCAACGTTGAATCCGGCGATCACCCCGGGTACCGGCGAAAGCGCCTCGCGCTCCACGGCCCAGCCGTAGCGGCTGTTCAGGCGGCCAGTGAACACGTCGCGAAACCTGCGGGTGACCCGCCCGTAGCCGTAGAACCCCTCTTCCACCCGCTCAGCCAACGCTCGCCGGATCGGTTCGGGCGAGCGAAAGTCCATGTCCGCCACGGGCATGGGGATCACGTCCGCGGGGAACTGTGCCCACTTGAAGCTGTCGGTCCTGCGGCGCTCGTAAACGGTATCGAAATCGAAGTCCATGCCGGCGATGCTACACCGGCGGCTGTTGCGCTCGAACCGGGACCTCAGTGCGCCTGGAAACAGGCCTGGATGCAACGCGCCGTCTCGGCGTCGCCAAGCAAATCGCCGACTTCCTCGGCGCGGGCTTCACCGCGGATGAAGCGGAAGAAACCGTGCGTGGTGGTCTTCAGGTGGACATCCGCGTTTGGCGAACCGAGCCGCCGCGGATGGAGATGGCCGTCGTGGATGTCGAGCGTCCAGGTGTTGCAGCTGTCGCAGTCGGAGATCTCGAGCGTCATCCGCGCGGCCAGGTCGATCGCCGTCTCGGGCTTGAACGAGAACGTGGGGATGACCCGCATCGCGAAATCGTGGGTGACATCGTGCCCTACGCGCTCTTCCGTGATTGGCTCAACGTATTGGCGGCCCCAATCGAGCATAGACAAAAGGATGGGCCTGACGGCCCATCCTTTGTCGGTGAGGGTGTATTCAACGCGCGGGGGGAGTTCGCGGAAATAGTTGCGTACGACGAGTCCTTCAGCTTCGAGCCGCTTCAGGCGGTCCGAAAGGACGTTGGGGGACATGCCCGAGCAGCTCTCGAGGATGTCGTTGTAGCGGTGCAGGCCGGCCATGAGGTCACGGAGGATCAGAAGGGTCCAGCGGTCGCCGACGACGTCCAGGGTTTGGGCGATAACACAGGGGAGGTTATAGGTTTTCCTGGAGGCTTCGAGTTCTGCGCGCTGGGCCATGGGCTGGCTCCCGTTTGGATAGTGTTAAGGATCTTCCGAAGGCTAGTGCCAAGACTATTGACACGATAGCCACCGGTGCTATTATTCCGCTACGACCAAAGGCTAGCGAATCGCTAGTACCGGAGGTCACCGAAAACAAGCGTAGCTGACTCCCGAAAGGCGAGTCAACAAACGGAAAGGGATGGTCACCAACCATGGCTGAAGCCACAACCGCAACGAAACCGGCGGCCTCCACCGAACAGCACTTCCATCGCTGGCGGATCGACGAGCCCAACGGCCAGATTAGCGTCGGCACCTGCAAGACCTGCGGGGCCACCAAGGAATTCAAGAACTGGCTGAGCGACGGCGACTTCATCACCAATGAAGAACACCGCATGGCTACCGCCGCCTGACCCTTCGTACCTCTTTCCTGGCGCGAAACCCTCTCCTCGCGCTGGGAGGAACCTGCTGCCGCCGTCACCATCCCACGGGTGACGGCGGTTCTGTTTTCCGCGAGATCGACGCCTCACCCTCGGCACTCTAGGCTACGGCAACTTCTCCTGGAGCTTGCCACATGCCCGACCTTTCCGGCCTCGTCACCCTCATCACAGGCGCCGGCTCAGGCATCGGCCGCGCGAGCGCGCTCCACATGGCCTCGTGCGGTTCCGCCGTCATGTGCGCGGACCTCGACGGCGAAGCGGCGAAAGACACCGCCGCCAGGATCGCGGAGCACGGCGGCTCGGCGGCCGCCCTCCAGCTCGACGTGTCGTCCGAAGACGAGGTGCGCTACGCCCTCACCCAGACCATCGCCACGCTCGGCGGCCTCAACGTCATCTTCAACAACGCCGGCGTCGGCGGTGGCTTTGGCTGGGACCGGACGCTGGCGGTGAACCTGACCGGCGTCTACAACGGCCTCTTCCACGGCGCCCAGGTCCTGAGCGAACGCGGGGGCGGCGCGATCATCAACACCGCTTCCGTCGCGGGGCTCGTGGGCCTGACCGGCCCGGCCGGGGACCCTACGCTCCCGGTGACCGAAGGCGCCGGCGCCTATACCGCCGCCAAGCACGGCGTCGTGGGGCTGACGCGCCAGTTCGCGGTCACCTACGGCAAGCGCGGCGTACGCGTGAACGCCATCGCACCCGGGTACATCGTCACGCCGATGACCGAGATGATGCGCACCGAACAGACCTACGAGTCGTACATCACAGACCTGCACCCGATGGGCCGGCTGGGCCAGCCAGAGGAAGTGGCCACGGCCGTGGCCTTCCTCGCCAGCCCGGAGGCCTCGTTCATCACCGGGGTGGTCCTGCCGGTGGACGGCGGCTACACGGCCCGCTGAGCGCGGACGCCCGGCCCGCCTACCACCAGCCGTCCTTGTAGAACCAGCCCTTGTGTTCGCGGCCGTTCGCGCCGGCCTCTTTCAGGCGGATCAGGTGCTTGCGGCACAGTGGGATCGTGAGGCGCTCCCGCTCTTCGCCACGCCACTTCAGGACCGCGGTGTCCTGGTACGGCGGTTCCATGCACCACACACAACGTGGACGCGGCATTTACACCTTCCTTCCAGCCGGGACCTCCATCACAAAGCCCCACTCACGACTCTGCCATGGGTCTGGCGCGTAACGGAAGCGATTCTCGCGAAAGCCCACGCGTCTGTAGAGCGCATGGGCGTGCGTGAAGTGCACGTCACTGAAGAGCACCAGGCGGTTGGCGCCGCGCTCCCGCGCCCTCTGGATGACCACGGAGCAGAGTTGCTCGCCGAGTCTGTGACCCCGGGCGCTCGAAAGGACATACAGGCGGTGCAACTCGAACTCACCGCCGCCTTCGTCGCTCAGGCCGACGCATCCAGCGACTTCGCCAGATTCGTCCTCGGCCACCCAGAACCAGCCGGTCTGCCCGTCGTAGTGGAGATCCGGGCGCATGACGTCGGCGTCGTAGTCGCTTTCGGCGAACGGGAAGCCGTATTCGTCGAACACCGCGGAGACCACGCGATGCGGCCCATCGCCGTGCCGCGCACGCGCGTACGGGACAATGCGGAACGGGCTGCTCATTCCCGCTCTTCGTTGGCCAGGCCCATGATGTTGAAGCCGTGGTCGACGTAGAGGACGTCGCCGGTAATGCCGCTCGCGCCATCGCTGGCGAGGAACGCCGCCGCCGCGCCAACCTGCTCGATAGACACGTTTTCGTGGATCGGCGCGACGCTGGAGAACTGCTTCAGGTAGTCGCGGAAGCCGGAAATGCCGCTCGCGGCGAGCGTTCGGATCGGCCCCGCGCTGATCGCGTTCACGCGGATGCGGTCCCCGCCGAGGTCCCAGGCGAGGTAGCGCGTGGTTGCTTCAAGCGCGGCCTTGGCCACGCCCATGACGTTGTACTTCGGGGCAACCTTCTGCGAGCCGTAATAGGTGAGCGTGAGCATGCTGCCACCGTTCGGCATGAGGTGCCGCGCGCGGTTCGCCAGCGCGACGAACGAGTACACCGAGATGTTGTGGGCAAGCAGGAAGCCCTCGCGGGAGGTATCGACGAACCGGCCCTGGAGGTCTTCGCGGGCCGCGTAGCCGATCGAATGCACGAGGATGTCGATAGTCCCGAGGCGCTCGCGGACCTTGCGAAAGACCTCGTCCAGCTCTTCGTCGCTGCCGACATCGCAGGGCTCGCAGAAGTCGACGCCGAGTTCTTCAGCGAGCGGCTTGATCCGCTTCTCCATCGGCATCGCATAGGAGAACGCGAGCGTGGCGCCTTCGGCGTGCAGCGCTTTCGCGATGCCCCAGCCAATGGAGCGGTCGTTCGAAACGCCGAAGATCAGCGCCGTTTTGCCATCGAGTTTGCCCATGGCCGTGAGGATATAGGGGTTAGGGGATAGGCGTTAGGCGATAGGGAATAGGCGGTAGGGGCTAGAGTCGCCGCGGGCGCCTACAGCCCCAGTTCGGACAGCAGGTCTCCCAGGTGCGCGAAGACGCGGTCCGGCGCGTGTTCGGGCGTCTCTTTCAACTCGAGCCGGTCGCGGTGGATCCAGGCGGCGTGCATGCCCGCGCTCTTGGCGCCGCCAACGTCGGCGTAGAGGTTGTCGCCGATGTGCAGGGAGTCGCCGCCGTGCGAGCCGACGCTTGTCATCGCGTGGAGGAAGACGTTCGGGTGCGGCTTTCCATGGCCGAATTCACCTTCGATGACGATCACGTCAAAGTACCGCTCAAGGTCGAACCGGCCGATCTTCCAGCGCTGCATCTCGGCTGGCCCGTTGGTGATCAAGCCGATGCGGTAACCCTCGCCGCGCAGGCGGTCCAGCGTAGCTACCGAGTCTTCGAACAACTTGAAGCGGCTGGACTGCGCATCCCAGTAGTGGTCGGCGATGGCCTGCGCGCGTGAGGTATCCAGGGCATTGGCGACCAGCGTCTGTTCGATGTTGTGGACGCGCGCCTCATGCAGGCGGGTCCGCCAGTGCTCCACCGCCGCTTCGTCTTTCCAGAACTCCATCATCTGGGCGCGAATGGCCTTGTTCAGGGCCTCCGCCTCGATCCCGAGTCCTGGGGCGAACGCCTCGGCGGTGAGCGACCATGCTTCGTTCACTCCGCCGGACGTATCGAGCAGCGTGTCGTCCATGTCGAAGAAGATCGCTCTCAGTTGCATGGATCCATGCTAAACCCGGGCGCCGCTACCGGTCGCCCACCGGCTACCGAGGGGCTGCGACGTGCGCGGACGTGGTCTGCGGGCCGGGCTGACTATGCCAGGACCGCCGCCCCCAGGAACTCCAGGATGGCGGCGTTGTGCTCGTGTGGGAACTCGATAACCCCCGCGTGCCCCGCATCGAGCGAGACCAGCTTCGCGCCCGGGATGGCTTTTGCCAGCGCTTCGCCGTTACGTGGCGGCACCAGGGTGTCTTCCTTGTTGGTCATCACCAGCGCGGGCGCCTTGATCCCGCTCACCCGCGCGCTCGCATCGAAAGCGAGGAGCGCCTGGGCCTGGCGGATGAAGGCGTGGTCCTGCTGCGAATAGGGGTTGGCCACGTTCGCCTGGATTGCCCGCTCGTAGCGGTCGGTATCGTCCAGGAGCTCCGCCGAATAGACGAACGGCGCCTGTTCGCGGACCACCTGCTCGCGGCTCAAGTTCGAGCGGCGGACGTTGATGAAATTCTGGACGATGGCCTTCGAGTAGCCGTCCAGCCGGGCGCTGGTCCCAAGGAGGATCAGCTTGTCCAGCCTTTGCGGGTACTTGAGCGCGAACTCCTGCGCGATCATCCCGCCCATGCTGTAGCCGAGGACGCTCGCCTTTTCGATCTTCAGTTCGCTCAGCAGCGCGGCCAGGTCATCCGCCATCCCGGCGATGCTGTACGGCTTGTCAGGCGCGCCGGTGCGGCCCGCGCCCCGGTTGTCGTAGGTGATGACGCGGAAGTGCTTCGCCAGTTCCGGCGCCTGCAGCGCCCAGGCCTGCAAGTCGCTGCCGAGACCCCGGATGAGGACCAGCGGCTCGCCTGAACCGACCTCTTCGTAGTACGTGATGATGTCGCGCGTAGGGACGTACGGCATGTTGCGAAGTCCTTGAGGTAAGTACGCGGATTGTACGGGAACCGCACCTAGCGGCCATCACCGCCCTGCCGCGGCACCGTCAGTCGACGATCGCCAGACGGGCGAGGATGTGGCTGACGATGCGGCCCGTGCGGTCCATCCCGGCGCTGCAGTGCACCAGCACCGGCTTGGGCAGGTCCTGGAACGACTGCCAGGCGTGCTCGTACTCATCCTCGGTGAACGGGTGGGTTTGCTGGTCCGCCGTCGGGATGTGGCAAACGCGGAAGCCTTCGCTGCGGTAGCGCTCGAGCAGGCCCTCAGGAGTCGCCTTGCGGTACAGCCAGAGCTGGTCCTTCCCGATGAGACAGATGACCGAGCGGATGCCGAAATCGCGCGCCTCATCGATCCACGCATCCACGGCGTGGTCATGCACGGTCAGCTCCGGCCCGGGTGAGAATCCGGGACGCGGACTGGTCGCAATCACGCCTTCGATGACCCAGTTGGGCATAACGCTTCCAGTGTATTCGAGCCGTCCGGTTAGGCCACGGGGGCAGCAAAACCACGGAGGCACAAAGGACACAGAGGTTTCGAAGCGCACGGAGCCGAGGTCGGCAGTGGACGGGCGCGACTCAATCAGCAGAGAACGTGTAGTCCGTGCCGTTGCGGCCGATCGAGACGCGCTGGCCCTTCGCCAGGCCCGCTCTGCGGATGAAGTAGTGGTCGTGCGGCTTCTCCGGGCCCCGGCATTCGCAGTGACGGGCCTCGACGCTCGCAGGAGCGCCGTCCAGACTGAACGGTTCGCCGGCAGGTGGGAAGAACTTGAGGCGGTCCTTGAGGACCATGATGTAGCCCTCGGCTGCTTCCTCCGAGGAGATCTTGCGGTCGTAGCTGTCGGTCATCGCTTTTCCTCCGGGAGTCCCACGTCACCAAGGTACGCCGTGAGTCCAGCGAAGACGGCGGCCAAAGAGGCGGCAAAACTGAGCCCAATGGAGTAGAGCGCTGCGGCGGCGGTGTATGGCCACGGTTCGTCGGGGCCGTCTGGGGCCGAATCGCCGAACAGCAGCCAGGTGACGCCCGTCACCACCGGCGCCAGGTACGGGCCGCCCGCGCCCCAGGCGAGCATGAATGCCCCCGCCCGCGGGTGGCCTCGCCGTCGCACTGCGAAGCCCCAGGCCGCAAGCAGGCCACCGAACGGCACGGCCACCATCAGATACGCGACGAAACCGCCCATCATCGGACGAGTCTACTTCGCCGCGGCCCGTCGCTGGCGCGCATCGTGAGCGATGTCCTCCAACGCGCGCTTCGTCCGCGGTTCGGCGCGCACAGCCCGCAGGACGCTGAACGCGAAGATGGCGATGGCCGCCCATGCGAGCAGACCCGCCAGTGCAGCGGTATGCATGCGACTTTCGTATCCCAGCGGCTCGGCCAACAGCGCCGAGCCCACCCGCAGGACGAGCGCCGCCACCAGAAGCCAGAACGGCGCTCGCTCCAAGGCGCGGGGCACGCCGTCTTCGGTGCGTTCCAGCGCGAACACCGGTGCGACCAGCCGCGCCATCCCGAGGACCAGCATCGTGATCAAGCCGATCCCGAGAAGGTGCCGCGCGGCATCGCGGGTGTGGACCGGCATCGAACCGTCGTCGCCGGTGAGCACCCGGAAGCCCGCAAAGCACAACAACACGCCGGCCAGCACCGCGGATACGTTGGCGGCGAGGACAAACCGCGCGGCGGGTTTCGCGCGGGGCCGCAGCCGTTTCGCTTCGCCCCAGACAGACCCGCACAGCAGCGGCAGGACCAGCAGCGCCGCGCCGGCCAGCACGAACGCCGCGCCGCTCCAGTCCTCCGGCGAGCGGACATCCGCGGTCGACACCACGAGCATCGCCGCCCCGGCGTTGTACGAGACTCCCGGCGCCAGCGTCCTCGCCACGCTCGGTGTCTTGCGCCCGAAGAACACCGGCACGCTGCGCGATTGCACCGCCCAGATGAAGTTGCCGATCGGCCCCAGCATCACCGCCCAGAGCAGCGCGTCGTTATCGAGGGCGTTGAGGTATCCCGGCGGGCTGGCGGCCCCGCGCGGGATGAAGAACAACGAAAGCAGCGCCCACGCGGCCCACCAGGCAGTCCCCGCCCAGGCGAAGTAGCGCCATGGTTCGCGCGGCTTGCGTCCCTTCAAAAGCGTCCATGCCAGCACTGTCGCCACGCCCAGTTGCCCCGCCGCTGAGCTGACGCCGATTGCTATCGCTCCGCTATCCGCGAGGCCCCCGGAAGCCCAGGATTCGATCGCCAGGCGCAGCGCCACCGGCACTACGAGGATCGCCAGCAGCGGCAGCGTGACCGTCCGTGGCACCGGCTTTCGCCCCGCGAATCGGGGTATCAGGCGGATGCCCATCCCCGCGACGAAGAGCCCTGCCCAGCCCTGTAGCTGGATCCACCCGTGCGCCTGGATCATCCACGGCACCCGGCCGGACGGACCGATGGTGTCCGTGGCGGCGAGCGGCATCCAGACGGCGAGCAGGAATCCGCCCGCCAGCGCAGAGGCCAGGGCGGCAGCGATGTAGCCGAGGTAGGAACGGTCTTCGACCGCGGGCACGATGCCCGGCGCTTTCACGGTCGGTGGTTCGAGAGGGATATCGCTCACCCAACCAGTCTAAGGCGGGAGCGAGCTTCGCACCGATGAGGCCGCGGTTCGCCTACC
>JAXLXA010000013.1:0-133501 GCA_046328215.1 Dehalococcoidia bacterium | reverse complement strand
CCCCCCCGCCACTCTGTTTCGCCCGGCGCCCCGCAACGCCTGCCGGCCGGCCGCGCTGGTTTCGCGCGGCGCTCGCGAGTGCTGCTACTATCCCGCCGGTCGTTTCGACGCTTGTGGCGGCGGACGGTTACCGCCGGCGCCATCCAGGAGGAGCCCGCCATGGCCAGCTATCGACTTGAACTCGCCGTGTCCGGCCGGGATTTGCAGCAGCAATCTGCCCTGGCGGCCCATGCCGAAGCCCGGGGGATGACCGGAGTGTGGGTGTCCGAAGTGAATGGCGCGGATGCCGTCACCCAGACGGCCGCGGCCATCATGGCCACGAAGTCGGCACGGGCCGGCACGGCGATCATCCCGATCCAAACGCGGGACCCGCTCTTGATGGCGATGACGGCGCAGACGCTCTCTGACCTTTCCGGTGGGCGGTTCGTCCTGGGGCTTGGGACAAGCACGACCGTGATCGTCGAAGACTGGCATGGCCGCCCGTGGGGCAAGCCGCTCGCCGGTACGCGCGAGTTCGTTTCCCTCGTCCGCCAACTCCTGGCCGGCGACCGCGTCAGTGCGGAAGGTCCCTTCCCGATGAAGCGGTCGAGCCTGGCGAAGAAGAGCGCGGCGCCCATCCCCATCTACCTCGCGGCATTGAACGACGGCATGTTGAAGCTCGCCGCCGAGGTGGCCGACGGCGTGATCCTGAACTTCGTCAGCACCCGGCAGGTGAAGCACTCGGTGGACCTGATCCGCCAGGTGCGGGCGGCGGCCGGCTTGCCGGCGCCGTTCGAAGTGTGCGTGTTCTTCCGGGCCACGGTGACGGATGACCGGCAGGCATCGTTGCCCCGATACCAGCAAGAGATGCTGACCTACCTGATGTCCCCGGTGTACCAGAAGTTCTTCGAAGCGGACGGCTGGGGCGACCTCTGCCGTTCCACGGTGAGACTGTGGACCAGTGGCGAGCGGGAAGCGGCGCTGGCCGGCATCCCCCTGGAGTTCATCACGGAACGCGCGCTGGTGGGGCCGGCGCCGGAGCTGAGGGCGCAGCTCGAGGGTTACGCGGAAGCAGGCATGGACACTGCATTTGCGCTCCCGGTGCCGGCGCCCGGGCTGGAGTACTACGCGGGCTCGACCGCGATCGTCGACGCCCTCACGGCCTGAGCGGGCCTTCCGCCGGAGCCAGTTCGCGTATCATCCACGCCGCGCGCGACGGCGCGCCGCGAGGGGACACGGATGGACGAACGGGAGACCGGCCGGGGGTTGCGGAAGGTACTGATTGCGAACCGCGGAGAGATAGCGATCCGGATCGCGCGGGCGGCTTCAGCGCTCGGGATGGAATCCGTGGCGGTGTACTCGGCGGCCGACGCGCTCTCCCTGCATACACGGTACGCCTCCGAGATGGCCCAGCTTCGGGGCAACGATCCACTCTCTCCCTACCTCGACGCTGACGAACTCTTGCGGGTGGCCAGGGAGCACCGCTGCGATTGCGTGCACCCGGGCTACGGGTTCCTTGCGGAGAACGCAGCCTTCGCCGAGGCCTGCGCAAGCGATGGGTTGGTCTTCATTGGCCCGGCGCCGGACGCGCTCGCGCTCTTCGGTGACAAGGTGCGCGCGCGAGCCCTCGCCCAATCCGTTGGCGTGCCCGTGATCCCGGGCAGCGAGTCGGCACTTGTTGACGCCGGCGCGGCGGGGCGCATCGCCGAGGGGCTTGGGTACCCGGTGATGCTGAAGGCTTCCGCCGGGGGAGGCGGGCGGGGAATGCGCCTGGTGCAATCACCCGCTGAGTTGCCGCAGCACTTCGAACGCTGCAAGGCGGAAGCGCTGGCGGCCTTCGGCAACGGCGCGGTCTTCGTCGAGAAGGCGCTGAGCCGGCCCCGCCACATCGAAGTCCAGGTGCTGGGAGATTCGGCCGGCAACGTGGTGCACCTGTTCGAGCGCGACTGCTCGGTACAGCGACGGAACCAGAAGGTCGTCGAAGTCGCGCCGGCGCCGAACCTCGATCCCGCCGTGCGCGCCCGGATCCTGGAGGACGCGGTCAAACTGGTGCGCGAGGCCGGTTACGCCAATGCCGGCACGGTCGAGTTCCTCGTTGACGAGGGCGGCAGCCATTACTTCATCGAATGCAACCCGCGCATCCAGGTGGAACACACGGTCACGGAGCAGGTGCTCGGGCTTGACCTGGTGGAAGCGCAATTCCGCGTGGCCGCGGGCGCGACGCTCGCCGAGCTTGGGCTCGGCTCGCAGGAGGCCGTGCCGCCGCCGCGCGCCTTCGCGGTGCAGGCGAGGGTGGTGGCGACCGCTCCCGGGAAGATGGATGCCTACCGCGAGCCGAGCGGGCCCGGCGTGCGCGTGGATGGCTGTGGGTACGCCGGGTACGCGCCGGCGCCCCAATTCGACCCTCTCTTCGCGAAAGTCATCGGTTCGTCCAGTTCCGCGGGTACCTTCGAATCCGCCGTGGACCGGACACTGCGCGCGATCGAGGAGTTCCATGTCGAGGGCCTCGCTTCGAACCTCGATGAATTGCGGGCCGTCCTCGCGCATCCGGTGTTCCGTGCCGGAGAGGCCACGACCACCTGGCTGGAGACCCTTACGCCTTCCGAGCAGGCACGGAGCGGGGCGGGGCCGCTCAGCCTCCTCGCCGGGTCCGGCAACCGGACCAAGAACGGCGGCTCAGCGGCTGCGGCGCCCGGGCTCGATGTGCTCGAGGGCATGGTCGCACTTGCGTCACCGCTCGCCGGGTCTGTTGTCGAATGGTCGGTCACCGAAGGCGCCGTGGTCGCGGAGGGCGACCCGGTGATCGTGGTGACGGCCATGAAGATGGAGACGACCGTCGCCGCACCGTGCGCCGGGGTCGTTTCGGCCACGCTGGCGTTGCTCCCGGGCGACGCGGTGGCGAATGGCCAGGTACTCGCAGCAATCGAGCCAGTTGGCACAGCCGTGGCGACGCCATCGCCATCGGTCCGGGCCGCGGACGAAGGGTGGCAGCCAATCCTCGATGACATCGCGACGCTCGAGTCGATCGCGCACCGGCGCCTGGCGCCCGGCTCGAAAGACCCGGGTGTCGTCCGCCAGCGCGACCGTGGCAAGTTGAC
This sequence comes from Dehalococcoidia bacterium, assembly GCA_046328215.1. Classification (GTDB taxonomy): domain Bacteria; phylum Chloroflexota; class Dehalococcoidia; order Tepidiformales; family Tepidiformaceae; genus Amarobacter. The sequence continues at coordinate 130,424 of JAXLXA010000013.1, read as the reverse complement.
CTGCCGCGAGCGCATCTCGCTGCTGCTGGACGAAGGCTCGTTTCGCGAGGTCGGAAGCGTCGCGGGCTTTGCGACGTACGACGACGGGCGGATCGCGGATTTCACGCCGGCCAACCACGTCGGAGGGTGGGGCGCCATCGAGGGCCGGACGGCGATCGTGTGCGCCGACGACTTCACGTCCCGCGGTGGGCATTCGGACGGTGCGATTGCCGGGAAGAGCACTTACCTGGACCGCCTGAGCATCGAGTTGAAGGTGCCGTCCGTGCGGCTGCTCGACGGATCGTCGGGAGGCGGCAGCGTCGCCTCGATGGTCCCGGCGCAACGCAAAGAGGGCGAAGCCAATGCCCAGGAGAGCACCGGCGCCATCAGCGCGGGTCGTCCGCGAGTCACCGGGACGGGCGGCTCGTTCTTGCCGGGCCACCTCGGCAGTTCAATGTTCGCCGAACAACTGGCGACGGTGCCGGTCGTGAACATGCTGCTTGGCAGTGTGGTTGGCATCGGAGCGGCGAAAGCGGTGCTCGGGCACTTCGCGGTGATGGTCCGCGACATCGCCCAGCTGTTCGTGGCCGGCCCGCCGGTGGTGAGCCACGCGATGGGCTATGACATAACCAAGGAAGACCTCGGCGACTGGCGTATCCATTGCCGTAACGGGTCGGTCGACAACCTCGCGGAAACGGAGGAGGAAGCGGCCGCGATGGTCCGGCGGTTCCTCTCCTACCTGCCGCCGAGCGTGTTCGAGGCCCCGCCTGTCCTCGCGCCAAACGCTGCCGACCCGCCGGACCGCCGCGACGAAGCGCTCTTCTCCATCGTCCCGAGAAAGCGGACCGCGACGTTCGACATTCGCCGCGCCATCCGGCTGCTGGCCGACGAGGGTTCGTTCTTCGAGGTCGGGCCGCTGTGGGGCAGCGACCAGGTGACCGGATTTGTGCGGTTTAACGGTTACCCGCTCGGCGTGATCGCATCGGACAGCCGCCATGTGAACGGCGGCGCACTCACCGCCGACGGCTGCAGCAAGCTGACGCGCCACCTCGACCTGTGCGACCTCTTCCACATCCCGGTGCTGAACCTTGTGGACAACCCGGGCTTCGCGGTTGGCGTGGAGCACGAGACGACGAGCACGATCCGCAAAGGCGCGGAATGGATGATCGCGTTCGCGCAGATCCGCGTGCCGATCTTCACCGTCCTGATGCGGCGAAGCTTCGGCGTGGCCGGGAACAACTATGCGACGCCCCAGTCGCGACCGTCAGTGCGCGTTGCCTGGCCGGCCGCGGACGTTGGCGGAATCCCGCCGGAGGGCGGGATCGAGGCGGCCTACCGGCGCCAGCTCGCTGAGGCCGCCGACCCGGTGGCCTTCCGCGCGGAGCTCGAAGCCCGCATCGAAAGCGCCCGAGGTCCCCTCGGGCCGTTGTCACGCTTCCAGCTGGAGGAGATTATCGACCCGCGGGACACGCGCCGGCTGGTGTGCGAATGGGTGGAGAACGCGTATCGCGTGGCCACCCAACCGGCGAGGCTTGGGCCGCGGGCGCTGCAATTCAGGCCGTGACCGCGCCGGACTAATGAATCACCTCGAACTTGTGTGATCCCTCAGCCGAGGGCGGCTGCGCCCGCCGCGGCAACCTGCATGTCCTGGGAGTAGTGGCCGCCGCTCACGCCAATCCCGCCGATCATCGCGCCGTCGGCATGCAACGGGTAGCCGCCACCGAAGACGACGAGGCGGGGAGTCTTGGTGATGCCGTGAAGCAGTGGCGGATCGTCTTTGATGAAGTTGAACCATTCATGGGTGGGGATGCCAAAGGCGACCGAGGTGTAGGCCTTGTCTTTCGCGATATCCACGCTGAGAAGCGGTGCGCCGTCCATGCGGCTGAACGCCTTGAGGACGCCGCTTTCATCTACGACGGCGATGACCATGGGCGCGCCGATCTCAACGGCCTTTGCCTCGGCCGCGGCGATAACCTTCTTCGCCGCCTCGGCGCTGATTGATTGCTTGCTGACGCTGTTGCTCACGGATGCTCCTGCGCGCGGGATCGCGAACGGGGCTGGCGTTGCCCGGTGGCGCGGCGTTCCGTACGTCCTCGGCGCGGCGTGAGTATACTCGCGCCACCTCGGCAGGGGCATCGGAGGACAGCGCATATGCCCGAAGATACGCGGCCATGAATGAGACCCGCGCCCGCTTCTCTCACGCCGAACTGCTGCGCTTCACCAGTGCGGTTTTCACGAAGCTCGGCATGCCACCGGATGATGCCGGGCGAGGAGCGGAGGTGTTGCTTGATGCCGACCTCGCGGGCATCGAGTCCCACGGCATCGCGCACCTTGCCTGGCACCCGGGCTATGCGCCGGGCTTCAAGCGCGGCCTGATCAACCCGAATCCAGACGTGAAAGTACTGCGAGACAGTCCCGTCGCGGCCAGCTGGGATGCCGGCGCCGGCCTCGGCGTGCTCGTGGGCGCCCGGGCGATGGACGCAGCGATTGCGAAGGCGGAGGCGACGGGCATCGGCATGATCGCCGTCACGAATGGGCAGCACTTCGGCGCGGCCGGGTACTACGCCAGGATGGCCGCCGAGCGCGACATGATCGGGATGGCGATGTGCAACGTGACGCCTATCGCCGTGGCCAGCGGGAGCCTCGACCGCGCCTATGGCACTAACCCGATCGCCTTCGCGGCCCCCGTCCTCGACGACCATCCGTTCCTGCTCGACATCGCGACGACCGCCGTCGCCGGTGGAAAACTCGAAATCGCCACCCGGCAGGGAAAGCCGATCCCGGCGGGCTGGGCCGTGGATGCGGATGGCAACGACAGCGATGACCCGACAATCCTGCGCAAGGGAGGGGCGCTGCAGCCACTGGGCTCCTACACCGAGACCAGTTCACATAAGGGCTACGGGCTCGGCCTGATGGTCGATATCCTGACCGGAGTCCTGCCCGGCATGGGCAGCGCCATCTTCGAGGGCGCGCGGATGCAGGGGCAGTGGTTCGCAGCCTGGCGCATCGACGCCTTCCGGGATGTCGACGGCTTCAAGGCGGACATGAAGCGAATGGTCGACCACCTGCGCGGGTTGCGGCCGCGTCCCGGCATCGAAGCGGTGCTCGTCCCCGGCGACCCGGAAGCCGCCGCTCGCGCCGACCGGACGCTCAACGGCATCCCGCTCGATGCGGAGACGATCGACCAGTTGCAGGCGCTGGGCGAAGAGCTGGGCATTGTGCCGCCGGCTGCGCTCGGCTCCTAGCGTTGTGCGTCCAAAGTTCGATCCGCATCCGTGTGACGTGGACTTGCCCGCTCCCTGCCCGGTCGCGGCTCATGGGAGACTCGCGAACGAACCCAGTACCCGCGGCTCCTAGCCGTACACGGCCTTCGTGCCGGAGGCGCTGCCTCGCGCGAGCTTCAGGTCCGCCTGGGCCTGGACCGGGATGGCGACGGCATCGCCGCTGATGGTGATCATCCGGTAGCCCGCCGCGGCGTGTTTCGCGGCGAGCGAGGCGTTGGCGTGGATGCCGGCCGTCACGCCGCGCCCGGCGCACTTCTTCGCGATGAGGACGCGTGCTTCCTCGAAGGCGCCTTCGTTGGCCATCCCCGGTGGCAGCCCGAGCGTGATGCTGAGGTCGGCGGGACCGACATACACAGCATCGATCCCGGGCACGGCGAGGATGTCGTCCAGCTGTTCGACTGCCTGTTTGGTCTCGATCATCGGGATGCAGGCGACTTCGTTGTTCGCACCCGCGAAGTAGTCAGTCCCGGCGTAATAGGTGGCGCGAGTTGGCCCGAAGCTGCGCGCGCCGTGCGGGAAGTAACGGCAGGCGGCAACGGCCGCGCGCGCTTCCTCGACGCTGTTGACCATCGGGATGATCACGCCCATCGCACCCGCGTCCAGCACCTTGCCGATGATGCCCGGTTCATTCCAGGGGACTCGCACGATGGGGATAGTGCTCGTCGAGCCGATCGCCTGGAGCATGGGCAGCGCCGCCTGGTAGTCGATGACCCCGTGCTGCATGTCGATGCAGACCCAGTCGAAGCCCTGGTGGGCCATGATCTCGGCCGAGAACGAACTTGGGATGGAGAGCCACGAGCCGAGGGTGACTTCGCCGTTGGCCCACTTCGCTTTCATCGTGTTGGTGCGCATCTCGAAACTCCAGTGCTGGTCTATCGTCGTTGGAGGGCGCGCGGCAGCACGTCCGGGTTCACGCATTCAGGGGGCGGGTGGCCGCCCAGGACGGCGGCGAGGTTGCGCGCGGCGAGGTCAAGCATCGCTGCCCGCGTCTCGACCGTCGCCGAGCCGATGTGAGGGAGCAGCAGGACGTTGGGCATCGCGAGCAGCGGGTCATCCGCAGCCGGCGGCTCGGTTTCGAGCACGTCCAACACCGCGCCCGCCAGCGTCCCGGCGCGGAGGGCCGCCACCAGTGCCGGCTGGTCGACGACCGGGCCGCGGGATGTGTTGAGCAGCCAGGCGGTTGGTTTCATCAGGGCCAATTCCGCCGCGCCGATGCGGTGGTGCGTCTCGTCGGTCAGGTTCACGTGTAGCGAAACGACATCGGATTCGCGCAGGAGGTCTTCGAGCGAGAGGTACGCGCAGTCCTCGAACCCCGGTCCCGGCGAGGTCAGGATGTCGTGGTAGACGATGCGGACGCCGAAGTGCCTCGCCCGGCCCGCAACGGCCCTGCCGATACGGCCGAAGCCAACGAGACCGAGTGTCTTCCCGGCCAGGTCCCAGCCGAGCGGCGGCGGCGACTCGCCCGCGGACCAGGCGCCGCCGGCGGCGAAGCGGTTGTTCGCCACAAGCCCCCGAGAGGCCATCAGGACCATGCCGATGGTGAGGTCCGCGACGGCGTCGGTCAGGACACCGGGGGTGTTGCAGACAGCGATCCCGCGCCGCTCCATCTCCACCAGGTCCACGTTGTTGAAGCCCACCCCGAAGTTCGAGACGACGCGCAGCCGCGGCGCCGCATTGAGAAGCGCCACCGTGATGGGAAACGGCGCGGGGCAGAGCAAGCCCTCGGCGGCTCCGAGGTTCGCGGCAACGTCGCTCGTGGTGACATAACAGGGGCGGCAGACTGAGATGAGCAACTCCTCGACGGCCGGCGGCGCAGGCACGGCGATAACGGCGAGAGGAAGCTCACTCACGGCGGCGGACGCTACAGGCTCCGTGCAGCCGCCTCAAGTGCCCGGTTCAGGCGAGGCTCTGGAGGGCGCCGGCGAGCGGGCCCATGTCGAGGCTCATGGCCAGGTAATCGGCCGCGCCCGCCTCGCGATAGCTGCGCTCCTGGTAGTTGCTGGGCAGGGCAGCGAGCACGACGACGGCGACGCCCGACTGCGTCAGTCCGGCGCACTCATCGGGTGAGCACTCGGTGGTGGTGGTGACAACGATTTCCTGGGGCGCGGTCTCGCCGATCCCCTGGAGGATGGTCACGCCGCAGCCAAGGATAAGTTCAAGCCGCGCGCGCAGTTGCTCGGCCAGGCTCATGTCACTCGTCAGGATGCGCACGGGGCGCTCGGCGCTCATCAACAAATCGTGGCGAATCGCTGGCGAAGGGGTCGCGTCCGTTTGGACACCATTGAGCGGCCGATCGGCCATTTCGCCCGGTGAGACCGTTTCCCTCTGTTTTTCAGAAGAATGGGCGTCAATAGCAGCATCGGCCCACTGCGGGGCGCTTGGCGGGCCGGTGCTTCGGAATGTAGATTCCGGGTGTCCTCATCCGGACCGAGGCGCCTGGTTGAAAGCTGCCGTCCTCCGCGAAGGCTCGCGGTTTGTTGTCGAAGAGATACCCGACCCGGCGCCCACTGGCCGCCAGGTGGTGATGCGCGTGACCTACTGCGGCATCTGCGGGTCGGACCTTCACCTGCTGCGCGCGGGCACTCTGGGCGACGGTTCGGTGCTCGGCCACGAAATCATGGGCGAAATCACCGCGCTCGGACCGGAAGCCCGGGGCTTCGAAGTCGGCGACCGCGTGACCACGCTCTCCGCGGTGCCGTGCGATTCATGTGGGCCGTGCCGCGAGGGCCGCTACCGCTCCTGCGAAAAAGGCTGGCAGGTCTTCGGCTACACGGGCCTCGCGGGCGGATACGCGGAGCGGTTGCTTACCCACACCAGCGCTCTTGAGAAAGTGCCGGATGGACTGTCGGACCTGGGGGCCGCGCTGAACGAACCGGCGATGGTTGGCCTCTATGCCGCGCGCACCAGCCGCGTGCGCACCGGCGACAACGTCGCGATCATCGGCGCCGGGCCAATCGGGCTGCTGGTGTTGCAGTCGGTGCTGCTCTCGAACCCCGCGAACTGCTGGGTCTTCGAGACCTCGGCCGGCCGCCGCCAGAAAGCGCTGGAGTGCGGCGCGACCGGCGCTTTCGACCCCGGCGAAATCGATGTCGCGGCGTTCTTGCAGGTGAACTGCCCGATGGGTGGCCCTGATGTCGTGTTCGAATGTGCCGGCGCGAAAGGCACGCTGCAGAAGGCTATCGAGTGGGTCCGGCCGGGAGGGCAGGTCATCCTCCCCGGCGTGAACATGGACCTGGACGAGGTTTCGCCGCTGGCGATGGTCGGCAAGGAGTGCGAAATCAAAGCTTCTCTCGGGGGCATGGACCTGTTCCGCACGGCTCTTGACCTCATCGCAGCAGGAAAGATCCAGCCGGAGAAGATGGTGACCAGGATCGTCGGCCTCGATGAGGTGGACGGGGTGTGCCAGACCCTGGGCACCGCCGGGAACAACGACGTGAAGGTGCTCGTGGCGCCTGGGAAGGGACTGCGATGAAAGCGCCAGTGCTCCACGGCCGCCGGCAGATGACGTTCGAGGACGTCCCGGACCCCGTCGCCGGGGATTCGGAGGTGGTCGTCGAAGTTGGTTATTGCGGCATCTGCGGGTCGGACCTCCACCTCTACGACAGCGAAATGGCCGGTGGCGGCATCGTGATGGGGCACGAATTCGGCGGCGCCATCGTCGAGATCGGCAAGGGCGTGACTGGCTGGGAAGTGGGTGACCGCGTGGTTGGCGCGCCGATGCGGCCCTGCATGAACTGCGCCTTCTGTGTCCGCGGCGAATTCGACCTCTGCTACCAGCATTACCGGCTGGAGGCCGCGCGTGCGGGGGTGGCCCCCGCGGGCGGCGCGTCGCTCGGCGCCGGCGGCTATGCGCCGTTCGCCAAAATCGGCGCCGCGCGGCTGATGCGCATCCCCGACGCGCTCGACGAACAGCAGGCGGCTGCGATCGAGCCGGCCGCGGTCGGCGTGCACGCGGTGCGGCTCTCTGGCCAGACGATCGGCGACCGCGTGGCGATTCTTGGCGCGGGTCCAATCGGGTTGTTTACGTTGCAATGCGCTATCGCGGTCGGCGCTCGACGGGTGGTCGTCGCCGAACCTTCGCCCGGCCGGGCCGAACTGGCGAAATCGCTGGGCGCGGATGTGGTGTTCAACCCGCGTGAGGCGGGTGACCTGGCCGGCGCGTTCGCTTCGCACCTTGGCGGTCCGCCGGATGTGGCATTCGACGCCGCCGGCGTGCCCGCAACCTTGCAGCAAGCCGTGGACGTGGTGAAGCCCGGTGGCAGCGTGATGATGGTCGGCGTTTCCTTCGATGCGGCGCCGGTGCGGCCGTCGGTGTGGGTGACGAAGCGGGTGACCGTGCGCGCGGCCTTCGCCTACAGCCGAGCAGACTACGAGACGACGATCGCCATGCTGGAACGCGGGTCGCTGAAGGCCGGGCCGGTGATCACGTCGATTGTGGCGGGCGCCGAAACGCCGGCGGCGTTCGAGCGGCTGCTTTCGCCGAATTCGGACGTGAAGGTGCTGGTGGACCCCCGCCGTTAGGCGTGCGCGCCGGCCTGGTAGTGGATGTCCCGGACGGCGTGGCTGAGAGGGAGTGACTCCTCCGGGTCATGGCCGATAGCGATGAGCGCCTGGCGCATGAGCTCGAGGCCGCCTTCAAGTTCCGGGACCACGACTTCGGTGGCGCCGAGCTCGCGGAACGTCTCGATTTCGCCGGCCGCCCGGCCGCGGACCAGGACCGGGGCGGACGCATTGAGCCGCCGGGAGTTCGCCACCGCCAGCAGTGCCGAGCTTTCGTCAGGCGTGGCGACGACGACGATGCTCGCGTTTGACACGGAGGCGTGCTCCAGGACCTCCAGGGTTGCGCAGTCGCCCCAGACCACCGGAATGCCGGTCAAGGCGAGCCGGCGCACCCGTTCGAGGTCGGCTTCGATGACCACGAACGGCACTCCCAGTTGCTGGAGGGCATGGCCGGTGAGCTCCCCGACGCGCCCGTAACCGCAGACGACCGCATGTCCGCGCATTTTGGCCGCGAGGGAGGGCGGCTCGCCCTGGCGGTCCAGGATTCGCCAGAGGGGTGGCCGGCCCTTGAGGAGCTTTTCCACCGGTTCGACCAGCCGGAAGGCGAGGGGATTGAGCGAGATGGACGCGACGGCAACAGCGAGGACGACGTTGTAGGTCGCGGACGAGATCAGCTGCTCGCGGAGGCCCTCGTCGGCCACGATGAACGAGAACTCGCCCACCTGCGCCAGTCCGGCGGCGACCACCAGCCCCGTACGGGCGGGGTAGGGAAACGCAGCCGAGACGGCCACCGCGACCAGGCTCTTGCCGAAGAGGACGACGGCAAGGATCGCCAGGGTCAGGCCGAAGTGGTCTTTCACGACGGACGGGTCCAGCAGCATGCCGACGGAGACGAAGAAGAGGACGGCGAACGCTTCCCGGAGCGGGACGACATCGGCCGCCACCTGGCTGCTGGTCTCCGTTTCAGAGACCACGACGCCAGCCACGAAGGCGCCGATGGCGACGGAGAGGCCGAACCAGGCCGCGCCGGTGGCGATGCCGAGCGCGATGGCGACGACGGCGAGGATGAACAGCTCGCGCGAGCCTGTGCGGGCGACGAGGCTGAGCAAGCGGGGCATCAGGCGCGTGCCCGCAACCAGGCCGACGGCAAGGAAGACGGCGGCCTTCGCGATCGCAATGCCAGCGTCTTGGGCGAACTCGCCGGCGCTGTCGCCGCCTTTAAGGAACGGGAGGATGACCAGGAAGAGGACGGTCGCGAGGTCTTCCACGACCAGCCAGCCGACGGCGACTCGCCCATGCACCGATTCGAGCTGGCCGCGGTCTTCGAGGGCCTTAATCAGGACGACGGTGCTGGCGACCGAGATCGCAAGACCGAGGACGATCCCTTCCTTGATCCCCAGCCCGAAGAACGAGCCGGCAAAGGCGCCGAGCGCGGTGGCCGCCGCGATCTGGACGACGGCCCCTGGGATGGCGATGTTCTTGACGCGCAGGAGGTCCTTGACGTTGAAGTGAAGGCCGACGCCGAACATGAGGAAGATGACGCCAAGCTCGGCCAGTTCGCGGAGGGCGTCGAGGTCCGCCTCATAGCCGGGCGTGAAAGGAGAGATGATGACGCCCGCGGCGAGGTAGCCCACGATCGGCGACAGCCCGGCGAGGCGGGCAGCAATCCCACCACCGAGCGCGAGACCAAGGGCAACGGCAACGGACGTTAAGAGCGAGAAGTGCTCCACGCAGGGTCATCGTACCTGATGAGGGTAAAAGGGGTCAGAAGCTGCACGAGACGCACGGGAACCTCGGTGGCCGGTGGTACGTTGGAACGGTATGCGGTGCCATCTACTGGTCGTGAGCATGGGAGTGCTTCTGCTGGCCGCCTGCTGCGGCGGGCGGAAAAGTGATCCGTCGCCCGCGGTTGTCTCGCCGGCCGACACGCCAACACCCGCGGCCACTGCGCTGCCGACGCCCGATACCGCGCTCCCATCCGACTGGGACGGGTTGACGCTGTTCCCGGCGCCTGCGGTGGGAGCGCCGTGTCCGGTTGAATCGGACGTTTGCGAGGCAGCGTTCGACCTTCTTGCACGCGTGCACGCCAATGACGCAGACGGCATCCTGGCTGCCAGCGAGCCGAGAACGGTGACCTGCCCCCGTGCCGGAGAACCGCTGCCGATCAACGTTTTCGATCCCGGCGACGCGTGCTCGGGAGCGCAGGCGGGGGAAGTACGGCCGTATTACGTCGTCTCGAGCGGCGGCGAGGGGAGCGCGACCAGCCCTTCCACCTTCGCGTCTGCGCTGAGGACATACGTCGAGCGCCTTCCGGTTGGGGCTGGCAGTCCAGATCGGTATGGGCCTGGCGGGCTCGCGCTCGCTGCTGTTGGATGCTTTCGTACATCCGGACCCAGCGGTCGCTGCGGAGACGAGTGGATCACCGTAACGTTGACGGTCGTCCCAGCGGCGGAGCGGAGGCTTGTGGCCTGCTTTACTTTCCATCGCAATGCTCAGGGCGGCCCGCCCCGACTTGGCGGCATTGGCTGCGGCGTTCCTCCGTACGCGAGCCTCTATGGATTGTCTGGGCCAGCCCGGTACAACGAACTCATGGGTACCTTCGGAAACTATCCGTGGTTGCCTTTGGTACGCCATCCCCTGCCGGACCCGGTCAAGGCTGCGGTCGAAGGCAACCTGCCGCTCGCGTGGCCGCTCGACGGCGAATGCCTTGTCGCGCCGCCGAGCGGAGAGCAAGCACTTTGCTTTCTCGATCCGGTAGACCGAGGCCAGACATTCGAGGTGTACGTCGCGATCCCGTTTTCGGACGCGGTCTGGAAGTATGTCCTTCGCCGAAACGTAAATGGCACCTACTCCGTGGAATCGATGGTCAAGCAAGGTATCTGAGCAGTCACTCGCCCCTCGCACGCAAATCGTTTCGTCTATACTCCCGATAACCGTCAGGCAGCCACGATGCTTTCGCGGCCGCGCTCACGGACCACATCGGGGGCACATCCATGAAGTTCCACTGGTTCCACCTCATGCCGTGGCCGGACCTCCCAGACGACTTCCAGCAGAAGAACCGCTCCGTCTGGGTCGATGTCGACTACAAGCTGTTCAACGCGGAGCGCTGCAACACCGTCTACAACGAGTACCTGGACGAGCTCGAGTTCGCCGAGAAGATGGGTTACGACGGCATCTGCGTGAACGAGCACCACTCGAACGCGTACGGCATGATGCCGAGCCCGAACATCATGGCGGCGACGCTTACGCGCCGCACCAAGAACGCCGCGATCGTCGTCATGGGCAACTCCATCGCGCTCTACAACCCGCCCCTGCGCGTGGCCGAAGAGTTCGCGATGCTCGACATCCTTTCCGGTGGCCGCCTTGTCGCCGGATTCCCGGTCGGCACGAGCATGGATACGAACTACGCGTACGGCGTGCCCGGCGCGCAGCTTCGCGACCGGTATTACGAAGCGCACGACCTGATCATGCAGGCGTGGCACGACAAGGGCGTCAGCCACTTCAACGGCAAGTACAACCAGGTCCGCTACATGAACCCGTGGCCGCGGCCGCTCCAGCAGCCGAACCCGCCGATCTGGATCCCGGGCGGCGGTTCGATCGAGACCTGGGAGTGGTGCGCCGACATGGGCTACCTCTACTCCTACCTCTCCTACTCCGGTTACAAGCGCGCCCAGACCATCATGGACGGCTTCTGGAAGCGGATGACGGACAAAGGCATCGAGCCGAACCCGTACCACGCCGGTTTCGCCCAGACCGTCTGCGTGGCTGAGACCGAGGCCGAAGCGAAAGAGCTGTACTGGCCGCACATCGACTACTTCTACAACCGCTGCCTGCACGTGTATCCCGGATTCGCGGATGCACCCGGCTACCGCACGCTGCGGACCGTGAAGGCAGGGATCAAGAGCCAGTTCGAACAGGCCCAGCAGAACGCGAAGGCGAAACTCACCTGGGAAGGCCTGGTCGAGCAGGGCTACGTCGTCGCGGGGCCACCGGACAAGGTGATCGCCAAGCTCAACGAGCTCGCCGAGAACCTCCGCGTTGGCCACCTGATGCTGCTCCTCCAGATGGGGAACATGCCGCGGGACGTGGCGATGTACAACACCCAGATGTTCGCCGAACGGGTTGCGCCGCACCTGCGGGACAAGTTCAACGAATTCGAGGACAAGTGGTATCCGAAGATGATGCCGGCGGCCAACCGGGCAGCCCCCATCGTCCAGGAGAAAGACCAGGCGCGCATCGCTGTCGCGGTTGGCGGCGGCGGGCAGTAACCGGCGAGGGGAGTTGACGTTGTCCCGCCTTCGGGCCGGGACAACGCCCCCGGGGCGCCGGACAGCGGAGGCAGAGTCCGGCGTCTGAAGTCCCGCGAGTCACTGAGGTCTTGCGCGTCCCGCAGCGTCCGCCAGGAGACCGGGGCTTTGAATGGTAGGCCATACGGGCGGTCGCTACCTGGATCGAGACAGGAACGAGCCGGCCTGGGCAGGCCAGGCCGAACTCGGTAACGCGTTGCTTCGGGTTATCGCGGGCGATGCGGCGATCCGGTCGCGAGGCCCCGGCCCCAGGGGGTCTGGTTTCGGGGCACGGCGGTCATGCCGACTCCGAACCGGGCTCGTAGTAGACCGTCAGTTCGGCGGTATCGCGGATCAGGTCAAGGCGGCCAACCTCGACGCGCATGACATCCAGGCCGGTCCGCTCTCGCAGGTCGGCGATGAGCGCTTCTCGCCGCTCGGGGTGGGTGAGCGCGAGGTTGTCGTAGCTGATCTTGCGATGGGTATCGAACGTGAATCCCCACCGGTGTTCGAGGACCCAGAGCAGGCTGATGATCATGCCGTTCGCGATGAGCACTCGAGCGAGGTCGTCGCCGTTGGCGAGGACGGAGTTGATGACGGGCAGGGCGATGATGATGAAGAGATAGGTCATCTCGCGGATCGGCATCTCTTCGGTGCGGTAGCGGATGACCGAGAAGATGGCGAACAGGCCGAACCCGGCCCCCACGCTGAGCTCGATGCTGGTGAGCAGCCCAATGAGGAAGTAGATGGTCGAATTGAACGCGAGGAACGTGAAGACGTAGGTGCGGTCTTTCGATGACGGGTAGTACACGAACCGGACGATGATGAAGGCGGAGACGAGGTTGAAAGCCGCGCCAATTACGAAGTCTGAGAGTTCAGTTGACATTGGAGGGACCTCGGAAGGCTTGGTCGACGAGTCTGAGGCGGGGGCTCGGGCGGTGGCCAGCCTGATTGGCCGTAAGCATCGCGAGCCCATCGCTGTACTTGCTGAAGGCCGACGGCCGTACACCGGCCGACCGGAGAGCGGAAGCGAATTGCGAGTCGCTGGAGTGGGAGCCTCGCTTGATCTCCACGACGACCAGGCCCGGCAGCGCGCACGAGGCTCCCCGGCCGGCGAAGCTCAGATCCCGGTCGATCGTGACCCGTTCGGGAACGAAGGGGCTGGCGAGCGTGACTCGCCGGAACCAGTTGGTGAGCACGGGCTCGAGGTTGGCTTCGAAGCCGGGTTCGGTTTCGCGGAGGAATCGCTTCTCCCGCTCCGTGAGGTCGCCGGTGAAGCTGGAGATGCGGATCCGTGCCTTTGCCGTCCGCCCGGCGCGCTTGGACTTGACTTCGAAGTACGTCAGCCCGCTGTCCAGGTACTGGCGCCGGCGGACCTTGAAGCGCCGCGGGACGTGACGGCAGTGCGCGCTGTGGAACCGCAGGTCCGCCGTGTCGAAGTACTGCGTGCGGTACTCGTGGGTGCGTTGGCCGTCGATCTCGAGGACCCGATAGTCGTCGTGGACGCGGGCGAGCACGTCGACCAGTTGCGCCTCGGAGAGCAGGTACTTGGCGTCATGCCGGTCCTGGACGGACACGCGGTCCAGGTCGTCGAGGGTGATGGCGGGGAGAGCAGCGATGCTCTCGTCGACGGTTGGATGGGGCGCCTCGGCGGGGCATTGTGGCGCCTGCCGCGGGATGAGTCTTCGAAGCTCGGTGGGCGATGCGAGGATGGCGGTCACTTCGCCACCACCGTCATCGTGGCCGCGCCGGCCGGTGTGAAGCTGGAAGCGTCGTACACTCCGGCGGCATCTGCCCCGCTGGCCGTCCCGCCGATGAACACGCTATAGGTCGCGCCGCGCGCCAGTGCCGAGTCGGCGAAGACGAGTGACTGGAACGCCTTGGTGGGCGCGAAGGTGAGCAGCGTCTTGCCTTCGGCATCGCGGATGCTGACCAGGGTTCCGGCCTTCTGCGCGGCCGCGAAACGGATGGACACGGAGGCGAGGCCCCCCGTCCCTGGCGCCTGGGCCATGCCGGCGCTGCCCGCCGCGACGATCGTGCCGCCAGTCATCGTAAACGTGCCGTCGTAGTCGATTGCGCCGTTGTTGTTGGCGGTTGGGCCGTTGACGATGACGGTCCCGCCGCTCATGGTCACGGAACCGTTCGCATCGACGCCGTCGCCCGTCGAATCGAGGACGATGGTCCCTCCGCTGATGGTGATGGAGTAGTTGCCACCAGTGGTGAACTGATCTCGCGGGGCGCCGCCGCCGGGCTGCTGAGCACCGGAGCCATCGACCCCGCCGGCAGCGTTGAGGGCGTCGTCACTGGAGACAATCGAGATCTCGCCGTTCGAGATCGTAATCGCCGCACTCTCGATGCCTTCGTACGAGCGCGTCACCGTGAGCTTGCCACCACTGATGGCGGCCGTGGTGTCGCCGTGGACGGCGTCATCGCCGGTGGCGACGGTGACTTCTCCACCGCTGATCTTGACGGCGACGTTGGAGTGAATCGCGTCATCGGCGGCGTTGATCGAGGTGACTCCGCCGCTGATCGAAGCGAGAGCGCCGCCCTTGATGGCCTTGGCGGACGCGTCTGTAGCGACTTTGGCCCCGGCGCCGCCGCCGGTGGTCAGGCTGAGCGTGCCGCCCAGGACCTCGGCGACGCTCTCGGCATCGATCCCGTCGCCGCCTGAAACGATGTCGACCTTGCCGGCGGAAACGCTCACGTAGCCGAGGCTGGTGTCATCGGCTTCGTCCGACTTCAGCCCGTCGCCGCCCGCGGTGACCTTGACCGTCCCGCCTTTGACAACGAGATAGTCCTTGCCCCGGATTCCGTCATCGGCGGCGGTCACCTGGATGTTGCCGCCGGCGATGACCAGGCCGTCCTTGCTGGCGATGCCGTCGTTGAAGTTGCCTGTGACGACGAGGGTTCCTTCGCCGGCGATGCTCAGGTCCGCCTTACTGAAGAGCGCCGCGTTTGGCTCATCGGCGTCCGCTTCCGCCCACCGGTACGTTTTGCCATCGGATAGCCGGTTCGTGGTGTTGGCGGCCAGCATGATCACCACCTCTTCGGCCTTTACGACGGAAACGGCAGCGTTGTCGGCGTTGGTGATGTCGACGCCGTTGAACAGCAGGCGAACGATTCCGTCATCCCCGGTGTCAACGGCCAATTGACCGTCGGTCAGCGTCCCGCTGATGCGATACGTGCCTTCGGCCGTGATGGTGACGGTCGAGCCACTGATGTTGACGCCGGAGCCGGAGGCGGTCGCCGAGTTGCCGGTGAGTTTCACGTCCACGACGGATGACTCATCCCAGGTGTAATCGCCCGCTGCTTCGTGCGTCGCGGCAGTGACCGCGGAAGCGCCGCTGGTTGCCGTTGAGGCCGAGCTTGTTCCGCTGGCCGATGCCTGGCTGGTTTGGGGGCTCGTGGTTGAAGCGGTGCTGCCCGGCGCCGGCGAGTTTCCCGAGGAGCCGCACGCGGAAGCGACGGCGATTGAGGAGAGGGCGAGGGTAGCGAGGAGGAACTTTTGCATGTCCGGTCTCCCTGAAAGTAGTGCAGGACGGATTGCGCCGTCCCGCTCAGCTTCTTCGAAAGAGGTGAGGAGAACGTGAGAAATAGATTTGAGGTTTCTCATAATTGGCGGCTGCCCGGACCGCCGGCTTGTTCAGGCGTTGGCGCGGCGCACCGCGTATAACTCGCTGACGGAGGCAAGAGCATGGAATCTGTCCGCGAACTGTCGGAACGCGCCTGGAACGGCGACCGCGGGACGGTCGTCGACCCCTTCGTCCGCCCCGGGACCGTGTACGAGGTGATCCCCGGCATCGTCGAAGTCAGCGGTTTTGGGCTGTCGATTGGCATCAAGACCGGGGACGGTCTGGTTGTGGTCGATACCAGCGGCAGGAACCACGGTGAGGTGGTCGTCGCGGCCATGCGCAGTTGGGACGAAAGCCCGGTCCGGAATGTGGTCTACACGCACGGCCACTTCGACCACACGGGCGGCATGGGTTCCTACGATGCCGACGCCGAACGGCGCGGACACCCCCGGCCGCACGTCATTGCGCACGAAAATGTGCCACCGCGGCTTGAGCGTTACGCGAAGACCGCCGGGTACAACGCCACCATCAACGCGCGCCAGTTCCAATCACGGCCGGTCGCGAGCCCGCAAATGATGGCCAACTTCGCCAGCGCTCGCTTTCCCGACGAGACCTACGGCGAGATGCACGCCTTCGAACAGGGCGGGATGCGGTTCGAACTGCGCCACGGACGAGGCGAGACGGACGACCACACCTGGGTCTGGATCCCGGCGCTCAAGACCATCTGCGCCGGGGACTTCTTCATCTGGCGCTGCCCGAACGCCGGCAATCCGCAAAAAGTCCAGCGTTACCCGGCGGAGTGGGCTGTCGCGCTGCGCGCGATGGCGGCGCAGGGCGCCGAGGTGTTCATCCCCAGCCACGGCACACCGATTTTCGGGAACGACCGTATCCACCTGGCGTTGACCGAATCAGCCGAGTTGCTGGAGTCACTGGTCGACCAAACAGTGGAGCTGATCAACCGCGGGGTGCGGCTGGACGAAGTGATCCACAGCGTGAAGCCACCGGCGCGGCTGATGGAGCGGCCGTATCTCTGGCCGCTCTATGACGAACCGGAGTTCATCGTCCGGAACATCTGGCGGCTCTATGCCGGCTGGTACGACGGCAACCCGGCCAACCTCAAGCCGGCTCTGGAAGCGAGCGTCGCCGGAGAGCTGGCGATGCTCTCCGGTGGCCCGGGGCGGCTCGCCTCCCGGGCGAGGGAGCTGGTGGCCGCCGGCGACGCCCGGCTCGCCTGCCACCTGGTCGAGTTTGCCGCGCTGGCCGCGCCGGATGACGCCGCCATCCGGGCGGCGCGCGCCGAGGTGCTTCGCGCCCGGGCCGAAAGCGAGCACTCGCTGATGGCGCGCGGCATCTTCAACGCCGCCGCCGCCGAATCAGAGACGAATTAGCGAAGAGGAGCCACGTCATGCGTGTGGGTTTGATGATTTCGATGCCCGGCGACCCTGCCGGCTCGAAAGAACTCGTCGGCCGCGCCGCTGCCGCCGAACAGGCCGGGTTCGCCTCCGTGTGGCTGCCGCAGGTTTCGACAGTCGACGCGCTGACGGTGCTGGCGCTCGCCGGGACGGCGACGAGCAGGATCGAGCTTGGCACCGCGGTGGTGCCCACGTATCCGCGGCATCCAACGGCGCTTGCAATGCAAGCCCTCACCGTCCAGGACGCGACGAACAATCGTCTTTCGCTCGGCATCGGGCTCAGCCACCGGATGCTCATCGAAGGCAGCCTTGGGCTGGACTACTCGCGCCCTATCCCGCACATGAAGGACTACCTGACCGTCCTCAACGGCCTGCTCGCCGGCGAACGGGTGCAGTACCAGGGCGAGGAGTACCGCGTAACGGCCCAGGTTGCCCTGGCCGGCGCGAAGAAGCCGCCGGTGCTGGTGGCGGCGCTCGGCCCGGACATGCTCCGCCTTTGCGGCCGTCTTGCCGATGGGACGGTCACCTGGATGGGCGGCGTGGACTACTTGCGCGATGTGGCGGTTCCGACGATGACCGGCGCGGCCGAGAAGGCGGGCAAGGCTGCCCCACGATTCGTCGCGATGGTTCCGGTGCTGCTCACGAACGACGCCGCTGCAGGCAAGCAAACCATCGATACCGCCTTCCAGATGTACGGACAGATCCCGTCGTACCGGGCGACGCTTGACCGCGGAGGCGCAAACGGCCCGTCGGACGTGGCCGTCGTGGGCAATCGAGAGGACATCGAAGCCGGGCTGCGCGAATACGCGGACATCGGCGTGACCGACTTCGTGGCTGTCATCCCACGCCCGGCCCCGGAAGCAGAGGCGACGAGGGCTGCACTGGCGGGGTTGAATGGCGGGTAAAGGCTTCCAACGCGACATGTAAGGATCGCAGAATCTGGCTGTCTGACCTGTGCGAGGCAGGCGTTGAGAACGCCGCTGGCAGGAGGAACAGCGATGCAGCGAGCAATCCACATTACCGTCCTGAGCGCAATCCTGGGCGTCACGATGCTCTTGAGCGCGCCCGCCCACGCCTCTGGCGGGGGCGCCACGCCCGTCGTTGGGGCGGATATCGACCTCATCGTTCGGGCTCCGCAAGCCTGGCTCCCACCAAGCGGTACCAACGCCCAGCCGTATGTGAACGGAACGGCCTGCGGTTACGGTTGGACGGACACCGAGGGATGGCAGGCGGTTGATGGCAACTTCTACTTCAGCATGATCGTCGAGGTGCCCGCGAGCTGTGCGTTTCCCGGTGCGCCGGTCGAGATCCTCGTCGGAGGATTCGCCATCGACCAGCCCGTGGGATGGGGAGTCGACGTGATGTTCGAACATAACGGTTACTCGTACGCCCAGGCGGAACGAAGGCTGGTGCCGCTGCCGTCCGGGCGCTGGGGCGGGACACTCCTTGGGGTCCCGGCGGGCGCCATCGTCCAGGCAAAGGTCGGCTCGACGGTTTGCGGTACAGCAGTTTCGACGGGCGTGCAGACTCGCGGCCGCGTGGTTAGTTCGAGCTACGAGGTCAAGGTCTTCCCAGCTTCGCCCGCGCCGTACGGCGTCGCGAATTGCGGCTTCCGTGGAGCGCACGTGGACTTCTACGTCAACGGCGTAAAAGCCAAACAGTCTGTGGACTGGCTACCTGGACTGCATGCCCTGACGCTCTCCATGCCTTGATTCCTGACAAGGTTCCGACCCTTGGAAGGCATGCCGCACTGGCATGCTTTTCCTGGGGTTCTGGGCCGGCGCGGGAACAGCGTGGATCTGTGTGCATCCCGCGGGGAGAAGACACTCGCTCCCCGCGTGGATGGCGCCGGACGCCGGCCCGACCCGCATGGTCAGCTTCGCCTGAGACTTACTGCGGCGCCGGGACGGTGGGGTTCTCGCGGTTCATGACCTGGTCGAAGCGCACCTTGATGGCCGCATTCATGTAGTCCTGCGCGGGGATGATGTAGAAGGTGTCGGTGAGGACGGCGTCGAGGACCTTCTGCGCCACTTCTTCGGGCTTGTAGCCGCCCTGGAGCATGCCGCGGACCATGGCCGAGCGCGCCGCCGCCTCGGGACCGAGCGTTGCAGGATCGACCGACGCGCCGAGCTCTTCGGGACGGTTGCGGCTCGCGTCGAGGATGTTGGTGTTCACCCAGCCGGGACAGAGGACCGAGGCCGACAGCTTGAGGTTCAGCGCCTTGAAGTTCTTGTAGAGGCCTTCGGTGAGGCAGACCACGCCGTGCTTCGAAACAGAATAGGGGTCGGCGCCGGTGAGAAGCCCGGCCACCGAAGCGGTGTTGACGATGTGACCTTCTTCACCGTTTTCGATCATGCGCGGCACGAACGCCTTGATGCCGCGGAGGACGCCCCAGAAGTTCACGCCGAACACCCAGTCCCAGTCTTCCTGTGGAGCTTCCCAGACCGGCTTGCCGGAGCCACCCGCGACGCCGGCGTTGTTGCAGAGGATGTGGACGTTCCCGAAGGTCTTGAAGGCCGTGTCGGCCAGTTTCTCCACATCCTGGTCGTGGAGCACGTTCGTGCGCACCGCGGTGACCTTCGCGCCCTTTGCCTTGACCGCCGCCTCAGCCATGGCCAGCGGTTCGGCCTCGATGTCCGCGAGGACGATGTTCATCCCTTCTTCGGCGAAGCGGTTCGCAAACGCGAACCCCATCCCGCTCGCCGAACCGGTAACGACGGCGACCTTGCCTGCCAGGTCTTTCATGCAATCTCACCCCGATACGATATGGGTCGCGATTGTAGGGGAGGTTCGTGGTCCCTCGCTCAGTCCCCCAGCGCGGCCAGCGTCCGGTCGAGGTCTCCCGCGTCCCGCACTTCGCGCATCAGTTTTAGGAACACGCCAACGTCCTGTGTCTTTTGCCAGACCTGCTCGATCTTGGGGCCGATCGGGTTGGTGGACTGGGGCGAGTCGGCATAGGTGCCGTAGAACGCGAAATACGCCTGGTTCAGCTTCCGGATCGCGATGCCGTTGTCGTTCAGGTACTGGCGCTTCTCTTCCATGAGCTGTTCCGCTTCGGTGACTTTGCCGTCTTTGAGCAACGCGTCCACCTGCTCCCGCAGGTCATGCATCTCCTTGTTGAAGTCGATGGTGGGGCGCGGTCCGGTCGGGGCGCGGCCATCCTTGCCCTCTCCCAGGTCCACCGGGTGCTGTTTGCGGATGAGGTTCGCGATTTCGCGGCCGGCGATGTTCGCTGTTGTCTCGTTGAGCGTCTCGGCGTCGCCGCCGTTCCCCCACTGTTCGCCCAGCGGGAAGAACGCGAGGTAGTGGTGGACCCACTCGTGGGAGGCTGTATCGAGCAGAGAATCGTATGAACGGTCGTCGCGGACGATCGCTGGATAGGCGGCGAGTCCACCGATAGCGACGACGATGCTGACGGTGTCGTCGTTGGTGGTCTTGTCTTCCAGGTTCTCGATGTCCCGTAGGCTCAGGTCGTTCTTGAGCAGGGTGTCGCCGGCCCGTTCGATCGTGTCGCGCGGCGAGCGGACGAGGAGCTGGGGCGGGTTCGTCAGCTCGAAGTCCACGGGCGGCCAGGTAATCCGCTTGGAGCGGAAGAGGGGCAGCGAGCGCTCCAGCCCCGCGCCGTCCACCGCTTCGGTGATATAGCCCTCCACCAGCCGTTCAACGTCGTTTTCGTAGTTGGCGCGTTCATTCGTCAGGGCATCGAGGAGCGAGAGATCGGGAGATTCGGTGTCCTCTGCCGCGCGAATCTGGCTGGTCAGCGTGAAGTACTGGCGGAGCGCTTCCTCGCCGCTTGTCTGCCCCGGGTCCGGCCCCACACCGAGGCGGGCGAACGCGTTGTCCAGAAGGGTGTTCGCTTCCCATTTCCAGAGTGAGTATTCGTGAGACCCGACATCGCCCCGCGGCCAGAACATGCTGATCAACAGCCCCAGCACCACGCCGACGGTCGAGGCGACCACAACGAGGACGGCCCACGGCGACGGCGCCCACTCCCGGTATTCGACATCACCTGCTGGGACTGGCCGCAACTGCACGGCGATTAGCGTACCCGCTCGCACGGAAAGGTTGCGCCGTGGCAGCCAGGTTCCTTTCGGTAACCCAAGTTATGAGTCATCACCCTTCCTTTCGGTACCACGTTCTTTGAGGCACATCGCCTTCTGTTCCCTTACGCCGGCCGCCGTAGACTTGTGGCAAGCCTATGAGCGCAAGCGCGACCACCATGCAGGAAGTCGACCGCGGCCGCCGGCCACCGTTCCGCCTCCACTACGCCTCGTTTGAGTCACGCGTCGCCGCCGGCGCCCTGGACGTGCTCGTGATGTTCATCATCGCGGCGCTCCTGGTGACGGCGGGCTCGCTGATCGTGCTCATCTCCTCCGACTTCGAACGGGTCGAGCCATCGAGCACCGCGCTCAACGCCTTCTGGGTCTGCGTCGGCTGCATCCCACCGGCGTTGCTGTTGTACTTTTTCGTGGGCTTCGCGTGGAAGGGGCAGACCATCGGCGCTTCCGTCATGCAACTGATGGTGATCCGTTCGGATGGGCACGCGCTCGGGGTCCTCGGCGCCATGGCGCGCGTGGTTGGCCTGCTGATCTACGTGCTCATCGCGGCCGGCGGGGCCATCGTCGGGTATGCCTTCCGTGACAATTCGGCGCTGGCCGCGGGCGCTGTCGGCGGCGCGCTTGTGGTGGCGGCGTTTGGCTTCATCTGGGCGGCGTTCGATAAGCACCGCCGCACGCTCCACGACCGTATTGCCGGCACGATTGTCGTGCGGCTCGTCTAGGCGCGGCGCGCGTGTACCCGGCTCCCGACGACTACGACCTCGATGTCCGCGACCGCGTCTACGGCCGCGCCACCTCGTCGTCCGAAGGCCGGCGGTCCATCGTCGTGGTATTGCTGTCCGTGTCCGTATTCATCGTGGTGTTCGCAGTCAGTTGCCGCCAGGTCACGGCGGAGGGCCCGGCCCGGAACATCATCGAATCCGGCCTGGTGAGCCTCACCGACCTTGACCAGCTGCTTGCCGACGAAGGGCCCGCGCTTCGCCAGGCTGCCCTCGAAAGTCAGGACCAGGGGATCAGCTTCGACGGCTATCCGCTCGATATCGTCCTGACGCGCGACGAGGTCCTGAAGAGCTCCGACGCCCAACTGCGCGACATCATCCTTCAGCGGTCCTCGGCGCTGCTCTACGCGGATGGCGTGGACGCCTTTGACCGCACGGGAAGCGGATCGGTCCGCCGGTTCTCCCTCCAGGGGGCGATGGAGATGGCGATCGGCCAGGTTTCCGAGACGAACCACTCCCGGGCGACGCTGTTCGCGCTCGCCGGGCTGGCGGGGTGCGTCGCGTTTGGTGTCGTCACCGCCGCGACGGAGCAAGGCTGGCGGCGAATGCGCGCGCTGGGCATGGCCGCAGCCGCCGGCGCGGTGCCTGTCGTGCTGATGTTCTTCGGCGCGCGCGCGCTGGTTGGGGCGGTCGGTGGCGGGGACCCGTTTGAAGACAGCCTGCGCGATACGGCGGTGGCAGGACTTACCGTGCCGCTGCGGAACGGGGTGATCGTGCTGATCGCCGGGATCGTTGTCGTCGCCGGAGCGGTTGTGCTGGGCCGTCTCGACAGGATGGTTTCGCCCGCCGAAGCCCCCGGCGACGCCGACTACTGACGCGAATCGACCATCGCGCGCAAGACGCGCGCGAGGAGCGGCATCCAGTTCGTGCCGGCGCCAACCCGATCGATCCGCACCTGGTTCGGGCCCACCAACACGCTCTTGAGGTTCAGCGCTTCCACCGCGTCCTTCATTGCGGGCGGCGTGCCCCCGCGGATGCGCAGGTGGAACATCTGCTCGTCGGTTTTCAGGCTTTCCACATTCGCTCTGCGCGCCATGGAGCGGACGAGCGCGACGTACAGGAGGTTCTCCACGGACCTGGGCACCGCTCCGAAGCGGTCGGCGAGCTCCGCCTGCATCTCCGCGACGCCCTCTGCCGACTCGATGTCGGCGACGCGCTGGTAGACAGCGAGCCGGGCGTGGATGTCCTCGACGTAGGTCTCCGGGATGTGCGCGCTCAGTGGGATGTCCACCAGTGGAGAGGGCGGCAGCGGCTCCGGCCCGGCCGGCGCGTGCGGCGCGACGACTTTCTTCAGGGCGCTGACCGCTTCGGCCACGAGCTTCGAGTACATGTCGAACCCGACGGCGGCGATGTGGCCGCTCTGTTCGTTGCCGAGCACGTTGCCGGCGCCACGGATTTCCAGGTCCCGCAATGCAATCTGGAAGCCCGCGCCCAGTTCGGTTGCCTCAAAGATGGCCTCCAGGCGCTTCTGCGCCGTCTCGCTCATCGTCCGGTTCTTGTCGTAGAGGAGGTAGGCATAGGCGCGGTTGGCCGAGCGGCCCACGCGCCCGCGCAACTGGTAGAGCTGCGCCAGCCCGAGGTGGTTGGCATCGTTGATGATGATGGTGTTCGCGTTCGGGATGTCGAGGCCGCTCTCGATGATGGTGGTGCAGACCAGGACGTCGTGGTCTCCGGCGGAGAACTCCATCATCACGCGTTCGAGCTGTTCCTCCGGCATCTGGCCGTGGCCGACCGTGATCCGTGCCTCGGGCACGATTTCGCGGAGGCGCGTGACGATGCGTTCGATGTTGTGCACGCGATTGTGGACGAAATAGACCTGACCGCCCCGTTGGAGTTCGCGGTCGATGGCCTCGCGCAGCAGCTCGTCGTCCCACTGAAGCACGTAGGTGCGGATGGGCTGGCGTTCTTCCGGCGGGGTCATGACGGTGCTCATGTCGCGGATGCCGACCAGCGACATCTGCAGCGTCCGCGGGATGGGCGTGGCCGAAAGGACCAGGCTGTCGACCTCCGAGCGCATTTGCTTCAGGCGTTCCTTGTGCGACACGCCGAAACGCTGCTCCTCGTCGATCACGACGAGGCCGAGGTCTTTGAACGCGACATCTTTCTGCACCAGGCGGTGGGTGCCGATGGCAATGTCCACCTCGCCGGAGGCGATGCCCTGGACGATTTCGCGCTGCTGTTGTTCGTTGCGGAAGCGCGAGAGCACTTCAACCCGTACGGGGAAACCGGCTGTGCGTTCGCGGAAGGTGTTGCCGTGCTGCTCCGCCAGGACGGTCGTGGGGACGAGCACGGCGACCTGCTTCCCGCCCATGACGGCTTTGAACGCGGCGCGAATGGCCACTTCTGTCTTGCCGTAGCCAACGTCCCCGCAAATCAGGCGGTCCATGGGCCTGGCGTTCTCCATGTCGGCTTTCACTTCGGCGATGGCTTCGAGCTGGTCCTGGGTCTCGACGAACGGGAACGCCGCTTCCATCTCCATTTGCCAGGCGTTGTCCGCCTGGAAGGCGAAGCCGCGCGACATTTCCCGGCGCGCGTAAAGGTCGAGCAATTCCTGCGCGAGTTCGACGACTGCCTGCTTCACGCGGCGCTTCGCCCGCCCCCAGTCCTGCGATCCGAGACGCGTCAGCGAGGGAGGGTGGTCCGTGGGCCCGACATAACGCGAAACCGACTCAAGCTGGTCCGCCGGGACGTAGAGCTTGTCGTTCTCGGCGTACTGAAGCTCGAGGTACTCGCGCTCCACGCTCTCGACAGACCGGCGGATGAGGCCGGCGTAGCGGGCGATGCCGTGGTCCGCGTGCACGAGGTAGTCTCCGACTTCCAGCGTCGAAACCAGGTCACTGCGGATGCCCTGGCGGGTCCGTGTCGGGCGGCGGCGCTTGCGAAAGCCGAAGACCTCCGAATCCGTGACGACCGTGAGGCCGTCGCCCAGCGTGAAGCCACCGCTTACCGCGAGCGGGAGGAGGAGGATTTCTCCGGGCCGCGGTGGCGTGCCGAGCGACCGGAGCTTGGTCGCTGTAGTCCCTTCTTCGTCGAGCAGTTCGGCGAGCCGGAGCGCCTGCTGGGAAACGATGACCACGGCCTTGCCCTGCTTCGCCCAGGCGCCCGCCTGTTGCGCGAGTGTGCGGAGCTTCCCGGCGAAGCTGGGGGAGGCGCCGAGGGGGAGGCGCTTCGCACCCAACTCCTCGGTGCCG
The DNA here is from genome assembly GCA_046328215.1 of Dehalococcoidia bacterium. GTDB lineage: Bacteria > Chloroflexota > Dehalococcoidia > Tepidiformales > Tepidiformaceae > Amarobacter. Next base: position 105,363 of record JAXLXA010000013.1, on the reverse strand, counting down.
AAGCGCTGGAGTTCCACGCCCGGCCGGCGTTCCAGCTTGACCCGGAGCGATTCCGGATCGGTCCGCAGCGCGGGCAGCCCGTGCGGGATCGCTCCGCGCTGCTCAAGTTCCCGGCGGGTGCGGGCTTCGTGTTCCATCGCGGTTTCCAGGGCCGTGGCCCCATCGTCGGGCTCGTCAAGGACGACGACGGCATTGCCCGGCAGGTGCAGGGTGGCATCCGTGGTGTAGAGCAGGGGTTCGAAGAAGCCGGCGAAGTCGCTGCGATAGCCGTCAGCCAGCAGTTCGAGCTGTTCGACGACTGCTTCCGCGGCCTCGCCCGCGGCCGACGTCGTATCAGCGAGCTTCCGCGCCGCTACCCGGGCGCCTTCGGAGTTCGAAGCCGCGGGCGGGAGATGAAGGTGATCGAGCCGCGCGACGCTGCGCTGACTGCCGAGGTCGAGCTCGCGGATGCTCTCGATTTCGTCGCCGAAGAACTCGATGCGGAACGGGCGTTCGGCGGTGGCGGGAAACACGTCGATGATGCCACCGCGGCGGGCCGCCGTCCCGGGCGCGTCGGCCAGCGGCTCTACGGCATATCCCTCGGCCTCGAGTGTTGCCATAACGCTCGCCGGGTTCATCGAGCTGCCTGCGCGAAGGGTGAGGCCTTCGCCTTCGACTTCTGGTCCCGCGCAGTGCTCCGAGAGCGCGGCCCATGAGGCGACGACGAGGCACGGCACGCTCGACCGCAGCAAGCCGAGCGCGCGACTGCGGTCGATGGCCAGCGATTGATCGTCGCGCGTGAACTCGTAGGGCAACGATTCGCGCTCCGGCAGGCGCGCGAGGGGAATGTCCGGGCGCAGGAACATGCCGAGTTCTTCGTGCATCGCGAGTGATTTCGCGGGCGTCGCGACCAGCAGGAGGACCGGGCCTTCGGCGGTACGGGCGATGGCCGCCGCCACGGGCGCGCGGCCCGGCTCCGGGAGCCCAAGGCGCAGCGATCCCTCCCCGATACGCAGGAGGGGCTGGATTTCATCGGCGATGGCGGCCGTCAGGCCGGCAAGTTCTCCGGACAGGCCGGTAAACCCTCAACCGGGCAACTCTGCGTTTGCCCGAGCACAGACTGTAGCATTCGCCCGCTCTGCTAGCATGGGATGGTGCACGCACACCCTGAGCAGGCGCGCCGGGCCCTGATCGCAGGCCTCCTCGTCACGGCTTCGTTCGTGATCGTGGAGGCAGTCGCGGGATTCCTCACAAACTCCCTCGCGCTCGTTTCCGATGCGGGCCACATGCTCGCGGACTCGGGCGGGCTCGTGCTCGCGCTTGGCGCGGCCACGCTCGCACGACGCCCGGCAACGGGCCGGCACACCTACGGCTTCGCGCGGTTCGAAGTGCTGGTGGTGCCGCTCCACGTGGTCCTCCTGATGTTCATCGCCGGGTACATCGCTTTCGAATCCATCGACCACCTGCGGAACACTCCCGCTGTCGACACCACGCCGGTGATCCTGGTGGGCGCGGCGGGCCTGGCGGTGAACCTGGCCGTTGTCCGGCTGCTCCACAGCCATGGGAGTCACAACCTCAACGTGCGTGCGGCGACGTTGGAAGCCACCGTGGACGCGTTCGGCTCTGTCGCGGTCATCGTCTCCGCCGGGATCATTGCCCTCGGAGGCTGGGAGGGCATCGACGCGATCGCCGGGCTGCTGATCGCCGCGCTCGTTGTGCCCCGGGCGCTGAGCCTGCTCAAGGTCGCTGGCGAAATCCTTCTCGAAAGCGCCCCAGCCGGCGTCGAGCCAGCGGCTATCGAAGCAGCTGCGCGCGACGTGGAAGGTGTGGTCGCGCTACACGATGTCCACGTCTGGTCCATCGCGCCATCGTTCCCGGCGCTCAGCGCCCATGTCGAACTGAAGGACGTGAATTGCACCGAGCACATCCTGACCGACCTTGCCTCGCTCTTCCGCGAGCGCTTCGGCATCGGCCATGTGACGTTGCAGCCTGAGACGCCCGCGCTGCATGAAGCGATGGAGTGCTGCCTCAGCCCGGACGCCTCACTTTTCCAGGACGAACACGCGCACCTGCCGGCTTCGCCGCGGTGAACCGGCGCGTCTCGCGGCGGGCGTTCCTCGGAGGCAGCGCCGCGGCCGTCGCAGTGGCAGGTGCCGGAGCCGCCGGCATCCTCCTCCGGCACGACGAGACCGAAACCCCGGCGTCCCAGGAATTCGCTCCCACTCCCGAGCCAACGGCCGTGCCGACGCCGACGGCGCCGAAGCCCGGCGGATCGCAGACCATCACCGCGCCGGGCAGCTTCAACTTCGACACGTTTGATGCTCAACTGACCGGGGAGTCCGGTGTCGTCGAAGTCCTGGGGCGCACGCATTCCCGGCTCGTCCAGTGGTCCGGCGGGGCCATCACGGGAGACCTCGCGCAGCGTTGGGAGACGCCGGATCCGCAGACGCTGGTGTTGCACCTCGATCCGGCGGCGCGCTGGCAACCCCGGGCGCCCCTGAATGGCCGGGCGGTCACCGCCGGCGATGTCGTGGCCCATCTCACGAGGAGCCTCGAAATCGCCAGTGGCGGGAAGGCGCCACTGGCACAGCGCTACCACGCCTACGCGTCTATCGCGTCAGTCGACACTCCGGCGGCGGGACAGGTGCGAATCCGGTTGCGTGCCCCCGACGAGTTCATGCTCGACACCCTTGCTTCCGAGTTCGCGCTGATCCAGGCGCCCGAAGCGGTGGCGGCGTTCGCGGGCCTGTGGTCGAAGCTCGATTCGGACCATGTCCTTGGGAGCGGTCCGTGGCTTTTCGACTGGGCTGACGACGGCGTCAAGTTCACGGCCTGGCGGGATGGCCACCGCAAACCACTGCTGGACGAACTCCATGTGGTGGAGCCGGCGGACGCGGCGAAACGGTTCGCGGATGGCTCGCTCGACGAGGCGATGGTCTTTGACCGGCGTGACGCGACGAAGCTGCGCGCGGAAGCGTCCGGGAGCGCCGTTGCCCCTTTCCGCGCGCGGCGTGACCTCATCATGAGCTCGTTCTTCATTGGCGCGCCGCCGTGGAACAACCCCGAGCTCGTGACGGCGCTCAGCGTGGCCCTGAACCGCCACCCAATCCTGACGAACTTGCTCGGCGGCCGGGCCATCGCCCCGGGCCCTATCCCGGGAATGCTCGCGAATGCATCAGTCAGCGAGAGGGAACTGATCGGCCTCCCCGGGTACGGCCCCTGGGACGACGCTGCGGCGAAGGACGCGGCGTCGCGCTGGCAGGCGGCGGGCGGGGCGGGCCTCGGGCCGATCACCATCGACTTCCCGAGCGTTTTCGACCCGCTCTACAGCGCGAGCTCGATCGTGATCGGCCAGCTGAATGGCGTGCTCGGCACGCAGTTTCGCCCGGCAGTCGAGACGTACACGACCATCAGCAAGCGCGTTGTCGATGGGTACTACGGCAACGGGCGAGCGGCGTTCTGGTTGGGCTGGGGCGCGCCGATCGCCTCGCCTGATGCCCGGCGGTTCGCGACGGAGACGTACGACCGTGGTTCCCCTGGCCAGCGCACCCTAGGCGGAACCGGCGTTGCCGAGCCAACAAATGGGGCCGCGATTGCGAAGGCGGGCTTCGCAGGCTTTCTGCACTGGGCGCAGCCGTACAACGAGGTCTTCCGAAAGCGCGGCATAACGGCTCCGGAGGCTTCCCCGTTCTGGAACCAGCACCTGGATTACCTGCGCGCCAACGCGTGACTGCGCGCCCGCTACTCTCGCGCGGCTTCGTCCAGGACTTCCATCAGGTGCATCACCCGGGCTTCGATGCCGGCTTCGCGCACAGCGGCTTCGTACTGCAGTTGGCAACCGGGATTAGCCGTGACCACTACGTCCGGTTTGACGGCCGCGAACTGTTCCGCCTTCCGTTGTCGCAGCCGCGCCGACATCTCCGGCTGCACGAGCGAATAGATGCCGGCCGCGCCGCAACAGACATCGTCGCCCGCAGTTTGGATCATTGCGCAACCGTCGAGGTTGGCGAGCAGCTCGCGTGGTTGTTCCCGGATGCGTTGGGCGTGCGCCAGGTGGCAGGCATCCTGGTAGGCAATGGCGCCTTCGAACCGCCCGCCGGGAAGGTCCTCCAACAACTCCGACGCGTCTTTCACTCGCGCTGAGAACGCGGCTGCACGAGCGGCCCAGCGCTTGTCCTTCGCCAGCAGGTCGCCGTATTCCTTCATGGCGGCGCCGCACCCGGCGGAGTTCACCACGATTGGTCCGGTCGTCCTTTCGAGTGCGGCGATGTTCTTTCGCGCCAGCTTTCGCGCGAACTTCAGGTCGCCGTCGTGGGCATGCAGCGCTCCGCAACAGCCCTGGCCCGGCGTCGCCTGCAGCGGTATCCCCGCACGCTGGTAAACGCGTTCCGTCGCACGGTGCACGTTCCCGAACAGTTCGCCCATGATGCACCCCGTAAAGAGCACACCCGCCGGTCCGCCTGTCTCACTGGTGCCCGTAGTGTTGGGAGCGTGGGGCGGGCCTGGCCGGTACGGCTTCCCCACCGTTCGCGGCAGTTGCGCCTCCATCGGCTTCAACCGGCCCCGAAGCAACCCGCTCCTGCGCACAAGGCCGCGGACGAACGAGTTGGCATACCAGCGGGCCGGCGCGACGGCCGCGGCCAGCACGCGCGGGCGCGCCACGACGTTACGCAACACGAACCGCCGCAAGCGCCGCTGTCCGCGTCCTGACGGCGCGGCGTGGTCAAGCTGCGCGCGCGCCTGCTCCTGGATGCGGCCGTACGGCACACCGCTCGGACAAACGGCCTCGCAGGCGCGGCACTGGAGGCAGAGTTCCCAGTGATCCTGGATCGAGGGCGTCAGCTCGGTGCGACCTTCGGCGATGAGCTTCGCCATGTGGATGCGGCCGCGCGGCGACTCCACTTCGAGCCCCGTCACGAGGTACGTGGGGCAGGCATTCACGCAGAGCCCGCAATGGACGCAGCGCCCAAGGTCCTCGCCGGTCGGCGCTTCCGCCAGCAGCGGCCAGAGCGGCCGGTTAGATGCCACCGACGAACCTCCCGCGGTTCAGCCGCCCGTCCGGGTCGTAGGCCTGCTTCATGCGCCGCATTAGCTCGAATGATGCCGGCGGCTCGCCCCACGGGTCGAGGACCTCGCGGAACCCGTCGGGCATGCGCTCGATGATGACCGACCCGCCGGACGGCGCGACATCGCGGCGGAGATTCGCGACCAGGCCACCAAGCTCGCGCGTGCTGGGCGTGGCGCCGGCCTTCCAGCTCGCGCGCAGAAACGCGCCTGCCGGCCGCGCAACGATTGCGGCGGGACCGAGGTTGTCCAGGGCGTGGACACACGCCGCCATCGCGGAAGGCAGGACGGCCACCCTCAGCGCGAGCGCGTCGTCGTCCTCGAAGCCGGTGTCGCGCAGGAGTTCGTAGCTGCCTGGCCGCGCCGGGGCAAAGCTGCGCCCGGCGGCAGCCGCTCGCGCGGCGTCCAGCGCATTCGCCGGGACGCGCAGGCAGAGGCGGTAGTGGCCGTCAGCCTCGAACACGTCCAGGTATTCGGGGCGGATGTCCGCGGCGATGAACCGCTCAGCCAGGGCGAGACCTGCCTCGATGTCCGGGACTTCGCACTCCAGGTCCACGGATTTGGGCAGGGGCAACACCCGGACCGACACCGACGTGATGATCCCGAGTGTCCCCAGCGAGCCGGTCCAGGCCCGCATCAGGTCGTAGCCAGTCACGTTCTTCACCACGCGCCCGCCGGCATGCACCAGTTCTCCGTCGGCGCGCAGGACCGTCATCCCCAGGACGACGTCGCGCGGCAGGCCACAGCGGCTGCGGAGCGGCCCGCCGGCACCAACCGCCAGCGCGCCGCCTATCGTTGCCAAGGGTGCGAAGGGCGGGTCCAGCGGCAGGTGCTGGCCGCTGGCGCGCAGGGCCTCATTCACAGCTCCGAGCGTCATGCCCGCGGGAATGACCGCGGTGAGGTCCTCCGGTGCGTGCTCAATGGGCCCGGCGAGTGCATCCGCGACTTCAACGACGGCGAACCGCCCCTCCGGCGCCGCCCCGAGGCTCCGCTGGGTGCCGCCGCCGACCGGTACCAGCGTCAGGCCGTCGCGCTTCCGCACAAGCGCCCGTAGCTCGTCGAGCGTCGCGGGGTGGAAAACGGCCTCAGGTTCTCGCCCGGCGATGCTGTGGGTGGCGGCGGGGGCTTCAGACATAGGCATCCGGCCCGGCCGCGGCGACGGCCGCCGCCTGGTGCGCCATTTCGCCGCAGCCTGTGCCCGTTGGCAGCAGCTTGCACGGGTTGAACGCGCCGGTGTTTCCGAAGACGGTCCGCAGGCGCTCCATGTTCTCGACGTCGGTCTCGTTGTACAGCCAGGGCATGAACATGCGCTTCTCGGCGCCGATGCCGTGTTCTCCGCTCAAGGCCCCGCCGGCATCGACACACGCCTTCATGATCTCGCTGCCTGCTTCGAGGACACGCGCGGTGGCTCCAGGAGTCCGTTCGTCGAACAGGACGAGCGGGTGGAGGTTGCCATCGCCGGCGTGGAAGACGTTGGCGATCGGGATGCCGTAGCGCTCCGAGACTTCCGAGACTGTTTCCATGACTTCGACGAGCTTCGAGCGCGGCACGACACCATCGAGGATGTAGTAGTTCGGGGCGAGCCGGCCGAGCGACGGGATCGCGCCCTTCCGGCCCTTCCAGAGCAACTCGCGCTCTTTCTGGCTGGAGGCGAGGCGCACCTCCTTCGCGCCACGCTCGAGGCATTCGGCGCGCACGCGTGTCGCCTGTGATTCGATGACGTCGTGCAGTCCGTCCAGCTCCACCAGCAGGGCGGCCCCCGCGTCGGGCGGATAGCCACAGTGGAGCCCGGCTTCCGCGGCCTGGAGGCAGAGCTGGTCCATCATTTCCATGGCCGCCGGGATCATCCCGGCGGAGATGATGCTCGAAACGGTCTCGCTCGCCTGCTGCACGGTGTCGAAGACCGCCAGCAGCGTGATGATATGGGCGGGCGCTGGGACCAGCCGGACGACGACTTTGGTAGCGATGCCAAGCGTACCCTCGCTGCCGATGAAGGCTCCGCGGAGGTCAAAGCCGAAGGCGTCGGGGACGCGCCCGCCGAGCCAGGTGACCTCGCCCGCGGCGGTAACGACTTCGATGCCCAGCACGTGGTTCTGGGTGACGCCCAGCGCGAGGCAGTGCGGGCCTCCCGCGTTCTCGGCAACGTTCCCGCCGATGGTGCAGGCCTGCTGTGAGCTCGGGTCCGGCGCGTAGAACAGACCGTGCGGCGCGGCCGCTTTCGAGAGATCGAGGTTCGGGACGCCTGGTTCGACCACGGCGATACGGTTCACGGGGTCGATTTCGAGGATGCGGCGCATGCGTGCGGTGGCGATGACCACACCGCGCTTCGCCGGGACGCTGCCGCCGCTCAGGCCGGTGCCGGCGCCGCGGGGCGTGATGGGGACGCCGAAGCGGTTGCAGGCGCGCACCGCCGCGGCCGTTTCTTCGGCGTCGGCGGGAAAGACGACCGCGTGGGGCGTCGACTTCTCGATTGTGCCGTCAAACTCATAGACGGCGAGGTCTTCGGGCCGCCAGAGGACGTTGGCCTCGCCGACGGCCTCGTTTAACGCGCGGATCAGCTCACGACGCGTCGGCATCGGCGCTCTCCGCCAACTGGCAACCGCGGCACAGGCCGAAAATCGCGAAGTGGTGCATGTCCGGCGCGAAACCGAAGTCCTTGCGGACACTCGCTTCGAGGTCGACGAGGTAGCGGTGCTCGATTTCTACCACGTGGCCGCAGGCCGAGCAGATGAGGTGATGGTGCGGCTCTTCCGGCGCCCACTCCCAGACCACGTCTCCGGCGCCCATGTCGGTAGAGGTCGCGAGGCGCATCCGCTTGAGCACGTCGAGCGTGCGGTAGACGGTGCTGACATCGACGAAGGGGTAGCTCTCGCGCACCTGGTCCGCGATTTGCGCCGCGTTGATGTGCCCGCCGGCATGCCGCAGCGCGCGGACGATAAGCAGCCGCTGGGGGGTCATCTTGTGACCGGCGCGGCGGAGCAGCTCAGCGGTTTCGTCTTCGCAGGACATCTACCGATCAGTCTACAGATAGACCACGAGTCGGCCATCAAGGCCGAGGGACCACGGGGCGCCATCGATCCAGAGTTGGAAACGCGGGCGGGACCCGTCCGTTGTGGAGACACGGACGATTGTTCCCTCCCGGTCAAAACGCGTCTTCTCGTCGAGTGTTTCGAGGCGGAGGATAACGACTCGGTCGCGCACCTTGGTTGTGAGTGTCAGTTCGCCCGTGGTCCGACGTTGAACTGTCCACTCCGTCAGTCCCGCTGTCTCAATGGTCGACGGCTCGACAAGCTGCACGATTTGGCGACCCTGTCCGTCGTACGACAGAGAGTCGACAGTGGCCGACACTCCGTCTGCTGTGAACAACGAGCCTAACTCCCACGCCGCGGCACGAGGAAGTGGTGAGGTCTGCGGGAGTGCGATAACCCCGGAACGCAGGAGCCTAAGCAGTTCTTCGAAGTCGCCTGACGTGAAACTGTCGTCCGCGCCCGATGGAAGATCGTCGGCTGGTCGCACTATCGATTGGTCGCTCGCTCGTTCGACCCTGTCTGTTTGCTCGTCCCGCACCACCCAGCCCACGCCCACGCCAATCGCCAGGGCGCAAACCACCGCCAGCACCGCGTTGTGGACGGACATCATCCGCGGCTGCCGCTCGAAGGGCGGTGCGTCCGCGGCTGGCGGTTCCTGCTCCGGTTTGGGCGGCGTGATGAAGTCGCTGCGCTCGCGGAGGCCGCCATGGGCGAGCATGCGTTCGATGCGCGCTTTGACGTCGGCGGTGCTGATGAAGAGCCGCGACGCGATTTCGGCGTCGTAGCGGCCTTCGCGGATCATCTCGACGATGGCCGCGTCGGTGGGCGACAGTTCGTTGCCGCCCGGGCCCGCTTCGTCCGTCATATGTTTAGATTCGGCCGGACATTGACGCGCCAACACTGCCCCGGGCTCACAAGTCCACGCCGATAACCTCAAAGCCCAGCAAACGGGCGGCGATCCAACGTTGGTCGCGGTCTTCCCGGAGCAGCGCCACAACATCGACCGGTGCCCTGGCCGGCACACCCTTGAGCTTGAGCACATCCGACGGTGGGTGCGTCGCCGGGCGGATGGGGAGGTCAGCGCTCAGCGGCCGCAGTTCGGCGATTGCGGTCTTCCGGTCGCAAACGAGGATCCGCTCGCCAGCCCTCACTCGTTTCAGGTACTCACTGAGGTGGGCTTTCAAATCGGCGATCCCAACCCTCGCACTCATAGTCATGATCGTGACTACCGCCAAGTCATGTTGTCAATTGTTCGCGTGGGCTTCTTGGCGGCGCCCATCCCGCCGAAGATCAGTTCGTGGCCATCAGCGACGAACAGTGGATTGCCGCGGCGCGGGCTCGCGCGGCCGCCGGGAACTGGGAACGAGACGCCGACACGGTGTTCGCTGAAATCCGGGCCAGCGCCCCGCAACACGACGCGGACGAGGCGTTGCTGCGCTGTCCCTACTGCAACGACCATCCGTCGCTCGCCATCCTCGACCGCTACGAGCAGCGAACGGCTTCGCCGCTGCGCTACTGCAACACGTGTTACGGCTTCTGGGCGGTTGGCGACGCGTTGACCGCCGGGGTGGCCTCACCGGCGGATGAGCACCAGGCCCTCTTCGCCGTTCGCGGGCCGAAACGCTGCCGCGCCTGCTTTGGGCACCTCAAGCCGGACGGACTGTGCGCGAAGTGCGGTAAGCCGCTCCCGCCGCTGGACTGCCCCTCGTGCGGGGAAACCATGGAGCGCGTGGACCGCGCCGGCGTGGCTCTGGACCAGTGCGCGAAATGCATGGGCGTCTGGTTCGACACCGGGGAGATCGCCACAGTGTTCAAGCTCGTCCCGCCGCAGGGACTGGCCGCCAGCCAGGTCGATGAACACGCGAACGACGGCGAGCGGCCGGAATGGCTCACTGCCGCGATGATCGTCGGCCGGATCGCGGTCCCGTTCCTGCCGATTTAGGTCGTAGCGGCACGACCGAGGCTGAGCAATCACTCGTTGGGCGCGTGGCGCCGAGCGGGGACGAGCTGTTCGGCCGTTCTTGGTTCGTAGCAATACGACCGGGCATGAGCGATCACTCGTTGGGCGCATGGCGCCGGGCGGGGACGAGCCCGCAACTACGCACTACCAGATGCCGAGCTGCATGCGGACGTCTTCGCTGGCCATCGTGCGCGGGTCCCAGGGCGGGTTCCAGACGATTTGCACGTCGACATCCTTCACGCCGGGAAGCTCGCGCAGTTTCGCGTAGGCCTCACCGCGAATGATCGGCCCGAGCGGGCAGCCGGGGCTCGTCAAGGTCATCGTGACCATCACGTCGCCGTTGTCGTACTGCACGTCATAGATCAGCCCAAGGTCGACGATGCTGAGGTTGATCTCGGGGTCATTGACCTCCCAGAGCTTGGCCATCATCTCGTCGTGGGTGGGTGGAGTCTGAGTCGTTGCTTCGGTCATGGCTGGCCCTCCTCAGGCTTTGGTGGCGGCCTGTTGAAGGCCTTGTTCGAGTACGTTCCAGCATAGCAGCGCGCATTTCACGCGGACGGGCAGTTTGGCCACGCCTTCGAGCGCTTCCAGGTCACCAAGTTCACGATCCGGGAGCGCACCATCGATCAGCATCGCCCGCACCTGGCCCATCACCCGCTTCGCTTCTTCCGCGGGACGGCCCTTGATGCGGTCGGTCATCATCGAGGCGCTCGACTGGCTGATCGAACAGCCCGCGCCCCAGAACCCGATTTCTTCGATCACGCCGCCCTCCACATCGAGGTCAACGTGGATTTCGTCTCCGCACACCGGGTTGACGCCTTCCACGTGGATCGGCGCCGAAGGCACGGGGCCGTGGTTCCGCGGCTTCTTGTAGTGATCGAGGATCAGCTCGCGGTAGAGGTCATCGAACAGGTCGGTGCTCACGCGAACACCTTCTGCGCGTGTTCGATCGCTTCCACCAACGCATCGATTTCGGCCGGCTCGTTGTAGATGGCAAAGCTGGCGCGGCTCGTCGCCGGGACCTTGAGATGGCGCATCAGGAGCTGCGCACAATGGTGCCCAGCGCGGATGGCTACGCCGTGGCCGTCCGCCACCGTCGCCATGTCGTGAGGGTGGACACCGTCCACTTCGAAGCTCACCACCCCGCCGCGCGCCAGCGGGTCATGCGGACCGTGGATGCGGAGGCCGTCGATCTGCTCCAGGCGGTCCATGGCCGCGGCGGTCATTTCGAGCTCATGTTCGCGGACGAAGGGCATCGTGAGGGCTTCGAGGTAGTCGATGGCCGCGCCGAACGCGATGACGTCGGCGATGTTCGGGGTTCCCGCTTCGAACTTGTGGGGCACATCCGCCCAGGTCGAGCCCTCCTCGCGCACGGTCGCGATCATGTCGCCACCGCCGAGGAAGGGCAGCATGGCTTGCAGCAGCCCCTCGCGCGCCCAGAGCACGCCAACGCCAGTGGGCCCGAGCATCTTGTGCGAAGAAAAGGCGACGAAGTCCGCGCCGGTCGCTTCGACATCGAAGGGCAGGTGCGGCACGCTCTGCGCTCCATCGACGAGCAGCAAGGCGCCGGCGGCGTGCGCCATGTCGGCGATGTCACTGACCGGGTTGATGGTGCCGAGCACGTTCGACATGTGAACGACGCTCACGAGTTTCGTCCGCGGGCCGATGAGCGCGCGAAGCGCGTCGATATCCAGTTGGCCGTCCGGAGTCAGACCAACGAATCGCACCCGCGCGCCTTTGCGCTGCGCCAGCAGTTGCCAGGGCACGATGTTCGAGTGGTGCTCCATGATCGTGATGACGATCTCGTCGCCTTCGCCCACGAAGTGGTCGCCCCAGGCGTGGGCCACCAGGTTGATGGCTTCGGTGGCGTTGCGCGTGAACACGATGTCGCGCGGATCCCTGGCGCCGATAAATCGCGCAACCTTCGCGCGGGTGCCTTCGTACTCTTCAGTCGCGCGCTGGGCGAGGGTGTGGATGCCGCGGTGGATGTTGGCGTTGTTCGTCTCGTAGTAGCGCACGAGCGCGTCGATTACCTGGCGCGGCTTCTGGGTGGTGGCGGCGTTGTCCAGGTAAACCAGCGGGTGGCCGTTCACCTCCTGGTGGAGGATCGGGAAGTCCGTTCGAATGCGCGCGATATCCAACATAGGGCCACCTTCTGGCCAAGATTGCTGCCCGCTGTGGGCCGGGGCAGTGAGTTTTGTCAAAGCTTCTAGACTTCGACTTCCACCTCGCCGTTTTCGACGCGGGTCTTGTAGCTGCGGATCGGTCTGACAGCGGGAAGGGTCAGCGCTTTGCCCGTGCGCACATCGAATTGGGCGCCGTGCCGCGGGCATTCGATCCGGTTGCCGATCAGCTTGCCCTGGTCGAGCGGCCCGCCGTCGTGCGAACAGAGGTCATCGATGGCGTGGAAGCCTTCGCCGGTGTTGCAGAGGGCAATCCGGCGGCCGTGGGCTTCGACGACAATCGCGGAGCCTTCTTTCACATCCTTCGTGTGCGCCACTTTCACCCAGCTCATGCGTCCAGCTTCTCCTCCAGCAGGGCGATTAGCTCGCCGCGGATGGCTTCGTCCGGGACGCGCGCGAGCACGTCCGCGAGGTACGCCGTGACGAGGAGGGCTTCAGCTTCCGCGCGCGGGATCCCGCGCGCCTGGAGGTAGAACAACTGCTCCTGGTCGACCGGGCCGGCCGTTGCGCCGTGCGAAGCCCGGATGATGTCGCTCGTGAGAATCTCCAGCACCGGGTCGCTGTCTGCCCGCGCGGACTTGCTCAGCAGCAAGTTGCGGTTCTCCTGGTTCGCGTCGGCGTTTCGCGCGCCGAGGCCAACCCGAGTCAGTCCGTAATACACGGCGCGCGCCTCGTCCTTCAGTGCGGACTTGTACTTCAGGTCGCTTCGCGTGTCCGGGCCGACGTGATCCTGCAGCGTGTAGAAGTCCGCGTTGGTGTTGCCCAGTGCGTAAGCGACGCCCAGCAGTTCGCTGGCCGTGCCGCGTTCCTGCATGGTCGACTCAAGGTGGCCCTTTACAACGGCGCCGCCCAGGACCATGTGCAGATTCTTGTATGCCGCGTCCCGACCCGCGCCAAGGAATCGCTGATTGAGGAACACCCGCGTCTTCGGGCCCCAGCGATGGACCACGTAATGGCGCACTTCAGCGCCTGGCCCAGGAACGACTTCCGCGACCGGGAGGACAACGATGTCATCATCGGCCGACGAGAACTCCTCGATGACCGTGACGCGGGAGTTCGCTCCGGTCACGATGGTGGTGTGGGGCGCGGCGAACCCGGCGCCGCTCACCGACCAGGTGAGCCGCACCGGTTCGGCGAGTTCCGCATTGGCCGGTACGCTGACGACCGCGCCCTCGCCGAGGAACGCGTAATGCAACGCCGTGATGCGGTCGGTCTCAGGCCGGACGACGGTCCCGAAGCCCTGCGGGGCGCCATCACGAAGCCTGGTGGCGACGCTCGGGCCCGCGATGGTCAGTTTCACCGTGCTCAATGGCGTCGCGGGTGTGATCCCGATCGTGGAGGCGTCGTAATACTTCCAGGGCCGCTGTTCGTGCGAGTCCGGCCACGCCAGCTCGCCCGCCAGCGCTGCGGCGCGCGCGCGAAGCCCGGAAACCGCGGGCGCATCGCCTGCGCCTGCCGCCCGGCTGGCCTGGCCGAAGTCAGTTCGCTCTATCACCTGAGTCATACGCTTCCTCTTTCGCGTCTCTTCAAGTAGTCGTTCGTCTTTGCGCTCAGCGCTCCGCCAGCGTCAACCGACGGCGCCGTCCATCTGGAGCTCGATCAGCCGGTTCAACTCCACCGCGTATTCCATCGGCAGTTCCTTCACAATCGGCTCGACGAACCCGTTGACGATCATCTTGGCGGCGGCTTCTTCGCTCATGCCGCGGCTCATCAGGTAGAACAGCTGGTCCTCGCCCAGCTTCGAGACGTAGGCTTCATGCTGGATGCTCACGTCCGGCGAGTCGATCTCCATCGTCGGATAGGTGTCGGAGCGGGAAGTCTCATCGAGCAGGAGCGCGTCGCAGCGTACGTTCGACTTCACGTTCTCGCAGCCGTCGTACACCTTCAGGAGGCCGCGGTAGCTGGTGCGTCCGCCGTCCTTACTGAGCGACTTGGAGATGATGGTCGACGTGGTGTTCGAAGCAGCATGGACAACTTTGCCGCCGGCGTCCTGGTGCTGGCCCGCGCCGGCGAACGCCAGCGACAGGATCTCGGCGTGGGCGCCCGGTTCCATCAGGTAGACGCTCGGGAACTTCGTCGTCAGCTTGGACCCGAGGTTGCCGTCGACCCACTCCATCACCGCGTCTTCGTAGGCGGCGGCCCGCTTCGTCACGAGGTTGAACACGTTGTTCGACCAGTTCTGGATCGTCGTATAGCGGACGCGCGCGCCCTTCTTCACGATGATCTCGACGACCGCGCTGTGCAGGGAGTCGCTGGAGTAAATCGGGGCGGTGCAGCCTTCCACGTAGTGAATCTGGCTGCCTTCGTCCGCGATGATCAGCGTCCGCTCGAACTGGCCCATGTTCTGGGTGTTGATGCGGAAGTAGGCCTGCAGCGGGATATCGACCTTCACGCCCTTCGGCACGTAGATGAACGAGCCACCGCTCCAGACCGCGCTGTTCAGCGCCGCGAAACGGTTGTCGCCGGGCGGCACGATGGTCCCGAAGTACTCCTTGAAGATGTCCTCGTGCTCCCGCAGCGCCTGGTCAGTGCCGAGGAAGATGACGCCGAGTCTCTCGAGGTCCTCGCGGATGTTGTGGTAGACGACTTCGGAGTCGTACTGGGCGCCGACGCCCGCGAGGTACTTCTTCTCCGCTTCCGGGATGCCCAGCTTGTCGAACGTGTTGCGGATGTACTCCGGCACGTCATCCCAGGAGCGCTCGTCGCGGTCGGTGGCGCGGACGAAGTAGTGGATGTCGTCGAAGTTGACTTCGTCCATCACCGGGCTGGCCCAGGAGGGGTTGCGGTCGTATTTCCGGAAGAGGTCGAGCGATCGCAGGCGGAAGTCGCGCATCCACTGCGGCTCGTCCTTCATATCCGAGATCATGTTCACGATATCCGCGTTGAGGCCCTTGTTCGCCTTGAACAGAGCCTCTTCCTCGTCGAAGAAGCCGAACTTGTAGTCAGAGACGATGGATTCGGGAGCGGTGGTCATGGTTACCTCCCTGCCGCGGCGAGTGCTTCGTACTGGTCGTAGCCGGTGGCTTCGAGCTCTTCGGCCAGTTCCGGCCCGCCCGACTTCACAATCCGGCCTTCCACGAGGACGTGGACGAACTGCGGCTTGATGTAGTTCAGCAGCCGCTGGTAATGGGTGATGAGCAACAGGCCCATCTCCGGGTTCATCAGTGCGTTCACGCCTTCGGCGACCGTGCGCAGCGCGTCGATGTCGAGGCCGGAGTCGGTCTCGTCGAGGACGGCCATCGACGGTTCGAGCATCGCCATCTGGAGCATCTCGGCGCGCTTCTTTTCGCCGCCGCTGAAGCCATCATTGACGTAACGGCGGGCAAAATCCTGGTCCACCTTCAACAGGTCCATCTTCTGGAAGAGTGATTCGCGGAATTCGCGAATCGGGACTTCGGCGCCGCGCCGGGCGTTCACTGCCTGGCGCATAAAGTTGACCAGCGTGACCCCGGGAATGGCCACCGGGTACTGGAAGGCCAGGAAGAGGCCAAGCCGGGCCCGCTCGTCAGCCGGCAGTTCCAGCAGGGACTGGCCGCGGAAGAGGATGTCGCCGCCGGTGACCCTGTAGTTCGGATTGCCCATGAGCACGTTGGCGAGTGTGCTCTTGCCGGAGCCGTTCGGACCCATGATGGCGTGCACTTCGCCCTTGTCCACGGTCAGGGAGAGGCCTTTGAGGATCTGCTTTTCGCCGATGGCTGCGTGGAGGTCGCGAATTTCGAGAAGTTTCGTCATGAAGGCTCTCCTTACTGAACTTCGATGATCTGGGGACCGGCGGGCGTGCGCACGAGGTATTCGCAGCAGGCGGCGCCGTCGACGATGCGGTTCAATTGCTCGACATCGTGACCGAGCAACAATTCGATGGTCTTGCGGTCTGCCTCGCACGGCAGCTTCGAGATTTCCGCTGCCTTGTGGTACGGGCAGCGGCCGTTCACGAGATGGATGCCGTCCGCTTCCGAGCGCCAGTTCTCGAGGATGCCCTCCGCTTTCAAGGCGGCGGTCACCTGGGCGGCGAGCTCTTCCGCGGAGAGCCCGGCGACTTCGTGCATGTGCTTTTCGGCCAGCGACTGGGCCACGCTGGTCATCACCGTGGCGATGACGTCGTCCCGCTCGCCGAGGCTGCGAAGCATGCGCTCAAGCAGGTCGGCGTAGGCGGGCGGCACGCCCTGTGTGGCCTTTTCGGTGGCGAAGTAGCCGTAGTACGGCCGGCCGGTGGCCTGGCGGATCGTTCGAGCGTCGACCAGCCCGTCGGCGCGGAGGTTGTCGAGATGGCGGCGGACGGCGGCCGTCGTAATGCCCAACTCGTCCGCGAGGCCCTCCACCCGGGTCTCGCGGTGCTGGATGACGTATTCAAGGATGCGGTCTCGGGTCCCTTGCACGATGACAGTCTATGCCTCTTTGGAACCTTTTTCTACTTTCATGTTGTAAAAGTCGGCTATAGGTGCAATCGACGGGAGGCTGGCCCACCCTTGCGGGTCCTTGACATCATAGGTTAGTCGTAACATAGTGCAGCCATGACCATCGATTTCGCCATCCTTGCCACGCTCACGGGCGGGCCTCGCAGCGGCTACGACCTGAAAAAGCTCTTCACCGAATCGGAGAGCCTGCACTGGTCCGGAAACAACAACCAGGTTTACCGGGCACTGGTCGGGTTGCATGGTGCGGGACTCGCGGACCGCGAGGTGCTTCAGCCGTTCGAAGGCCCGGGCAAGAAGATGTACACCATCACCGACAAAGGGCGCGCCGCCTTGCGTGAGTGGCTGGCCGGCGAGCCCGGCTTGCCCCATCTCCAGTTCCCCATCCTCGCCATGCTGATCGCCGGCGACCTGCTTTCGGACGCGGAACTCGACGAGCTGCTCGGGCGCTATGCGCATGAACTGCGGATGAAGGTGCTCGGCCTGGAGGAGCTGGAGCGGCGCGGCACAGGCACGTCATTCGGGAGCGCGCGCCAGCGCGTCCTCTGGCAGGCCATCAACTCGCGCGCGCTGGCGTTCCACCGGTCAGAAGAAGAGTGGGTCCGCAACGTGCGCTGGGCCGCGGCCCGAACCGCGAACCGCGAGGGCAACGAATGAATCCCGCCGCGAACTACGTTTCACGCGAGGCGTTCGAGATGGCGATGGCCGCGTACGATGGCCAGCTCGCCGCCTGGCCTGTCCCACTGCAGCGACGGAGCGTGGAAACAGCACTCGGGGAGACGTTCGTCATCGAGTTCGGGGACCCCGGGAAGGACCCGCTGGTGCTTCTCCACGGGTCGGCCTCGAATTCGGCCAGTTGGGGATTCGACGCCCCGATCTTCGCCGGGGAATACCACTGCTTCGCGGTGGACCTGCCCGGCGAGACGGGCCGAAGCACGGGCACTCGCCCCGCGTATGAAGGCCCGGCGTACGTAGAGTGGCTCGGCGAGGTGATTGCCGCGCTGGGTCTCGAGTGCCCGCGAATCTGCGGGCTCTCACTCGGCGGTTGGCTGGGGTTGCGTTTCGCCGCCGCCGAGCCTGCGCGGGTACGCTCACTCGCGTTGCTCGCTCCCGGTGGCGTGGTTGCGGCTCGGGAGACGTTCACCGGGAGTGTCGAGGAGACGCTCGCGAGCGAGGCCGGGATGCGGAAGATGGCTGAGGCCATCTTTCACCCGCAGCCGGTCCCGCCCGGAGTCACCGATGCCTTCGCCCTGATGTACAGCATCTACAAGACGCGGCGTGACTCGCTACCGCCAATTCCCGAAGCCGAACTGCGCTGCGTCAGCTGGCCTGTGCTGCTGATTGGCGGCGCGCAGGACGCGCTGCTCGACATGGAGGCGACCGAGGCGCGCCTTCGGAGGGTGTTGCCGCACCTCACGTCGGCGATCGACGCGGAGGCCGGCCACGCCCTGATCGGCCGCGCTTCCAGCGTGTGCCGGTTCTTCGCCGGCGAGTGACCACTGGGCGGCCGTATCAGCCGTGCTTCGGCTCAGTGCGCAGCGGGACGTACTCGGGAGAGACGGGCACGTCGTCCGGGAGCGGCTGCCCCTCGGGCCTTCGAATTGCTCGCCCGAACTCGGCGCCAAGCAAGAGGATCGAGGCGTTCACGAACATCCACACGAGAAAAGCGAGCGCTGTGCCGAAGCCCGCGTAGATCGCGGTGTCGCGAGAGAAGCTCGCGTAGCCGACGACGGTGGCGATCAGGTTCTTCGCCGTTTCAAAGAGCACGGTTGCGAAGAGGGCCCCGGCCAGCGCTTCGCGCCAGGGTGGGCGCACCGTCGGGACGTATTTGTAGAGCAACAGGAACATCGAGAACGACACCATCGCCGGCAGGATGTAGCCGGCGACGCGGAGCGTTTCGTTGGTGTTGATGTTGATCGGCCCGACCTCGTCGATCCGCTCTAAGAACAGGCGGGCCACCGCGGTGAGGCCCACCGAAATCACGATCAGGATCCCGAGCGTGGGGATCAGCGCGAAGTCGATGAGCTTGCCGTGCCAGTACGGCCGGCCCTTGCGGAGGTGCGTCGCCGCGTTCAGCCCTTTGCGCACGGCCCCGAAAATGCCGCTCGACGACCAGAGCAGGAACACGACGCCGAAGCCGATGCTCGCGGGGCTGATGTCCCGCGCCCGCTGGATGATCTCGTCGACGTTTTCGCGGACGCCGGTAGTTTCCTTGAGCGGGATCTGGTCGAACACCCACTGGGCGATGCGGTCCTGGTCGATGATCAACCCGAACACGGAAAGCGTGATCAGGCTGAGTGGGACAATCGAGAACAGCGCGTAGTAGGCGATCGCCGCGGCATACGTGGAGCAGCCATCCTCAACGTAGAGCCGGATGGTGGTGGCGATGACATCGAAGGGACGGCGGACGGCGGACGGCAGTGCATTCCACGGACGTGCTACCGCATGGGGCACCTAGTCACTCTCCGACGGCCGCATTCCCGCCAGCGTCCTGAACATACGCACATAGTCGTGCAAATAGCGCGTAAGAAGGAAGTGCTCGCGCACGAGTTCCCGCCCCGCCGCGCCCAGGCGGTCGCTCTCCTCGGGGTCAGCGAGGAGCTGCCGGAGGCGCATGCCGCACTCGGTGGCGTTGTCCACGAGGTAGCCGGTCTTCCCGTCGATCACCTGGAGCGGGATACCGCCGCAGTTCCCGCCGATGACCGGCCGGCCCTTCCAGAGGCCTTCCGACACCACCAGCCCGAAGCCTTCCCGTGTGGATTTCTGGATGACCACCCTCGCGGCCGCCTGGAAGGCGTTCACTTCGTGGTTCCCCACTCCGTCGAGGTTTGTCAGCACGTGGATGTCGCGGTCGTGGTCGCGGTGGTCGAACACCTTCTGGAGCCACTCCTGGCCTTCCGGGTCGTCGTGGGCCATCGAACCCACCAGGACGAGTTGCAGTCCGGGATTCTCCTCGCGCGCCATCCGGTAGGCGTCGATAACGCCGAGGGGGTCTTTCCAGGGATCGAACCGCGAGACCTGGCAGACCATGGGCCGGGTTTGATCGATGACGTAGCGGTCGAACACGTGGGCTATCGCGTTTTCGTCGATCGGCACGTTCTTAGGACTCAGCGGGTCGATGGCGGGTGGTGCGATGAAGAGATTGCGCTCAGGCATGCCCTGGCGGACGTACTGGCGCATGGTCCAGATGCTGCCGTCGTACTGGCTGGTCCAGGGCTGCAGCAGTTCCCAGGCCTCGGCCTGCGCGTCCGTGAGGTCGATGTGGCAGCGCCAGAGCCACTTCCCCCTCGGCTCGCGTCCGGATTCGCGCAGGAGGCCGAGGATCGGGGCCGGCTGCGGGTCGTGGATGACCACGAAGTCATACTCTTCCCAGCCTTCGGCGTTCTTGCGATTGGTGTCCACCCAGAGCGCACGCTCGGCGTCAGTCCAATCGTGGGCCTTGCCCTGGAGGGCGTTATGCATGGCCTTGGTGACGCCAAAGAAGTCATCGGTGCCGGAGATGATCTTCCAGTCGGCTTTGAGGCCGAGGTCCTGCATGAGCGGGACCATCGAACCGAGAATTTCCGCCACACCGCCGCCATAGGCGGTGGCGTTCACATGCAGCACGCGCGCGCCGGCGAGGTCCCGCGCATCATGGCGAATCGACTCAATCACGCCGGGCAGGACAGCCTGGCGATAGGACTCAAGGAACTTCGGGGCAACGTCTACGGCAGTAAGCATGGTGTCATGGTAGTTGGCGCCCTCGCACAGCCCCGGTCAATGCGGTGTTCCCGGTCACTCTGTTGCGAATTCGCCACGGGAAAGCCGCTCGATGTAATGATTCCAGGCCGGAGTTACGTCCGCCCACGAATACCGCTGGGCGGCGTCGATGAACCGCTGGCGCGCCGGCAACGGTCCAGTGAGCAGCGCACCGAGGCGCTCGAATAGCCCGGCTTCGTCGTCCCAGAGCAGCGCCGTGTGATGTTCGGGAGCCACGAGCGCCGGGTAGTTGTAGCGCCGCGGCGCCAGCGGCACGCAACCCGCCGCCATCGCTTCGATCATGCCGATGCCGAAGAACTCGTGGCGCGTGGTGCTCACCGCGATGTCGGACTGTCTGAGCAGCCTGCCGTAGTCTTGCCGTGACTCGGCGTAACCGAAGTGGACCAGTTCTTCCGGGAACTCCTCGGGCAGCTTCAGGATCGCGTCGCTCGGATTGGCGCCTGGCTCCCCTGCGACGATGAGGCGGAACGGCCAGCCCCGCGCCCGGGCGTGTTGCAAGGCCCGGACGAACAGCTCGGGCGCTTTGTCGAACTCCCAGCGGTGGTTCCAGAGCAGCGTCCGCGGGCCGTTGGCGGCACGCGACTCGGGGATTGCGTCGAGCCAGTCCAGTTGTACCCCCACCGGGAGGACGCTCGCCTTCGCTTCGACGGTTTCGATGCCTTCCGGGAGCAGCCAGTTGTTCGGCTGGGCTTCGAGTGAGCGAAGCGCAGCGAGAAAGTCCTGGCGGTGGTACTCGGAATTGAAGGCCACCGCATCGGCCGCGAGAGCGCTCATGAAGTTGATCTGCCCGAACCATGAGTTGAACTTCGTGCCCTTGAGGCGCGGGTAGGTCATCTGGTTTTCGTGGAAGTAGACCGCGACCGGCGTGCGTTCGAAGCGCGGCCGCGTGAGCGCGAGGAACGCGGGCAAATCGAGCATGTCGCTCGCTATGACGCAGTCGAAATCGCCAGGCAGTTCGCGAGCAAGCGGCGCCAATTCCTGCGCGCCGCGACGCATTCGCCGCCGCCACTCGCCTTCAGGAAGCGTAAGCAGCTGAAAATCGTGCCGGGAGTGCGCGACCAGCCCGTCGAGGAATGCCTTGTGGCTGCCGCCGTAGAAAGGTTCGACGAAGAGGACGCGGGCCACGCTCAGATGCTACCGGCGCCGGCGCGAGGCGCGAATCACATGTGGCCCAGTTCGGCCAGCTTGAACAGCGCGTCCTCGAACTCGGTGTCATCAGGGTTCACCGACTTGTACTGGCTGACACAGTGCCCGCCGTACTTCTCCACCAGATACCAGTCGTCGTCGATGATGAAGTCCGGGTAGGGCTGCACACGCGGGTCTTTGTCGAACATCCCATCGACCCATTCCGTGAGCCCATGCATGTGGACCACGCGTTCGACGTGGGCGAGACCGCTGGCAGACCAGACATAAACCCCGTGGCCCGCAGCCTTGAGCTTCTTCATCGCCTCGTGGGCGCCTGGGCGCAGGGCGTTGGTGTGCTGATCGATGAAGACCAGCGTGTGGTCGACATCGAAGAAGACGTTGAGCCGCGATCCTTTGGTTCGTTCCACCACAACCTCAGTGTAGCGCCGAAACGCTACGCGTCGGCGACGTCAAGACCCCAGACGGGCCGGAATCGCCAGGTCCGGATGCCCTTCACGCGCACGCCATGCTTCTTGATGAGCTTCTTCGTCTCCGGGACCATGCCCGCGGGCACGTAGACAAAGAGCTCGCCGGCCTCGCCGATCGGCTTCCAGCGGTGCGCGGCCGTGTCGTCGTTCACGGTATCCGGGGTTTCGACCTCGGCCATCATCATCAACCACTGGCCGGGCCGGCGGACGACGACGATGTCCGGGTAGAGGTCCTGCGATTCGTCCTTGCCAACCGCGATTTTCGGCTTGGGGATGTTCACCAGCGTTTCGTAGTCGGGTCCAAGCGGGCCGGGGAACGGGAATTTCGCCTTTGCGATCTCGTCGACCGCTCCCTGGTGTCGCAATTCGTTGAGGTACTTCGCGGTCACGAATCGAACCCTCCCGCTGGAAGTCGCAGTACTCCGAATTGTACGCAGCCTTCACAAATGGGCGAATGCGCGAAGGCGAAACAAAGCCCCGGCGGATGCCGGGGCTTCGAGAGAGTTGAACGCCTGCGGTAGTCACGGACCCGCTTGCGCGACCTCGGGCTTCACCAGGTTGCGGAACTGGCCGAAGTTCGCCTTGAACTTCTCGGCGATGGCCGCGTAGGTGCGGTCGTACTCGTCTTTGTCGGCCCAGCAGTCCCGCGGACTCAGCAGCCTCTCGTCCACGCCGGGCGCGGTTGTCGGGACCTCGAAACCGAAGACCGGGTCCTTGCGGAAGGTCACGCCGCCCATGCCATCGTTGAGCACGGCACGGACCATCTTGCGGGTCTCCTGGATGCTGATGCGCTTCCCAGCGCCGTATTTGCCGCCAGTCCAACCGGTATTGATCAGCCAGGTCTGTGCGCCGGTCATCTTGAGGCGCTGCTCGAGAAGCTCCGCGTAGACGGTCGGGTTGAGGGCCATGAAGGGCGCCCCGTAGCAGGGGCTGAAGGTCGTCTCGGGATCGGTAATGCCCACTTCCGTGCCCGCGAGCTTGCAGGTGTAGCCGCTGAGGAAGTGGTACAGCGCCTGCTCCGGCGTCAGCCGCGCGATGGGCGGCAGGACGCCGTAGGCGTCGGCTGTCAGCAGGATAACGTGCGCCGGGTGCGGGGCCACCTGGTTCTCGAACACGTTCCGCAACGACCCGAGCGGGTAGCTCCCGCGCGTGTTCTCGGTCACCGAGTCGTTGTCGAGGTCCGCTTCGCGCGTGTCTTCGTCGAAGATGACGTTTTCGAGGATGGTCCCGAACTCCGTCGTCTGCTCGAAGATGTCCGGCTCGGCGTCTTTGGAGAGGCGGATGGTCTTGGCGTAGCAGCCGCCTTCGATGTTGAAGATGCCGGTCTCGGTCCAGGCGTGCTCGTCGTCGCCGATGAGCAGGCGCTCCGGGTCGGTGCTGAGCGTCGTCTTGCCCGTGCCGGAGAGGCCGAAGAAGAGGGCGGACTTGCCAGTCCGCGGATCGACGTTGGCGGCCGAGTGCAGGGAAAGGACGCCTTCCAGCGGAAGGTAGTAGTTCATCGCCGTGAACACGGCCTTCTTCATCTCGCCCGCGTAGGCCGAGCCCGCGATCAGGATCACGCCTTCGGTCATGTTCAGGGCGACCACGGCATCGCTGCGGACGCCGTCGGCTTCGCCTTCCAACTGCAGGTACGGGCAGTGAATGATCGTGATGTCCGGTTGCGAACCGGCCGGCTTGGGCGACGACGGGATGAACATCGTCCGGGCGAACAGCGAGTGGTAGGCCTGCTCGGTAATTACGCGGACGGTGCGCTGGTGCTCCGGGTCCTGGGCGACAACGCAGTCTTGCAGGTAGATGTCGCGGTCTTTGAGGTATTGGATGGCCTTGGCGCGGATGCGCTCGAACGTATCAACCGGGAGCGGTTGGTTGTGGTTTCCCCACCACACGTGCTCGGAGATCTCCGGCGTGCGGACCACGAACTTGTCCTTCGGGCTGCGGCCAGTGCGCTCGCCGCTGTAGACGGCGAAGGTGCCGCCCGTGAGGAGCTTCCCCTCGTTCCGCTTCACCGCGTGCTCATACAGCACCGGGACGGAGAGGTTGTGGTACACCTCGTTGGCGTTCGCGAGGATGACGCTGGCCACGTTGTTCGGGGCGGGGGAGATAACCATGCGTGTCTGCTTCCGGGGGCGGTGGCCCTCGCTGTTAGACTACGACGGAGATAGTCGTTCTGTGAATACCTTGGCCTTGAGCTATAGCCGAGAGCAATAGCCCGTAAGCGCGAATCGATGGCTCCGCAGGCCATTCGTAAACGTGGTCAGGCGGCGACGCCGACCCCCTTGCCCTTCACCAACTCCATCAGCGAGTCCACCTGGCGAGAGAGCTGAGCGAATTCAGGCGCTACCGGCGGTTCTTCCCCCAGCGCCGGAGGCACAACATAACCAGGGAGCAGGCCGTTGGCGGTAACGAATCGGTCAGCCGCGCCGACCATGCCGGCCAGCGTGACCTCGTCAGCTGCGGCCAGGTGGTGGCGGGCGATCGCGTCCTGGATGTCGGCAGGAAGTTTCCAGCGTCGGGCTAGCAAGCCGCCCACCTCGGCATGCTCCGCGCCGAGCAGCTCGGACTCGACCGTTTCGAGCGTGCCGCCGCGGCTCATTGCCGTGGCAATGGCCTGGTCCAGCCCGGCGGCGTCCGAGTAGAACATCGCCAGCCGTCCCATGTTGTGGAGAATGCCGGCGGTGAAGGCACTGGGGACATCGAGACGCCGGCTCTTGCCCGCGAATTCAGCGGCCTTGAAGGCAACCGCGATGGAGTGCCGCCAGAAGACCTCGATGCGGAACAACGCGTTCAGCGCGTCCGGCGCGTAAGCGCCGGCGATAGCGCCGCTGATCGCCATGTTCCGGGCCTGGACGAAGCCAAGCGTCACAAGCGCTTCCTGGACAGACGTGATTTCCCGCGAACGGCGGTAGGCAGCCGAGTTCACGACGCGGAGCAACCGGCCACTGAGGCCGGGGTCGGACGAAACGACGAGGGCCAGGTCCGAAGCGGAGGACTTCGGGTTCTGGGCCACCTCCATGACCCGGATCGCCACGGCGGGAAGTGGGGGCAGCGCATCGATGGCTGCCAGGAGCTTCTGCGCTCGCGACGGCGTGTGTTCGGGGGTGGCGGGCATCGGCGCCCCTCCAGTTGAGGCTGTGGTTGCAGTGTCAGCCCAACCAGTCGCTCCTTCGATCAGGGACTGCCCGGATACTCTCTCCAGCAACCCCAACTCGCCGCATCAGGCGGGCTCCGACCACATGGCGCCGTTCGAAGCGTCGTTCCGCGCCGGACGAACCGGCCCGAAGCGAAGAATGTCGATGACTTCGGACCACACGGAGGCGAAGCCCAGCGGCCGGCCCAGTGCCGCCTCGGCCTCGGCAACCGTCATCGAGTCGAGGAACTTCTCGCCGAAGTAGTCCAGGCTGGGTCGCGGCAGGATCACGAGGTCCGCGCCGGCAGTGTCCAGTTGCTCTACGTAGTCCTTTCCGCAAATGAGGCCGCTGACGTTCACGCGCTCGCCGAAGACCGTGTTCGTCACGCCCTGGACGCGGATCTCGGCGCCTGTCAGTTCCGACGCCTCCGCCGCGACGTGAGCCAGCAGTGGGGTGATGAGAGCGGCAGTGCCGACAACGACTCTCCGTCCGCGGCCGAGGCCAGGTGTTATCCGGCGCTTTGCGCGGCTCCAGTCTTCCAGCATCGTCCGCACCATGCCGATCCCGTTCTCGTACTGGGGGAAGCCGTCGTAGGCGATGCGGCCAGGGATCGGCGCGCTCGCCGTGACATAGAACTCGTCGCTGCACTGGACGATGGTCGCGCCGAACCGCCGGCGGAACTCCTTCTGGAACGGCGCGATGACCGACAGCACTTCGCGCGCGTACTCCGGGCTCGGGCGGACGAGGGGGATGCCGCCGCGCTTGAGCGACCATTCCTCCAGTTTCGGGCTCGCGCCCACAGGCACAACGGAGACAGTCTGGACAGTGGGATACAGCTCACCGAGGTCGCGGATGGAGCGGGCGAGATGCTCGCCGTCGTTCACACCCGGGCAGAGCACGATCTGCGTGTGCGCCCGCAAACCGAGCGACCCGAGCCGGCGCAACTGTTCGAGCACATCCGGCGCTGTGCGGTTGGAGAGCATCTTTCTCCGGAGGTCGAGCTCGGTGGCGTGCACCGACACGTTGAGAGGGCTGAGGCGCTGCTCATCGAGCCGTTCCCAGTCCGCGTCTTCCAGGTTCGTCAGTGTCACGAAGTTCCCGTGCAGGAAGCTCAGCCGGTAGTCGTCGTCCTTGGTGTAGAGCGTCTTGCGCATGCCCTTCGGCAGTCCCTTGAGGAAGCAGAAAAAGCAGTTGTTGTTGCACAGCGTGACTTCGTCCCAGGTCGCGCGTTCGAACTCGATGCCGAGGTCTTCGTCGATGTCCTTTTCGAACAGGACGAGGTCGTCGAGGCCGTTTGCCTTCCTGATTGCGACCTGGACCTCGTGTCCAGCCGCGTAGAACTGGAAGTCCACCACATCGCGCAGCACGCGGCCGTCCACGGACACGATGGCGTCGCCAGCTTCGATGCCGGCTTCATCGGCCAACGAGCCGGGGACAACGGCTGAGACGAGCCCCGGCTGGGGCGGACGATTCATAGTGATTCCATTCTGTCGCGCGGCGCCGGCAAGGCGCGACAGTCCGCTTAACCGGCGAGCGCGTGAATCCGGGCTTCGACTTCGTCGATGGAGTAGTCCGGCGTTGAGGCGCCCGCTGTCAGGCCAACCCTCGCGACCCCCTGGAACCAGGCCGCATCGAGTTCGTCCGGCCCCTCGATGTGGTGCGCGACCGTGCCCTGCTCCTCGCAGACCTCCTTGAGGTGGCGAGTGTTCGCGCTCTTGCGCCCGCCGACGACGACCATCACGTCCACCGTGGCAGCGAGTGCGGCGGCCGCTTCCTGCTGGCCCGTGGTGGCGTGACAGAGGGTGTTCACGACGTGCATCTCGAAGTTGCGGTCGCGGCCGAGGAGCATGAGGTTCGCCACAAACTTCGCGAAGTCTTCCATCTTGTGGGTGGTCTGGACCATGACCGCGATCTTGTTCGGGAACCCGCCGGGGAACTCATCGACCAGCTTGCGGAGGTCCGCAAGTTCGGCGCTCGACGCGATCGTCGCGTGGGAGAGGCCTTGCTTGTCCAGGGTCCAGCCCATGATCCCACGCACCTCTTTGTGCCCGGGGTCCCCGAAGATGACGACATGCCAGCCATCGCGCACGAACTTCTGCCCGTAGCGCTGGGCGCGCGTGACGATGGGGCAGGTGGTGTCGATGATTTCCAGGCCGCTCGACTGCAGCTCTCGCATCGCCCGCTCGCCGACGCCGTGCGCGGTAATGGCGACGCGCCCCTCGCGGACGCGCTCCGCGGTGGCCGCGCCGATATCGCCGTCGACTTCGTCTGGCCCGGGCAACTGGACCACACCGTTGCGCTGGAGGCTGCTCACGACGTGTGGGTTGTGGACGATTTCGCCGACGCTAAAAACCTGGCGCTGGGGGCTCGCTTCGCCCTCCATGATTTGCACGGCGCGCCGCACACCCATGCAGAACCCCATCTCAGTCGCCCGAATCACCTGGACCATTGGAACCTTCGCCCTCGCCTTCGGTTCCAGTATAGGCAGCGACATATTGGCGGGGTAACTGCGCCTGGATGGCGTCGACGATGCGCTGCGTGAGTTCGCTCACCTGCTGTTCGGTCGGCCGGCGGACGGCCTCCAGCTGGATGGGTTCGCCGATGGACACGCTGAAGCGCGGCCGGCGGAGCAGGACAAGGGGGTTCTTGAGTCTCTCCGTGCCCGTCATCGCGCAGGGCAGGACTGTCGCGCCCGAGCGCAGCGCGATCATCGCCGTCCCAGGATGGACAGGCCCCATGTAGCCGGTGCGGCTGCGATGCCCTTCCGGGAACATACCGAGCGCCCCGCCGCGCTTGAGGATGCGCTCCGCGTTCAGCATCGCTCCCAGATCCGCGTCGAACCGCCGCACCGGGAACGCATCCCAGAGTTTGATGATCGCCCCGAAGGGCATCTTGAAGAGCTCCACCTTGGCCATGAAGCGGATGCGCCGGCTGGCGATGCCCGCCCCGAGGATCGGCGGGTCGGCGTTGTTCAGGTGGTTCGAGACAACGATGAGGGCGCCGGATTTGGGGACGTTCTCCCGGCCCTTCACGTCCCAACGCACAACCACACGAAGGATCCCGCGGAGCAGGTAGGTGCAGGTCCAGTAGAACCCCGGCGCGAAGGTCTGCCAGCCGATGGACTTCAGTCGCTGTCGCACGAAACAAGCTCCAGCACGCGTGAAATCACCTCGTCCAGGCTGAGGACGTTCGTGTCGATGACCACGGCCCCGGGTGCGATGTAGGTTTGCGGCGAATCCGCCTTGTCGCGCCGCGAAAGCTCCTCGTGCGATTCCTTCGCGGTGGTTTCGTGGACGATGCCGCGCTCGGCGTTCCTACGGCGCGCGCGGGCCGTCTCATCCGCGTCGAGGTAAATCTTGAGCGGCGCGTCTGGGAGCACCACCTCGCCGATGTCTCTGCCGGCGAGCACCGTCCGGCCGCGCGCCGCAAACTCGCGTTGCTGGGCCCGCAGTTTCGCCCGGACCGGCGCCAGGCGAGCGTACGCGCTCACGTTTCGCTCTATTTCGCGGTCGTGGAGGCGCGGAGTGACGTCTTCCTTGCCCAGGTAGATGCGCGCTTCTTTTTCGTCACCGATTCGAAGGGGCACCTCGTCAGCGAACCGTTCGCAGGCTTCTTCAGAAGGCTCTACGCCTGCTTTCATCGCGGCCAGCGCGAACGCCCGGTACATCAGGCCCGTATCCAGGAAGTGATAGCCACACCGCTCCGCCAGCGCGCGGCTGACGCTGGACTTCCCCGAGGCCGCGGGGCCATCGATGGCGATGGTTTGAGGGAGCGAGCGCGTCACCGGCTGGATTGTATGGCTGCCCAAAGGTGCCCGCGAACCCCTCTTCACGCCTCAATGCCCTCGCGCTTGCCGCCCGCGGCGACGTACAGCGCGTCCACTTCGTCGCCGGTGATTTCGCGGAACGCGCCCGAACCGAGCGTGCCGAGCGCGAGCGGGCCAATGCGGACACGTCGCAGGAGGAGGACATTCTTGCCGATCGCGGCCATCATCCGGCGGATTTCGCGGTTCTTTCCCTCGCGGAGTCCGATGGCGAGCCAGGCGTTCGCGCCGGCCTCAACGTCCTCCTGGGGCGGGGCCGCGGGGTTCACCGAAGACGCCCGCAACCTGTCTCCGGCGTCTTCGATGCCGCGCACCAGGCGTTCGATGTCGCGCCTGGACGGCATCGAGTCCAGGCCAACCAGGTATTCCTTCTCCACCTGGTAACGCGGATGCGTCAGCAAATCGGTCAGGTGCCCGTCGTTCGTGAGGATGACGAGGCCTTCGCTGTCCATGTCCAGGCGTCCCACGGGGTGCAGTGCGAGGCCGCCGATGGGCACCAGGTCGATGACCGTGTCACGGCCTTCTTCGTCGCGAGCAGTGGTCACGAACCCGGGGGGTTTGTGCAGGGCGAAGTAGCGGTAACGGCCCTTCACCACGGGGACGCCGTCAACCGTGATGTCATCGGCCTCAAGGTCGGCGCGCGCGCCGAGGGTTTGCTGGACCACGCCGTTCACCGCGACCCGGCCGGCGAGGATCATCTCCTCGGCCACCCGCCGCGAGGCTACTCCGGCATTCGAAATGATCTTCTGGAGCCGTTCTTCTGCCACGAAGGAGAGGGTGCGCCAAACCCGGCGCTCGCGGAAGCGCGGGGCCGCCGGTGGTGCGGCCCCGGCGGGGTTCCATTAGACTCCCGCGCACTGACTGCGGGGTGAGTTGTGGATATCAAGGGTGGTGTCGTCATCGTCACCGGTTCGGCCACGGGCGTGGGCGCGGCCTGCGCCAAAATGCTTGCGGCGAAGGGCTGCAACGTCGTCATCAACTACACGAAGAGCGAGGCTGAAGCGAAGGAAACGGAAGCAGCCTGCCAGGCCCTCGGCGTCGAGACGCTGCTCTGCCAGGCTGACGTCTCGAAGGACGAAGACTGCCGTCGCATGGCCGGCGCCGCCATCGCGAAGTGGGGCCGCGTCGATGGGCTGATCAACAATGCCGGCACCACGCACTTCGTGAACCACGCGAACCTCGAAGGCCTGACCGCGGACGACTTCCAGCGCATCTACGCCGTGAACGTTATTGGTCCCTACCAGATGACCCGCGCAGTTGCCGAACAGATGAAGAAGCAGGGCACCGGCGCGATTGTGAACGTCTCGTCGGTGGCGGGTGTGATGGGCGTCGGCAGCTCCATCGCGTACACGGCTTCGAAGGGCGCCCTGAACACGATGACCCTCTCGCTGGCCCGCGCGCTGGGGCCGGAGATCCGCGTCAACACGATCTGCCCCGGGTTCATCCAGGGGCGCTGGCTGCGCGGCGGCATGGGCGACGACGCCTATGAAGCGGCGAAGGCCCACCAGGAGCGCGCGACGCCCCTGCGCAAGGCCGGGACGCCGGAGGACATGGCCCAGGCGGCGGTCTGGTTCATCGAAGGGGCAGACCTGATAACCGGCGAGATCCTGATCGTCGATGCCGGCTCGCACCTCGGCGCCGCTCCGCTCACCGCCCGCTGATTCGTAACCGAAGTGGGGCGGAAACAGGCTGCCCGCTCACTTCCCGCCGCCTGCTTGCTCGGCGCGGCGTTGCTGCTCGCCCTGGTCGCGACGCTCCCGCGCGAAGACGTTGCGGCGGCTGACCCGTTTCTCAACCCGGGGTTCGAAAGCTGGGCCGGTTCCTCACCCTCAAATTGGACGCTCCTGGGCAACGGGTTCAGCAAGGCTGTCGACGAAGGAAATCCGGGCAACGCCGTGCGCTGGACGCACGCCAGCGGGGCTCCATCGCTGCAGCATTCAGCAGTGGCGGTAGTGCCTGGAGCGCACCTGGACGGGAGCTTCGATATCTTGGGAAGCGGCGTGAACGCCCAGGTGAAGTTCCTTTATTTCGATGACGGCTTCTCACCGATCG
Source organism: Dehalococcoidia bacterium (assembly GCA_046328215.1). Lineage (GTDB taxonomy): Bacteria > Chloroflexota > Dehalococcoidia > Tepidiformales > Tepidiformaceae > Amarobacter. The sequence goes on along the minus strand of JAXLXA010000013.1, from coordinate 74,361 downwards.
CGACGCAAAACGGAAGCATCACGCCGGCCGGACCCGGCTGGAAGGCCGCGCCGAATTCCAATGTCGCCCCGGCCGGCGCGGCGTATGTGCAGCTGGCCCTTGGCGTTTCCGGCGTGCCCGGAGGTTCCGTGCTGATCGACAACGCCACGCGTGTCATCTCGGAGCCGGACCCGACCCCGACACCGTCGCCCACCTCGACGCCGACGTGGACGCCAGAGCCGGCGGAGACCGCGACTCCAACGGCCACCGCCACGGCTGGCGAAGAGCCAACATCGCCTGGCGGTTCGTCCGAAACCCGTACCCCGACCCCCACTCGCACGCCCTCGCCCACACGGACGCCCACCGGGACGCGCACGCCTTCGCCCACGAGGGAAGCAACGGCAACGAAGACACAGACGCCGGTCAACTTCCCCACGGCAAAGGCGACGAATCCCCTTGCGACATCGACGCCAACGCTCAGGGCGGGGTCAGGTTTCGGCGGGATGCTGGACAACGGGGACTTCGAACTGGTGTCAGACGGGAAGCCCGCGTACTGGGAGAAGTTCGGCGGGACGATGTTCGCGGATGGCGCCGCGGCGCGCGGCACCTACGCCGGGTGCCTGGAATCGGACACGTCATCCACCAAGTGGCTGTACCAGGTTGTCCCGGTGGAAGCTGGGAAATGGTACGCGGCGCAGGGTAGCGGCCGTGTTGGCGGCGGCGGCGCCGTATCGATCCGGATCAGTTGGTACGCCAGCGGCGATGGATCCGGGAGCCAACTCGACCAGGCGGAGAGCAACGTTTCCTCAGCGTCAGGCTGGGGCGCGCTGGCTACCGGTCCGGTGCAGGCCCCGGCGGAAGCGAATTCGGCTCGAGTGCGGTTGGTCCTGCGTCCGGACGGCCCGGCCACAGGATGCTGGGACGACGCCATCTTCGTGGCCAGCGAGCCGCCCGCGGTGACGCCCGGGCCCTCGACGCAGGCTCCGGCGCCTGCCGGGGCTGCAAGCCCGGTGGCAGGTCCCTCGCGGACACCCACGAGCGGGCCAGTCCGGCCGGGCACCTCCAGCGTGCCGGGCACTCCCGCTCCGCTCGCTGTGTTTGCTGCCGGCGGACCGGGCGCCCTCCGGCTCTCCGAAGTGATGAGCGATCCGGAACCTGGCGGCCGGGACGCCGCATACGAGTGGGTCGAAATCGTGAACATCTCGGCGGAGACCGTGAACCTGGCCGGCTGGCTGATTGGAGATAGTTCGGACCAGCAAGCGTTGCCCGCGTTCGACCTGCCGTCGCTGGGCTACGTGGTCGTCGCCGGCGCGTCCGCCGAACTCCCGCCGGACGTGCCGGTGATTCGGGTGGCAGGCGGCGAGATCGGCAACGGGCTGGGCAATGACGGGGACTACGTGAAGCTCGTGGCGCCCAACGGCGAAATCGGTGACGAGATTTCGTACGGCGACAGCACGAAGGTGTTCGATCCCGCCCCCGCGGCGGCGGCGCGCGGCGGGACCATTGGCGTGCATGACCCTTTCAGCGACCCGGCCAGCGAAAACTGGAGCGCGACGTTGAAGCCAACGCCGGGAGGCCCGAACGCGTTCCCCGTGAAAGCGCAGCCCACGCGCGCCGCGGGACCGGAGCGCACGACGAGTCCGGCCGGTGACGCCCCGGTCGTTGGCTCGGACATCACTGACCCGGGTTCTGGGGGCGCGTCGCCCGTAGCCTGGGTCGTGCTCGTTGGCCTTGCCAGCGCGTCTGGTGCGCTCCTGTTGAATCGCTTCGGGCCGCGCGCGCAGTCGATCTTGAAACGTTGGCTGGGCCGGTTCCTGCCCTGACGGGTGGCCGCTGTGACGGCCTGGACAGGTGGCCGCTATGCGCCGGCCACGGATCGCGCCTTCCCACCTGGCGCGTCCACCATCATCCGCACCAGCGTCTCGGTGATGTTCGGCTCCAGGCCCTCGGTGTGGCCCTTGTCCAGCCGCACGATGTCGGCGATCACGCGGCTGTCGCGGGCGTCAGGATACACCCATACCTGCGCGGTCCCGGGGCGCGGTCGCAATCCCCAGGCCGGCGTGGACTTCCCGTCCCGGGTGGTGTCGAAAATCTGCCCTGGTTCGGTGTCGACCACATCGGGGAGCCGGCGTCTCGGTCCGGCGCCGTACTTCTCTGCCCACGGCGACGTTTCCGGGAGACTCACCATTTCGTGCTCGCCTGTCGCGAAGATGAACGAGATGTCGCAGTCCGGCGGCGAGGCCTGGCCTGGCCGAGGGCTCCCTGCCGGGAGCTGCGGCCGCTGGCCCACCGGGCGGAAGAACGACTCGGGCAGCTCGATGGGCCCGATTCGCCCGCCGGAGAGGCTGAGCCAGCCATCGACGCGGTCTTTGAAGAACGCGTCGTCTCGCAACAGGCGGTTGGAAGTCATGCCGCCCTGGCTGTGGCCGGCAAGCCAGAAGCTGGCGATGTTCCGGCTTCCATACCGTTCGAAGACGTGGTTCACAATGTTTCGCAGGTGCTCGTCGTCCGCTTCGCCCACCCAGCGGCGCATCGGCTCTTTCGTGGCGGCTGACGGCGTCGCGATCACCAGGTTGAAGGCGTCTTTGAAGTCGGAAGCCGGGAAGTATGCTTTCTGCCAGGCGCCCACGGAGCCGCCGCCGTGGAGGCTCAGGATGAACGTGAGCGGCCGGCCGTTTTGCAGGTCGTCCGGCTCGTCCAGGTAGAACTTGCGCCCGTTGCTTTCATCCACGCCGGCCAGATTCGCCATCGTCGCACCTCCGCGGCCGGATTATGCGCCATCCAGCGCGATCGACGCGCATCAGGCGTCCGCGCCGGAAACCGTCCACCGCAGGCAGCTGGTGGTGGCGGCCACTACTGGCTTCGGTACGCGGCGCGTAGGATTCGGGCACTTCCAGCACAGAGGCCCGACTTGGACGTTGACGCTCTCCTCGAACCGGAAATTCGCGAAGCCCTCAAAGGCGTCCCGCCGATGAATGGGTTCGCGTTTGACCAGCTCCCCGCCATGCGGGAGCAGCGCAACGCCCAGGTGGCCCTGATCGAGCTCTCCGACGCGGTCGAGCGCACGACGTACACCGTGCCGGGGCGCGACGGCGCGCCTGACGTTGCGGTCCGGGTGCACCGCCCCAGGGGCGCATCCGGAGACCTGCCGTGCCTCTATTTCATGCATGGCGGCGGCTACGTCTTTGGGACGTTCCTGATGGACGACCTGCGGTTCGATAAGTGGTGCCCCATGCTGAACTGCATGGGCGTGTCGGTGGAATACCGGCTCGCGCCTGAGACGCCGTACCCCGGGCCGTTGGAAGACTGCTACGCGGGCCTCAAGTGGGTCTATGAGAACGCCGGACGGCTGGGAATCGACCGCGGGCGGCTCGGCATCGGCGGGGCTTCGGCGGGCGGCGGACTTGCCGCTGGGCTGGCTCTTCTCGTGCGTGACCGGGCGGAGTTCCCCATCGCCTACCAGTTGCTGATCTATCCCATGATCGATGACCGGATGACGTCGGTTTCCAGTTCCTGGGATGTCCCCATCTGGAACCCGCGCTCGAACAACGACGGTTGGACGGCCTACCTCGGCGGGCCGCGCGGCGGCGACGATGTCCCGGCGTACGCCGCGGCTTCGCGGGCGAAGGACGTTGCCGGTCTCCCGCCGGCGTACGTGATGGTCGGCGCGCTCGATGGTTTTCTCGACGAAGACGTGGCGTATGCGCAGCGCCTCGACGCACGCCGGCGTGCCGGCCGAACTTCACGTTTACCCCGGCGGCCCGCACGGCTTCGATGGCCTGTTGCCTGGCACGCACCTTGCCCGGCGGGCTCGCCGGGACATGGAAGAGTGGCTGGCGCGGCAGTTCGCGGAAGGAGGGGATTGAGCGTGGCCGCGGAGGGACTGAACCCGCGCTTCGCGGGCGCGTGGATCCTGGAGTCGTACGAGCAGCGGGCCAGTGACGGCACGGTGAAACTGCCGCTCGGCGAGCGGCCTTGGGGGATGTTCTCGTGGGATCCGGACGGTTACGTTGCGGTCCAGCTGGGGCCCGCGAATGACACCGGCGAAGGCTACACGGCGTTCTACGGGACGTGGCAGGCGCCGGACGGCGAGGCGGGCCAGATGCGCATCCAGATCATCGCCGGTTCAGCGCCGGGGCGTGTCAGCGGAGAACTGATTCGCAACTTCACGTTTCTTGAGCCGGGACTCCTCCGCATGCGGCCCCCGGTCAACACCGACGGATCCCAGGCGACGATACTCTGGCGGCGGCCAATTTCCGCGGGCGGAGCGTCACCCTGAGGGCGCTTCGCGACATGTCATTGTCATGAAGGTTTCGAAGTTCTTCGCTGTTTTCGTCGCCGCGGTGCTGGTGGCAGCCGTTTTCGCCGGATGTTCTGGGGAAGACAACGCCCAGACGCGCCCGACGGCCCCCCCGACCGGTGAGTCGAGCACCAGTGCAACGCCCGCCGAAGGGAGCCAGTCCCCAACTCCCGCACCATCGGCTACTCCCGGAAGCATCCGCGCACAGCGCGCGGGAGGCATGACACACGGGAGCCTGAGGTTCGGCGGTGTGGACAGATCGTTTCGAGTGTTCATCCCGTTTGGCTTGCGCGAGAACGCGGAAGTCCCGCTCGTGGTCGCGTTGCATGGCGGCCTCGGCTCGGGGGATCAGTTCGCCCTGACGTCCCGTTTCGAGCCGCTGGCCCAGGACCAGGGATTCGTGGTGGTCTTTCCCGATGGAATAGGGGCAACGTGGAACGCCGGAGGTTGTTGCGGGCAGGCTTCGCGGACGAACGTGGACGACGTGGGATTCCTGGTTGCCCTCATAGACCTGATGAAGCGGGAAGCGCCGATCGACGCCGGGCGCGTGTTCATGACTGGCCATTCGAACGGCGCCATGATGTCGTTCCGGTTTGGGTGTGAACGGCCGGAGCTGGTCAAAGCTATCGCACCGGTGGCCGGGTCGCTCGAGATCCCGGAGTGCAAGGCTGGCACGGCAACGAACATGCTCGCGATCCACGGTGACGCCGACCAGAACCACCCTATAGACGGCGGGCACGGACCGAAATCCATCGCTGGAGTCGAATTCACGTCGATGGAGAAGACGCTGGCGCTGTGGACGACAGCGATGGGGTGCGGAGACGCCAGGAAGTCGACGGACGGGCCGCTGACCGAGACTGATTGGCAGGGCTGCAAGAACGGCGCGATCGCGCGCTACATCGTCATTGCCGGCGCGGACCATCCGTGGCCGGGCGGGCTGCCGAGCATCCTTGGAAACGCCACGGAGGACCTCGATGCGACGAAAACGGTGTGGGCGTTCTTCAAGGGTCTGTAGCGCCCGCCCGGTGGAGTGACAGGGGCGATTGGAGCTGTCGCGGTGAGAGGGCAAGCATGGCTGGGCCATGCGAGTCGAGTACCGCGAAGAGCCGTGCAAAACGGCGCTGAGCCCGGTCAAGGGCATGCACTTCGAGTGGTCGCTGAACCCGTATATGGGCTGCTCCCACCGGTGCACGTTCTGCTACGTCCGAGCCTTCGAACGGCGAGCCGAGCGACCGAGCGGTGAGGCGTACGGGACGTCTATCCGGGTAAAACCGAACATTGTTGACGTGCTGCGCAAGGAGTTGCAGTCGAGGCGGCGGCGAAGCGGGCACGTTGCGATCGGCTCGGCAACCGACCCTTACCAGCCCGCCGAAGGCCGCTACCGGCTGACCCGCCAGTGCATCCAGGCGCTGGGTGAAGCGAAGACCCGGTTCAGCATCATCACCAGGGGTCCGTTGGCACTTCGTGACCGTGACGTCATGGTCGAGGCAGCCATCCGGGCGGCGATGAGCATCAGCTTCTCGGTACCGACGCTCGATGACGATGTCTGGAGGCGAACGGAGCCCGGGACGGCGCACCCTCGCCAGCGCTTGAAGGTGCTTCGCCAGCTGGCGGACGCCGGGATCAATGCCGGCCTGAGCATCGCGCCGGTGTTGCCCGGGCTTTCTGATCGGCCGGAACAGATCGAGACGGTGGTGAAGGCGGCCCGGGACGCGGGCGCGCAGTTCATCTGGTGCGGGACCCTGCGATTGAGCACGGGGACTCGCGAGCACTTCCTGGAATGCCTTGCTCGAGACTGGCCTGAGTTGTTGCCGCGGTACGAGGGGATGTACACACGCGCTTCGGCGCCGAAATGGGTCACGGCCCCGATCGAGGCGACCGCCGACGCGCTGAAGCAGCGATACGATATCACGGGTGACAGCCTGAGGACGGCGCCCGGGCGGTTCGAAGGCGAGCAGCTCGCCCTCTTCGCTGCCGGATAAGGCGGCGATTCGACAGAACCCACGCACATGACGGATAACACTCGGCATGAGTGCACGCACCGCCAGTGTTTCGCGCCGGACCGCAGAGACGAGCATTGATGTCGCGCTGAATGTCGATGGGTCCGGGAAGTTCGTCACCGAGACCGGGGTCGGGTTCTTCGACCACATGCTCAGCCACATCGCAAAACACGGAGTGTTCGACCTCGAAATCCGGTGCACGGGTGACCTCTGGATCGACCAGCACCACACCGTCGAAGACTGCGGCATCGCGCTCGGCGAGGCGCTGGCGCAAGCGTTGGGGACGAAGGCCGGGCTGGTCCGGGCCGGGTCCGCGTACATGCCACTCGATGAGGCGCTCGCCTTCGCCGCGGTGGACCTGAGCGGGCGGCCCTATGCGCAGTTGGACCTGAAACTGCTCGGCCGGGAGATCGGCGGGATGCCGCCGGACCTGTTCGACCATTTCCTGGAGTCGTTCGCGTTCGCGGCGAAACTGAACATGCACATCAAGGTGCTCGAAGGCGTGAACGACCACCACAAGGTGGAAGCGGCGTTCAAGGCGCTCGCGCGGGCGTTGGACGCGGCTTGCCGGGTGGATCCCCGCCGTGGGGGAGATATCCCGAGCACAAAAGGCACAATCTAGATCGATTGACGGCACGTTAACGGCGCGACACGATGCCGCGCGATGGAAGACCTCATCGCGAAGTACCTGGAAGCGAAGCTTCCGGCCACGAACGTGCGCGTGACGAACCTTTCCCGGATTCCCGGCGGCGCTTCCCGCGAGACGTGGATGTTCGACGCCGCCTGGGACTCCGAAGGCGGTCCCGGTTCACAGGCGTTCGTACTCCGGAAGGACCCGCCGGCGAGCCTGCTGGAGACCGACCGGGAGACGGAGTACGCGTTCTATTCGTCGTTCTGGGGAACGGCGGTGCCAGTTCCGCGGATGCGCTGGCTGGAGCCGGACGCGAGCATCCTTGGCGGGCCGTTTTTCATCATGGACCGCATCCTGAACGTCGAAGGGAACACGCGCGCCCCGCAGGCGCCGCCGTTCCTCGCGGTCCAGGCGGAAATCGCCCGGAACATGTACGAGATACTTGCGGCGATAGCCACGTTCGCATGGCAGGGCTCGCCCCTCTCGAAGGTGGCCGAAGCGCCAACGGCTGAGACCGCCTGGAAGAAGGAGCTCGATCACTGGGAGGGCATCATCACGAAGCAGGAGCTCAGCCCGCAGCCGGTGATGCGGGCCGCGATCCGCTGGCTTCGGGCGAACCCGCCGCCTCCCGCCCAACGCATCAGCGTGGTCCACGGCGACTACCGCGTCGGGAACTTCCTGTTCCGCGAGGACGGCTCGATCCACGGGATTGTGGACTGGGAGATGGCGCACCTCGGCGACCCGATCGAGGACCTTGCCTGGTCGTTCAACGAGTCATGGCAATGGGCCAAGGACGGCCGCCCCGGGGGCATCGTGGATAAGGCCACGGCGACGGCGCACTGGGAACGCGCAAGCGGGCTGAAAGCTGACCCCGCCGCCCTCTACTGGTGGGAGGTGTTCTGCCACGTGAAATGCCAGGGCATCTGGATCACGGGAGCGCGCTCGTTCCAGGAAGGCCGGACGAACGAACTGATCCTGCCGATGGTGGCGTACAGCCTGATCAACACGCAGGACCAATCACTCCTGAAGACCATTGGAAGGCTGCCATGAGGCCGGACACATCCAGGACATTGCAGGGTGTCGCCGTTAATTTGCTCACGAACGTGATGGGCGAGACCAGGACGCCTTTCGGTCAGCAGACGGTTGGTATTGCCGCGCAATTGGCGCTGTGGGTGGCCGAAGAATGCGAGCGAGGAGCCGACCGCCTGGTGGTGGAAAACCGGGCGACCAGGGAACTGCTCGCCGATGGCCTGTCCCTGGCGGGCTCGGCGCGGGCCGAGGTTGAGGCCGCCATCGCGACGCCGCCAGCGAAGGACTTCCGCATTTCCAGCCTGCAGGCCGAGAACGATGCATTGCGACGGGGACTCATCGCGCTCCACGCCGCTGTCGAGGCAACGGAAGGTTCCGAAGCTCACGCGTTCAACGAGCGCATCTGGGACGAACTGGTGGAATCGACGAAGCGGCGGCAGTTCGCGATGCGTCTGGGGTAGGCTGGATTCGTGAGAGAGGACGTCCGGCGGCTACTGGGGGTTTACGAACCGATCGAACAGCGTCCCGACCCTCCACTGCCTCCGGCCGGGGTGATGCTCATCCTGCACGAGCGGCCGAGTGGCCCGCACATCATTTTCCAGAAGCGGACAGACTCGGTCAGGGACCACAAGGGGCAAATCAGCTTCCCCGGCGGCGCCACCGATCCGGAAGATGAGTCCGTGCTCCAGACGGCGCTGCGCGAGACGCACGAGGAGATCGGCGTGGACCCGAGGCACATCGATGTGCTCGGGCAGCTCGACGACATGGTGACCATTTCGAACTTCCTGGTGACGCCGTTTGTCGGGTGGTTGGACCGGTTCCCCTATCACTGGAAGTTCAGCGACCACGAGGTGGCGTACCTGCTCGAAGTGCCGCTCGCGCACCTGCGGGACCCCCGGAACCTCATCCCCGACCGGAGGGTGATCAACGGCCGCGAGTATGAGTTTCAGAGCTACCAGTTCGGCGACGACCTCATCTGGGGAGCAACGGCCCGGATGCTGGGGAACTTCCTCGACGTGCTTCAGGGGCTGGAGCAGTAGCTTCCCGGCAAGAGGCAAAGGCGGTCGGTGGCGGCTGCGGCGACAGTGACGATGGGCGCCGGTAGGATCGGCGCATGACCGAACCGCGCACGCTTGGCTCACTGCTGACCGAACTCCCCGGGGCGAGGTTGCTGCGAGGCGAGCGCCGAACCGTCGTCGACGCTGTTGAACACGACTCGCGGAATGCCCGGCCGGGGACACTCTTCGTGGCCGTCCCGGGGTTCACGGTCGATGGGCACCGGTTTCTTCCCCAGGTCGCGGCTGCCGGCGCGGCGGCTGTCGTGGTCCAGGCCGATCACGCCGACTCGGTCCTGGGCCTGCCGGAGTCGCTCGCGGTGATCTCGGTGCCTCAGACCCGGCCGGCGCTCTCCAGCGCGGCCGCCTGGTTCTACGGACATCCCGGGCGCGAGATGACGGTCATCGGGATCACCGGCACCGATGGGAAGACCACCACCTCCCACATGCTCACCTCCGGTCTGGAAGCGGCTGGTGGCGTCGTCGGACGGCTCGGGACCGTGGACACCTACTTTCCCGGAGAGGCCGGAAAGGTCACCGACAGGATGACGACGCCGGAAGCGCCGGAGGTCCAGCGGCTGCTTCGCCGGATGGCCGACGCGGGCTGCGAATTCGCCATCGTTGAGAGCACCAGTCACGGCCTCGCGCTGAACCGGCTGGACCACTGCGAATACGACGTCGCGGTCTTCACGAACATCACGGGCGACCACCTCGACTTCCACAAGACGTTCGAGGCCTACCGCGAAGCGAAGGGCCTGCTGTTCGCCGCGCTCGAAACGAGCGTGGACAAGGGCATCCCGAAGTCCGCCGTGGTGAACGTGGACGACCCTTCCGCGAATGCGATGCTGTGGCGGACGGGCGCAACCCCGATTCGTTTCGGGCTTGAGTCCCGGGAAGCGGACGTCACCGCGCGCAACATCGTGCTGCGCCCGGATGGCACCGACTTCCGCGTTGAGGCCGGCGGACAGCGGGCGGAGACGTCGATCCGCCTGCCCGCGATGTTCAACGTGATGAACGCCCTGGCCGCCACGGGGGCGGGGCTCGCCTGCGGAGCGCCGTTGCAGGACATCGCGCGCGGGCTTGCGGAATGCACCGGCGTGCCGGGCCGCATGGAGCGCATCGTTGCCGGGCAGCCCTTCGAAGTCATCGTGGACTACGCCCACACCGGGGATGCCGTCCGGAAGGTGCTCGAAGTGCTTCGCGATGTGACGCAGGGCGAGCTGCTTATCGTGGTTGGCGCCGCGGGTGAGCGCGACCCGGGCCGGCGTTTTGGCGTCGGGCGGGCCGCAGCCGAGGGCGCCGACTTCGCGGTGTTCACGAATGAAGACCCACGCACCGAGGACCCCACCGCCATCGTGCGGGAGATCGGCCGTCACGCGGAGAGCGCGGGCCGGGTACGTGGCCGGGACTTCCTGGAGATCGAGGACCGGCGGGAAGCAATTCGGGCGGCCCTGGAACGGGCCCAGCCGGGCGACATCGTGGTCATCGCCGGGAAGGGCCACGAAAAGTCGATCGTGTTCGGGACGCACAGTCTGCCGTGGGACGATCGCGATGTAGCGCGCGAGGAGTTGGTGCGCCTGGGCTTCACCGGGGCGTAGCGTCTTTATCGCCGGTTTCCGCTCCTTGTATGGCCCTTATGGGGGCCGTTCGTATACTGGCCCACAGCGGACCACGGACGTGGCCGCTCCGAAGATCGAGGTTTTCCAACGTGGCCAAACGAAGAAAGCGCGAGCTGCAGCACCTGCGGCAGGAGCCATCGCGCCGCCGCAACTATTCCCTGGGCAACACCTCTCCAAGCGAGATTTACAAGCCCGGCTTCCCGATGAACATCCTCGGGAACATCAAGCTGTTCGCAATCGTTGGCGTGGTTGTGGCGATTGTCACGGTGGGTACGGCGTTGTTCTCCAACCGGGTGAGCAAGAACAACAACCAGGCCGCGGATCTTCCCACGGCGACACCGACGAGCAGTGTCACCGTTGACCCGAACGCGACTCCGAGCGCGAGCGCGACGGCGAACAACAAGCAGTTTGCAGCCGCGGAGCAGGTTGTCGACGCCGCCAAGCAGTACACGGCCACCATCAAAACCTCGAAGGGCGACATCGTCCTGAAGCTTTACGCCGACAAGGCTCCGGCGACGGTCAACAGCTTCGTCTTCCTAGCGCAGAAGGGGTATTTCGACAACATCACGTTCCACCGGGTGGCCAAGAACTTCGTGATCCAGGCGGGCGACCCCACCGGGACCGGCAGCGGCGGCCCGGGTTACACCACCAAGGACGAACCAAACGAAATCGCCAACAAGCGCGGGACGTTGAGCATGGCCAAGGTGAGCGGCGCCTCGGAGTTCGGCAGCCAGTTCTTCATCAACGTCAAAGACAACCCTTCGCTGGACTACAGCAACCCGAGCGCCAACAAGTTCTACCCGTTCGCGGAGGTGGTGACCGGCATGGACATCGTCGATGCGATTGCCAATGCGCCGACGCAGGGTGAGAAGCCGAACCCTCCGATCACCATCAGCACGGTTACCATCGAGGCGAAATAGCGTTTCGAGTACCCGGTACCGAGTACCGCTAGGGGCGTGGCGGGATTAGCCGGTGTGAGCGCGCGGCGAGCACCGCGGCGAGTCGAGCGTTCTGCTCTGGGCTCTGGGTGCCATCGGCCTCACCGGTTACCACTGTGAGCACGGTGCTGCCCGAACTTGTGGCGTCATAAATCGCGTTCATTGTCTCTTCACCTTTGCCCGCGCGTATGGCGAATCGAGCCCACGCCTCTCCGGGAGGTGCCGGGGATTCGCTCGCGTTCACGAGCGCGAAGTTGCGATCGTCCTCCGGGATCCAGGTCATGGCGGTCGTGGCCAGGGAGTCGTCTGGCTGGAGACTGCGCACGAAGGCGCGGGCCTGTTCGGCGGAATCGAACCGCCACGCCTGGCATACCACGTTCACCGGCGGGTCGAAGGGGGGTTTCGGAAGCGATTGCTTGAAGAGCACGAAGCGGCCGTGCTGGGCGCCCGCCTGGCGCAGTTCGCGCTCGCGTTGGTCCGCGTCCGGGCCGAGGTCCGCGAGGTCGCGTACGGAGAAGTCGCCGTCGGTGAGCTGCTGGTAGCCGGGGCCGATGTCATCTTGCGTGCAGAGCAGGGGCTTGAGCTCGGAGTAGGCATCGCCGTTCGAACACGAACTAAGCAGCGTGGCCAGCGCAAGCGAGCACGCCGCCAGGCAGCCCACCCGCGAGGCGGATGGGGCGTGGAACGGCCTACTCGGCACTTTCCGGGTCGGTTTCCGGGCCAATCAGGCCGTGCTTCGCCTGGTAGCGCTCGACCAGCACGATAAGGCCGAAGAACGGCCAGAACAGCGCCACGGCGATCAGTCCGTAGGTCCACTCGGGGATGATGAACATTAAGATGGCGACCGCCGCGAAGAACGCCATCCCGATGATGGAGAGGATGCGCCCGGCGAGGACCCAGGGGGTTACGGGGCTGTTCACGCGTGTCATCTTCGCCTGAGCGCCGTAGCCGGTCTAGGCAGGCGCCGGGCGGTCTGTCGCGTTCTTTTCTGTCACGTATAGTGGGGCCGATTCAACTTGCTGGAGGTGCCAGATGGCGCGACCTGTGTTGCGGACGGCTCTCTGTGACATGCTGGGCATTGAGTACCCGGTGATCCTCGCGGGGATGGGCCCAGTGGCGGGCGGGCTGACAGGCCCAGTGGCCACGGCGGACCTTGTGGCCGCTGTTTCGAACGCGGGCGGACTTGGCGTGATCGGTGGCGCGGGATTCGGCGCCGAGCGATTGCGCGAGGAGATCAACAAGGTCCGGTCCATGACGGACAAGCCGTTCGGCGTGGACTTGCTCCTGCCTTCCAATTACATGGGCGGCGCCGCGAGCGGGGAAATGCCTCGCGACCCCCGTGACCTGATCCCTCGGGAGACCTATGAGGGGCTACGAAAGGTGGCCGAAGATGTCGGCATCCCGTGGAAGGAAGCTCCCCGGCCCGCCGCCACCGCGGCGCCCGCGCGCCGGACCGGCGGCGGGATGTCGGACGAGCAGATGGAGATTGTCATCGAGGAGAAGGTGGCGGTGTTCGCTTCCGGCCTCGGCAGCCCCGCCCCCTGGATGGAACGGATGAAGGCGAACGGCACGAAGGTGCTCTCGCTCGTCGGCAACGTGAAAAACGCGAAGCGTGTTGCGGGCATCGGCGCCGACGCCGTCGTCGCCCAGGGCACGGAGGCCGGTGGACATACCGGCCGGATAGCCACCCTCGCGCTCGTCCCCCAGGTGATCGACGCCGTAGCCCCGACCCCGGTTATTGCGGCGGGCGGCATTGCGGACGGGCGCGGGCTTGCGGCCTCGCTGGCCATGGGCGCGGTGGGCGTGTGGTGCGGCACTGCGTTCCTGGTGGCCCAGGAAGCGAACCAGCCCGAGATGCAGAAGGAGCGCGTACTCGCGGCCGGCGACGAGGACACGAAGATCACGCGGCTCTACAGCGGCAAGACGATGCGGAACATCACCAACCCGCTGATCGAGGCGTACGAGGCCTCCGGCATCAAGGCGCTGCCGATGGGCATCCAGGGGATGCTGATCCAGGACCTGGTGTATTCGGCACGGCAGGCCGGGCGCGAGGACCTGCTGATGAACGCGGCCGGGCAGGCTTCAGGCCTGCTCACGAAGATCCGGCCGGCGGCGGACATCTTGCACGACATGGTCGAGCAGGCGGCGGAGATCCTCGGGCGGGATCTGCAGCAGCGGGTGACCGCGGTACCGGAGGCGTAACGAATGGCGGAGCGCGCCCTCGAAGGCGTTCGCGTAGTCGAGTTCACGGATGAGGCCGGTTCGTACTGCGGCAAGCTGCTGGCGGACCTGGGAGCGGACGTGATCAAGGTCGAGCCGCCGGGAGGCGGACTGCAGCGGAATGCCGCCCCGTTCGTCACCGGCCACGAGGGCGAGCCTGACGCAAGTCTCGCCTTCTGGGTACAGAACACATCGAAGAAGTCGGTGGTGCTGGACATCGAGACCGAGGCCGGGCGCGCCACGGCGAAGAAGCTGGTGCTCAGCGCCGACATCATTCTCGAAGACAACCCGGTGGGTTTCCTGGCGGAGCGAGGCCTCGGGTACGTCCAGCTTCATGCGGAGAAGCCGTCCCTCGTCTACACCTCCGTCACCGGATTCGGACAGACCGGGCCGCACGCCAACTGGGTGTACTCGGACATTGTCGGCCAGGCCACCGGCGGGCTGATGACGCTGGCCGGCGAAATGGCCGACCCCCCGAACATGATCTACGGCCACCAGGCCGACGTTTCGGCGAGTATTCACGCCGCCCAGGGCACGATGGTCGCGTTGCTCCACGCGGAAGCGACCGGGCAGGGCCAGCAGGTAGACGTTTCGGCGCAGGAGGCATGCTCGATGTCGCAAGAGACGGCGATGCAGACGTGGGACTTCCAGAAGAAGAACCGTGTACGCACCGGCGAGCTCGGCGCCATCCCGATCCGGCTCCCCGGCGCGGGGACGTTGAAGGTGAAAGACGGCTACATCCTGCTGTTCATCATCGCTCCGGCGGGCGAAGACCTCCCGGCGCTGGTCGATTGGATGCGCGAAGAGGGCAAGCAGGAGGACCTCGATGAGGACGTGTATCGCGAGATCATCGCCTCGATGAACATGGCCTTCCTGACGCAGATGATGAGCGACCCGGCGCGGGCGGGGCAGGTGATGGGTGCGCTGCCTCACATCAATGAGGTCATTGGGAAGTTCTTCGCGGACAAGACGGCGAAAGAGTCGTACGAAGAAGGCCAGCGGCGGCGGTTGCTGATCGGCATCGTTTCGAAGCCGAATGACCTGGCGGAGAACACGCAACTGCGGGCACGCAACTGGTACGTGACCTTCCCGGACACGGTCGCGGGGAAGCCGGTGGAGTTCCCGGGGCCGCCGTACCGCCTGTCGGAGACACCGGCGATCGTGACGCGGCCGCCACGGCTGGGCGAGCACACGGAAGCCGTGCTCGCAAGCCTGTAGAGGAGAGAACGATGAGCAAACTGCCACTCGAAGGGCTGCGCGTTGGAGACTTTTCGTGGTTCGGCGCGGGCCCGATTGCCGGAAACACGCTTTCGCAGTTCGGGGCGGAAGTGATCCGCGTCGAATCGGAGGCGAAGCTCGATGGGCTGCGCCGCGGCCACCCGTTCCCGATGAAGCCGGACGGGACGTTCAAGGAGGGCTACAACGTTTCCGGGTACTTCAACAACTTCAACACGGGCAAGCTCTCGCTGCAGTTGAACCTGAACACGGAGAAGGGCCAGGAGATTGGCTACCGCCTGATCGAGAAGTGCGACATCTTTCTGACGAACTTCACGCCGCGCGTCGTCGAGAAGTGGAACCTGACCTACAAGCAGATTTCGCGCGTGAACCCGCGGATCATCGCCGCGTACGCGCCGATGCAGGGAATGGAGGGTCCGCACAAGGACTTCCTGGGCTTCGGGGCGGTCCTCACGCCGGTGACGGGTCTGAGCGAGATGTCGGGCTTCCCGAACAGGCCGCCGTTCGGGATTGGGACGAACTACCCGGACTACGTGGTCAACCCCGGGCACACGATCACGGCTATGCTCGCCGCGCTTCGCTACCGGAACCGGACGGGCAAGGGCCAGTGCATCGAGCTGCCGCAACTGGAGTCCGTGGTGAATACGCTTGGGACCGCCGTGCCGGAACACCTGGTGAACGGCACGAACCCGACGCGCGGCGGGAACCGCAGCCTGTCCGCTTCGCCGCATGGGGCTTTCCGTTGCGCCGACGACGCGGAGTCCGTGAATTCGCCGGACCGCTGGATAGCCATTGCCTGCCGGTCCGACGCCGAGTGGCAACGAGCGGCCGCGGCGTTGGGCCACGGCGGCGTAGCAAGCGACCCGAAGTTCGCGACGTTCCCGGCGCGAAAGCAGAACGAGGCCGAGCTCGAGGCGCTGGTCAACAGTTGGACCGCGGGCCTGAAGGCTGAAGACGCGGCCGCGACACTGCAGGCTGCGCGAGTGCCGGCCGGGGTCGTGGAGAACTCGCAGGACCTTCTCGACCGTGACGAGCACATGAAGGCCCGCGGCTACTACCAGTACGTCGACCACCCGGAGGCGGGCCGCGAGGCGCACGATGGGCCGGGAGCGGTGCTTTCGGAGACGCCGGGGAAGGTCCGCGGCCCGGCGCCATTGCTGGGCGAGCACACGATGGACGTCTGCGAGCGGATCATCGGGCTGACGATGGACGAAGTGGCGGACCTGCTGGCCGAGGGTGTGCTGTTGTAGGTGCCAGGTGCCAGGTGCCAGGTGCCGAGGAGCAACGAGGGATGCGGGGTGCGGGTGCCGTTTCGCGTCATCAGGTGAGCGTGGAGTGACTGGTTCGGATGGGCTGGCAGGGGTGAACCGCGTTGCGGCTTCTACTGCCTCGCGGAAGACGGGGAGCACGGTGTAGAGTCGTGTGGGCGGTGCGGCCGGGGCCAATGAGAACGGCCCAAGGGCTCCGCCCTGACACTTTGCCTGAGCAAACCCGTTGGGGCCGGTACAGCCCTCACCCCGCCCCCTGCGTGGCGGGCAAGGAGAGATCACGGGGCGTGACGTGGGCGATCGTTAGTCCCGCTCCACGGCCTCAAGCATCCAGCGCGCGCGCTGCTCGGTACCTGTTGCCGGCGGCATGCTGAGCGAGCCTGCAAGTTGGCGCAGCCTCACGCGAAACTCCGGGGTGGCGAAAGCTCGGGCGGTTCGTATGTACTCGCGGAACTCGATGCGAGGACCGGCGTGCACCGGGATGAGGAGCGTCTCCTGGAGTCGCGCGAGGGAGGTGCCTCCGAGGCGCAGGTGACGAACGTTACGGACGATGAGTTGCTTGGCGTAGCCCGAGCGGAAGCACCAGGGATCGGCTTCGAGGAAGTCGAGGCACGTGGCGAGGCCGGACGCCTGACCTTCGGAGAGCGCGGACACGGCGCGCCAAAAGTCCAGTGGATACATCGCAGTGAAGGCTGTCCAGTGCCAGTGCAGCCATGATCCACGGGCGACGTCTCGCTCGATCCATGGCATCTGTTCTTTGGGGTCGCGAAGCCGCAGGCCGACTTGGTCGAGCCAGCCGTTCTCGTCCAGCCAGGAGAGGATTTCCTGACGCCGGGTGGCTGAGCGCTCGAAAGCGTTCTCGTTCGTCACGCAGCGCAGGAATTCGGCACGGATTTGGAGCGAGACACGAGGATCGAGGATGGGCACGGAGGGACTGTAGCAGGAGCGGGGATCCCTCACCCGGTGCCTCTTCTCCCAAGTCTGGGAGATGGGGAGCCTGACGTACGTCTCGTGGCCTATCCCGGTCCGTTCCTTGCGCTGTGCTAGGATTCGCGGTGACCCCCGCCAGGAGCGTTTCTTCGTGGCTCTGATTATCACGCTGATTGTCATCGCAGTCGTTGTGCTGGTGCTCGTTTTCTGGCTCATCGGCATCTACAACGGCCTTGCCCGCGCCCGCATCCGGGTGAAGGAAGCCTGGTCAGGCATCGACGTACAACTGAAGCGTCGAAGTAGCCTGATCCCAAATCTCGTCGAGACCGTGAAGGGTTACGCGGCGCACGAGAAAGAAGTGCTGGAGAACGTGACTCGGGCCCGGGCGATGCTGGACCGCGCGGCGACGCCGGGACAGGCGGCCCAGGCCGATAACATGCTGACCGGCGCCCTGCGCAGCCTGTTCGCGGTCGCAGAGGCCTACCCGGACCTGAAGGCAAACCAGAACTTCCTGGAGCTCCAGCGCGAGCTGACCGATACCGAAGACAAGATTGCCTACGCGCGGCAGTTCTACAACTCCAACGTCCGCGTCTACAACGAGAAGACGGCGACCGTGCCAAGCTCGATTGTCGCCGGCATGTTCAATTTCGAACCCGCCGAGTTCTATGAAGCGGAAGAAGCGGCGAGGGAGGACGTGCGGGTGAGCTTCGGCAACGACGCGCCAGCGCCACCCCCCCAGCCCCACCACCTAGACCGACGAACGACGAACTTCGAACGACGCTGAGGCGGCACCCCGTGTGAAAAGCGACGATCTCCGTTCTCGCACCAAGGCGTTCGCGCTGGCCGTAATCGACCTCACTGAGAAACTTCCGAGAACGCGGGCGGCTGAAGTCATCGGACGGCAGCTACTGCGGTCCGGCACATCGGTGGGTGCGAATTACCGTGCGGCGCAGCGAAGTCAGAGTCGTGCAGCCATGATCGCCAAGCTCTCCATTGTCGAAGAGGAAGCGGATGAGTGCTGCTACTGGCTGGAACTGCTCGTGGACTCAGCGATCGTTCCCCCGGCGGCTGTCGAGTCACTTCGGCGTGAAGCTTCATCTCTAACCGCAATCGTCGTGAGCTCGAAGAAGACTCTTCGCGGGCAGGTACCGGCCGGACGCGAGCGTCCTTCGACGTTCGACGTTCGTCGTTCGGAAGCAGCTAATGAGTGATGAACTCACTCCCCGGCCTTTCATTCCCGGTTCCCTCCTGGTCTGGGACCGGGTGGCTTCGAACAAGCGCATGACGTGGGTGTTGATGGTGGCGTTCGTCGTGGTGTTGACGGCGCTGGTGGGGTTGATTGCGATTGCCCTGGGTTTGCCGATTGGGATCCTGGGCGTTGTTGGAATTGGGCTGATCATCTATGCCGTGGTGAGCTACTACGTCGCGACGAGCGTGGTGCTCTCGATCTCCGGGGCGCATGAGGTTACGAAGGAAGAGGAGTGGGAGTTCGTGAGGCGGGTGGAGAACCTGGCGATTGGGTCAGGGCTGCCGATGCCGAAGACGTGGGTGCTGGAAGACTCGGCGCCCAATGCGTTCGCGACCGGCCGCGACCCGCAACACGCCCACGTGGTGGTGACCCGGGGGTTGCTCGACAAGCTGGAGCCGATCGAGCTCGAAGCCGTGATCGCGCACGAGATGTCGCACATTGGGAACTACGACATCCGGATCATGACACTGGCCACAGTGATGGTTGGGCTCGTGGCGTTGATCAGCGACTTCTTCCTGCGCTGGAGCTTCATGGGGGCGGGGAGCAGGCGGAACAGCAAGGACAAGGGCGGCGGCGCGATCGTGCTGGTCATCATCGTGCTGGCGATCGTGGCTGCGATCCTTGCGCCGATGATCGCGCAGGCGCTGAAGTTTGGCATTAGCCGGCAACGCGAGTACCTGGCCGACGCGAGCGGCGCCTTGCTCTGCCGCCATCCGGAGGCGCTGGCTCGGGCGCTTGAGAAAATAGCATCGGACCCGGAACCGCTGGAGGCCGCGAACAAGGCCACCGCGCACCTCTACATTTCGAACCCGCTCAAGGAGCATGCGAGCTTCTTGAACAACCTGTTCGACACTCACCCGCCAATCAACGAGCGAATCCGCCTGCTTCGGAATATGTGACGCCAGGTACCGGGTACCCGGTACCTGGTACCCGGCCCTGAGTGCCGGTCAGTTTCCTGAGCCGATGGCGTTGAACTTGCTCCGGCGGTGATCGTCCACTCGTTCGCGGGTGCGCATGAGAAGGTCGTCGAGGATTTCCGCAAGGTGCGCGACGCGTTCCTGGGCGGTTTCGAACTCCAGCAGCCGCTGTTTCGATTCTTCGTCGATCTGGAGCCATGGGCCGACGAAGTTGACGAGCGCGTGCGGTTTGTCCGGCAGCTTCAGTCCCTGGGCCCACTGATCGGTGAGGGAGAGGGCGAGGCGGAAATAGAGCGGGAACGTGGTGCGGACCGTTTCCAGCGCGTGGCGGAGCGGGATGCTGAGCGCTTCGTCACTATCGTCCATGAGTTCGATTTCGCCGAAGGGGTAAGGCCGTGGAGAGAGCGTGCGCCGCAGGCGGAACCGGCGAGTCCCGCGTGCTTCAATGACATAACGCCCACCCTCAGTCTCGGCCGACTCTTCGATGCGGGCGAGTGTGCCAACGTCGTACGGCCGGGCGCCGCCGCCGACTTCGTTGCCCTCGCGGATAAGCAAGACGCCGAACTCCCCGCCGCTATCGAGGAGTTCCCGGATCATGACTTTGTAGCGCTCTTCGAAGATGCGCAGAGGCAAGGGCATCCCGGGGAAAAGGACCGTCCGCAGGGGAAACAGCGGCATTTCCACGGGTATGTCGCGCCTCAGTCGTCCTTCGTCTTGAGCCACTCATCGAGTTGCTCCTGGTGTTCCTCGAAGTGCCCGGTGCCCGAGGCCTGGAGCAGGCGGTTGCCGATCCTGGGACGACGCTTCTCGGGATCGACGCCGTAAAAGCTGCCGGGGAGGGCCCGGGCGGCTTCGAGGTAGGCGTGGTAGGCATCGTCGAAGTCCTTGAGCGCGGCTTTGCCGGGCTTCGCGAGCTTCTCGAATTTCGCGTTCCACCCGTCGGCGTCGCTGTAGTCGACGCCCGCGGGAGTGGGGCGCTCGCCGGCGGCTACGCGGGCGAACGCTGGTGTCATCTCCCGATACCAGCCGGCCATGTGCGCCAGGAGCTGGGAGAGGTTCCAGCTTCCGAGCCAGACCTCCGCGAAGTCGTCATCTTCGAGGCGGTCGAGCGGTCCTCGAAACTCCTGGTAGCCGAGTTCGAGGTCGTGGATGGCCGTCTTCTTGTCGGACATGACGTGCTCCTAGACGCCGGCGAGTTGTTTGGCGTAGGCGAGGGTGCGGCGGGAGTCATAGGCGCGGGAGATCATGAGCTTCTCGGCTTCGAGCGAGCCTTCGGCGTGGATAGCGAGGACGGCGTGGTAGCCGCCGAAGTCCCCGGTCGTGAGGTCCGAGACCATGTTCATGGCGCGGGTGCGGACTTCGCCGTCGATGCCGGCACGGCCACCAAGGTACTTGCGGAGCAGGTCGCCGGTGTCGGGCGAGGCGAAGTCCTCGACGCCTGGGCCGGTGACGAGCATGCCGCCAGCGATGTCCTGCACGTGCTGGAGGGCTTCGTGGTAGTTGTGCGCGAAGTGGTACTTCGCCATGTTCGTGGTCAGGGCGTCCGGGGCGAAGATGCCGTCGGCATCGGCCTGCCCTCGGATGGCTGCCATGTCGGTCAGGGCGCGGAGGGTTTCGGCGTAGCTGATGAGCCAGATCAGCTTGTCGCGCACGTGGGCGGCCTTCGAAATGCCATTGAGGTCGGCCATGAGCAGGGCTGAGCCGATCAGGGCGTCGACGAGGGGCAGCTTGTAGGAGACGGCGGTGAATCGGTGGTACTCGACGAAGCCGAGGGCCATCGCGCCCGCGAAGTCGTATTCGCCGGCCATGAAGACGCGCTCCCAGGGCACGAAGACGTCGTCGAAGATGGTAATCGTCTCCATCATCTTGCGGTCCGCCGAGAGGGGCGCGTCGAATTCAGCCTTGGCGCCGCCGCCATACGGGCTGGCGATGAGCTTGAGGCCGGGCGTGTTCACGGGGATGGCGAAGGAGACGGCGTAGTCCTTGTCGGCCTCGGCCATGGCGCGCGTGGGCAGGACGATGAGCTCGTTGACGTTGGTGGTGCAGGAAGTGTGGATCTTCGCGCCGCGAACAACGATTCCGTCAGGGCGGCGTTCGACGATGCGGGTGTACATGTCGGGGTCGGGCTGGTTGAGCGGGCCAGCCGAGCGGTCGCCCTTGACGTCGGTCTGGGCGACGGAGAGGGCGAGGTCGTTGTCGCGGCAGTGCTTGTAGAAAGCCTGGACGCGCTTGAGATAGTCCGTCTCGTACTTGGTGTCGACCTGCCGGGCGACGCGGTGGAGGGCGAAGAGCGCGTCCGTGCCGATTTCCTTGACGAGGACGACGAGGGTCTTGCCTTCGGCGGTGGCGGCTTCGATGAGCTGGGAGCGCTTGAGAAGGTCGTCGGTGGAGGCGGGGATCTTGAAGTAGCGGGAGTACTCGCCGGCGCCTTCGTTGACGACGGCGAGGTCCTTGTAACGGGGGTCTTCGGCCATTTCGAAGTCGAGGGCGGCGTGGTGGACGGCCTTCTTGATCACGGGATGGGTGGTGACGTCGGCCACCCTTTCGCCGCGGTAGAAGACCGTGCGGTCGTCCCGGACTGACTCGATGTACTGCTGAGGAGTGCGAAGACCCATGTGGGGTGAGGTTCCTTGCGGTTGGATTGCCTCCGGCGAATACCGTTGGCGAGCCATTTTAGACCGCGGCGCCGGTGGGCGGGCAGCCGACTTCGCGGGCATGAAAACAGGCCCCTCGGGCGAGGGGCCTGTTTCCGCTGTCTTGCTATCCGTCCTTCAATCCTGATCCCGCTGCGTCTTCCTGTCCCGAGGGGACGCTGTGAGGGCCGTCCGCTGGCTCGCTCATGCAGCCTGGAGAATTGTCACGAACAGGATTGGGACGCTGTGCCTGGCTCTGGTGCGAGCCTTAGCTCGGACCGAACCATACCCGGTACATCACGTGAAACTTGACCTTCATTGGAGCACCTCCAGCGTTGGTTCGCGCTCGGCCTGGTCGTCTAGTTCTGCACGATCCAGACCTGGTAGAGGGCATGGAATCGGCGGCCATTGGTCCTGGTCATTTCCGTTTCCTCCTTTCCCTCGAACCCCGCCGGGGTTTGTTTCTGTACCGGTAGTATCGACCCTGGGGAGGGGCGTGAAGTGGGGCGAAAGGGCCGTCAGATCGGCCCGATGGGTCTTGTAAGAGGAGGGGAGGAGCGAGAGCGGTGGGCACGCGGCGGGAGGTCTGCCCTCCTTGACAGTCGGGCCTGGGCGGGTCGGGGGATGCTGGCTGGCGCGTGGCATGGTCGCCAGTGCCACGATTCGCTCCCGAAGGGTCGCGGTTCAGCGGTATCAAACAGTTGGGGTTTCAAGTGGCCGAGATGGCTGGCGCGTGGCATGGTCGCCAGTGCCACGATTCGCTCCCGAAGGGTCGCGGTTCAGCGGTATCAAACAGTTGGGGTTTCAAGTGGCCGAGATGGCTGGCGCGCGGCATGGTCGCCGGGGCCACGATCCGCTCCCGAAGGGTCGCGGTTCAGCGGTATCAAACAGTTGGGGTTTCAAGCGGCCGAGATGGCTGGCGCGCGGCATGGTCGCCGGGGCCACCATCCGCTCCCGAAGGGTCGCGGTCCAGCGGTATCAAACAGTCGGGGTTCAAGCGGCCGAGATGGCTGGCGCGCGGCATGGTCGCCGGGGCCACCATCCGCTCCCGAAGGGTCGCGGTTCAGGGAGGGCGTGCGCTATGGCAGCGCGAGCATTCGCTCCAGGGCGACCAGTGACCACTTGCGGGTTTCGGCGTCGACCTTCACTTCGTTGACGACGACGCCCTGGAGGAGCGCTTCGAGCGTCCAGGCGATGTAGGCCGGGTGGATGCGGTACATGGTGCTGCAGGGGCAGACCACCGGGTCCAGGCAGAAGATCGTCTTGTCCGGGTTCTGGAGCTGGAGCCGGTTCACCAGGTTGATCTCGGTGCCGACGGCCCAGACGGAGCCTGCGGGCGCCTCGGTGATCGTGCGGGTGATCTTCTCAGTCGAGCCGTTCAGGTCCGACGCCTGGACGACTTCCCAGCGGCATTCGGGGTGGACGATGACTTTCACGGTCGGGTGCTCTTTCCGAGCCTTCTCGATCTGTTCGACGGAGAAGCGCTGGTGGGTGCTGCAGTGGCCCTGCCAGAGGATGATGCGGGCTTTCCGCAGGGCTTCGGGCGTGGTCCCGCCGTTCGGCATGCGGAAGTTCCAGAGCACCATTTCGTCGAGCGGGATGCCCATGTCGTAGCCGGTGTTGCGGCCGAGGTGCTGGTCCGGGAAGAAGAGCACCTTCTCCGCCTGTTCGAAGGCGTACTTGAGGGCGCGTGGGGCGTTGCTGGAGGTGCAGACGAGGCCGTTGCGCTCGCCGACGAAGGCTTTGAGGCTGGCGGCGCTGTTCATGTAGGTAACGGGCACGACGCTCGCGCCGTCGCCGATCATCTCGTGGATTTCGTCCCAGGCCTGGTGGACGTCGTCCGGGTCCGCCATGTCGGCCATGGAGCAGCCGGCGGCCATGTTCGGCAGGATGACGCGGACTTTCTCGGCGGTCAGGATGTCGGCCGATTCGGCCATGAAGTGGACGCCGCAGAACAGGATGTACTCAAGGTCCGTCTGCTGCTGAGCCTGGCGGGCGAGCTGGAAGCTGTCGCCAACGAAATCGGCGTACTTGATCACTTCTTCGCGCTGGTAGTGGTGGCCGAGGATCGTCAGCTTCGCACCGAGTTGCTTGCGGGCGAAGGTGATGCGCCGGTCCAGCTCCTCGGGGGACATCTTGAGGTACTCGCGCGGGATGTCCTGCTGCCAGCTGACGAAGGCCGGCTCGTCGGCGAGCGGGATGGGGATGAGGGCATCGGTGGGGCACGTGTCAGGGTCCGTGTAAAGGACCAGCTTTTCGATGAAGCTGGGGGCCTTCGGGGTGAGTACTGCCATCGTTGCCTCCTGACTTAGTGTCATTTCTACACTAAGTCCGTGGTTCAACAGTGGCAGCTTCGGGACTTCGTGTCAAGACGACACGAAGTCGCTCGAACGGGACGATGATGAGATTGCGACGAATTATTTACGGTTGGCCTCGCGAGCACGGCTCCAGCCCCGGCTGAGCATCCAGCGGGAGACCAACCGGGACAGGCCGAATCCGAGCAGGAGCGCCCAGAAGACGTAAACGATCGTCAGGTAGGTTGAGTCACTTGTCTCGTTGTAATTGTCCATTGCGAAGACGCCGCCCCAGGTGCCAACGAAGCCGCCGACAGCGAAGGCCATGTACACCGGGACGGTGCGCCATCGCCAGACGGGCATGGGGACCTGCTGGTAGCCGCCGACCGCTTGCGTGCCCGTAACGGCGGCATGCGTGGGAGGCCCGCCGCGCTTCTTCCTCGTCCGAGTGCTCATGAGGGGACCCCGAAGCGCAGGCGGAAGGCCATATCACAGCGCAGGCAGAGTGGGACGACATCGCGTCCGAGCAGGTTCCGGAATCCGATCACGTGAACTCCACAGGCCCGGCCCATTTCGTTGATCCGGGCGTCGGGAAAATGAAACAGGCCGCCACAATCAGCGCAGATCAGCGCGCTCAGGCGGCCGATGGCTTCCTTGCACTCCACGCAGACGGTGGCGGGCACCGGGCAATTGTCGATTGGGGATTGACGATTGTCGACTGGTGCTGACTGCTAATGCGCGACGGCGAAGGCGAGGACGTCGCCGCGGGTGAAGAGGAGGACGCCCGATGAAGTCTGGCGGTGCTTGAGGTGGCCGAGCTGGGCCGCGCGTTCGAGCACGGATTCGGGCAGTTTCGCGACCGTCGCTGCTTCGGCGAGGTCAAGGACGTCATCGAGCGCGCCGGGCGGGGGTTCGGGATTCAGGCAGGTGTTGCAGGCGAATTCGAGCCCCAGGTGGTCTTCGTTGATCCAGACCTGGCCACAATCCTCGCCCGGGAGGTCCGCCCGCGAGTTCAGGTGGTAGAGGCTCCCGCAGACACCGCAGTAGGCGACCATGTACGGCTCAACGGTGAGGAGGCAGACGACGCAGAGTTCAGACAGGGCTTCGGTAGACATCGTGTTGACCTTTTCCGAGCGTACATGAACCTTGACTCGCGGGGAACGAAATCCCTATGATCATAGCGCTTTAGCAATTCCTCTCGCGCGCGTTCATGACACGGCGAGAAGCCCTTCGCGGCGAAGGGCGGAAGGGTGCGTGGCCTGGCCACTACGACGGACTACGCGCAGTTGGTTGCACAGCTCGGGGTCAGGCCGCTTCCGGAAGACCTCCTGGGCCAGGCGCTGACGCATGCCTCGTATCTCAATGAGGCTGACGCATCCGCAATCTCCAACGAGCGGCTCGAATTCCTCGGCGACTCGGTGCTGGGGATGATCATCGCGTCCGTCCTGTTCGACCAGTTTCCTGATTCGGGGGAAGGCGACCTGACCCGGATGCGGGCGGACATCGTGCGAGGGACGAGCCTTGCGCGGGTGGCGAACCGGCTTGGCCTGGGCGAGCACATGATCCTGGGCCGCGGTGAAGAAGCCGCCGGCGGACGCCACCGCGACCGCAACCTTGCAGGGGCGCTGGAGGCAATGATCGGCGCGGTGTACGAGGCGCACGGGTACCGGACGGCGAAGGCGTTCACCCGGCGGTTGCTGAAACCGGAGCTCGAACAGATTCGCCGCGAAGGCGCCCGGGTCGATGCGAAAAGCTCGCTGCAACATCTCGTGCAGGCTCGCTGGCATGAACCACCGGAATATGTGACGGTGCAGGAAGCCGCCGGTGCGACCCACCGGTTCATCGTGGAAGTCCGCGTCGCGGGCTCGACTCTCGGACGGGGCGAGGGCCGGAGCAAACGCGAGGCGCAACAGGCTGCCGCACAGGAAGCCGTGGTTGCGTTGACCTCCCAGAAGGCGGAGGAGTAGCCCCGTGTACCTGAAACGGCTTTCCGTCCAGGGCTTCAAGAGTTTCGCGAATCGCACCAACTTCGACTACGGGCGGGGCATCACGGCGGTCGTGGGGCCCAACGGTTCGGGCAAGAGCAACGTTTCGGACGCGATTCGCTGGGTGCTGGGTGAGCAGAGCACGAAGCTCCTGCGGGCGAAGAAGCAGGAAGACGTCATCTTCGCCGGGACGAAAGACCGCGCGGCCGTGGGTATGGCCGAGGTCGCCCTGACGCTGGACAACGAAGAGCGCTGGCTGCCCGTTGATTTCGCCGAAGTCGAAATTGCGCGCCGCGTGTACCGCAACGGTGATTCTGAGTACCTGCTGAACGGTTCGCGCGTTCGGCTGCGTGACGTGGTCGACCTGCTGATGAAGGGCGATGTCGGGCAGAACAGTTACTCGATCATGGGCCAGGGCCTCGTGGACGAAGTGCTGAGCATGTCGCCCGACGAGCGGCGTTCGTTCCTGGACGAGGCGGCGGACGTGAAGCGGTTCCGGCTCAAGATTCGCGAGGCGATGGACCGGCTCGCGGCGACGCGAGAGAACATCGACCGCGTCACGCTGATCATCGAAGAGATCGAGCCTCGGCTGGCGCAACTGAGCCGCCAGGCAGACCGGGCAGCCGAGCACAAGGCGCTTTCAGCCGAGCTGCTGGACCTGTTGAAGACGTACTACGGGCACCTCTGGAGCGAGGCGCAGAACACGCTGGTACGGGCGCGCGCCGCGCTGGACCAGGGGCACGCCGAGAACGCGGGCGCCACGCAACGGGTGAACCACCTGCGCGAGCAACTTCGCACGCTTTCCGAGGAGATCCGGCGGCGGCGAGAGACAATTGGCCGCCGGGACACGCGCAATGCCGAGATCGAGCAGCGGCTGGTGGCGACGGAGCAAGCGATCGCGCTCGACCGGGAACGGCACAACATGGTCTCGGCAAGGCGCGAAGAAGTGCGCCTGGAGCTGGAAGCGCTCGAAAGCGAGCGGTTGTCGTTGGCTTCGACAGACGTCGACGAAGGCCGGCGGGGTATCGAGGTTGTGGGCGAGGCCGAGACAGCCAAAGACGAGGCGACCCGGACCCGGGCGGAACTGGATGCAGCGGAGCGCGAGTACTCCACGCTGCGGTCCCGCATGCAGGAGTTGCGCGATGGGGCCGAAGGCGACGACCGGCGCGCAAACGGCATGTCGGTCGATATCGAAACCTCGCAGCGGCGGATCGTGGACCTGGATCGCGAACTCGAGCAGCTTGTCGCGCGGCGGAAGGCGGTCATCGTCGAACTGATCGGGTTCGGCCGGCGGTTTGCGGAAGCCCGGACGGGCGTGGCAGAAGGCGAACTGAACGTGGATGCAGCGCGTGCCGAGGCGGACGCGGCGCGGGAACAACTGGCTCGCGTGCAGGATGAAGTGCGCGACTTCGAGACGGCCGGCAACGCCGACCTTCGCGAGCTCGACCACCTGGAAGGGCGCCTCGATGCCCTGCGCAGGGTGCAGGCGGAACACGACGGAGTGGCGGCGGGCACGCGGAACGTCCTGATCATGGGCCAGGCACTGATGGACGAGTTCGAGCCGGGCAGCATGGGCGAGCCGCCGGAGATCAACGGCGTCATTGGGTTGCTCTCGAGGCAGATCCGGGTGCCTGCCGGGCTGGAGATAGCGATCAATGCGGCGCTCGAACAGCGGCTGCATGCGGTGGTGGTCGAGAACGAGAACGTGGCTCTCGAAGCGATCAACGTCCTCCAGCGGCGAAAGCAGGGCCGCGCGCAGTTCTTGCCGCTGGATACAGTGCGTCACGTGTACCCGCTGAACCTCCAGAAGGAGCGCGGGGTGGTCGGCGTGGCAGCGAAGCTGATCCGCTGCGACAACCGGGTCAAGAACCTGATCGATACCCTGCTCGGCCGGGTGATCATCGTAGAGGATGTGCCGACGGGCCTGCGGATGGTGAAGCGCGCTCTGGGCTCTGTCGTGACCCTCGACGGGATCTTCATCGAGCAGACGGGTGTCATTGCCGGCGGGACCACTGGGGCGGACGAAGGGGAATTCATCCGGCAGCGAGAAATCGAAGAGCTGCCTGAGCGGATCGAGGAGCTCCACAAACGCACCGCCATCAGCTCCGAGCGCGTGGCGGATGCTCGAGCGGCGATCGAACAGGTTGCCCGCCGCTCCCACGAAGCCGAAGCGAGCTACGAGATGATGCGCCGCGCCCTGGAAGCCGCACGCTTCGACGTGGAGCGCGAACGCGAACGGTTGCACCGGCTTCGCCGCGACATGGACGCCGTGCTTTCGAAGCGCGCGGACATCGAACGGGAGCGGGCGAGCCGCCAGGCGCAGATCACGCAGGCAGAGCAGGCGGCAGCGCAGCTTCAACAGCGCCGGGACGAGCGCCGCGCTGCCATGGGGACGATCGAGGACGACCTGAACCTCGCGACGCAACGGCGCGAGGCGGCGCTGCGGTCGGTCTCCGAGGCGAGTGCGCGGCTTGCGTCGGTCGAAGGCGAGCGGCGGACGCTGGCGGCGCTACGCGAACAACACGAGAAGTCCATCGAGCGGCTCGATTCACAGATCCAGGGGAAACGGCTGCAGGGCCGCAACCTTGAGCTCGAAGCCAGTGTCATCGATGAACGGCTCGGAAAGCTGGCGCGGGAACTGGAGACGATACGGGCGGACCAGCTCCGGTTCACGGAAGATGCCGCGCCCGACCGCGACGAACTTCACCGGCTGGAGAACCACGAGCGCACCATCCAGGACGAATTCAACGAGGCGCAAAGCTCGCTCTTGCGCATCCAGACGAACCGGCTGGACCTGGAAGCGGAGCTTTCGCGGACGACGGAGCACCTGGAGCATTTGCGGCTGGAGATGGAGCGCGAGGGGCTGGCGCCGGACCGCGGCGGTCGGATCGTGAGCTTCGACGAGGCGATGGCGACGGAGCCGTTGTTCCCCGAACCCGAACGAGAGACGACACGCATCCAGGGTGGGGCCGACGTGGATGTCGAGGCCATGAGGAGCCGCATTGAGGAGCTCCGGCGGCAGATCCGGCGGCTCGGCACGATCAATGCCGAAGCGCCGGAGGACTTCCGCGAGTTCAAGGAGCGTCATGAGTTCCTCACGACGCAACTGGCGGACCTCACGGATGCCGCGGACCAGCTCAAGGCGGCGATTTCGGACCTCAACGAAGAGATCCGGACGCGCTTCACGGTGACATTCGACAAGGTGAACGCGGCGTTCGGCGAGTACTTCCAGGCGTTCTTCGGTGGGGGCAGTGCGAGCCTGGCGCTCACGGACCCGAACAACTTGGCCGAAGCCGGCATCGAAATCGAAGCTCAACCGCCGGGCAAGCGGATCAAGAGTCTCAGCCTGCTTTCCGGCGGGGAACGGTCGCTGACGGCTGTGGCGTTGCTGTTCGCGCTACTCTCGGCGAACCCGGCGCCGTTCTGCGTCCTGGACGAAGTAGACGCGGCGCTCGACGAGGCGAACGTCGGCCGGTTCACCGCCGCGCTCCGCCAGCTCGCGGAGAAGACGCAGTTCCTCGTGGTCACCCACAACCGGCGCACCATTGAGGTGGCGAACGAGATCTATGGCGTCTCCATGGGCCGGGACGGGGTCTCGAAGGTGCTGTCGCTGCGGCTTTCGGACATCCCCCAGCACTAAATCCGCACGTCGACCGGCAGCCGGTGGCATGTGTTGAGCGGTAGACTCGCCGGCGAGGCTGGCAATCGGGCCTCGCTGGAGGCCGCGTTGGAAAAAGTGACCGTCGGTTCGGTTGAGATCACCGCACTGCTCGATGCGCCGTTCCTTCAGAACCCGAAGGTCATCGCGCCCGAGCATTCGGAGGAGATGGCCGAGGAGTTTCGCGACACACTGGACGAGCGAGGTCTCGCGATGGGCGCCGTGACCTGCTATCTCGTCCGCTCCGGCGGGCAGCTAGTCCTCGTGGACACGGGAATCGGGCCGAGAAAGCGCCCGGGTTTCCCGTCCGGCCGCCTGGACCAAGCGCTGCGCGAAGCTGGCGTCCGGCCGGACGAGATTGATGCCGTGGTGCACACCCACCTGCACATCGACCACGTTGGCTGGAACACGTTTGAAGCGGCGGAAGGCCGGAGCGAGCTGTTCTTCCCCAACGCCACGTTCGTGATTCAACAGGCGGAATGGGACCACTGGATGACGCCCGAGATGCTGGCCGAGCCGCGCAATGTGGCTCTGCGAGAGTGCGTGGAACCCCTCCGGCATAGCGGCAGACTGCGCTTCACCGCCGGAGAGGACTCGTTCGGTGAGCACCTCGTGTTCCTCTCGGCGCCTGGACACACTCCCGGGCATGTCGCGGTCGGGATTGCTGATGGCAGCGAGCGGGCGGTCATCGTGGGCGACGCCAGCCATCACCCCGTACATGTCACACACCCGGATTGGGTGACGCCGCTGGACTGGGACCCGGCACTGGCGGGTTCGAGCCGGGACCGGTTGTTCAACCTGGCCGCGGACGAACACCGTCTGGTGCTGGCGGGCCATTGGCGCCATCCGGGATGGGGTTACATCGTTCGCCTGGACGGGAAACGGACGTTTCGCGCTCTGTAGGCTGCTCCGAATTGCCGTGCGAGCGATTCTGGTGATACTGATTGGGAACGAGGGCATGCCGTCCAGGCCCAGGATCCTCGAAGGTGGTGGCGTCCGTGGTTGATATCAACGAAGAAGCGAAGCTCGACACCTCGCAGATTGACGACCGGCGCGGCATGCGCGGCGGCGGGAAGCTGGCTATCGGCGGCGGCGCGGGTATCGTGGGCGTGATTATCACGCTCGTCGTCGCCTTCCTCGGTTCGCAAGGAGGGAGCAATTCCCAGACGCTAACGCAGATCCTGCAGGGACTCCAGGACCAGACGACAGGCGGTGAACTCCCCTCGAACAGCACGCTTTCCACGGACTGCCAGACGGGCGCGGACGCGATGCAGCGCGACGACTGCCGCATCGTGGCGTACGTCAACAGCATCCAGCTGTTCTGGACGGAGGAGTATGCCCGCCGTGGGGACACCTACACGCCTTCGAAGACGACGTTCTTTTCTGGCTCGGTGAGCACGGCCTGCGGCCAGGCTTCGAAGGAAGTTGGGCCGTTCTATTGCCCCGGTGACAAGAAGGTTTATATCGACCTGGGCTTCTTCGACGACTTGAAGACGAAGCTTGGCGCGCAGGGCGGGCCGTTCGCGCAGGCCTACGTGCTCGCTCACGAATATGGCCACCACGTCCAGGACCTGGAGGGCATCCTCGCGCAGATCGGCAATGACCGCGAAGGCCCGACGAGTAAGTCCGTGCGGAGCGAGCTCCAGGCGGACTGCCTGGCGGGCGTCTGGGCCGCGCATGCGACGCAGACCGGGATCATCACGAGGCTGACGGACGCGGACATCGCGGATGGGCTGGATGCCGCGGCGGCGGTTGGTGATGACCGCATTCAGAAGGAATTCCAGGGGAAGGTCACCCCGGAAACCTGGACGCACGGCAGTTCGGCGCAGCGCCAGAAGTGGTTCACAACCGGTTACCAGACCGGCGACATGGACAAGTGCGACACCTTCAGCGGGGGAATTTAGACCCTTCCGTACCGATCGGAAGGAGCCGGGCCGGTATACTCGAAGCATGATGCGCTTCGCCCGGTGGCTTGCCCGCCTTTCCGTTGTCCTGCCCGTTGCCGTTGTCTCGTTCTCGAGTCCCACGTTCGGTCCCAACGACCAGACGGCGCTCGCCGCCAGCGGGGATCCGGTTGACTTCGTGGTCGAGAACCTCGACGGGAGCCAGTTCATCTACGTCGTCTTTCACGCGCTGGACCGCGACGGTTTCTGCCAGCCCCCGGAGGGCGCCGTGAGCCTGCACCCGGTCATCAACCTGCCCGTGGACTTCGTCATCGAGGCCGGCGATGGGGTGATCATCGAGACGAGCAATGGCTCCGGGGCGTTCGGGCGATCGGCCGATGACGTGAAGACGTTCTCCACCGCCGTGAACGCGGCTTCGGCGTCGCCGATCCGCTCGTTCAAGCCGCTGATCGATGGCCTGACCGATGAGTGCCAGGCATGGATCAAGGTGTCGCAGAGCATTCCAGGGCCGCTGCGCGTACTGGTGACCACTACCGGAGACGACGGCAATCCCATCGGTTTTGTCGCCGACCTGTCCCGTCCTGGCGTGACGTCGCTCTCGCTGAACTTCCGCTGGAGCCTCATCACCTGGACGGGGACCGATGGCGTGGCGACGGGCACGGCGCTGAAGGGTCCCGCGGGTGGCGCGGACATCACCGCGCAGACCTCCGCGATTTATGGCTGGGATGCCGCGGCGCAGCGCTGGCTTGGCTACTTCCCCGCGGGCGCATCGGTCCCCGGAGCGAACGACCTCGCCTCGCTCAAGGCCGGGGCGGCGTACTGGATCGCGATCAACAACCCGGCCGGGGTGAGCTGGCCGGTGAGTTAGCGCCCAGGGCAGTTCGTGGTCCGTCGTGGCGGGCCTGCCCTCACCTCCTGGTGCTCTTCAGGGGACGGCTGGCAGGCGAAGAGCAGCCAGGATTGCCTGTTCGAGCACGGGCGTGAGGTATCGGGCGTAGGTTGCTGTGACGTGGTAGTCGTTCGTGTAAGGGACGAAGTCTCCGATAACGCCCGTACAGACGCTTGAGCAGAACCATGGCACCGGGTCGATGTACACGGCGCCGGCTGTGGTTGCCGCTGTGATGTCCGCGGCATTGTAATTCTGTGACAACGCTGCCTCGACCGGTTCAGCGCATGCGCCCACGTCCCGCTGGTGCAACGCCAGGCAGTCCAGCATCCCGGGCAGGCGCGGGATGTCGCCGAGTACGACAGGCTTCGCTCCGGTAGCCTGGATTGCCCGGAGCGTACCTTCGAGGGCCACGGTCCATGCCTGCTCGGACAGGCGGGCGCCTTTCGCATCGACGACGTAGTCACAACCGCTACAACTGGAGACAACAACGGCGGCCGCGTCGAGGGCCGCTATGCGCTGCAACGAGTCCTGGAGCCAGGGGTAGCACTCTTCGTAAAGGCCCCAGATTCTCTGAGAGCCCGCGCCGAAGCTGTGATACATCTCCTGGAGCAGCGGCGCGCAACCGGTCTTGCCGAGCAGCACGACGCGGAAGTGATTGCGGATGCCAATGTCGTTAAACGCCCCCAGCCACATGGCGATGTGGGAATCACCGAGCAGGACAAGGGTGAGCGAGCCTTCCGGGTCGCCGAAGATGCAGGGCGGAGAGGATCGGACATCAGCGTCGATGAGGCAGCCCTGACCGAACGGTGGCAGCCAGGCGAAGTCGTCCCGCGCGCGCAGGAGTGGCGGTTGGGGGTTGGCCGGCATCCGCTCGATGCTGGGGGCCGCCGAGACGAGCGCCTGCAGAGCCTCCGCCGGGTCGGGTGTGGCGGCTTGCGCCGAGGTCGGGCTGGCAGGCAGCGGCGCGGCCTGGGCCAATCCGGCGTGCAGCGGCGCCGGGAGATGGGGTGGGGCATGGTCCTGGATCTGCCACTGACAGACCGCGAAGGCAGCGAGCGCGCAGGCTGCGCCGGCCGCCACCGACGGCAACTGTCGCGATCGCAGTGGCCGCGCGAATCGGACCGGATTCTCGACCAGGTAGTGTGTCGCAGCCGCGAGGGCCACCGCGGCGGCGACGAGTTGCAGATTCTGGGTGACGGTGAGCGGATGCCCGGCGCGTTCGGCAGCGATGGTCAGGAGCGGCCAGTGCCAGAGGTAGAGCGAGAACGACCAGCGTCCCAGCAACTGGAACGGCGGCAGCCCCAGCAGCCGCCTGGGGCTGTTGTCGAATGTGCCCGCTCCGATGGCGAGCGCCGCCCCGGCGACGGGGAGGGCGGCGGCGAAGCCGGGGAAGGCGGTTGCCGAATCGAAGAAGATGGCGGACGCGAGGATCCCGCAGAGGCCGCACCATCCCAGTCCAGCCCTGAGGGCGGGCCACTTCCGCCAACCGGGCATGACCGCGAGGCAGCCGCCGGCAGCAAGTTCCCAGGCGCGCGTCAGCGATGAGTAGTACGCCCAGGTGGCATCCGCCTTCGTCTGGACGATGGACCAGGCAAGCGAGCAGGCGATGATGGCCGGAAGGACCACTGCCAGGGTGCGTCGCGCCCCGCGTCCGGGGCTCAACCAGCATGCGGCGATGACCACGAGCGGCCACAAGAGGTAGAACTGCTCTTCGACTCCGAGCGACCAGTAGTGTTGCAGCGGTGATGGCGGGACATAACTGCGGAGGTAGTCGTTTCCCTGGGCGGCGAAATGGAGGTTCGCGCCGAAGAGCGCGGTCCAGCGCCCGTCTTCGGCGACGGACTGGCCGCGGACGAAGCCCAGCCAGTGGTATGACGCCAGCACGGTGACGGCGAGCACGAGACTGGCAGCGGGGAGGATGCGTCGTGCGCGCCGGGCGTAGAAGGTGAGGAGCTGGCTGCCCGGCGGCGCACTGGCTGCGCGCAACTGCTGCGAGGTAATGAGGAAGCCCGAGATGACGAAGAAGACATCGACACCGACGTAGCCGCCGGCGAACCCGGGCACCCGGGCATGGCCGAGCACGACAAGCGCGACCGCGACGGCGCGCAAGCCCTCGATATCCGGCCGGAACGCGGCATGTTCCTTCGCCATTGCTCCCCGGGCGCAATCCTGACACAGCAAGGGCGGGGCCGCACAGTGGAAAATGGGACAACGAACGGTCGAAGAATTTTCGAAGGTGCTGTCGATCTGGCGGCGGCTCGTTCGACGCAGTTGTAGAAGCCGCTCCCAGGCGGCAAAAACGAAGCACGGAGTACAGCAATGCGAGTCATGGTCATCATCAAGGCAAACGCTCAGTCCGAAGCAGGGGAGATGCCCGCCGACGACATCTTCGAGCGGATGGGGAACTACAACGAGGCACTCGTGAACGCCGGCGTCATGCTTAGCGGCGAGGGCATCAAGGAGTCGTCGAAGGGAAAGCGGCTGCGTCTCGATGGCGACAGGGTTTCGGTGACGGATGGGCCGTTCGCCGAGACGAAAGAACTGGTCGCGGGTTTCTGGATCTGGGACGTGAAGTCGATGGACGAGGCGGTCGAATGGGCGAAGCGGTGCCCCACCTCCGCCGGGCAGGAGACGAACCTTGAACTGCGGCCGGTTTTCGAGATGGACGACTTCGGCGACGCCATGGCGCCGGAAGTCCGGGAACAGGAAGACCGCCTGCGCCAACAGATCGACCAGCAGCGCGCCTGACGCTGTCCGAACGAAGGAGAACCCACGATGCGATTCATGATGCTGATGATCCCCAAGGGGTACGAGGACGCCACGCCGGGCACGCTGCCGGACCCGGAAGGAGTGGCCAGGATGATGAAGTACAACGAGAGCCTTCAGAAGGCCGGAGTGGTGCTGGCAATGGATGGCCTCCACCCGCCTTCCATGGGGGCGCGCGTCAGTTGGCCGGGGGGCAAGCCAACGGTGGTCGATGGGCCCTTCAGCGAGGCGAAGGAAGTCCTCGGCGGCTACTGGATGATCGACGTGAAGTCTCGCGAGGAAGCGATCGAGTGGGCGAAACGCTGCCCCGGCGGCGAGAACGAGACGATCGAAGTGCGCCAGGTCCAGGAGTTCGAGGACTTCCCGGCCGAGTTCTCCGAGGCCGCCCGAACCTGAAGGAGTTCTTGGCAGCGCGATTAAGCCAGACAAGCATCCCGGCGGCCATCGGCCGCCGGGGGCTGGAGGATGCCCTTGGCGCTGCGCGCACTGAAACGCGAAAAGCGATCGACGCGGTTTGGCGGATCGAATCGGCCTGGCTCATCGCCGGGCTCGCCCGGCTGGTCAACGATGTGGGCCTCGCGGAGGACCTTGCGCAGGACGCGCTGGTGGCGGCACTGGAGCAGTGGCCCGGGCAGGGCATCCCGCGGAA
The DNA here is from genome assembly GCA_046328215.1 of Dehalococcoidia bacterium. GTDB lineage: Bacteria > Chloroflexota > Dehalococcoidia > Tepidiformales > Tepidiformaceae > Amarobacter. The sequence goes on along the minus strand of JAXLXA010000013.1, from coordinate 38,212 downwards.
CCCAGGAGCGTGGCTGATGGCCATCGGCAAGAACCGGGCCATTGACCGCATCCGGCGGGACCAGCGGTTCAACAGGAAACAGGAAGAACTGGGCCGGGACTTCGAAGCCCGCCAGGCAGCTTCAGGTGACGAAATGGACGAACTGCTCGAGGAGGACTTCGGCGATGACCTCCTGCGCCTGATGTTTGTGAGTTGCCACCCGATCCTCTCCGCTGATGCGCGCGTGGCGCTGACCCTTCGGCTTCTCGGCGGCCTGACCACAGATGAGATCGCGCGCGCGTTCCTCGTTGCCGAGCCAACGGTGGCCCAACGAATCGTGCGCGCGAAGCGCACACTGGCGGAAGCGAACGTGCCTTTCGAAATTCCCGGACGGGAGACGCTCGGCGCGCGGCTCGCTTCGGTCCTCGAGGTCCTCTACCTGGTTTTCAACGAAGGGTATGCGGCGACCGCCGGCGACGATTGGATGCGGCCGGAACTGTGCCGTGAAGCCCTTCGGCTGGGGCGGGTGCTCGCGGAGCTGGTCCCGGACGAGCCAGAGACGCACGGGCTGGTGGCGCTGATGGCCATCCAGGCTTCGCGGATGGGCGCGCGCACGGGCCGAAACGGCGAGCCGATCCTCTTGCTCGATCAGGACCGCGCGCGCTGGGACCACACGCTGATCCGGCACGGTCTGGCTGCGCTCGCGAAGGCGGAGCGGCTGGGCCAGGAGTTGGGGCCGTACACGCTCCAGGCGGCAATCGCGGCCTGTCACGCGCGTGCCCGAGTGGCGGAAGACACGGACTGGGGCCGCATTGCCGCGCTGTACGATGCGCTTGCGCAGGTGCAGCCCTCCCCTGTGGTGGAGCTCAACCGGGCCGTGGCGGTCTCGATGGCGTTCGGGCCGGCGGCCGGGTTGGCGCTGGTGGACGGTTTGTTGGAAGAGCCTGCCCTCAGGAGCTATCACCTGCTTCCCAGCGTGCGCGGCGACTTCCTGATGAAGCTGGACCGGCGCGCGGAGGCTCGCAGCGAGTTCCTGCGGGCTGCAAGCCTCGCCCGGAATGCCCAGGAGCGCGCGTTCCTGGAGCGGCGTGCGCAGGAAGCCGAATAGAGCGGCCGGTTAGAGTCAGGAGAGACCGGCCAGCACCTCGTCGAGCCTCGCAAATCCCTCGATCACCCCGCCGGACATTCCAGCGGCGACCATGCCGTCCCGGTCTTCGACCGACTGGAACACGGACTGCGCGAGCAGGCGGCTGCGGTTCCCGGGAAGCGATTCGAAGCGGGCAGTGTCGAGGGTGACGTGACCGGACTCCGGCAGGCCCTCGAATTCGAACGTCTGGATGAGGCGTTCGTTCGGCGTAACGTCATGGAAGACGCCGTGGAAACCGTAGCGGCTGCCGTCGGCGGCGACCGACACGTAGCGCCAGCGGCCCCCGGGGCGCACGTCGTAGACTTCGACTTCGGACTTCAAATCGGCCGGCCCCATCCACTGGAAGACGAGACCCGGGTCGGTATAGGCGCGATAGAGCAGCTCGACCGGCGCATCGAATTCGCGCGACATGAAGAGCTCCTGGCGGCCGGGCTCGATGGTGAAGGTGGTTTCGTTGTTGGTGTATGCGGTCATGGTTGTGTTCCTTTCGTGCGCTGCGGGATCGAGAGTCCCGCCTGCGTTCTCAACGATCTGAATCGGTTCGGGCATCGCGTGCTTGCTCGTTCTCTTGCAATTCCTGCAGGAGTGCGTCCAACCGATTGAAGCTCTCTTCCCAGAAGCGGCGGTAGGTGCCCATCCAATCGGAGACGGCCTTGAGTGGCGCAGCTTCGAGGCGGCAGGGCCGCCATTGGCCGTCGCGTCCCCGGGTGATGAGGCCTGCGTGTCCCAGCACTTTGAGATGCCTGGAAACGGCCGGGGAGGCTCATCGCGAACGGTTCAGCCAGCTCCGTGACGGCAGCCTCACCCTCGGTCAGCCTCGCCAGGATCGCCCGGCGGGTTGGGTCGGCCAGCGCCGCAAAGCTGACGCTCAAGGGATCGTCCGCGGTCTGCTTCTGGGGCGTATTTAACTCCTTGGTTAAGTACTATGGGAAAAGTATAGCGACGGCCGCGGCCTGTCAACCGGCTCGCAGATTCTTGACACTCCGTCTCGGGTCAGCGCGCCGGCGTGGACGACTCGAGGAAATCGGCGTAGCGCGCCGCCGCGCTGGCCAGGAGGGCTTCGTCCAATCCCTCGTCGAACAGGTCGAAGGTCAGGCCTGCCCGTTTGGAAGCCTGCCGGCGCCATAGCCCCCGAATCTCGCCGTCCGCATCGACCACGGACGCGAGGAACATGCCGTTGGAACCGGGGATGAGCCGTCTCAAATGGTCGGGGGGTGCGACGGTGGACCGGTCGGTGTAGCCAAGGATCAGTTCGTCAAACACGGGAAGAAGTTGGACGACCTCGGTGTGGTGGACGACGGCCTCGGGGTCGAACCAGTATTCGACGCCGCCTACTTCACGAACGGTGAAGCCGGCCTTGCAGGCATCGAGCGCTCCCCGGGCGTCAGCCAACGTAAGGTTCGACCACCAGGCGAAGTCGCGAACGGTCGCCGGCCCGTGGCTCTGGAAGTAGCGCCGGGCCAACTCGGGCCTGCCTGGTCGTCCGGTATGTCGATGGACCGAGGCAGCCACTCGTCGAGCAAAACGAACGTGGGCTGTTTCCCGCGGGCCGGTCCGGAAGCAGAGGAGGAGATCGCGGGCGAGTTGGCCGAGGACGTGGATCCCGCGCTGACCATCCGGCGAGAGGCCGGCGCCGGCCATCGCTGCGTAGAGCTCGGGCCGGGTGCTGGGACCGCGCTCGCGGATCTGCGCCGACACAACCTTCGTCGCGCGGGCGAGGACGCCGTCGTCGATGCCGAGCTGGCGCTCGCGGGCGGCGATGCGCTGCTTGATTCGCGGGGCGGTCAGGCGCAGGACGGGACGGACCAGCTCGGGGGCGATGAAGTGCAAGGTTCCACGCATCGGCCACGTGCGGACGATCTCGCGCCGCTCGATGGCGGACTCCACGTCGCTGCGGGTGGCGCCCTGTGAGCGCACGCCGATAGCCCAGAGTCCTCCCTGATAGTCCTGAGCCTGGAGCGCCCCCATCCAACGAGCGGTCGTGGCGACATCCGCGGCGGGTTGGGCCAGCAGGTGGGCGGAGAGCCGCATACGGCGCAAGTCGGAGAGGTCCACGGGGCAATCGTGCCGGGAAACGAAAAGCCCGCCAAACTGGCGGGCTTCGGTGTTTCTGGAGCGGAAGACGAGGGTCGAACTCGCGACCTCCTCCTTGGCAAGGAGGCGCTCTGCCACTGAGCTACTTCCGCGTACACGTCAGTATAGCATCGGCTGGTTTTCGAGGAAGCGCGGCCCTGACTCAGTCGCCGAGCAGCGTGGAATACCCGAGGCCAACGACTTCTTCGACGTAGTTCGAGCGCCAGCCGGGATCCGGTATCGACACCGCGTGCTCGCGGAACCAGCGGTGGAGCTGCAGGTACTCTTCTTCGAGGCGGAGCCGCCAGGAATCCTCTTCCTTGAACAGCTCCGGGTCGACTTCATCGAGGCCCTTGGCCATGTCGTCGTAGTCGACTTCGACTTCCTCTTTCCAGTAGGTGGCGAGGTAATCGACGCTGTCTTCGAGGTTGCGGCGGCATTCGTCCATGACCACGCCCATCATCCCGGCCTCGTCCATGAGCTCGCCGTTGACCCGGTGAGTGCGCGCGCAGGGCTCGCAAACGACAACGAGCTTCCGGGCGTCGCAGTCGGACTTGTCGATGCAGTCCTTGCAGCGGGTCGCGAACTCAGCGGCGGAGGCCTCGCGGGTGTACCCCACGATCATCTGGTCGCCCATGGCGCCGCAAGCCTGGCAGGTCATTTTCTCTGACAGGATCTCGTTGATCGCTTTGTCCCAGTCGAGTTGCATGCCTTCCTCCACTGCCAACAAAACCGCTCCAGGGAGGGAGCGGCTTCACATCTCCAGAGTATACCAGCCCGTTTGGCCGGGCATTTCCTCGATCCCGACGGTGACGCGGCTGAGGTGGGTGGCGCCCTGGTCGTTCAGTGCCTGCAGGAGCCGGCCGGCGAACCACTCGCTGATGCACTCGGCGGTTGTGTTCTCGATGGGCAGAGGGTAGACGTTACTCTTGGGGAAGACATAACGCTTGTCGCGGAACGCGATTTCCCACTCATCGCCGATTTCGGCCATATGGAGGTGTTTGCTGTTGCGCTGCAGGAGGAAGTGGTGGTCGAGTTCCTGGCAGATGGCATGCGCGGCGCGCTTTACCTGGCCGAAATCCCAGACCCACGAGTCTTCCGTCAGGTAGCCTTCCAGTTCGACGATGACGTCGTAGTTGTGGCCGTGGAGCGGCTCGCAGGACCCGGCGAAGGTGGCCATGTGGGCGGCCGCGAAGCGAAGGCGGTTGCGTTCGACGGTGACTTTGCGCGTGGTGCTCATGGGCGGATGGTAGCCATTCGCTGGTTGTGGGCAGCCGCGTTGTCCGAACCCGTGCGTTTCGTCACAATTGCCGCTGGCGCCATGGCGCCGAGGATGGCTGCATGGCGATCATCTACGTAGGTTCCGCGCAGGCGGGCGAAGGCAAAACGGGTGTTGCGGCAGCCATCGCGCGCAAGCTCGCGTACAGCGGCACGCCGGTGCGCCTGGTCCGGCTGGCCGAAGACGGCGGGTCTGCCTTCGAGGACGCGGCCTGGTTCGGTTCGCTCTATTTCGCGCCGGGTTCGCCCGGCGTTGCCGCGGCCTCGATCCCGGCGGTTCTGCCCGGCGAAACGCTTGTCGTCGAAGGTCCGTTGAGCGCCTATCCGGGCGGCGACGCGAAGCTCATTGTGGTGGCGCGCGGCAAAAAGCCCGCATCGGTCGCAGCAGGCGCCGCGGCGGTTGTCGTTACGGGCGTTGATGGCCAGACCGGTTCCTCCGGGACGACCGGCACGCCGCTTGAGCTGAGCATTGGCGAGGACCGCATGCTCGCTGGTTTTAGTGTTTCCGAGGCTCGCGCGGCGCTGAATGCCGAGGTGCTTGTCCCGGGCGAGGGCGACCCAACAAGCGACCACCTGGTTATTGCGCCCATCGGCTCCGACGCCGGGCAGCCGTATTTGCGGCGGTTCCCCTCGAAGGCGGTTGTGGTGCGTTTCGACAAAACCGACCAGCACCTCGCAGCGATCAAGGCGCAGCCGAATGTCCTCATCCTCACGGGGGGCCGCCGGCCTTCGGACTACCTGTTTGATGCGGCGAGCGCGAACGGGATCCCGGTGCTGCTGAGCCGCACGGACACGGAAAACACGGTCATCGCGCTCGAAGGCATCTTCGACAAGACGCGCTTTCACGGCGAGCGGAAGCTGGACCGCATGGCGGAACTGCTCGAAGGCACGGGGCTCTTCGACGCACTCGCGTAGCACGGCCTTCCGGTCGTGGTGAAGCTGCTCGTCCTCGGTCACAGCGACAGCGACGGTTCGCGCCTGCGCAACCGCGAGGATGGGCTGACCTGGGTGCTGCAGCGGCGCATCGGCCAAGAAACCGGGATCGAACTCGAGACGGTGCACGTGTCGCTCTTCGCCGGGCCCACGGCCCTGCGCTTCATGGAGCGGCAACTGGAGCGCGAACAGCCCGACATTGTCATCCTGGGGACCTCCGGATACGGGGTCCTTGTGCAGTTGGCGTCCAACCGCATCCGGGAGCGCTTCGGTCAGCGGGCCGGAGACTTCGTGAACCGCCAGGAAGTCCGTATCGCACATCTCGCGACTCGGCTGGGCCCGCGAGGCAGGCGCGCGCTACGGGTCCCGCGCCGGATCGCGCGCGGTGTCATCGGGACGCGGCCAGCTTTTTCGTTCGAGGACCTGGTCGCCTGCTACGAAGGGCTCTTCCGTGCCCTGGCGAGGCGGGAACAGATGCACACCATCATTCTCGGTGGACTTGGCTACGGGCTGGAATTGCAGCGGCTGAATCCTCGCCTCAACGACTTGCAGGACGAGCTCCACGCCCGCCTCAAGGCCCTGGCGGACGAACTGCACTTCGACTGGACGACGCACGAGGGCATCCTCGGCGGGCGGCAGGCGAAGCTGGCGTTCCTGCAGGCGGACGGGGTGCACTCGAACGAGGAAGGCCAGCGGCTGGCGGCCGAAGCACTGTTGCCGCTGGTGGTGGCGCAGCTTACTGGCCGATAACTGGTCCGTCGTCGTTGGGGGTGGCGGCCGGTTGGCCACGGCGAGCTCCGAAGGGGTCGCGGGCTGGTGACGGTGGGTTGGGCGTCGCGCGTTGGACTGGCCGGGCCGGTTGGGGGCGCACCTCCGAGGGCGGCGGCGCCTGACGGATTACCGGCTGCTGAACTGGCGCAGGCGCTCGAACCCCGGCGGGCCTGACCGGGCGGGGGCCGAAGCCCTCCCTCGGCGGCTTCTCGGTCCCGCAGTAGGGGCACGCCACCCAGGCGTAGCTCAACGGCTTCTGGCACTGGCGGCAGGCTTCCTTGAGCTGCGTCCGGCAGGACGGGCAGACGAGATACTCATCCTTAACGCGCCGTTTGCAGGTGGGGCAGGCCTTTTGGTCTTCGAGCTCCTGGAGCAGGGCCTCTTCTTCCAGCGAGCGCTCGTAGAGTTCGGTGAGCGTTTGCCGCGGGCGCACGATGAGGTAAATCCAGTGGCCCGGGAAGTTGAAGATCAGGACGAGGAGCACCGCGGCCGTCTGCAGGATCGGGTCGCGCGTACGCTGGCGAATATCCCGGTAGGTCCAGAAGATGGTGGCGATCCAGAACGCGGCGAGGAAGATCACCAGGAAGGTGACCAGGTACTTCACGCTCGCTTCCCATGAGCCGCCCGGCCACGAGATGAGAAACAGGTTCAAACGTTCCCTCCGGACATCGTGACGCCCAGCATAGCTACTGTATCGCACCGGTTTCGTGGTGGCGAAGCCGAAATGGATAGGCTGGGTGAGCGAATGCTAAACTGATCCGAGTGGAAACCGTTGCCAGCCAAGCTGAACTGCTCGAAGGACTGAACGAGCCCCAACGGCAGGCGGTGATGCACGGCGATGGGGCGGTGCTCATCCTCGCCGGACCGGGAAGCGGCAAAACCCGCGTCATCACCCACCGCATCGCCCACCTGGTGATCGAGCACCGCGTGCCGCCCTGGCGCGTGCTCGCCGTGACGTTCACGAACAAGGCGGCGCGGGAAATGCGCCAGCGAGCCGCGAAGCTGCTGGGCGAAGATGCCGGAAGCCTCCACATGGGCACCTTCCACAGCATGTGCGCCCGCTGGTTGCGCATCGACGGCGAGGCGGTGGGCCTTTCGCGAGACTTCGTGATCTATGACGACGCGGACCAGGTCGCGCTGGTGAAGCGGTTGCTCGAAGAACTCCATGTTGACCCCCGGCGTTTCCCGCCCCGTTCGATCCTGTCCGCGATCTCAAACGCCAAGAGCGAGTTGATTGTTCCGGAAGCGTTCGCCGCCTCGGTGCGCAGTTACGCCGACGAAGTCGTCGCGCGGGTCTATGTGGCCTACGAACGTTCGTTGAAGCAGGCGTCCGCGGTCGATTTCGACGACCTGCTGCTGTACGCCGTGCGGCTCTTCGATGTGCCGGAAATGCTGCAGAAGTACGCGGGCCGCTATCTCCATGTGCTCGTGGACGAGTTCCAGGACACCAACCCGGTCCAGTACGAGCTGGCCCGCCGGCTCGCTTCCGGCCACGGCAACATCACCGTCGTCGGCGACCCCGACCAGAGCATCTACTCGTGGCGCTCAGCCGACGTACGCAATGTCCAGAACTTCCAGCGCGATTTCCCGGACTGCGCGATCTACCTGCTGGAACAGAATTACCGTTCGACCCCGGCCATCCTTGAGGCGGCGGACTCGGTCATCGAGAAGAACCCGGGGCGCCACCCCCGAAAGCTGTGGACCGAGCGACCGGGTGGCGACCTCATCACCACCTACGACGCCTACAGCGACGAGGAGGAGGGCGAATTCGTCGCGAAGGAGACCGCGCGGCTGGCGAAGGAAGGCCGGGACTACGGGCAGGTGGCAGTGATGTACCGCACGAACGCCCAGTCGAGGGCGATTGAAGAGGCGCTCGTGCGCCATCGCATCCCGTACCGGCTGATTGGCGGTGTGCGCTTCTACCAGCGGCGGGAGATCAAGGATCTGATTGCCTATTTCCGGCTGGCCCAGAACCCGCACGATGAAGCGAGCTTGCTGCGCGTGATCAATGTCCCGGGGCGCGGAATCGGTGACAAGACGATCGAGCGGCTCGAGGATTTCGCGCGTGAACACGGCGTTGGGCTGTGGGATGCCTGCGAGGGTATCGCCGGCGGCCTGGGTGGCGGCATCGTCACCGGGCGCGCGGGGGCGGCGGTCGGGGACTTCGTTCACATCGTGACCCGGCTCCAGGCGGAGTCAGGTTCGCCGCTGCCGGAATTGCTCGACCTCGTGCTGTCGCTCACCGGCTACGCGCGCTACCTCCAGGAAGCCGGCGAAGACGGCGAAGAACGGTTCGAAAACGTCCTCGAACTGCGCTCCCTCATGGCGGAGTACGAAGAAGTGGGCGGTGAACAGGGCGACCTCGCCACATTCCTCCAGGATGTGGCGTTGATTGCCGACGTGGATGAACTGCGCGAGGGGACACCGGCGGTCACGCTGATCACGCTGCATGCGGCGAAGGGGCTGGAGTACCCCGTGGTTTTCCTCATCGGTCTGGAGGAAGGGGTGCTGCCCCACATCCGTTCGTTCGACGACCCGCGCCAGATGGAGGAAGAACGCAGGCTCTGCTACGTGGGGATTACGCGAGCGATGGACCTGCTGTACCTGACGCGCTCGTACCGGCGGTTCTCCTTTGGGCAGCAGGCGGCCAACCCGCCGTCGCGGTTCCTGGCGGACATCCCGGCGCACACGAAACGGCCGTCCGGGAGCACGACGCGCACGTACGCCGAGGCGGTGGCGGCGCCACCGCTGTTCCAGGACGTGGAACCGGCCTCGGATTCGATGTGGAGCGCCGGGGACCGCGTGGTGCACCCGAAGTTCGGCGCCGGGGCGATTGTCAGTGCCCAGGTGAACGGCGGGGACGTGGAGTACGTGGTGAATTTCGACACGGCAGGCACACGGCGGCTGCTGCAGAGCTACGCGAAGCTGGTCCCGGCGTGACGATGCTCGCCATCCAGGCCGGGGTCAGCGACTGGGGCATCTGGGACCAGGGGCACTTCGCGCGGCTTCTGCTTGCGCTCGGCGTGCTTCTGCTCTTCGCGATTGTGTTCAAGGTCTTTGTCTCGAAGGTGCTGAGCCGCGCGATCACACGGGCGGTGGGGACGCGGTTCGAGGATCGGCTGGCCATCGAGCGGCGCGTCAACACGCTCTCGAACACGCTGAACTGGGGATTCCGTACGCTGCTCTTCTTCGTGGCTGCGGGGCTCACGCTGAGCGAGTTCGGGCTGAACGTGTCAGCGCTCATCGCGAGTGTGGGCGTCGTAGGCGTGGCGCTTGGTCTCGGGGCTCAGTTGCTCGTGCGCGACGTGATCAACGGGATGTTCATTCTCATCGAGGATCAGTACGCCGTTGGCGACACTGTGACGGTGGCCGGGGTCACCGGCGAGGTGATCGAGATCAATCCGCGCCGGACAGTTGTCCGGGATGCCGAGGGGAACGTGCATTCGATCCCGAACAGCACGATCACGGTGGCGACGAACCGCACGGCGAGCCTGAACCGCTTCGTGGTGACGTTGGAGGTGCCGTTCCGCGAAAGCGACCGCTCGGCGGCGCTCGTCGAGCGCGTGTGCGACGAGGTGGCGAAGGAACGTTCGGACGTGGTTATCGGGCCGCCAAGGTTGGCCGAGCAGCGGGCGAGCGCCGAGGGCCTCGTGGACCTGATCGTCATCGGTGACGCCCGGCCGAAGGCCAGGTGGTCGGTGGAGGCGGATTTGCGGAGAAGGCTGAAACGGGCGTTCGAGGCGGAACGGCTGGAGATGGACTTCGCCGGTGAGAAGGGGGCCGGGAAGTAGTCGCGGGTGGGTGCCGGACTCCTCGCCTGGTCGCTGTGATGGCACCTTGCGGTGGGGGGAGTGGCATCGCAGCGCTTACTCCGTGCGCGCCTCGGATTGCTAGGCTTAGAACCGCAGCTCGATCTGGTCGATGCAGGTCTTGTCGCCTTCGCCGCCGTCAATGCGGCCGGCGGCTGGGACGACGAGGCGGCCGAGGATGCGATCGCCTTCGTTCCAGAAGCGTGTTTCGGTGGGTTCTGGCGGGTAGTGCGGCGCAGGGAGGCTGCCGATGGTGACTTCCTTCAGCTTGGAGAGGTCTCCGTTCGCGAAGACTCGCGATGCGTCCTGGAGGACGAGCCCCATGTTGCGCGGGCCGTGGGTTAGCGGGGCGGGGTTGCCTTCCTGCTGGATGAAGTGGGTCGTGTTCCAGTCGCCGGAGGGCACGGCCCAGTCGAACGTAACGTTGACCGGCGTCTCGCGGGCGACAACTTCGTCGGGGGCGCGATCGGGGATGGCGATCCGCGGCGCAGCCAGGGCTCCGGCGTCGTCGGGGGCGCAGCCGAGCAGGAACAGCAGCATCCAGCCTTCGAGGAGTTGGGCGCCGCTCGCCGCGTCAGCAACTTCGAAGTTGAAGCGGACGAGGGCGTGGCCCTTGGAGGTGCCGCCGACTTCAGTGATGCGAGAGGAGACGCGGCCGCGGCCGGACTGGGGGACTGCGCCGAAGAACTTCGCCCCGCCGGAACCCCAACGGCCCACCTTCTGCCAGGTCGCGTAGCCACCGATGAGCTGGTCCATCACCTCGTCGCGGTTGCGGGCGAGGAGGGCGCCGTTGAATGGCACCATCGGGTGCCCGGCGCCGTCGGAGACGTTCATGAGCGACCGGAGGTCGCGTTGGTCGCGGATCGAGGCTCCGCAAGCGCGGGAGAGGAGCTGAGTGGTGCGCCAGTCCCACTCGAACTCGTAGTCCGAGAACGACGTGCCGACGATATCCAGTGAGACCTTCGGGTCTGCCATGAGTGAGCTCCTTGAGTTGAACGCATCTCGGCGTTCCCGGCGGTCTCAGATCGGGTATTCCTTGACGATGCTACGGGCGATGACCGTCTTCTGAATGTCGCTCGTGCCTTCGGCGACAATCATGAGCGGGGCGTCGCGGTAGTAGCGTTCGAGCGGGAGTTCCTTGCTGTAGCCAACGCCGCCGTGGATGCGCATTGCGTCGAGCGCGCATTCGTTCGCAATCTCGGTCGAGTAGAGCTTCGCGATGCCGGCGTCGAGGTCGCTGCGGGCGCCCGAGTCCTTCTTGCGCGCCGCGTCGAGTGTCAGCAGGCGGGCGGCGCGGATTTTCACCAGCATCTCGGCGAGGCGAAGTTGCTGGGCCTGGTGCTCGAAGATCGGCTTGCCGAAGGCTTCACGCTTCTGGGCGTAGCGAATGGAGTCATCGAAGGCGGCCTGGGCCACGCCCACGCCGCGCGCCGCCACGTTGATCCGGCCGACTTCCAGGGCGCTCATGATGTGCTGGAAGCCGCTGCCTTCCTTGCCGCCGAGCAACTGCGTCGCCGGCACGCGGCAGTCGTCGAAGGTTAGTTCGGTGGTTTCGACGCCCTTGTAGCCGAGCTTCTCCAGGCGGCGGCCGGGAGTGAAGCCGGGCGTCCCCTGGTCAACCAGGAAGGCGGAAATGCCCTTGTGGCGGGGGTTCGCCGTGGTGTCCGTCTTGGTCATGGCGAGGTAGACGCCGGCGCGGTGGCCGTTCGTCACCCACATCTTCTGGCCGTTAATGATGTAGTCGTCGCCGTCGCGCTTCGCGGTGGTCTTGATCGCCTGGGCGTCGGAGCCGGCATCGGGTTCGGTGATGGTCAGCGCGCAACGGATCTCGGGCTCGACGAGGCGGGGCAGGTACTTCTTCTTCTGATCGTCGGTGCCGTACTCGCTGATGGCGTAGCCGACGAGGACGTGGGTGTTGATGATGCCGGCCAGGCTCATCCAGCCGCGGGCGAGTTCCATGCAGACGCCCGCATAGCATTCGAAGGAGAGGTCGAGGCCGCCGTATGCCTCGGGGATCTTGATCCCGAAGAGTCCCATGTCGGACATGCCCTTGAGCAGCGGCTCGGGAAACTCGTCGGCGTGTTCGAATTCGCTCGCGACAGGTTTGACCTCGCGGTCCACCCATTTCCCTACGTTGGAGACGATCTCCTGGGCGAGCGGATCTGCGATGTCGGCTGCGTAATCTCGGGCCATGTTCCAGGTACCTGTGGAGGGTGTGCGGGCCAGTATCGCCCACGGGTGAAGTACAGACGAAAAGGTCGAGCCTGCAAGCCCAGCAGCTACCTTACGCGTGTGCGAATCGACGACCGGCTTTGGAGGCTTCTGTTGTCCACTCATCAGTCCGGGGCGTGACCGATGGTGTAAACTCCGGACGTGAAGAACGAATTCACGGCCGTGATCCAGCAGACTGACGGATGGTTCCTCGCGTTTTCACCCGAGATGCCCTCGGCGAACGGGCAGGGCCGGACGCGAGAGGCGGCCCTGGAAAGCCTCGCGGCATCGATAGAACTTCTCCTTGCGGACTTGCGCGAAGAATCCCTCGGCCAGTACCCGCCGGACGTCGAGCGGGCGGTCGTTCGAGTAGGTTGAAACGCGGCGACCTCATCAGGCACTTGCGGGACCACGGGTGCGAGCTGCGGCGCGAGGGCTCGCTTCACTCGCTCTGGTGGAATCCAGGCAACGGAGTGCGCGAACCGATACCGCGCCATAGTGAGATTCCCGATCTGCTGGTGCGCAAGATCTGCAGACGTATGGGCGTGCCGCCGCCGAAGTGAACGCTTCGAACGCACCCCGCCCTCGGCGAGTTAAAGCGTCGTCAGCCCCGTGCGAGGCGCCCCGACGAGGATGGCCATGTTGCCGTCGGGATGGCGGTTTTCGTACATCAGTTGGTGGCAGTCTCCGGTCTCATTGAAGGCGAACGTGCGCGAGAGGCAGGGGTCGATCTTCCCGGCCACCACGAGGTCATTGAAGGCGTTCGACTGCTCGTCGTTGGCGAAGTGCGAGCCCTGGAGGCGCTTCTGCCGCATCCAGAGGTAGCGCAGGTCCACGTCGGCGTTGTAACCGGTGGTGCCCGCGCAGATGACGATCATCCCACCGGTGTCGCAGACGAACTGTGATGTCGGGACGGTGTCCTGGCCCGGGTGTTCGAAGATGATGCGCGGGTTCTTGCGCTCCCCAAGGATGTCCCAGATGGCCTTGCCAAAGGCGCGCGCCCCGGCGGTGAAGGCGGCCGTGGGGGCCGGATCGTCCCAGTTGGGGAGGCGGCCCCAGTGGTCGAAGTTCTTGCGATTGATGCAGCCGACCGCGCCGAGGCGCTTGCAGAAGTCCACCTTGCTCTCGCTGCCGATGACCGCGATGGGGCGCGCCCCGGCGTTGGCAGCGAGCTGGATGGCCATCGAGCCGAGACCACCGGCGCCACCCCACACGAGGACGACATCGCCTTCGCGGACGTTGTGCGGCGGCCAGCCGAAGAGCATGCGGTAAGCGGTGGAACCAACGAGCGTGGGGGCCGCTGCCGCCTCCCACGTCAGGTGCCTGGCCTTGGGCATGCACTGGTGCGCTTCGACCTTCGTGAACTGGGCGAACGAGCCCCAGGTGGTTTCGTAACCCCAGATGCGGAAGCTCGGGCTGTACATGGGGTCTTCGCCCGCGAGGACTTCCGGCGCGTGGATGTCCCAGGTGCCGCAATGGACGACGACTTCGTCACCGACCTTGATGTTGGTGACGTCCCTGCCGACCTTCCAGACGATCCCGGAGGCGTCGGAGCCACCGATGTGATGGTCCCAGGGGTCGCCGCCCTTCTGGCGGGCGCCGATGACGTCGACGGGAGAGCCGAGGCCAGCCCAGACGTTGTTGTAGTTGACGCCGGCAGCCATCACATAGACGAGCGCTTCATCGGGGCCGATTTCTGGCGTTTCGATGATTTCCTGCTGGAACGCCTGGTGCGGTTCGCCGAAACGGCTCTGGCGGATTACCTGGGCGTACATGCGCGGAGGCACGTGGCCAAGAGGCGGCGCTTCGCCGACTTCGTAGAGGTCTTTCAGCGTCTCGGTCGTCAATTCCGGGCTCCTCGGGCGCGCGCGGCGTCCCTTCGCGATGGCATTTCATCCCGCTCTTACCGGATGGTAACGCACCGTTATCGACCCGGAAAGCATTAGAACGATGAGCCATAGTCGTGAGCTATGGCTCGCGCACGAGCAACTCCAGACCACCCGCTGCGCTTCTATAGCAGGCGTCCACGACCTCGTGGGCACGCAAGGCGGTGCGAAAATCGGGGAAGGCCGGACGGCCCTCGTGGACGCAGCGGAGGAAGCTCAAGTCCTCGTACATCCCGAGGCGCGCAAGGTTCGCCTCTTCTCCGGCGAGCCCGGCGATTCGGCAATAGCGGTCGAACACTTCTTCGGCGCCGATTTCCGTCTGCTCGCCGGTGCGGCCCTGTACGCGGATCGGCCCGAGGAAATCGTGGTCGGTGGCGAAGTAGCCGCCTTCGAAGAAGACCTCAAGGTGGCGAGTCGAGGGGCGGTCGTCGAGCGAGTGCCAGACGGAACTGAGCGAAGTCTGGTGGCCCCCGGCGTGTTGGAAGGTGGCGATGGCGACGTCTTCGACACCTTCGTGTCCGGTGGTGATGCGCGTGTGGCAGCGGACGGCGTCGATGTCGCCGAAGAGCCAGTGGAACAGGTCCACGTCGTGGATCGAGTGTTCGATGAGCGTGCCGCCACCGGCCTGCTCGAAATTGCCGCGCCATTTGCTGCCGTAGTGGCCACGGACCGGGAAGAACTGGTCATCGCGGAGGTGGGCGGTGAGCAGTGGGCCGAGGTCCGTTGCGGACATCAGGTCCTTCAGGACGGTGAACACCGGCGAGTAGCGCAGGACGAGGCCGACCTGGTTGATGACACCGGCGCTCTCGACGGCGTCCACCATGCGCTGGACTTCGCCGAGCGTCTTCGCGAGCGGTTTCTCGCAGAACACGTTGAGCCCGCGCCGCGCGGCTTCGACCACGAGGTCCGGGTGTTCCGATGTTTCGGTACAAATGTAGACCGAGTTCAGCCCTGGTCGGTCGAAGACATCGCGGGCGGCGCCGGTGACGGTGGTGGCGCCAGTGATCGCCGCGAAACTGCTCGCGCGTTCAAGCTCACGGTCGCAAACGGCAACGTATTGCCCCGGGACGAGCTCGGAGCGCAGCGACCCGCGCAGGTTTCGGGAATGAAACCGGCCGATATGGCCGCAGCCGATGAGGCCAACAACGGGTTCTGCCACGGAGCGCTCACATAAGGGTGGATTTTGCTGGCATTTTACGGGGGGCTTGCTGGCAGATGGCGAATGGAGGGTTGAGCGGCGGGATACTCGGTGACGAAGCCGCCCGCGGAAGGAATCACCTGGGGGCGCAAGTGAACCTTCCGCTGGCAGCCTCAAGAGACGGGTCTCCGCCCCCCGCGGGACCCGTTTTTTCGTGCCCGCGCCGGCTTTTGTCCGGCCACGAACCCCGTGCTATAGTCAGCGCCGTCCCTTAGGGACGAATTTCACAAACGGTTCGGCGCGTGCTCTACGAATACGGCCACATCGGCATCCTCGTCATCATCGCGCTGATCTTCCCCATTGGGGCGCTCGTCACATCGTGGGCATTCCAGTACGTGAAAATCCGGCCCACGAGCCTGCCGGACCCCGTCCGTGACGACATTTACGAATGCGGCCTGCGGACTGAAGGTCCCAGCCTCGTCCAGTTCAACTTTCGCTACTACTACATCGCGTTGTTATTCGTCTTGTTCGACGTCGAAGTGATCTTCCTGTTCCCCTGGGCACGCGTGTTCGACAAGATCGGCTGGCAGGGCTACTTCGAGGGGATCACGTTCATCGGCATCCTCTGCCTCGGGATCCTCTATGCGTGGCGGAAGCGAGCGCTGGAGTGGAAGCTGTGACGCGCGAACTCAGCGGCCCTGAAGCCGCCGCACTCGCCGAAGCCGCCGTCCCGGGTTCCGTGGCAAAGACCACCGACACCGCATGCTATCTGCGGCCGGAGCAGCTGGTGGCCACGCTCGAGGCGCTCAAAACCTCGCCGAGGCGGACCTGGTGCACCTCACCAACCTCTGCGGCGTGGACTTCTGGGACCACATGGAGGTGGTCTACCACATCCAGTCGTTCGTCCAGAACCACATGGCGCTTTTCAAGGTCGAGACGTGGGACCGGGAGAAGGCCGAAGTGCCGAGCGTTGTGCCGGTGTTCCACGGCGCGTGGATGCAGGAGAACGAGACGTACGACCTGTACGGGATCAAGTTCGCTGGTCACCCGAACCTGTATCGCATCCTCCTCTGGGAAGGCTATCCGGGCTGGCCGCTGCGCAAGGACTTCCTCTCGATGCCAGGTGGTTTGCAGCCCGGCCTGGGCGAGTTCGCCGGCGTCGCGCGCCGCCAGGAGCCGCCCGTGAAGGTGCTCGAATGACGCAGGCCATCAAGTCCGAGCCGTTCATCCTCAACATCGGGCCGCAGCACCCGTCCACCCACGGCGTGTTCCGGATCAAGGCCACCGTCGACGGCGAGAAGGTCATCGATGCGGAGATGGTGATGGGCTACCTCCATCGCTCGATGGAGAAGCTCGCGGAAGAGCGCACCTACACGCAGAACATCCCGTTCACGGACCGCACCGACTACCTGAGCAGCATGTCCAACAACCTGGGCTACTGCCTGGCGGTGGAGAAGCTGGCCGGGATCGAAGTGCCTGCGCGGGGCAACGCCATCCGCGTGATCATGGCGGAACTGCAGCGGCTGGCGAGCCACTGCATGGCAGTGGGCGCGTTCTCGAACGACACGGGCGCCTGGCAGACCCCGGTGATGTGGGCGTTCCGCGAGCGTGAGAAGATCCTCGACATCTTCGAGGTCACCTCCGGCGCGCGCCTTACCTGCAACTACATGCGCATCGGCGGCGTGGCGTTCGACCTGCGCCCGCAGTTCGAGCCGATGGTCCGGAAGATCCTCGAGGAGTTCCCGCCGTTCCTCCAGGAGATGGAAGACCTGCTGAGCGGGAACGAGATCTTCATCAGCCGTACGCGCGGCGTGGGCGTGCTTTCGCCGGAAATGGCGACGAACGCCAGCCTCTCCGGCCCGATGCTCCGCGGCTCCGGCATTGCCTGGGACCTGCGCAAGGCCGACCCCTACTGCGGCTACGAGCTTTACGACTTCGACATCCCAATCGGGTACCAGGGCGATTCATTCGACCGGTTCATTGTCCGGCTGGAGGAGATGCGGCAGAGCCTGAAGATCATCCGCCAGGCGCTGGATGGCCTGCCGTCAGGCCCGCATTCGACGCAGGTGCCCCTCGCGCTGCGCCCGCCGAAGGGCGAAGCGTACGCGCGCATCGAGAGCCCGCGCGGCGAACTGGGCTACTACCTGGTGAGCGACGAAGGTCCATCGCCCTACCGCTTCCACATTCGGCCACCATCATTTATCAATCTCTCCGCGCTCCGTGAGATGACCGTTGGCGGCACCGTTGCCGACGCGATCGTCGTGCTCGGTTCGATCGACATCGTCGTTGGGGAGATTGACCGCTGATGGCACCGTTCCTCGCCCTCTCGACCGATCACTGGTACGACATCCGGGATCTTGCCAATCTCTCCGACGCCATCCTCGATGGGGCGGACAAGATCCTGCCGTTCGGCTTCGTCTACGTCATCGCGGCGCTCATCGGGTTCGTCGCGAGCTTCCTTATCTTCGTGCTTCCCTCACAGCTCTATGTGGGGGTCTACGGAGAGCGGAAGATCATCGGGCGCATGCAGTCGCGCTACGGCCCCAACCGTGTTGGGCCGTTCGGCCTGCTTCAGCCGGTAGCCGACGCGATCAAACTGCTGACGAAAGAAGCCCTGACGCCGACCGAGTCCGACCGGCTGATCATGTACGTGGCGCCGATCATTTTCGTGATGCCGGCAGTGCTGATGTTCGCCGTCATCCCGTTCGGGCCGCGCATGGTGTTCGCGAACATTCCCGTCAGCCTGCTCTACTTCATGGCCATCTCGTCGCTGCCGGTCATCGCGACGTTCATGGCCGGTTGGAGCGCGAACAACAAGTACTCCCTCTTCGGCGCGATGCGCATCGTGGCGATGGCAATCAGTTACGAAGTGCCGCTCGTGATGGCGCTGCTCGGTGCAGTCGTGGTCACCAGTGGGGCGCCGTTTGGCGGCAGCTACCTCAACGGGCTGGCACTGCAGGACATGGTGCTGTGGGCGCGTGAGTTCCACATCTGGGTGGTGTTCGTACAGCCCCTGGCCATGGCGATTTACTTCATCTGCGTGAGCGCGGAACTCAACCGTACGCCGACGGACATCGCCGAGGCGGAATCTGAGATCGTGGCCGGCTACCTCACGGAATACTCCGGTATGAAGTGGGGCCTCTTCTACGGCATGGACATCGGTTACGCGCTCGGCGCCTCGGCGTTCGCGGCGACCGTGTTCCTCGGCGGGTGGACGTTCTTCGGCCTCGAGAAGTGGGTCCCGCCGTGGATGATCTTCGTCGGCAAGACGCACCTCTTCTACTTCCTCTTCATCTGGACGCGCGGCACGCTCCCGCGCCTGCGCTCGGATCAGCTGATGGCGTTCGCCTGGAAGTTCCTGCTCCCGCTGTCGCTCTTCAACCTGTTCGTCATCACCACGGAACGGATGATCTGGAGCGACCAGGACTACGCGAAGGGGCTCATCTACCTGTTCGCGGCGGTGAACATCGCGCTGTCAGTGGCGGCGGTTTACGCCTGGGCGCGCTTCCTCGGCTACAACCGGGTTGAGACGCCGACACGGCCGCGCCTGGTGAAGAACGCCGGTGGCTATGTCCCCGTGGGAAGCGAGGCGAACCGCTAATGGACGGTGGCGGCGAAGTCTTCGCGTTCTGGGCGCTTGCCGCGGTCACGCTTGTGGCTGCGGGCGGAGTGATGGTCTCTCGCAACCTGCTGCACGCGGTGCTGTTTCTGATCCTCACGTTCGTCGGGATTGCGGGTTTCTTCGTGCTCCTCTCGGCGGACTTCATCGCGATGGCGCAGGTCATCATCTACGTCGGCGCGATCGCGGTGCTCATCCTGTTCGCAGTGCTGCTGACGCCCCGGGCGGGGCGCAACAACGGCGAGACGCGGTTCGCCCTGCCGGGAATCCTCCTCGCGGTCTGCCTTGCCGCAGTGTTCCTGTTCGTCGTTCACGACACGGCCTGGAATACGTCGGATGGCGGGGACGCCGAGACGCGGGCCAACCAGCTCGGCGCGGACCAGCTCGGTGAAGCACTGCTCACAACCTGGGTGCTTCCGTTCGAAATCGCGAGCGTGCTGCTTACCGCCGCGCTCGTGGGCGCCATCATGCTGGCTCGCACGCCGCAGGAAGAAGCGGAGGACGCGCTGGCATGAGTATCGGCATCGAGCACTTCCTGACCGTCGGCGCGCTGGTGTTCTGCCTCGGCCTGGGCGTCGCGTTGAGCAAGCGGAACGCGATTGGCGTCCTGATGGGCGTTGAGCTGATGCTCAACGCGGTGAACCTCACGCTGATCACGTTCTCGCGCTTCGCATCGTCCGACCGGCCGATCGCCGGGCAGACGTTCGTCGTGTTCATCATCACGGTGGCTGCCGCGGAAGCAGCAGTCGCCCTTGCCCTGGCGGTCTCGGTGTACCGGAACCGCGAGACGGTCGACATCGACCAGATCAATCTCCTGAGGTCGTAGCCGCCAATGTGGGTTGAGTTCATGACCGTCCGCAACGCCTACGTGGCCGAAACCTGGCGCGAACTGTTCGCCGCCGAGGGGCTCTCCGTGCGCGTGGTGCCGCCCATTGGCTACGGAGAAAAGGCTTCACTGCGCGATGAGCGCACGCTCTATGTACCTACCGGGAAGGCTCACGTCGCCCGCGAAATCCTGAGGAAGATCTAGCCGATGCCATTCCTCGCTGAAACCGTAGCCGCCGGCGGGCCGGACATCTCAGAGCAAGTCCTCTGGGCGATCCTCTGTGCGCCGCTTATCGCCTGGGGACTCATTGTCCTGGGCGGACGGAAGTACCCGACGATCGCCGGTTACCTCGCCATCGCCGGTGTAGGCGCGGCCTGCATCCTCAGCTACGTCACGCTCTTCAACGCTATCGACGCGGACGGAAGCATCGCGACGCACACTCATGAGTGGTTCACCGCGGGCCCGCTGACCGTTGTTTTTGGCGTGCGGATCGACGGTCTGACGGCTGTGATGCTCGTGGTGGTCACGAGCGTGTCACTCCTCGTCCAGTTGTACTCGACGGGATACATGGATGGCGACCACGGCGAGGGCCGCTACTTCGCCCACATGTGCCTGTTCACGTTCTCGATGCTCGGCCTGGTGCTGGCGGACAACCTGTTCCAGATGTTCATCTTCTGGGAACTGGTGGGCCTCTGTTCGTACCTGCTCATCGGGTTCTGGTTCCACAAGCCGAGCGCCGCCGCGGCCGCCAAGAAGGCGTTCATCACCACCCGCATCGGCGACCTTGGTCTGCTGGCGGCGCTGCTCCTGATCTTCCGCGAGACCGGCAATTTCGACGTTGCCGCCATCCAGGAGTGGGCTTCGAACCCCGCGACCGATGGGACGCTCGTGACCTTGTTCGCGCTTGGCATCTTCGCCGGCGCGGCCGGTAAGTCAGCGCAGTTCCCGCTTCATGTGTGGTTGCCGGACGCGATGGAAGGCCCGACGCCGGTCTCAGCGCTCATCCATGCTGCGACGATGGTGGCGGCCGGTGTGTACCTGGTCGCGCGCTTCTTCCCGGTGTTCGAAGCGACGTCCGACGCTCGGGACGTGGTGGCCTGGATCGGCGCCACGACGGCTATCCTCGCGGCCACCATCGCACTCGTCCAGACCGACTTTAAGCGCGTGATGGCCTACTCAACGATCAGCCAGTTGGGCTATATGATGATGGCCCTCGGCTCACTCGGGTACGTGGCCGCGATCTTCCACCTGTTCACGCACGCCTTCTTCAAGGCCTTGTTGTTCCTCGGGACCGGCTCGGTCAACCACAGCACGAACACGTTCGACATGCGGAAGATGGGCGGGCTGAAGAAGTACATGCCGATCACGTACTGGACGTTCATGATTGGCTCGCTGAGCTTGGCCGGCATCTTCCCGCTCGCGGGATTCTGGTCGAAGGACGAGATCCTGCTGGACGCCTGGCGTCACAACCGTGGTCTCTGGGCCGTGGGCGTGACCGTCGCCTTCATGACGGCCTTCTACATGTTCCGGGCCATCTTCCTGACTTTCCACGGCGAGTACAAAGGCGGCGAGCCGGTGGACCACCACGACGAGGACGCGCACTTCCACGGCGACCCCGCGCATCCGCACGAGTCCGCCTGGGTGATGACGTTGCCGCTGATCCTCCTCTCTGTGCCGGCGGTCATCGCTGGTTGGTTCGCCTACCACGAGACGTTCGCGAACTTCATCAACCACGCGTTGCCGGAGCTCCCGCACCACGAAGGTGGTTCGGACACCACGACAATCGCGGGCTTCACGCTTTCACTTGGCATCGCGCTGAGCTCGACCGTGGTTGCCCTCGCCGGCATCGGCGTGGCCTACGCCATCTACATGAAGAAGTGGGTGACATCGGAGTCGATCCGCTCGACGTTCGCGCCGTTCGCCATCCTTTTCGAGAACAAGTACTACCTCGACCGCCTGTACGAAGACGTCCTCATCATGCGGGTGTTCCAGGGCGGCTGGAACCGGCTGTTGCAGGCGAACGACAAGTACGTCGTTGACGGCATCGTCAACGGCAGTGCCCGTGTGGCGCGCGAAGCGAGCACTCGCCTTCGAACCATCCAGACCGGACAAATCCAGGGCTACGGGCTCGGGATCGCGGCCGGAGTCATCGTCATCGTCCTCGCCGTGTACACGGCGAACCCGCTGTAGGAGGGCCGGGAATGCCAGAACTGACAATCCTCGTCTTTCTCCCCGCGGTTGCGGCGGCGGTGATCCTTCTGCTGCCTCGTTCCTACGAACAGCAAGCGAAGTGGGTGGCGCTGGCGGCCTCCGTGGCAATCCTCGCGATCTCCGTCGCCATGTTCTTCTCGTTTGAGTTGCACGCGGACGGCTACCAGTTCGTGGAACGCCACAAGTGGGTCGATGTCGGCCAGTTCAACCTGCAGTACTTCCTCGGCGTGGACGGCATCAGCATGCCGCTGGTGGTCCTGACGACCTGCCTGACGGTTGCCTCGGTGCTCGTGTCATTCAGCGTGACAAACCGGCCGCGGGCCTATTTCGCCTGCCTGATGGTCTTGGCGAGTTCCGTCATCGGCGTCTTCGTATCGTTGGACTTCATCCTCTTCTTCCTGTTCTGGGAGCTCGAGCTCTTCCCTATGTTCTTGCTGATCGCTGTCTGGGGCTCCGGCCGCAAGGAGTATTCGGCGACGAAGTTCGTGCTGTACACCATCGCGGGTTCGGCGTTCATGCTCGTGGGCATCCTCGTGCTCGCGTTCAGCGCCAACACGTTCGACATCGAGCAGTTAGGACAGGCCCAGTTCAACGACCCCCTGATACCGCTTGGCTGGGTGTTCTTCTTCCTGTTCGTCGGGTTTGCCGTGAAGCTTCCAATCGTGCCGCTGCACACCTGGCTGCCGGATGCGCACAGCGACGCTCCGACGGCCGTTTCGGTAATGCTCGCGGGTGTGCTGCTGAAGATGGGCGGCTACGGGATCATCCGCATGTGTGTGACGATGATGCCGAGCGTTGCCGAGGACTGGGACGTCTGGTTCGCGGCTATTGGCGCTATCAGCGTGTTGTACGGCGCGTTTATCACGCTCCGGCAGACGGACGTGAAGCGGCTGGTGGCGTATTCGTCCGTGAGCCATATGGGCCTTGTCCTGCTTGGTATCGGAGCGCTGGGCACGACGGGAATCGTCGGAGCAACCTACCAGATGCTGGCCCACGGCCTCATCACCGGCCTGATGTTCGTCATGATTGGCCTCATGTACGAACGCACACACACGCGTGAAATCTCCCGGCTGGGCGGCCTCGCGCGCCAGATGCCGCTGATCACGACGGGCATGGTGTTCGCCGGATTCGGCAGCCTTGGCCTCCCGGCGCTGGCCGGGTTCATTGGCGAGGTGACGGTGTTCCTCGGTGCGTTCGACCGGTTTGAGTGGGCCGTGCTGATGTCGATCTTCGGAGTGGTGCTTTCGGCCGGATACATGCTCTGGATGCTCCAGCGGGTGGTCTTCGGGCCAGTGAAGCACGAATGGGACGGCGTAACGGACCAGCATCACTGGTGGGAACACGCGGTGGTCACGGGCCTGGTCGCTCTTGTGCTGCTCCTCGGTCTGTATCCGAAGCTCATGACGGACATGATCGAGCCGGCCGTCGATACCGTGGTCGCGAGGGTTGAGTCTTGAACAGCATCGACATCGTAGGCCCGCAGCTTTCGGTTCTGGGCGCGGCCGGAGTCGTGCTGCTGATCGACGCGCTTCTGCCGCAGCAACGGCGATGGCTGCCGTTTGTTGCGCTCTTGGGTCTGGCGACTTCGGCGCTCTGGAGCCTCTCCTGGGCGGGGCGGGCCGACTGGCACCCCGATGCGTTTGGCGGCACCTTTTCGCTCGACCAGTACGCGATCTTCTTCTACTTCCTCTTCGCCGGGATTACGGCGACGGTTGTCCTTGCCTCAATCGACTGGGTGAACCGCGAGGGGCGCGGGCAAGGCGAGTACTACGCGCTGGTCTTGACCACCTGTGCCGGGCTCATGTTCCTCTCCGCCGGGCGCGACCTCATCACCATTTTCCTGGCGCTCGAGCTCTCTTCGATCCCGCAGTACATCCTTGCCGGATGGGGCAAGGATCAGAAGTCGAGCGAAGCTGGCCTGAAGTACCTGCTGCTCGGCGCCATCGCTTCGTCCCTGCTGCTCTACGGGATGGCCCTGCTCTACGGCGTGACGGGGACGACGCTGCTTGATGGCATCGCGGCTTCGATCCAAACGGACGGCGAATCGTACCGGGCGCTGCTCGTGCTCTCGATGGTGCTCATGATCGCAGGCTTCGGCTTCAAGATGGCCGTGGTCCCGTTCCAGATGTGGGTCCCGGATGTCTACCAGGGCGCGCCGACTCCGGTGGCCGCATTCCTCTCGGTTGGTTCCAAGGCTGCGGCCTTCGCCGTCGTGACGCGGATCTTCTTTGTCGCGCTGCCTGCCGAGTTCCTGAGCGACGACTGGTCGATGGTCTTCGCGATCATCGCGGCGGTGTCGATGACAGCCGGAAACCTCGCCGCCATCGTTCAAACCGACATCAAGCGGATGCTCGGCTACTCCTCGATCGCACAGGCGGGCACGTTCATGATCGGCCTGGCTGCGATTTCGGTTAACGGGGACGAGTTCACGTTGGGAGCGAGCGGTGTGCTGCTGTACACCGCCACGTATGCGTTCACGAACCTGGGCGCGTTTGTCGCAATCATCGCCATCTCGCAGAAGATCGGCAGTGACCAGATCAAGGACTACGCCGGCATGTGGAAGCGGTCGCCGTTTCTCAGCCTAGCGCTTGCCTTCTGCCTGGTATCGCTGACGGGCATCCCGCCTACGGCGGGGTTCTGGGCGAAGATGTATGTATTCAACGCGGGCATGCGCGCGGACCTCGCCTGGCTTGTGATCGTCGGTGTGCTGAACTCGGTGCTCTCCGGCTACTACTACCTCGCCGTGGTGCGCCAGATGTTCCTCGGCGACGCAGAGGATGGCCGCTCGATCCGGACCACCCCATCGATCGGGATGGCGCTTGGCGCGGCGACGCTCGGTGTGCTCATATTCGGCATCATCCCGATGCCCCTGATTTCGGCGGCTGAAAACGCCGTTGAAGTGTTTAACCGGTAACTGGTACGCCGTGTACGAAGACCACCCCTACGACATCTCCATCGAAGTTGCGGTCGAAGCGCCGAACCTGAATACCGAGGCGATGCATCATCTCGCCGTGCGGGTCATGCGCGGCGAGAACATCGATGCCGGCACGTCGCTTGCGATCCTGGTGACCAACGATGACGAGATTCGCCAGATGAACCACCAGTTCCTCGGGATCGACGAGCCGACTGATGTCCTGTCGTTTCCGGACGAGGCGGACGATTTCGTCCAGGGAATGTCGGAAGAGCAGTTGCTCGGGGACATCGCCATCTCACTGCCGACGGCGGTGCGCCAGGCAGCCGAGGCCGGGCACCCGCTCGAATCGGAAATCGCCCACTTGCTGACCCACGGAATCCTGCACCTCTGCGGCTATGACCACGTCAACAGCGCCGAAGAGGAAGAGCGCATGCGCTCCCGCGAGGAGCACTACCTCGGGGATTTGCGGCTCGTCCACCGGCACTGACCGTTTCGTTCCATCGGCACATCTGTTCTATACTTGGACGAAGTTCAGGCGTTCGGAGTAGGCGTGCTTTACGGGAAATGGCGTCCCCAGGGATTCGACGAAGTCGTAGGTCAGGACCACATCGTGCGGACGCTGCGCAACGCCCTGGCTTCGAACCAGGTGGCGCACGCGTACCTGTTCAGCGGGCCTCGAGGAACGGGAAAGACGACCACCGCTCGCATCCTTGCGCGAGCGGTGAACTGCGCCAACTTGAGCGACGGTGAACCGTGCAACCAGTGCGCGTCGTGCAGGGCGATCCTCAACGGGTCGGCGCTGGACCTGATTGAGATGGACGCCGCGAGCAACCGCGGCATCGAGGACATCCGCGAGCTGCGGGAAAAGATCGCGTTCGCCCCCTCGGACCTCAAGTGCAAGGTCTACCTCCTCGACGAAGTCCACATGCTCACGGATGGGGCGTTCAACGCCCTTTTGAAGACACTCGAAGAGCCGCCGCCTCACGCCATCTTCATCCTGGCGACGACCGAACTGCACAAGATGCCGGCGACCATTATCTCCCGCTGCCAGCGGCACGACTTCCACCGCGTGAACAACGAGGCCGCCATCCAGCGGTTGCAGTACATCGCGGAGCACGAAGGCCTCGCGATCCCGCGCGAGGGTCTGCAGGCGATTGCCGTGCAGTCTCGTGGCGGCATGCGGGACGCGATCACGATGATGGAGCAGGTAGCCGCCCGCTACGGCGACCACCCTTCGGCCGACGACGTGCTTGCGGCGATGGGGCAGGTTCATGATGCGCGGACAGGCGCGCTGGTGCGTGCCATCCTGGAGGACGACCTTGGGGCGGCGCTCGAAATCGCGCGTTCGGTCGCCGATGACGGCATCGACGTGGCGCGTTTCACGCGTTCCTGCATCGACCTTATTCGGGACATGTTGCCGGCCGTCCTGCGAGGCAAGCCGGCCGCCGAGGATCCCCAGGCCGAGCTGGTGCAGCAGGCGATCGACGGCCAGGCCGTGCGAAGGCTGACCGGAGCGGTGGCGGAACTTGCCCGCGCGGACTTCCGCCTGGACCCCGCCAGCGCCATCCCGTTGGAGGTGGCCTGCGCGACCGCCATTCTTGGCGGTGGTTTGCAGGCCGCTCCGGCGGCCGGGCCGGCGCCTTCGACGGCTGCGGCCAGCGCCGGAGCACGTCCGGCGCCGCGCCAGGCAACGACGCCGACGGTAGCCGCCGACGCACCGCTCAGCCCGCAGGAGAAGCTCATCCGCGAGTTGTACGACCTCTGCAAGATCGAGAACGCGCGCCTCGCGATGTGGTTGGGGTCTCCGTACGAAGTGCTCCAGATGGATGGAGACGTGCTCGAACTCGCGTTCACGCGCCAGTTGCCGATGGAGAAGATCCTCGCCGAGCGCGCTGTCGTAGAGAGCCTGGCCTCGCGCATCCTGGGGCGCGCAGTCACGATAAACCTGACGCTCACGAACGAATCGACACAGCCGAAGCGCGAGACACGGAAAGGCCACCTGGCCGAAGCAGCCCGGGCGCTGGGAGCGACTCCGGTGGGGAAGGACTAAGAGGATGGCGAAGAGCAGCGGAAACAACCGGTACCTGCGCCGTGGCGGAGGCGGCGGTGGGGGTTTGCCGGGACGAAGCTCCATGGGCGGCGGGGGCAATGCCAACGCGCTGGCCCAGGCGCAGGAGATGCTGGCCAAAGCGCAGGCTGAGCTTGCCGCGACGAACATAGAAGGTTCGTCTGGGGGTGGCGCGGTACGTGTCACGATGTCAGGCGAGCAGAAGATCACCGGCATCCAGCTCTCGCCGGACGTCGTCGATCCGGACGACGTCGAGATGCTGCAGGACCTGATCATGGCCGCCATCGCTGACGCCACGGAGAAGGCGAGCGAACTTCAGTCTCAGTCGTTCGGGGCGATCACGGGCGGGCTGGGGTTGCCCGGGCTTGGGCTTTAGGCCGTAACCAGTGGCCGACGGTACCTCCACTCCCGAGCCGATCCAGCGGCTGATCGAAGCATTCCACCGGCTGCCGGGAGTGGGGCCGAAGTCGGCTCAGCGGCTGGCCTACCACATATTGCGCGCACCGGAACAGGAGGCCCGCGCACTCGCCGACGCCTTGCTGGATGTGAAGCGGCGGATACACCTGTGCTCGGTCTGCATGAACATCACCGAGCAGGACCCGTGCAGCTACTGCACCGATGAACGACGGGACCGCAAGACGGTGTGCGTCGTAGAGCAGGCGTTGGACCTGCTGGCGATCGAACGTTCCGGCTATCGTGGGCTCTACCACGTCCTCCACGGCGTCCTGAACCCAATGGACGGCGTCGGCCCGGAGGACATCCACATCCGGGAGCTGATCCTGAGGCTGCAGGATGGCGTGGCCCAGGAGGTCATCATGGCAACGAACCCATCGCTCGAAGGCGAAGCGACCGCGATGTACATCCAGCGGCTGATCGGGCCCGCCGGAGTGAAGGTGACCCGGCTGGCGCGGGGCCTGCCGAGTGGCGCGGACCTCGAATACACGGACGATGTCACGCTTGCGCGCGCCCTGGAAGGCCGCCGGGAGATCTGATGAGCGCGCGGGCCCGGAGTTACAACACCGAGGGCGTGATCCTGCGTCGTCGCAACCTGGGCGAGGCTGATTCGATTTTCACGGTGTTCAGCCCTCGCGAAGGGAAATTCGATGCGATTGCGAAAGGGGTGCGCAAACCGCGAAGCCACATGCGCGGCCACCTGGAGCCGCTCACGCGAAGTCAGCTGCAACTGGCCCAGGGCCGCAACCTGGATGTCTTCACGCAGGCGGAAACCATCGCCGCGTACCGGGGCGTTCGAGACGACCTGGACCGGCTCACCCTGGCGCTGTACTGCTGCGAACTGGTCGATAGGTTCACGGCGGAGCGTGCCGCGCAACCGCGGCTCTACGAGCTCCTTAACGAAACCCTGGAGGGGCTCGATGCCCAGGCGCCGCTGACCGTGGGGCGCTCCTTCGAACTGCAGATCCTGGCCCAGTGTGGATTTGAGCTTCAGCTCTCGAACTGCGCCATCTGTGCGGGCCCCATCCCCGAGCAGGACACGCTGTTCTCCGCGGCCGCCGGCGGACTGGTGTGTGACGGTTGCCGGGGCAAGGCTGAGACGGGGCGCATCCTGTCGGTTCGGGCAATCAAGGTGCTGCGCTTCGGACGCACAGCCACCATCGGCCAGTTCGCCGGACTTCGGCTCGAGGAGTCACTCGAGTCGGAGTTGCAGCGAGCCCTGGCGGACGCGATCCGGCTGGTGCTCGACCGGGAAACGAATTCCGGGCGGTACCTGGACGCGCTGTCCCAGCCTTTACGCGAAGCGAAGCGCGCTGCGCCCGGCCATGTACAATCATCGACACCTCCTTCAATCTGAACGGGACGTACCAATGCCTCTCTACGAGTACTTTTGCGAGCCGTGCAACGGCATTTTCGAAGAGCTTCGCCCCATCCGCGAAGCCACGGAACCCGTCCCGTGCCCCGTCTGCTACAAGGACGCGAAGCGCATCATGCCCACCTCGTTCGCGGCCTTCACCTTCCGCGACGGCTACCCGCGCCGAATTCCGGACGACAACAAGTTCTACCACCTGGGACAGAAGGTTTCGAAGCTGGTAACCAGCGGGCGCCCGAACGAGCACCCCGAAGTGAACAAGCCGGAACCAAAGAAGCGCCGAACCAAGGGTGAACGCCAGGAAATCCGCGACATGCAGGAGAGCGCGCGCAAGGGCGACCTGAGCGATATGTACGGCAACCCGGTCGAGGCCAAAGATGTCGCGCCGATGGTGGATGCTGGCCGGGTCCTGCGGGACTGAGCCCGGCCTCAGCTCCGGCGTTCGAGCACGTACTGTCCCAGTTCAACGAGACATTGCTTCGTGTCCGAATCGGGCAGGAAGGCGATAGCTTCGTTTGCCCGCCTGATGTAGTCCCGGCCAATGTCCATCGAGGCTTCGATCACGTCTGATGCGATGATCGCGTCCAGGGCTTCCTGCAGCCGTGCGTGGCGGTCGCGGCGGGCGGTGAAGAACTTCTTGATCGGGTTGTCACGCGGGTAGCGTTCGAGGAAGAGCAGGCCGGGAAGGGTGACGGTCCCTTCCAGCAGGTCACTCCCGACCGGCTTGCCCATCAGCGCTTCATCACCCGTGAAGTCGAGGATGTCGTCGACGATCTGGAAGGCCATGCCGAGGCTGTAGCCGTAGGTACGGAGGGCTTCGACGGTGCGTTCGTCGCAGCCGCCGAGCACGGCGCCGCCCTCGGTGGCGTTCGCGATGAGTGCGGCCGTTTTGCCACCGATGCGCCAGAGGTACTGCTGCACGTCCTTGCCGACATCGAACGCCGCGGCATCCTGGTCCAGTTCTCCGCTGGTCATCTTCATCAGGGCCAGGGCGAACAGGCGGGTCACCGCGAGGCTGCCCGTCCGTGTCACCATCTCCGCGGCGTTCGCGAACATGTAGTCGCCGAGGAGCACCGTGATGGCGTTGTCGAACACGGCGTTGGTGGTGGGCCGTCCGCGGCGGCTCAAGGCGCCGTCGACCACGTCGTCGTGGACGAGGCTTGCCGTATGCAGGAGCTCGATCGCCGCGCCGAGGGGCACCAGGCGATTCAGGTTGTAGTCGCCAAGGTTGCCGGCGAGGAGGACGAGGGCCGGGCGCAGGCGTTTTCCGCGGGCTTCGAGAGCGTGATCCAGCATGCGCTTGAGCGGGGCGAGTTCGACCTGCTTGATCGACTCAAGCAGGTCTTCGACGAGGATCATGTCCTCGGCGACAGGGCCGTAGAGCTGCTTCGCGGGGGCCTGGGTCATGCTGCCACCACGTCCTCGTTGGACTTGATCTGGAAAAGCCGCCGGGCGTTGGCCGTCGTCTCTTCCAACACCGCGGCGAGCGAGACGCCCTTGATGGCGGCGATGGCCTTTGCCGCTTCCACAACGTACGCGGGCTCGTTCAGTTTGCCCCTCCTGCCTTGAGGCGGAAGGTACGGGCTATCCGTCTCGATTACCAGTGAGCGAAGCGGCAGGGCGCCCACGAGTTCACGCGTGGCTTGGTTCGTGGGGTACGTGACAGGGCACGCGACGGAGATCACGAAACCGGCTTCGACGTACGGTTTTGCCTGTTCGAACGTCCCCCCAAAGCAGTGCATCACGCCCGGGACAGCGATGCCGTGCGCCCGGGCGGCGGCGGCGTACGGGCCAAGGTGTTCGAAGATTGCGTCCTCGGCTGAGCGGGAATGGACGGACACGGGCTTCCCCGCGGCCAGCGCTATCCCGAGCTGGGAATCGAGCAATTGGCGTTGCGCGGCTTCCGACGAGAGGTTCCGGTAGAAATCGAGGCCAATCTCCCCAACGGCGACCACCTCGGGCCGGGCAGCGAGGGTTTCAAGGTCGGCCAGCATCGCTGCCGTGACGTCGTCTGCCTCGTGCGGATGAAAGCCGACGGTGGGAAACAGGAGCGGCGACCTTGCGGCCAGTTCGAGGGCCTGTTCATTCGATGGCGCGTCATAACCGCAGAGCGCGATGCCGGCCAGGCCCGCGTCGGCAGCCCGTTCAAGGACCGCGGCGAAGTCACCGATGAGTTTCGGGTCCTGGATGTGGCTGTGTGTATCGAAGGCGCCAGTCATACGGCGGCGCCTGCCGGTTCGGTCTCGATCTTCGTGTACATCGGGCGGGCAGGGGCGAGGCGAGTCCCGGCGGGTACTTCGCGGTACGTCCAGCCGTGCTCGAACACGTCGTCGCCCAGCCCCAGGTCGGTGTGAAGTTGCGCCGTGCTGAACGGGAGCACCGGGTAAAGCAGCGCCTTCAGCGAGTTGATGACGTTCAGTGCCGTCGCGAGTGTTTCGGCCGCGTGCGCTGTGTCGGTCTTCACGGCCTTCCAGGGGGCACGCT
This sequence comes from Dehalococcoidia bacterium, assembly GCA_046328215.1. GTDB lineage: Bacteria > Chloroflexota > Dehalococcoidia > Tepidiformales > Tepidiformaceae > Amarobacter. The sequence continues at coordinate 7,040 of JAXLXA010000013.1, read as the reverse complement.
CATCGAGGTAGCGGTTCGCCGCCTGGGCGAGCTTGAGCGCTTCCTGGAGTGCCGCGCGGAAGTGGCACGCCTCGAATTCAGCGCCCGCTGGTAGCGAACGTGGCACGCGCTTCGTCGAGAATCGCCCGTGACTCGGGAGAGAGGTCTCCCGTGGCGGGCACGACCCCATCGAAGTTGCGATGGATCATCGAGATCACGCGGTTCGCGAGGTTGCCCCAGGTGGCGATCAGGATGTCGTTATTCGTCCGGACCAGGTCATCTTCGCGGAACTCGGTGTCGTTGGTCTCCGGCAAGACGGTTGTCAGGTAGAAGCGGACAACGTCGGGTGCGTAGGCATCCAGGAGGTCGAGCATCCAGGTGCCGGTGCCTTTGGATTTGCTTTGCTTCTGACCCGTCGAGAAGTTGACGTACTGGTTCGCGGGGACGTCATAAGGGACGTTGAGGCCGCCGTAGCCCATCAGCATCATCGGCCACGTGACTGTGTGGAACGGGATGTTGTCTTTGCCGATGAAGTAGTAGGAACGCACGCTCGGGTCTTCCCAGTACAATTTCCAGGCGTCGGGATCGCCGGAACGTTCGGCCCACTCTTTGCTGGCGGAGAGATAGCCGATCACAGCGTCGAACCAGACGTAGATTCGCTTCCCTTCGTAGCCTTCGACCGGGACCGGCACGCCCCAGGACATGTCGCGGGTGATTGCGCGGTCTTTCAGGCCTTCGTTCAGCATTCCGAGCGTAAAATTGAGGACGTTGCGCCTCCAGTGCGCCTGCTTACCCACCCATTCCTTGAGCCGCACCTCCATGGCCGACTGGCGCAGGAAGTAGTGCTCGGACGGTTTGAGCACCGGCGCGGCGCCCGAAATCTTGCTCTTCGGGTTCAGCAGTTCGACGGCGTCCAGGGTCTTGCCGCAGTTATCGCACTGGTCGCCCCGGGCTTCGGTATAGCCGCAGTTCGGGCACGTGCCCTCCACATAACGGTCCGGCAGGAACCGGTAGGCCACGGGGTCGAAGAGATATTCTTCGGTGCGCGGATAGAGCAGGTCGTGCTCTTTCAGTTTGAGGAAGACATCCTGGGTCACCGCGTAGTGGTTCTCGGTGAGCGTTGACGTGTAGAGGTCGAACGAGATGCCGAAGCGTTCCCAGACTTCGAGGATCTTCGCATGGTAGCGGTCCACGATGACGCGCGGGTCGACGCCTTCCTTGTCGGCGGCAACGGTGATCGGCGTGCCATGGCAGTCAGAGCCTGAAACCATCAGGACCTCGTTGCCCTTGAGGCGGTGGTAGCGCGCGAAGATGTCCGACGGAAGGTAAGCGCCGGCGGCCTGGCCGACGTGCAGCAAGTAATTCGCGTAGGGCCACGCCACGCACACGAGGATCCGTTCGGACACGAAGACAACCTGGGTGGGAAGGTTCCGTTGAGTCTAGCACAGGGTCTTTTGTCGGGCCGGTCAGCGTGGTTCCGGGGCGTCCCAGAAGGCGTATGCCTGGTCCCGCGGCACGCCGAAACGCCGTGTTGCTTCGGCGGCCGCTCCGGCCCGCCGGGCGCCGGCTCGCGCCATCTCGGCCATGTACTCGCGGATGGCGTCGAGGTCTGCGTTTGCCGGCCGCGCGGGGACCTGGACCACCACCGTGCATTCGCCGCGGGTCTCGGCGAAACGGACCGCGAGTTCTGAAGCCCGGCCGCGGATGACCTCCTCGTGGAGTTTCGTGAGCTCGCGGCAGACGACGGCGTCAGGGTCACCGAGTGCCTCCGCCACGGCGCCCAGGGCCGAGGCGAGCCTTCCGGGGCTTTCGAAAAAGACGAGCACGGAGGCCGACTTCGCGGCTGCCTGCAGCCGGGTGAGGCGCTCGCCCTTCGCTTTCGGCAGGAAGCCGAGGAAGTGAACGTCCGAGCCATCGAACCCCGCTACGGAGATCGCTGTCGCGAGCGCCGACGGGCCGGCGACTCCGAACACCGGCACGCGTCCGGCGTGGGCTGCCGCGACGAGGCGTGCTCCGGGGTCCGCGATCACCGGCGTGCCGGCGTCCGACACCAGGGCGACGATGTTCTCACGCGCCGCCGCGACGAGGCCGGGGGCTCGCTCTTCGACGTTGTGCTCGGTGAGGCTGACGAGGCGCGCCGGACTCCCCGCCCGGACGAGCAATGTCTTGCTGGTCCGCGTGTCTTCAGCGGCCACGATCGCGGCCTCCCGGAGGACGCGCTCAGCGCGCGGAGAGAAGTCTTCCAGGTTCCCGATCGGGGTGGCGACGACGTAGAGGCCGGGGGCCAACGTTCCGGTCATTGAGGGAATCCATGAATGGCATTGCACATAACCGAAAGATCGAAACCATTTTGTGTTGACCGGTCAGCACGGATGTTCCTAAACTCGATGGAACTCTCTCCCCGGGACTTCGCTGACTTGAGTACCGCTGTCAACTTTTCCTCCGCCGCCTCCGACATGCCGGAGAGCGGCCTTGCGCCGTTTGCTGAGAATGACATGGCCGCGCCCAGGTTCAAGCAACTTCGCCGTGCCTACGGGTTCGACGAAGTCGCCATCGTACCGGGCGACGTCACGATTAATCCGGAACTTGCTGAACTGGGGCTCGACATCGGGCCCCATCATTTTGCCATCCCGTTCCTCGCCTCCGCGATGGACGCCGTGGTCGATCCGAACTTCGCCATCGCCATGCACAAGGCCGGCGGTCTCGCCGTCCTGAACCTCGAAGGCGTCTGGACCAAGTACGACGACCCGAGCGGAATCCTCGAAGAGGTGGCATCCGCGAGCCGGGACGAGGCCACGCGGCTGCTCCAGGAAGCCTACGCGCAGCCGATCCGCGAGGAGTACATCGCGAAGCGTATTCACGAGATGAAGGCGGGCGGCGCGGTTGCGGCGGTGTCGCTCACCCCCATGAACACGAAGAAGTACGCGTCCCTCATCCAGGAGGCGGGCGCGGATATCCTGGTGGTCCAGAGCACAGTGACGACCGCCCGGCACGAGTCCAACAGCGTTGAGGGCCTGCAGTTCGACAAGCTGTTCAAGGACATCCATATCCCGGTGGTCGTCGGTAACACCGTTGGGTTCAAGGCGACGCTCGAAATCATGCGTACTGGCGTTGCCGGCGTGCTCGTGGGCGTTGGGCCCGGTGCCGCCTGCACTAGCCGCGAAGTCCTCGGCATCGGCGTCCCGCAGGTGACCGCGACGATCGACTGTGCCGCCGCCCGCGACTTCTACCTGAAGGAAAGCGGCCGCTACGTCCCGATCATCACGGACGGGGGCATCCGCACCGGCGGCGACGTTTGCAAGTGCTTCGCCAGCGGGGCCGACGCGATCATGATGGGCTCGCCTTTCGCTGCGACGGTCGAAGCGCCTGGCCGTGGCTACCACTGGGGCATGGCGACCCCGCACGCGAACCTGCCGCGCGGCACGCGCGTAGCCGTTGGCGTGAACACGACCATCCAGAAAGCGCTCTTCGGGCCGACCAGCCGCACCGACGGCACGGAGAACCTCGTCGGTGCGCTCCGCACGGCGATGGGTATGTGCGGCGCCCACACTGTCCGCGAATTCCAGCAGGCGGAAATGGTCATTGCTCCGGCCATCAAGACCGAAGGGAAGATCTACCAGTTTGCTCAGTCGAAGGACTAGGTTCTTCGCGCTCGTAGCGCTTCTTACAGCGGCCCTCGTCCCGGGGGCCGCTGTTTACGTCCCGGCTGCCCACGCATGCCTGTTGCTGCAACCCGAGACCCCTGAGCAGCTTGTGCCCGACTCGCAGGTCATCGTCGTGGGCACCGTTGTGTCGCGCGATGGCCGGAATCTTGTGTTTCGGCCTGAAGCATTCCTGAAAGGTCCAGCGTCGGCCGATGAAATGAGATTCACCGGCGTGGAAGACACCTGTACACCGGCGCCGCTCAGCGCCGGGGATCGCGCGCTGATTTACGTGTTTGACGCCGCCGCCCCGCGTTATCCGTATGAAACCGAAGCATTCATCCTCAAAGATGGTCACGCGACGATGGCGGACAAGGTGCGCACGGAAGTCGAAGTGGTTTCGGCGATTCGCGCGGTAACCGGCCAGTATGCCGTCCCGGCCACCTCAAGTGCCGAAGGCGCCGGCATCGACTGGGGGCACACCGTGATCCCGCTCGGCGCGGCGCTGGCGGTCATCTTCGTCATCGGGCTTGTCCTGATGCGTGTGTGGCATCGGATCGACCCGAGCTAGCCCTCGAGTGCCTCCCTCATGCTTTCGGCGTTTCCCATGGCGATGCGGTAAGCGAACAGCTCGCCGGTCATGACGCTGTCCGCGACCGTGGGGTCAGCGAGCATGATCGCTCGTGCCGCGGCTTCGTTTTCAGCGAAGAACACCGCTACGCCGATAGTGTCCGGTGTGTTGGTCTGAGTGCGCCCGACCATGATGTCGATTCCCTTGCTGGCGAGGTCGACGTGGTAGGCCACGTGGCGTTGGACAGACGCCTGCTCGGCCGGGGTCGGCCCTTCGGTCAGCATGGCGGGACGGGTGGGCCGGAGGACGTACAACCACTGCTTGCGGGCCATGAGCGCGGCTCCCTACTACAGGTTCGCGCATCCTACCCCGTGGCCGGGAAGCGCTCAGCGTTGCCCGCGAAGGGCGAGACTGGCCCCCGCGGCCAGGCGCTCCAGCAGCTCTTCCAGGGCGTGCGGCTCGTCGGGCAGCACTTCGTCCGAAGCGTCGAGGGCATAGGCGTCGGAGTGGGCCATCGCGAGGCCGCGCCCCGCCCAGGCGAGCATCGAGGCGTCATTCACGCTGTCGCCCACCGCCAGGACTTCCTCGCGAGTTACGCCGAGGTCGGCGCAAACGAGGGAGAGGGCGTGACCCTTGTTCGCGTCGAGCGACACCGCAACCGTTACTTCAGGGAAATCGAGGATGTGCAGTTGGTGGGCGTGGCGGCGGCTCAGCTCCTGGTGGATGCGGTTCGCCTCGGAAGCCGACGAGATGATGCCAACACCGGTCGGCTCGATGTCCGCGTTCTCCGGGTCCGGGCGGTACTCGGGCTGGATGCCGCTGACGACGCCGTATTGCTCGGTGGCTGCCGATTGGCGCGAGGCGAGGTACCGGAGCGGGTTGAACCACTCGTAGGCGCGGTCGATCTGGCGGGCGTATTCGATGACTTCCAGCGCGACAGCGCGGTCGACGGGGAACTCGTGCGTCATCGTGCCGTCCAGGAGGTGCACCGAGCAGCCCTGCTGGCAAATGAGCGGCCCGGGAAGCCTGAAGTGCCTTGCGATCTGCGCGGTCCCCGGGAACATCCGCCCGGAGGCGAGGACGACGTGGATGCCGGCCTCGACGCAGCCCTGGACCGCGGCCGTCAGCCGTGCAGTGGGAAGGTGGTCGTGACCGTAGTGCGCCGGCGGGATGACCGTCCCATCGATGTCCAACGCGACGAGTCTGACGCTCACCGGGAGGCGCCTGAGTGTAGTGCGGCAGGCATGGCCCCAGCTTACGTGTGCGTGGCTGACAGCCAAGCGGCGGCGCCTTTCAGGAGTCGAGGGAGAGACGGAGCTGAACGTAGGCAGCGCGGATCAGCGCTTCGAGGGCCGCTTCGCGCCCGTCCTGTCCCGGACGGAGCTTCACATGGCGCATGTGGCGGCCGCGGCCTTCGAGAAGCCCTTCCGGGTCAGGAAGTTCGTCGCCGCGATAAAACCCAACGTTGACATGCGCTCTGAAGACGTTCACGTAGCCGAGCGCCGCGTCCTCAACACATGCCGTGGGACAGCCATCGTGCATGAGCTCGCGCACGTCTCCATCTCCGGCGGCGCGGAACCGCCCGAACCAGTGACGGGCAATCTCGCCAAGGAGAGGGTTTCGCGCAGTCAGCCAGGCATCGATGGCTGGCTCGTGCGGTTTGCTGCCGGAAAGACGGAAGAGGTCGTTCATTTCGGGCTCGATGCTAGCGCCAGCGGGCGCAGACAATCCGGTCGATACCCGACAGGTCTTTCATCGACCACGGCTCGACTCCGTAGACGCGCAATATCGCCTCGACGTCTTTCGCCTGCCCGAACGCCACCTCGAGCGCCAGCAGCCGCGGCCTGAGGCGGTCCGCGCAGTCGGCGATGAGCCTGCGGATCAGGACGAAGCCGTCGACGCCGCCGTCGAGTGCGATGAGCGGCTCGTACTTGCTTACCTCGGGTTCGAGGGCCTCGATTTCCCAGCTCGGGATGTACGGCAGGTTCGCCAGCACGACGTCTGCCCTGGCGATAGGGGTCGCGAGGTCAGCGCGGACGAAACGGACGCTCGCGCGGTGACGTTCAGCATTCAGCCGCGCGAACGCCATCGCTTCCGGGCTAATTTCGGTAGCGATGACAGCCGATTGCGGGAGCTGTGCGGCTACGGACACCGCGACCGCCCCGCTTCCCGTGCCGACCTCGACCACGATGGCGGTGGGGTCCGCATCCAGCTCTTTCAGCGCGAATTCCACGAGAAGTTCCGTCTCGGGCCTGGGGATAAGCACTCCCGGCCCGACGGCGAAGTCGCGGCCGAAGAACTCGCGGTGGCCTGTGATGTAGGCGGCGGGTTCGCGAGTTGCGCGGCGCTCGACGAACGTTTCCAGCCGCATTCCGGCGCCCTCATCAATTTCGGCGCCGGCAAAGAACCCGGCTCGCGTCACGCCCGCCGATTCGCGCGTGAGGAGCTCGGCTTCGAACGCTGCGTCGCTCACTCCTGCCGCGGCAAGCCTTGCGGCTGCCTTCGACGCGGCCTCTCGCGCGTTCACGCGAGGCCTTCCAGGCGCGCCGCTTCGTCGGCCGTGGCGACCGCGTCGACGATGTCGTCGATGTCGCCGTCGAGGCGCTGCGGGATGTTGTGGACCGTCAGGCCGATGCGGTGGTCCGTGATTCGGTCCTGGGGGAAGTTGTAGGTACGAATCTTCTCGCTGCGGTCACCGCTCCCGACCTGCATCTTGCGGGCTTCGCTCATTTCGGCGTCGGCTTTGCTCTGCTCCATGTCATAGAGCCGCGAGCGGAGCACGGTCATTGCTTTGATGCGGTTCTTCAACTGCGAGCGTTCGTCCTGGCAGACCACCACGATGCCGGTGG
>JAXLXA010000012.1:0-145748 GCA_046328215.1 Dehalococcoidia bacterium | reverse complement strand
CAGGCGGCTGCTCGTCATCGCGGGGTCGTCGCTGCCCTTGTCGCCCTTCGTGATCACCACGTAGGTGACTTCGCAGCCCTCGCGCGCCCACTTCGCTACCGTCCCCGCGACGATGAATTCGGCGTCATCGGGATGCGCAACGACGACCATGGCGGACGGCGGCGCGGGGACATCGGTGGTTGGCGGCATGGCGGTCTCCAGTGCGTTGTTTCGTGCAACGAGGGTAGCAAGAGCCGGGCCGGAATTCACAACACGCGGCAATCGAGTGAGACCGCAGCCGTCCGTTTAGGCGTACCCTCCTCGCCATGCCGGGCCCGAATGCCACCTGGAAACGCGCGAAAGGTCGCGTGCCGCTGCTCACCTCCCGTCAGCGCCAGCTGCTGGACCTGCTCGAATCGGGCTCGTCGAACCAGCAGCTGGCTGACCACTTCCTCATCACCCTCAACCAGGCGAAGAGCGACATCAACGCCATCCTCGGCCGGCTTGAGCTCTCCAGCCGGGAGGAACTGGCAGGGTTCTGGACGTGGCAACGCCAGCAACGTGCCGTGCCACTCTGGGTGAAGCTGCTGGCCGGGGCCGGCGTCGCCATGTTCCTCGTTCTCGGCGTTGCCGGCGTCCTCATGGGCGGAAATAGAGACGGCGCGCACCCGGCCGTCGAGCGCTCCCTCGGTGGCCCGCTGCCATCGCCCACTGCCACTTCAACACCATCGCTGGATTCGCTCGGCCTCGCTCCCGCCCAGGTCCCCTGGCCCGCAGCCGGGCCGGAGGGCCGCCTCGCCTTCATCAGCCCAACGGGCGAGCTCATGCTGAAGCCCATGCCCTCCGGCGCCGCCATGGTGATCCGCGCTGGCGAAGGCCACCGCGCGCCCGCCTGGTCTCCGAGCGGGAAGTACCTCGCTTTCATCGAAGGCGGCCACCTCGTGGTCTCGGACGAACGCGGCCAGATCGTGGCGCTGACCCAGCCCGGAGTCGATGCGGCATGGGCCTGGTCACCAGCAGCCGACCTCCTGGCCTTCTTCTCCCCGGACGGCATGGTGCTCTATGACCCCGCGCAGGGGACCTCACGCGTCATCCGCGGCCAGGGCGCGCCCTATCCTGAGCGCCCGGGCGGCCTCTATTGGTCGCCGGCCGGCACGAGGATTCTCTACGGCGTCTTTGCCGGGTACACATCTCCGGGCAGGCTCGATATCACCGAACTCCGCGTGTACGAACTCGCCACCGGCGACGATGACCTCCTCGTCGAAGAGTCGATCCCGGCGAAAGCCGGCACGTCGCCCGTCGGCTGGAGCGGCGACGGCCGCTGGGTCTTCTACCGCGAGCCGCCTGGCTTCGGGAACTCCGCCTGGGTTGGCAGCGTCAATCTCCACGTCATGCTCGCAACCGGCGGCCCCTCGACGAAGCTGGGCTCCGTCGACGGCAGCCCCGAGCACGTCTCGGTGCGAGCCGGCCCCGACCTGTTCGCCTACGTTTCGGGTGGTTTCCGTTTCGCCACCGACGGGGGCCGCCGATTAGTCGTCGTCTCGGCCGGAGTGGAACGGGAGCTGCCCGGCTCTCCGGCCGGGACGGCGTCGGCACTCGCGCTCTCGCCGAACGCCACGAGGCTCGCCTCCATCGTCATGCCGGAACCCCCGCCGGTTCGCGGCAACCTCGGGCCTGCCGAAATGCAAGAACAACTCCGTGGCGAAAAGTTGTGGGTGCAAACCATCGGCCTCCCCGCCAAAACGCAACTCACCAACGACCCCGCCCACCGCGACGAGCACCCGATGTGGAGCGCCGACGGCAAGTCCATCCTCTTCACCCGCATCAACGCGGCCGGTGAGGCCTCCATCTGGCGAATCTCAGCCGCCGGCGGCCGGCCGGAGCTGGTGCAAGACGGCCTCGGGCTCGGCCCCGCGGGCGTCAGCGGCATGTACGGCTGGATCGAATGGTCAGACCTGCTCGCCTGGTGGCAACCGTAGGCATCACGCCCTGGAGTCGCGGGGCTCGGCCCCCGCTAGGTACGCAAGCAAGCGGGGTACGCTGTTCCTCGCGATGTTCCAGACTTCGCCGTCATCGACTCGCTCGTAAGCGTGCACCAGGATGTCTCGAGGGCCCGCTACGCTGGCCCAGCCGAATTCAGCGTGCGCTGTCCGAAACGCGGCTGAAAGTCGCTTCACCGCTTCGCCGGTGATATCAGCCGGTACTGCACCGCTTCGCGAAGCGCCTCATCCCGCTGGAATTGCTCGAAGCTTATGTCGCTGGTCAGTTCCACAATCCGCCCGCAGCAGTACGCAATGTCGAGCAGAGCAGCGTCGTCAGGCCGCATAGAGCGTTCGCGCGCTGCCCTGGATCTCGCGGCGACGAATCCAGTTATGACTCTGTTCCACCGCCCGGCGGCTCGTCATCTCCACCCGCCGCCCAAGCAGTTCGCTCAGTTCCGCTTCCATCGCGAGGTGATCGAGGACCGACCAGTGGTGGGGCTCCGTGAACCGAACGAGCACGTCGATATCACTGGCAGGCCGGTAGTCGTCGCGCAAGATCGAACCGAAAAGGGCGAACTCTGCGATGTTCCACCTCAGGCAGAACGCTCGAAGCCCTTCGCCGTGGGATTTCAACACTTCGGCTGCGCGATCCATACCGAAATAATACGCACCCATTTCCCCGCCACGGTAGCCTTTCCCCATGCTCCCCGCCCGCACGCGCCCTACGACCGTCATTCACTCTGAACGCGGCTACGCTGAGATCGGCGCCGCGGGTCTCCTCCTCATCGCCCTCTGCGCCTTCGCCCTCTTCCTCTACTGCCGCGCCGAAGATCAGACCGTCCCGGTCACCGGCCGCCACCAGAAGGTGGCCATGTCCGAACAGGACCAGGCCAAACTCGGCGCCGACGCCTACAACCAGGTCCTCCAGCAGGATGCTTCAGACGTCGTCGTATCCGGGCCAGAGGCCGAACTCGTCCAGCGCGTCGGGGAACGCATCGCCGCCGTCGCCGATGACCCGGGTTACGAATGGCAGTTCACGCTCATCACCTCGTCCGAGGTCAACGCCTGGTGCCTGCCCGGCGGGAAAGTCGCGGTCTACTCCGGCATCCTGCCCGTCACACAGGACGAAAGTGGCCTGGCGGTGGTAATGGCCCACGAGATCGCCCATGCCATCGCCCAGCACGGCGCCGAACGCATGCTCCAGGAGCAGCTCACACAGGTTGGGCTCACCGCCGTCTCCACCACCCTCGGAGGCCTCGATCCGGGAGCCCGCGGGGCCGTGCTCGCCCTCTTCGGGGCGGGTGCGCAGTTCGGCGTGCTCCTCCCCTTCAGCCGCGACATGGAGTCCGAAGCCGACCACATCGGGCTCATCTACATGGCCCGCGCTGGATATGACCCGGAGGCCGCGGTGGCCCTGTGGCAACGCATGGCTGACCAGCGCGACGGCCCCCAGATCCCGGAATACGCCTCCACACACCCCTCCGACGAAACGCGCATCAAGAACCTGCAGAAGTGGATGCCCGAAGCGAAGAAGGAGTACGAGAAAGCGCAGAGCGCAAAGGACTGACAGCCACAACCGCGACCATCTGAGCCGCGACTGGTAAGGAGCGGACGGGCCCCAGTCCCACACAGTCGGGCCACCGTCAGGTCGGCGCGTGAATCAACAGGCGACACGGCATGCGGCCATCCGTGCCCCGACTGTAAAGGAGGGTTCGCACCCGGCCCCCCGCACCCTTCCCCGAGGAGCGGTTGGGCCCTGCCCCACACCCGCCTGCCACACGAAAACGATCCACCGTGGCGGCCTGGCGCCAGCAAGGGATGTGCCTGGTCGAGGAACGTGGAAGCGGCGCTGGGCTAACGGGCGAAGAGTCACAGCACACCCTCCTTTACGGTCGGGCCACCGTCAGGTCGGCGTGTGAATCAACGGTTGACACGGCATGCGGCCATCCGTGCCCCGACTGTAAAGGAGGGTTCGCACCCGGCCCGCCGCACCTTTTCGCAAGGAGCGGCCGGGCCCCAGTCCCACACCCCTGTCACAGGAAAACGATCCACCGTGGTGGCTGGCGCCAGCAAGGGGTCGAGAAACGCGGAAGCGGCGCTGGGCTAACGGGCGAAGAGTCACAGCACACCCTCCTTTACAGTCGGGCCACCGTCAGGTCGGCGTGTGAGTCAACAGTCGACACGGCATACGGCCATCCGTGCCCCGACTGTAAAGGAGGGTTCGCACCCGGCCCGCCGCACCCTTTTCGCGAGGAGCGGTTGGGCCCCAGTCCCACAGGCCAGTCACAAGAAAACGACCCCGCTCGCCGCCCAGACCAACCGTCCCCATTCCTTCGCCCGTCTAACTCTCCCCGAAAATTCCCAGCAACGCCCTGATCTCCATCTTGTCCTCGATCGGGTGGCGAAACGGCAGTTCCGGGTGCACTTCGTACTCATTCCGGCGGCCCTGGCGGACCTTCGAAAGGTACCCCGCTTCGACCAGGTCCGACACGATGGCGAACGCCGTCCGCTCCGTGATCCCCACGTTCTCCGCAATCTCGCTCAACCGGATGCGGGGGTTCTGCATGATGCAGAGCAGGACATGGGAGTGGTTCGTCAGGAACGTCCAGGCGGCCATCCCGCGCAGTGTGGGCACGCTTTGACACCCGTCAAGGGCCATTCGGGCAAATTACTCGTCTGCGAGCCACTTCGCCTTATGCCGCCCTCGCGCCAGGCGCGTCTCCCCCTCGCTCACCTCGAATTCGTACGTGAGGTACGCCGTCCGGCCCGAGCGGCCCTTGTCCGCCACCCATTCGCGGATTGTGTACTCGCGACCTATGAACAGCGGCCCTTCGATGGCCATTTCGTGCTGAGCCCACATGCCCGGCTCGCGCACCCCTGTAACCCGCGGCGCCCGGGGCTGGTCCGGGTGGCGCACCAGGTGCAGGGCCACCACATGCAGGACCTCCAGCGGGATTAACGGCCCGCCCCACGGCGAGCGCTCGCTGTACCACGGGGTGGCGTCTCCCCCGGAGCGGATGGTCCCCGCGCACATCTCCGCATCAGCCACGAACTGCTCCGGGTTGAACGCGTGGCCTATCTCGATGCCCGGAAGCACCCCCTCCGCGCCGTGCGTACCGTCGGCCGCGCTGTCCCAGGGCACGGTTGCGCCGAGCTCCGCCCGGCCGTTGCAGCAGAGCCGCCCGGCACGATCGACAACCTGGATTGCGATGCCGTCACTCGTCTTCTGAGCAACCTCGCGCACCTCATCATCGATGTACACCGGCGAGACGAAGGTCAGCGAATACCAACCGCCCTCCATCCACTTCTCGCCGAACGCGGCGGTTACCGCCGGCATCGCCGCCGTCCCCACCACGCTCCCGGGCACGAACCCGCCGCGAAACCCGAGCTTCTGGGCCGCCGCGTCGTCATGGATCGATCCCTCTTCGTCGGCGGCCGTGTTCACCAACCGCCGCCAGAGTCCTTCATGGAAGTTCTCACTCATAGCCGGGTCCTCTTTCGTTCTCACGTCTCACGTCTTTTTCTCCCCACGCGAACGGCAATCCCGGCACCGAGACGGTCTTGCCAAGAATCTCAGCAGGCTTGAGGAACCCTCTCGCGGCAAACTGCACATTGCTGAGTTGGTCCCTGGCCGAGTGCACCGGCGCCCAGGTGTAGCCAGCCTCCGAGGCGACCGCGAACCATTCGTAGCGCCCCTTGCTGGCCACCCGCTCGTGGTATGGCTGTTCGAGCTCGGGCCAGTGCTCCGCCCGGTACTCGGGGTCCTGCCACTCCGGCGTGACGAAGTCATCGAGCCCGAGGAAGAGCGCGATTTCGTCCCAGCTCGCGTACAGGGCCAGCAGGTAGAGCCAGCCGTCCGCGGCCATCGCAGTGTGCCGGAAACCCTGGTGGCCGAACCCCTTCCGCTCCCGGTGCATCTTCGTGCCGCTGTACGCCCACTCGCCGATGTGCCGCGTCCAGTGGTGGAGATACGTCTCCTGCATCGAAATATCGAGGTGGACGCCCTTCGAGGCCCCCGCGGCAATCCCGTAGGCCGAGGCCAGCACCGCCGTTGCCGCGTTCACCCCGGCGATGTGGTGGGCCGCATACCCGCCCGCCTTGAACGGCCGCTCGCCACGCCAGCCGCTGGAGTGCAGCGGCCCGGACGCTTGCAGGATCAGCTCCGAGGCGCTCCATCTCCGCTTCGGCCCGGTCAGCCCGAACGGGGAGATGCTCGCGACCACGATGTCTCGGTTGGCGGCTCGCAACTCGCGCCAACCGATGCCGTAATTGCGAAGCTCGCCCGGCCCGAGATCCTCGATCAGCGCGTCCGCCCCGGCAACGAGCTTCCGCAGTTCCGCACCGCCGGGATCGCCGGGCAGGTCCAGTTCAACTCGCGCTTTGCCGCGGTCCAGGAAGTCGCGCTCCACCGCGCTCAGGGCCGCTGTCTGGCAGTCCGCCACGGCTTGCCGCACGCCAACGAATGGCTCGCCGCCCGGCTTCGAAACGCGCACAACCTCGTGCCCAAGCAACGACAGCACCATTCCGGCGAATCCCGCCGCCGGCCCACCCGAAATCTCGATGACGCGGAGGGGCCGGCTGCGCGCGGCAGGGGCAACGCCTCGCTTCGATGGGAGCGCTGGCGGTGCCGGTGCTGCCGGCGCTTCCACGAGCGGCCCCAACTGTTCCGCGAAGTCCGCGTCCCGGTAGTTCGTCGGCCGGTCCTCCACCTCGACGCCGGAGAGCCGGATGAGTGCGCCCTCTGCTTCGAGGAGCGCCACCTGTTCGGGCTCGTACCCGAGCCAGCGGTCGAGGACGGCGACGTTGTCGTGGCCGTGGAAGTGGATGTCGCCGAGTTCCGGCCGTCCGTAACCCACGGCGAACCAGGGCGTCGTCGGGTGGGGATGCGCTGCGTAACCGAGGATGGGCCGTTCGTGCGCCACCTGCTTGAACAGCCCGCGCTCACGGAGGTGCCGGTCGAACAGCGGGTCGCGGGATTTCGCAACGCCGTGCGCGGCAATGCCGCGGCCTTGCAACCGCCGCGCCAGGGTGTCCTTATCGAACGCCGCCGTCCAGACATCAATCGCCGCATCGATCGCCGCGTAACCGGCGCGCCGGCCCTTGACGGTCGAGAACGACGGGTCTGCCGGCGCCGCGGCGCCCATCTCCGCGCAAAGGGCGTTCCAGGCGCGGTCGTCCTTCACCGTGATCGCGATCCAGTCGTCTTCTCCCTTGCAGCGGTAGACGCCCTGCGGCGCGAAGTCACGGTCGCGGTTTCCCAGGCGGGGCGGCTCGATGCCCAGCGCCGCGTCCGCGACGGTGTTGCCAACGAGGAGCGAAATGGCCTCGACCATCGAAAGGTCGATATATCGCCCCTTGCCAGTGCGCTGCCGTTGCTCCAGCGCCGCGATGAGCGCGAGCGCCGCGAACCGCCCGCCAAGCTGGTCCGAAAACACGCCGCTGCCGATGCGTATCGGCGGCTCAGGGTCTTCGCCGATAAGCCGGTTCATGCCCCCTGCGGCCTCAGTGCTCGGGCCGAAGGCCGGGTACGTGCTCCATGGGCCGGGCGCCCCGAAACCGGAGAGTTGCAGCGCGATGACGGACGGATTGAGCTGCGCCAGCACGTCGTAGCCCAGGCCCAGCTTCTCCATCACGCCGCCCACGAAGTTCGAACAGACGACATCGGCCCTGGCCACCAGCTCCTTCGCGATTTCAAGGCCGCGCGGCCTCTTCAGGTCGATGCCGACGCACTCCTTCGAGAAGTACACGCCATCCACCACGCCGATGTAGAAACTGTCTCGCCCGGGCCCCACGACCCGCACGACCTCGGCCCCAAGCTCGGCCAGCGTGCGCGTCCCCGCCGGCAGCGAATACGCCACCTCGAACGCAAGCACGCGCACGCCCTTCAGCGGCAAAAACGGGGGCTTCGGACGACTCAAGTCAGCCACGACAGCCGGAGTCTACCCACAAATGCACCCCCACGGGCCAACCACCAACCCACCGCGCATCCCCGACACCCGACCGTGATTGAGGGTGCCGCCCACAATCGCCCCCCACGTCCGGCCACCACCACCCATTCCCCGAGACCCGACCGTGAGGGAGGGTGCCTGCCCTACGCCTTCCGAACCCAAACGCCTACACCACTCCCTGACCCACCCCCAACTCACCACCGCGGTCTGGAGCAGGATCACCTCCCCGAGACCCGACCGTGAGGGAGGGCGCCACCCACAATCGCCCCCACGTCCGGCCACCACCACCCATTCCCCGAGACCCGCCCGTGAGGGAGGGTGCCTCCCCCATCACCGCCGCGCCCGGTCACTCAACGAATCGTCACTCGGCCCGCGGACCCCACCGAGGTCGGCGCCCTGAGCATCGAGCACATACGTCAGCGCATCAACTACATCCTGGTCCGTCCAGAGATACCGCGTGCTCCCGTGCCGCGCCCACACTCGGGCCGAGGGCATCACCATCGCTCTATCCCGAAGCAACCTCGTGGCCCGCGCCTTGAACGTATTCATCACGATTTCCGGCCTGGTTTCAGCCGACACCACGATGTGGACGTGATTCGTGCGCACATTCACCGCGTGAAGCACCCATCCCTTGTAACTGCAGGCGGACTCAATCGCCTCAACAACGGTCGCCCTTTGTACCTCGTTCAGCCTCGTCACCTGCGACTTGAGCAGCGCCCGCTCGGCGGCTTCGCGTTTCAGGTCGGACTCAACGCGTGGGCTGCCCACGATATTCCGAAATCCGTCCACGGAGCCTCGGGCATCCCCATGAACGCGTTCACCGTACGTAGCGAAGGTAATGAAGTAGTCCATCGCGAGCGAACGGATTGTAACGAGGGTACCCTCCCTCACGGTCGGGTCTCGGGGAATCCTCTCGAAAGCTCCGACTCCCATGCTTCTGGCCCGAGAAACCGCACACAGCTCTGCGTGGTTGGCTCGCAACTCCAGCCCCGGCCTCCACCACCACACCACCCACCCCCGAGACCCGACCGTGAGGGAGGGTGCCACGCCGCCCTCTCCAGCCACATGGGCCGCGAATCACCGCACCGGAACCCACCTCCAACTCGGCCCTCCACCGCCACCGGCCCTCCCCACCACACCACCCATTCCCCGAGACCCGACCGTGAGGGAGGGTGTCACGCCGCCCTCTCCAGCCACATAGGCGCGTGTCACCGCACTCGGAACCCACCTCCGACTCGGCCCTCCACCACCAACCACCCATCCCCGAGACCCGACCGTGAGGGAGGGCGCCTACTCCACCGCCAACGCGCGCTCGGCGTACGGCCGCAACATCTGCATCGGGCTCAACGGCGTGCCCAGCGAGGCGCACACGCCGCGCAACAACCCAATCACCCGCCCCAACAACACCAGGTCCCCCGGGATAGCCTCCACCGGGTTCGCGCGAATGGCCCCGCGACGCGCGCCGAAACCGCCCCTCGATTCGTCAATCGGCCGGGCATCGAAGAAGAGTTGCATCAGCGGCAACACGTCCTCCGGCGCGTCGGACTTCGTTTTCACGCCGAGCTCCCGGAAGGCCGCGACGATCGCCTGACCGTCGCGATTGGAAGCGGCCAACACCAGCCGGGCGAAACCGAGCCGCGCCGAGTCAGGCAATTCCTTCGTCAGCCCGAAGTCCAGCAACGCCGCCTTCCCGTCCGGCAGCACCAAAATGTTGCCCGGGTGCGGGTCCGCCTGGAACAACCCGTCGACCATAATCTGGTGCCCGTACGCGTTCGCAATCGTCTGCGCGAGCGCCACCGGGTCCGGGTGCAGGGCCTCCCGCGCTTGCGTATCGAGCAACCGCGCTCCCGGGATGAACTCCGTTACGAGCACCTTGCCCGCCACGTAGCCCTCTACCACCTCGGGGATGACGATGCCCGGCACGTCGCGCAGGTTCTCGCGGATTCGCGCCGTCATCTCCGCTTCGCGCACGAAATTCAGTTCCAGCGGGACCTGGGTGCCGATTTCGTTCACCACGGCCCGGAAATCGAAGTTCGGCTCCCGCCGGGCGACCAACCCGACGATCGTCCGGAGGTTCCGCACATCCAGTTTCACCAGCCCCGCCACTTCCGGGTACTGCACCTTCGCGACCACCTCCCGCCCGTCAGGCAGCGTTGCCCGGTGCACCTGCGCGAGCGAAGCCGACCCCAGCGCCTGGTGTTCGAAGCTGCTGAACAGCTCGCTGATTGGCCGGCCCAGTTCCTGCTGGATTGTCCGTTCTACCACCGCGTACGGGTGCGGCGGTACCTGGTCCTGCAGCTTCGAAAGCCACGCCGCGTAGGGCCCGGGCACGATGTCGGCGCGCGTCCCGATGAACTGCCCGCCCTTGATGTAGATGCCCTTCAGCGTCACCGCCATCCGGTACAACCGTTCGGCCGAGCGGTTGTGCTGCGCCTCCCAGGCCGCGGCGGCGGCTTCGGCGTTGAGTTTCCGTACCTTGCGCTGGGTGCGCTTGTAGCCGAGGTAGATGAGAAGGCCGGTCCGCGCCACCTTCGCCGAGCGGCGCAACCGCTTCACGGTTTGGAGCATCGGCTCAGTATGCGTCGCCCCGCGGGCAGGAAACACCGCCGCCGCTGCGCGGTGCCCGCCAGACCGTATACTTTTGCCACCATGGCTAACGACGCCCTCATGCGGAAAACCCAGGCCGACATGGTCCTCGAACGAGCGGCGATGCAGTTGCAGACGCTGCTCCAGGAAGCCTGCGCCGAGCTGCGCCCCTTCCCCTCCTTCCCCAACGCCATCTTCACCAATGCCATCGAGTGCGAAATCGACGGAGGTGACCCTGAGGTCGGCTGTATCGTCGTCGCCGATGACGGGGAGCTCTACGAACTTCAAATGGGCATCGACCACGAATCGATCGAGCTCATGGACTCGTGGGACCCGGTCACCGCCCGCAAAGAGACGCTCAAGAAGATCGACCTCCTGCCGCGCGATTACATCCAGTACGCCTACGCGGGGCTGCTCGCGGTTACCGAGCACCTCCTGGAAAGGGAAACCGCGCGATGAAGACGATGCTCAAGTGGTTGTTCATTGCAGGCGTCATCACCGCTCTCATTGTCGTCGTCACGAGCAAGAGCCGGCAGCGCGCAACCGCGCCCGCCGGGCCCGCTCCCCGCTGGGAACCGCCGACCGTTGCCCCCACCGAGCCGGAGCCGGAAGTATCCGCCGCCGAAGCCGAAGGCATGACCGCGCCCGAGGCCCTCGCCGAGGACGTTGCCCTCGATGTGAGCGGCGCCGAAGTCGTCAGCGAACTGGCCGCCGAACCGCTCACACCAGCCGTCCACGAGCAGCCCGAGCCGGAACCCGAGGCCCTCGCCGGGGCCGAGGACGAAGGCATGGCGCCGCCGTCCGATGCGCCGGCTGAGGACATTGCCGTCGGCTCGGCGGGCTTCCCGATCATCTCCGAACTGGCCGCGGCGGACGCCGAACTCGCGATGGAAGAGGAGTTCCTCGACGCCCTCGAACATCACGTGGCCGTCGAAGACGGCGTGGCGACTCCCGAAGCGCCGGCCGAGGACATTGCCGCAAGCTCAAGCGTCGAACCCTTCGTCCCCGAATCCGCCGCCCTCGGAGCAGCTGAGTCGCTTGCCGCCGAGGCCGCGCTTCCGGATTTCGGCGCGATGCTCGATGAAGCAGTGGCCGAGGTGGAAGCAGAATCTCCCGCGACCGAACAGCAGGCCGTGGCAGAGGAGACCAAGGACCCGGACTTCCTCACCAAGTACTTCGAAGAGCTCGCCGCGACCCCGGAGGAGAGCGAGAGCGCCGCGACCGAAGCGGCAGCCGCGCGATCCGACGCTGGCGGCGACGAAGCGCTCCTCACCTCCG
The DNA here is from genome assembly GCA_046328215.1 of Dehalococcoidia bacterium. Lineage (GTDB taxonomy): Bacteria > Chloroflexota > Dehalococcoidia > Tepidiformales > Tepidiformaceae > Amarobacter. Next base: position 133,975 of record JAXLXA010000012.1, on the reverse strand, counting down.
TCGAAGAGGCCCTGGAAGACCTCGAACCCGCCGCCATCGTCCCGCCACCCCGGCGCACCGCCGAATCGTTCCTGGACGAAGGCAACGTCTACTTCAACGTCGGCCAGTACGGCCTGGCCGTGGAACGCTACACGCAGGCCATCGATATGGACCGCGAACTCACGGCGGCCTTCTACAACCGCGCGAACGCCCATACCCGCGCAGGCGACTTCGAGAACGCGCTCGCCGACTACAACCGCGCCCTCGAACTTCAGCCCCGTGATGCGGACGCGCTCAACAACCGCGGCATGCTCCACCTTTATCGTTCGAACTTCCCCGCCGCGCTGGCGGACTTCAACGGCGCCCTCGAAGCCGACCCCACCGACACCACCGTGATGGTCAATCGCGGGCTGGCGCACCTCCACGGCGGGAATTCCGCCGCCGCCCTGGTGGACTTCCGCGAAGCGGCCGCGAAAGACGCCTCGGATGCAGCCGCCCAGTACGGCGCGGCCCAGGCGTCGGCGTCGCTCGGCAACCGGGACGAAGCCTTGAAGCACGTGACCCGCGCCCTCGAACTCGATCCCGCCTACGCGCGTGAAGCCGCGGCGGACCCGCGCCTCGCCCTCCTCCAGGGCGACGAGGAGTTCCTCAAACTCCTCCGCCAGGGCGGCGCCCGCTCCAACTGACGCACCAATCTGGAACCGCGACCGGCAGGGAGTGGATCGCGTCTCCGCGACCAAAGCCCGGAGCCCTCCACGCTTCCACACCGGACATGCTTCAATTGATCGCGTGTTCGAACACCCACGTGTGCACTACGCCCGCACCCGCGACGGCGTGAACATCGCCTATGCCGCGATGGGCGCGGCGGGCAAGAACATCCCGCTCATCTGCCTGCGCCCACCCCAACTGAGCCACATGGGGCTCGAATGGACCCTGCCGTTCGAGGCCAACTGGCACGAGTTCGAAACCCTCTCCGCCGGCCGGCTCGTGGTCCGCTTCGATTCTCGTGGCTGCGGCCTTTCGGACCGCGCCGTTTCCGACATCTCGCTCGAAGCGCGCGCACGCGACATCGACGCCGTGGCTGACCGGCTCGGCCTCGATCGGTTCGCGCTCCAGGGCCAACTGCACGCCGGCACCTGGGCCATCCACTACGCGGCGACCCACCCGGAACGCGTCTCCCATCTCATCCTCGTCCAGGCGTACACCAATGCCAGCGATTACTGGGGCAACCCGGCCCGCGCCGCCCTGGAACCGCTCGCCGCGCTCGACTGGGTCACCTACACCGAAGCCTCGATGTCGAACGCGTTCGCCTGGGCGCCGAGCAGCCTCCCCCGCGCGCTGGCTGCCCAGATGCGGGCGTCCGTTGACCAGCAGGACTTCGTTGCTTTTCTCGAATCCGAGCACAACGTGGACGTGACCGAACTGCTGCCGCGGATCCAGTGCCCGGCGATGGTCGTCCACTTCCAACTCAACGCCGTCACCAACCAGGACATCGCCCGCCGGATCGCCTCCGCGATGCCTGACGGCCGCATGTCGCTCCCGCGCCACTTCCGCGAAAGCCTCCAGTTCTACAGCGAGTTCCTGGATGAAGCGCCTACAGCCTCTTCCGATCCCGCGGCGGACGCCCGCGAGGAAGGATTGCGCATCTTCCTCGTCGCTACCGGCGAAGCGGCCCCGGGCAGGCTCGAAGGTTCAATCCAGCGCAGCGGCGGCGTGCCCGTTTCTTCCATGGCCGGAGTGACCACCGCCCTGTTTCATTCGTCACAGGGCGCCGTCGAGTGCGGCCGCGCGCTCTGCGATGAGTTCGGAGTAGCCGTCGGCATCCACGCCGGCGAACCCGGGATGGAGACCGAACGCGAAGCCGACCCCGCCCTCATCGTCGCCGTGAAGGCGGCCTCGCTCGCTGGTAGTGGCCGCCTCGCCGTTTCGAACGTCATCCGCGAACTCACCGCGGGCAAGGGCTTCGCCTTCGACGCATTCGATGACCCGCTCCCCGGCGAAGGCGTCCGGTTGTTCGCGTTGCGCTAACCGTCTCAGAATAGCGAATGCCCGACGAAGTCCCACCGCCTTTTCGCATCTCCAACTGGGTGCAGGAACCACCCGCGACCGGCCAGCGCACCGCCTGGCACCGGCTCGCCGCCGGCATGCGCGCCGTCAATGAAGCCCTGATGGACATGGACGCCTCCGAAGCCGACCTCGAAGCAGCCGCGGAAGCGCTCCACCAGTTCGCGGAAAACCTCGAGAAGACGCGCACCGGACGCCAGCACTGGGGGTTCGGGGAGTCCGCTCCCGCGGGCACCACCCGCGCGATGATGGACCGCTCGCCGATCGTCGGCCTCGGCAACCCGGTCGCGCCGCCGCTCGTCTTCGCGGTCGAAGGTGACCAGGTGGTGGGCCGGGGACGGTTCGGCCTCCAGTACGAAGGTCCCCCGAACAGCGTCCACGGCGGGTTCGTCGCCGCCGCACTCGATGAACTGCTCGGCATGGCGCAGTCGCTCAGTGGCAAAGCAGGCATGACAGGCACCCTCACCGTCCGCTACCGCAAGCCCACTCCGCTCCACACCGACCTCAGGCTCACCGCCCGCGTGGAGAAGGTGGAGGGCCGCAAGATCTTCACCAGCGGCGAGTTGCGGGCCGGCGACATGCTCTGCGCCGAGGCCGAAGGCATCTTCATCTCGGTCGATTTCCAGGCCGTCTTCGCCCAGACGAGCACCTGATGGAGGCGCTGCTCCAGGCCTCCGCCACCGCCCAGGCCGCGGCCATCCGCGCCCGCCAGGTCTCCTCCGAAGAATTGATCCGCGCCCACCTCGACCGCATCGCCGAGGTCAATCCCACCCTCAACGCCGTCGTCCAGTCCGACCCGGAAGCAGCCCTGGCCGCCGCGCGCAGCGCTGACGCGCGACTGGCCGCGGGCGACCCGCCCGGTCCGTTCCACGGCGTCCCGTTCACCGCCAAGGACTGGCTCGAAACCGCCGGCCTGGTCTGTGCGGCCGGGTTCGCGACTCGCGCGAACTTCCGCCCGAACCGCGACGCAACAGTCGTCGCGCGCATGCGGGCGGCCGGCGCCATCCTGCTCGGCAAGACCAACACGGGCGAAACGAACGAGGTCTACGGCGCAACACGAAACCCCCGCGACGCGACCCGGTCACCCGGCGCCAGCAGCAGTGGCGAAGCCGCCATCATCGCGGCGGGCGGGAGTCCCCTCGGCCTCGGCAGCGACTCGGGAGGCAGCCTCCGCTACCCTGCCCATTGCTGCGGCATCGCCACCCTCAAGCCCACCACCGGCCGGGTGCCACTCACGGGCCATTTCCCCCGCATCAACCCCTCGCACGACCCGCGGACAGTTATCGGCCCGCTGAGCCGTCAGGTGGGAGATCTCTGGCTCGCGCTTCGGGTCATCGCAGGCGTTGACTGGCACGACGCCTCGGTTGCGCCGGTGCCCCTCGGCGACCCGCCTGAAGGAGTCCGGCGCATGCGCGTCGGCTGGTACACCGAGATGCCCGGCGCGGGCCCCACGCCCGAGACCCGGACGGCCGTCGCCTCGGCGGTGGCCATCCTCGCGGCGGCGGGCGCCACCATCGAGCAAGTCGAAGTTCCGCGCCTGGCGGAGTCGATGCCACTGACCCTGGCCTACTGGCGCCGCGTCCAGAGTCCGAGCTGGAACGCGTGGGCGCCTGATAAGCCGCACACGCTCAGCAACGAGGAAATCGAGCGCTCCATCTTCGAGTGGGACCGCTTCCGCCGCACGCTGCTCGCGTTCATGGAGCCATTCGACCTGCTCGTCTGCCCTGTCGCTGAAGGTCCGGCGCCCCTGCACGGCACGGTCGGCGCGCGGGAGTACGTCTACACGCTGCCCTACAGCCTGGTGGGCTGGCCGGTCGTCACCCTCCCCGTAGGCGCGTCGCCCGAGGGCCTGCCAATCGGCGTGCAGCTCGTGGCGAAGCCGTGGCGCGAGGCGGACGCGGTAACCGCCGGCCTGGTGGTCGAAGCCGCGCGCCGATAACGTCCGCACGTCACCCCACTCAGTCCTCAGTCCTTTGCACTTTCAACTCAGTCCCGTGGTGGCGGACGCGTGGCGCTGGCAGATGGAACCGCGACCGGCAGGGAGCGGATCACGGCCTGGCGAGACAGCCGTGCGGTAGCCGCCCACCATCCGGGCTTACGAACTCGCTCGCTGACGCGTGGCTGCACTGGCAGATGGAACCGCGACCCATCGGGAGCGGATCGTGTCCTGGCGAGACAGCCGCGCGGTAGCCACCCACATCCGGGCCCGCGAACTCGCTCGCTGACGCGCGGGCAGCACTGGCCCATGGAACCGCGAACGGCGGGGAGCGGATCACGGCCTGGCGAGACAGCCGCGCGGTAGCCGCCCACCATCCGGGCCCACGAACTCGCTCGCTGCCGCGTGGCTGCACTGGCCCATGGAACCGCGACCCCTCGGGAGCGGATCACGGCTTGGCGAGACAGCCGCGCGGTAGCCGCCCACCATCCAGGCTCACGATCTCGCCAGCTGCCGCGCGGGCAGCACTGGCAGATGGAACCGCGACCGGCAGGAGCGGATCACAGCTGAGCGAGACAGCCGCGCGGTAGCCACCCACCACCCGGGCCCACGATCTGCTCGCTGCCGCGTGGCATGGTCGCTTGTCACGATCCGCTCCCGATGGGTCGCGGTTCAACGACGGGTCGCGGTTTCGGGCACTGAGTTGGAACCGCGACCGGCAGGAGCGGATCACGGCCTTGGTGAGACAGCCGCGCGGTAGCCGCCCACCATCCGGGCCCACGAACTCGCTCGCTGCCGTGTGGGCAGCACTGGCACTGGAACCGCGACCCATCGGGAGCGGATCACGGCCTGATAGCGACAGCCGCGCGTTAGCCACCACCATCCGGCCCACCAACTCGCTCGCTGCCGCGCGGGCAGCACTGGCAGTTGGAACCGCGACTCATCGGGAGCGGATCGCGGCTCGGCGAGACAGTCACGCGGTAGCCACCGACCATCTGGGCCTACGAACTCGCCCGCTACCGTCTGACTGTCTCACGCCGACACGATCCGCTCCCGAGGGGTCGCGGTTCAGGCGGGTCGGGCGCGGTTTCGGGCACTGGCAGTTGAACCGCGACCGGCAGAGCGGATCACGCCTGGCGAGACAGCCGCGCGGTAGCCGCCCACCATCCGGGCCTACGAACTCGCTCGCTGCGCGTGGCTGCACTGGCCCATGGAACCGCGACCCCTCGGGAGCGGATCACGGCCTGGTGAGACAGCCGCGCGGTAGCCACCCACATCCGGGCCCGCGAACTCGCTCGCTGCCGCCGGCTGTCTCGTTTGTTCACGATCCGCTCCCGGTGGGTCGCGGTTCAGTGGGTCGGGCGCGGGTTCGAGCACTGGCAGATGGAACCGCGACCGGGAGGGAGCGGATCACGGCGTAGCGAGACAGCTGCGCGTCAGCCGCCCACCATCTGGGCCTACGAACTCGCTCGCTGCCGCGTGGCTGTCTCGCGTGGACACGATCCGCTCCCGATGGGTCGCGGTTCAGTGGGTCGGGCGCGGGTTCGAGCACTGGGAGTTGGAACCGCGACCGGCAGGGAGCGGATCACGGCTGAGCGAGACAGCCGCGCGGTAGCCGCCCACCACCCGGGCCCACGATCTCGCTCGCTGCCGCGTGGCTGTCTCGCGTGGTCACGATCCGCTCCCGAAGGGTCGCGGTTCAGTGGGTTGCACGCGGGTTCGAGCACTGGGAGTTGGAACCGCGACCGGCAGGGAGCGGATCACGGCTGAGCGAGACAGCCGCGCGGTAGCCGCCCACCATCCGGGCTTACGAACTCGCTCGCTGACGCGTGGCTGAGTCGCTTTGTCACGATCCGCTCCCGATGGGTCGCGGTTCAACGATGAGGTCGCGGTTCGATGCGCCGCGTCGCCCACTCAGTCCTCAGTACGCCGCCACGGATTAGGGTGTCTGAATTGCTGAGTAAGTGATCGATAGGGATACTTAAGGTGGTGGCAGGACGAGGGATTGCATGCGAGGCCGCAAGCTCAGCTTTCAGATCGCACTCACCGATGAGGAACGAGCGGAATTGAACGCCGCTGCCGGATGACCACGCTCCGGTGGGTCACTGGAGACGAGCGCGGGCTATCTTGCTTCTGGATGCGAGTGTCGGAGCGGAGACTGCCGAAGATTGTGGGCTGGGCGTCCGCATCGTACGGAAGTGGGGGCGACTACGAGAGGGAGATTAGCGGGCCTCAACGACCGGACTGGCCGCGGCCGAAAGCCGATCTTTTCCCCCTAAGGTAGCCGTCCACATCGTGAAGATGGCGTGCGAGTTGCCGGAGGAGCGCGGGTGCCGCTCGCCGTGGGATTGCACCGGATCGCTCGGCAACTGGTAGACGAAGGGTCGTCGAGCGTCCAGCAGGGACGGTCCGCCGCTGTCGTCGGCTAACCGACCTGGCGGTTGCCGCTTGGTCGCGCCGGGTCCCCGCGACCTCGCCTTCGCGCAGCAGGTGAGCTCAATCATCGACTTGTACACCCGGCGGCTGAGCCCTGATGAGACAGTGATCTGCCTCGACGAAAAGACGAGCCTACAGCCGAGGAAGCGGCTGCAGCCCACGCGGCCCGCCCGTTGCGGCAAGACAGTCCAGGTAGAGCACGAGTACGAACGCAGCGGTGCACTCAACTCCTCGCGGCCTTCGACACTCGCAGCGGGAACGTTGTCGGAATGACGGCCGCACGGAAGCGGGCGACCGAGTTTCTCTCGTTCCTGGAGTGGCTCGATGCTTACACCCCGCAGGCGATCCGGACGATCCACGTCGTCCTCGACAACCTTCGTGTCCATAAAGGCACGGCCGCCGAGGCCTGGCTCGCCGAACATCCACGTTTTGCCTTCCACTTCCCGCCGGTCCACTGCTCCTGGCTAAACCAGGTCGAGCAATGGTTCGGGATCATCCAACGCAAGCTCCTGCGCCTGGCAAACTACCCGAGCTGCGATGAACTCGCGGCTGCGATCCTGCAGTACATCGCTCGCTGGAACGCACGCGCTCACCCCTTCAACTGGACCTCTGCCTCACTCACCCGCGTCATGGCACCCCCTCAATCCAACCGTTTCCCCATTCCGACACCCTAATCCGTGGACGCGTACTCAGTCCTCAGTCCTTTGCACTTTCAACTCCCTCCCCGATCCAAACAGGCCACTCGCGCCTTCCACGAGTGGCCTGTTTGAGGGGGTGGTGGGTGGCTGTCAGGGGTTACAGCTCCACCGAGGAGGGAACGAAGACGTCTCTATCCGTAGCGCCACTCCGGCGTGGCCGAATGGCACCGCGGGCAATAACGGTCGCGCAGGTCGTACTGTTCGGCGCAATCGGGGCAACGGCGCGCCACGGCCGCCTGCGCGATGCGCACCGGGACCGGTTCCGGCGCGAGGAACCGCTTCCACCAGGGGTTGTTCGTGTTTCGCAGCATTGAAGAGCCCTCCCTCGTAGCTGCGCGAACAGGCGATGCAATGCCGTGGCCAGCGCCAGGGCGCGTCGCGAATTCGCGGAGTGCTGAGAGGCCTTCGTGCGGCAGGCTGAGCGGCTGCCACGCCTCTCCCAATACGCCTACGGGGTTAGCTGACGGGTTCGGCGATGGGAGTCGCCTACCAGGCTTTCGCCCGGATACACCCCAGAGAGTGGGTCCCCCGTTCGGTGTCGCCACCGACTCGGCAACCGATTTGTACCATAACCGGCGGAAGACTGGTGTTAACCAGGCGTAAAATTGCCTTTCAATCTCCTGGCAGCGGTCAGACGAAAAGCGCGCCGACCGACTGGCCGGTGTGGATCCGCCCGATCGCATCGCCGAACTGCGGCGCCACCGGGATGACCGTCATGTTCGGCAGCAGCTTCTCAGGGCCGAGCGGCACGGAGTCGGTCACCACGATTTCGCGCAGGTCCAACGCCCGCAGCCGTTCCACGGCGGGCCCGCTCAGCACCGGGTGGTAACAGCTCACGATGACCTCGCCGGCCCCGTGCTGGCGCAAGGCGTTCACCGCCGAAACGATCGTGCCCGCGGTGCTGATTTCGTCATCGAGGATGAGGCAGCCGCGCCCTTCCACCTCGCCGATGACGTGCATGGCCTCCGCCACTTCGTTGTTGCCGATGCGCCGTTTGTCGATGATCGCCAGCGGCAGGTCCAGCCGCACCGCCAGGTCCCGAGCCCGCTTCTCGCCGCCAACATCCGTCGCCACGACGGTGTAATTGCTCAGGTCCTTCGTCCGGAAGTAGTGCGAAACCGGGAACAGCGCGTTCATCTCGTCGAGCGGGATGTTGAAGAACCCCTGGATCTGGCCCGCGTGCAGGTTCATCGTCAGGATCCGGTCCGCGCCGGCCGTCTCCAGCATGTTCGCCACCAGACGGGCCGTGATCGGCACCCGCGGCTGATCCTTCTTGTCGCTGCGCCCATAGGCGTAATACGGGATGACCGCCGTAATCCTGCCCGCTGAGGCCCGCCGGGCGGCATCGATCATGATCAACAGCTCCATGATCGACGTGTTCACCGGGCTCACGAACGGCTGCACCAGGTAGACATCGTGCTGCCGGATGTTCTCCTGGAACTGCACGAAGATGTTCTCGTTCGAGAACTCGAAGACGTCGCACTTGCCCAGCGGGCGCTCCAGCCGCGCGCAGATGGATTCAGCCAGCTGCGGGTGGGCCCGGCCGGTGAATATCGCGAGGTCGTTGTACACGGCGGCAGCTCCGGTCATCGGTCGTTCTCTCACGCCGAATCTACCGCCCGCCCCACTTAGCCGCGACCACGCCCAGCGCAGCCACCACCAAATCCGTGGCCCAACCAGTCACGAAGGGTGCGCGGTCTCATTTCCGTTGGACGTTCAATGGGCCACTCCTACGCGCCCACCCTACCCCGCAACCCCTCGCTCACGCAGCGCCGCAATCGCCGCACCGTCGAACCCAAGCTCGGCCAATACCTGGTCCGTATCTTCGCCGACCTCCGGCGCGTGCCACGGACCGCGCCGTGGCAGCCCATCGATGTTCAGCGGGTGGTTCACCACCAGCGGCGACCGCACCCCTTCCCCTGTCGGCTCTACGAAGATGTTGTTCGCCCGCACCTGCGGGTCATCCGGCAGGTCTTCCATCTCTGCCACCACCGTCGCCGGGACGTTGTGCTCTCGAAACAGCGCCCGCCAGTGCGAGATTGGTCGCGCCGCGAACGTCTCGCGCAGCGACTGCACCAGTTCGAGCCCGTTCTCCATCCGCGCCTCGGGGTCCGCGAATCGCGCGTCCGTCAGCACATCCTCCCGCCCGATTGCCAGGAGCACGGCATCGAAGTCTTCGTGGGTGCGCACCATGAAGAAGTTGAAGTAGCGGCTATCGCTCGTTTCGAACAACACCCGGTTCGGGAACCGCGCCGGCGGGACCGGCACTTCCCGGATCGGGAACTCCGCGCCAACCGCGGCAGCCTGCGCGAGGCAGCCGTTCGCCCAGATGCCATTCGCCAGGAGGCTCGTGTGCACCTTGCCGCCCCGCCCCGTCCGTTCCCGCCGCATCAGCGCGGTCACAATCGCGGCGTAGAGGGCGACAGCCGTCGGATGGTCGCCCATACCTGGCACTGAGTTCCCCGGAAGCAGCCCGGGCGTCCTCACGCGGTCCATCAACCCGCTGCGCGCCCACCAGGCGGTGTGATCGAACCCCTCGTTCTCCGCGTCAGGCCCAACTTCTCCGTAGGCCGTGAGCGAGGCGTAGATCATCCGCGCGTTCTCCGGCGCCAGGTCCTCGTAGTTCAGGCGAAGCTTCCGGCGCGTAGGAAACGGCTGGTTGGTGATGAAGACGTCGCAATCGCGCACCAGCCGCATGAGGATGTCGCGGCCCTCGCCGCTGGCCAGGTTCAGGGCGATGCTTCGCTTGTTCCTCGCGTCGCACTCCCACATGTAGTTCATCGGCGCCGCCGGGCTGAGCGGGCCATTCGAGAGGGCACGGTAGGGGTCACCTGCCCCGGGGATCTCCACCTTGATTACGCTCGCCCCGAAGTCGGCGAGGATCGTCCCGGCCACCGGTCCGGCAATCCACGTGCCGCAGTCGATGACGTTCAGGCCCTCGAAAAGAAGCGGTTCGGGCACGTCCGGGCTGGCTTCGGTCATGCGGGTGCATCCTACGCGCGCACCGGGGGCGGAGCGAGCGCTCGAACAGGCATACTCGAATTGCGTTCGCATTTCTCTTCACTATTCATGAATTAGTTGTGTCTCATTCATGACTCCTCCTTGGGGATTGTTGGGGTCATCGTCGGCCTCTATAGTCGCGTCTGGTTCGGTCTATGGAGACCGGTCAGGAGGAGCCAGGATGGCGACAGGTTACTGGGAACGAGCGAGGGCTCTGCGCACCTCGCGCAGGCGATTCATGGGCAGCGGGGCGGCGGCGACTGCCGGCCTCGCCGGCCTTGCCCTTGTCGGCTGCGGTGACGACGACGACGACAACGGCGGGACGCAACCGACGGCCGCCCCGTCCAGCAGTACAGGCAGCTCGCCAACCGCCGAAGCGGTTGTCCGCGGTGGCACGCTCCGCCTGCCGCTCTCGGGTGCTTCGTCGGCCAACCCACCGACGATCTTCCCATTCGAGAACCTCACCTACCTGGCGCAGACACCGGCGGCGTTCCAGTACAGCCGGCTGCTCCGCGGCAAGAACGGTGCAAACGTCGACAACGGCGACAACACCGCCATGGAAGGCGACATCGTCTCCAAGTGGGAACAGCCGGATAACCAGACCTACGTCTTCACCATGAAGCCCAACGTGAAGTGGCAGAACAAGGCGCCCATGAACGGCCGCGCCGCCACCGCCACTGACTTCGTGAAGTCATACGACGCATTCCTCGGCATCTCCCAGAACGGCGCCGGTTGGAAGGCAGTCGTCGATAGCATCACGGCACCGGATGAAAAGACCATCAAGGTCTCGCTCAAGGCGCCGTACGCCCCCTTCCTCGTCACCCACGCGTCTTCGGCCGAAGCGATGTGGTTCATCCCCGCCGAGACCATCACGAGCGACCAGGCGAAGAAGGACCCGGTCGGCACCGGGCCGTTCATCTTCGAGAAGTTCGAATCTGGCGTCGCCATCTCCTGGCGGAAGAACCCGGACTACTACGACGCGCCACTCCCCAACTTCGACAAGGCGGAGGCGGGCCTCATCAACGACCCGCAACGCCTGGTGGCGGCGCTCCAGGCCGGCGACTACGACCTGAGCGGCCTCAACGGCCCGATCTACAAGGAAAACCGCTCGAAGCTGGACAGCAAGGGCACCGACGTCTTCACCCAGAACCTCTCCCAGGGCGCCTTCTACTTCAACTTCGACAACAAGCCCTGGAACGACCTCCGGGTCCGGCAGGCCCTTTCCATGGCGCTCGACCGCGACGGCTACCTGAAAGTCCAGGACGGCACCGGGAAGGGGAACTACTTCTCGTTCATCCCGCCCGGCCTGGCGCCGTTCTACCTCTCCCCGCGTGACAACAAGGACAAGTACGGCGCCGCGGCCAAGTACTGGACGCGCGACGTGAAGGCGGCGCGCGACTTGCTGAAGGCGGCCACCGGTTCGGACACCCTGAAGTTTAAGCTGTTCTGCAACGTGGACCGCTATGGCGCCGAAGCACAGCAGGCCTGGGAGCTCTTCGCCGCGACGCTGAAGGATGCGGGCTTCGAGGCGGAACTGGTCTTCCAGGAATACGGCTCGTACATCCAGTCAACGTTCCTCGGCAAGATGCCCGAGGGCGGCTGTGCTTGCGGCCCGCTCATCGGCTCCCCGCGGGACCCGGACAACATGTTCAACAACTACTGGTCCGAATCGGCCCGCCACAACTGGGGTGGGACGCCGATCGAACAGCAGAAGGACATCGACGCCATGATCGTCAAACAGCGGACGATCCTGGATAACGCCGAACGCCTGAAGTACATCCAGGACATGCAGGTCAAGATGACCGACTCGTTCCAGACCGTGCCCTACCACGCCAGCGGCGGTTGGGTGTACGCCAACCCGTGGCTGAAGAACTGGTACCACAAGGTCGGATACGCCTACCTCCCGGATTCCCTGATGAAGGCGAACTTCACCGAGGACCGCGTCAAGAAGGGCTAACTCGCCCTCGCAACCCCCTGGAGTGAGAGGCGGGGCCGAGTCGCCAACCGGCGCCCGCCTTTCGCTACGACAGGAGTTCGTGCATGGCTCAGTACATCGTCCGGCGATTGCTGCTGATGATTCCGACACTGATCGGCGTTTCGCTGGTGGTAACCGGGTTGCTCCGGCTGCTCCCGGCGGATGCGGTGGATGTCCTGGTGGCCGGCGGCGAAGTGCAGGGCGGCGGCGAGGCTTTCAAAGAACTCGTCGACAAGCGCCTGGTCGCCGACGGCAAGAACCCCGAATCCGCGACGATTACCGACAAAGCACGGGCCGAGAACGCGCTCATCGCCGAACAACTCAAGCGCGAGGGCCAGGACCCGGAAACGACGAACCAGTCGCTCCGCCAGGCCGCGAAAAACACGCTCGCATTGAACGCCTACAAAGACAACATCCGGGCACGCCTTGGCCTGGACAAGAACTACGTCGACCAGTGGTCGTCGTGGGCATTCAACGCTCTGCGGGGAGACCTCGGCACGTCGATCATCGGTTCACGGCCCGTATCCGATGAGCTGAAACGGAGGATCCCGGTCAGCATCGAGCTCGGCGTGCTGGGGATGCTCATCTCGGTCGTGATCGCCCTTCCCCTGGGCGTCGCGTCGGCCGTGAAACAGGACGGGCCGATCGACTATGGCATGCGGAGCCTCGCCATCGCTGCCCTGGCGATCCCGTCGTTCTTCCTCGCCACCATCATCATCGCCGTCGCGTCGCGGTTCTGGAATTACTCGTTCCCCATCAAGTACGAGGAACTCTGGAACGACCCGAAGACCAACCTCGAACTTGTCCTCGTGCCCGCATTCATCCTCGGCATCGGCCTCTCGGGGACACTGCTCCGGCTCACGCGCGCCCAGATGCTCGAGGTCCTGCGCCAGGACTACATCCGCACGGCGCGGGCCAAGGGGTTGGCCAGCAGGTCAGTCGTTGTCCGCCATGCCGTCCGCAACGCCTTCGTCCCCATCGTCACCGTGATTGGGTTGCAGGTGCCGGTGCTCGTCGGCGGTTCGCTCGTGCTGGAAAGCATCTTCGGGATCCCCGGTGTGGCGCGGTACCTCTTCGAGTCGATTTCCAACCGCGATTTCCCCGCGGTCATCGGAGTCAACATGCTCGTTGCCTTCGTCATCGTCTTTACGAACCTGGTCGTCGACGTGCTCTACGCCGTCCTCGATCCGCGCGTCCGGCTCGCCTAAGGGGTTTGCTTCATGGCTTCAACCGCGGTCGCCGCACCACTGCCCGAATTCTACCTTCGCCCGGAACGGCCACTCTCGCGGCGCATCCTGGGGAACATCGCCACCTTCGCCGCGCGCAAGCCGCTGGGGGCATTCGGCGCCGTGATCCTGATCCTCGTGGTGTTGGTGGGCGCCTTCTCACCGTGGATCGCCGGGGACCCGAACTCGGTCCACCTCTCGGATGTCCTCGTCGGGCCGAACAGCACCTACTGGTTCGGGACCGATTACAACGGCCGCGACATCTTCAGCCGTATCGTCTTCGGCTGCCAGATAACAGCCATGGTTGGCATCGGGACGGTGATCCTGGTAACGGCGCTCTCGCTCCTGGTCGGTGTGAGCAGCGGCTATTTCGCCGGGACGTTCGACTTCATCGTCCAGCGGCTGGTCGACATCTGGCTCAGCTTCCCGGCCATCTTCCTGATCCTCACCCTCGTCGCAGTGCTGAAGACGTCGAGTAACGAAGGGTTCTTCGGTCTCGGGCGGGGCCCTGAAGTCGGCCCCAATCCCGTGGACGGCAGTTGGTTCTGGTACACGTTCCCGCGGACCACGATCGTCATCCTTGCCCTCGGGCTCGTCCTCGCGGGCGGGGCATCGCGCGTGGTCCGGAGCGCGACGTTCCAGATACGCGTGAACCCGTACATCGAAGCCGCGGAAGTCCTCGGCGCATCTCATCCGCGCATCATCTTCCGGCACGTGATCCCGAATATCATGCCCACACTGATCGTCCTGGCGACGCTGCAACTCGGCACCGCAATCCTCGCCGAAGCAACCATCAGCTTCCTCGGCATCGGAATCACGAACTTCCCAACCTGGGGCCAGATGCTCTCAGGCAAGACGCGCGAGCTGGCGGCCGACCACATGCACATCGCGCTGTTCCCGGGCCTTGCCATCTTCCTCGCGGTGTTCGGTTTCAACATGCTCGGTGACGCGCTGCGCGACGTGCTGGACCCGCGCCTGCGCGGGACGCGGTAAGCCGCGGCCGCCGCCGAGCCTTCCACGAAGGGCCGTGAAGGTTGTCGCCCCGGTCGAGGTGGAATTCCTTTTCGAGGCGTTGTAGTGGCGTGCGTTGACCGAACGGGGGTGCGGGCGCGGTTGGGCGTGGGGTTGCGGGGTTTGAGAACGCACCCTCCCTGACGGTCGGGTCTCAGGTGAACCCGCAGCGAGAGATGGCGTGCGTGCCGGTGTATCGGCGCGGCGGCTGGCAGGCACGCGAGCGACAGTGCCCGGCCGGCACGGCGCCCCGTCCTGGGCGGCAGCGAATTCTTGCGCAGCGCGAAACACTTTTTGACTTCTGTAAGTAGTCGCAAGTAGCCGGCCCAGATTCGAGACAGGTGACTACTTGTCTACTACTTGCCCACTTCTTCTGGCTACTTGTGGCGGGGGAAGAAGTGACTTCTTGCGGGTGTGCGCGGAACGGCGGCCTGAGGGCGTTGGGGGTCGCCGAACGGAGCGCGAGGAGCGGTTAGCGAGCGGAGATCATGATGCGAGGGTGGGAGCCGGCGGGGCTCAGCGCCCAGCGGCGTTTGGCACGGTTCCCGTTGGGGGCAGAACGAGTGGCACGCGCCGATGGACAGGCGTCAACTCCGGAGTTGCCACCGGCCGGCGCGGCGATCAACTCTCGCTGCGGGTCCACCCGAGACCCGACCGTCAGGGAGGGTTGTGCGCTCAAACCCCGCAGCCTCAGCCCCGGCCGCGCCCGCACCCCCGTTCGGTCAGCGCCCGCCGCTTACAACGCCTCGAACAAGAACTCCACCTCAACCGGGACCCCGAACGGCAACTCCGCCAGCCCCACCGCGACCCGGGCATGCCGGCCGGCCTCCCCGAAAACATCGAGCAACACCTGGCTCGCACCGTTCACCACCCGCGGATGGTCGATGAACCCTTCGGCGCTGGCGACGAATCCGCCCACCCGGATCACCCGGGACACCCGGTCCAGGCTCCCGAGTTCGGCGCGGATAATGGCCAGCGCCTGCAGCGCGCAGTGGCGGGCAAGCGCGTTCGCCTCGTCGATGGTGACGCCCTGGCCGAGCTTTCCCTTGCGCATCGGCTGGCCGTCCTTCATCGGCACCTGCCCGGAAACGAAGATCTGCGTGCCGCTGCGGACGCACGGCGCGTACAGCCCGGCCGCCGCGGGCACGGGCGGAAGCTCGATCCCCAGCTCCTTCAGCTTCGCCTCGGCGCTCACTGGTACTCGCCCAGCAGCGTGCTCACCACGTTTTCGAACTCCTCGTCGCTGTAACACTCGATCACGATCTTCGCGCCCTTCTTCTGCGGCTCGACCTTCACGCGCGTGCTCAGCGCCCGCCGCAAGCGAGACTCGATGTCACCGTAAGCTGAATCGCGGCGGGCGGTTTGCGCGCCGGGGCTCGAAACCGTCGCGGGCGCCTCGGCGAGCTGCCGTCGCACATACCCCTCGGTGTCGCGCACCGACAGCTTCCGCTTCACCACCTCGCGCCAGGCGTTCACCCGGCCGCGGCCCTCGGGCAGGCCCAGCAACGCGCGCGCGTGCCCTTCCGTGATTTCGCCGGCCACCAGGCTGCGGCGAATCTCCGATTCGAGCTGGAGCAAGCGCAGGGCGTTGGCGATGGTCGCACGGTTCTTACCGACCCGGCGCGCCACCTCCTCCTGCGTCATGTTGTATTCCTCAACCAGCCGCCGGTAGGCCATCGCCTCTTCGACCGCGTTGAGGTCGGCGCGCTGGATGTTCTCGATGAGCGCCAGTTCGAGCAGTTCCTTATCGGCCGCCTGGCGGACCACCACGGGCACGATGTCCAGCCCGGCCAGCCGCGCGGCCTGCAGGCGCCGTTCGCCCGCGATCAGGAAGTAGCCGCCGTCTTCATCGCGGCTGACGATCAGTGGCTGGATGATGCCGTGCTCGCGGATCGATTCCGAAAGCTCGCGCAGCTTCTCCGGCTCGAAGTTGGTGCGCGGCTGTTCCGGGTTCGGCGCGATGAGGTCGATATCCAGGTGTTCCGGCCCTCGCGCTCGAGCGGGCGCCACAGGCGAAGGCGCCGGCGCGGGCTGCACCGCCACGGGGCGCCGCTCGTACGGCTCCGGCTCGGGCTCCCGGCGTGCCATCGGGGCAGGTGGTGGCGCAACCTCACGTGCCGGTTCCGCGGCAGGCGGCTCGTGCGCAGGTTCGGCTTCGGGTTCCGCGGTGGGGGCGGCAGCGCCGCCGAAGAGGGCATCAAGCCCGCGACCGAGTCCTCGTTTCGGCTGAGTCATGCTGCTACTCCTGCGCGTTCAAGAAGTTCGCTGGCGACTGCCTCGTAGGCGGTGGCCGCGCGGCCACCCTGGTCGTAGAGGAAGATCGACTTCCCGTGGCTTGGCGCCTCGCTCAGCCGCACGGAGCGGGGAATGATCGTCGCGAAGGTCTGCGGGAAGTGTCCCCGCACCTCGTCCACCACCTGCTGCGCGAGCCGTGTCCGCGCATCGAACATCGTCAGGACCACGCCGAGCACGTTCAGTCGCGGGTTCAGGTTTCGCTTCACCAGGTCCAGCGTCTCCATCAGCCGGCTGAGGCCCTCGAGTGCCATGTACTCGCACTGCACCGGGATGATCACCGCGTCGCTCGCGGTTAACGCATTGATCGTCAGCAGCCCGAGGGACGGCGGGCAATCGATCAGGATCCAGTCGTAGTTGTCCTTGATCTGGGCCAACGCGTTCGTCAGGCGGCGCTCCCGCGCCATCACGGGCACGAGTTCCACCTCCGCGCCGGAGAGCTCCGAACTCGAAGGCACCACGCTGACGTGCTCCCCTTCCACCGGCACGATGCAGTCGCCCATGGGCGTCTCATCGAGGATCGCGTCGTACGTGCCGGCGGCGTCCTTCCCGTCCACGCCCAGGGCGCTTGTCGCGTTCGCCTGGGGGTCCAGGTCCACCAGCAACACGCGCTGGCCGGAGCGCCCAAGCGCCACCGCCAGTGAAACGGCGGTCGTGGTCTTGCCGACACCGCCCTTCTGATTGACCAGCGAAACGATCGTAGCTCCCATCACACCGCCTCCCGAGTCATCCGAACCTCGATGGCCTGCCGGTCAGGGATTCCGGCGAGGCCCGGGCGCTCGACCGCCAGCGAACCAGCGGCGAGCGCAAAGCGCATTGCCGATTCCAGGTCTTCTGTTTCGGCCAGGCGGAACATGAAGGCGCTGGCGAAGCAGTCCCCGGCCCCCGTGGGCTCCACGGCGTGAGCAGGAATTGCGTCCCAATGGTGTTGCGAGCCATCGCTGTCGAACAGTGTAGCTCCATTGTAGCCACGCGTCAGGACGGCCACCGCGCGCAGCGTGCTGATGTAGGCGCCGAGCGCTTCCGCGTCCGCCGAATCCTCTTCGCTGAAGAACGCGATCCAGCCCGGCCGAACGAACCGCTCGGCGACTTTGTTCGGGTGCGAGTGAGGGATGATGCGCTGCCGGCCCGTCATTGTCCGCAGTGGCCCCTGGAGCGAGACGCCGACGAGCGATTCCCGGAACGGCAGGGGCGCCCTCCGGAACTCGTGGAACGCCGGCGCGATAAACACGATGTCCGGCTTCTCTTCCGGTTTCAGGAACGGCGTAAGCTCGAGCGGCTCGCCCTCGGCCAGCAGGTACTGGCGGCGGTTGCCCGCGCGGTCGTAGTTGTTCTGGTAGCGAGGGAGATCGGAATCCACGTAACCGCGCACATCCGCGATTCCATCGAGCCACGACTCTTCGAATTCCTCCGAGAGGCCGGTGACAAGCGTCACCTCGCCGCCGAGCCGCGAAAACGCGTGCGCGGCATAGAGCGACGGGCCTCCAGGCGCCCACCCGTGGGACGTGCGGTCCAAACAGACGTTGCCGGCGACCAGGATGTCCGTCGAGTGCCTCCCTCAGTTCCTCGCGCTAATGACGACCTTCCGGTTTTCGCCTTCACCGACGCTGTTCGTCGAAAGCTCCGGGTCGTCCGCCAACAGCATATGCACGAGCCGCCTTTCAGCAGCCGACATGGGCTCGAGCGTGATGGAGTTCCCACTCTCCCGCACGCGGTCCGCCATGCGCCGGGCCAGGTTCGTGATGCGCTCCTCGTTGCGGTGCTTGTAATGCTCCACGTCGATCGTTACGCCGCCGCGCGCGGGGTACTTTCGAGCGAGGATCAGGTTCACCAGGTACTGCAGCGCGACGAGCGTGTCCCCGCGGCGGCCGATCAGCAAACCCAGGTCCTCACCCTTGATGTCGATCACAGCAAGCACCGACCCGCGCCCGTCTCCGGGCGTCAGGGGCTCGCGAATCGAGATTTCCGCTTCGATATCGAGGATGCGCAGCAGGTCATCCACCGTCTGCGCCGCGAAATCCACTTCCTGCGCGTTGATGTCCGGGTCGACTTCAGGTTCGTTCTCCCGCGAAGAGCGCTCACGTGGCGGCCGAGTGGGGCGGGCCGGGCGATCGCCACGCGGCTGGGCATCTGCGCGTGGGCCCCGGTCGCGGCGCGGTGCACCCTGCCTGGCGCCATCGCCAGACCGCTGGCCCGAAGGTTGGGCTCCTCCCGGGCGGGCGAAATCGGCGTCGGTGAGCTTTTGCGGCGCTGCTTCGAATCCAGTGCGACCGCCGGATCCGCCTGCGCCACCGCGTCCAGTGCGCTGGCCACGTTCGCGCCGGGCTCCGCCGTCACGCCGCTGGCCGGCCTGTTGCTGAGATTGGCGCGGAATGCGCGTGTCCGGCGGCGCCGCGGCTTCGGCTACGCGGTCCTGGGGCGCAATGCGCACCACGCGGACCACCGCGTCCTGGGCGCCGCGGCCGAAAAGCCCGCCCCTTTTTCCTTCGTCGAGCACCGTAAGCTCGACCTCGTCGATGGTGGCCCCGAGTTTCGCGAGCGCCTTGTTACGGGCGTCTTCGACGGTTTTGCCGCTTGCTTCGGCCTGATCCATTGGCGGTCCTCAATTCCCGAGCGGTAGTAGTGGCGGCAGCTTCGGGCGCTGAAGCGGCCGCGGAGATTGCGAGAGGCGCCGTACGCGCCTTGACGACAGGTTCGATTCCAAAGGCGGGAAGCCCATACGTAAGGATATTGAACCCGATCTGGGCGATGGAGTTCACCACCCAGTACAGGCTCACCCCGAGCGGGAAGCTGAGCGCGAAGAACGCGAACATCAGCGGCAGCATCACGTTCATCATTTGTTGCTGCGCCCGCGCCCGTTCGTCGGTCGCCGTCGTGACCGTCGTCTTCGACTGCACCCAGGTTGTTGCGCCCACGAGTACGACGAAGACATAGCCCGCGATCGACTGATCGCCGTTGGAGCGCAGGTCTATCCCAAGGAAGCGCTCCGAAAGCGGCAATGCGTGCTGGAGGTAGCTCCAGCTGTAGATGTGCCCTGAGAGCTTCTCCAGCGCCTCGGGCGAGTTCGGAAGGGCGATGCGGATGGCGCTGTACAGCGCGATGAACACCGGAATCTGGAGGAAGAACGGCCCAATGCAGCTCAACGGGTTCGCCCCCGCTTCCCGGTAGAGCTTCATCACTTCTTCCTGGCGGCGCTTCGGGTCGCTGTACTTCTTGTTCACCTCGGAAATGCGCGGCTGCAGGGCCTGCATCGTCCGCGTCGCGTGAATCTGGCGCAGCGTCAGCGGGAACGTCGCCGCGCGAATGAGGATGGTGAACGCAATGATCGCGAGCCCGAAACTGCCGAAAAGCACGTGCGAAAGGAGCACGAGCAGGTTCACCAGCGGGTTCAGGAGGATCAGGGTGAAGATCTCGCCGATCACTTCTTCACCCCGGAGATCGAAACTTCCACGACGCGTTTCTGCGCCGGGTCCGCCCGGAACAGCTTGCCGTCGGTCGTCACCACGTACGCCGACCCGTTGTTCGCAATCACATCCGCCCGGACGGTATCGCCGTCGGTCAACGGGACGGAATTGAGTACCGAACCATCCGAGGCGTTGATGAAGGTGACCACTGGCTTGCGGTCGGCAACGACCAGCACATCGTCCAGGATTGCCGCGCCAGCCTTCACCCGCTCACCCTTGAGCGACGCCGGTTTCGGCCAGAGCGGGTTGGCGGCCCCAGACGTTATGTCCAGTCCGTACACCTGCCCGCCGAAGTCCCCGAAGAACACCTTCGTGCCGGAAATCGCCGGCGCGGTCCAGATCCAGTCCGCGGCCCTGAAGTCGCCGGCCACGGAACCATCAGACGTACGGATCACGTACAGGTGGTGGTTGATGCTGGGGACGAACAGGTAGTCGTCGCTAAGCTTCGCCAGGTCGGCAATCGCACCGGACGCCGAGAACTTCCACTTCTCGCTCCCGTCCGATAGAGAAAGCGCGTGCAGGTCGCCCTTCATGGTCGCCACGAACAGGGTGTCGCCGACGACTACGGGCGTCGCCCAGACTCCGCCGTCCAGGACTTTAGGCTTCTCCCACCCCGCGGCCGGAGTCCCATCGGACTTTTGCCAGCCATACACGTGGCCTTCGGTAGTGCCGAAGTAGAGGTTGTCGCCGGCCAGCGCCACGCCGCCGGGAATGTCGCCGTCCAGGCGAGAAGCGTTGTCGCCGCTCGCCGGCCAGATTGGGCGCCCATCGTCCTTTCGAAGCGCGAATACGCCGCCGTGGAAGGACGCGAGGTAGATTCGGTCGCCGTCTACCACCGGGGCGCCGTAGATAGCTTTGAGGTCGAGCTTCTTGTCCTCGGAGCGTGAACGGTCGGGGAACGTCCAGGCGGCGGCCGCGGTGTCGTCGGACTGGAGTTTGAGGGAGCTCAGGTGGCCCTTGGAGGTCACGACGTAGACGGACTCTCCGTCGAACGCCACGGGGGCCCAGCCAACGGGGTTGAAGACCCGCACGCAGGAAGAGAGCAGGGGAAGGAGAAGAAGCGCCATCGCGAGGATCGCGGCGCGGCGGAAGTTCACTTAAGCATCGTAGGTCGCCCGGTGCTTATGCGGCAGGGGTGCGCCGGGGGCAGTTTCACGTGAAACGACGGGTAGCAGAGCGAACATATGTTCTGTGTTTCACGTGAAACACACATGAACTCGGCGTAACCGAACTCCCCCCAAAGCTTGGCTTCCTTCGGATGGCGCCGAACTTCATAGCACAAGGCCCACGCAGTCGACGCCAGCGGTCTCCTGCCGCAACAGGCGCGGTGATGTTTCACGTGAAACATGCACCAGCGCCGCAGGGCCAAACGCGGTAACCCCCTTCAAAGACTGTCAGCACGCACAACCAACAACCGCACGAGGCCGCGGGAAAGGCGCCTAAGGTCGCACGCCGGACTCACCGCAAGGCGGCGGAATGTCCCAACAGCCCTGACAAAGCTCTCCTCAACTCCCATCTCGTCCTGTCGCTCCCGGATCATTGAACGCCCTGACACCTGCAGACCACACGTGGATTCTAGACCGCCACCGCCCCGCATCGCCTGCTCAAACCTGCACCGTCTGACGTCTTCCGCTCATCGCCCGGCGGTAGCTGGGTCATCCCCGGAGCCGCACTGCTTCCTTCCTGGCCAAGGCCGTCAGGAAGCAACGCGTCCACTCATGTCAGATGGCCATTCCAAGAAACGCCTCTCGCCCACCCAATTCGCCCTCTAACCCGACTCGCAACACTCAGCCACACGCCTGGCGCCTTCTTCGTTCAACCCGCTCACTCTGCTTCGAAGAGGAACGATGCGTCACAGACTCTACCCCGATCCAACCCCGCCGAAGGAAACTGACTTCGTCCCACTCGTCTCGACCACGCCTACCCCGCCTCACCACAACACTCGAGTCAATCGGGAACCGGGTCGTAGCCCATACCGCCCCACGGGTTGCACCGGCAGAGCCGCCAAACGGTCAGCGCCGTGCCTTTCAAGGCCCCGTGCCGCTCCAACGCTTCCATCGCGTAGTTCGAACAGGTCGGCTGGTAACGGCACACCGGCGGCATCACTGAACCAAACGTCACCTGGTATCCCCTCACCAGCAACATCAAGAAGCGCGCAATCATTGCTCCATCGCTCCTATCCTCGCGCCCAATCGCGCCAACTCCGCGCAAATCTCGGAAAAGCCAGACTCCAGTACTCTTCCCCGCGCGGTCACAACGATGTCCCAACCGCCTGCGATCGCCCAAGCGCGCGCTCCCTCCCGCAGTCTGCGCCGGGTCCGGTTCCGCACCACTGCCTTCGGCGCAAGCTTCTTCCCCACGGCGAACCCCCACCGGCAGTGGGCCAACCCATTCGGCACCGCCCGGACAACAAAAAGAGGACCGTTGTGCACGGTCCCCTCGCTGTAAACCCGATCGAACTCGCGGCCCTTCCGCAGGCGGCCAAGCGACCTGGCAGGCACGGGCCTGTACGCCTAGACGACGGTGAGCCGCTTGCGGCCCTTCGCCCGGCGGGCCTTCAGAACCAGCCGGCCGCCCCGGGATGACATTCGGTTGAGGAAGCCGTGTACGCGCTTCCTCGGGATTGTGTGGGGCTGGTAGGTTCGCTTCGTCGCCATTCAGGCTTCCTCCGTACTTATCAAGACGCGAATTCTCACCATAACACGACTGTCCATTCCGGTCTAACCGGCCCCATCTACCCCCAGGCAAGCAAGTAGCGGGCGTATGCTTCGTAGATCAACGTGACATAAGCTCGCGACTCGGTGTAGTCGATGGTCTCGACAATGTCAGCAGCCCGGGTGTCCCCGGCAGCCGCCCAGCGGGCCGCAGGCCCCGGGCCGGCGTTGTAGGCAGCGAGCGCCAGCAGTGGACTCGCGTAGCCCCGAAGCTCTCCTCCCAGGTAGTACGCGCCGAATTCGAGGCTGACCAAAGGGTTGAACAGGTCCTCCGGCGCGAAGTCCGCCACGCCGAGCTGGTCCGCTATCGCCCGTCCCGTCTGCGGAATCACCTGGGTCAGTCCCAGCGCGCCCGCCACGGACCCAGCCGACGGGTCCCAGAAACTCTCCTGCCGGACGAGTGCAGCAAAGAACAACGGGTCGACGCCGGCCTTCTTGGCCTCGTTGTCCAAAGTAGTTGCGAAGTCAATCGGATACGACACGCGGAGCAGGTCCGCCGGAGGTTCCTGCGACTCCACGCCAGCGTCGATGCGGATGTTCACTGCCAACTGCGCGGCAACGTTCGTGAGCCCGCACTGGCTCGCCTCCTTCATCAGCACGAACGAACCCCAGATGTCCGTCGCGGCATCCGCGGACAGGATCTCCTGTTCAGCCGCCGAACGCAGCCCGACCGAAACCAGCTCACACGCCGCCGTGGGCTGCCGGTTAGACGGACCGCCCCCGACGCGGCCTCGCAGCCACGATTCGATCGCCGCCCAGTCGATCGGTCGCGAAAGGTCGCGCTGCCGGTAACTGACATCCAGCGAGATGCCCTCGCCAAGTTCGCGCGCGGCTTCCAACCCGTGCAGGTCATAGCGGCCAACCGTCACTGCCCGCCGATACGCCTGCGTCGCCTCGGCCGCGTTTCCCGCTGCAGCCAGGGCGCGCCCCCGCCAGTACTCCAGCCGCGCCGACGTTGAAGAACTCACGCTCTCCCAGGTCGCCAACGCGCCAGTGGTGTCACCGGCCACGTACAGCACGTAACCCGCGCGGAACGCCGCCTCCTGGCTGAACTCCCCTGACGGCCCATGGATCACTAACTGCACATAACGTTCGCTCGCGCCGGTGGCGTTGCCCTCCGCCTCAGTCACCCTCGCCGCCCAATACCTCGCCCGGTGCACATACGGGGAACTCGCGCCGGAGCCACTTGCCCGGTCATAGAATTGCACGGCAAGCTCCGGCTCGCCGGAGTCCTCGTAGGTCGCTCCAAGGTAGAACGCTCGAAACGCCAATTGCTGGGCGGTGATGCCCGGTTCGGAGACGGCGTCCCGCAGGACTGCCGCCGCTTTCGCATACGAACCGTGCCGGTAGTAGACAAGGCCCGCCTGCCCGGCATCGACCCCGTAACCACCGCTCTGCAGCCGTTCCAGTGCGATGCCGGCGTAAACGCTCGCCGGGCTCTCGGCGACGATCGCCTGCAATTGCGCGACCATCCCGGCGGAATCGCCCAGCCGGCCCGAAACCTCGGAGAGCTCGATGCGCCCTCCTGGGTCACCAGAGGCCGCAACGAGCGCGTTCAGGGCCTGGCGCAGGCGGAAGTCGTCTCCCTGCGCGCGTGCCAGGCCCGCCTGGGCCCGGTACACAGAGGTCCGCAGCGCCGGCGAACTGGACGAACTGTTGAGCACCCGCTCCCATACCGCGTCCGCTTCCACCACGCGGCCCACGCCGCCGAGGGCGACCGCCCCGGCGTTCAGGAAGTACGGCCCAATAGGCGACGCCGCGGCCGCCGGCGCCCACCTCGTGTAGACCGCAAGAGCATCCTCGTAGCGGCCTGCGGCGTCATAGTGGTCCGTAAGCAGGTACGCGGCGCGCAGACCGCTAGCGGACCCGGCAGGAGCGCTCGCCACCGCCAACTCGAGGGATGCCAGCGCCGCGGTGTCGTCATTCAGGTCGAAAGCCGCTGTCGCCGAGCCGACGAGCGCGTCCGTGCGCTCCTCCGCCGACCGCGTACCTTCCGCTACCCGCCGAAACGCGTCGCGCGCCTCGCCAACCTTTCCTTCGCGGTAGAGGGCACGCGCGCTCGCGATGTCCGCTGTCGGCGGCGCTGGCGTCCCCAGGGGCACAGTGGCGCTGGCGCCGGGTGGCCGCGTGGCGGTCGAAACGGCGGGGGACGCCTCCGGAGACACGTTGATCGCCGGCGAATCGTCACCGCCGAAGACACACGCTGACGCAGCTACGGCGCTTACCGCCGCAATTCCCCACACCCGCAGGCGCGCCGCGCGACCGTTGCGCGCTCCCAACACGTCTCGGATGCTAGGTGTCAACGGGCCGCCGGGCAAAGCTACGGTTTGGCAGCGGGAAAGAAAGGCGCGCTGATGACGCAGATGGCAATCGCCCACGAGCCCCTCGCCCTGGCAACCGCGAACCAGAACGCCTGGATCGAAATCGACCTGGCGGCCGCCGAGCACAACGTCCGCGCCCTCAAGGCCCACCTCGGGCCGGCCGAATTGATCGCGGTAGTGAAGGCGAATGCCTACGGCGCCGGGGCCGCGGTGCTGGCGCCGGCACTGGAAGCGGCGGGGGTGGACCGCTTCGCTGTCGTGTGGCCACACGAAGGCTACATGCTCCGCCAGGCCGGCGTCACCCGCCCAATCCTCGTCCTCGGCCACGCGTTCCCGGCTGATGCCGTCCCCGCCGTCCGGTCGGCGCTCACCCTCACCTGCAACTCGATCGAACTCGGCGAATCACTCTCCGCGGCCGCCCGCGCGGCCGGCGTCACCGCCGCCGTCCACGTCAAAGTCGATACCGGCCTCCACCGCTTCGGCCTGGAACTCGATTCGGCGGTCGCCCTGGCCGAACACCTGCGGACGCTCCCGAACCTCCACGTCGAAGGCCTCACCACCCACATGGCCAACGCCGACGAAGCCGACGATTCGTTCGCCGAACAGCAGCACGCCGTCTTCCGCGAAGCCGCTGCCCGGCTTCCCTGGATCCCATACCGCCACACCGCGAACTCGGCGACGGCACTGCGCCGCTCCGAACTGCGCTACACCGGCGTCCGCATGGGCCTCGCGCTCCACGGGGTGTTCCCGGCGAACAGCGGCGGGCCGGTGCTTCAGCCGGTGCTCTCGCTGCGCGCCCGCATCGCCCGCGTCAGCTCCGTCGAACCCGGCGAAGGCGTGAGCTACGGGCTCACCTGGCGCGCGCAACGGCCATCGACCGTCGCGCTCGTCCCGGTGGGGTACGCCGACGGCTGGCGGCGGAATCTCTCCAATCGCGGGACGGTGATCGTCCACGGAAAACGCTGCCCCATGGTTGGCCGCGTCTGCATGGATCAATTCCTCGTCGATGTGACCGGCGTGCCCCGCGTGGTCGAAGGCGACATCGCCACGCTGATCGGCGCCGACGGCAACGATCGCCTGACCGCCACCGAAGTAGCCGAACAGGCGGAGACGATCAGTTGGGACGTCCTCGCTTCGCTGAACGCCCGGCTGCCCCGGCTCTACCACCGCGCCGGCGCCGTGGAGGCAATCGCACCCCCGTCCTGGTGAGGCCACCGGACTACTCTCCCGCGGCTGCCGCCGTTTCGCCCGCCGCTCGCTGTGACTTCAGACTCTGGACCACCGTCTCCAGGAACTCCTTGTCCCCAAGGATCGCGTGCTCCGGCACGTACATGCGGCCGTACCGTTCGAGGTAGATCAACTGCTTCGAACTGAGGAAGTTCGAACGCTGGAAGCTGTTCTCGTGGTAGCCGTCGTTGAGCGCGATGCGATGAGCGCGGGCGGTATTTCGCATCTTCCGGAGGCGGTCGCGGAACCCGCGGCGTGGCGGCACATCCCTGCCGGCAAGCCGGTACACCTCATCCGGCCCGGCGAACACGCTCGCCATGCTCACGTCTCGCAGCGGCATCGTCAGCACCGGCTCCATCATGGCCCGGACCACCCGCTGCACCTCGGCGTCCGTCAGCCCAAGGCCCTCGCGAAGCGTCGTGCCCTGCGCCTTCATCAGCGTCGCCGAAATCGTTTCCCAGGCCGATTCATCGCCGAGCGAGGCCTCCACCAGCTTCCGCATGAGCAACTGCGTTTCCGGGTCCAGTTGCGCGACGATGCCCCAGTCAAGCATTCCCAGCCGCCCGTCGTGCAGCGCGAGCAGGTTCCCGGCGTGGATATCGGCGTGGAACGTGCCCGTGTGCACCGCCGTTAGCACCCACGCGCGCAGCAGTTCGCGGATCAGCGCTTTCGCGTCCAGGCCGAGCGTTTCCACCATCGTCAGATCGTCGATCGGGACGCCGTCCAGGTATTCCATGGTGATCACGTCACGCCCGCTCAGTTCCTCGTACACCCGGGGGACGACGAGCAGGTCCAGGTTGAATTCCTCGAAGAGGCCGCGGAAATGCGCCATGCTGCGCGCTTCGTTCCGAAGATCCAGTTCTTCGCCGATCTGCTCGCGCAACCCGTCCAGGTAGCTGACCAGCGAAAACGCGGGTTCGTTCCCGATGCGGGCGAGCCCCCGGAAAAACGGGATCATCAGCCCAAGGTCGGCTGCTACCACCTGGCCTAGCCCCGGCCGTAGCACTTTCACCGCCACCTTCTCGCCCGAGTGCAACGTCGCGCGATGGACAACCGCCATCGAAGCAGCGGCGAAGGGACGCCGCTCGAAACTGGCGAAGGACTCTTCGATCCGCTTCCCCGTGGTCTCCTCCACCAGGCGCCGCACGTCTCGCATTGGCACTCCGGGGCCGCGGTCCAGCGTGCCGCGGAACTCATCCGCCACCGTCGGCCCCACGACTGCCGGCGCCGAAGCCACGAGCTGCGCGAACTTCACATACGTCGCGCCCAGACCCTCACATGCCTTCCGCGCGCCGCGGCTAATCGCCACGTTCTTCGGGTTGCGGCGAACCGCCACGTCGACCGCGGCAGGCGCCAGGTAACGCGCGAGCAACCCACCGGTTCGCGCGAGCCGGCGCGCCCGCACGGCCAAGGAAGGCGTTGGCATGTCGATGGGGATTGGGGCCCACTCATTCGTGCTCACTTGTGAAAAGCGTAGCAGAGGGTGGAGCGAAGGAACGGAGCCGACGTTACCAGAGCGTCTGCAGCCCCGGCAGCGCCTTCAGCCGCTCGTCGGCGGTAACCAGCGGGCAACTAAGCTCGAGGGCCGTGGCGGCGATGAGTTGGTCAGCCGGATCCATCGGGCGGTTGAGCGAGAGCCCAGCGGCGCGCAGGCCGATTTCCGGGGTGAGCGGCTGGATGCGGGCAGACGAGCCAGCCATTGCTAGGGTGATGAAGTCGCTGTATGGCCGAGACCCAAGATTGATTCGTCCTCGCAGCGTGAGCATCGCAAGCTCCCAAAAGCAGATCGCCGGCACCAACACGTCCGCATCAGTCGCAATTGCCCGGACGATTCGCCTGGAGAGTCGACCGCGGTCAGTCACCGACCAGAAGAGCGCATGGGTATCGAGGACAATCACTGCATGGCTTCCCACTCGACATCAATCGGCGAAATGATGTCGCCAACTTCCACGACCCAATCGGAGAGGTCCGGGAACGGCCAGCTTCCCCGGGCACGGCGCAGCCGTGTGACTCGAGCGATCCTCCGGCCATGACGGGTGACGGTCACTTCGTGCTCCGTGCCCGCCACCTCATCGAGCAACTCAAGGCAGTGCGCGCGGAATTCCGCGGATCCAATCGTCGTCCGGCGCTTCACTTCCCTGCCCTCTCGCGGGGAACGAAGTCCTCTGGCCGACGGATTTTGACCAGTGGTACGCCGCGCTTGGTCACGATGAACTCAACGTCATCGAACTCAACCTCGTCGAGCACCCGCTTACAGTTCGCCTTGAGCTCGCTGGCACTGATGGTTTTGACCACTTTTTTGACCATGGTCATAGTCTAGCGCAATTCGCCGCCGGGCCAGGCAAGACTATCCTCCTTACGCCCGCCGCCACTGCACCAGCGTCACACCGTCGTCCGGCTGGTCTTCGAACACCGCTTCCACCGGCGAGCCAATGACCACGTCGTCCATCGGGTCGCCCAGCAGGTTGCCGACCATGCGGACGTTCCCGGCGTCGGGCAGCTCCACCAGGACCACCATGTACGGGCAGGCCTCGCGCAGCGCCGGGTGCACCGGGTGCCAGATGCGCTCCCAGCTATAGATGACGCCCCTGCCGGAGACGCGGTGCCATCCCAGGTCGAACGAGTGGCACTGGTAGCAGATCCATTCGGGGCCCCACTGGAACCCCTGGCAGGCGTTACAACGCTGGACCACCAGTTCGTGGCGCTTCGCCGCTTCCCAGTACTCGGTGTCGAGCCCGTCGCCGGCGGCCGCGGGGACGGGGAGCCCCGCCGGAAGGTAGGTTGTCGCGATCATCAAGCTACTCCTTGCACAAAATCAGGCTGCTCACGGGCTGCACCATCGGGCCCGAGCAGACCATCGAGATGCGCGCGTCGCTCACCTGCGCCGTTGAGGTTCCGCGAAGCTGCCGCACCGCTTCCGTAATCAATTCGAGTCCGTGCATGTAGCACTCGGCGAGGTTCCCGCCGCTGGTGTTCAAGGGCAGCTTCCCACTGCCAACCTTGAAGTTCTCCAGCGTCATGAAGTCCTCAACCTCGTCCGGCGCGCAGAAGCCGTGCTCGACGAGGCTCATCATCACGCCGCCGGTGAAGTTCTCGTACGACTGGCAGATGTCGACGTCCCTGGGCGTGATGCCGGCCTGGCCGTAGAGCCGCGCGGCAACGGTCTTGAAGTTCGACGTCCCGTAGTCCGGCGCGTTGTGCGCCCCGGCGGCCTGCCGGTAGTCCGAGCCCTGTGACGCAGCCAGGACGTAGGCCGGCTTCTGTTTTAGGTCACGCGCGCGTTCCGCCGTCGTGACGATGACCGCCGCCGCCCCGTCGTTCTCCATGCAGCAATCGAACAGCCGGAAAGGCTCGACGATCCAGCGCGAGTTGTCGTAGTCCTCTTCGCTCAGCGGGCGGCCGTGCATCACCGCGCGCGGGTTGAACTGCGCGTGGTAATACGACGCCATCGAGATGGCCCGCAGCGGCTCGTGCCCGATGTGGTGGTCGTGCATGAAGCGCCGTACGCGCATGGCGAAGGTCTGCGCCGGCGACATCAGCCCATACGGCTGGGTGAACGCCGGCCCACCTGAGACGAACTTCGCCTGCGAGCCCTGGCCAAACCGCCCGAACTGACCCTGCGCCAGCCCGCGGTAGACCACCACATACTTGCAGTACCCGGCGACAAGCGCGGCGCACGCGTTCGCCACAGCCCCGGACCCACCGCCGCCACCACCGCCCCAGAACATGTTCGAAAGGCTCAGGTCCTTCGAACCCAACGCCGAAGCGATGCGCGGCGGGTCGTTGCGGTCATTGCTGTAGGAACAGAAGCCGTCGATGTCGCGGACATCGATGCCGGCGTCATCCGCGGCGGCGATGATCGCTTCCAGCGTGAGCTGGAACTCGCTCCGATCCGCGGCGCCGCGCTTGTAGTACGCCGTCTCGGCGATGCCAGAGATGGCGACCTTGCGAGAGATGGTGTTTTCGGACATGTGCCTCACCCCCTGCCCCGCTCCACGCATGGGTGGAGTGGGGAGAACTTCGAGCGCGATTCGCGACGAGTACGGCTAAATCTGCGAGTAGCCCGAACCCTTGCGCTCAATGCCGGTGCCCTTGCCGTTCGTGATCCAGCCGAACTCCTGCAGGATCTCCTGGCTGTAGGTCACCCGGCCGGTCACCTTGTCGAGCGGTTCGGTAGCGAGAAGGAGTGCCGACTTCGCCATCAGCTCCGGGTGTTCCCCTCGAGGGTCATCCATGCCGGTCACCAGGTGGTGGTGCACCGTGCCCGGCGTTGGGACAACCTGTGACGGCGAGACGCAGGTGACGCTGATGCCGTCTTCGTAGACCTCGGACGCGAGGCCCTGCGTGAACCGTTCGAGCGCCGCCTTCTCCGCGCCGTAGAGCGTGCCGCCGCGGCCGAAGTCGCCCTTGTACGGACCACGGCCCGGGCCGATCGCGGCGCCGCTCGAGATGTTGACGATCGAGCCGGCTTTACGCGGCAGCATGTCCTGGAGGCAGAGCTGGCTGAAGTAGAACGGGGCATGGAAGTTCACGCCGATCGAGCGGTGCCACTTCGAGATCGGGTAGTCCTTGATCGGGATGAAGTACGTGAGAGCGGCGTTGTTCACGAGCACGTCGATCGGGCCGTAGGCAGCCCGCGCCTGCTCCACCGCGCGCACGCACTGGTCATAGTCCGAAATGTCCGCGGTGATCGCGGTCGCTTCGCCTCCGGCGTCCTTGATGGTCTGCACCGTGTGCTGCAGTGAGCCTTCGAGGATGTGGTCCCCTTCCTTGAGGGTCCGGGCGACGCAGGCGACCTTCCCGCCCTCAGCAGCGAAGACCCGCGCGATTTCGGCGCCGATGCCGCGGCTTGCGCCCGTGACGATTACGGACTTCCCGTCGAGCTTTCCCATCTGGAAACCTCCTCCATGAAACCGGTTGTGCGGCCGGAGTCTACGCCGTTTCAGCACGAACGATTGCGCACCCATTCAACAGTCCCGCGGCAAATGGAACCGCGCGCGGCAGCAAGCGGATCGCGGGGAAGCGACCACGCCACGCGGCAGCCCCCACCGGTCGCGCTCACGGTGTCTCCCGCCCGGCACGGACACGGCATTCTGACCGGAGCTGGCTCGCCTGGTCACGATCCGCTCCCGAGGGGTCGCGGTTCAAGCACGGCCCAGGCGAAGTGGAACCGCGAGCGGCAGCGCGCGGATCGTGGCGAAGCGACCACGCCACTCGCCCCTCACCGCCGGTCGCCTTGGAGGTCTCTCCCCCCGCGGAAACGGCGCGCTGCCCGGAGCTGTCTCGCCCAGTCACGATCCGCTCCCGATGGGTCGCGGTTCATGCACTGGCCAGGCGAAGTGGAACCGCGCGCTGCCGCTCGCGGATCGTGGCGAAGCGACCACCGCCGGTCGCCTTGGAGGTCTCTACCCCCAGCACGGACACGGCATTCTGCCCGGAGCTGTCTCGCCTGGTCACGATCCGCTCCCGCTGGGTCGCGGTTCATGCACTTGCCCGGCGAAGTGGAACCGCGCGCTGCCGCTCGCGGATCGTGGCGAAGCGACCACGCCACGCGGCAGCCCCCACCCCATCGCGCGTCACGGCCTATCCCGCCCGCGCAGAAACGACTCGCTCACTGGGGAGCTGGCTCGCCTGGTCACGATCCGCTCCCGATGGGTCGCGGTTCATGCACTCACGAGAGACATTCCCGGTACACTCGGCCCTCAACGTAAACCGGGGAGCACCACAATGAAGGACTTCAAGAACAAAGTCGCCGTCGTCACCGGCGCCGCCAGCGGGATGGGCCTGGCATTCGCCCACCGCTTCGCGGAAGAAGGCATGGCCGTCGTCGCCGCCGACATCGAGTCGGAACCACTAGCGATGGCCGAAGCCGCGCTCAAGGCGAAGGGCGGCAAAGTCCTCGCCGTCAGGACGAATGTCATGTCCGAAGACGACGTGAACACGCTCGCCGACAAGGCGTTCGCCACCTTCGGGAACGTCCACATCGTCTGCAACAACGCCGGCGTGGCGGCCACGGCCGCAACCCTCCGTTCGCGCCCCTGGGAATCGCCACTCAGCGACTGGGAGTGGACCTGGGGCGTGAATTTCATGGGCGTGCTCTATGGCATCCGCGCCTTCATCCCTCGCATGCTGGAGAACGGCGAAGAGGGGCACATCGTGAACACTGCCTCGATGGCGGGACTGCTCACTGGGGCAAACCCCTACAACATTTCCAAGCACAGCGTGGTCTGCCTGACGGAAGGCATCTACAAGGAGTTCAAGGGAATGGGCGTGAAGCTTTCCGCCTCCGTGCTCTGCCCCGGGCTGATCAAGACCGCCATCATGGACGCGGAACGGAACCGGCCATCGGAACTGGGCGGCCACGCGGCAACGGACGTCTCGGCCCAGCGCCCGGAAGTCCAGCAGTTCGCCGCCGCGTTCAGGGCCGCCATCGACCACGGTTACGAACCCGAGGAAGTCGCCCGCCAGGTCTTCGAGGCCGTCCGCGACGACAAGTTCTACATCTTCCCGGCGCAGGCGAACGTCCTGGAGTCGGTGAAAACGCGCATGACGGACATCATCGAGCAGCGGAATCCGACGCTGGGGCCGTGATTTTCATGGGATGGCAAGGCGCACGTGAGGGTACTGGAGGATCGCCGCATCCGCCGTCAGCAACGGGCAGCCTTGTAAGCGCGCGGTAGCTACAAGCATCCGGTCCGCAGGATCGCGATGGAAGGCGGCGGGAAGTCTGGTCGCCTCGACCACGATGTCCACGGTCAGGTCGGCCAGCATTATTCCCGGGTAGTCCAGCGCGGATCGGATCCACACTGGAGCTTCCGTGGTGAGTTGAAGTTGTCCGCGAGCAGACTTCAGGGCCACCTCCCAACAGGAGATGACGGACACGGCCAGGCCTTCAGATTCGTGCTCACGAATGTAATCGCGGTACCGGGCGGGCAATTTGGGATCGCCACCGATCCACCACACCCAGATGTGCGTGTCCAGCAGTATCAATTGAGGGCTTCCCAGTCCTCCTCAGGCGCCGCGGGGCCGAATGGGTCATCGAAGCGGAGGACGCTGCCGCGCAATGGGTAACGATCAGTCGGCCCATTGTCGGGCCATGGCTCGGGCACCGTGGAGGCAGAGACGTCCACCTCGGTCACCGTGATCTCAACGTCCTTGCCTTCGAAAGCCGCGAGCTCCGGGACATCCGTTTGGCCCGCGCGGACCTTTCGGCGAATGGTCACAGAAGTTGCCACGGGATCAGTCTACCACCGGTCCTGTCGCGCCCGGCTTCGGTCGCCTGCCTGTAGCATTTTGCGCGATGCATGTCCTCGTCCTCGGCAACTCCGACACCCAGGGCCGCTTCGTCGAGGGCGAGACCTGGCCGGGTGTTGTCCGCGAAGTCCTGTCTGCTCAGACGGACGAACCGGTTACGGTGACGGAGGCCGGGTTCTCGGCTGTTTCCACCGCCGGCGCGGCATTCGCGGAGCGCAAGATCCGGGAACTCGAGCCCGACCTCGTCATCCTGCCGCTGGGGACGTTCGCTTTCACGGTTGGATGCACCTGGAAGCGCGTTGAGCGCCTCCTCGGCAAACGGATTGGCTCTCGCTACCGCAGCGCGGAAGAAGCCTTCGACCGCCATACGCGCGACCGCGGCCACGAACCCCCGCGCCTCAACCGTCTCGCCCGGAAAACCATCCGTCGGGCGATCGGGACACAGCCGCTGATTTCTCAGAAGCGGCTCACGCAGAACTACACCGACATCATCCACGCGGTCGCGCGCGTCGAACACGTGGACCTCGTGCTCGTCGCGTACCCTCCCGAGGAAGGCAAACACGTGACGGTCCGGCACATCGCTCGCCGGCGCGCGGACTTCCTGCGAGACATCACCGCCGCCGCGCGCCAGCATCGGTATGCCGTAGTCGATAGCGCACCGTTGTTCTCGGCCGCTGCGCCCGGGGCGGATCTCCTGACAGCCGATGGGTTCCATCTTCAGCTCGCCGGGCACGAACTCCTCGGGACCGCTGTCGCCGCAGCGGTCACTGCGCGGCGCACCGCCGGTGCTCAACTCTGATTACGCGTCCCACTCGACTTCCGTCTCACCGAACAGCATGGTGTCCCCCGGCTGGATCCCTTCGCGCCGCAGCACCTTCGCAATGCCCCACCGCTCGAGCCGGCGAAGGATCTCGTCGTAGGCTCCGGGCATCTCCGTGTCCATCATGTTCACGAACGAGACAGCCCGGTATCCCTCCACCACGTACCGCCCCTGTTCGTCACGGTGGACGCTGAACCGCTCCTCGGAGGCCGGCCGCAGCACGGGAATCTCGTCCGGCGACTCTTCAACGGGCTTCTCTTTCTCTGAGCGGACAAGCGCCATCAACTCGGCCAGCAGCGCTTCCACGCCGGTCTCGAGTTCCGCCGAAATGACCCGCACAGGCCGGCCGATGTGCGCTTCCAGCGTGTCGGCGGCCAGGCGCGCCTGCGTTTCGTCCAGGTCGGCCTTGCTCACCGCTACGACGCGCGCAACCTGTTCCAGCTTGGGGTCGTACGCGCGAAGCTCGCCCTCGATGAGTTCGTAGTCCGTGACCGGGTCCGGCGAAGAACTGTCGATCAGGTGCAGGAGCACGCGACAGCGGCGAATGTGCTTCAGGAACTCGAACCCCAGGCCGTAGCCCTCGCTCGCGCCCTCCACCAGCCCCGGCAGGTCGGCCAGGGTGAACCGGTCGTAGGCCACGTTCACCACTCCGAGCATCGGCTCCAGCGTGGTGAACGGGTAGTTCGCGATCTTCGGCTTTGCATTCGAAACGGCCGAGAGAAACGTCGACTTACCCGCGTTCGGCAGCCCGATCAGTCCTACATCCGCGAGCAGGCGCAGCTCGAGCCGGATGTCGGCTTCCTCGCCTTGCTGGCCCTTCTGGGAGAAGCCGGGGGTCTGGTTCGTGGACGTGGCGAAGCGCTTGTTACCCCAACCGCCGCGGCCGCCGTGCGCAACCAGCACTTCGTCGCCGAGTTTCGCCAGGTCCGCAATCAGGTCGCCCGTCTCGACATCGTGGACAACCGTCCCGGCCGGCACATCTAGGTAGAGGTCAGTCCCATGAGCCCCTGTGCGGAGGTTCGGCCCGCCGTTCCCGCCGTGGCCTGCCGTGAACTTCCTCTTCGAGCGGTACTGCTCCAGCGTGTAGATGTCATCGACGGCACGGAGGAAGATGCGGCCACCTCGGCCTCCGTCTCCGCCGTCAGGACCGCCCTCGGGGACGAACTTCTCGCGGTGGTAGCTCACGAGGCCGCTCCCGCCGTTGCCACCGGTTACGTGGATATCGATTGCGTCAAGCATTCCCATCCATGGAAACAGATGCTCAGCACATGGGGAAACTGGTGATGGTGGTATTGCCGTTGGGAGAGTTGGGGACGCTGCTGGTGTGAATCTGCAAATGCGCCCTGGCGGCCGTTGGGTTCGGCAGTGGGACAGAGTCCTGTCTGTGTTTGGCCGAGGCAGGCCGCTCAACCCAACTGACGGCGGTTTCAGGCCCTCGCCCTCGCCGGGCGGCGAACCGGTCGTGCTCCCAACTAACCCCGGAACATTCCCAACGCGTCGCGTTGGAGTTCCGAGATGGCGGCGCGCACGTCTTCGTCCTCGATGAACCCGGCGCCACGCGCCTCCCGCAGAGCCTGCGCGCGCTTGATCAGCTCCGCCTGGGGCGTCCCGTGCGGCGGCGGGGTCAGCCAGGCCAGCAGTTCGACGGTAACGTTGTTCGGGTCCTTGAAGTACAGCGAGCGCTCATAGCCGCGGTCAACGGGGCCTTCGAACTCCACGCCGTTCGCGCGCAGCCGTTCCTCCCACGCCGGCAGGTCAGCGAGCTCGATGTCGAGCGCCAGGTGATCCATGTGGCCGGAGCCCGGCTGCGCCTGCTGGTAGGTCGAAAGGTCTGTTTCCGGCTTCGGCACGAAGTAGGCGATGAAGTTGTCGTTCCCAACGTGGAAGAAGAGGTGCTCTTCCAGCTCGTAGTCCAGGTTCGGTTGCCGCAGCACAAGCTCCATCCCGAGGATGCGGGTGTAGAAGTCGATCGTTTCGTTCGCGTGCATGCCCTGGAAGGCGGGATGGGAGATACGAAGGGTCTTC
The DNA here is from genome assembly GCA_046328215.1 of Dehalococcoidia bacterium. GTDB lineage: Bacteria > Chloroflexota > Dehalococcoidia > Tepidiformales > Tepidiformaceae > Amarobacter. The sequence goes on along the minus strand of JAXLXA010000012.1, from coordinate 97,533 downwards.
ATCGCGGCACTCGTGTTAGTTGTGCATGCAAGTATGTCAGCCCACGGCCCGGCCGGACAGCGGGAACGTCGCGAGCACGTCGGCGCTGAGCTCGGTCTCTCGAGCCACGGAGAGTGTTGAGAGTGGTATCTCCCAGCTGAGCGGCTGGCTGACCAACCATGCGAGCAGCGACCCGAGTTCTATGCCGGCGAGGTTCCGGTGGGCAATGGTGATGTGGGGCATCCAGCGATCAGGCGTGAAGTACGGGTCAGTCGTTGGATACCCCGCGGCCGCCAACGCGGACTCAAGCTCGGCAGCGAGCCGCGCCACCTGCGGCGAGCGCGCGACGGCGAGGTGGACAACCGGCTCCGGGCCGCCGAAGACTCCGAACCCGGCCGTGGTGATGCTGAACGGCACCGTGCGCTTTGCAACCGCTTCCACCACGCCGGCGGCCCCGGGTTCAGCGTCGCGGGCGCCGAGGTGGAAGGTGATGTGCGGGACGGCACCCGGATAGCCCATCGGGATGCCGAATTCGCGGTGCATGGAACCCCAGAGGCGTTCTACCCCGCTGGCGAACGGTTCGGGCAGCAGAGAGATGACGCCGGGCACGCCGGTCAGGCCACGCGGCTGAAGTCAACGCGTTCCGGATCCTTGACCGTCCGAGACGCGTCCAGAATCTCCATCGATACGATTTGACCATCATCGTCGTAGTCCAACACGATGCCGGGCTTGTCTTCGTCGCTCTCAGCGATCACAGCCTCACGAAAGATAACCGTGAGGGTATCTGTGGCTTTGTCATAGATGACCTTCATGCCGTGCTCCAGTATTTCTGAATCTTACTCGTTCGGTAGAGCGTGACCACGACCGGCGGCTTGGGGTCCACGTCGACGAAGACGCGAAGCAGGTACTCGCGCCCTCCGGAGCTGTACTTGCGGTGGAGCACGACCCGCCCAGGTCTCACGGAAACGACCTGGTCCGGCTCGGCCAATGCCCGTGCCACTTCCTCCACCGGCAAGGCTCGTCGCCTGATCTCCGAGACGGCGTGCACAGACACGACCGCCCCCGAGAGATTGGATGAGTTCATCCGCTCAGAGGCTCCAGAAGGTTCAACTCAGCTCGCGAGGACATGCTGCCTCGGCGCCGGCGCTTCGCGGCCTAGGTCTTCCCAGGCCTTGAGCCAAATCGGGATTACCTCCTTGGCCATCGCCAGCGCTTCTTCCTGGGTGGCGCCATCAGCCATGCACCCCGGAAGATCGGGCACTTCAGCGAGGAAGCACTCGTCTTCGTCGCTCCAATAGATGACGATTTCGTACTTCATTCGCCTGACTCCAAGTCTTCGTACTCGAGGATAACACGTCGCACCTGGCGTACCTGGTAATCCTTTGCAAGCTTGCCACGAGGCTGGAGGACGATCGCGACCGGAATATCAGGGCGCGTGAGGGTCGTGTGGCTCCCTGAGGTACGCACCGCGAACCCGAGCCGCCGAAGCACCGTCAGCAACAAAGCGAAGTCCACGCTCCGGTCGAAACGCCCGTCCAGAATTCGATTCAGGTCCTTGTCGCGCCTCGTCACCGGATCAGATCAGGCCGGCCGTGCGCGCGTCCGCGAGGAAACGGTCGATCCCGAGGTCGGTCAGCGGGTGCTTGAGCATCTGGGGGATGAGTGAGGGCGGAATGGTGCCAATGTGCGCCCCAGCCATCGCCGCCTGGGTAACGTGCAGGGGGTGGCGGAGGCTGGCGGCGAGGACACGCGCCGTGAGGTTGTGCGTCTCGACGAGCCGAACGCACTCGTGGATGAGCTCCATCCCGTCGTAACTCACGTCATCCAGGCGGCCGACGAACGGGCTGAGGAAGGCGGCGCCGGCCAGCGCGGCGAGCAACGCCTGGTTGGGCGTGAAGACCAGCGTGGTGTTGATCCGGATGCCTTCGGCGGAGCAGCGGTGGATGGCTTCCAGGCCCTCGGCGTCGATCGGGATTTTGACAACCACGTTGGGGTGCCAACTGGCCAGCTCGCGGGCTTCCACCAACAGGTCATCGGCCTTGCGTGAGACGCACTCCGCCGAAATCGGGCCGTCGATGACCTCCGCGATCTCCTGGATGCGCTCCCGGTAGCTCACGCCGCCCTCTTTGGCCAGCAGGCTGGGGTTCGTAGTGACGCCGCTGATGACCCCGAAGCGCGCAGCCGCGCGGACCTCGTCGATGGATGCGGTATCGAGGAAGAGTTGCATGGCGGAAGCCCCCCGGTGATGGCCGAAATGGTACCGGAGAGGTTGCTCAGGGGCGCGAGGTTATGCGTGCGGGAGAGGTTCGTACGGCCGGAACAGGCGAATCACCGCGGCTACGAGCGCCACCGGGCCAACGAGCAGCGCCAGCAAGAAGAAGAACGCTTCTTCGACGCCGGTGATGGCGTACACCACGTTGTGCAGCACGATCGCGAGGACAATGCCGCCGACCGTCGCAACGAAGAACCGTAGAGCAGCCTGTCGGCGCATGTGCTGCATGAGGAAGAGCGCTCCCCGGACGAGCGCAAACGCGCCGGCGGTGAGTCCGGCATAGAACGTCACGACGAACAGGGCTAGCTCGCCACCGTGCGCGTCTTCATCTCCGAGGATGCTGAAGGTCATCGCCAGCACGACGAGAGCGAAACCGGCGCCGATCCAGACCAGGCCCTTTCGCCAATCAGCCATGCACAGAGTCTGCGCTCAGGGCTGGGCGGCAGGACAGCGACCTGTGGGCAGCACCTGCGGCCCGAACGGCCCCGACCGGGAGGAGAACTGCTACGCTGCAGGGCATGGCGTCCATGTCACCGGGCGAAATCGACGCGTTCCTGCGCGAAACGCGCATCGGAAAGCTTGCCTACCTGCACGCGGGCGGACAGCCCACGGTCGTGCCCATCTGGTTCGAGTGGGACGGGACGGTCGCGCGCGTCTTCACCTCGCGGACGTCACGCAAGGCTCGCCGTCTGGCCGAGGAACCCCGCGTCGCGCTCTCGGTGGAGGAGCCAGTCGGCGTCCACGAGCGCTGGGTGACCATCGAGGGCATCTGTTCAATCTCAGACGAAGGGACTGTGCCGCTGATCGAACGGCTGGCCCGCCGCTACTACGGCCCGAAACAGGCGGAAGAGACGATCCGGAGCTGGACAGCGAAACCGGAGCAGTGGGTGACGCTGACGATCACGCCCACGAAGGTCCGCTCGGTGGGCTAATCGTCTCCCGCCATCAGGCGTTCGGCGGCCGCGACGGTCTCCCGCAAGCGTGCAATGCGGCCGTCGTCGTCGCCGAGGATTTCCGCGAGCCTAGCGCCTTGGGAGTGGCGGGAAGTCCAATTCGCCGTAGTCGATGGGGAACCCTCGAGCGTGGATGAGGGCATCGCCCAGGTCGCTGCATTGGCCGATCGCGCGGGCGCACTCGGCATCTGATTTGCCGATCCACATGCGCGCGTTATCCCGATCCTCGTCCTTCAGGCTCTGTTCGATCCGGCTGAGCATGAGGTCGTGGGCGGCCCGGGCGGCTGACTTCTCCATGAGGTTCAGTATAGCTCTCGCGGGAAGCGCCGGGCCGACCGGGGGAACGAGTCGACCCTGCTCCGAGGCCCCCACCGGTAGACGGCCGGGAACTTCTGGCGCGGTGGTCGCGTTGATCCTGTATGAGGGTGACTTGTCTGCTCTTCGCGCTCCTCATCATCGGTGGGGCTGCGGGCTGTGATGGCGGCGGCGACAACAACCCGGCTCCGGCCCAGACCGCTACGGCCACCGCCCACACTGCTGTGACGCCAGCGACCTCGACCCCCTCGGCGACGGCTTCGCCCACCACGGGCGTGGCGGTGGTCGACCGGTTTATCGCGGCGATGCTGGACGGCGACCTGCCCGCGCTTCAGGCGTTGGTGGACTACCGCCGGATTGGCTGCGTGACTCAGCCCCAGGGGATCGGCTCGCCCCCGGTCTGCGAAGCGGGCCAGCCGGAGGGGACGCTGGTCAAAGTCATCGGGTTTTCGAACTGCGAAGGCGGCTTCAGCACTGAGGCCGAAACGGCGCGGGTGCTCGACGGCTTCGCGCGCCAGACGGGGCCGCATCTGTTCTCGGCAGCCCGCAGGCCCGACGGCGGTTATGCGGTCACCTTCACCTTCGAGCGATGGGCAGACGGCGGCGCCCGCCCGGAGTCGATGAGCGGCACGATGTTCCTGCTCTCCGAGAAGGGCCTTACCCGCCATGTCTCCGGCTGCGGTTGGACGGCCCGCACGATCGCGGCAGACTACCCGGACTACCTCATTGCTCCGCCGCCGCCGCCGCCGGTCCCGGCCGGCACGCGCCATACGGGCACGGCCGCCATCGATGCCGTCATTGACGCGCTCATCCAGGAGGACACGCCGAAGCTCGCGTCACTGGTGGCGTTCGTGAAGGTGGGCTGCGGGATGGACTGGTGGCTGCCGCGCTGCCCGGAGGGGTCAATCGCGGGGACGCTCGTCAACGCGGTCGCCGCCCGTGGATGCGAACCGATGTGGTTCGGGCCCTACGCGGACGCTCAGGCTGTGCCAACACCAGGCGGAGTGCGCGCCGCCGCCCTGGCGGAGCTCGTGGATGGCGAGATCAGGCCCGCTCCCCGGGTGGTCGCAGTCGCGAAAGAGCCCAATCCGGCCGCGGTGGGCGTGGTGTACTGGGTGATCTACGACGTTTCCGCGGGTAACCCGCGACCAGATGGTGGCCACGCCTTCGGCCTCGATGCGGCGGGAAAGATCGTCGTCTTCGACCGTGGCTGCAACGAGACCGCGGCCCAGTTCGCCGCGCGGTTCACGGACTTCGTGCTCCCGCCAAACTAGCCGGCCGGGACTTGCTCAGATCCCGCGCAGCTCCACCGGGCGGCCCGTCCAGGACCGGATTTCGCCGATGCGGAAGGCTTCCGGGATGGCCGCGGCAACCTCCTCCGCGTCTTCCGGCGAGACCATGAGGACCAGGCCGATGCCCATGTTGAAGACTTCGTACATCTCTTCGCTGCTGATTTCGCCACGCTGCTGGATGAGCTGGAAGATGGGCAGCACTGGCCAGGCCTTCGTGTCGAAGCTCGCGGTCACGTTCCCGGGCAGGATGCGCGGGACGTTTTCGGTGTAGCCGCCGCCGGTGATGTGGGCCATGCCATGGACTTTGTCGAGCACCGGCGAGACCTGGCGGTAGTACGGCCGGTGCGTCTCCAGCAGGCACTCTTCGATCGAGCGTCCGCCGAGTACTCCCGGCCGCTCGGCGATGCGCCTGCGGGTCTCGTCCATCAGTTCGCCGTTGCAGATGTCGAGGGCTTTGCGGGCCAGCGAGAAGCCGTTGGTGTGCAGGCCCGAACTTGGGATACCGAGGAGGACGTCGCCCACCGCCACCTTCGATCCATCGATGATGCGGTCCTTCTCGACGACGCCGACGATGAACCCGGCGAGGTCGAACTCGCCTGGCGGGTAGACGTCGGGCATGTCGGCCGTTTCGCCGCCGAGGAGCGCGCAGTGAGCTTCGGCGCAGGCGCGGGCAACGCCCTCCACGAGCGAGTGCTTCTGGTCGTTGGTCAGGCCGTTGCCGGCGATGTAGTCCAGGAAGAAGAGGGGCTCTGCGCCGCAGGCCATGATGTCGTTGATGCTGTGGCCGAGGATGTCCGGGCCGCAAAGGTCCAGGCGGTTGGCGGCGAGGTGCAGCTTCACCTTCGTGCCGATGCCGTCGGCGCTCGCCGAGAGCACCGGGTCGCGGTACTTCTCACCGAGGCGGAAGAGTCCGCTGAACGGCCCGGCGTCGCTCAGCACCTCCGGCCGGCGCGCCTGCGCGAGGATGCCGGGAAGCGTCTTCGCGAACTTGCTGCGAGCGGCGATATCCACGCCGGCGGCGGCGTACTGCCTCTGTTCAGTCACCCCCAAAGCTTGGGCCACCGCGGGACAACCGCCAAGACGCCAGGGGGACTTTGAACGCAGAGGCGCGAAGGCCGCAGAGAATGCGAGGGAAGGGGAAGCAGGTGGAACGGCGTCTTCGCGGACTCCTGGCATAAACGCTCCTCCCTCTCCCAAAAACCTCCGCGCCCTCCGCATCTCCGCGTTCTTCGTGGTCTTGGGGTCGTGGCGTCTTGGCGGTTCCCAAAGTCTCTGCGCCCTCCGTGTCTCCGCGTTCTACCGGCAATCGACAATCCGCAACCGCCAATCCACAATCGATTCATGCCTGCCATGCCCGAGACGCTTGAGCGCGTCGTCCAGGATTTCGAACTCGCCGACCGCGCCGAGCGCATCGACATGCTCATCGAATACGCCGACCGCTTCGAGGAAGTGCCCGCCGGCGTTGCGGAGCGTCCTTTCTCGGAGGCGCACCACGTCCAAAAGTGCGAGTCAGACGCCTACGTCTGGGCCGAAGACCGTCCGGACGGCACGCTGAAGTACTACTTCGCCGTGGAGAACCCGCAGGGGATCAGCGCCAAAGCGTGGTCCGTGATCATGGACGAAACGATGTCCGGCGCGCCCCTCGAGACTGTCGCCAGCACGCCGTGTGACGTGGTGTTCACGGTCTTCGGCAAGGAGGTCTCGATGGGCAAAGGCATGGGCCTGATGGGCATCACCGACATGGTGACCGCGTACGCGAAGCAGAAGTTGAAGGCCGAGGGCAAGAAGGTCCCGGACCCGGACTGTTAGATTCCCGTTCCCTGAGTTCGTTTACAGCCCGCCCATGAGCCGCGACCGGGTAGGGAGCGGGCAAGTCCGGGCCACACGAATGCCGATCGCAGTCTCCACGCACCCAGCCGAATCGCAGGCCAACTACAGCCATGGACGCGTTCAGCCAACTACGAGCTCTCGACGCTCGACCTCAGCTGCCCGCAAGTCCCGGTGGATTGGGACTGAAGATAGGACGAGGCTCCCGCGAATCCTGCAAGATGCGCAGCCAGACTACGGCCCAGCCGAGTTGAGGCACGTCAGCCGGCCGAAGGAGTTCCCACCCTCATGCAAGCGCAAGCGCAGGTAACCGGCCGGCCTGGCCTGACCAACTCATCTCGAGCGCATGACCTCATCGCCCTGATGGCCGCGATGCACGTCGTCCTCCATTTCTTGTGGTACGCCGTTCCGTCCTTCGTGGACACCGACGACGTTGGTCCCGAGCAGTACGTGGTGATGACGGCCACGCTCGTCCTGGGGCTGGTTGCCCTCGCCGCGATGTGGAAAGGCATGCGTTGGGGCTGGTGGATGATGGTGGTCCTGACCGTGATCAACATCTTCCTGACGTTGCCCGAGGCGTTCATGCTCGAGGGCCTGCTGCGCGTCGTTTCAATCGGCGCGATGGCCATCTTCCTCGCCACCCTGGTCATCCTCTTCCGTCCCGAGGTCCGCGCCGGCGGGCGCTAAGGATGGCGCGCAGCCAGACCGCGACAGCACCGCGGGCGCCCGCGGCACACCAGCTCAGCCGTCCCCGGCTGGGCTGGTTCGCGCTGCTGGTGGTCGTTGCCGTCGCGTGGACACCACTGATCGTGGCTCAGTACCGCGAACTCGCGGATCCACCGCCAGGCGCAACTGCCGCGCTGCACGACGCTGCTGTGTCGGCAGCCGGCCACGCGGCGTACCACACGGCCCTCGACCTGATCTTCGCGGGCGCTGCCCTGGGCGTTGCCGCCACGGTCCTGTTGAGGCGGCACCCGGAGCCGCTGGGCACGGGCGTCGCCCTGGCGCTCGCGGTTTGGGGCCCACTCAACGGAATGGCCTCGCAGGCTCCTCTCGCGGGCCCTCGATGGGGTCCAGCGGTAGCGCTGATCGGCTGGGCTGCGATTGCGCTGGTGGCGTGGAGCGCGGCGCGCCACTATCGCGGTGAAGCGGAGTTACGGCGACGCTTGCAGATTCGCTGGCTGCTCTACGGGACATCCGTGACCGCGCTGCTCATGGCAATCGTATTCGGGGCGCTGGGCAGCCCGCTCTGGCTGGATGCGGACCAGGTCGACCGGCTGATGACCGTCCACCTCCTCCAGGTGATGGCGGGCTTTCCGCTGCTGGCCTCGGTCTGGGTGGCCTGGGTCAGCCCGGTCGTGCGCGATCCTGACACGCTGATTCGGCGGACGATGGTGTACGGCGCAGTCACCGGGATCGTTGCCGGAGGGACGGTGGCGCTCGTGTTCCTCCCGGCGATGCTGTACTACGAACTCGGCCCGGTGTACCTGCTCTTCGTCGTCTGCGCCTGGTCGATCCTGGGGCTGCGGTTGCAGGAGGCGGTGCAGCGGATGGTGAACCGGATGCTCTACGGGCAGCGGGACGAGCCAGAAGCGGTGCTCTCGGACCTTGGCAGCAGGCTCGAACTCGGCTCGCCGGAGACGGTCCTGAGCGCCATCGTCGAGACTGTCTCAACTGCTCTCAAACTCCCGGGCGTGTCCATCCGTTCAGCCGAAGGGACGATCCTCGCGAGCACCGGCGAACTGAGGCTGGAGCCCGTGAGCGTGCCGATCCTGCACCAGGGCGAACGGGAGGGAGAACTGCTCGCTTCGCCGCGGGCGCGAGACGAAGCGCTCGATGAGCGGGACATCGAAGTGCTGCGGCTCGTAGCCAGGCAGGCGGGGCCAACCGTGCGCGCCGTGCAGCTCACGCATGAGTTGCGCCGATCGCGGCAGGAAATCGTCACCAGCCGCGAAGAGGAGCGCCGACGCATTCGCCGCGACCTGCATGACGGGCTCGGCCCGGCCCTCGCGGCGATTGCGATGCAGGTCGACACTGCCCGCGCGATTGTGGATGACGACCCGTCTGGCGCGCGCGATCTGCTGGAGGCGGTCACCACGCAGGCGGAAGACGTGGTCAGCGAAGTCCGCCGGTTGGTGTACGACCTCCGCCCACCGGCCCTGGACCAGCTCGGGTTGGTGGGCGCGGTGGAGCGCCTGGCAAGGCAAACCGGCTCGCCGTCGCTGGCGGTGGAAGTCATCGCGGACTCCACTATGCAGCGGTTGGACGCCGCCACCGAGGTCGCGACCTACCGCATCGTGTCAGAGGCGCTCACCAACGCCGCCCGCCACTCCGGCGCGTCAACCTGCACCGTCCGCCTTTCGCACGCGAACGCCGAGCTGGTCGTTGTCGTGGAGGACAATGGCGTCGGGATCGGGTCGGACATCGTCAGAGGAATCGGCCTCAAGTCAATGGAGGAGCGGGCGGCGGAAGTCGGGGGCGAGGTGGCGGTGGAGGCGCGCCCGGGCGGCGGCACGCGCGTGACCGGGCGCTTCCCGGTGACGGCTTCCGGGGGCGCCGAATGACCGAGCCAGCCATCTCGGTGCTCATCGCGGAGGACTCGGCTCCCTTCCGGACGGGCCTGCGCGCCCTCCTCGGCTCCGCTGACGATATCCGGCTCGTGGGCGAAGCGGAGGACGGCCTGCAAGCCGTCGAAATGGCGATGGCCCTCCAGCCGGACGTGATCCTCATGGATGTGCAGATGCCGGGCCTGAACGGGATTCAGTCGACGCAGCGTATCGTCCAGGGTTCGCCGCACATCGGGATCGTGATGCTGACCATGTTCGAAGACGACGAGTCCGTCTTCGCAGCGATGCAGGCCGGCGCGCGCGGCTACTTGCTGAAGGGCGCCTTGCGCAACGAAGTTCTGACCGCGGTACGGGCGGCGGCCGCCGGCGAAGCCATCTTCGGGCCCACGTTGGCCAAGCGGATGATGCAGTACTTCAGCCAGGTGAAGGCGCCGAGCGCAGCCTTCCCGGAACTGACAGAGCGCGAGCGGGAAGTGCTCACGCTCATCGCCCAGGGCCGGAGCAACTCGGAGATTGCGGATGCGCTGGTGCTCAGCCCGAAGACGGTCCGCAACCACATCACCAACATCTTCGACAAGCTCCAGGTAGCGGACCGCGCCCAGGCGATCGTCCGGGCGCGCGACGCTGGGTTGCGCTGACGTGACCCCGTCAGAAGGACGGGTCGCCACGCCTACCGGTATCCGCGGAAGACCCACCAGTTCACCACGGCGACGACGAGCAGGACGACGCCTCCGACGGTCAGTTCCCAGGGGAAGGGGACGTGCCGGAATGGTGCTGCCGCGGCGTTGCCCGCGTCGGGGCTGAGCGGCGTTGGGCCGGGCTGCGGGCCGTCGACCGGCGGTTGGGCGAGGCAGGCGGGAGGCGACCAGCGGCCGTCCTCGATGTTTGGGCGGACCCGGTAGCAGTACACCTGGCCGATGATAGTGCCGAGGTCACCGAATCCGTACTGGCCATCGATACCGTTGAAGTGCATCGAGGCGTAGCCCCAGTCCTGCTCGCGCGGGCCTTCCGCTTCGTTGCCCTTAATGGCCTTCTGGACGGAGAACTCGCCACGGTAGAAGTGGCTCTCCCAGGTGATGAAGAACCCGCTGCCGATGGCTTCCACCGCGATGGTGAGCTCGTGGATGTCGAACGGGCTGTCGTCCGATTGCTTCCCGATGCAGGCCTGGTCGGATGCGCGGAACTCGCCGGACGGGTAAGCGGCGACGACGCGGAAGCAGTACGGCCCACGCCACGGGGCGGTTTCGAAGCGGTACTCGCGCGGGTCGGCTGGGCCTATGTTCGCGACGACCGTGAGGGAAGGTTCGTACGGCCCGCTGGGGTCGCGCGGGGGCAGTGTTTGCTGTTCCACGCGATACGACGCGGCATTCCCGGGTATGGCATCCCAGCGGAGCACGCGCGGGATGAAGATCAGGTCCGTCGGGAGCGGGGTGAAGGCGTTCTCGATGCGGACGTTCGTGGGCGCAGCGAGGGCCGGTGGCGTCTGGGCGGTCGCGGGCGCAGTGCTGACCGCCGCGCCAACGAGCAGGAGCATCGCGAGAAGCCCAATTCGACGCATGGCAAACCTCCGCGGGCCGCGAGGGGGCGCATCCGCGCCAGCCACTTCCTTAACGCTACCACCGCCGTAAAGGTTCCCGGCGGAGGCCCGCGGGCAACGAGGCGCCGCAAACCCCATGTAACACAAATGTTCGTTGACGCCCCCGCCGCCCAACACCTAGCATTGGTTGAGCAACCACGGAACGCGGGAGGCCATGCCAAAGTTCATCTTCGTTACCGGCGGCGTGGTCAGTTCGGTTGGCAAGGGAATCACCACCGCCAGCCTCGGCAGAATCCTCAAATCTCGCGGCATCTCCGTCTCCATCCAGAAACTGGACCCCTACCTCAACGTCGACCCGGGGACGATGTCCCCGTATCAGCACGGCGAAGTCTTCGTCACCGTTGACGGCGCCGAGACCGACCTCGACCTCGGGCATTACGAACGGTTCATCGACCAGGACCTGACCTCGGCCTCTTCGATCACCTCCGGGCAGGTCTACCAGAGCGTGCTCGAACGGGAGCGCCGCGGCGATTACCTCGGCGGCACGATCCAGCAGGTCCCGCACCTCACGAACGAGATCAAGAGCCGCATCTACAACGTTGCCGAGAGCACCAGTTGCGAAGTGCTGATCTGCGAAGTCGGCGGCACCGTCGGCGACATCGAGGGCGAGACCTTCATTGAAGCCATCCGCCAGATCCGCCACGAACAGCCGCGTGACACCGTGCTCAGCGTCCACGTCTGCTTCCTCCCGATGGTTGGTGCCACGAACGAACTGAAGACGAAGCCGACCCAGCACTCGGTGCGCGAACTTCGCTCGAAGGGCATCCAGCCGGACGTCATCCTCCTTCGCAGCGACTACCCGGTGAGCCGCGACATCTCGGAGAAGGTCGCGCTGTTCTGCGACGTCGATCCCCGGGCCGTCATCCCGATGGAGACGGTTTCCTCGATCTACGAGGTCCCGCTGCTGCTCGAAGAGCGCGGACTGGGCGACTACGTGATCGAGCGCCTTGGGTTGCACGGCGGGCGCGACCTGGCCGAGTGGCGCGAGATGGTCCAGCGCCTGAAGCACCCCTCCGGCGTGGTCGAGGTCGCGGTCGTCGGGAAGTACGTGGAGCTGCACGACGCCTACATGTCGGTGAAGGAATCGCTGGCGCACGCAGGCATCGCGAACGACGTGGACGTCGACATCCGCTGGATCCACGCCGAGACGCTCGAATCCCGGCCGGCCGACGAAGTGCTCCAGGGTGTCAACGGCGTGATCGTGCCGGGCGGGTTCGGCGAACGCGGTTGGGAAGGGAAGATCGCCGCCGCTACCTGGGCCCGCGAGAATAGCATCCCCTACCTCGGCCTCTGCCTGGGCATGCAGGTCATGGTCACGGAGTTCGCGCGAAACGTATGCGGCCTCGCCGGGGCGAACACGACGGAGATCGACCCGGAGTCGCCGTACCCCGTCATCAGCCTGCTCGACGAACAACAGGGTGTGACGAGCAAGGGAGGGACGATGCGCCTGGGCGCGTACCCCTGCAAGCTCGAAGCCGGTTCGCTCGCCGCGCGGGCCTACCAGACGGACCTGATCAGCGAACGGCACCGCCACCGCTGGGAGTTCAACAACGCCTTCCGCGATGTCCTCGCCCGCAACGGGCTGAACGCCAGCGGCACCTCGCCGGACGGTTCGCTCGTGGAGATTTCGGAGATCAGCACGCACCCGTTCATGCTGGGCACGCAGTTCCACCCTGAGTTGCAGAGCCGCCCGAATCGGCCGCACCCGCTGTTCCGGGACTTCGTGGCGGCGGCGAAGCGTTCTGCGGCGGGCGAAATCGTCGGGCAGGAAGCGGCGGCGGTCACCGCCTGACCTGGCGTCATCTTCAGCCACCCGTCAGCGAGCGAGGCGGTGGGCCTGGATGGTGGGTGGCTAACGCGCGACTGTCTCGCTCAGCCGTGATCCGCTCCCTGCCGGTCGCGGTTCCAAACTGCCAGTGCCCGAAACCGCGCCCGATCCACCTGAACCGCGACCCATCGGGAGCGGACCGTGACAAAGCGACCATGCCACGCGTCAGTGAGCGAGTTGGTGGGCCGGATGGTGGGTGGCTACCGCGCAGCTGTCTCGCTCAGGCATGATCCGCTCCCTGCCGGTCGCGGTTCCAACTGCCAGTGCTCGAAACCGCGGGCGGCCCAGCGTTGAACCGCGACCCCTCGGGAGCGGATCGTGTCCACGCGAGATAGTCACGCATTAGCGAGCGAGTTGGTGGGCCTGGATGGCGGGCGGCTACCGCGCGGCTGTCTCGCCGGCCAGATCCGCTCCCTGCCGGTCGCGGTTCCATCTGCCAGTGCCCAAAACCGCCCGCAACCCACTGAACCGCGACCCATCGGGAGCGGATCGTGTCGGCGCGAGACGGTCACGCGTCAGCGAGCGAGGCGGTGGGCCTGGATGGTGGGTGGCTAACGCGCGACTGTCTCGCCAGGCCGTGATCCGCTCCCGAGCGGTCGCGGTTCCATCTGCCAGTGCGGCCACGCGTCAGCGAGTGAGTTGGTGGGCCGGATGGTGGGTGGCTACCGCGCGGCTGTCTCGCTCAACCGTGATCCGCTCCCTGCCGGTCGCGGTTCCAACTCCCAGTTCAGTAGCGGACCGCGTGGCGGTGGAGCTCCAGCCCGCTCCGCCAGGTCCGCGGCGCCTCGCCGCCCAGGTCCTGGAAAAGGTTCACATGGCCAACGATGTCGAAGCCCTCGCGCAGGAAGAACGCGAGCGCTTCGATGTTCCGGGCAACCGGCGAAACGTTGAGGAAGCGCACGCCGGCTTCGAGTGCCCGAGCCCTCGCGGCGCCAACGAGGAGCGCGCCAACGCCGTGTGACCGCAGCGCTGCCGTCACGATGACCGGCTCTATCTCTGCCTCTTCGCCAGCGAGCAGGAGGCCGGTCAGTCCTACCGGATTCCCATCGACCACGGCCACCCAGATGTGTTCCGCGCCGGCGCGCGCCAGGTGATCGTCGAATTCGAGGCCGGGATCCTCGCCTCCAATCGTCGGGTCCTCGTAGATCAGCCGATGCCGCTCCACCAGCTCCTCCCACAGCGCCCGGCAGGCATGGAGGTCGCCGGGCCGGTAATTCCTGATCTCGATCTGCATCCGTGTCCCTTTCACGCCGCGGGTGGACGTTGCTGGTGCGCCTACCCTAACAGACAGATCAATTGCCTCCGGCCGGGGAAGCGACTCCGGCGTGAGCAGGCTGTCCGCGGCCGCCGCGGCTGCGCGCTGACCCGCCAGCTCCGGCCCCAATCCATTGCAGTCTCGTTGCAAAGGCTGGAAAAGCCTGTTTGACCGCGCACCGGAAGTGTTAACGTGGCACTGCCGAATTCCCTCGCATTGAGGGAAGCGGGGGAACCACTCTCCTGGGGTGCATCCTTCCAACCGGGAAGGTAGGCGACTTCCGACGCCGAACCCGTCAGCTAACCCCGCAGGCATTCGGAGGAGCACAGACCGGTGCCTCCTCAGCGCCCCTTGCCGCGCCCTTCAGTCGAAGGGTTTGGCCCAGCATTGGAGGATCACCTTGCGATACGTCATCGCCCCATCCGCGCTTCCTGAAACCCGGACCATTGGCCGCCGCGCAGGCTTCAGCCACGCCGAGATCGCAGCCGCGGCGACGCGCCTGCGCTCCTGGGCGCTGATCAGCGGAGAGCAGCTCACCGGGCTGCCCTTCCTGCGCATCTCCGGCGAGCTGTATTGCGAAGTGCACATCCCCGTGGCCGGCAAGGTGCGGCCGCACCCGGAGACGGGCATCTCGCTGGAAGTGGGCGAGGGCGGGCCGGCGGTTGCCGTGCGCACGGTCGCGTTTTCCGAGATGCGCTCGGTGCTGCGCGAGCTCGGCGGCGAGATCGCGGTAGATTGCGGCATCGCCGGGCCGGTAGAGTTCCACCCGGCCTCGGCGGAGTTCCTGCAGGGCACGCTCGTCTGGCCGGTCCATCGCCAACTGCGCCTGGCCGCATCGGCCGGGCAGCCCCAACTTGTGGAGGTCGGCGCGTAGGCGCCGGGAGAACCATGGAGACTCGCGTTATCACGATCGCCCGCCAGGTGGGCACGCTCGGCGAGGAAGTCGCCCGGATTGTGGCCGACGAACTGAAGTTCCACGTGCTGGACTACCGCCTGGTCCAGGCCGCGGCCGAAGAGGCCGGCGTTTCGACCGAAACGGTGGCCGACGCGGAGCACAAGCCCTCCTTCTTCACGCGCATCATCGAGGCGCTGGCCAAGAACCCCGGGACGCCGGCCACGGGTGTCTGGATGGAGCCGGTCAACATGTCGGCGACACCGCTGCTCACGTCTTCGGACTATCGTGACCTCGTGGCCCAGGTCATCGACGATTACGCCAACCGCGGCAACGTGCTGCTGCTGGGCCACGGCGCGCAGTTCACGCTGGCGCACCGGCCGGACACGCTCCGAGTGTTCGTGACCGGCAGCCCGGACGCACGCAAACGGCGGGTGATGGCCGGGATGGTCTGTTCCGAAGAGCAGGCGGCCGAGGTGGTGACGCGCACCGACGGCGAGCGCAGCAAGTACTTCAAGGAGTACTTCCACGCTGACTGGCTTTCGGCGTGCTTGTACGACATCTGCGTGAACACGGACCACCTGAATCCGTCGCAGGCGGCGCAGGTCATCCTGAGCGCTGTCGCGGTCCGCGCGGGCAAACCCGCGGAAGCGGCGGCCGCCGCCGCCCCGTAAGGCCCTCAAACGACGAACGACGAACTTCGAATGACGCTCGAGCAGCGACTTCCGTTTCGCTGGCGCGTTTCGAAGCTCGTCGTTCGTCGACCGCCGGGTTCGTCCGGAAGGCGGCGCTCGCTGACAATGCCTTGCCGTGGACTGGTGGCGAGTCATTCATGTGCTGGCGATGGTCTGGCTGGGCGCCGGGCTGGGCGCCACCTACCCGCTGATCCTCAAGGCGTGGGCTTCGAAAGACCTGAAGTACCAGATGTACTGCCTGACCGAGGCGGCGAATAACGAGACGCGGGTGTTGCTCCCGGGTGCGATGGCGACCGGGATTACCGGCTTCTTCTGGGCCACCGCGGCGGACTACAACTTCGTGAAGGACGGCTGGCTGGCGGCGCTCTCGGCGGTCTACATCGTGGTGTACTTCGTCTGCCTCCCGCTGATGGGCTTCGGCCTCCGCCGCGCCCGCCTCGCCTCCCTCATCGCCACGAAGAAGGGCACAGAGACGGAAGAGTTGCGGATGGTCCTCGAAGACAAAGTGCCGCTGGTGTTCAGCACGGTGCTGGTCCTGAGCGTGCCGGTGATTGCCTGGCTGGCGGTGTTCAAGCCGTTCTGAGGATTGTGGATTTCGGATTGTGGATTGTGGATTGTGGATTTGGGGTGGTTGGCGAGGCGATGGAGAGAGGTTGCGGGAGGCGCCGAGGTGAGGCGGATGGACCAGTGGCACGGCGATAGCGGCGGCGAGCGACGAATGCTTCTTGGAATTCGCGAATGAAAGATCATAATGATGGCATCAGCGTGAATCGCTGCTTGGAGGTCGCCCGTGAGTGATGGATCGTCGATCGAGTGGACGGAAGCGACCTGGAACCCCGTGACGGGCTGCACCAAAGTGAGCCCGGGATGCGCTCATTGCTACGCCGAGACCTTCGCGGAGCGATTCCGCGGGGTTCCGGGTCACCCATACGAGAATGGCTTTGACCTTCAACTCCGCCCCGAGCGGCTGGATTTGCCACTCACCTGGAAGCGTCCTCGAAAGATATTCGTCAACTCGATGAGCGACCTATTCCACGCGGACGTGCCAGACGCCTACATCCAGAGCGTCTTCGAGACGATGGCACGCGCTCACTGGCACGAGTTCCAGGTCCTCACGAAGAGGCCCGAACGGGCGGCGGCTATCGCCGATCAGTTGGTGTGGTCGCCGAACATCTGGATGGGCACGTCGGTGGAGAATCAGCGTTGGACATCGCGCATTCATGAGCTACGGAAGATTCCCGCACATATCCGATTCCTCTCTTGTGAGCCGTTGCTGGGCCCGCTCGACCTCGACCTGACTGACATCGACTGGGTGATCGTTGGGGGCGAGTCAGGACCTCGCGCGCGCCCGATGAGAGAGGAGTGGGCTGACTCGATTCGCCGACAGTGTGAGTCAGCCCGCGTAGCGTTCTTCTTCAAGCAGTGGGGCGCGTTCAACTGCGACGGGAGGCGGGTAGGGAAAGGCAAGGCAGGGAGAGAGCTGTGCGGGAAGACGTGGAATCAAGTGCCAGCAGCAACTTTGGCGTAGCGGCGAGCTTCCACGGGCTCACGTGGATTCAGGCACTCAACGCCCAGGGTTAGTAGCCGCTCATGGGCGCGCTTAATGGTGCCGCTATGCGCATCCCCACAGTAGTTCACAACGTAGAAGTCGATGGCGTCTGATCGCCTCCACGTGCGCTGTCGCGTCGTCCATTCCCTCAAGCGGTCAGTGACCAAGTCGATGCTCTGGTCTCGACTAGCAGCGGAGTCCCCGAGTGCTGACTCGGCCCCTAGCCGTTCGACTTCCTTGACGATCTCGTCGTTCCAGAGCAGGTATGCGTCGGGCGCGCGGGAGGCGAGCACCAACTCTGTATGTAGGCGGCCAGCGAGTCGGTCGTTGATCATCAACGGTGCCGGCGGCAGGAAGTTGCAGGCCCGCGACAGGTTCCTTCTGAAGATCTCCGAGACTGTTTCCAACGTCCAATCGCTGGTTCCGACGGCGCGCGAGATGCGCTCGCTCATCTTAGGAGCGAGTCGAACCGCTGCCGGGGTTCTCAGGTTCACAATCAAGTCGACCTTGCCGAGCCCGTTCACAAGAGTCACAAGCTGTTCGAACCTGAGTCCGGCGAGGCCGAACGGATCAATGAACACCAACGAAGGCTCCCCAGAAACGAGCCGGATTACGTCCTCGATCCGGTTCCAGAAGTCATCCTCGATCAGAAGCGACGAAGCGTCCGGATACTGTCCTCGAAGGGACCTGAGAACGCCTTGGTTGGCTTCTCTGGTTTCGCCGAAGATGCACTGAACTTTGTATCTGCGCCCTTCGAGGGCCGCATCTCGCGCGAGTTGCATCGCCAGCTCCGGTGAGCCAGCAGTCCCATCCTTGTAACGACCTCGACCGGCGAAGCCATCCACAATCCATAGGCGTCGATTCAGGGGATTGGATCCTAGCTTTGCCGCCCACGGGCGAAGATAGGTGCTGTATACCCGCAGCTTCACCTGGCTTTGGGTCGTGGCCTTATCAAAGAACTGACTGTGATAGCGAGTCGCCAAGACTTCCGCCCCTCCGAGCGGCACGATCCTGCCAAGCCCCGAACATATGTGTCAATAGCATCTTGTTGCAATTGACATTTGGTCCGAGAACCTCGGTTCCCCTCTCGCCTTCGCTTGCCTCACCCCACCCTCCCCGCTAGAGTTTGTGTCGTTCGTCACAACTTCGCGGAAAGCCGTCTTTCTGCTTCTCCGCTAGCTTCCCGGGAGTTCGCCCGCTCATGAATCGCAGAGCTCGCTCGCAATCACGCGAACCGTGGCTCTGCTTTTTCATGACCGCCAGTTCGAGGTTCGGCCGATGAGCTTCTATGACCTCTGGTCAGCCATCATGATCTCGGCGATTGCCGGGTTCGTTCTCGTTTTCACGGCGCTCATGGCGGCGAAACTGCTGGCCCCCTACGCGAAAGAACGTGCCAAGGGCGTCAGCTACGAGTGCGGCATGTTGCCCATCGGCCGGAACTGGGCCCAGGTGCACGTCCGCTATTACCTGATCGCCATCCTCTTCCTCATCTTCGATGTCGAGACGGTCTTTATCTTCCCCTGGGCGGTGACGTTCCTCGGCTTTCCGAAGTTCGTGTTCTACGAGATGCTGGTCTTTGTCGGCGTGCTGGCGCTGGGCCTTGCCTATGCGTGGAAGCGCGGCGTGTTGGAGTGGAAATGACAACACCGTACGTCCCTGACTATGGCGCTGAAGCCGAACGCCTGAGGCCGGTTGAACTGCCGGAGACGAAGGCGGTCTACCGCATGGCCCTCCCGGGCGTGATGCAGGTTGGCGCGGACACGATCATCGCGATGAGCCGCAAGAGCTCGCTCTGGCCGATGACCTTCGGCCTGGCTTGCTGCGCGATCGAGATGATTGGCACGTTCATGGCGAACCATGACCTGGACCGCTTCGGCATCGTCCCCTGGCCGAGCCCCCGCCAGAGCGACGTGATGATTGTCTCGGGCACGGTGACCAAGAAGATGGCCCCGGCGATCAAGCTGCTTTACGAGCAGATGCCGAACCCGAAGTACGTGGTTTCGATGGGCGCCTGCGCTACCAACGGGGGTCCGTACACCGAGTACGACCGCGTCCTCCAGGGCGTCGACAAGATCATCCCGGTTGACGTGTACGTGCCGGGCTGCCCGCCGCGGCCCGAGTCCTTGCTCGAAGGGCTGCTGCGACTGCAGGAAAAGATCATGGAAGAAAAGCGGATGGTGGGATGACGAGCCCAACGACTGACTATCCCGGCATCTCGGCGTTGGTGCACAAGCACCTGGGGAAGGTCCCGTTCACGGCGACGAAGCACTCGACGGACGCGGTCATCCATTGCGCGCCCGAGCACTTCCTCGAGCTGGCGACGGGGCTGCGCGACCGCCGCGAGCTGGCGTTTGATTTCCTGCGCAACGTCTCCGGCATCGACATGGTCGAAGACGGCCTGCGCTGCGTGTACCACTTCTATTCGTTCAAGCACGGGCACGCCATCCAGGTGGATGTCGACACGCCTGCCGGCAACCCGCACATCCCCTCGATCACGTCGCTCTACGGCGCGGCGGACTGGCACGAGCGTGAGGCGGCGGAGATGGTTGGCCTGGTGTTCGACGGCCATCCGAACCTGAAGAACCTGCTGCTCGACGAAGACGTGCGCATCCACCCGCTGCTGAAGGCGCATCCGCTCCAGAAAGTGGAGATCCTCCAGGGCATCGAAGATACCAGCGCGGGGTTCAAGTTCTAGATGATGAACAGAAATGAACGCAGAGGCGCAGAGGCGCGGAGGCTTTTCCGGGCTGCCGTTGTGCCAATCGCCTCTGCGCCTCCGCGTCTCTGTGTTCTGGTTCGTATTGAGGTGCTCGCATGAGCGTATGGCCTGACGAACGCCTCGCGACAGTTGATTCCTTCAATACCGTTGACATGACGATCAACGTCGGGCCACAGCACCCGGCGACGCACGGCGTGTTCCGCATGGTGCTGACGGTGGACGGCGAAGTCGTGGTCGACTGCGAGCCGTACATCGGCTACCTGCACCGCGGCCTCGAGAAGCTGACGGAGAACCACGACTACCGCCAGTCCATGGGCTGGTGGGACCGCACGGACTACCTGGCGGGCATGTGCTGCGAGTTCGCCTACTGCATGGCCGTCGAGAAGCTCGGCAACATCGCGGTGCCGGAACGGGCGGAGTACATCCGCGTAATGATGGCCGAACTTTCGCGCCTGCTCTCGCACTTCATGTTCTTCGGCGCGTTCGGCGCGGACGTCGGCTCGTTCGGCACGTCGTTCGTGTACGCCTGGCGCGAACGCGAACGGATTTACGACTTCATCGAGGAAGTGGCGGGCGACCGCATGTTCCCGACGTACTTCCGGCCGGGCGGCGTGCAGATGGACCTGCCGGACGGCTACGACGCGCGCGTCCGCGGCCTACTCGGCTCACTGGAGCAGGGCCTGGAGGACTTCGACGGGCTGCTGACGGGGAACGAAATCTTCGTCGAGCGCTGCCGGAACCTCTCGCCGATTTCGAAGGAACGCGCGATCAATCTCGGGCTGAGTGGGCCGATGATCCGGGCCACCGGGCTTGCGCACGACATTCGCAAGGCCGAGCCCTACAGCGTCTACCCGAACCTGAAGTTCACCATCCCGGTGGGCAAGCACGGCGACGTGTTCGACCGCTTCATGGTGCGCATGGCCGAGGCCTACCAGAGCATCCAGATTGTGAAGCAGTGCCTTGACCAGATGCCGGGCGGGCTGGTGTTGAACCCGGACCTGCCGAAGACCTTGCGCATCGACGAAGGCGAATGTTACGTGCGGACGGAAGGCACGAAGGGCGAATACGGCGTGTACGCGCTTGCGAAGGGCGGGAACAAGCCGTACCGGATGAAGCTCCGGTCGCCCAGCTTCTGCAATCTCTCCGCGCTGAAGGAGATGGTGGTGGGCCACTACGTGGCGGACGCGATCATCATCCTCGGGTCGCTCGATATCGTGCTCGGTGAGGTGGACAAATGATGCTCTTTGCCGACGCGTTGTTCGGCCTGCCGACGTGGATCGACGCGATTGTCCGCGTGGTGCTGGTGGTGCTGGCGATGACCGTCGTGGTCATGTACCTCACGTACGGCGAACGCAAGGTGGTGGCGCGCTTCCAGCAGCGCCTCGGGCCCACGGAGACCGGCCCGGCCGGCCTCATCCAGGCCATCGCCGACGCGTTCAAGCTGATTGCGAAGGAAGACATCCGGCCCACGAGTGCCGACCGCTGGGTGTTCGAATTCGCGCCCTACGCGACGTTCATCCCCGTGCTGATGATGCTGATGGCGCTGCCGTTCGCGGCCGATTGGGGCGTGCGGGACCTGGCGCTGGGCATGTTCTACGTGTTCGCCATCCTTGGCCTGAACATCGTGGGGATCATGATGGCCGGCCTGGGGTCCGGGAATAAGTACGCGCTGCTTGGCGGCATTCGCGCGGCGGCGCAGATGGTCAGCTACGAAATCCCGCTGGTGCTGAGCCTGCTCTGCGTGGCGATGATCACCGGGGCGGACCTGGACGGGAAAACCGGCACGCTGAACCTGAACGCCATTGCCGCGCTGCAGGAGAACCGCCCGTACATCGTCCTCCAGCCGCTCGCTTTCCTGATCTTCTTCACGGCGATGCTTTCCGAGTTGCACCGCGCGCCGTTCGACATCCCGGTCGCGGAATCGGAAATCGTCGGTGGGTATTTCGTGGAGTACTCGGGCATCCGCTGGTCCATGTTCCAGCTCACGGAGTACGCCTCGATGTGGGGCTGGAGCGTGTTCGGGGCGGTGGTGTTCCTTGGCGGGTGGGCCTGGCCGTTCGGCGTTGACGCGCACTGGAGCGTCCAGCTGGCCACCACCATGGTGAAGAGCCTGGCGTTCATCATCCTCATCTTCTGGGTGCGCACGACGGTGCCGCGCCTGCGCATCGACCAGCTCATGAGCTTCTGCTGGAAGGTCCTCCTGCCGATGTCGCTGGTCCAGATGCTGATGAACGGGTTCATCCTGATCTATGACTGGCCGCAGGAACTGCTGGCGCTGACGAGCGCGGCGGGGGCCGCCGCCCTGGTCGCGATCATCATCCGGCGGGCGATGAAGCGGCCATCGCGTGACCTGATGGGCACCTACAAAACGCTGGGAGCGCCCGCGCAATGAAAGGCATCCTGAAAGGCCTTGGCGTTACCTTCTCCACGTTCACGCGGAAGACCGTGACGGTGGAGTATCCGGAAGTGAAGCACGCGCTGCCGAAGCGCCAGCGGAGCTTCCCGGTGCTCACGTGGGACTTCAACCACGATGAGCCGTTCTGCACGGGCTGCAACGTCTGCGTGCGAAACTGCCCGGTGGACTGCATGACGGCGACGATGCACGACAACCCGAAGTACGGCGAGGGCACGAGCAACCGCCGCAAGATCGTCGAGAAGTTCTGGATCGATTACGCGCGCTGCATGCGCTGCAACATCTGCGTGGAAGTCTGCCCGTTCGAAGCGATCGTGATGGACAACACGTGGACCGGACACGAGCACTCCGTGTATGACCGGCGCGACCTGCACATGGACATCGAAGAGCTGCTCGCTCCCTCGAAGTCCGGCCGGCTGACGCAGCCGTTCCGCCCGCAGGACAACATCGAAGTGATGGAGCGCGCGGCAAAGGGCGAAGACGCCCCGGAGCCGACGTTCGCCGGGGCGTGGCCCCAGGACCGGGCGGCGCAGGCGGAGCGCATCGCGCAGGGACTTGGCGCGGCCATCCAGGAACGCGAGCCTGAGAAGCCGAAGGCGGGCGCGGCCAAGGCCGGCGGCGGGGCAGCGGCTGCAGCTGGTGGCGAAGTCGAAATCCTCTCTGAATCGAAGATCCGCGCGAAGCGGATGCGGGCGGAACGCGAGGCGAAGGAATACACCGACCGCGGCGAAGCCGTCCCGCAGGAGATCCAGGACCGGGTCAACCTCTATCGCAACATGAAGCCCGGCCAGGCCGCCGTGCCAGGCGCGGCCGGCGCAATGGGTGGCGGCACCGGCGAAGTGCTCACTGGCCTGATGCCAGACGGTTCAATGCGCTTCCCGCCGGGCGTGGGCGATGGGCCGAAGGGCGACCCGAACAGCGCCGAGAAGGTTCGCGCGCGCCGGATGCGGGCCGAGCGCCAGTTCAAGGAACTGACCGCCGCGGGCGAGGCCATCCCGGACGAGATGGCGCAGACGCTCTACGACCTGGGCAGCGACCTCGCGCCGAACGGCACGATCTGGGAGAAGCTCGGCGGCAGCACAGGTGGCGGCGGGGCCGCGCCGGCTGCTGGTGGCATCGCCCCGGACGCCGACGGCTGGGTGCCGCCCCCGGGCTTCGGCACTGGCCCGAAGGGCGACCCGAACTCCTATGAGAAGGTCCGCGCGCGCCGTATGCGCGCCGAACGGAAAGCAGCTGAAGCCGTTGCCGCCGGCCAGCCGATCCCCGATGACGTCCTCGCGACGATCAAGGAACTGAACGGCAAACTCCCGGCAGGTGCTGGCTGATGGCGACTGAAGTCCTCTGGTGGATATTCGCGGCGGCTATCGTCGTGCTCTCGGCCGGCGTGGTCTTTTCGCGCAGTGTCGTGCACTCGGCGATCTTCCTCATTGGGAGCCTGGCCGGGGTCGGCGCGATGTACATCTTCCTGACCGCCGAGTTCCTGGCGCTCGTCCAGTTCCTTATCTATGGCGGCGCGGTCACGGTGCTCATCCTGCTCGCACTCATGCTCACGCGGAGCGACCCCAGCGGGCACCGCGAGTCGCTGAACGGCGCGCAGATGCCGTTCGCGCTGCTCGTCGGTGGCGGGCTGATGGCGATCCTCATCGGCGTCGCAACGGGTACCGATTGGCGGCCTGAGCCGGGAGTACCAAACCGGCCGACAAACATCCCGATCGAGAAGATTTCGGAGCGGCTGTTCGCCGACTTCGGCGCGCCGTTTGTCATCGCTTCCGCTCTGTTGCTGGTAGCTCTTATCGGGGCGATTATCCTCGCGCGGCAGGAGGAGGGCGAGTAATGGTCCCGCTCGAAAACTACCTCGTGCTCTCCGCCATCATCTTCGCCCTGGGCGTCTATGGCGTACTCGCGCGGCGGAACGCGGTCCTCATCCTGATGTCTGTCGAGCTGATGCTGAATGCGGTGAGCCTGAACTTCATCGCCTTCGCCGCGTACCTCGACCCCGACAAGATCACCGGCGCGATTTTCGCCGTGTTCGTCATCACCGTCGCCGCGGCTGAAGTTGGCCTCGCACTGGCCATCGTCATTCGCCTGTTCCGCAACCGCGCCACTTCCAACGTGGACGAAGCGGCCATCATGAAGTGGTAGAAGGGGCCAGAACGACCAATGGGTGCTGAACAAGCCTGGCTACTCGCCGCTGTCCCGGCGGGCTTCTTCTTCCTGCTCGCGCTGTTTGGGCGGACGCTGCCGCGCGGCGGCGACTATTTCGGCGTGCTTTCGATCCTCACCGCCTTCGTGCTCTTCTTCGTCGTCCTCGTGGACTTCCTCGATACGCCCGGCAAGCTCGGCCCGGTGGTGAGCGACATCCAGTGGTCCGACATCGGCGACTTCCACCTGCGCATGGGCATCTACATCGACCCGATCACGATCACGATGTTCGGCGTCATCACCACGGTCGCCCTGATGGTGAACATCTTCTCGGTCGGCTACATGAAGGGTGAGCCGCGCTACTACTGGTTCTTCGCGGTCCTCCAGCTCTTCGTCGCTTCGATGCTCATGTTGGTGATGGCCGACAACCTGCTGTTGGTCTACATCTCGTGGGAGCTGGTCGGCGTCTGTTCGTTCCTGCTCATCGGCTTCTACTGGGAGAAACGCTCAGCCACTGAAGCGGCGAAGAAGGCGTTCATCACGACGCGCGTGGGCGATGTCGGCCTGCTCATCGGCATCATCCTGCTGTTCAAGGCGACTGGCACGTTCAACATCCAGGAAATCATCCACATGGCCGAAGAGGGCGACATCGGCCAGACGTACCTGTTCATTTCGATCATGTTCGTGTTCCTGGGCTGCATGGGTAAGAGCGCCCAGGTCCCGTTCCACGTCTGGCTGCCAGACGCGATGGAAGGCCCGACGCCTGTCTCCGCGCTCATCCACGCGGCCACGATGGTCGTTGCGGGCGTGTACCTGACGGCACGGTTGCTCCCCATTTTCGAAGTCGCCGACGGGGCGCTGCTGGTGGTCACGATCGTTGGCCTGACGACGGCGCTGCTGACCGGATTCATGGCCCTCGCCCAGACCGACATCAAGAAGGTGCTGGCCTACTCGACGGTCGGCCAGCTCGGGTTCATGTTCGTGGCCCTTGGCTCCGGGAACCCCTCGGTGGCGATGTTCCACCTGACCACCCACGCGTTCTTCAAGGCGCTCCTCTTCCTGGGCAGCGGCTCCGTCATCCACGCGACGCACCACAACCAGGAGATGGACAAGCTGGGCGGGCTGTGGAAGAAGATGCCCATCACCGGCACCACCTTCTTCGTTGGCTCGCTCGCGCTCGCCGGCCTACCGCCGCTCGCGGGCTTCTGGTCCAAGGACGAGATCTTCGTCGCGCTCGATGAGAAGTGGGGCGCGTGGGCGCTGGTCATCCTCGGCTTCGCGGCCGTGATGACGGCGTTCTACACGACCCGGCTGTTCATCCGCACGTTCATGGGCAAGCCGATGGACCAGCACGTGCATGACCACACGCACGAGTCTCCGTTCGTCATGACCGGACCGCTGATCTTCCTCGGGCTGCTGGCGGCGGTCTCCGGGTTCATCGTGTTCCACGATGTTGGCAAAGCGCTCGGGTTCCCGGGCGGCATCACGGAGTTCATCGTCGGGCACCACGGGCCGCACCGGTACGAAATCGACTGGGGCTTCGCCGCGGCGTCGCTGGGCATGGCCACGGTGGGCATCTGGACGGCGGCGTGGATGTACTGGGGCAACTCGGTCAAGCGTTCGACTGCCCTGGCCGAGTGGAGCCCCGGGCTCTACGACATGATCAAGAAGAAGTTCTACTTCGACGAGCTGTACCAGGGGGCCATCGACCGTGGCGTGCTGGGCATCAGCTACGTCGTTGCCTGGTTTGACCGCTATGTGGTGAACGACACCGGCGTCGACGGTACGGCGCAAGTGACGGGGTTCGCCGGCGGCGTCCTGAAATATCTGCAGACCGGCCGCGTCCCGAACTACGCGATGGCGATTGCCATCGGCGTGGCCGGGCTCGCGGTAGCCGGCCTGGTGGTGAGGGGCTAATCGATGACCTTCGATGAGGGCCAGGGCTACGTCGTCCTCGCCACGATGGCGGTGCCGCTCGTCGCGGCATTCCTCCTCGTTTTGGTGCCGGGCAACCAGAAGATGTGGGTCCGCTACATCTCGGTGGTCACGGGCGCGATCGTTTGCGGGCTGAGCATCTACATCTTCGCCGCGTTCCAGGTGGACGGCAGCGAAGTGCAGATGAAGCTCCGCTGGGTGTGGGTGGAAAACACCGCCTTCCTCGGCAAAGACGGCATCACCCTCTACCTCGCGGTCGACGGCATCTCCGCCACGATGGCGCTGCTCACCGGCGTGGTTGCGTTCGCGGGCGCCCTTGCCGCCTGGAAGATAGAGTTCCGCAACAAGGACTTCTACATCCTCTACTGGACGCTTCTCGCGGGCGTGTTCGGGACGTTCTTCTCCTACGACCTGTTCTTCTTCTTCTTCTTCTACGAACTGGCGGTCATGCCGCTCTACCTGCTCATCGGCGTCTGGGGTTCCACGCGCAAGGAGTACGGCGCGGCCAAGCTGACGCTCATGCTGGTCGGCGGTTCGGTCCTCATCTGGATCGGCATCTTCGCTACCTTCCACGAGGCAAACCTCGGCACGTTCGACCTCCAACAGCTCTGGGCGGCAGGCCAGGACGGCACGCTCAGTCCAACCTTCCAGAAGACGTTCTTCCCCATGATGGTCATCGGCTGCGGCGTGCTGGCCGCGCTCTGGCCGTTCCACACATGGTCGCCTGACGGCCACATGTCAGCGCCGACAGCGGTTTCGATGGTGCACGCAGGCGTGCTGATGAAGCTGGGCGCGTTCGGCATCATTCGCCTGGGCATCCAGCTGATGCCGGAAGGCGCGGCCTTCTGGATGCCGGGCCTGATGGTCCTCGGCGTCATTGGCGCGGTGTATGGCGCCACGGCCGCGCTCACCCAGCGCGACTTCAAGCTCATCTCCGGTTACTCATCCGTCTCGCACATGGGTTACGTGCTCATGGGGCTGGCGACGATGAACCAGATCGGCATCACCGGCGCGGTGCTCCAGATGTTCTCCCACGGGGTGATGACGGCTCTTGTCTTCCTCATGATTGGCGCGATTTACGACCAGGCGCACACGCGCGACCTCAAGGATTTCGGCGGCATCGCGAAGGTGATGCCGCTGTGGGTGATCTTCTACGCGATCGCGGGCCTGGCGAACGTCGGTCTGCCGGGCTTCTCCGGCTTCACCGCCGAGTTCCACATCTTCGTGGGCACATTCAAGACGTACCCGGTGTTCGGCGCGTTGGCGATCTTCGCGGCGGCGCTGGCCGCGGCCTACATGCTGCGCATGTTCGCGATGGTCTTCTTCGGGCCGTTCAACCCGAGATGGTCTGACCTGAAAGACCTGACGCCGCTCGAACGGCTATCCGGCGGCATGCTCATCGCGTCGATCGTGGTGATGGGCGTCTGGTGGGCTCCATTCACTGACCGCATCAGCGCGGCAGTCACGCTGCTTCCGGGGGTGACGAGCTAATGCGCGACTACACGATCTTCATTCCCGAATACATCGCTGCGGGCGCCGCGATCGGCATCATCGGCGTCGAACTGTTCTGGCCGAACTTCCGCAAGGACTCGCTGGCCTACCTGACGGCGCTGGCCGCAGTCGCCTGGTTTGTGGCCGGGCTGTTCTTCATCGGTAAGGATGCGAACAGCTTCCAGGGCCTCATCTCCAGCGATGACTTCACGACCTACTTCCGGCTGCTCGCGGCGGGCATCGTGTTCGTGGTTTCGATCATCTCCGCGAACTACATGAGCACGAAAACGAAAACGGCAGCGGAGTATTACGGGCTGCTGCTCATCGGTGGCTGCGGCATGGTGTACATGGCCGCGGCGACGGAACTCATCACCGCCTACATCTCGCTCGAACTGCTCAGCTTCTCTCTCTACATCCTCGTCGGCTATCTGAAGCGAGACAACCTGAGCAGCGAAGCGAGCCTGAAGTACATCCTGCTCGGCGCGTTCTCGAGCGCGATGTTCCTCTATGGCATGAGCCTGGTGTACGGCGTGACCGGCTCAACGACGTATTCGGGCATCGCTGAGGGACTCGCCGGCCGTGATTCCGGGACGGACCCGGCGGTGGTGGTCGGTTTCATGCTGATCCTGGCGGGCGTGGGCTTCAAGGTGTCGGCGGCGCCGTTCCACATGTGGGCCCCGGACGCGTACGAAGGCGCCCCGATGCCGATCACGGCGTTCCTCTCGACGCTTTCGAAGGCGGCGGGCTTCGCGCTTATCCTGCGGCTGTTCAGCACGGCGATCGTCGTCGATGCCGCGGAGTGGCGGTGGGCCGTGATCGCGCTCGCCGCGCTGACGATGACCGCCGGCAACCTGATCGCCATCCAGCAGAAGAACCTGAAGCGGCTCGTGGCCTACAGCTCGATTGGCCAGGTGGGCTACATGCTCATCTCGATCGCGGCCATCGGCTACGGTGACCCGCAGGGCGGCATCAACGCGACTTCCGGGCTGCTCATCCACATCATCGGCTACGTGGCCAGCACCCTGCTGCTCTTCACCGCGCTCACGGCTGCCTACAACAAGACAGGCCGTGATGACATCGACGGCCTCAAGGGTCTCGCCGAGACGCAACCGTTCCTGGCGCTCGTGATCACCTGCGCGCTGTTCTCGTTCGCGGGACTGCCGTTCTTCGCCGGTTTCGCGACGAAGCTGTTCATGTTCCAGGGCGCTACCAGCAGCGACACGATGTGGGTCATCGCGCTTGCCGTGGTCAACAGCTTCATCAGCCTCTACTACTACCTGATGATCATCCGCCAGATGTATCTGTACGACCCGGTGGGCGAGACGTCCCGCTGGAAGGTGAACCCGGTACTTGGGGGGCTTGCGGTTGTGCTGGTGCTGGGCGTGTTGTTCATCGGGATGTACCCGGGGCCGGCCTTCAGCGTAAGCGAGGAGGCGGCGAAGCCGCTGTTCGAGCCGGGCGTGGCGACGGGAGCGGTGCGCGCGCCTTAAAGGGTTGGGATTGGCCACCGCGCCCGGCGGGCGGGAGCAGTTGAACCGGGGATGCTGACGAGGTCTGGGGCATCAGGAACTCCGGCGGTACGGAAACTACGACTGGTCGTCGCCCCATTGGCTGAGGAACTGCTCGGTGTTGGTGATGTCTTCGGCTGAGAGCCGGTCGAAGATCCGCAATACGCGTCGCAACCGTTCTCCAACTGAAAAACCAGCAACGCCAAAGATAAGTCCAGAGTGGGCGTTTCCCGCGGTTGAAAGCTCAACGTGGAGCCGACGGAAGTCGCGGATGTTTCGCGAGTACAGCACTCGCCCGAGGCTGGTCGCCAACAGCAACTGTTCGAGGTCTGTTGTGCCGTCCATCCCGGTCTCAGCGGAGTTGAGAACATCGACCCCCGCAGACTTCAGTGCCGCAATGAAGTCGTGGGCCTGAGAATCCTCGTCCAGGTACAGACGGCACCTGGTCAGCTGGCCGCCGCCCTGGCCGACTTTGCCTCGAGTTCCGCAATCCACTCACGCTCAGCTTCTTCGTCTTCGGCGAAGTAGCCCTCGACTTCTTCCCTGTTTGCCAGCCAATAAGTAATCGCCGCGAAGATGCGGGCAAGATCGAGATGGGGGAAGCAGTCAGACAAGATCTGTTCTGCTGACATCCCCTGTTCGTAGAGGTCGGCGATCGCCAGTACCGTCATCCCGGTGCCCGCGAGGCATGGGCGCCCGCCGTGCAATTCGGGGCGCTTCGTGATCAACGTGCCGATGTCTACCGTGGCGGGCATGGAGTACAGGATAGCAGGTTGCGTTGGGCGGCCTGGCCGACGCGCTATCGGCACTGCTTTCCGTGCCAGTCCCCTTGTGCTCCAATACGCGGCATCCACCCTGGAGAGGTACCACGATGGTCTTGGCCGCGGACCCGGTTACCAGCCCATTTCTTGAAGGCAATTTCGCGCCCGTGCGCGAGGAAGTGCAGGCGGAAGACCTGCGCGTCATCGGCGAGATCCCCGCGGGGCTCGAAGGGATGTTTGTGCGCACGGGGCCGAATCCCCAGTTCGACGTGATCAAGGGTTACCACTGGTTCGGCGGCGACGGCATGTTGCACGGCGTCCGCCTGAAGGACGGCAAGGTCAGCTATCGCAACCGCTACGTCGATACCGTGGCGCACCGCCGGGAGAAGGCAGCCGGCCACGCGCTCTGGGGGAGCGGCCTCGGGGCGCCGGAGTTCGACAACCCGAATGGGCCGGGCCGCGGGAACACCGGGAACACCGCGCTCGTCTGGCATGACGGGCGATTGTTCACGCTCTGGGAGGCGGGTGATCCCCACCACATCAAGCTTCCCGGCCTCGAGACGGCGGGGACCTATGACTACGGCGGAAAGCTCGTGCATGCCTTCACAGCGCACCCCAAGGTCGACGAGCGCACCGGCGAGATGCTGTTCTTCGGCTACAACATGATGGGCTTCGACCTGGCGAAGGGCGGCGCGAAAGTGCCCTATCTCCAGTACTCCGTGGTCAATCCGCGCGGTGAAATCACCATGACCACGCCCATCGACCTGCCGCGGGGCGTGATGATGCATGACTTCGCGGTCAGCGAACACTACTCGATCTTCATGGACCTGCCGCTCGTGTTCGACATGCAGCGGGCAGTGAAGGGCGAAAGCCCGCTCTACTTCGACCGCGACCTGCCGGCGCGCTTCGGGCTGCTGCCACGGCACGCGGACGGGGCACAGGTACGCTGGTTCGAAGCTCCGTCCTGCTACGTCTTCCACACGCTCAACGCGTTCGAACAGGGCGACGAGGTCGTGCTCGATGCCTGCCGCATGCCCACGGTGGACCTGGGTTCGCTCGATTCATCGACCGCGCCGACGCCGGAGTCACGCCGCCAGATGTCGGATGGCCCCGGTCAGTCGCTTCACCGCTGGCGCTTCAATCTCAGCACCGGCGATGCCAGGGAAGAGCAATTGGACGACCAATCGAGCGACTTCCCGCGGGTGAACGACTCCCTTGCCGGGTATCAGGCCCGCTTCGGTTACACGGCGCGCTTCGCCGGAGAATCAGGAATGCCCGAGGCTGACGCGATCATCAAGTACGACCTCGCGACAGGGACCAACCGCGTCCACGTCCACGGTCCCAACCGGTGGGCCGGCGAAGGTGTCTTCGTGCCGCGTCCGGGCGCCTCCGCGGAAGACGACGGCTGGGTGGTGACCTACGTCTACGATGGCAACACCGGCGGCAGCGAATTCGTCGTCATCGACGCACTGAACATGGAGTCGGCGCCGCTCGCTCGCGTGCCGCTGCCCCAGCGCGTGCCGTACGGGTTCCATGGTGCCTGGATCAGCGAGGAGCGGATCGCCAGCCAGCGGTAGGCTGCTCCGTGGGCTTGATGGCGCAAGCCTCGGGATCCTTCTGCCAGGGGTATTCGTACACGCGCACGGGGTCTTCGAACCCCGGCAGGAGCGTGGGGCCGAAGTCGTTGAACGCCCGGTCCGGCGCACTGCAGGCCTCTCGAGCAGCTTCGGTGAGCAGGATTTCGCCGCCGTGCGCATGCGCGCGGACGCGGCTGGCAAGGTAAACCGCGACTCCGAAGACGCCGCCGTCGGCTTCGATCAGGTCGCCGTAGTGGATGCCGCAGCGGATTTTCAAGGGCACGTCGGTGGGTTTGCCACGGCTGACTTCTTCCTGGGCCGTGACGGCATGAGCGAGCGCTTCGTCCACGGAATCGAAAACCAGGACGAACCCGTCGCCTAGTGAGCGGACGACGCGCCCGGTGTTGGTGTCCGCGAGCCGGACGGTCTCAGCCAGGTACTTCAGCACGTGGTAGGCGCGCGCATCGCCGAGCTCGCGGGTGACGCGCAGGGATCCCGGCACATCAATGAGCAGGAGGGCACGGGCTACGGGTACCGGGCTCGAAACGGCTTCCGCCAGGACGGTCTGGGTGGTCAAGAATGCAAACTCCGAAGGTCCACCGGCGTCATTGGCATCCTCCCTGGCGGCCATGAATCAAATGTACTGGCGGCCTTCGGGACCTCACTGTGACGGCTATCACAGTGGGGGCGGCCTTAGGGGGTGTTCTCCGATGCCAGGTCGCAGCGCGGGGCCGCACCGTCGCTTCGCTCCGGTGCTGGGGCTAACCCGCGCTTACGCTTGGGGCACGGATTTCTACCCTTGCGTTCGAGGCTGGTTGTTCGGTGGGGGGTGTTGGAGGCTGGGCTGGCGGGGCCGCACCGTCGCTTCGCTCCGGTGCTGGGGTTGACCCGCGCTTACGCTTGGGGCACAGATTGCCGGCGGGTTGGCCCGTTCAGGGTTGGTAGGTGATGCCGGTTTTGGAGAGGAAGGTGACGAGGGCGTCTTCGTGCACTTCGCCCGTCTTGATGACCTGGAGCACGCCGTCCTTGTCGATGAAGAAGGTGGTGGGCATGTAGGTCACGCGGTAGTGCTGCGCCACCGTACCGGCGCCGTCGAGCACCGCGGGGTAGGTGGCGCCGAGCTCGTCGAGGATACCGGTGGCGTCACCGGGGCTCTCCAGGTAGTCCACGCCGAGGACGACGAGCTGGTCGCCGAGCTTCTCCTGCGCTGCCTGGAACTCCGGGATTTCGTTCTTGCAGGGGTCGCACCAGCTCGCGAACCAGTTGAGGATCACGGCTTTGCCCCGGTAATCCGAAAGCTTGACCACCTTCGACTGGTCGCGCGCGTCCACGAGGGCGAAGTCTGGCGCCTTCTCGCCTTCGGTGGGCCGGTTGGGGTCGATGGGGCCGGTGTTGGGGTAAGGGTTCGGGAGTCCCGTCGGCACTTTGACGTCGCTGCCGCTGTCATCCCCACCCGCCAGGAACACGTAGGTGCCGACGAGCACGGCGAGGAATAGCGCCGCGGCGAGCACGGCATAGCCGACGAGCTTCCGCTGCGGCGAGGGCTGAGGAGCGGGAGTTTCCGGGGGCGTCTCTTCCACTGCCGCTGATGGTAGCAGGGAACGGCGTTCATTCGGCGTTAACGCAATTCGCTACCATGGGATGCAGATGGTTACGGCGGCGCCGGCAAACTCACGGGTCCTGGTGGTGGAAGACGAGGAATCGCTGCTCTTCACCCTCGCTCACAGTCTGAAGAAGGAGGGCTATCACGTCCTCACGGCGAGCCGAGGCGACGACGGCCTCAAGCTCGCGCGGGAACAGCACCCTGACCTGATCCTGCTGGATGTGATGCTCCCGGGGATCGACGGCATCCAGGTCTGCCGCATGCTCCGCCGCGACTCCGATGTCCCAATCATCATGCTCACCGCGCTAGGCGGCGAAGGCGACCGCGTGGCGGGGCTCGATACCGGCGCGGACGACTACATGCCCAAGCCGTTCGGCATGCGCGAACTGATGGCGCGCGTGCGGGCGCTGCTCCGCCGCTCCGGCCCCCGCGCCCAGCCGGATACAGGCCCCAGCATGGTGGTCTCAGGCGACCTCGCGCTGGACCGCGAGCGCCACGAAGTCATCCGCGGCGGGAAGGTCCTGCGCATGAAACCGAAGGAGTTCGAACTCCTGCTATTCTTCACGCAGCATCCGGGGCGAGTGTTCTCGCGGGAGCAGATCCTCGATGAGGTATGGGGTTTCGACTTTTACGGCGGCCCGCGTACCGTCGATGTCCATGTGCGCTGGTTGCGCCAGAAGATCGAGGATGACGCGGCTAACCCGGACCGCCTCAAGACGGTGCGCGGGAGCGGCTACCTGTTCGAAGGCTAGGCCCTCACCGCCCTCACCCCCCGGCCCCCGTCTCCCGACTCTTGCGTCGCTGGCGAGGGGGAGAGAGGTTTGCCGTTCGTTGGGCGTTGGGGAGGCTGCCGCTAGCGGGGGCAGAGCCCCGCGATTCCAGGCGGCTGACGCTAGCGGGGGCCGAGCCCCGCGATTCCAGGGTTTCGGGGCGCTGCTATGAGGCGTGACCTTGCGTTGCGGGGAGCCGTGGTTGCGTTGCTGGCCGCAGGCGGCGGGATCGCCACCGGGTTCATCGAGCGGGAGGCGGGCGCTTCGAATGCGATCTGGTTCTATGGGCTGATCGCGGCTTGCGTGGTGGGGCTGCTCTCGGGGTACCTGGCGTTTCGGCGGCCGGCCGCGGCGCTTCGCACGGTGTCTGAAGCGGCGGGGCGAATCGGCGAAGGCGAACTTGCCCAGCGCGTGCCCGAAACCAGCGGGCCGGCCGGCGACCTGCTCCATTCGTTCAACGTCATGGCCGGGCGCATCGAGCAGCTTTTCGATTCCGTGGCGGCGGAGCACGCGCGGCTGGAGGCGGTGTTCGATGCCTCCAGCGACGGCATGGTGGCACTCTCGGCGGACACCACCGTGCGGTTCCTCAACCCTGCCGCTGTCCAGGTCTTTGAGAAACCGATGTCTGAGTCCGTTGGCCGCTCGTTTATCGAGACGGCGCGGGACTACGAGCTGGACGCGCTCGTCCGGCGGGTCATCGCGGACCGGACGCATGGCGAAACGTCCGTGGTGACGTTTGGCCCACGGCGGATGCCGCTGCGCGCCGCGGCGCTGCCCATCTCGAACGGTGGCGACTGGGCCGTGCTGCTGACACTCACCGACCTGACCGAAGTCCAGCGCGTGGACCAGGTGCGGCGGGACTTCCTGAGCAACGTTTCCCATGAACTGCGCACGCCGCTCGCCGCCATCCGTGCGCTCGTGGAGACGCTGGACGACGGCGTGGACGAAGAAGACGCGCCGGAGTTCCTCGGGCGCATCCACCAGCAGGTCGAACGTCTGACGTCGCTGGTCAACGAGCTGCTGGACCTTTCGCGCATCGAGTCCGGCGCAATCAACCTGGATCCGGAGCCAGTGGAAGTCGCCGCGCTGGTGGCGGAGGCGGCTTCGCTCCTGCGGACGCGCACGGAGCCGCTCGAGGTGACCGTTGTTTTCGAGGGCGAACCGCTCACGGTCGAGGCCGACCGGCCGTCGCTCTTGCGGGTGGTGAGCAACCTGCTGGACAACGCGGCCAAGTGGAGCCCACAAGGCGGGACGATCCACGTGGGCTGCGAAGACGAGGGCGAGCTGGTGGCCATCCAGGTGCGGGACGAAGGGCCGGGCATCCCCGAGCAGGACCTGCCCCGCGTCTTCGAACGCTTCTATAAAGGCGAAGCTTCCCGCGCGACATCCGGCGTGGGGCTTGGACTCGCTATCGTGAAGCACCTGGTGCGCGCCCACGGCGGTACGGCGACGGTGGAGAGCCGCCCTGGGGAGGGCGCGAGTTTCACCGTGCGCCTCCCGCGCACCTTTGTCGGGCGCCGTTAGTACGGCGTTGAGGAAGTTGGCGGCGGGGCTGCCCACACCCCCGGTAGTTCAGCTTGCGTGTTTGCGCCGGACGAACGATCGCCCGCTTTCACGGGTTAGTACCAGCGGGGACGCGAGCCGCGACTGACAGGGAGCGGTTGGCGGAACCTGCCCTGATCGCCATGAGCGCCGGGGTGCATCCGCGGGACCTCGCAGCTCAGACCTCATGCCTCAGACCTCCACATCAGCTATCATCGAAGGAATGTTGTCTGCCGATTTCCGGGTATCGATGAGCAGACCACGGCCGGTGTGAGACCGGCCTGGCGACGCGGCTCGCGCCTCCGCCCACGCGGCTGGCCGGGTTCGCGCGCGCCCGGCGAAACGAGCTCGCCTGCCCCGGCCCTGTGCCGTGGGCGTTCACCCGGATTGTTGAACCACCATGCTTTTTGCTGAGAACGCTACCAAGTCCTTCGGGCCGAACGATGTTATCCGCGACCTCACGTTCATCGTGGGGGACGGCGAGCACGTCGGCCTTGTCGGGCCCAACGGGGGCGGGAAATCCACCATCCTTCGCCTACTCGCAGGGGACCACAAGGTGGACAACGGGGCCGCGGGCTACCGCGGCACGGCCCTGGGCTACCTGCGCCAGGAGGCCGGCCTTACTGACGCGCACTCCCTTGTCCAGGAGCTCTGGGAGGCCTTCCCGGAAGCGCGCGCGATCGAGCTGCGGCTCGAGGAGATCGCCCAGCAGATCGAACGCGGCGAAGGCGACCTCGACGCGCTAATCGAGCAGCAGGCGGCGCTGTTCGAGCAGTTCGAAGCCATGGACGGTTACCGGATCGAGGCCCGCATCGGCCGCGTCCTGGATGGGCTCGGCTTCAAGGACAGCGACCGGACCAAGCGCTGCGGCGACTTCTCCGGCGGCTGGCAAATGCGCATCGCGCTGGCGAAGGTGCTCGTTCGGCGGCCGGAGAACGCCCTCCTGGATGAGCCGACAAACCACCTGGATGCGAAGACGCGGGACTGGCTGGCCGGCGAGCTGCGGGAATGGGACGCGGCGCTCCTCATCGTCACGCACGATGGCCCGTTCCTGGACAAGGTGGCGGACCGAATCCTTGACCTGCGCGATGGCAGCGTGGAGAGCTATACGGGCGGCTACAGCGACTACCAGCGCCAGAAGGCCGCGAAGCTGCAGGCGCAAGACCAGGCGGCCGCGCGCCAGGAACGCGAAATCGGCAAGCAGGAACGCTTCATCGAGCGGTTCCGGGCGAAGGCGACGAAGACCACGCAGGTGCAGTCTCGCGAAAAGATGATCGCCAAGATCGAACGCGTCGAGCGGACGAAGAAGGAAGCCGAAGTGAACTTC
This sequence comes from Dehalococcoidia bacterium, assembly GCA_046328215.1. Taxonomy (GTDB): domain Bacteria; phylum Chloroflexota; class Dehalococcoidia; order Tepidiformales; family Tepidiformaceae; genus Amarobacter. Next base: position 60,724 of record JAXLXA010000012.1, on the reverse strand, counting down.
GTCCTCCAGTCGCACGGCCGCACCGAGCTGGACGTGTTGATGATGAAGCACGTTGGGCACGCCTACGGCGACCACCTCGTGCTGGTCGACGTGAACCTGCACGTGGAGCGCGGGCAGAAGGTGGTGTTCATCGGGCCGAATGGAAGCGGGAAGAGCACGCTCCTGCGCATCGCGGCGGGACTCATCGCGCCGACCGAGGGCACGGTGGAGTGGGCCGAGCGCGCCCGGCCCGGCTATTACGACCAGCATCAGGACGAAGCGCTCGACTACGGCCATACCGTCATCGAAGAGGTGCGCTCGGTTGCCGGCGGCGCGCCCGACGTGAAGCTGCGGACCGTCCTCGGGCAGTTCCTGTTCAGGGGCGACGACGTGTTCAAGCCGGTCCGCGTGCTTTCAGGCGGCGAACGCAGCCGGGTGGCCCTGGCGAAGTTCCTCATCCAGCCGACGAATGTGTTGCTGCTCGACGAACCGACGAACCACCTGGACCGGACGACTCGCCGCAAGCTGATTGAGGCGCTCCAGGGCTACGAGGGCACGATCGTCTGCGCCAGCCACGACCCGGGGATCGTTGAAGGGATCGCCAGCCATGTGTACGAAGTGAAGGACCTCGGCGTGCGCGAGCTGCTGCACATGCGGCGGGACTGATGAAGACCACCCGCTACTTCGAAGAGCAGGTCAGCCGATTCAGAATGCCGGGTCCCCAGTCACGATGAAGATTCACTACTATCCCGAAACTGACTCACTCCACATCGCTCTCAGCGACCGGCCTTCGGTCGATGCCGTCGAGGTGGCCGATGGCGTCGTCGCGGATCTTGACGCAGCAGGCCGGGTTATCGGCCTCGACATCGACCAGGCGTCTGAGCACCTCGACCTGACGACGATCGAGACCATCGACCTCCCGATTTAGAAGGGTGTGTGATGGACGCCGGGCGTTGCGAGCGGTTCGAGCCAGTCTGGGCGGGCTTCGTGCGAAGAATCCGGTCCAGTGAGTACTCGCCCGATCCCACGGTCAGTCTGCCTGCCGGCGGCCATCCTTGACGCGGAGTATGAACACTCGGTCAGGTTCCAGGGCGTACTCAAGTCGATAATAGGCGCCGAAGCGGAGAATCCGGGTGAGTTCGCTGTTGTCCTCGGCCATCCCCATTTTCGGGAAGTTGCGGAGGTCATCGAGGGCCGCCTCGAAGGCGCGGATGAACTCGTTGGCGGAGGAAACACTGTAGTCGGAGATGTAATCGACGATCGCGAGATAATCGCTTCGTCCGCGGGTTCCAAGGTCGACCAGCATCAGCGCCTTGATTTGGAGGCGATTATTGCCTCCGCTTCGGCACGCAACTCAGCGAGGTAGTCGTCGTCAACGGTCCGGAAGCGGCCGAGGGCGAGATCCTCTCGAGCTTCCGCGTCCAGCGGATCCTCGACCGTCGATTCGCGGCCGGCGGCGCACTGGAAGACTTCAAGCGCTGCCGCGATGGCCGAATCGATGTCCGGGTACTCGCCAGCGAGCACGAGTTGCTCCGCTTTCTTCACGGTGCCGGGGCTGAGTTCGACGTTCATGGGCTGAGGATAGCAGATCGGGCATGGGCCCCCGGTTCGCTCGCGGCCGGGGCCGCGCCGCCTCACGCCATCCGTGTCGCGCCGGACTCTTTGAGCGCCGCGATCTCGTCCCAGGTGTAGCCGGCGGCGAGGAGGATCTCCTCGGTGTGCTGGCCGAGGACAGGGCCCGCGGAATCGACCCGTGGTGGCGTGGCGCTCATGTGGATGGGCGCGCCCGGGACGCGCAGGTGGCCCAGGTGCGGCGTGTCGATTTCGACCAGGTAGCCGTTCGCCCAGAACTGGGGATGTGCCGCCATGCCGGCGTAATCAAGCACCGGCGCGTGAGGCACGCCCGCCGTCGCGAGCGGTTCGAGCCAGTCTTCGGCGGACTTCGTGTGGAAAATCCGGTCCAGCTCTTGCACCAGCGCGTCCTTGTTTTTCGCCCGGCCCCAGGGCGAAGCGAACCTTTCGTCGCTGCGCAGTTCGGGGTGCGCCAGCGCGTCGCAGAGCTTTTCGAAGTACTGCTGGTCCTGTGCGGCGATGGCGACGTGCCGGCCGTCGGCGCAGGCGTAGTTTGTGTAGGTGGCGGCCCGGCGCCGTTCGAAGCCCACCTGCCTCCCGGTGCGCAGGAACTCCATGATCTGCTTGGATTGCATCGCCACCATGCCGCCAATGAGCGACCCATCGATGTGTTGCCCGATGCCGTCGCGTTCGCGGACGACGAGCGCGGTGGAGATGCCGAAGGCGAGCAGCATCGCGCCGATCTGGTCAGCGAAGCCGCCGATGAGCGCCTGGGGCTCGCTTCCGGGGCCTTCGCCCTGTTCGTACATCACGCCGCTCAGCGCCTGGGCCACATGGTCGTACCCGGGCCGCTCAGCCCACGGGCCGGCGCGGCCCCAGGCCGAGGCGGAAGCGAGGATGATGTCCTCGCGCAGGGCGCGAAGGTCGTCGTAGCCGATGCCCATCGCTTCCATCACGCCCGGACGGAAGTTCTCGACGACAACGTCGCAGAGCGGCGCGAGCCGCTTCACCACGTCTATCGCGCGGGGGTTCCTGAGGTCGAGCGTGATGCTTTTCTTGCCGCGGTTGTGGCCCTCGAAGTACGACGAAAAGCCGTCCGGTCCGAGCCCGTTGGCGCGACCCTGTTCGCCGCCCGGCGGCTCGACCTTCCAGACTTCGGCGCCCATGTCGCAAAGCAGCATCGTGGCGAACGGGCCCTGCTGAGCGCGCGTGAAGTCGAGGATTCGGTAGCCTTCCAGCGCCGGGCGGCCAACGGTCATGCGCGGAGTCTACTCCGGCCGCGGGAGGGCCCGGCACTGTACGATCCCCCGCATTACCCGCGCCGGAGGCTGGAGCCATGGCAATCGTCGAAACCGAACGGCACGGCGCCGTCTTCGTCATCCGCATGAACCGGCCGGATCGCTTGAACGCGCTCGGCAACGAGCTCCGGGCCGCGCTCGCCGATGCCTGGATCGCGTTCGCCGAGAGTCCCGAACTCGAAGTCGCCATCTACACCGGCACGGGCCGGGCGTTTTGCGCGGGCGAAGACATGAAGGAGTCGCTGAGCCGCGGGGCGCCGGGGCTGGACGCCAGCATCAAGCGCGACCCGTTCACGAGCGGCACGCTCGACAAGCCGGTCATCTGCGCCATCAACGGTTACGCCATGGGCGGCGGATTCCAGCTCGTCGAACGTTGCGACCTGCGCGTGGCCGTGCGCGGCGCCGTCTTCGAAATGTCCGAGGCCAAGCGCTGGCTGCTTGGCGGCCACGCTCACGGCTTCATCGCGAATATGCCCCACCCGGTGGCGACCGAGATGGCGTTCGCCTTCCGCTTCGAAGCGGAGCGGCTCCACCAGCTCGGGTTCATCAACCGCCTGACCGATCCCGAGGGCCTGATGCCGGAAGCGTTCGCGATGGCGAACCACCTGATGTCGCTGCCGCCCGCGTCGCGCGCGAACACCCTCGCGATGATGCGCGCGATGCGCCCGGCACCCGCGCCCGAACTGGAGCGGCTCGCCGACCGGCTCCGTGATCACGGGGCGAAATCAGACCTGATGGAGTCGCGCGCCGCCTTTGCGGAGAAGCGAGAGCCGCGGTTCAAGGGCTGGGACGACCCCGAGGACCGCTACCGCCGCCCCACGCTCCAATCGATCCGCGAGGGAGAAGACCGGATCCGGTAGACTCAGTTGAGGAAGTTGGCGGCGGGCCTGCCCTCACCCCCTGCCCCCTCTCCCGACTCCTACCGTCGCGGGCGAGGGGGAGTTCAGGTCGCGTGTTTGCGCGGACGAACGATCGCCGACTTTCACGAGTTCGTACTAGACTCCCGGCCACTCCCCACTGGATGCGCCCATGTCACGCGTGCTGATCAATCACTTCAGTGCTGCCCTCGAGGCGGCGTACCGCACGGACCCGTTCCATGCCTTCCGAAAGAACCTCGATTCAGCGACGCCCGAGGAGTGGGACGTGCGGCCATCGGACTGGTCGCGAGACGAGTTCGGAGACCATCCCGAGCTGACCATCTGCGACCTGGCGTTTCACGTCGGTGGTGGTCTTGTGATGTACGCCAACCGTGCGTTCGGCGATGCGACGATGGGCTGGGGCGACATCGCGACGGCGCAGTCTCGCGAGAAGGCAATGGTGCTCGCCTGGCTCGACGAGGTGCAGGCTGCCTTCGCGGCCGGGCTCGCCGCCCTGGGGGATGACGCGGAGCTGAGCGAACTGCGTCCGGCGCCCTGGGGAACGCCGATGGCGCGCACACAGCTTATTGGCCTCATGCCGAACCACCTCGTCTATCACTCCGGCGAAGTAAACCGGCAACGCGCGCTCATTCGCGGTAGCAGCGGCTGGGACCGGTAGAATCCGCCCGCGAGGAACCGTGCCATGGCTGTTGAAACACTGACCATCAGGTCGACCGAGGACTATGAGGATGGCCGCCCCTGGGGCGACGCCGGCGCGTACGAGGTGGTCCGCGGCTTCGTTACCTTCGCGTTGGACCCGAAGGACCCCGCGAACCAGCGCATCACCGATATCCAGTTCGCCGAACGCGGGCCGGACGGGCTGGTCCGGGGTGAGTCGGACTTCTGCGTCCTGCGGCTGAAGGACCCGGCGCAGGCCAACGGGGGGCTCTTCTTCAGCGTCGCGAACCGCGGCAACGTAACGCTACCGTTCGGGCTGGGCCCGGCGCCGGATTTGGTCTCGCTGCCCGCGGGCGTCATCCCTTCGAGTGAGAGCCTCCTCCTCTACGGCGGCTGGACGGTGGCGTGGTGCGGCTGGCAGTTCGACCTCACGCGCGGGCCGCGCCAACTCGCTATGACCGTGCCGCAGGCGTACCAGGACGGCCGGCCAATCGAGGGCGACTTCCGCATCGATTTGCGAGCGACTGGCGATTCGAAGTCGCTGCGGCTGCTCGACGGCACGGCGATCATGGCCGGGCGGACCCGGCCGGTGTACCCGCCGGCAGGGCTCGAACAGCCGGATGCGAGCCTCTCGGTGCGCGAGTCACCGGAGGGGCCGAGGACGCTGATCCGGCGAGAGCGCTGGCGGTTCGCCCACGAAAGCGGCGGCACCGTGGAGCCAGACGACGCGCACATCTGGTGCGAAGACGGCTTCAAGGCGGGCGAAATCTACGAGCTGGTGTACCGCACGGCGTATTGCCCGGTGGCCGGGATGGGGATGGCGGCAGTCCGCGACTTCGTCAGCTACCTGCGCCACAACCCTGCCGCGGAGCTCGGCGTCGCGCGGCTCGACCGTGCGCTCGGCATGGGCGTTTCGCAGACGGGGCGGTTCTTGCGGCAGTATCTCCACGATGGGTTCAACCTGGACGAGGCTGGCCGCCCGGTGTTCGACGGGCTGTTCATCCATATCGCGGGCGGGCGCACCGGCGAGTTCAACCATCGCTTCGCGCAGCCGAACGAGGCGCTTGCTGCCGGCTTCGCCGACGTGCCGCCGCGGTCCTGGCGCGCGCCCGGCGGCGGGTTGCTTGACCGGCAGGACGCGCTCGGCGGGAGCCCGAAGATCTTCTGGGTGAACAGCGGCTGGGAGTACTGGCGCGGCGACGCTTCGCTCACACATACGGCGCTCGACGGCGGCGCGGACATCCCGAACCCCGGCGACGTCCGTTCCTATCTGATGGCCGGGCTGGACCACCTCGGCGCGAACACCGCGATGGCACGGCTCATGGGCATCGCTAACGAGCCGACCGGCGTTGACCCGTCGCCGTTGTTGCGGGCGCTGTTCACGGCGTTCGACGGGTGGGTTTCGCGGGGCGAAGTGCCGCCCGAAAGCAGGGTGCCGTCGGTCGCGGAAGGCACGGCCGTGCCGCCCGAAACCGTCCTCGAAGCAGCGAAGGCGATCCCCGGCATGCACCGGCCGGACGCGGAGGCGCTCCCCAGGGTCCGCGAAATCGACTTCGGCCCGGACGTGGAGCGCGGCATCGGGCGCTGGCCGGCGGAGTACGGGAAGACGTACCAGACGCTGGTCTCGTCGGTAGATGGGGACTGCAACGAGATTGCGGGCGTACACATGCCGGAACAGCAGGTCCCCGTGGCGACGCTGACGGGGTGGAACACGCAGAAGAGCCATGCGCGCCTTCGGCCGCTTTCGGCGATGCCGGGTTCGCGCGTGCCGTTCGCGCGGACCGCTGAGGAACGCGCCGCCATTGGCGACCCGCGCCCGTCGCTCGCCGAGCGTTACCGTGACCGCGACGACTATCGCGCGCGTATCGCGGCGGCGACGGACGGGTTGAAAGCGGAGCGGTTCATCCTGGCGCAGGACCGGGAGTTCGCGATCGAGTCAGCGATGCGCGGGTACGACGCCGCGCTCTCCGGCGCGCAAATCTAGCCGCCCCACCGCCACATCTGAGCCGCGACTGGTAAGGAGCGGTGGGACTTTCGCCCGCACGGAGCGGTGCGCGGCAGCCCTCCACCTCCGAGCCCTGGTGGTGGTTTGGCCCAACTTAGCCAGGTCGTCGAAGGCTGGCGCGTGACGCCGGTGGTGCGACCGGCATCGCAGCGCTTACTGCGTGCGCGCCTCGGATTTGGCGTGGCTCCGCGCGCCTTCTGAGCCGCGACTGGTAAGGAGCGGTGGGGACGTTGTCCGGCACGGGGCGGTGCGCGGGAGCCTTCCCGCTCGTTGCCTTGGTGGTATTTCGGGCCAACTGTGGCCAGGTCGTCGAAGGCTGGTGCGTGACGCCGGTGGTGGGATCGGCATCGCAGCGCTTACTGCGTGCGCGCCTCGGACTTGGCGTGGCTCCTCGCACCATCTGAGCCGCGACTGGTAAGGAGCGGTGGGACGCCGGCACTCACGGACGGGTGCGCGACAGCCCTCTATTTGGTCGAACCGTGGTGGTGGTTCGGGCCAACCGCTCCATGCCTGGCGCGGCTCGTGCGGGCGAGCGTTGGGCGTTGGTGGTGGTTCGGCCAACCGCGTCGCTGTCGCTCCGGGCTAGCGGGTGCGCGCCTTCCGGATTTGCTCTGCGTGGTCGTGCCCGTGCGCGGCGTAGATTTCGAGCCAGCGATCGACCGTGTACAGCCCGCTTTCCGTATGCCAGCCACCGCGCGACCAGGCCTCTTCGGGCAGCAGTGCGAGGATCGCCGCCGTACTCTCGCGGGCCGCGCGAAACGCCAGCAGCGACGCTTCGACCGGGCGGCGGTCGTAGAACAGCGCGCGCGAGTACAGCTCTTCGTCGTACCCCCAGATCACGGGGTTGGTCTCGGCGATGAGCTTGCGGAGCCGCATGGCCGAGGTCATTTCGCTGTCGGCCAGGTGGTGCGCCACCATCCTGGCGGTCCAACCTTCAGCGTCCGGGTTGTCCAGTTCGGCGGGGGTGATGGCGGCGAGGGCGGTTTCGACGGCGGCGTAGCCTTCGGCGTAGCGGCGAATGAGGGCGGCGCGGGTCTCGTTGTCCATCACGGAATGGTACGCGCACGAGCGACCATTGGACCGGGCCAATCCGTGCCCAAATTCGACCGTCGCGGGCGCGTAGACTCTCATCGTGGCCACGCTGAATGACCTGATCGAAGGCCTCGAACGCCTCAAGGCCCAACACATCGACGCGCTCATCCTCCAGGGGCCTGACTTCTACGTGCAGGCGGCGCTCGATGGCCAGAGCCAGTTCAGGCTGGAAGCTGTGAGTGACGAATTCCTCGACCAACCGCTGACCACCGCCCAGTTGCTTGCCCTGCGACGGCTTGGATTCCAACCGCCGGGGCCGCCCAGCCCGAACCACTGGCAGTACGCCGCTGCCACGGACCTGACCGCCGCTGCTGAAATGCTGGCGACGACGCTGCTGGAGGTGTACCAGGAGCGGCTTGAGGATGCGGAGGTGGTGGATGTGTGAGGAGAGATGTGGGGCCGAATCAGTCTGCTCCGGCCATGCGAGCAGAGCGGATTTCCATGAGTACGGCGCCGGTCTCGATCTCGTAGGTGTAGAGAAACTGGTAGCCGTCGCGCCGGACAATCCGAAGCCGGGAATCTCGTTTGCTTGGCGCGCCAGATTCTGGGAAGTGCCTCAGTTGTTCCAGCACTCCCTGAAACGCTTCAATGAACCGGAGTGCGGCCGGCAGGGAAACGTCCGAAAGGTAGTCAGTGTGGGCGAGCAGATCCGCCGCCGCCCGGGGATGGATGTCGACGTTCGTCACCGAAGCGACTTGGAGTCGATGATCGCGCGTGCTTTTGCCACAAGCTCAGCCACGTACTCTTCGTTGGCTTCCCGCAGGGTGCCTTCGCGCCGGCTGCGGGCGGCTTCCTCAATGAGCGCGTCCACGTCGATGCCATCCCAATCGACGGCGAGTGCATCGATCGCTGCCTCCACCACTGCCTGGGCGGTCGGAAACGAGCCGTCCTGCACGAGGTTCTCAACCGTCTGCCACGATCGTTCGCTGAGTTCGACTTTCATTCGCACAGTATAGCGGACGCGATTGCCGGCAGATCGAAAGAGGCCCGCGAAGTTACTCGCGGGCCCCCGGTCCTGTTACTGCTCCGCCGAGTCCTACTCCTCGTAGTACTCGATCCCAAGGTGCGTGATCTGCTCTTCGCCCATCATCCAGCGCAGCGTGTTCTTCAGCTTCGTTTGCTGGATGAACAGGTCATGCTCCGGGTTCAGCCCCGGGGCCGCCTGGGGGCTCTTGAAGTAGAACGAGAGCCACTCCTGGATGCCCTTCATGCCGGCGCGCGAGGCGAGGTCGAAGAAGAGCGCGAGGTCCAGTACCAGCGGCGCGGCGAGGATCGAGTCCCGGCAGAGGAAGTCGATCTTGATCTGCATCGGGTAGCCCATCCACCCGAAGATGTCGATGTTGTCCCAGCCCTCTTTGTTGTCGCCGCGGGGCGGGTAGTAGTTGATGCGAACCTTGTGATAGATGTCGCCGTAGAGGTCCGGGTAGAGGTCCGGCTGGAGGATGTGCTCGAGCACGCCCAGCTTGGACTCTTCCTTCGTCTTGAAGCTCTCCGGGTCGTCCAGCACTTCGCCGTCGCGGTTGCCGAGGATGTTGGTGGAGTACCAGCCGGCCACGCCGAGCATGCGGGCCTTGAGCATGGGCGAGATAACCGTCTTGAGCAGCGTCTGGCCGGTCTTGAAGTCCTTGCCGCCGATCGGGACGCCCCTGTCGTTCGCCAGCTTCACCAGCGCGGGGGTGTCGACGGTCAGGTTGGGGGCGCCGTTCGCGAACGGGACGCCTTCCATGAGCGCCGCGTAGCCGTAGAGCATCGACGGCGCGATGGTGCGGTCGTTCGCTTCCATGGCGGCCTCGAACGCTTCGAGGTTCATGTGCGCGGCAGATTCTTCGAGGAAGATCTCCGTCGACGCGGCCCAGACCATGACGAGGCGGTCGCAGTTGTTCTTCGCCTTGAAGTCGCGGATGTCCTTGCGGATCAGCTCGGCCAGTTCGAGCTTGGTGTTGCCGGACTTCACGTTCTCGCCGTGGAGGCGCTTCACGTAGTACTGGTCGAACACGGCCGGCATCGGCTTGATGCCCTTGAGGAAGTCCTTGATCGGCTCGATGTGCTCGTGCTTGTCCAGCACGCCCGCGTTCAGGGCGGACTCGTAGGCGTCGTCCGAAATCGGGTCCCAGGCGCCGAAGACCAGGTCTTCGAGGTCCGCGAGGGGGACGAAGTCCTTGATCAGCGGCGAGCGGTTCTCGGTGCGCTTGCCCAGGCGGATGGTGCCCATCTGGGTGACGGAGCCGATCGGCTTGCCGCCGCCGCGGCGCGCGTTTTCGACGCCGGCGATGAAGGTGGTGGCGACGGCCCCGAGGCCGACGATGAGGACGCCGAGCTTGCCGGTGGCGGGCTTCACCGGGCGGGGTTCGGTTGCGACGAAATCTTTGGGTTCCAGGACAACACCTCGTTGGCGGGCCAGCGACATCAGCGCCCCATGCCATTGGCTGGGGATGCGGCCGGTTGTGGCCCAGTGTTGGATGGTGCTCTGCCTTCTGCCGAGGAGCGCGGCAAGCGCGCTCTGGCCGCCGAAGCGCTTGATGATGCGTTCGGCGGCGTTGAGCTGTTCCCCATCCACGCGGTGGAGGATAACGAAATTTTCGTTAGGGATCGAGCAAGGAGCTAACCGCTGAAACGCCAGCGTGTGGCGCCGTACGGCTCGACCTTCGCAATGCCGTAGACGGCGCGGAAATCGAACTCGTAGACGTTCCATGGCGGCGGGCCCCCGCTCGGCGCGGTAAAGGGAGCGGTGAAACCCTCGCCCTCGACCTCCGCCGGCCAGCCGCCTTCCTCCCGGTAGTGCTTGGCGAGTTTCTCCAGCGTTGGCTTGCCGGTGATACGGCGCGCGGTCCCTTCGAAGACGAGGTCCAGCGCTTCGAGGGCGACACCGATGCTTGCAGCCGGGCGCGCTTCGAGGTTTCGCGACTTGCGAGTTCCCGGCCCGCTGACGAAGTACAGTCCGCCGTCACACCACACCGCGCCCACCCCCGCGGTGTGCGGCGCGCCGCCGGGATCGACAGTGCTCAGGAACCAGGTGATGTTCTCGTGGCTGATCCCTTCGAGCGCACCTATCGCGCGGCTCCACGGCAGCGCGTCGTTTCCGTACTGGTCGATGTTCTTCGTCTCGATAGGTTGAACGTTCGGCATGGCGTGCCCTCCTGGGACGAAACGTCTCGCTCCACCATGCGCCGAATCAGAGGAAATGCAAGCCAGCCATCGAATCGCGGCTACGCCTGGAGATCGGTCAACGGGTGTGGAGACGGCCGCGCCTTCGTGGCGAATCAGGACCGGGGAAGGAGCTCGACGCTGAACATCCCCACGTTTTCGCAGAAGCCCTTGCCACCGCCGCCGAGACTGAACATGGCGCGGCCGTCGCGGGTGATGGACGTGATGCCTTCGCTGTTCAGGATGAACGTCGCGCCCGGCTCAGGACGGAGCTCAGCCAGGACGGCGCCATCCGGCCAGTGGTCCAGCAACTCCACTCGGCCGTCGCTCGCGAGGTACGCGAACGGCCCCGCGAAGGACGCCGGCGTATACGGCCGTGTCGAGCCGTCCATGGCCACCGAAACGTCCTGCCCCCAGCCCCAGGTCGCGATCTCGTCACCGATCCACGGGGAGCCGAGCATGGCGCAGACGCCGTTCATACGCATGTGCGGCGTACCGTCCGCGCGGAATACCAAGAGTTCGCCGGAAAGAAGTTGGCCCTCCCAGTAAGCCCCGCTGGCTGACCAACGTGGGTTATAGAGCGCCTCATCGATCCGGGTCACTTGCCCGTTTGCGACATCCACTATCGCCGTCCAGCCGTTGTCTCCGATAGCCGAGACGAGCAGTCGTGTGCCGTCAGGTGACCACGCGATCCAGCCAGGCGGCGGGACGTCCGCAAAGGTCCTCAATGAGCGGCGCCACCAGACCGTGACGCCGAGAGAAGTCTGCCCTTGCGGGCTGGTGGCCGCCATCGCCACTGCCCCATCGACGCCCCAATACGCGCGAACGTGCGTCGCCCCCTGGGGGATCGGCAGGGTAACGCGCACCTTTCCGTCATTGGTCGAAGCGATGCGCAGCTCGTCCCCGACCCGGATCGAGGTCTCCGATTCGTCTTTGTTGAAGTCCAGGATGGTCCCGGGCCGCCCGCCCGTGTCTAGTTCGATTCGGCGGCGAGTGATGGTTTCAAAGAGCACCGGGGGCTCGGTCCCGTCAGGGCCGTTCCACTTCGCGAACGTCCCCTGCGGCGAAACACCGACATCCGCCCAGGCCTCCCCGCCGCCAGTCGCGGGGTCGAGGAATAGCGTTCCTCGTAGCACATCCACGGTGTCCCCACGGGCGTAGGTCTTCACGACCGGGCCACTGCCCCGCGGCAACACGGTGGCCGTGGCAGTCGCGGTGTAGGTCGCCGCTGCGTTCGTAGCGTCGCCCGCCGCCGGTGTCGTCGAGACCGGCTCTGGAGATGATCCGGAGCAGGATGCGAAGAGGAGTGCCGCCCAGATGCAGCCGAGAATGCGGCGGTTCATCCCTCTCTTAACGTGTTTGCGGCCGGGATTGTTCCTCTCCTTACCGGGGTGATGCCTACAATCTTGCCTCGCTATGGCGAAGGGAATGGCCGGCCTGAGATATCTCGCGGTCTTCGCGTTCGTGGCAGGAGCGTCGCTGCTGGTGATCGGTCTCACTCGCGACCGGCCGCCGGCGGCATCCGAATCATCGCCGCCTGGATTCGACCTTCGCCCGACCGTCGCCGGCGACGCCGCAACGGAGACGGGAACGGCGCCGGTGAGTGCCTCGCCCGAACCCACGGCGACGCCCTTCGACGGCCCGATCGCTCGGATGAAAATCCCGGCCATCGGCGTGGACAACCCCATCGAGGAGATTGGCCTCGTCGACAACACGCTTGATGTGCCCAAGGACGCGAACCGGAACATCGGCTGGTACTATCCGTACCCCAGGCCGGGCGAGGGGAAGAACGCCGTCTTTGCCGCGCACAAGAACTTCGACTTCAAGGACGGCCCGTTCGCGCGCCTGGACCAGCTTCTGCCAGGCAACGAAGTCATCGTCGAGATGGAGGACGGGCCCACCTACGTCTACAAGGTCATTTTCTACCAGCGGTACAACGTGGATTCGATGCCGACTGGAGAACTCATCGCCGCCCCACAGAAACCGGCGAACGCGGAGTGGGTCACGCTCATCACGTGTGGCGGGCTCTTCCAGGCCACGCAGCCCAATGGGCTCGGGCACTACCTGGAGCGGGATGTGGTCATCGCGCAGCGCGTGAAGTGAGGTTGGAGGGGGACGGGATCGAGCGGGACGAGTTTGGATTGCGAGTTGGGTCAGCCCAGGGCGGCCCAGGCGATACCGAATGCGACGAGGGCCATGAGGCCGAGTCCGAGGATGCCGAACGCGAGCCGCACCCAGCGCTTGCCCTCGCCTTCGCGGAAATACCACGGTCCGTACATCCAGACGCGGAGGGCGCGGCCGGAGCGAGACGTTGGCCGCCAGGTGGCGAACCCCTCTTCGAGGGCGCTGTAGCCGGCAATCAGGGAGAGGAGCTGGAGCAGGACGATGGTTTTCAGCCAGGCATTGGCGTCCGGCGCGGAAGCAATCCTGGATCCGACCGTCAGGAAGGCGCGGAGTCAGTCCCGCGAGGGTGGTTGCACGTTTGTGTGGGCTTGTTCGCTTGATTGGGACATGGTTGTGAGTCCGGCGGCGCAGCCTCCCTCACGGTCGGGTCTCGGGGAGGTGGGGTTAGTGGTGGCCGCGGAAGCCACCCACGAACGCAAGCAATCCTAGATCCGACCGTCAGGGAGGCGCGGAGTCAGTCCCGCGAGGGTGGTTAGACGTTTGTGTGGGCTTGTTCGCTTGATCGGGACATGGTTGTGAGTCCGGTGTCGCACCCTCCCTCACGGTCGGGTCTCGGGTGTGTGGGGTGGTGCGTTGTGGGGTGGTGGTTGGTGGCGCCGCCGTCGCTGGGTTGGGTGGTGCGGCCTCCCTTGCGGTCGGGGCTAGGATTTGGGGAGGCGCGTGGTGGGCGGTCAGTTCACGCCGGGGTCTTTGGGGGCGTAGGCGAACATGGCGAGTTTGCCCGGCTGGCGGCGGAGGATGTCGCGCCAGAGGGTGTCCGGGTGGCGGGTGAAGGCGTCGTCCGGGGTGGCGTCGACGACGAACCAGGACTCCTCTTCGAGTTCGCCTTCGAGCTGGCCGCCAGTCCAGCCGGCGTATCCCGCGAACAGACGCACTTCGTCGACGCCTGCTTCGATTTCCTCCATCGGTTTCGCCAGGTCCAGAAGGCCCACTCGGCCCACCACCATGTTTGGCGTGGGGGTCACGATCCATTCCTTCCAGCGAGCGAGCGCGAGCGCGGAGTTCGTTTCGACGGGGCCGCCGTTGAAGATGCAGGCGGGCTCGCGCACGTACGGCTCGAATCGGGGGAGATGACGAGCGACGGTTTCGGATCGGAGCGGCCGGTTGATCACCACGCCGAGGGCGCCGTTCTCATCGTGGGCGCACATGAGGACGACGGTGCGGAAGAAGGTCGGCTCGGTGATCCGGAGACTGGCGATCAGCAGTTTGCCCGCGAGCGATTCGGCCACGTAGAGAAGGTACCAGAGCCCGCGCCGAGGGGAGACCTCAGAAGCCGTTGCTGCCGTCGGTGAAGCGCAACGCGTCCAGCCAGACGCCCTGCGAGGCGATTTCCCAGTGCAGGTGCGCGCCGGTGGAGAGCCCGGTGTTCCCGGATTCGGCGATGATGTCGCCGGCGTTCACCATCTGGCCTTCGGTGACGTCGATGTGGCTGAGGTGGGCGTACCCCGAGAAAAGCCCGCCTCCGTGGTCGATGATGACCATGTTGCCGCGGACTTTGAGCTGCTTGGCGAGGACGACGCGCCCGGAATTCGTCGCCTGGACCGGGGTGCCCTCGGCCGCGCCGAGGTCCGTGCCCCCATGGTGGCCGGAGGGAACGCTGCCGTTGATCGAGCGCTGTTCGCCGTAACGCGCGGTGAGGACGCCGTTCACGGGCATCAGCCAGGGGCCGTTCCAGAGCTTCTCGGGAGTGACGCCGGAATAGATCGACTTCAGCAGCGCCAGTTCGTCGTTCACGGTCTTCGGGTCCAGCAGCTCGGAGGTTTGCTGGTCGAATTCGAGCGAGTCCACGGTCCATTGCGTGCGGAGGACGGTGATGGTGTCCTGAAGAGTGCCCTTCGAGCCGTTGGGGAGGGTGATGTCGACCTTCAGCGGCTGCGGGCCGGTGGGGTCTTCCGTATCCACCGCGACGAACGCGAACATGCTCTGCGACCCCTTCGCGAGCTTGAAGGTGCGGCCGAGGAAGGTGGCGGAGCCGCCGGTCACGTCGCCGGTCACAGAAACGATGACGGCGCCCGCCTGGTAGACCTCGACGGTGGAGAGCACGAGTTCGGGCGGGACGAACGGCGTTGGGCTCTCGCCCGGAGCGAGCGTCGGCGTGGCATCGGGGTTGGCGGGCGTCACGAGCTTCGTGGTGATTCCGCCTCCGTCGCCACCGCCCCCTCCGCACGCGGCAAGGCCGGTTGCGGCAAGGAGCACAAGGATGACCGGAAGAGCGCGGGCAAAGCGCACCACTCGCATTGTGGCGTAGGGTGCCCCATGCCCGCGTAAGGGTCAGGTGGTGGGAAAGTCCCGGACAACCGCTCACCGGGTACGAGGGGCGGACGGGGTCACTGGCAGCGGGGCTTCGACGGCGGGCAGTTCGGGTACCGGTAGATCGTGCCCGGGGCCGAACCTTCGGAACCGTAGTAGCCGGCCTCAACCGACATGTCGGATTCGAGGGTGAACGGGCACGAGAAGTCGCCGATGAGCGGCCGGGAGATGCTGCAGCCAGCACCGGATACGTAGTCAATCGCGGGCCAATACCCGGCCTGCGAATCGCCACCGTAGAGGCGCATGGCAGTGCCGCGTTTCGCCACGTAGTAGGTGACACAGGGGCCGGGGTACTGGTCGGCGGGCGCGCAGGAGCCTTTCTGGCGCTGCCGGATTTCGATGCTGCGGTCGATGGTCTCGGCGCCGACGCGGCCGGGCATGCCGTACACGGTCACCGTGAGGATCACGTTGTCCGGGCTGCCGCGCAGCTCCTCGTCTGCCGTTTGGGTGGGCCGGGTCGTGGGCTGCGGGCGGGCCGTGGGTTGTGCCGTCGGCGCAGGCGTCAGCGGGCTGCCGCCGCCCGAGGGCAGGCCTTCGGCGGTGGGCGCGGGTTGGACCTGTTCGTCATCGTCGCCGAAGGCGCGCGGGCCGAAGATGGCGATGATGGCGAGCAGGCCTCCGCCGAGCAGGAGCGCCCCGACTTTGTTCGCGGAGCTTCCGCCACCACTGCTGCTGCCGCCTGGCGCAACTGACATCGCGTCTCTCCGTCCGTCGTTCTACAGGAAGGTCCGGACCGCCGTGAGGAAGCCTTGCGGGCTTTCCAGGGGGATCGAATGCCCGGAGCCGGGCACGAGGGCGAACTTGCAGTCGGGGATTTCCTTGAGCATCCGCTCGGCGACGGCAGTGTCCAGCACATCGCTCAGTTCGCCACGGATCAGCAGCGTGGGCGCGGTGATTTTCGGGAGCATGGCCCAGGCGTCGCCGGCGTCGGGACGCGGGAGGCGGTTGGTGCGGAGGGCCTTGTCATAGCGGAAGGTCCACGTGCCGTCCGGGAGGAGCATCAGGTTGTTGCGGGTGCGGTGCTGGAGCTCCGCTTCGTCGGCGCGGGCGTTTGCGGCGCGACCGGCGGCAACGGCTGCCTCGGGCGTGGCGAAGATGTCGTTCGCCTGTACGCCCGAGACGATGCGGTCCGAGCCCACCGAGGCGATCTCCGGGCCAATGTCCACGATCACCAGGCGCTCAACCTCTTCCGGGTGCTGGGAGGCGAACTGGTACGCGTTCCGGCCGCCCATGGAGAGCCCGAGGAGCACGAACTGCTTGAGCCCGAGGGCCGTCACCCAGTTCTGCACGTCTTCCACCATCGCGCCGGCCGAGTAGTCATCGGTCCAGGCGGAGTCGCCATGGCCGCGCTGGTCGAGGGCGTAGACGTGGTATTTCGGCTGCATGGCGCAGGCGAAGCTGTCCCACGAACGGGCATGGCCGGTGAAGCCGTGGAGCAGCACGAGCGCCTGGGCGCCGGGGTTCGGCCATTCGCGGTAGTGAAAGCGCAGCCCGCCGAGCATGGCGGATTGGTCAATGGCGGCGAGGGACATCCTTCGGCTCCTGGCGTTGGTGCGCCCGGACTATACGCCGCCCGCTACTGGCCCGGTGCGCCACCGGGCAACGGCTCAGAGGCCGTGAGCCCACGGACCTCCACCTCGAGCAGCCGCAGCGCGTAGACCGCGAGGCCGAGGAACAGGCCCAGGCCCATGATCGGCGTGAAGATGCGCTTGAGGACGGTCACATCGGCCAACAGCCCGGTGACGAAGCCGATGAGCCCGATGTTGACCGCGAGGAAGATGACCTGGTCAACGCGGGTCCCGCGCCTGCCGATCGTCGTCGCCATGAGCATGGCGAAGATGGAGTTGGTCATCAGGCCGATGAACTGCGAGTGGTCCAGCGCGAGCAGCATGCGGTCTGGCGCCAGGTCGAAGTCGCCTTCGTACTTAATCACCAGGTATTGCGCCAGGCCGATGACGAACAAGAGCGAAACGGCGCCCATGACTGCGTGGCGGCCCGGCGAAGGCTGCATGAGGTCCACTGCGCGCAGCTGCGGCCACATGCGCTTGACGAAGATGCCGAAGCCGATGATCTGCAACAAGATGGCGAGCGGCGCGAGCGGTGTAATGTCCCACAGGATCGAGGTCATCAGGATGAGCCCACCAGCGAACGGGAACATCATCTGGATGATGCCCAGCCGGGTAGCCTTCGGCGGCTTGGGAAAGAAGAACGCCCACTCGCTCATCGCGAGGCCCACAGGCACGAGGAAGCCGACGACCATGGTGGCCGGGTGGGCACCGTCGGTGTTGCTGGGGATCCAGTCGGTCCCGTTGGCGATTTTCCAACCGAGCAATACGCCCAGGCAGCCGCCGACAATGGACGTTCCGAGCGCAGCGAGGAAGCCCCAGTGCGGGACGCCGAGTTGGCTCGTGCGCGCCCGCATCAGCACCCAGATGAACACCCCGGCGATGACCAGGGTGGAGAGGACGCCGAAAATCGGCCGCCAGTTGCCGTAGGTCAACGCGAACGCGGCTACATAACAGGGGAAAGCGGCAACGCCCGCGATTCCCAGCCAGCGGGCGGCCTTCTTCTCACCAGCGGAAAGCGGCTTCACGTCGCCGAACAGCCAGAACGAGGCCGCGAAGACGCATAGCGTCAGCCAGCCGAGCGTTCCGCCGTGAACGTGGCTCAGGAGGCGCCTGCGACCGAAGTCAACCACATCGGTGCCATTGAGGATGCCGATCGCGATCGTGTAGGCGAAGATCGCCATCGCCGCGAGCAACATGCCGCGAATTTCCGGCCAGAGCTCTGGCCGCTGTTGTGCCTGTGCCATCTCGTTCCCCCGAGCCGCTTCGGCAGGATAGTAAAGACAGAGGTGTAGAGAACGCAATGGAATGTTGTGTACGGTGGCGGCCCGACCCCTCGTGGAAACCGTTGGGGCTGCCGGCGGACTGGGAGCGCTAACCCAGCTTCTCGAGGAACGCGCGCACCGAGATCACCTCGCACCCAGCTGCAGCGAGGTAGTCCACGACCTGCAAATCGCGCTTGAGGTCATCGTCCCGTGTCACTAGGAAGTCCGCGCCCGAACTGATCGCCAGCGCGACGAAGATGTCGTCCTTCGGGTCGCGGGTGATGGGGACTATGGGCGGGTCACTGAGCGAGTGGGCGGCTCTCATGAGCACTCGCAAGAAGTCCGCCACCGCTTCCGCACTGATTGCATACCGCGCACCAAACCGAGGGCGGTGGAGGACAGATGTCAGCTCATGAAGAGTCGCTGGACAAAATACAGGCTCGACTTTCTTCGCCCGTACTGCCGGCAGGATCGCCGCAGCGAAGCCATCTGGCCGCAGCAGGCCCGCAAGCCAGACACTGGTGTCAATGACCGCCAGCACGAGTTGCGGCCCGCACTTCCGAGATGGTTGCCTCGATGTCGGCATCGACTTCGGCGTCGGTGATGTCCTTCGGAATCCCCGACCGAATCCGTGCAATGGCCGCGTCCCAACGCTCCTGCCACTGTTCGTCGTCGAGGGCTTCGAAGTCGACAAACGATGTGATCGCGCACTCCACCAGAGCGCTCACGTCCGACCCACGCGCCTCCGCGAAGCGCGAGAGTGCTTGGAACGTTTCGTCCGCGATCTCGACCCTTGCCATTGATTCCAGTGTACACCGGGCCGGGTCCCTTACTTCGCCGCCGCGAACGAGCCAACGTCCTTCCAGACGAGCTTCGCGCCGGAGTGGCCGGCGATGGCGATGGTGATGAGTGCGAGGACGCCCGGGATGAGGGCGACGCCGTAGGCCATGATGCCGCTCCGCTTCGGCCATGAGAACTTTTCGTGGTAGCGGTCGACCGCCCAAACGGCGACGGCCGCGAGCGCGAAGAGCAGCGCGAAGAAGAACGCCGTGTCGCCCTGTTCCGGGTGGTCGCCGAAGCGGGCATCCGTCCCGGCGGCACGAGCGGCGGCGCGGACCGAGTGCTCGAGCGGCTCGCCGCTCTCCTTCGCAAGGAACGCGAACACGGCGCCGGTGACCGCGAGGATTGCGACGGGGAGGCTGTAGTGCTTGCGCCATGAGGCCTTCCAGCCCGTGACCGCCAGGCCGATCGCCGCGAGCGGGACGAGGATGACGGCGGCATGGACGAGAAGCGCGTGGGCGGGCAAGCCCATGATGGTGCTGATCTCCAGGAACATGATCCCTCCGATCCCGGTGCGCGCCTGTCTCCGTGGCGCGCCGGGCAGGGCCAACGCTATGTCCGGGAGATTCGGAAACTCTTAGAAGGGCATTGGAATAGAAAAAGGAAGCCGCACCTATCACGAAAGAAGGTGAGACGTGAGCAGGAAAGATGGTGAGACGTGAAGAACGAAAGTGGGCTTGCCAGGCCGCAACAACCGTAAGGGAGGCCGCACCCCAGCGGCAGCGGAACGCCCAGGCCACGTTCCCATACTGCCTCACTCGGTCGGGGCTATTTGTCTGGCTGGGCCTGCCCAGCGACCCCCTCTTTCCTGCTCACCTCTCACCTTCTTTCCCCTGTCCAATAGACAACCTCCGGGCCGGAATCCAGAATCGCTCCATTGCCCGGAGGTGGCCGAATGGAGTTCCGAGACAGCCCACGCGAAGCAGAGTTCCGCGCCACGGTGCGTGCGTTCCTTGATAGCGAATACCCGCCCGAATACGCCGACCGGCCGACGGAATGGGGCCTGTTCAACGGCGCCGGGCGCGCGCAGGCGGGTTTCCAGCAGTTCATGCGGGGCTGGACGGCGAAGCTGAATGAACATGGTTGGGGGGCGCCGGCATGGCCGAAAGAGCACGGCGGCGGCGGCCTGAGCGTGAAGGAGCAGTTCATCCTCAGCGAAGAGTTCGCCTGGCGGCGGGCGCCACGCTCCGGAGGCATCGGCCACGGTTGGGCGGGGCCGACCATCATGGTCTACGGCACCGAAGAGCAAAAAGCCGCCTACCTCCCGAAGATCATTTCGGGAGAGCACATCTGGTGTCAGTTGTTCAGCGAACCGGGCGCCGGGTCAGACCTCGCCGCGCTCCAGACTCGCGCCATCCGGGACGGCGACGACTACGTGGTGAATGGCCAGAAGATCTGGACCTCGGGCGCGCAGCACGCGCACATGGGCATCCTCATCGCGCGCACGAACCCGGATGCGCCGAAGCACCGTGGCGTCAGCTACTTCCTGGTAGACATGAAGACACCTGGCATCACCGTCAGGCCGCTGATCAACATGCTCAACAGTCACGAGTTCAACGAGGTCTATTTCGAAGACGTGCGCATCCCGGCATCGAGCCTTCTCGGCGAGGAGAATCGTGGCTGGTACCTGGCGACCACGACGCTGGACTTCGAGCGCAGCGGGATCGCGACGAGCGTGGCGCACCAGCTGATCGTGAAGGACCTGGTGGCGTTCGCGAAGCAGTCCGAACTCGGTAGCCACACAGTGGCTACACGTGATTCAGCCCGCCACGAGCTGGCCGACCGCACCATCGAAGCCCAGGTCGAGGCGCTGATTTGCTACCGCATCATCTCCATGCAGGACCGCGGCGAGATCCCGAACAAGGAAAGCTCGATTGCCAAGCTCTACTCCAGTGAGCTGGATGTCCGCCTTGCGAGCACCGCGATGCACATCAGCGGGATGCACAGCCAGATCGTGGACCGGGACGACGACTACGTGGCCGGCGGCAAGTTCGCGCGCTTCTACATGCACAGCACGACGAGCCCGATCGGCGGCGGCACGAGCGAGATCCAGCGCAACATCATCGCCCAGCGTGGCCTGGCCATGCCGCGAGGATGACCGGGGGCTGAGGCCTCTTCGTCCCCCGCGAATCGTCTCCTGGAGGCGGGGACAGGTTTATGGGTTTACGGGAATACGGTAAGCTGGGTGCATGAAGACGACCGTTGAGATCGACGATGCCCTGTTAAAGGCTGCGAAGAAGCTGGCGGTTGATGAGGGAGTGAGTCTGCGGGAACTCATCGAAGAGGGGCTTCGCGCGCGGGTCGGTGGTCCGTACGCTGGCTTCGAGGACCGTGGGGCACTCTACGAGACGTGGGACGACTTCCTCAATACGTTCCGAACCGCGATGTTCGAGGGCGCGAACAAACGAGCCGTCCAGGGCAGGGCCTCCTGACGACCATCGCCGTGGACTCCAACGTCCTCGCGGCGCTGATGGTCCCGCAGGCGCCGGGGTCGAGAGAAGTTCGGCGAGCGGTGGTAGCTGCCGCCCGGGCGGGCGAAACCTTCATTACTCCTGTGTTCTGTATCGGCGAGTTCTGGCGCGTGGTGACGGAGCCACGAGGATATGGCGCGGAAGCTTCCGAGGCACTCGACTTCTTGAGGCGGTGGTCCCAGCAAGCTCCAGTAGCGCACTCGAATCGCCGGTTCGAGACCAGGTTCCTTGGACAACTGGAGCGACAGCAGCCTCGTGGCGCCGCGGTGTTTGACCTCGCGATAGGTCTGCTTGCCCTGGAGCGGGGAGCCGACGAATTGTGGACGTTCGATGCCCGCTTCCCGCCGATCGAAGGGCTGAGCATTGTGAATCCAGCGAGCCGCTAGGTCGCGCGCCGATCCGGTCCATGGGTTCATTCGATTGCCCGGTTCCCGACCAGCCCCTGGAGCTTGCCGATGTCCGCCCGGACGTGAGCGCGGCGGCAGAGGGTGCTCCGACGGGCATGCTCCCGTTCCGGGAACCGGGCCGATCAGGTATGGCCAGATCCGCTGGCAGGACGAGTGGCAATTCCGGGACAAGCTGGTGAATCGGGCGCCGCGCGGCCCAATTCGGCCCCGCTCGGTGGTAGCTTCAAGCCATGGCCGAAACCGTCGCCGTGGTCTGTGCCTGGTGCAGCACGCCTGTGCGTGAGAGCGGGACCAGTGTTTCCCACGGCATCTGCGTGGAGTGCGCGATGGGGTTCCTCAAGAAACTCCCGCGAGAGTATCTCCAGAGCATCGCGGAGCCGGACGGGACAGTGACGCTGTTCTCGGGACACAAGCTCGAGTTGGGCGCTGACGCGGGGTCGCCAGGGGCAGCGGATTAGCGTCCGCCAACGGCATCGAGCGCGTGCCGAACCTCATCCTGGTTCCCAGGCCCATCGGTCTTTGCAGTTGGATGTGGGCGAAGGGCGGCGTCGGGGGGCAAATCCCGGGGCCGTGTGCGAAGTGAAGGCCCCCTCGTGCACAAGGAGGCCTTCGGGAGGAGCCCAGCCCGGGCGGCTACGCCAGGCTTCTCGACCCGCCGCGGATGGCCCGCAACCCGACGAGCAAGAGGACGGCGCCAAGGATGGCGAGGCCAAGGCTGCGGATGTCGAAGGACGTTACGCTGCCCCAGCCGAGCTGTGTGCCCACCCAGCCGCCGATCAACGCGCCGGCAATGCCGATGACGATGGTCATCACGATGCCAAGCAGCCCGCCGCTGCCCGGGTCTTCACCCGGCACGAGAAGTTGCGCGATTGCGCCCGCGATCAAACCAAAGATGAGCCATGCAACGACGCCCATTCGGACCCTCCTTGCCCTGGGCTACCCCGGGGCGCTTGGACCCAGCGTAGGGACTGATCCGTGAGATACGCGTAACTCGCAAGGGGGATGGTCTATCAGTGCCGTTGCAAGTGGTTCAGGGGAATCCTTGATCTTCGAAAGGTTTCGTGAAGGATTTCGCAAAGATTGTCCATCCCGAAACGTTTCGATGGTACGGTGCGGCTTGCCGGGAGCCTGTGGCGGGGATTCAAAGAAGCCGTTAATCCAGGTGTGGCTGAATACGGGGAAGTGGTAGGGAAAGACACGTCCGCAATGCGTTCAAATCTTGCCCTCTACTATGGCGCCCGCTTCACCGGACAGGTCGCGCACAACACGTTCCTGGCCGCCATCCTCGTCATCGCCGCAACGTCGAGCCACTCGGCGATGGGCCTGAGCTCCGTGATCGTGGCGATGGCCGTCTCGTCGATGATTTTCGGGCTTCCCGGCGGCGCGCTGGCTGACCGGCTGGGTGCGGGCCGGGGTTTCGCCGTGGGTGCTGCCCTGCGCGCTTCGGTGGTAGCGCTCGCGTTGATCGCCGGACCCTCCACGCTGGCCATCACCTGGCTGGCGTTCGTCTACGCCGCGGTCTCCCAGGTCCATAGCACCTCGGAAATGGCACTCGTGAAGGCGCTCTGCCGCCAGTCACCGGGGCGCGTCCACTCTCTCCTGGTGGCGATGCAGTACTGCGGCCAGGCGGCCGGCTTCTTCATCGTCACACCCGCGCTCTACTACGCCGGCGGCCCACAGGCAGCCATCGCGGGCGCGCTCTGCATCATCCTCGTGCACCTGGTGCTGACGAACCTGCTCGCCGCGCGGCTGCGTGGCTCCGTCGCACGGGACGAAGCGCCGCGTCACCGTCATTTCGACGGCCTCCGCCAGACGTTCTCGGTCTTCGCGCATTCCGTGCAGGCGCGCGACGCGCTCGCCGTGAACTCGGTGAAGTCGCTCGTCACGCACGTCATCCTCGTGGCGTTCCCCCTGTATGTGCGGCAGGACCTCTCGCTGGGGACCGAAGGCGCGGCGCTGGTCCTCGTTCCCGGCATCGCCGGCGCGGTTGCCGGGCTTGCCTGGGCGGCCTCAGGGCTCACGCTCGACGGCACGGCGCGGGCCATGCGGCTTTCGATCGCGGGGCTGGCGATCGGCATCTTCGCCCTGGCTTCGCTGGACTATGGCGTGAGCGCAGCGTTCGTGTACAGCCAGGTGCCACCCCTCGTCCATTTCGAAGCCGCGCTCAACACCACTGCGGTGGTGGCGATGCCCGTGGCCTTCCTGATCGGCGCTGCCCTGAGCGTGGCCCTGGTCAGCTCTCGCGCGGCGCTGACCGCCGCCGCTCCGGCGAACCTGCAGTCCCGCGTCTTCGCCGTCCACGCCACCACGAGCGACGCGATCGTCGTGTTGCCGTTGCTGTTTGCCGGGGTCATCGCAGAAACGCTCGGCGCCCGCAGTACGCTCGCGATGCTGGGCGCGCTGTGCGGGGTCACGTGGTTGATGGTCTGGCACCCGCGGTTCCAGGTTGGCATTTTCGCGAGGCGTAGCGAAGCCTCGGCGTAGGGCGACGGCCTACCCGCATTCCGTCTCCGCGGTTGAACTACGCGACGACCTAACGGTGGCCCGACTGTGAAGGAGGGTTCGCGGTGACTTTCGCCGGTTAGCTCAGCGCTGCGTTGACGTTCTTGGACGGGGCACGTCCGTTGCTGCCATCAACCAACGTGGCAGGCTGGGTGCGAACCCTCCTTTACAGTCGGGGCATTGATAGGCGGATACCGCGTGGGCTGTCGATTCACACGCCGACGTAACGGTGGCCCGACTGTAAAGGAGGGTATGCGGTGACTCTCCGCCGGTTGGCCCAGCGGTGCGTTCACGTTCGTGGACGAGGCATGTCCGTCGCAGCCATCAACCAGTGTGGCAGGCGGAGTGCGAACCCTCCTTTACACCCGGGACACGGATGGGCACGTCCGTCGCTGGCAGCGACCAACGTGGCAGGCGAGGTGCGAACCCTCCTTTACAGTCGGGGCACGGATGGGCGTATGCCGCGTGGGCTGTCGATTCACACGCCGACGTATCGGTGGCCCGACTGTAAAGGAGGGTTGGCGGCGACTCTTCGCCGGTTGGCTCGGAGCTGCTTCCAGCTTCCTGGACCAGGCGCGTCCGTCGCTGCCATCAACCAGTGTGGCAGGCGGAGTGCGAACCCTCCTTTGCAGTCGGGCCACGGATAGGCGCGTCCTCGCCGCCACCACAGGGGCAGCGGTTTCGAGGCCGCACCCTCCTTTACAGTCGGGTCTCGGGTAGGCGTATGCCGCCTCCACGTTTCTCGACGAGGCGCGCTCCTCGCTGACGAAGGGCCGGTGCCGCACCCTCACCTTTCGCGACCTGTGTGCCGAACGTACAGTCATGAGCATGAAAGTGATGCGCCCATCGGCCGCGCCGGCGGTTTCGTGGTTGAATCCCCGGTGGAATTGGAAAGTGTGGGCGATGGTGGTCGCTCTGCTTGTCCCAACCCTGGGCTTCGCCCTCTGGGTGCTTTCGCAGGCGAGCGCACAAACGAAGATCGACCCGGCTGTCTACGCCCTGGCGCAGAAGAACGGCGATACCGAGATCACTGCGATTACCGGCACCGGCCATACCGTCTATCACTCGAACAAGCCGCTCCCGGACGCGAAGGCGCCGCGGGCAGACGGCAAGCTCACGCTGGTGTGGTTCACGAACGCAGCCTGCACCGAGTGTGAGAAGGAACTGTTCGTCCAGCAGGTCATGGGCGATTACCGCGCCGCGGTGGTCTTCGTCGAGAAAGCTGCCGACCGCGACGCCGCGGCCGAACGGCTGGGCGTGAAGGCGGTCCCGGCCTTCGTCTGGCTCGACGCCGAGGGCAACGAAGTCGGGAGATTCGGCGCCGTCGCAAGTCAGGCCGAATTCCGCGGCCAGGTCACCACGTTCCTGGGTCTCGAACCGGCGGACTGACCGCGGGTTTGCCACGCGGCGGCGAAGGCTGACACACTGCCCAGATGCCTGACGCAGGCCGCCGCGAGCTGAAAGCCGAGTACAAGGAATCGCGCCCCGAAGCGGGCGTGTACCGGGTGGTGAACCCGGCGGCGAATCGGAGCTACCTCGCGTCTTCGACAAACCTGCGAAGCGCGCGGAACCGCTTCGAATTCGCCCGAGGCACTCGCTCTCCCGCGGGCATCCACTTCACGTTGAAAGACACGATCACGCCTGACGAGATGCCGGGCCTGACCTTCGAGGTCCTGGAGACGCTGCCCGCCGACCCGGCGGCCTCCCCGCGCAAGATCGCGGAAGAACTGGCCACGCTGGAGCAGTTGTGGCGAGAGAAGCTGGGGGCGGACGCGCTTTACTAGGGTGTTGCGCGTCGAAAGTTCGTCGCTGGCTGGACGCGCTGAGCGCGGAAGTTTGGCACGCGCCCGGGACCAGTGCGTGGAGGCAGCGATGGGCATCCGTGTGGGCTGGACATGCCCGCTCCCTGCCCGGTCGCGGCTCATGGGAGCCCCGTAACGAACTCAGGACGCGCTCGCTAGCCGATCAGGATGTCCGGGTTCAGGAGGCCCTGAGGGTCGACCGCTTGCTTGGCGGCGCGGAGGGCGGCCTCGAAGAGCGGCGGGCGCTGCTCGCGATACCAGGGCATGTGGTCCCGGCCGACCGCGTGGTGGTGGGTGATAGTGCCGCCGTTGGCGATGACGGCGTCGCTGGCGGCCTTTTTGAGTTCGGCCCACATTTCGAGTTCGGCGCCCTGGCGGCCCATCCCGCTGAACGAGTAGTAGGGCGCGGGACCATCCGTGTAGACGTGGGTGAACCGGCAACTGAGCGTGCCGCCGCCGCAGACCCGCTGGAGCGCATCGGTCACCGCCGCGCGGACGTTGCGGTCGAAGTCCGGCCAGCGGTCCCAGGTGATCGTAGTTTCGAACGTGTCCCCGACGACGCCCATGCCCGCGGTCATGTTGCGCGCGTACGGCGCGGTGATGAAGGAGTTGCGCCAGGCGCCGACCGCGCCCTCGCGGCCGACCTCTTCGTTACGCCCGTCCGAGATCTTGATGGCGTCGTCGGCGATGCGGCCGCCGGCTTCGCGGGCGATCTTCACGGCTTCGCGGATGAGCGAATCCTGCGGCACTTCGGCCGATTCGAAGGCGACGATGAGCAGGGCTTCATCGCCCTTCAGGCCCGCCGCCGAACCGGCTTCGACCGGGTCAAGGAGGCGGCAGTTAGCCGGCCAGAGCTTGGCCTGGACCACGCGTCGGGCGGCTTCGTAGCCGGCCTGCCAGCTATCGAAGGTGAGCCCCGCGCTGGCGCGGAAGACGGGCCGCGCCTGGATGCGCATCCATGCCTCGGTGACGATCCCGAGCGTGCCTTCGCTGCCGAGGACCATGCGGTCCGGGCTTGGGCCGGCGCCGCTGCCGGGGAGGCGGCGCGATTCCCAGATGCCCTTCGGCGTGACCATCCGGACGGACTCGACGAAGTCGTCGATGTGGGTGTGGTTGGTGGCGTAGTGGCCGCCGCTGCGCGTCACAATCCAGCCGCCGAGCGTGGACCACTCAAAGCTCTGCGGGAAGTGGCGCAGGGTGAAGCCGTGCGGCCGCAGCTGGTCTTCGAGGGCGGGGCCGAGCACGCCGGCCTGGATGCGCGCGGCGCGGGATGCGGCGTCGATTTCGAGGACGCGATCGAGCTTGCCAAGGTCGATGCTGACGACGGGACGGTCGCCGCCGGGCGGTTCGACACCACCGACAACTGACGAACCGCCGCCGTAGGGGATCGCGGTGAGGTTCGCCTGGCCGCACCACTCGAGGACGGAGACGACTTCGGCTTCGGTCCGCGGGTAGGCGACGACGTCCGGAGGGTTTTCGAATTCGCCACGCACGGCGCGCACGACGTCGCGGTAGCTGCGGCCATAGCTGTGCCAGGCGCGATCGTAGGTCTCGCTGGTGGTGATTCCGGCCAGTGCCGCCGGCGCGGCGGCTCGCGGGGCGCGCAGGCGGAGGTCGTCCACTCTCGGCACAGGCGGCGCGGTGATTTCGCGGTTGTAGCGGGCAGAGAGCCGTGCCGCGGCCTGTTGCCGCTGTTCGTCCGTGGGCTCATCGGTTTCGAGGCCCCATGCCCAGAAGCTGCGCCGTGCTGTCATCTGCTGTCCCTCCGCGCGCGGAAGCCTAGCAGAGATTGCACTACGCTAGGGCCTGGCCAGTCCCTCACCAGGGAGGTACGGAGGCCACGGAGACTCGTAAGGTCACGGAGGCAGGGGTGAGGGGAACATCGTGGCCGGCGCTCCGGGCGTGGCGGCTGCTGCCGGCGGCAGTGGTCGTGTTGGCGCTCGCGTTCGCGGGGTGCAGCGGCGATGGGGCGACGGCCACCCCCACCCAGGGGCCGACGCCGACGCGCGGGCCGGCCTCGGACGACGACCGCGCGTATGCGAAGGCGGTTTGCGGCGCGATCGGTCGTTACCTGGGGAGTTTCAACGCAGAAACGCAACGGAACCCGCAGTTGTTCGGCGACCAGAAGAAGCTGCTCGCCGTGGCGGCGCCGATCCTTGCTACCTTCGAGAAGGACTTGAGGAAGGCCAACCCGCCGAAGGACGTGGCGAACTTCCACAAGGCGCTGGTGGACAAGGTGAGCGTCATCGCGAAGAAGGCGAAAGACGGCCAGGTGGTTTCGACGGAGGAGCTGGGCGGGATCACGAAGGGCGCGCCATTGCCGCCGGACACGGTGCGTGCGCGGCTCGCGGAAGCGGCGGCAGGCATCCCGGAATGCCAGCAGTCGGGCGGGATGGACGCGCTGTTCGGGGCTCCGGCGGCGCCTTAGGGAGGCGTCAGAGGCGAGGGCGGGAGACCTCGCCCGGCGGGAGTGAGTGAACGCGTCGCGGGCGGGGGACGAGAGGGGGCAGGCTGACGCATGGCTGGCTTGGGTGCGCCGGGCACCCGCTTACTGCCGTGCGCGGTTCGGATGGTGGGGCTGGCGCGTGGCGGAGGTGGTGGGTGGACATCGCAGCGCTTACTGCGTGCGCGCCTCGGATTTGGGGAAATGCGTCTTATCTGTCCCGTATGCGAGCCGGTGCTATCCTCAGCCAACGTACCGTTGGGGCGCCGTGGAACGCCCCTGACCCATCCCCCACACCAGGAACTGCACCAGGATGTCGAATCGCCAGGCACGTCGAGAGCAAGCGCGCACGACCCGGACCACGCGCCCGAACAGGCCCCAGCAAGGCCAGCGGCGCCCGAGCGGCGGAGGTGGTGGAGGTTCGAGCATCTTCAGCGGTGGGTTCATGCTCGTCCTCGCGGGATTCGTGGCCCTGGCCGCTGTTGTCGTTGTGCTCGTCCTCGTTTTCGGCGGCAGCAGCAGCAGCGATGACGACCTTGTCGCCGCGCTCGAGAAGCACAACGCCGAGTTCCCGGTGGAGTTGGCCAAGGGCAACAAGGTGGGCAAGGACGACGCGCCGGTGAAAATCACTGAGTTCGAAGACTTCCAGTGCCCGTTCTGCCTGAAGTACACGGCCGACCAGGAAGGCGATGTCATCAGCGAGCTGGTGAAGAACGGCAAGGTGCAGATCGAGTACCGGCACCTGCCGATCCTCGGCAACGAGTCCGTCGCGTCCGCGATTGCCGCCCAGTGCGCCGCGGACCAGGACAAGTTCTGGCAGTACCACAATCTGCTCTTCCTCACCCAGGCGAAGGCCGGGCAGGGGACGACGGAAAAGACGAACGTCGGCCGGTTTAGCGACGACAAGCTCAAACAGTTCGCCTCGGACCTGGGGTTGGACCGCACGAAGTTCGACAGTTGCTTTGACAACCGCACACCGCTCGACTCGATTCTCCAGCAGCAACGCGACGCCAATTCGTTCGGCATCACCGGCACGCCGGGCTTCCTGATCAACGGACAGCCTCTCGGGACCGGCACGCCGAACTCGATCGAGGACTGGAAGCAGATCGTGACGAACGTCGAGAACGCGCTGGCAACCCAGACGGCACAGGCGGGCGCCTCATCCACCGCCGCCGGCACGGCAAGCCCCGCAGCGGCTACGGCGACGCCGACCAAGGCTCCCTAGGCAAGACCGATGAGTGAGGAGAAGTCGCGCTGGGATGGCTGGCTGGGCCCGAAGCAGTGGATGCCGATAGCCGGCATCCTCTCGGTGGCGGTGATCGCGCTGGCCATCGCGCTGATCCTCAACCTGAACGATGACAACGGCGGCGAAGCCGGCGCGGCGAGCAACGGCGGGCGGACCCCGGTCCACGAACACGCGGACTTCCTGCTCTTCATTCGCGGCCAGAAGTTCGACTTCAGCCAGCCGCAATTCCTTACTTCCGCTGGCGGCAAGGAGTTGTCGCCGTACGTGCACATCCACGAGCCGCGGTACACGGTGGTCCACGTCCACGCTTCGCTCACCCGCTGGGACGAATTCTTCACCTCGCTTGGCTTCACGCTGACCGACCCGTCGTTCCCCGGTGTCGATTCGGCGCGGACGTGCATGACGCTCCCGGACAAGACGAAGCTCTGCAACACGGACACCGAGAAGTGGAAGTTCATCGTGAACGGCGTGCCGCTGGACGGGATTTCGAACGTGTTCATCGGCGACATCAGCCGCGTGGTCATTAGCTACGGACCGGAGAGCGTGGACGAAGTGATCAAGAGCCAGTACTCCCAGGTCACGGACCAGGCATGCATCCCGTCGGAGTTGTGCCTGGACCGGATCAACCCGAACGACCCGCCGGAAGCCTGTAGCGGTGGGTTGACCTGTAGCAAATAAGTCAGAGGCGAGGGCGGAAGACCTCGCCCGGCCGGGCGCAGCGCGCGAATATCAATCGCCCGGGCCCGACTGTGAACGAGGGCCATTCCCGACATTCCCTCGCCACCACCCGAGTCACGCGCGCGAAGCGCCGAACGGGTTCCGCACCACCACTCCGCCGTAATCCTGACCCGCGCCCAGGTCTTCCGATAGTACTTCGGCGCACCCGAGGGCACGCGCGTGAACCTCGTCCCGCGTCAACCGGTCCGAGCCGGAGAACCGCCGAATCGTCGCCTGGATGGATGCCTGCTGGGCCTCCAACCGCGCGAACTCGGCGTCACTCTCGGTCAGCCGCCGCAAGAACTCCGCCACCAATGCGCTGACCGAACGGCCCTCTTCCGCGGCGCGCTCGCGCGCCCGGTGGTAGACCTCATCAGGCACCGAGACGGTGATGTTCTTCACCGGACCAACGTACTACAGGTCCACGGAGACTGTGTGGCACAGTCGTGAGTGTCGGCGGTGGGGGATCGGAGGGGTTGGGCCTGGGGCGCTGCTCCCGGGCGGGCGAGGTCTTCCGCCCTCGCCTCTGATGTGGGGTGCTGGCGGGCGAGAAGGTTGTGGTTGAGTGCCGGGGTGGGTTGGGCCTTGGCGCGCTGCTCCTGGGCGGGTGAGGTCTTCCGACCTCGCCTCTGATGTGGGTGGGTGGTGAGTCAGTTGGCGCCGTAGCTCCGTGCCGCGGCGTAGTTCCAGCCATCCAGGTCGGGCGTTGCGAAGCCTTGCAGGCCGAGTGCGATTTTGATCTCCGTGCGGTGTTCGGTCGCGTGTTCGATGGCGTGGGCGAGGATGAAGCGGAGCGGGAGCACGCTCGTTTGCCCCTGCCAGGCGAGGCCGACTGTCTCGTGGCCTTCGCAGGTGCGGGCCGCCGCCAGCAACTCCCGGCCAGATTGCTCGGCGATCCGCGCGAGTTCGTCCCAGCCGGGGAACGGGCTGCGCCGGTTGAGCTCGCCTTCGTGCTGGCGTCCTTTCGTCCGCAGGGCGAACGTCTGCTGCCCCCCGACGAGGTGCGTGAAGAGCGCGGCGACGGTATCGGGGACGCCGCCGACGCGCGCGTGGAGCAACTCCGGCGGCGCTTCGCGGCAACCATCGATGAGTGTGGCTGTCGCCCAGAGGTTGTATTCGAACAGCTCGGCCAGTGCCTCGTTCACCTTGCCCTCCGTTTGAGGCGCATGCTACCCGGCCGTGTCGACCTGCTCGAACCCGGCGTGTCACCGGGCGGCCATCGTTCGGCCTCTTCGCCTCCGCGCGTCACCGAAGTCTTTACGGAGGGGTTACCGAAACACGCTCGAACGTCTCCCAAGGAGCGCCGAATGTGCCAGTGACTCCCCGCCCACCGGGAGATCCTGACACCGGGAGTCTCGCGTATGCGACGGCAACTCCTCCCCGGCGCGATCGGCCTTGCGGCCATGCTGGCGCTGGGCGTCATGGCGGCGTTCGCCGCCTCGTCCTCAGCCACCATGCAGCCGGGCGATACCTTGCGCCTGAAGTGCAACGGCGCGCGGCTGACCACCTCGCGGGTTTCGAACAGCGAAATCGTCGCTACCTGTGGGACAGCTTCGGCGCCGACCAACACGCCCGTACCGGCCACCCCCACGAGGACCACGGCCCCCGCGACGAACACCCCGAAACCGGCAACCGCCACCCCAACGAACACCACGGCGCCGGCGACGGCGACGGCCACGCCTACCCGGACGAGCACGCCCACGGCGACGCCAACCACGCCCGGCGGGAGCGTAACGGCGCCGGTCATCGGAGGATGCCAGGTGTTCCCGCAAAACAATGCCTGGAACCAGGACATCTCGGCGGCGCCGCTGGCGGCGAACTCCGCCAACTACATGGCGAAGATCGCCTCGCTGGGTGGCAACCAGAAGCTGCATGCGGACTTCGGGTCAGACCCTACGTATGGCATCCCGTTCGTGGTGGTGCCTTCGACGCAGGCCGGCGTGCCAATCACGTTCACGGCCTACGGCGATGAAAGCGACCCCGGCCCGTATCCGATCCCGGCGAATGCGCCAGTCGAAGGTGGCGCGAACTCGGACGGTGACCGGCATGTGCTGGTCCTGCAGCAGGGCACCTGCAAGCTCTACGAGATGTACCGCGCGTTCAAGACAAGCACTGGCTGGAGCGCCGATTCCGGCGCCATCTGGAACCTGACGACGGGCGCCCTGCGTCCCGCCGGGTGGACCTCGGCCGATGCGGCGGGACTGCCGATCCTGCCCGGCCTGGTGCGCTACGACGAGGTGAAGAGCGGCAAGATCACCCACGCGCTGCGGTTCACGGTTTCGAAGACGCAGCAGGGATACATCCTGCCGGCCACGCACTGGGCAAGCAGTTCCAGCGATGCGAACCTCTTGCCGATGGGCGCCCGGCTGCGCCTGAAGGCGAGCTTCGACACGTCCGGCTACACAGGCGACGCGAAGGTCATCCTCGAGGCGCTGAAGAAGTACGGCATGATCGTGGCCGACAACGGTTCGAACTACTTCATCACCGGGGCGACGGACTCGCGCTGGAACGACACGGACCTGAACCAACTGAAGAACGTGCCGGGCTCGGCGTTCGAAGTGGTGAACATGGGGTCGATCGTGAAGCCGTAGGGCAGAGCGCTGGCACGCGAGAGGGGAGCGTATGGCAATGCCGTACGCTCCCTTTTACGAGAAGCGTTCCGGTCGATCGGGCGGCAGAGGTTTTCGAACAGTTGATTGACCTCGCCAGTTCCACAGGCGAGCCGGTGTTCATTAGCGGTCACTCGGATGGCGCGGTGCTGATCTCGGCTGACCACTACCGCTCTATCGAAGAGACGCTGTTTCTCCTTTCGATTCCGGGAATGCGGGAGTCGATCGTGGAGGGGATGCAGGCGTCGCTCGACGACTGCTTCGATGCGCCTGGCTGGTGAGTGCAAAGAGCGAGGCGGCCACGGTCAGCGGGCAGAACTGGCACGCTCCGGACCCGTTCGAGGGGCTGGCAGCCTACCCTCCTTCACAGTCGGGCCACGGACGGCTGCGCAAGGGGCCGCTGGCCACGAAGAGGAGGCAGGGGTCCCGCTCCTGGCAGTGTCGCTAAGCCGTGTCCGCTCCCTTCCGGTCGCGGTTCCATTTGCCTCAGGTGACGGCCGTGTAGGCGAGGCCGGCGGCTAGGCCGGCGAGCACGAGCCAGGCGCTGTTGGGGTTGAAGCGCAGGAGCGCGGTAATGCCGGCGACGAAGAGGAGGGCGGAGTACCAGCCGTCGAGGACTTCGAGGCCGAGGCGGACCGTGACGACGACCATCAGCGCCAGCGCCGCTGCATTCACGCCGTCAAGGAACGGCGCGGCCCGGGTGGAGCGTCGCAGCCGCGGTACAACCGGGTGGGTCAGCGTGACGAACACGAACGAGGGCAAGAAGATGCCGGCGGCTGCGATGATCCCGCCTCGCCAGCCGTCGATGCCGTAGCCCGCGAACGCGGCCGTGCTGAAGACCGGCCCCGGCGTGAATTGCCCGGCGGAGATGGCATCGACCAGTTGGGTTTGGGTGAGCCACGCCCGGTGGTCAACGAATTCGGTCTGCATGAATGCGAGGAGGACGTAGCCGCTGCCGTAGAGCAGCGAGCCGATCTTGAGGAAGACGAGCAGCAGTTCCCACGGCGAGTAGCCCGGGGGGTGGGCTGCGAGCGTAAGCGGGGCGAGCGCCCAGCGTCGCGTGAACGGCCCTCGCCAGCGGCCGCGGCGGCCGTTCGAAGGCAGATCGTCCAGGTTCCGGCGGGCGTTCCCCGTGAGCAGGCGGACGAGCGTATGGAGGAAGAGCATCGCGAAACCCGCCCCGAAAATGAGCACCACCTCGCCCGCGCCGGCCGCGGATGCGAAGGCGACCACGAAGACGAGTGCGAAGGTTTCGACGCCCTTGAGCATGGCGCCTTTCAAGCCCCAGATGGCCTGGACGATGATGGCGAGCATGAAAGGCTGGACGCCGAGGATGATGCCTTCGCCGGCGGGCGTCGTGCCGTAGCGTACGTAGGCCCAGGCAAGCCCGAGCGTCATCAGCGTCGCCGGGAGGATGAAGCAGAGGCCGGCGATCCAGAGCCCGCGCCAGCCCGCGCGGACGGCGCCCATGTGCATGGCGAGCTCGGTGGAGTTGGGGCCGGGGATGAGGTTGGTCACGCCGAGCATGTCGACCAGCTCCTGGTCGGTGGTCCAGCCGCGGGCCTGGACAAGCTCCCGGCGCATGATCGCGATGTGCGCGGCCGGCCCCCCGAAGGCGATGACGCCGAGCCGCAGGAAGTAGCGCGCGACTTCGCTGGCAGGGCCGCGGGAGTATCGGGTCATGTGCGCGGAGGGTAGGGGCTGGAGCGGCTACGGGGTCAAGGGGCAGCGGTTTAACCACGGAGGCACGGAGGATTCGTTCCTAGATCCGACCGTCAGGGAGGGACGCCCGCAGGCCGGGACAGATGTTGGCGTGGCGGATTGAGGTGAGGCCTTGGCGGTGGTGTGGGAGCGGCGTCGTGCCTCCCTTACGGTCGGATCTAGGATTTGGGCGCCGGGGGGTTTTGCGGCCACGGCTAACCGGAGGGAGATTTTCAGCACCAGCTGAGGCAACGGTGGTCTCGGGACTCGCAGTTTTCGAAAGCGCTCAATCGGCACCGTGGACACGATCCACAAAGGCAAGAGCCAGGCGGCGTCGAATACCAGCGTCGTGAACACGACACCGAACTCGTGCTGAACCATCGCCGCCCACCGAATGCCGAACGAAGCTGCGATGAGAGTGATCGCTGGCCACGTGATCCAGTCCGGAAGGGTCTCCGGATGGCGGCGCGCGGCAATTTCGCCATGCGTCATCCCGGCGACCTTCGAGCGGAGACGAGGGTGAATCCAACCGCGACAGCGGTGAAGGACAGCAGCGCCGCCGCCGTCACCATCCCGGGCCAGGGAGAAAGCCATAGGCAGAAGACGCCAGACGCAGTGCCGCCAAGGTAGGCCACCAGGCCCCAGGTCCGATCGAGGAAGCTCGGACCGTCTTCCTGCCACATGCCGGGGAGCCATCGGACAGGTGTGGCCGCGAGCAACCCGAAGAGGAGCAAGCCCCCGGCTACCATCGCGTAAACGCCGAATCGCATGAGCTCGCGGTCCTCGGTCCATGAGCCGCGCGTCTGGATTCCGAAGGTCACACCGACGACGAGCCCGACAGCGGTGATCTGGCGGGCCGACGCATGACGACTGAAGAAACCGCCCATGGTGCATGCACTTTCTGCCAGTGCGGCTGGGCAAGTCAATAGGAAACCCGTAGGAGTGAGGCGCCCGCAAGCCAGCACAGCTATGCGTGACCGGAAAGAGGGCGGCTTCTGGCGGTGGTGTGGGAGTGACGTCGTGCCTCCCTGACGGTCGGATCTAGGATTTGGGGCGGGGCTTGGGGCCGGTGCCGGCAGGTCAGGAGTCGTAGCCGCCGTCCGAGAGACCGGCGGAGACTTCGAAGACGTTGTGTTCGGACCCGCCCTGGAGCATGTCCGAGAGGTAGTACAGCGGCGGCGTGAGCATGCCGAGCAGGGCCCACTGATCGCCGTGGCGCGATTCGTGCTCCAGCAGGAGCGGGGTCAGGTCGTCCCTGCTGGTGAGCACGACCTGGCCGATGGTGATGGTCGAGCGGGTGCCGTGGCCGCCGTCCATGCCGGTCACGACGAGCATGCCGTCTTCGAAGTGCACCGAACCGCCGTGGGCCACGCCCCAGGCCAGCGCCGGAGCGGTGATCGGCGCGAGCAGCGCCGTGCGCGCGACTTCCCAGGTATCCGCCGGGTCTGCGGAGAAGCCGAGCCCGGTGACGAGCGCCAGCCCCGCGAACGCTGGACCAGCCTTGCGTCCCTGGGTCCGGACGGCACGCAGAGCGAGCCAAACGAGTCCCGCCAGCGGCCAGACAAGGAGCAGGAGGGAGGTGCGGTTCCAGCTCATGCATCCAGTAAAGACCCGTCAGATGACAGCAAGATTGGAGGACTCTGAGGATTTGATGAGAACGGCGGGGAGCTTTCCCGTAGCATGGACGGGCGATGCCGACCCCTGATCCGCTGTGGGTGAGCGCCCTTGCGGTGCGGCCGTACCACAAGGTGATCCGCGGCGACGAAGTTGACGGATTCCTGGCAGAGGCCCCTGAGCTGCCCGGGTGTGTCACCGTGGGCGCCACGGTCGAAGAAGCGCAGGAGATGCTCCACGACGCCATCAGGAATGGATCGAAGCTGCGCTCGCCGCGGGCGAGGACGTCCCGGAACCTGCAGCGGCGCGACTTTCGGCGTAACGTCCACTCAATGCCGATAGCCCTTGTCCGGATCCGCCTGCGCCTGCCGTCGCGCACCCTGAAGGAGAAGCGGACCATCGTGAAGTCCGTCGTCGAGCGGCTGCGCAACAGGTTCAACGCATCGGTTGCCGAACTCGACGACCTCGATTCCGCGGGCGTGGCGACGATCGGCGCGGCGGTGCTTTCGAACGACGCCCGCCACGCGGACGAGCAGGCCCAGGCGATCGTCGCGGCGGTGGAGGGCTGGCGGCTCGACGCCGAACTGATCGACCTCGAAGTCGAGCTGATAGACGGCTAGGGTTGTGCGATGGGCCTCCGTGTGGGCTGGACATGCCCGCTCCCTGCCCGGTCGCGGCTCATGGGAGAGCGGCGCTGCGATGGGCATTCATGTGGGCTGGGCGTGCCCGTTCCCTGCCCGGTCGCGGCTCATGGGGACGGTGGTGCTGCTATGGGCATCCGCGTGGGCTGTACATGCCCGCTCCCTGCCCGGTCGCGGCTCATGGGAGAGCGGTCCACGAACTCGGCGCGTCGCGGCACACTCCATCGCCTCCTGGAACGTAGAATCGCCCCACCGTACCGGGGAGCATCGCCATGGAATTCGCCGACTTCGAACACCTTGCCGCCACGCAGCGGGCAGTCCGCAAGTTCGACGGCCGCCCCGTGGACGATGCGACTATCGAGAAGGTGCTTAAGGCCGCGACTCGCGCTCCGAGTGCGCGGAACGTGCAGCCGTGGCGCTTCATCGTGATTCGCGACGCCGGGACGAAGGCCGCGCTGGGCACGATCTTCGATGAGCTTGGCCAGCAGTTCTATGGCGCGGGCGCGCCTGACCGGCAGCCGTGGGCGGAAGTGCCGGTACTCGTTGCGGTGTGCGCCGAAAACGTCTTCGGCGGTGGCGAAGCGGGCGCGACTGCCCTCGGCGCGTCGGTGTTCCCCGCGGTGCAGAACCTGTTGCTTGCCGCGCACGCGATGGGCCTGGGCACGGTGCTGACCACCCGTTGGAAGGCGCGCGAAGCCGAAGCGCGGCCGATCCTTGGCCTGCCGGAAAATGTCTCGCCCTTCGCAATCGTGCCCATGGGCTGGCCGGCGGAGCAATTGGGCCGGAACAGGCGAAAGCCCGTGCGTGACGTGACGTTCCGGGAGCGGTTCGGGCAGGCGTGGTGAGTTGGCCGCGCCGCCAGGCTTGAGGGATGGGCTCGCCTGTTCCGGGTTCATTACGCGCGGCGGGGACCCATGCGGTTGAGTGCGAAGTCGCGGATGCCCGCGATGGTGGCGCGGACCAGGTCCCGGCGGCCCTGCGCCAGCCAGACCGCACAACGCGCTGAGCGCGTCGCCAGGTAGTATGCGAAGAAGGCCGCGAAGCGCGGCAGCGGCAGGTGCTTCCGCATCAGGTACGGCCGGTTGCGTGAGAGGTAGTAGCACCCGAACGCCGAAAGCTGCCCGCCCAGCGTCGCGCCCTTCTGGTGATAGACCACCGAGGCCGGTTCGTAGAGCAGGCGATAGCCCGCATCCAGTGAGCGCCGGCAGAAGTCCGTGTCGTCGTAGTAAACGAAGAACGCGTCATCCAGCACCCCGGCATCGTGAAACGC
The DNA here is from genome assembly GCA_046328215.1 of Dehalococcoidia bacterium. Lineage (GTDB taxonomy): Bacteria > Chloroflexota > Dehalococcoidia > Tepidiformales > Tepidiformaceae > Amarobacter. The sequence goes on along the minus strand of JAXLXA010000012.1, from coordinate 22,512 downwards.
CTGCCGTGGGACGAGGAGGCAGGAGAGGTTCGCGTTGTCGATCGACCGCGGCCTCGTGTCTCGCTCCGTTTCGTGGCGGCCGTAGACGCGGCGCTTCCACTTGCCGCGCCACCAGTCGAAATCCCCCGCCGAGTCGTCGAGGATGCCCGCGCGGCCGGCGAGGTACGTCCTGGGGGCGACGAGAGTCGTCCCGGCGCTCGCCTCTCCCGCAGGGCAGGGAGTGAGGGCGCGAGCCACGAGCGGCTCGAGGAAGCCCGGCGTCACCTCGGTGTCGTCGTTCAGGAAGAGGACGAAGTCGACCGATTCGTCGGTGCGAAGCCGATCGAGGGCGCGGTTGCAGGCGCCGGTGAAACCGAGGTTGGCGGCGTTTTCCAGCAGTTCCGCGGCGGGCATGCGCGCGCGGACGATGTCCCGCGAGCCATCGGCCGATGCATTGTCCACGATAGTGAGCGACCAGTTGGGGTAGGTGACCCGCTCCAGCGCGTCGAAGTATGGCCCGAGGTGGCCGGCTGCGTTGGTCGTGACCGTGAGGATGGCGACGTGCGGCTCAGTCACTCGGCCGGGGGCTCCCACGGCCGGTCGCCGGGGCCGCGCTTCGTCAGGAAGTGCCGTGCGGGCGCCCCAACCGCCGTGCTATCGGCGGGGATGTCCGTGAGGACAACGGCGTTCGCCCCGATGCGCACGTGGTCCCCGACAGTGACCTTCCCGATGACCTTCGCCCCAGTGCCGATGTTTACGTAGTCGCCGATCGTTGGCCCGAACAGTTCGAACGGCTTCTGCGAGCTGTTGCCGATGCCGAGCGTCACGAACGGGTTGACTTCGACGTGGTGCCCGAGCGTGGTCCAGCCGTCGAGCACGACATGTCCGTGCGAGATGAGCAGCGCGCCGTTGGAGCGCACCTGGTTGCCGATGGCCACATCGAATAGGAAGTCGTTCAGCCGCGAAACGAACGTCGCGAGCGGCGGGAAGCCTGCCTCATAAAAGAACGACTGCAGCCGGTAGAGCATCACGGCGGGGAACATGTGGATGCTGAAGACCAGGTAGAGCCAGAGGAACCAGCGCGGCCGGCGCCTGCCGACGAGCCCGAACGTGAGCGGCCACTGGGCGTGGATGTCGATGTCCTGGGAGACGAGGCCACGCATGCGTTTCCAGGCGGCCCGGGTCTTCGTGAGAGACATCGGGGTGAGTGTAGCGAGAAGGAGTTGGAAGCCGAAAGGATGGGCAGCTGAAAGTGCAAAGGACTGAGTACGCCGCCACGGATTAGGGTGTCTGAATTGCTGAGTAAGTGATCGATAGGGATACTTAAGGTGGTGGCAGGACGAGGGATTGCATGCGAGGCCGCAAGCTCAGCTTTCAGATCGCACTCACCGATGAGGAACGAGCGGAATTGGAACGCCGCTGCCGGATGACCACGCTCCCGGTGGGTCACTGGAGACGAGCGCGGGCTATCTTGCTTCTGGATGCGAAGGTGTCGGAGCGGGAGACTGCCGAAGATTGTGGGCTGGGCGTCCGCATCGTACGGAAGTGGGGGCGACGCTACGAGAGGGAGAGATTAGCGGGCCTCAACGACCGGACTGGCCGCGGCCGAAAGCCGATCTTTTCCCCCTAAGGTAGCCGTCCACATCGTGAAGATGGCGTGCGAGTTGCCGGAGGAGCGCGGGGTGCCGCTCGGCCAGTGGGATTGCACCGAGATCGCTCGGCAACTGGTAGACGAAGGGATCGTCGAAGGCATCTCCGCCGAGACGGTCCGCCGGGTCCTGCGCCATCATCAACTCCGACCCTGGCGCTGGCACGCGTGGCTTTCGCGCCGGGTCCCCCGCGACCTCGCCTTCGCGCAGCAGGTGAGCTCAATCATCGACTTGTACACCCGGCGGCTGAGCCCTGATGAGACAGTGATCTGCCTCGACGAAAAGACGAGCCTACAGCCGAGGAAGCGGTTGCAGCCCACGCGGCCCGCCCGTTGCGGCAAGACAGTCCAGGTAGAGCACGAGTACGAACGCAGCGGTGCACTCAACCTCTTCGCGGCCTTCGACACTCGCAGCGGGAACGTTGTCGGAATGACGGCCGCACGGAAGCGGGCGACCGAGTTTCTCTCGTTCCTGGAGTGGCTCGATGCTTACACCCCGCAGGCGATCCGGACGATCCACGTCGTCCTCGACAACCTTCGTGTCCATAAAGGCACGGCCGCCGAGGCCTGGCTCGCCGAACATCCACGTTTTGCCTTCCACTTCCCGCCGGTCCACTGCTCCTGGCTAAACCAGGTCGAGCAATGGTTCGGGATCATCCAACGCAAGCTCCTGCGCCTGGCAAACTACCCGAGCTGCGATGAACTCGCGGCTGCGATCCTGCAGTACATCGCTCGCTGGAACGCACGCGCTCACCCCTTCAACTGGACCTCTGCCTCACTCACCCGCGTCATGGCACCCCCTCAATCCAACCGTTTCCCCATTCCGACACCCTAATCCGTGGACGCGTACTGAGGACTGAGTGGGCAGGTTCCGTGCTGGCTTGAGGGCGTCCCTCCCTGACGGTCGGATCTATGAAGCCGCTGATGCAGAACCGGCGGTCACATCCGAGATCCGACCGTAGGGGAGGTGCGGTGGTCACTCCCACACCGCAGCCAGGTGCCGCCTTCTTCCGAGTGGCCACCATCCGTGTTGGCTTGAGGGCGTGCCTCCCTGACGGTCGGATCTAGGAAGGCTCTGACGCTAACCTGCGGTCACATCCGAGATCCGACCGTAAGGGAGGTGCGGCGGTCACTCCCACACCACAGCCAGGCGCCGCCTTTTTCCGAGTGGCCACCATCGGTGCTGGCTTGAGGGCGTGCCTCCCTGACGGTCGGATCTAGGAAGCCTCTGACGCGGGACTCCTCCGCGACTTGGCGCCCGGCGAAACAGACCGTTTCCCTTCGCTGCGCTGCGAGAGCACCCCGACTCGGTCCTCAGTCCTTTCCACTTTGAACTCAGTCCGGTGGTGGCTGACGCGTGGCTGAATCGCTTTGTCACGATCCGCTCCCGATGGGTCGCGGTTCAATTGCCGTGGCGCGCCCTGACTCGGTCCTCAGTCCTTTGCACTTTCAACTTAGTCCGGTGGTGGCTGACGCGTGGCTGAATCGCTTTGTCACGATCCGCTCCCGATGGGTCGCGGTTCAATTGCCGTGGCGCGCTCCGACTCAGTCCTCAGTCCTTTGCACTTTCAACTTCTCTCCCGCCTCCTCTTCCATCTTCCTTCGGAACTCCGGGTTCAGTTCCAATGCGGCGTCGAAGGCTGCGCGGGCCTCGGGGTCTTCGGCGAGCAGGCGGTCCATGCCTTCCTGGTCGGCGGCGATGTGTTCTTCGAGGGCGGCGCGAATCTCGGGCGAACTGGAGGCCAGCCGCTCGACGTGCAGGCCGACCACCTTGCGCGGGTCACCGATCGCGATGATGCGGCCGCGTTCCATGAGCGCCGCCCGGTCGGAGAAGCGCTCCACGGCGCCGAGGTCGTGGGAGACCATGACGATGGTGACGCCCTGCTTCTGCAGGCCGGCAATGTGGTCGTAGCACTTCTCCTGGAAGCGGAGGTCGCCCACGGCGAGGACCTCATCGACGAGCAGCAGTTCGGGTTCGAGGAAGGCCGCGATCGCGAACCCGAGGCGCACGTACATGCCGGACGAGTAGGTGCGCATCGGCTGGTCAATGAACTCCTGGAGGCCGGCGAACTCGATGATGCGAGGCAGCAGGGCCTCGATTTCGGCGCGCGTCATGCCGACCAGGAGGCCGTTCATAATCGCGTTTTCGCGGCCCGAAACCTGGGGGTGGAAGCCGCTGCCGAGCTCCAGCAACGTGCTGACCGTGCCGCGGGCGGTGATCGTGCCGCGCGTGGGTTTGCTGAGCCCGGCGAGGAGGCGGAGGAGCGTGCTCTTGCCGCTCCCGTTGGCGCCGATGATGGAGAAGAACTCGCCGCGGCGCACCTGGAACGAAACGTCGCCGACCGCCCAGAGGCTGGCGCGCTTGCGGCGGGCGCGGAGGGCCGAACGCGGATGCAGGAGGGTCGTCTTCAGTTCTGAGCCGGGCGCCGCCAGCCGGTACTTCTTGGAGACACCCCGGACATCGAGGACGACGGGACGGTCAGATGACATCGGCGAAGGCGTCTTCCAGCCGCCGGAAGGTGAACCAGCCCAGGACCACCACCGCCGCAGTCAATCCCACCGAAAACCAGATGTCCGTGCCCGGCCACTGGTTGTCCAGCAGCACCCGCCGCCAGCCATCGGCGAGCGGCGCCAGCGGGTTGAGGCGGATCACCCAGCGGTAGCTGTCCGGCACTTTGTCGGCGGAGTAGATGATCGGCGTGGCATAGAAGACAAGGTTGAGCAGCACCTCGACGATGTGTTCGAGGTCCCGGAAGAAGACGGTCACGCTCGCCACGAAGAATGCCAGCCCCGAGATCAGCAACAACTGCAACGCGAAGATCAGCGGCAGGGCGAGCCACTCGCGCGATGGTTGGTAGCCATCCCAGAGGAGGAACCCGGCGAGGACGGGCAGGGCGAGCAGGAACTGCAGCGTGTTCCCGAGGACCACGCTGAGGGGCAACACCTCGCGCGGGAAGCGGACCTTCTTGAGCAGCCCCCCGTTGCCCACGAACGTCCCGGACGCGGCCTGGACCGAGCTCTGGAACCAGAACCACGGGAAGAGCCCGGCGAGGAGGAACTCGGCCGTGATCCCGGTGCCGAGGACCTTGCCCAGGGCGAACGTGAGGATGAGGCCCAGGGCCAGCGGCCGCACCAGCGACCAGGCCCAGCCTGCCAGGCTGCCCTGGTAACGCAGCCGTAGTTCGCGGCTTGTCAGCGCCGCCAACAGTTCGCCGGATTGGCGCAGCCCGCGCTGGCCGCGGGCGGGCAGGGAAGCGGGCGCGGCCGTCATGCACGCCAGTATGCCAGTCAGAGGCGAGGGTGGAAGACCTCGCTCTTCTGGAGCGGCCGTGCGGCGCTGAACCGTGCCTGACGTTGGCCGCGCGCTTCCGGCGGCGGCTGCGGTCACGAGTTGCGACGGGCGGCCTGAGGCTGCCTCGGGCTCTCTCTTTCAGCCGGTCATTGCTGGCGTACCCGGCGGAGGAAGGTCCGCGCCCGTTCGGTGGCCGGATCCGAGAAGAACTGCTCGGGCGGGCCTTCCTCCTGAATGACGCCTTCGTCCATGAAGACAACGCGACGCGCGGCTTCGCGCGCGAAACCCATCTCGTGCGTGACGGCGAGCATCGTCATGCCTTCGGCGGCGAGGTCCCGCATGACGGCGAGCACTTCGCCGACCAGCTCCGGGTCAAGGGCGCTGGTCGCTTCGTCGAAGAGCATCAGCTTCGGGTTCATGGCCAGGGCGCGGGCGATGGCGACGCGCTGCTGCTGCCCGCCGGAGAGCTGCGCCGGGTAGGCGTTGAGCCGGTTGCCGAGCCCGACCCTGCCGAGGGTGGCCATTGCGGTCTCGCGCGCCCGATCCTTCGGCTGCTTAAGCACCTGGACCGGCGCTTCCATGACGTTGCCGAGGGCGGTGAGGTGGGGGAACAGGTTGAACCGCTGGAAGACCATGCCGATGCGCGACCGGACCTTCGCGATGTCCCCTTCGGAGAGGTGCCGCTGCGTGCCGGGGCGGAAGCACACCGACTGCCCGTCGAACAGTATGTCGCCGGCGTCGATGCGTTCGAGCTGATTGATGCAGCGCAGGAGCGTGGATTTGCCGCTACCTGACGGCCCGAGGATAGCCACCACCTCGCCCTGTTCAACGGCCATGGAAATGCCTTTCAGCACGTCGTTCCGGCCGAACCGTTTGTGGACCTGGCGGACCTCCAGGAGCGCCATCAGTCCTTTCCTCCGCTGAACGAAAGGATGCGCGCGAGGCCGGTTCGCTGGGCCGGGCCCTGGCCGTAGTTCGTGTTGTAGCGGGATTCAAGCCAGGCCTGGAAGATGCTGCCGACGGTGGTCAGCACCAGGTACCAGAACGACGCGATGATCAGCCATTCGAAGTAGAGGAGCGTGGAGGAGTACTGCAGCTTCGCCACCAGGAAGACTTCGCTGACGGAGATGACCGAGACGAGCGACGAGTTCTTGAGCATCGCGATGAATTCGTTGCCGGTCGGTGGGATGACCACGCGCATCGCCTGGGGAAGGATGATGCGGCGCATGGCGGTCCCGTAGGTCATGCCCAGGCTGCGCGCGGCTTCCGTCTGGCCGGAGTCCACGCTCTGGATGCCCGCGCGCATGATTTCGGTCATGTAGGCGCCTTCGTTGATGGCCAGCGCGACAACGCCCGTGACGAAGGGCGACATCTGGCCGTTCCAGGGCGCCCAGCCCGGCCAGGCCTGTGGCAGCGCGAAGAACCAGAACACGATCTGGACGATGAGCGGCGTCCCCCGGAAGAACCAGATATAGAAGTAGGCGATCCAGCGCACCACCGGCATGCGCGAGAGCCGCATGAGCGCGAACAGGGTGCCCAGGGCAATGCCGATGAACATGCCGAGCGCCGACAGGCGCAGCGTCATCCAGACGCCTTCGAGGACCAGCCTGGAAAACAGGTGGTCCCCGATGTATCCCCAATCGACGGTGGCGAGGAAGAGCGGCATGGTCATCGCGTGAAGGAGGGGCCGCCCGCTCCCCTCCACCCGGGCGCTACTTCAGCGCGCCGGCCTCAAGGCCCCAGTACTTCAGGATCGCGTCGTACTTCCCCTTCTCCTTCATGGCCTTCACGGCGGCTTCGAGCGCGGTCTTCACGTCGCCATCGTCCTTGCGGACGGCGATGCCGTAGTTGCCGGTGTCGTACTGCTCGCCCACCACTTCGGTGCCCTTCACCTTCGCTGCCCCGTAGATCGCGACCGGGAAGTCCATCAGCGCGGCGTCGGCGCGGCCCGTGCTCACGGCCTGGATGGTGTCGGTGTTCTGTTCGAACGTCTGGACGCTGATCTTCTTGTCGCCGCACTTGCCGTTCTGCCCTTCGGCCTCGTCGATCTGGACGGTGCCGACCTGGATGGCGACCTTCTTGCCGCAGAGGTCGGCGATCGTCTTGACCTTCTCCGGGTTGCCCTTCTTCACGAGGATGCCGGAGCCGGCCGTGAAGTACTCGACGAAATCGACCTGCTTCTTCCGTTCGTCGTTCGCGGTCATCGAAGACATGATGACGTCAGCCTTCTTGCTGGTGAGCGCGGGGATGATGGCGTCGAACGGGGTGTTCTGGATATCGGCGTTGACGCCCCAGGCCTGGGCGATGCAGTTCGCGATGTCGACATCGGCGCCGATGGCGGTGTTCGTGCCTTCTTTGACGAACTCCATCGGCGCGTAGCTGAGGTCCGAGGCGACGGTGAACTTGCCCGCGGACTTGATGCGCGCCGGCGCGGCGAGCCCGAGATCCTTGCAGTCCTGCTTCGCGGATGTGAGGTCGCTGCTGCTCCCTCCGTCATCGTCATCGTCACCGCAGGCGGCGATGACGAGCGCGCCAACGCCCAGGAGCGCGATTGCGGCAGTTGTAATCGTCCATTTCTTCAACACGGATGGTCCCTCCGTAAAACTGGGCGCAACTATCGCACTTCCGTGTTTCAACCGATAGCGTCGTGCTTACCGGCCGGTAAGTGGATGGGCGGGCGGGTGGCGCGGTTTACCCTCGTCGCTCAGTCTGGTAGAACGTCTGTGCGAGTTTCCGCGTGGAGAACGGGTTGAAGCTCAAGAATCGCGTCGACCTTGAGATTGCCAACCTGAAAGAGGCCACCGCGCTGATCGTGGAGAAGCACTATCTTCACCGCGGCCGCACGATGGCTCAACTGCCGTACTGGATCTTGCTCGATGGGCGGCGAGTGGGCGTCCTTCTCTTTTCGCTGCCACGTATGTCAGCCAGATTCCAGGGCCACGGGCCGATGAACCTCCTGGAACTCGCGCGCATGTGGGTTGACCCCGCGGTCCAGGGGCTCACCGTCACGGACCGTTCGGGCAAAGAGCACGCGTTTTCCGTGGCTACCTGCGCCGTTGGCAAGGCATTGAAACGGTGCCGCGAAGACTGGAGTCGCAAGTATCCCCATCTCCCCGCCATCGCCGCCGTGGTTAGCTGGGCTGACACGGTGCATCACGAGGGGACCATCTACAGAGCGGCCAACTTCCGGTACGTCGGGACGAGCGGTGGCACCTACCACGGAAAGACGCTTCGACCGAACGGCGGCCGCGATCAATTGAACGAGGATTACACGCACGTCAAGCTGGCGTTTATTTTCGAGTATCTGAGGCCGGCGGCTCCCCAGCCTCGTCAACTGAAGCTGGTTGAGGGATCGGATGAGCTGCAACTAGCTGCCGGAGCTGGGTAGCAACATCGGCATCCGATAAAAGTGTGCCGTGCCGTTCGATATACGAGCGGGAGATCTTGGGATTGTTCAGTGTCGAACCGCGGTCGACGAGATACCGCAGCCTCTTCTCTTCGTCTCCCGTCAGTGTGCCCGGGGCAGCCGCCAGCAACCGGTTGACGAGTTCCCTGTCCTTGCGGAGACCGTCGCGCCTGGAACGTATCCACGGTTCGAGGGCCGAGGGTGCGAGGAACCACAAACGCTGGATGGTGAACCCGAACTGCGTGTTCGTGCCCATCGCGCAGACGAGGTACCTGCGCTCCATTCTTGCAAAGTAGACCTCTCCGACATCTCGACCGGTCCCTACGTCGCCCTTAGTAGTGCTCTTCAACTCGAATCGGTTGCCGTTTTCGTCCACCGCGTCGTCGCCGGTCCGAGTTCCTGTGCGGGCCAGTCTGAGCAGGCGCGCCATCTGCATCTCGCGGTTCGAGTCCTGGACTTCAGCTCGAGTCGGCCCGCTATCGTCAGCCACACGCTGACTATGCAAGCTTCGCCTCCAAGCCGAAAGGGGCCTCGGCCATGGTCTCTACCTTCTTCGCTGCTACCATGACCGCTTCTCTCACCGGAAAACCAGCACCATGCAAGCAACCGCCGTTACCGTCCGCGTCCCCGCCACCAGCGCCAACCTTGGCGCCGGGTTCGACTGCCTCGGGCTCGCGCTCGATATGTTCGCGAGCATCACGATCACGTTCGGCGAAGCCGAGCAGCCGCCCACGGAGGACGTCGGCGAGAAGATGGTGCTGACCGCGATCCGGCAGACTTACCTGCGCATCGGCAAGACACCGCCGAACGGCCTGCGCGCCCGCTACCAGGTCTCGATCCCGCTCGGACGCGGGCTTGGAGCGAGCGCCGTGGCCAGGGTTGCAGGCGTGGTTGCGGTGAACGAATTCGAACGCGGGGTCATGTCCGAAGGGCAATGCCTGGACATCGCCTCCGAACTGGAAGGCCACGGTGACAACGCCTGCCCGGCGCTTTTCGGCGGCATGCAGGTCTGTGTCCAGGCGGGCGACGGGCACTACCTCCGCGCCGCCTGCCGCTTCCCGGCGGACGCAGCCATGGCCATCCTCATCCCGGACCATTCCATGCCGACCAAGGAAGCGCGCAAGGCACTTCCCGAGCAGTACTCCAAAGCGGACACCGTCCACAATACGGGGCGCGCAGCGCTCTTCGTTGCCGCCATGGCGAACGGCCAGATGGAGTTGCTCGACGAAGCGACGGATGACCGCATCCACCAGCGCCAGCGGGCCGGCCTCTTCCCGCCGATGTTCGACATCTTCGGCGTGGCGAAGGGCGCCGGCGCGCACGCGGCCTGGCTCAGCGGCGCGGGCAGCAGCATCGCCGCGATCTGCCCGGAAGGCACCGCGCGTGAGGTCTCGGCAGCGATGCTCGAAGCGGCTGAGTCCCGGGGCTACCCGGCGCGCTCGCTCGTGACGCGGATTGCGAAGGAAGGCGCCGCCGTCTCGCGCGTCGAACTGGTCGACGACTAAATGCTCCGCGCGGCGACGGAAGCGGACCTCGACACGATCATCGAGCTCATCCATGCCCTCGCCGACTACGAACGCGAGCCCGATGCGGTCCGGCTCGACCGGGGGGTCCTGCGCGGCCATCTCTTCGGTCCGCGGCCCTACGCGGAGGTCATCCTCGCGGAGACGGATACGGGCGAGAGCGCCGGCTTCGCGCTGTTCTTCCACAATTTCAGCACCTGGGAGGGCAAGCCGGGCATCTACCTGGAAGACCTCTTCGTGCGCCCGGAATTTCGCGGGCACGGGTACGGCAAGGCGCTGCTGTCCGAACTCGCCCGGCTGGCGGTGGAACGCGGCTGCGCGCGGCTCGAATGGGCCGTGCTCGATTGGAACGAACCGTCGATCCAGTTCTACAAAGCGCTCGGCGCCGTCCCGATGGACGAGTGGACGACGTACCGCGTGACCGGCGATGCGTTGCGGGGTCTCGCGGGGCGGTGAGCGGGGCGCCGCGTTCACGTCCCTCCACGAGGCACGTCCCTCGTAGCTACCGACCAACGTGGCAGGCTGAGCGCGAACCCTCCGACAGTCGGGCCACGGATGGCCGCATACCGCCTCCACGTTCCTCGACGAGGCACGGTTCTCGTAGCCACCGACCAACGTGGCAGGCTGAGCGCGAACCCTCCTTGACAGTCGGGCCACGGATGGCCGCATGCCGCCTCCACGTTCCTCGACGAGGCACGTTTCTCGCAGCCACCGCAATGTGGCAGGCCGAGCGTGAACCCTCCTTTACAGTCGGGGCACGGGTGGCCGCATGCCGCCTCCACGTTCCTCGCCGAGACACGTTTCTCGAAGCCGCCGGCCAACGTGGCAGGCGGGCGTGAACCCTCCTTTACAGTCGGGGCACGGGTGGCCGCATGCCGCCTCCACGTTCCTCGCCGAGACACGTTTCTCGTAGCCGTAAGCCAACGTGGCAGGCTGGGCGCAAACTCTCCTTTACAGTCGGGCCACGGATGGCCGCAGCGCCGCCTCCACGTTCCTCGACGCGGCACGTCCCTCGCAACCGCCGGCCAACGTGGCAGGCCGAGTGCGAACCCTCCTTGACAGTCGGGGCACGGATGGCCGGAGCCGGAGCCGGGTATGGCCGCCGTCTCACGTCTCACGTCTCACGTCTGCATTAGTGATCTCTGGTTCCCGCGTTAACTGCCTTTACCATCATCTCCCGCCCCCCACCACGTATACTTATGCACGGAGGTTATCCAACTCTCGAACATGAATTTCGTCAAAACCACTGTGCTGCTGGCCACCCTCACCGGCCTGCTCGTAGCTATCGGTGGACTCATCGGCGGGCCGTCCGGGCTCGTCCTGTTCCTCATCCTCGCCGGGGTGATGAACTTCGTCGCCTACTGGTTTAGCGACAAGATGGCGCTCGCCATGGCGGGCGCGAAAGAGATCACCGAGGCCGAGGACCCCCATCTCTTCAACCTCGTCCGCGAGGTGGCCACGCTCTCCAAAATGCCCATGCCGCGCGTGTACGTGGTGAACACCGATTCGCCCAACGCATTCGCCACCGGCCGCAACCCGCAACACGCGGTGGTGGCGGTAACCACCGGCATCCGCCGCATCCTCACGGACCGTGAGCTGCGCGGCGTGCTTGGCCACGAGATGGGCCACGTCCGCAACCGCGACATCCTCACCAGCTCCATCGTGGCCACGGTGGCCGGCGCAATCCAGATGATTGCCCAGATGCTGATGTGGTCGAGCATTCTTGGCGGCCGGCGAGACAATCAGAACCCTCTGATCACGCTCGGCGTCATGCTCATCGCCCCGATCGCGGCGACGCTCATCCAGCTCGGCATCAGCCGGCAGCGCGAATACGCCGCCGATAAGACCGGCGCCGAAGTGACCGGCGACCCGGAAGCCCTCGCGAGCGCGCTCGAGAAGCTGCAGCGCGGCGTGGCCATGCGGCCCTTGGAAGAAACGCCGCGCCAGGAAGCGGTCTCGGCGCTCTACATCGTCAAGCCGTTCAGCGGCAAGGGTGGCATGGCCAACCTTTTCAGCACGCACCCGCCGCTGGAAGAGCGCATCCGCCGCCTGCGCAACATGGCGTAGTACCCGGCACGGCAGATTCGAACGAAGGCGGCCCACGGGCCGCCTTCTTCGTCCCCCAGGTGGGCTACGCATTTTGTTCGCTTTGTCGAAATATTCAAGTAGTGAGCCGGTTTGTTTCCCTCGTCACCCACGTGCGGGTTCGCCGCGTCAAGTGGAAGATCATGCTTCCCTTCGTGATCCTGACCGGTATTTTCGCCATGTTCGCGACTCGCAACATCACGAGCCTCGTGGCGTCATCCCTGGACGACAAGCTGCGTTCCCAACTGGTTTCGGAGTCACAGCACGCCGCCGACCAGTTCGCGAAGCAGGAGCGTGACCACCTCGAGGTCATCCGCGCCGTCGCCTACACGGAAGGGCTCAGCGACGCGCTGCTCGCCGGCGATTCCAGCCGGCTCTCCGCGCTGGCACTACCGCAGGCGGCGAACGCCCACCTGGACGGGCTCGAAATCTACGACTCCGCCGGAGTGCGCGTGTTCGGCGTGCGGCGCGATGCCTCCGGCGCGCTCTCCACGCTCCCCCGCGAGGCCGCCCCCTCAGACTGGACCGCGGTCCAGGACGCCGCGCAGGGGAAGGCCGACGAGCGCGGGGACAAGTGGGCGCAGTTAGCCTCGACCGCCAGCGGCCCCCTGCTGGTAACCGCCGGGCCGGTTTTCGATGACCGCGGCCGTCCGATTGGCGCTGTGGCCGTCTCCACCAGCCTGAGCACCATCCTCCTGGACGCGAAGCGCACCGGCCTCGGCCAGATTTCCACGTTCGATACCGCGGGCGTCCTCCTCGCTTCCACGTTCGACGTTTCCGACGCCAACCTCGACAACGGGTTCTTCCGTGGTCCGGGCGCCGGCGAGCCGGGCGGGCGCGGGACGGGCGCCGTGCTCGGTCGCGAGTACTCGTTCCTGAGCAGCGATCTGCGGCTGCGCGGCGAAACGGTAGGCGGCCTCTCCGTCGCGGTTTCGACCGATGGAGTGACCACCGCGAGTGATTCCGCCCGCCTCCGCATGAGCCTGATCTTCTCGGGGATCACACTGGCCGTGCTGGTCATCGGCTGGGCCGTGGCGCGGAACCTCACCTCGCCGCTCAGCCAGCTTGTCGCCGCCGCCCGATCCGTCTCCCGTGGCGACCTCAGCGCGCGCTCCAATGTGCGCACCGCGGACGAAATCGGCGTGCTCGGGGCGAGTTTCGATGCGATGGCGGAGCGGCTCGAACGCCAGCACATCGCCACCATCGGAGCCCTCGCCTCCGCCATCGACGCCCGCGACCCGTACACCGCGGGCCACTCGGTGCGCGTGGGCGACCTGTCGTACGAGCTCGGGCGCGAGATGGGATTGCCTCGCCCATCGCTCCAGCATCTGCGCGTGGGCGGGCTTCTCCACGACATCGGAAAGATCGGCATCCGCGACACGGTCTTGCTCAAGCCGGGCAAACTCGATGACGACGAGCGCCGCCTGATCGAACAGCACCCCACGATCGGCCTCCGCATCCTCGAGTGGGCCGAACTGCCGAAGGAGGTGCTGGAGATTGTGGGCGGCCACCATGAACGCCTGGATGGGACCGGCTACCCGCTTGGCCTGAGCGCCGACGACCTGACCCTTTTCCCGCGGATCACCGCCGTGGCCGATATGTACGACGCCCTGACCACGGACCGGCCGTACCGCCGAGGCCTTAGCCCGCAGGAAGCCTTGCGCATGCTCTGGCGCGACGCGGAGGGAGGGATTGTCGACCCGGAGGTTGTCGCGACGCTTCGCCGTTTCGCGCGCCACTGGGAATCCCGGCGGTCCGGCGCCGGGACGCGAACGTCCAACGGCATCGAAAGCCTTGAAGCGCTGAGGGAACGCGGTGACCAGGTGGCCTAGCCCCATCGCTTTCGGCGCCATCGCGGTGCTGACGACGGCGACCTTCACGGCCGCTCAAGCGGGCACGGGAAGCGGGTCCGCTTCACGGCACGTGCGGGCCGACCTCCAGTCCCACGTCGAGGTCGATTACTCGGCCTCCCCGCCGCAGCTCAAGTTCGCGCCGCTGAAGCCGGCCATCATCGAGGCCGCCCAGGATGACGCGGCGATCGACCAGCGGACGGCGCCAGAGCGCAGTTCAGTGCCATCACCGACCCGCAACCCGGGACAGCCCACCGCCACTACGGGAGCGAAGCCCACCTCGACGGCAACCTCGACCGCCACGGCGACCGCGCGCGCTGCCACGGCGACCCCACCGCCGGGCGGGACAGGCGTCCCGGGCCCCGCGGCAACGCCCCGGCCGTCGGCGACAATCGCGGGGCCGGGAGCCACGCAACCTCCCGCGACCCCGACGGTGAAACCCGGCAGCTCACCCCAACCAACCTCTACCGCGACGCAGCCGACGCCCACGGCTGTTTCGACGCCGACCCCGGTCCCGACGGCTTCCGCGGTTGACACGCCCACCACGGGCGGTTCCGGCACAGATCCGACCACCGCTCCGGAGGCGCCAACCTCAGGCGCCGGCAGCGCCACGCCGGAGCCGACTTCCGGAAACGGAAATGGAAACGGGAACGGCAATGGCAACGGGAACGGAAACGGCAACGGCAACGGCAACGGCAACGGGAATGGGAATGGGAACGGCAACGGGAACGGCAACGGAAACGGGAACGGGAACGGCAATGGCAACGGGAATGGCAAGACCAAATAGGCCCTGACCCAACTCCGCAGGGCTTCGCTCTGCTACGCTCCCCGGATGCCGGAAATCACGACCGATGACCTGACGATGTACTACGGCGAGGCCGGTGACACCGAGGCGCCGGCTGTCGTCCTCCTTCACGGCTTCACCAGTGACAGCCGGATGTGGCTGCCGGTCATCGACTCGCTCAGCCAGGATTACCGCGTCATCGCGCCGGACATGCGTGGCCACGGCGCCACCACGTCACCGGAGGACATCGACTCTTACACGATGGAAGCGTACGCGACGGACATCCTGACGCTGCTCGATGCGCTCGACGTCGACGTGTGCGCGCTCGTGGGCTGCAGCTTCGGCGGGATGGTTGCGCTGCACTTCGCCGTCCATCACGCGGACCGGATTGCGGGGCTCGTGGTCAGCGACGCCTCGGCCGCCTACAGCCACCCGGAGTACGACGAGAAGTACCGCGCCCGCGAAGCGCGCATCGACGAAATGGCGGACCTCGTGGACCGCTTCGGCACGCCCGAGCTGGGCAAACGAGCGGCCCGCGAGGTAACCGACCCCTTCCTCGCGGACGGCATTCGCAAGCGCTACGAGCGGATGAACCGCGAGGGCTTCCTCGGCGCGGCGCAGGTCCGGCGCGAGCGGCCGAACCTCCTGCCCATCCTGCGCGAGCGCCTCACCATGCCGGCGATGGTCTGCATCGGCGATGAGGACCCCGTGTACAGCGCGAGCGAAGTGATGGTTCGCGAACTGCCCGAAGCGCGCTACCTGGTGTTCAAAGGCACCGGCCACGGCATCCCGGCGCTCAAGCCTGAACCGTACGCCCGCGAACTCCTCCAGTTCCTTGCCGACATCGAGGACGGCGAATCGGTCGCCGGGAAGCGGTTCGTCAGCTAGGCTCGGACTCAGGCGCGACCGCCCCGCGGCGCGCACTCCCCGCCGGGGCAACCCGTGGCCCGCGCCAACATCACCGCCGTCCGCCGCAAAGAAATCATCGACGCCACCGTCCGCGTCATGGCGGCGCGCGGCTGGAGCGAAACGTCGATCGACGAGATCACGCGCGAAGCGGGCGTCAGCCGCGGGCTTATCTCCTATCACTTCAAAGACAAGAACGAGCTGCTCTCCGGCGTGCTCGAACGCAGCCGCGAAATCTTCAGCGACGCCGTTTCCGCGGCAGTCGCCGCCAGCCACGACCCGGCCGAGCAGATGCGGCTGGCTACGCGCGCGGCCATCCTCCAGGCGCGCGAGGATCCGGTCGCGTTCGAGGTTTTCCTCAACTTCTCGGCCAACGGCGCAACCGACGCCCTCTTGCAGGCCCAGGTGCGGCAGCTCTACCAGCAGTTCCGCGACGTGACCGCGCAGGCCATCCGGCGCGGGCAGGAGTCGGGGATCTATGCGCGTTCGCTGGACGCGGACACCGCGGCGGCGAGGCACCAGGGGACGATCATTGGCATCGCGCTCCAGTGGTTGCTCGCGCCCGGTGCGTTCGACCTCGAGGCGACGGCGGACCGCGCGGTGGAGATGCTGATGGGCGCGCTCGCGCCTTAACGCCGGGCCTCGACGGCCGGCGATCAGCGTGGCGCAGCGCCAACGCTCGTCATGGCCATTCTCGCCCCTTGCCGCCGCGTTCCGTGCTACCGTTCGCCGGCAACCATCGAACCGCGGAGGTCTCACGGATGAAACTCGGCATCGGCATCGGCTATTCGGGCGCTGACATGCGCCTTCCCATCGAGAAGGTCCTGCACGCCGAAGCGCTCGGCTACGACTCGGTCTGGACCGCGGAGGCCTATGGCTCTGACGCCATCACACCGCTCGCCTACATTGCCGCGCTGACGAAGAAGATCCGGCTTGGTACCGGCATCATGCAGCTCGCCGGCCGCTCGCCCGCTATGTGCGCGATGCAATGCGCCACCGTGGACGCGCTGGCCGGCGGCGGGCGCATGATCGCGGGGCTGGGTGTTTCCGGCCCGCAGATCGTCGAAGGCTGGTACGGGCAGCCCTGGGGCCGGCCGTACTACCGGCTCAAGGACTACGTCCAGATCATGAAGAAGGTGTTCGCCCGCGATGAGCCGGTGACGCACGACGGCAAGGAATTCCAACTGCCGTACAAGGGCCCCGGCGCGATGGGCATCGGCAAGCCGCTCAAGTCCATCCTGCACATGAACCCCAACATCCCCGTCTGGCTGGGAAGCGGTACCGAAACCAACGTCCGCATGGCGGCCGAAGTGGCCGACGGCATCCTCCCGCTCGGCTTCGTCCCGCAGACGGCGCCCATGTACAAGCAGTGGATCGAAGAAGGTTTCGCGAAAGCCGGGAACGGCAAGGGCTGGAAGGACTTCGAAGTCCAGTCCAGCGTCCGCGTGATCATCACCAACGACGTGCGTGAGGCATTCCGCCAGATGAAGCCGCAGATCGCGCTGTACGTGGGCGGCATGGGCCACCGCGACAAGAACTTCCACAACGACATGATGGTCCGCCGGGGCTACGGCGATGCGGCCAAGACGATCCAGGAGCTCTATCTCGCCCACCGCAAAGGTGAGGCGATCGAAGCCGTGCCGGACGAATTCTGCGACGACGGCGCCCTCGTCGGCCCGCCAGAACGCATCCGCGAGCGCTACAAGGCCTGGGCGGACTGCGGCCTGACCGGCATCACGGTCTCCGGTGACGATGCAGCCGTGGAACTGATGGCCGAAATCGCGCGGGAGTGAAGAGAAAGAAAGAAGGTGAGAGGTGAGAAGGAAAGTGGGCCTCTCACCTCGCGGTGGCGGTGTCTAACCTCCACGTCACCTCTCAGGTGGCGGTGTGGCTGAGTCGCGATCTGCTCCCGGTTGGTGGCGGTTCCAATGGGTGGCGCGTGGCGGGGGACGGTTATACCGCTCACCTCTAATGACTCTCCTCTAACCTCTACGCTACTCAGCTCACGCGCGGGAGGATGGGCTTGCGGCGCTGGACGAGCGGGCCGTGGGCGGCCACCAGGCGGGCGAACTCCGCGGCGTCGACCGCTGCCTTGAAGAGGTGGCCCTGGCCCTGCTTGCAGCCGATGCCGTAGAGGAAGTCCCACTGCCAGGAGTTCTCGATGCCTTCGGCCACGACGTTCATCTTTAGCGCGTTGCCCATTTCCACGATGGCGCGGAGGACAGGCCCGGATGTCGCATCGACGCCGAGGCGGGCGATGAACGACTGGTCCACCTTGAGCGTGTCGATGGGCAACCGCTGGAGATAGCTGAGCGACGAGTAGCCGGTGCCAAAGTCATCGATTGCGAGGCCGACGCCGAGCTCGCGCAGTTCGCCGAGCATTTCCAGCGTCACCGGGATGTCCTGGATGAGGAAACTTTCGGTCAGCTCAAGCTTGAGTTGCTTCGCCGGGAGCCCCGTCTGTTCGAGCACCTTGGCGATGCGCCGGGGAAGGTCACGCTGGCGGAATTCCGCCGCCGAGATGTTCACACAGACGGTCAGCGGGTACATCGGCCGGGCACGCTGGAATTCGACGGTGCGGCGGCAGGCCTCCTCCAGCACCCACTGGCCGATGCGGACGATTTCTCCGGTTTCCTCCGCGATGGAGATGAAGGTGGCCGGCGAGAGGATGCCGCGGTGCGGGTGGTCCCAGCGCAGGAGCGCTTCCATCCCGGAGATGTCACCCGAACGCAGGTCCACGATGGGCTGGAAGTGGAGCAGCAGTTCCTGGCGCTCGACGGAGCGGCGAAGGGCATTGTCCAGGTCGAACTGCTCCGCAGGGATGGCGTCGAGGTCGGGGCTAAACAACACATAGCGGGAGCGACCCTCGCCCTTCGCGCGATAGAGCGCGATGTCCGCCCGGCGGAGCAGTTCGGTACTTGTGCGGTCGGCGCTGGTGCTCACGGCAATGCCGATGCTCGAGGTCACGAACATCTCGTGTCCAGAGAGGGAGAACGGCCGCCGGAGCGAATGCATGATGCGTTCGGCGATGCGGAGCGCGGTGGTCTGCGCGTTGGTGGACTGGATGAGCACGGTGAACTCGTCGCCGCCCAGGCGGGCGACCATCTGCCCTTCGGCCGCGCCCACCAACCGCTGGCTGAAGACCGACAGGAGTTGGTCGCCCACGCCGTGGCCCAGCGTGTCGTTCAGGTACTTGAAGCGGTCCACATCGAGGAAGAGCACGGCCACCCGGTTCGTGCGCTGCGGCCCGGCGAGGGCGCGCGTGAAGCCGGAGAGGAAGAGCGCCCGGTTCGGCAACCCGGTCAAGGGATCGTGGTAGGCGCGGTGGACCAGGCTGTCGGTCGATTCCTGGATGGCGCCCGACATCTGGTTGAAGGCGCTCGCGATGGCGTCGATTTCAGCCACCGGCGACGGCGCGGCCGTGCCTTCGAATTCGCCCTCGGCGGCGCCGCGGATGACCCGCGCCAGGTGGCGCAGCGGTCGCGCGACCTTGCGGTGGAAGATGGCCAGGCCAACGCCCGCCAACACCAGTTCGACCGTCAGTTGCGTGGCCAGTGAAAGTCCGTCCCCAGTGATGAGCCGTCCCACGAGCACCGGGGCGACGGCAGCAGGAACGAGCACCGCGGCGAGCAGCGCGATCAGTGGCAAACGGGGTGTGAAGTGGTGCTGAGACGACATCCGCCTGCCTGCTCCATAGCGGTCTGGTGACGCGAAGGTTGCATCCGGGTTTACCGGACTACCTTCAAAGTCGTCCGCGAGCACCTTGGCAACAGGGTCAAGGCCGGGCATCAGGCCGCCTGCCGGAGTTGCCAGGGCTGGCGGAAGAGGTGCAACAGTTCCGCCGCGACCACCGGGTCGAAGGCCGTCCCACTCCCCTCGCGGATTGCGGCGAGCCCCGGATCGAGTCCCTTCGTGGATGCGCGGTCAAACGCGCAGGCCACGGCGAGGATTCTCCCCCGCAGAAGCGCCGCCTCGCCGAGCAGGCCTTTCGGGGAGCCCGTCCCATCCCAGCGCTCGCCCACCTGGGCCAGGACTTGGGCGGCCGTGGGATGGCCGCCCGCGGTCACGGCGGCCACCACCAGGGCGATGGCTGCCGGGCTATGGCCGCCGCACTCGGCGTCGGTCGTTTCGAATGCGCCAGGGGCCGTGTGCGCGAAAGCGGCGAGCAGCAGGTCATCAGTCTCTTCGGGCCGGACCGCCAACTGGTCGGACATGTGCTGGCAGAGGGAGGCGGTACGCGTGGCATGGTTGGCCGCATCCTGCCCCACCATGTCGGCCACCCACTGCGTCAGGTTGTCCACTTCGCCCCGGTCCCACCAGCGGATGGCGGGCGAAAGGCCTCCGTCGGCGATGTGGGAGGGGGCGCGGCGACGGCGAATGGTGACAGCTGCCGCGACGGCCGCGGCGGCGCCGCCACCGCCCGCGAGTGTCGCCGCGGCCAACGCCGGAGGAGGCGCCGCCACCTCATCCGAGCGAACCGCGCCGAAACCCACCACGCACGCGGCGATAAGCGCTCCCGGCCACCACACCTTCATCACGCCTTGGTTTTCGGCAGGTGGCAGGGGATCGCGGAGATGGAAAAGGCCCCTGCAAGCGGGGGAAGACCAGTTGTCATGCCGGAGCGGGTGTCACGGCGTGAAGGAGAGGAAGCGTGGTCCGGGGCTGAGGAACGTCCTGCCCTCACCCCCCGACCCCCTCTCCCGACTCCTAACGTCGCGGGAGAGGGGGAGTTCAGGTCTCGTGTTTGCGCGGACGAACGATCGCCGACTTTGACGAGTTAGGACTAAGCACGCGTCCACGGCTCAGGGTGTCGAAATGGACGGAACCGCGACCCTTCCGGGAGCGGATCACGGCTTAGCGAGAGAGCCGCGCGGTAGCCACCCACCATCCCGGCTCAGGAACTCGCTCGCTGACGCGTGACTTGGTGGCCTGGTCACGATCCGCTCCCGATGGGTCGCGGTTCAACGACGGGTCAGGTTGGATGCGGCCTGCCCTACTCAATATCGAGACTGGTGGCTGGGCCGTTTCGGAGGGCACGACCTGCTCTCGGATGGTCGCGGCTCGAACGAGGCGGTTGGTTCCGCCCATTCCGACAACCTAATCTGTGGCGGCGTAACTACGCGGCCGCGCGGGCCTTTCGCCTTTCGCGCCAGAGATGAAACAGCGCAGGCGCGGAGGAAACCGCCACCATCACCACCACCAGCCCGATGAAGAAGACGTCGATCGCGTCGGCGGGGATGGCCTTGCCGAAGTAGTAGCCTGCCAGCGTCATCGAAGGGACCCAGAGCGCCCCACCGACGATGTTGTACGTGGCGAACTTGCCGTAGGGCATTTTCGCGGCCCCGGCGACGGTTGGCGCGAACGTGCGGATGAACGCCAGGAAGCGGGCGATGATGATCGTCTTGCCGCCATGCCTGTCATAGAAGCGTTGGGCGCGGAGCAGGTGGTCCTTGTGGAAGAGGCGGCTGTCTTCCTGCTTGAAGATGCGCGGCCCGGTGTGCTTCCCCACCTGGTAGCCAACCGCGTCGCCGATGACAGCGGCGGCGATGAGGAGGGGGATGAGGATCCAGAGCTCGAGGCCGACTTTGTCCTGCTGGATGAGCAGGCCGGCCGAAAGCAGGAGCGTATCGCCGGGCAGGAAGAACCCGACGAGCAGACCGGTCTCGGCGAACACGATAAGGAAGAGGCCGATGTAGCCGGCCGTCTTGATGATGCCCTCGATGTCGAATCCCATGTGAGGAGAGCGTACGGGAGGCGACTGCTGTGTGCTGAGGGGCTCTTTCCGCGTTCCATCCTGAGTGCGCACGCATGGTACGCTGTGTACGCAAATCCACCCGAGGCCCCGGCAGGAGGGAGAGCATGACGAAGCGTGTTTCATCACGCGAAGCACGTTCGCATTTCGCCGAATTGACCGACCGCGTGAAGTACACGGGAGAGCCCGTGATCGTCGAAAAGCAAGGCCAACCCTTTGTGGCGGTCGTGACCATCGACGACCTCCAGGCGCTGGAACGCGTGCGCCGCGAACGGGCAACAGCCGAATTCACGCGGCTCGCGGAACAGGCGTCGCGCGAGGCGTCGGGCCCCGAACCCACCGAAGAGGAGATCGTGGCGGCAGTGAAGCGAACACGTGAGGAGATCTACCGCGAGCGGTATGGGGAGGATTTGGGCGGCACGTAGGCCTCTGCTATGTGCTGAGGGGAGCCGTTCACCGGGATCGCCGTTTAACTCAGTTCGAGGGAGACCCTCAAACGTAGTTGCGGAGGTGGATGAACTGCCCGCGAACGGTCTCAGAGTCGAATGGGGCGTCGATGCGTTGCATGGCCCGGAGGATCGTGCCGGGATCCACAAGGATTCCAGTAACCACGATGATGCCTCCGTGCACTCGTCCGTCTCGAATCCACGCTTTGTCCAGCGCCGAGAAATCGCCAGTGTTACGCGTGAGAATCGTTCTTCCGCTCTGGCTGCTGAACTCCAACTGGTCCGGGTCGCTGAACTCTTCTCTCGCTGCCTCCGTCACTGTGAGGCAGTCAAACCCCGCCCGCCGCAATGCGACGAGGACGTGTTTGTGCAGCGAGTCCTCGTCCATGAAGAGCGCCAGACTCATGCGCCGTCGGCTGGATGCCAGCGATGCGGAGACCTCGCCGCCAATTCCTCTTCCAGCGCGATCTCCGCATCAATCTCCGCGTCGATCTCGGCCTTGTTGGCCAGGTAGAACGCCACCGCCGCATGGAACAGCCCGGGTGCGAGATGCGGGTTTTCCGACGCCATCTCTTCGGCGGTGTGGCCCATGCGGTAGTAGCCGGCCACGTTGTGGACGGGGATGCCGGTCCCGCGCAGGCAGAGCCGGCCGCCCTTCACGCCAGGCTTCGAGACGAGCATGGATTCGAGGGTAATCACGCCTGCCATCGTAGCAGACGGGGCTCCCGGCCCTAATACTCAGTTGAAGAAGTTGGCAGTGTATCGCCACGGGCCTGCCCTCACCCCCCGGCCCCCTTCCATGAGAAGGCCGGTTGGGGTCAAGCCACGTAGATGTGTGGCG
>JAXLXA010000011.1:0-146154 GCA_046328215.1 Dehalococcoidia bacterium | reverse complement strand
GCGGCGCAAGGAACTCCCACTCTTCGCCGCCGAACATCACGCGCTTCACGTTGAGCGAGACGCGCTTGCCCTCGCCGCGATAGAGCCCGTCCTCGCGGACCTGCGAGACCGGCCGCGGCGGGTTGAGCGACCAGGCGAGGAAGACCGGCGGGATGAGGGTGGTCCGGTAACCGGCGGCTTTCGCCGCCGCTTCGTCGAAGTAGAGCGGGTTCAGGTCGTCCGCGGCGAGTGCGAAACGCTGCGCGGCGGCGGCGCTGATCACGCCCGTGACGGGCTCGCTCAGGAGCTGGCCAAGCATCGCCCGGGTCTCATCCGGAATCAGCGGGCTGGTCATTCGACCATCGCCGTCTGGCTGGTGGGCAGGATGGAGAGGTGGGCCATGTCGGCCCCGGGCTCAGCGCCATGCCAGTGCGTTTCGCCGGCTGGCACGTGGACGATGTCGCCCGCCGTGACGTGGTGCTCGTGCTCTTTGCTGGCGACGATGCCGCGGCCTTCGGTGATGTAGAGGATCTGGTCCGCTGTATGCGTGTGGAACTTGTTCCGGCTCCCATCCGAGAACCGGACGAGCGTCACGCCAACCGTCTGGCTCTCGTCAGTGGTAACGAGCGGGCTTGTGTGGACCAGGCCGACGAAGAGCGGCGTGTTCGCGACCGATTCGGGGCTTTCACCTTTGCGGACAACCTTCACGTGGGCCTCCCGGGGCGAGAAATGCCGGGGAAGTGTATGCGAAACGGGGGCGGTTAGTGTCTGGCGGCGAAGGCTCGTGATACGATTCCGGTGATGGACGCGACGACGGAGCCACTGATCAACGTCGATCCGGAGATCCTGGGTGGAGAGCCGGTCTTCATGGGTACGCGCGTGCCAGTGAAGTCGCTGACCGACTGGCTTGCGGGTGGGTATTCAATCGAGGAGTTCCTCGATAACTTCCCGACGGTGGCCGAAGACCAGGTTGTCCGATTCATCGAGGAAGCTGGCGAGTTGATGCTGGAGCGGCATGGCGCGCCTGCTGCTTGACGAGAACCTGCCAATCTTGCTCGCAAGGGCGCTTCCCAACCACGAAGTTCGCACCGTGCGCCAGATGCGCTGGCGAGGGATACGCAACGGGGAGTTGCTGAGGCTTGCGCAGGGGCAATTCGATGTCTTCCTGACGATGGATCGCAGCATCCCGTTTCAGCAATCAGTGGCAGGTCTCGATATCGCGGTTGTCGTGATCCGGGCGCGGAGCAACCGGCCTGATGAGCTGAGCAAACTCACACGGGAGATTGACGAGGCGGCCCGCAAGGCCGTCGCCGGTACAGCTACGTCAGTCGGGAACTGGCCCCCGCCGTCGGCCCCGGCCTCCGGCTCTCCATCAGCCTGAGCAGTCGCTTCCACTCTTCCCCGGAGAGGGGCTTGTAGACGGACGGGAACTTCCCCCGCAACTCGATGGCGTCGAGCCGGTAGCGTTCGGTGATCGATCCCATCGCCATGAGCGTCTGTGGGCCGAGCCTCTTCCCCGAGGAGTCGGCGATCTCCTGGAGCAGGTCCATCGCCACGTAGGCGTCCTGGTGCAGCCCGAGGACATCCTGCATCGCCGTCACGCGCGTGCTGAATTCGATCGCCGGCTTGCCGTAGATCCCGTTGCCGACGAATTCCAGCGCGTATCGCAGCTTCTTCGCATCGATGCGCAGCGCGTGATACGAATCGGGCGGGGACTCCTTGTTGATGGCGTCGCCCTGCTTGCGCACCCGCTTGTAGCGCCGTTCCACCATGTCCGGGGCGATCGAGAGCACCGGCGCCCGCCCGGGCGCGAAAGATTTTGGCGACCCGAACCGCAGCGCCGAGCCGAGACTCTGGCAGAGCTGCTCGTAGCGGCGCGAATCCAGCACCGCGAGCATCCGCTTGCGCGCGGCCTTCCGGCGCGCCTCCAGCAGCTCCTCGACAGCTTCCAGCGCCGCGGCACGCTCGGGCGGGAAGTTCGCGCGCCACTCGTGCATCCGCTCCAGTTGCACGTCGAGGTCGCGGACCTCGCCCAGGGCCGCAGCCACCCAGCCGAGCTGGTCGCGGAAGCGCAGCATCCTCGGCGTTAGGAAGGGCCGGAAGGCGGCCATCGCGGCCCGCAGCCGGCGGGAGGCAACCCGCATGTCGTGCAACGCCTCGATGTCTTCGCCCAGGCGCGTCCCCGGCTCGTTCGCCCGCAGCACGGCGAACTGCTTGCGCAAGACCGCAAACGCGACCTCCGCCGCCGTCATGTCCGGCGACACCGTGGTCGGACCGAACTCGGACCCGGCGCTCGGTACCACGTGTCCCGTGGCTATCAGCGCCGATTCGAACTTCGAAGTGGCCGCTTCCGTCAGCCGGTTCGCAGCCACCAGCGATGCGACGAACGCCCGCGCCCGATCGACCGCCGGAGGGTCAACCTCGACTTCGACACGCGAGAGCCGCACCGGCCGGTCTTCGCCGACCGGTATGGTGGTCTCATCGACAGCGATTTCCGCAATTACGCCTGACGCGTCCGACAAATCGAAGGCTTCGCGGCGCGTTTGCAGCCGGAAAATCTCGCGAAGCGGCGCCCGGCCCACTACGGCCCGGAGAATCGTCCCGCAGGCTCCCGGCGCGCTCAGGGGCGGGACCTGGGGGCTCTCCAGCGGCTCGGACAGTTCGCGGCGGGAACGCATGCCGTCCGTTGCCTCCGCCATGCCCTTCAGCGTGAGCTCCGCGTGTTCGCCCTTGCGGCGGACCCTGCAGGTGTACCCGGCGCGGTTGATGTGGAATTCGGCGGTATCGAAGTACGCGTCGTCCAGCTCTTTCACGCCCGCCGGCGAGACGCTGTATCCGTCAGGCAGCGGACCGCTCAACCAGCGCACCACCGGGCGGGTGTCCAGCGCCGCGTATTGCCACTCGATCTCCAGCAGGTCTGTCGTCACCGCCACATAGTACCCGAAGCGTGTTTCCGGCCGTCGCAAGAGTGGCGCGGTATCACGCGCGCCGGATGGTCAGGCCACCATCAACCGGGACGGCCACGCCGGTCAGGAAGGATGCGGCCGGCAGGGCGAAGCTGAGCGTCATCTGAGCCACTTCTTCCGGCGACCCGTATCGCCGCAGCGCCGTCCGCTGGTGCGCGTACTTCTGCTTCATCTCTTCCGGTATCGGCGCCGTCATCCCCGTGCGAATCGGTCCGGGGCAGATGCAGTTCACCGTAATGCCCTCTTTCCCGAATTCGAGCGCGAGCGAGCGTGTGAGCCCGACGACGCCGTGCTTGGCCGCCGTGTACGGGCTGTTGCCAGGCGTCGCGCCGAGCCCCTCCGTGCTGGCGATATTGATGATCCGAGGACTCGACGACTTGCGCAGGTACGGGAGCGCGGCACGGATGGTGTGCGTCATCCCCGTGAGGTTCACCGCCAGCACGCGCGCCCAGATAGCGTCGTACCCCTCGGCCTCAATCGGCATGCCGGCCGAGATGCCGGCGTTGTTTACCAGGATGTCCAGCCCGCCGAACTCGGCCACAACCTCGTCCACCAGCCTGTTCACGGCCGCGCGGTCCGAAACGTCGCAGGCCCACGCTCGGGCCGTACTGCCGGCCTTGCGAATGTCGTCGGCCACCTGCTCGACGGGTTCCCGGTTCTGGTCCACGGCGGCGACCCTGGCGCCCTCGTCCGCGAACAGGTACGCGGTCGCCCGGCCCATGCCGCTCCCTGCGCCCGTCACCAGGACGACCTTTCCTTCGACTGAGCGGCTGAGTTCAGACAGGCGAGGCATAGGAGCCCTCCGCGGGTGGTGCGCACATTCCTACGCACTCAGCGGCGCTTGGGCAACCGTGGCCGCGCCCTCGGGTTGCGTCACCCTGTGCGCCCGGCCATGCTACGGCGCACAGCCACACCCCTTTTCAGGAGTCCCGCACCATGACGATGGCGCTCGACGGTATCAAAGTCCTCGACCTTTCCCGGCTCGCTCCGGGTCCCCACTGCTCCATGCTGCTCGCCGATTTCGGCGCCGACGTGACGCTCGTCGAAGCCGTCCCGGGCGCTTCGGCCAAGCTCGGTGGCACAAGCGGCATGCGCCGCAGCGAAGCGGCCGACCGCGCCGCCGCCTACAACGCCCTTGGCCGCGGCAAGAAGTCGATCGCGCTCAATCTCAAGGACGCCGCCGCCCGCGAGATCTTCTACAGCATGGTCAAAGACGCCGACGTGGTCATCGAGGGTTTCCGGCCCGGCGTCGTGAAGCGCCTTGGCGTCGACTATGACTCGCTCGCCAAGATCAACCCGCGCATCATCTGCTGCTCCATCTCTGGATTCGGCCAGACAGGCCCCTACAGCAACCTTGTGGGCCACGACATCAACTACATCGCGGTCGGTGGCGCGCTCGGTGTCACCGGGCGGCCGGGCCAGCCCCCTTCGATCCCCGTCAACCTCGTCGCCGATTTCGCTGGTGGCGGCCTGACCGGAGCGTTCGCCATCTGCCTCGCGATCATCGCGCGTGAAAAGACCGGCCGCGGCCAGAACGTCGACATCGGCATGTCTGATGGCGTCCTCTCGCTGATGACGAGCGCGTTCTCGGGCTACTTCGGAGGCGGCTCGGTCATCCGGCGCGGCGAAACACTGCTCAACGGCTCGGCGCCCTTCTACAACACCTACGAGTGCTCCGACGGCCGCTGGTTCTCCATCGGCAGCATCGAGAGCCACTTCTGGGATGCGCTCTGCCACGTCATCGGCACGGAAGACCTGCTCGCGAAGCAGTTCGCCCAGGGCGAGTGGCCGGCGATGATCGAGCGCTTCAAGGGCATCTTCAAGCAGAAGACCGCCGACGAGTGGATGGCCATCATGTCCCAGCACGACATCTGCGCCGCCACCGTCCTCGAGATGGAAAACGTGGTCACGAACGAGCACAACCTCGCCCGCAACATGGTGATCGAAGTGGACTCGCCGATCGGCCCGGTCAAGCAGATCGGTGTTGGCCCGAAGCTCTCCGACACGCCGGGCAAGCCGCGCCACACCGCGCCCATCCTCGGTCAGCACACAGACGAGATCCTCAAGGGCCTCGGCTACGACGACGCGAAGATCGCGTCGCTTCGGGAGGCCGGCACGGTCGGGTAGGGCCCCAGCGTTCGCAAGTGGCGCACCTCCGGGTGCGCCACGCCCGCCTTCATGCTCCCATGCCGGCGGGCCGCTCGCCGAACAGCGCCACTCTCCAACTCCGCATCGTGCCCGGCTGCCCGGCCAGCTGCTTTCCCTCTGCCGTAAGCGGCAGCAGGTACAGCGGCTGGTCCGGATAGGCAGCGTTCCGTTCGGCCACGTGGAACAGGTGGTCGCCGTCCCAGGGCAGCCAGCCCAGGCGTTCGTAATACCCCCGCAGCCCCGTCGCCAGGCCTACCACGCCAAGGCCGAGTGCTCGCGCCTTGCGCTCCGCTTCGCGCATGCCGTCCATCGCCAGTCGATGGCCAAGCTGCAGCGGGTCGGTCGCCACGTCCTCGATGTAGCCCCCGGCGAGTTCCACGCCGCCAAACACGAAGTGCTGCGCCCAGAGGGAGACATGCGCGGCGAAATATCCGTCCGCCTCAGCGACGAAGTGCACCGCCTCGCGCCGCTCTTCCGCAGGCCGCCGCGCGTTCCTGATGGTTGGGAAGCGATTGAGGTACTCCCTCGGCATCAGTTCGCCCGGGTTGGGCGGTGAGCCGTGGACTCGCTCGATGTCCGCTGCGCGCGCGGCCCGTTCGTCCTCGCTGTAGCCGCGAACGTGGCGTTCGTCGGTGTATGCCCGCCCCAACAGAACGGCGAGCCGCCGGGCGCCCGCGTCGTCCAGCTCGCGCGCCGTGATGGTCGTGAACTCCACGGGCCGAATCATCCAACCGCCGGGAGCTGCGGTCACCAATGTCACCCAATCGATCTGCGCTTGTTCACCAACTCTGCCGAACGTTGAACCATGAGGATCCGTCGCTTCGTCCTGGTCGGTCTTTTTGCCGTGCTTGCCGTCCCCTTCCTGGGTGGCGCAGCGCCAGCCGCGCAGGCCCAGCAGACGTTCTCCAAGCCCTACGCGGTCGCCTCGGAGACCTACTACAAGCTGGACACGGCCACCGGCACGATGTCGGTTACGTACCACGGCGAATACCAGAACCAGCAGAGCAAAGACCTTCTTACCCTCCCGTTCTTCCTCATGCCGGGAGCTCAGAACCTCGTGGTCACTGGCGAAGGCCAAACCCTCGCCACCAAGATCGTCGACGGCAACGAGAGCCTCGGCGTGGTGGGAGTGGCAACGGCCACGCTGCCCCGCGCGCTGAAGAACAAGGCCCGTATCACGCTCGAAGCGTCCTATGACATCGCCCCGCGCTCGGGCGGCAAGCTGATGACGCTGGAGCCGGGCCTCATCGAAACCCCGTTCATCGGCCAGGGACCCGGGTCGTTCGTGCTCGTGGATGTCCCCGAAGGTGGCGACAACTACCTGGACCCTGGCTGCCTTCGCGCCACTGACCAGCCCAAGGACGTGAAAGACGGCGGCATGGTGCGCTGGGTCTGCGGCGAAGTCACCGTCATCGCGCTCAACGGCGACGACCCCGACATCGTCAAGCGCTGCGCCGCCATGGACGACAAGTGCCGCCAGCGGGCGCTCGAGACCACCTTCTCTGCGTACGTCCAGTCGGTTACGGACCAGTCCAAGAGTGCGAAGCTCGAGGGCGACGTCGTGATGCCGTCCGGCAAGACCGTCCACATGCAGCTCAAGTACTTCAAGCGCGACTCGGCCTGGGCAGAGCGCCAGTTCCCGCTCGCCGAGAAGTCGTTCCCACGCCTGGAGCAGGTGTTCGGGTTCCCCTACCCGCACGACACCGTCACGATGCGCCAGTCCCACCACATCGAGTTCATCGGCGCGGCCGGCATCGCATTCAACGACGGCGGCGAAGTGCTGCTTTCGACCGGCACGGGCGTCGACGACGAAGTGACCGTGCACGAGCTCGCCCATCAGTGGTCGACCTACAAGCACTTCAAGTCCTCGTTCATGGTCGAAGGCCTGGCCGAGTACGGCCTGCGCACGCTCGCCCCCGAACTGGGCATCACCCCCCGCGACTGGGGCTGGCAGAGCTTCGGCCTCAACGAGCCCCTCTCCACCTGGGGCAACAGTGACCTCTCCAACCTGGCCACCGAGTACTTCTACGGCCGTTCCGGTTCGTTCTTCCTGGCGTTCCGGGACGCGGTCGGCGGCGCCGACAACATGACCGCGGTGCTCGGGCGGATGGACGACGAGGAGTCGCTCTGGCCCCTGGACGCGGGCTGGTTCATGGACCAGGGCGAGTGGGTCAGCGGCAAGAACCTGGATCAGCTCTTCCTGGACTGGGTGTACCAGCCCCTGACGGCGAAGCCACTGCTCGAACAACGCCGCGCCGCCCACGACCTGGTGACCGCGCTCCAGGCACGCGCTCAGACCATGGGCCTGTCCGGCATGCCGTCGGATATCTACGACAACCTGCTCGCCTGGGTGTTCGACCCGGTCGCCGACCAGGTGGCGAAGGCGAACAAGGTCCTCGACTCCTACGCCGAAGTCATCGCCTTGAGCGATCAGAATGGCCTCGGCCGGCCGGACGGCGTGAACCAGAACTGGGGCAAGAAGCGCGTCAGCGACACGCTCGGCGTCGTTGAGAACCAGCGCCAGGCCATCAACACGATCATCTCCAGCGCGAAAGCCATCGAGAACAAGCCCGCCGACAACCCTGCCTGGGCGAAGATCGCCGAGGCCAAAGAGAAGTACGCCGCCGGCGACTACTCCGGCGCGAAGTCCGCCGCCGCGGACGCCGTGACGGCCGCCTACAACGAAGTCGCCGCCGGCAAGATGATCCAGATCGCGAAAGACAAGCAGAAGGACTTCAGCCCCAACTTCTTCGGCCGCATCGGCATGATGTTTACCGACCCGGACGGGCAGTTGGCGGAGGCGGAATCCGCCCAGAGTGCCGGCGACGGCGCCGCCGCCCTGAAGCTCGCCAAGAGCGCCTACAGCACCTGGGACAGCGCCACCGAACGCGGCATCCAGCGGCTCGCGATCATGGCCGGCCTGATGTGCGCCCTCACCTTCGGCGGCTGGTTCGTCCTGCGGAGGCTGGAAGGGCCGATCACCATCAAGAAGCCCGGCCAGGGCCACGTCCTCGATGTCGACCCGGAACGGCGCGGATCATGGCGGGACTGGGAGAATTCGAAGTAAGGCGGAGCGCCGTTAGTACGCTAACTCGTGAAAGTCGGCGAGCGTTCGTCCGCACAAACACGCGACCTGAACTCCCCCTCGCCTGCGACGATAGGAGTCGGGAGAGATGGGATGAGAAGGCCGGCCGTCACGCAGTCACCTAAGGCCAACTTCCTCATCTGAGTGTTAGTCGGCCCACGCCTTGAGCGCGAGCCGCGCGCCCACCAGCACCAGCCCCACGGCCAGCGCCTGGATGATGTGCCGGTCATGCACCCGGCGGGAGAAGTACGCCCCAATCTGCGCGCCCGGCACGGCCCCAAGGGCGAGCATCCCCGCCTGGAAGAGCGACCGGTCCCAGGCGAGGTCTCCCGTCGCGAAGTGCACGCCCGTGCCTTCGAGGGCCATGAACGCAAGCACGAAGTGTGATGTCGCCGCGGCGATATGCACCGGGAAGTGCAACACGGTCGCCATCACGGGCACGTGGATGACCCCGCCGCCAATCCCGAGCAGACTGCTCACGAATCCAACACCCGTGCTGATGGCGATGCCCTTCCACATCTGGAACGAGTAGAAGTAGGTGTGGCCGCTCTTGTCCGTGATCTGGCGGCGGACCGTGCTCCACCCCGTCACCGGGGGCTGAATAGCGTTCGAAGCGCGCCGCAAGAGCAACACCAGCCCGAGCAGAATCAGCACGACCGCGAACATGGCGTCGAACGTCCGCCGCGGGATGTAGCCCACCACGATGGCCCCGGCCACCGCCCCCGGCAGCGTGGCGACCGCGAACCAGGCCCCGCTGCGATAGTCGATCCGCTTCTGCGCGCCATACGCGAGCGAGCCGGATGTGGCGTTCGCCCACACCACGAAGAGCGAGATTGCCGTGATGGTTTCCGGCTTCTTGTCCGGGTAGAGGAAGAGGAGCACCGGGACGAGGATGAAGCCGCCGCCGGCGCCGACAAGCGTGCCAAACGCGCCGACCGCAAGGCCCAGTGGGATCAGCAGGAGATCGACTTCGTGCAGGCGGCACTTCCCCTCAGTCGCTGGGGGAAGTGTTGTCCTCCGCCTCTCTGGCGTCCACTCTGGCCGCTAAACCGCGATGTCCGTCTCGTCGCCGCCGTATTCGTAGCGCCGGCGCATGCTTGAACGGTCCCGGAGGCGGCCGGCGAATCCGCCGATGCGGTCCGTGATGTGCGCGAGCCGCCGTTCCAGCCGCCCGCGGATCCAGCTTCGCGTGGAGCCGATGTGCCGGTAGCGGGCGTAACGCTGGTCAATCCGGCGCTTCGGCCGCAGGCGTTGCGTGCGCGCAAGTTCTCTCAACACGGCCCGCTGGAGGATGAGCGCGGTCTCGCCGTGGTCGGTGTGGGCGCCTTCGCCCGGCTCCGGCACGGTGTGGTCGATGATGCCGAGCCGCAGGCAGTCGTGGGAGGTCAGCCGCAGCCGCTCCGCCGCTTCGCCCGCTGACGACGCCCCGCCGTAGAGGATCATCGCCGCGTCTTCCGGCCGGATCACCTCGTAGACCGCGTTGTCGAGCATCAGCACGCGGTCGGCGACCGCCATCGCCATCGCGCCCTCCGAGTTCGCTTCGCCGATGATCACCGCCACCGTTGGCACGGGCAGCTCGAGCATCGCGGCGGTGCACTGTGCCACCGCAAAGCCAAGGCCCGCCTCCTCGTTGGCCAACGAAGGGTCGGCGCCGTCCGTATCGATGAGCGTGACCAGCGGCAGGTCGAACTTCTTCGCGAGGTGCATCGCGCGGCGCGCCTTACGGAACCCCGCCGTGCTGATCCGGCCGTGTTCTCCGCCCGCGCGGACCTGCGCGGCGAACATCACCGCTTCGCCCGCCAGCGTCCCCAGCCCGGCCATGATTGCCGGGTCATCGCTGCCACTTCGGTCGCCGTGAAGCGCCACAAACGAGCTCGACATCCGGTTCACGAGGTCGGCGCCCGTCGGCCTGTCAGCGTGTCGTGAGAGCTGGACCTGCTGCCAGGCGCTTCGCAACGAGTGCTGGGTGTGTCCTTCGCGCTGTTCCTTCTGCGCGGACAGCCGGTAATCGTTCATCAGCAAATCGAGGAGCTGCGCCAGCGAGTCCCGCAGTTGCGGTCGCGGGACGACCGCGTCGATCAGCCCGTGCTTGAGGTGCGCCTCGGACGTATGCGCGCCTTCGGGGAGTTCCGCGCCGGCCGCTTCCTGGAGCGCGCGCAGGGCCGCGTAGCCCACCAGCGCGTTCGGCTCGCTCACGATCATGTCCGCGAGGTTCACGAACCCGGTGTAGGCGGAACCGGTGGTCGGGTCCGTGAGGACGGCGATGTACGGGAGACCGGCCCGGTCATGGCGTTGCACCGCCGCCGCAATCCTGGGGCCCTGCATCAGCGCTAGCAGCCCCTCCTGCATGCGCGTACCACTCGTCGAGCAGACGACGACGACCGGCACGCGCCGGGAAGCCGCTTTTTCGAACGCTCGCGCGAGCCGTTCGCCCGCCGCCACGCCGATGGACCCGCCGAGGAACGAAAAGTCGATCACGGCGATGACGATGTCGCGGCCGTACACGCTGCCGGTGCCCGTGAGCGCGGATTCGGTCAGCCCGGTCCGCCGCTGAGCGTTGATGACCCGCGAGCGGTAGGACTGCTTGTCCCGGAACGAAAGCGGGTCGATGTTGGTGACCCCGCGGTCGTCCTCGTGGAAACTCCCGACATCCAGCAGCGTCGCGATGCGCTCGCGTGCCGTGAGGTGGAAGTGGAAGCCGCAGGAATGGCACACGCGGTAGCGCTCGTAGGACTTTGAACCTTCCAGGTCCGCGCCGCAGGAAAGGCACTGCTCGTGCTGGCGAGGGTCGGCGATGACCTCGTCGGGCGCTTCGCCCCTGGTGAGCAGTGACTTCAAGTTCTTCATATGACGCAGTGTATCAAGCGAGCCCGTCAGGTGTTCCCACGAGCACACGACGCGACTCCCCTTCTTCGCGCGCTCCCACCAGGCCCTCGTCTTCGAGGATATCGATGATGCGGTTGGCTTTCAGCGCGCCAACCTTCAGCCGCCGCTGCAACAACGAAGGCGAAATCCGCTGGTGCTGGAGGCAGAGCTCACGCGCTTTGTCCACCACAGGGTCGTCAAAGTCCACCTCGATCACCGAGTCGCCGCCGTTCGCGTCCGCCAGCGCCTGTTCGAGCAGGTCGTCGGCGGTCTCCGGCGTCAGCTCGCTGAACCGTTCATCCTTCCAGAACTCCACCAGCCGCTCGACCTCGGCATCCGAAACGTAGACGCCCTGGATGCGGATCGGTTTGGCTGCGTCGGTCGGCATGAAGAGCATGTCGCCGCGGCCCAGCAGCTTCTCGGCGCCGCCCATGTCCAGGATCGTGCGCGAGTCGGTCATCGAGGTCACGGCGAACGCGATGCGCGTTGGGAAGTTCGCCTTGATCAGTCCGGTCACCACATCCACCGACGGGCGCTGGGTCGCCACCACGAGGTGGATGCCGGTCGCGCGCGCCAGTTGGGCCAGCCGGCAAATCAACTTCTCGACTTCGAACGGCGCCGCCATCATCAGGTCGGCCAGCTCATCGATGATGACCACCCAGTAGGGCAGCTTCTTCAGGATGCGCGGGTGCTTGTTGTAGGACTCGATGTTGCGCACGGCAACGTTGGCGAACTTCTTGTACCGCGCGTCCATCTCCCCCACGACCGCCTGGAGCACGCCGACGACCTTGTCCATGTCGACGATGACTTCGCTGAAGGCCATGTGCGGGATGCCCGAGTAGGCGCTCAGCTCCACCCGCTTCGGGTCCACCATGATGAACCGCACCTCGTCAGGCGAGGCGTTCATCATGATCCCGGAGATGATCGCGTTCATGCAGACGCTCTTGCCTGAGCCGGTGGCGCCGGCGATGAGCAGGTGCGGCATCTTCCCAAGGTCCGCCACCACCGGCGTCCCGGAGACACCCTTGCCGAGCGGCACGGTGAGCTTGCTCTTGCGCACCATGTCCTGGAATTCCTTGGTTTCCATAACAGCCCGCATCGTCACCACGGAGGCCGAATCGTTCGGCACTTCAATGCCCACGATCGCGCGGCCCGGGACCGGCGCCTCGATGCGAAGGCTCGGCGCCGCCAGCGCGAGCGCCAGGTCGTTCTGCAGCGCGGTGATCTTGTTCACGCGGACGCGCGTGCGGCCCGTCTCGACACGCTCGCTGCGAGCGCGACCGTCCGGTGAGTAGAGCTGCTTGCCCGTCTCGTCGCGCAGCGGGACGTCCTTGTACTTCACTTCCCAGCCGGGTTCGACACCGAACTGCGTGACCGTCGGCCCCTCGTTGATCTCCACCACCGTCGCGTCCACGGCGAAACTGGCGAGCGTATCGACGATCAGCTGCGCGCGGGCAGCGTTGTCGTGCTTGCGGTGAATGCTCGGGATCGGCG
Source organism: Dehalococcoidia bacterium (assembly GCA_046328215.1). Lineage (GTDB taxonomy): Bacteria > Chloroflexota > Dehalococcoidia > Tepidiformales > Tepidiformaceae > Amarobacter. The sequence goes on along the minus strand of JAXLXA010000011.1, from coordinate 133,617 downwards.
CGTTGAGCATCTCGATCGCGGGCAATTGCCATCCGCTCCGCTCCGCGCCCAGTTCGAGGCCGAGCTGCGTCGGCTCGTCCGGCGCTTCCTCGTCAAGCTCCAGGTCCGCGGGCGCGTCGCCAACCTCGTTGATCGCTTCGGCCACCGGCGGCTCTTCGACCAACGCAGGCGCGAACGAAGCGGCCGCGCCGGTCCCCACGGTCGAACTCGGCGAAGCGGGGTCGATGGAGGGTCGAAAGACCACCGGCGCGCCTTCCATCACGCTGGGAGCGGCGGGTTCCAGCCGTTGGAAGCCGCCCATGCCGATCACCACCTCGTCGCCACCGGCGCCCGGCTTGCGCAGCGCGAACCGGAACCAGCGGCCGAGAGCGGCGGCGGCGCGGTGCGGGTGCCTCCGCCGCCAGGATTCTTCGATTGCGGCGGGCACGTTGACCGCGACCCAGCGCGTCGCCGTGGGGGCGAGCAGGCTGGCGGCGAGCACCATCACGCCGAGCCAGGCCATCTTGCCGAGGACCCCGGCCACCAGCGCCTGTCCAATCTCGCCGCCGAGACTGACATCCTTGAACTGGACGGAGCCGGTGCTCCAATCGGCTTCGTTGAGCGCGAACAACCCCCAGATGAACAGGCCGAGTGCCGCGACCCCGCCCGTCTTGCGCCAGAAACGGGCGCCGCCCAGGTACCACTCCTTCCACGCCGCGCCCGCCGCGAGCAGAGCCCACGCGAGGACGACGAAGATGCCGAGCCCGAACGTCCTGAGCACCCAGTCCCGGCCGTCCGCGATGGCTGAGCGCACATCGGCGAGGAACAGGATCGCCACCAGCCCGGCCGCGGCCGCCAGCGCGCCCAGGACCTCAGGCCGATTCAGTGAATCAAGTGAAAACTGGCTCTTCCGTTTACGCGCGCGAGTGTTGCGCGCAGCGCGGGGCCTCGTACCAGAGCGTGCCGCCATGGCCTTCCTCATCCACCCGCCGCGTGGCCCCCCGCGTGCCCGCAACGGCGGCAACCAACGGATTCCCTGACTAGACCTCGACAGTCACCGTCAGCACCATTGGCCGCCTGCGCGTCTCATCATAGAGGAACTTGCTGACAGCGTCGCGAATCCGCGTATTGATATCGCTGAATTCGGCGTAGTGCGCCGCCCCGGCGAGCGACTTCTGGCAGACATCGCGGCACCGTTCGATGAGGTCCTCGCGGTCTTCCGCGTCGATGAAACCGCGCGTCAGCACTTCCGCCGGCCGTTCCAGCTTCCCCGTCTGTTTGTCGACCGAAACCATCACCACAACCACGCCATCGGTGGAGAGGTGCGCCCGGTCGCGAAGGATGTGCTGGTCGACATCGCCAATACCGAGCCCATCGACGTACACGTAACTGGCCGGCACCCGTTCGCCCGTGTACGCGTTCTCCTCGTCGATTTCGAGCACGTCGCCATCGGTGAGGACGAACGCGTTGCCAACCGGCACACCAACCGACTCCGCGAGCTTCGCGTGCACCACCAGGTGCCGGTATTCGCCGTGAATCGGGACGAAGTACTCCGGCTGGAGCAGCCCCTGGATGATCTTCAGCTCTTCGCGGCTCGCGTGGCCACGGACGTGGATGTTCGAAATCCGGTTGTAGAGCACCTCCGCGCCGAGCCGGAAAAGGTTGTCCACGTTCCGGTAGACCGCCGTCTCGTTTCCGGGCACGGGGCTCGAAGACAGCACGACGGTGTCGCCCTTCGCGATCGTGATGTGGCGATGGTCGCCGTTCGCCATCCGGGTGAGGGCGCTGGTCGGTTCACCCTGGCTTCCGGTTGTGATGATGATCAGCTTCGAGGGCGGCGTGTTCCGCATCTCCTCCACGCCGATGATCACTCCGTCCGGAGCGTTGATGTAGCCCAACTGGCGGGCCATCGCCACGTTGTCGATCATCGAACGGCCGGTGACGAATACCTTCCGCCCCGTGAACACCGCCGCGTCGACAACGAGTTGGACGCGCGAAATGAGCGACGCGAACGTCGCCACGATCACCCGGCCCTGGGCGTTCACGATGATGTGGCGAAGCGCCTCACCCACGAGCTGTTCGCTCGGGGTGTAGCCCTCCTGTTCCGCGTACGTCGAGTCCGCCATCAGCAGCAGGCAGCCTTCCGCGCCCACCTGCGCCAGCCGGATCAGGTCCGTGTGCTGGTCCATCACCGGGGTGTGGTCCAGTTTGAAGTCGCCGGTGTGCACCACCGGCCCGAGCGGCGTCCGCACGATCAGCCCGCACGCATCCGGGATGCTGTGGGCCACCGTAAAGAACTCCACTTCGAACACGCCGGCCTGGATGACTTCTCCGGGTGCGACCACATGGGTCTGCACGTCCTGCAGGAGGCGGTGCTCCTGCAGCTTCACGCGGATCAGGCCGTCGGTGAGCTTTGCTCCGTAGATCGGCGCGTTGAATTCGCGCAGGAAGTAGGGCAACGCCCCAACGTGGTCTTCGTGACCGTGCGTGAGGAAGATGCCGCGCAGCTTCTCGCGGTTGTCACGCAGGTACGTGAAGTCGGGAATGACGAGGTCGACGCCAAGCATCTCCTCTTCAGGGAACATCAGCCCCACGTCGATGACGATGACGTCGTCGCCAAACTCCAGGAGCATCATGTTGCGGCCGATTTCTCCGAGGCCGCCGAGCGGGATTACACGTAGGGTGTCTTTTGCCATCAGGTCCTTATTCAAAAAGTCGGATTTGTTCTGTTTTTCCCGCCGCGCTCGAATCCGGAGATTCGGCCGGCGCAACGTCCGTGGGTCGGTTCTCCGGTTCGAAGCCGGATCGCGGCGAAGCGGCCGCCTGTTCGCTCCCGTCCATCATCGCGCTTTCCGCGCCGGAAACAACCGGCAGCGCCACTCTCGCGGATAAGTCAGCCGCCGCCCGTTCCTCCCCGGACGAGTGCGCCGGAACCGGAACGTCAGACGCCCGTTCCTCCCCCTCTCCCAGACTTGGGAGAGGGGGCCGAAAGGGGGTGAGGGAGTCAGCGTCGGGCAGCCCGGGAAAGTCAACGTCCCACCGCGACTTGCCAGTCGCCGCTCCGAGGGCCGGCCCGAACGCGCTCGCCGGAACCGGCTCACCAGACGCTCGTTGCTCCCCCTCTCCCAGACTTGGGAGAGGGGCCGGGGGTGAGGGTGCCCCGCGCCCGGTCCAGGATCGCCGGCACGCGCGCGAAGTCATCGAGCAGCACCTGGCGCAGGTTGCCCTGGTGGAGCGCCGCCGCGGGGTGGTACATGGGCACGATCAGCCGCCCGTCGGCCTCTTTCACGCTTCCGTGGATGCGCGAAATCGCCTGCTGCGGGAACCACTTCGACATCGAGAACCGGCCGAGCGTGATGATTACCCGCGGGTCCACCATGTCGATCTGCAGGTCGAGATACTCGGAACAGGCTTCGATTTCGTTGGGCAGTGGGTCGCGGTTGCCCGGTGGACGGCACTTGAGGACGTTGCAAATGTAGACCGTCTCTCGCGTGAGCCCCGCCGCCGCCAGTAGCTCACTGAGGAATTGCCCGGCCGCGCCCACGAACGGCCGGCCCTGCTTGTCCTCGTTCACGCCGGGCGCCTCGCCGATGCACATGACCTCGGCATCCAGCGGCCCTTCGCCCGGTACCGCGTGCGTTCGAGTGGTCGAAAGGGCGCATAGCGTGCAGCCGCGGACCATCGTGTAGAGCTCGGCGGCGCGGTCTTCAGCCGCGATCACGGGGCGCCCGCCGCCAGGCTGAGCTGTTCCATCCGCTCGCGGCGCAACCGCCTGCGCGCGCTGGTCAGCATTTGCAGGCCAATCGCGATCAGGACCATCGCGAAGACCAGCTGGAGCGTCCGTCCGCCCATGAAGGCCGCCGCGATCGCCCCCGCGATCGCGCCCGGCAACGCTGCCGGGGCAATCCAGCGTGCCGCCCGCACATCCACCGTGCCGATGCGGAAGTGCGCCCAACTGCCCGAGATCGAAGCGGCAACAACTACCCACAGCGAAATGCCCTGCGCTTCGTGCTGCCCCACGCCCATGCCCAGCACGAGCGCCGGCACGAATATCGAGCCGCCACCCACACCGAGGGCGCCGGAACACACCCCACCGGCGAGGCCAATGGCGGCGGCGATGCCTTCCCGTTGCCACCCCGAGACTTCGAACAAGGGGTCAATCCGCGGCCAGAGCAGGATGCGCAGCGAAATGGCGATGAGGAACAGCCCGAAGAACTGCCGCAATTGGAGCGCAGGCACCTTCGAGGCGCCCCTTGCCCCGACGATCGCCCCCGCGACGGCCCCTGCGCCCAGCGCGACAATGAGCGAGTAGCTCAGCGGCTCACTCAACGAATAGGCGAGCGCGGCCACGGCTGCCGTCACCGTGATGACCACCAGCGATGTCCCGTGCGCCACGTGCTGGGTCATCTTCATCGGGCCGGTCATCAGCGGGATCATGATCGACCCGCCGCCGCCACCGAGCAGTCCGCTGATGAAGCCGCCCCCAAGGCCGGCCGCCACCGCGGCGGGCCTGCTGCGACCGGTCACCGCCTCTGATGCCATTAGCTGCTGGCCGGCGTCTTCTTCCGCGGCTGCAGAATCCAGGCGAAGAAGATGCCAATGAAGTAAAGGAAGAACAGCGGGCCGGCCACCAGCGACTGGTTGTACGGGTCCGGCGTCGGCGTAATCACGGCCGCGATCACGAAGATGATGATCACGGCGTAGCGCCAGAAGTTCAGGAGCTGCTTCGCCCTCACCAGGCCGAGCCGCGCGGCCAACGCGAGCACCACCGGCAACTCGAACGCCACGCCTACCCAGAAGATGATGCGAATCGCGAAGCTGAGGTAGGCTTGGCCGTGGATAAGCGGCTTGAGCTCGTCGCCACCGAAATCCAGGAGGAAGCCCAGCGAGCGCGGAAGGATGATCCAGTAGGCGAACGCCATTCCGAGCGCGAGGAAGCCGACCACCGCCAGCATGCCGGGGAAGAGGATGCGCTTCTCTTTGGGTGTCAGGCCCGGGACGATGAACGCCAGCAATTCGTAGATGATGAAGGGCGAAGCGAACGTCAGACCGCCGTACAGGCCGATCTTGATGGCGATGCCGATGGATTCGGTGGGTGAACTGGCGTAAAGCACGAATTCCGGGTGGTCTTCCCGCGCCGGCGCCAGCAGCCAGCCCAGGATGTCGTGCCAGAACAGGAACGCCAGGATCGTCCCGAGGAGCAGCGCCGCCGCACAGACCACGACGCGGTTGCGGAGCTCCTTCAGGTGCTCCAGCAGGGTCATCTCGCCGGCGTGGTGCTCTTCCTGCGCCGGGTGTATCGCCATGGGGTCGTGCATAGCGTCGGCGGCCACTTAGAACACCATCGGTGGTTTGGCTGGTTCGGAAGTCGGCGCTGGGGCGGCGCTTTCCGCCGCGGGTTGCGCAGCGGGCGACTCGGGCAGCGCGGGCAGCAACGGCTCCGAGGGCAGCAGGCCGCCGGCTTCGCCGGAGGTCTCGCGGAACTCGCTGTTCAGCTTCGTCTGCTCCTCGCGCATCACCTTCTGCACGTCGTCTACCTGGCCCTTGATCGTCTTGTACTGTTCGTCCAGGTAGTCGATCTCGTCGCGGAACTCATCGCGAACGGCCCGGGCGTAGCCCTGCATCTGGCGCACGGCGCGGCCGATCTGGTAGGCCATGGTGGGCAGGCGCTCCGGCCCTACCACCACAAGCAGCAACACCAGAACGAGGATCAGTTCCTGGTAGCCGATGCCCAGGAATTCCAATCGCTACCTCCCGCCGGAGAGCAGGCGCGCCAGCAGGCGGCTACTTGTCTTCGACGCCGTGGTCTTTCAGATAGTCTACGGCGTCCTGCACCGTCGCGATCTTTTCCGCGTCTTCATCGCTGATTTCGAGTTCGCTCCCGTCGCTCGAGAACTCCTCCTCAAGCGACATAATAAGCTCGACGAGGTCAAGGGAGTCGGCGTTCAGGTCATCGACGAACGATGCACCGGGGACGACTTCTTCCTCTTCGACACCAAGCTGCTCGACGACGATTGCGCGGACTCGTTCGAATACGGTTGCCACTGTGGGGAGTACTCCTGGGTTATTGCGGTTCTTGAGATTCTGGGGGCGCCGCCTCTTGCGGCAAGGGGACGGCCACCGCCGTGGCCTTGATGCGTTCGCTTACGGTCCGGAGCACGCCATTGACGAATGCCGGTGAGCTCTCTCCACTGTACCGGTGGGCCAGCTCCACAGCTTCGTTTACGACAGCCGCGACCGGCGCCGAATTATCGGTAAGCAGTTCCCATATTGCAAGGCGCAGGATGTTCCGGTCAACGACTGCGAGCGTGTCCACGGGGAACTGCGTAGCCGCCTCTTGAATGTATCCATCAAGCTCATCGCGACGCTCAATAACACCCTTCAACATGCCGCGTCCGTAGGCGCCCGGCCGGGGCTTTCCCACGCCCGCGTCGTGCTTGATCGCCTCGGTCAGCTGGCGTTCGAAAGCGTCCAGCGCCGAATGGTCAGAGGTTTCCGCTTCGTAGAGCGACTTCAGAGCGATTTGCCTGACCTGCCGCATGGGGTTCTGGCTCACGCCATCACCATACCGCCATCCACGTGAATGCACTGGCCGGTGATGTAGGCGCCGCCGTCGCCCGCGAGGAAGGCCACGAGCGGGGCCACTTCCTCCGGTTCCGCGATCCGCCCGAGGGGGATCTGGCCCATCACGGCCGTCGTCGCCGCTTCGCTCATCCCCGTGATGATGTCCGTGTGGATGAAGCCCGGCGCGACGGCGTTGCAGGTGATCCCGCGAGAGGCCACTTCCCGCGCCACCGACCGGGTGAAGCCGATGACTCCGGCCTTGGCAGCCGCGTAGTTCGCCTGCCCCGCGTTCCCCATCACCCCCACGACGCTGGTGATGTTGATGATCCGTCCGCCGCGCGCTCGGAGCATCGGGCGCATGGCCGCCTTCGTCACCAGAAACGTGCCCCGCAAGTTGGTGTTGTGGACGGCGTCCCAGTCGTCCTCGGACATCCGCATCAGCAGCCCGTCCCGCGTGATGCCCGCGTTGTTCACGAGGATGTCGAGCCCGCCGAAGCGGTCAATGGTGGATTTCACGAGGTTCCCCGCCGCTTCAGGGTCCGAAACGTCTCCGCCAACGCTCACCGCCTCGCCGCCAGCCGCCGCGATTGCGGCCACCACTTCTTCGGCGAGCGCGGGGTTCGTGTTGTAGTTGACTGCCACCTTCGCGCCGCGGGCCGCGAGCTCGATGCAAATCGCCCGGCCAATCCCACGCGAGCCACCCGTAACGAGCGCGACGCGCCCATCGAGTTCAGCCATTCGGGTCCCTCCATCGCGGAAAGCAGTGGCAGCAGCCTAACGTCCGGCGGCTTTACGCCCTATCGGTCCCCTGAACGCTCGTTGACCGCCATGCCAGAGGGTAGCATCATGCAACTCAGTCCGGGCCGCATCGCCGCGGCCCGCGAATCATCCAGAATGCGGAGTCCCAAGTGCCTGAAGAAGCCCCTCCCGGCCGCGTCTACCACGAGCGCGTTGGCCACGTCCTGAGAATCGTCATCGACAACGTCACCCGGCGGAACTCGTTCATTCCCGAAATGTCCCTCCAGCTTTCTGAAGCGCTCACCCTGCTGGACAGCGACCCGGACCTCCGCGCTGGCGTCCTCTGCGCCGAGGGAGACCACTTCACCGCCGGTCTCGACATGCCGAAGTTCTTCGGGCCCGGCGCCACCCCGGTGGCTATCCCGGAAGGCAACGTCGATGCGTTCCAGATCAACCGCGTCTGCCGCAAGCCGATTGTCGTGGCGGTGCAGGGCATCTGTTACACCATCGGGATCGAGATGGCACTCGCGTGCGACATCATCATCGCGGCGGCCGATGTCCGCTTCTGCCAGATGGAGGCCAGGCGCGGGCTCGCCCCGCTCGCCGGCGGCAACTTCCGCTTCCTCACGCGCATGGGCTGGGGAGACGCGATGTACCACCTCCTCCTGGTCGACGAATTCGGCGCGGCGGAGGCGCATCGCATCGGCCTCGTCCAGGAAGTCGTGAAACCAGGCCAGCAAATCGCTCGCGCGATGGAACTGGCCGAGACTATCGCCAACAACGCGCCGCTCGGCATCCAGGTCACGAAACTCACGGCGCGGAAGTTCTACGAAGCCGGCGAAGCCGCGGCCATCGCCGCGATGCCTTCCATTCGCGCCGCAGTCATGGGCACCGAGGATATGCAGGAAGGCATGCGCTCGTTCATCGAACGCCGCCCGGCGGTCTTCAAGGGACGCTGATACCGCTAAGGAACACACACTAAGGAGGGCGATGCCCACGTCCGAACCGCGCACGGCAGTAAGCGGGTGGCCCGACCCCGTCGAACGCCACGCGTCAGCCTTCCCCAACCCCGGGCCTGACCCGTTCCTGCTGCTAAGAAACACGCATAGGCACCACGCCGGACATCGTTGTCCTCGGAACGAAATCCGAGATCCGACCGTCAGGGAGGTGCGAACGCGAACCTACACGACCGTCCCGCGAACACCACGAGTCCGGCCCGCCCAGGTTCTTTGCCCAACACGGGGCCCAACCCGTTCCTACTGGGAAGAACGCGAGTCTCACGACGAAATCCGAGATCCGACCGTCAGGGAGGTGCGAACTCGAACCCACACGACCGTCCCGCGAACACCACGGGTCCGGCCCGCCCGGGTTCTTTGCCCGACACGGGGCCGACATCGCCGTCCTCACGACGAAGTCCGAGATCCGACCGTCAGGGAGGTGCGAACTCGAACCCCCACGACCGTCCCGCGAACACCACGAGTCCGGCCCGCCCAGGTTCTTTGCCCAACACGGGGCCTAACCCGTTCCTACTGGAAGAACGCGGGTTCGCCGGTCGGGCGGTGAGGGCAAGAACTACAGGCTGAGCCGCACGCTCGAAGCATCGTTGACGTTGATGCAGTTCGACTTCCGCAGCATCCGCTTGATGATCGCGGTCAGCACCCGTCCCGGTCCGAACTCGATGAACGTCTCCACGCCCTGGTTGCCGAGGTACTCCACCGTCCGGCTCCACTGCACCGGCCGGCAAACCTGGTCGACCAGTTCGTTGCGAATCTCGATTTCGTGGTGCACCGGGGTGGCGGTGCAGTTCGCGATGACCGGGACAACCGGGTCGGTGATTGCGGCGGTGGCCACGGGCTGGACCATGCCGTCGGCGGCCGGTCGCATTAAGGAGCTGTGGAAGGCGCCGCTGACGCTGAGGGGGATGACCTTCACGGCGCCGCGAGCCTTTGCGTAGTCGAGGGCGCGCACAACCGCCTCGCGCCGCCCGCCGATAACGATCTGGCCCGGCGCGTTGAGGTTGCAGACCTCGGCGCCGGCCTCGCGGCACACTTCCTCGCAGTCGGGGATATCGAGGCCGAGAACCGCGGCCATCGTGCCCGGGTTCTTGTCGCCGGCGGCTTGCATCAGTTCGCCGCGCGTCCGCAGGAGGCGGATCGCTTCTTCGAACGGCAGAGCGCCCGAGGCCACGAGCGCCGGGTACTCGCCGAGCGAGTGGCCAGCCACGTAGGCGGGCTTGCGCAGCAGGGCCGGGTTCAGCTCCGTTGCCACCTTGAGCAGGGCGAGGCTGGTGACGGCGATGGCCGGCTGCGAATTGCGCGTCTGCTGCAACTCTTCTTCCGGCCCTTCGAAACAGAGCTGGGAGAGCTTGAAGCCGAGGATGTCGTCCGCGCGGTCGTACAGTTCGCGCGCAGAGGGGAATTCGTCGTAGAGGTCCTTCCCCATGCCGACCGATTGAGCGCCCTGTCCAGGGAACACGAAGGCGCGGTCAGCCTGGGTTGGTTCTTCGAGGGCGATGAACGGCGCCACCGCCAGCCCCGGGTTCGTCAGTCGTCCAGGTCGGGGTTCGGAAGCTGGATCACTTCCCGGCCCCGGTAGGTCCCGCAGATCGGGCAGGCGTTGTGCGCCAACCGCGGGCTCTTGCACCGCGGACAGTCGATGACGTGAGGCATTCGGATCTTGAGGTGGGAGCGCCGCTTCCCCTGTCGAGAAGAGGCGTACTTCCGCTTCGGCAGCGGGGGCATAACGGGACTCCTTCAGGTGTCTACCCATTCTTCTTCTTCAGTGCCACCACCGCCTGCCATCGTGGGTCTATCGGCGTCCGGTCGCACTGGCATGGTGCGATGCTGATGTCCGTGCCGCACACGGGGCAAATCCCCGGGCAGTCCGGACGGCAAAGCGGCTGCATCGCTGCAGCCATCTCGCCATATTGCCGCACCGCCTCCGTAATGTCGATTGTGTGATTGGTGTCGATCAGGAATGCGTCGGGCTCCGTTTCCAGCCTGCGCCCGCTCACCGGGTCCACCTGCTGGGCAAAGATCTCCTCGAATTCGATCTCCTCTTCGTAACCAAACGGCGTGAGGCAGCGGCTGCACTCGGCTTCCTCGCCCACCGTCGCGTGGCAGCGGACGAGGATGCCGCCCGGCGTGCGGATCAGCTCGACCCGCCCGGCGGACACGTTCCCCTCGGGCTCGAGTTCGTACTTCCGGCTCGCGCCAACTTCCTGCCGCAGGAGTTGTGAAACGTTGAAGATCATGTGGGGGCACCTCGCGGGATGGAGGTGCTTCAAGCCTACACCACCGCAACAACTTCGTTTCCACGGGCGTTACGTACGGCGCCGCTCTCGACCGGCCCGGAACCTCCTCGCTACACTCGCGCCGCCATGAAAATCCTCGGTCTCTTGAATAGCGATGTGAATGCCGGCGATGCCGAAATTCCCAGGCAGGACCTCTTCCCCGCGCGGATGCAGCAGGCCCTCGCTAAGACGCTCAACGAAGACGTCGAAGTGGACGCCCGCAACGTCTGGCCCACGCCCCGGTTGCCGCCGCTCGTCGCCGGGTGGATGGGTGAGTTCGAGCCGGACCTGGTGGTCTTCTCCGTCACCGCGTTCTGGTTTCTCTATGAATCGACCCCGGTGCGGCTCGAGCGCCGGTTGGGGTGGCCGGGCAAAGCTGCCGGCAAGCTCTCTCGCGAAGCCGCCGCGCGTCCCTGGCTGGCGCACAACAGGGCGTTTCAGTGGTCCCGCCGGGCAACCCGAAAGGCCGTTGGTGGCGAGGCCTCGTTCACCCCGGAACAGGTCATTGACATCTCGCAGAAGGTCATTCTGGCCACCTTGCGTCGAGAGTCTGCCTACACCGTCGTCTTCGGCCCTTCCGGCGGCGAAAAGTGGGCGCGGGACGAGTCGCACCTCCGCGAACTCGTCGCCCGCCGGCGCCGCGTTGATGCCGCAATGAGCGCCTTCTGCAGGGCTCACCACGTCGAGTACTGGGATGAGGCGAAGCTCGCCAGCATCACCGACCCGCGGGCCCGCTCACTCCAGGGTGATGACCTGCACCTCGACCGCGAAGGGCACAAGCGCCTCGCCGAGCACCAGTTCGGGCTCGCCCTCGGCATGGTCAATCGCGCGCTCGAACACAGCCGCGGCGGACGCCCCGGCACCCCCGAGCACATAACGGCCCGCACTCCGTAACGATTCGGCGAAATCCGGGGGCGGGCGCGCCGCGCGCGTTTACGAAGGGCGGTGGCGCGCCTACGCTTAGTGCTACGGTTAGCCCTCCCGGACGACCGACTCATTCACGCTGGAGCCCGCGTTTGACCCAGGTAACCGACATCCGGACGCTCCAGGAGATTGATGACGAAGCCGCGACCCTCCGCGCGGCCCTGGAAGATGTCGAACGGCGCCTGCGCGGCTCCGAAGAACTCAACGAGGCCCGCCGCACTGCCGCGGCAGTCGATACCGAGCTGGCGGATGTCCGCCGCGCCCAGCGCCGGATCGAGGGCGAAGTGGAAGGGCTCACCGCGAAGATCGAGCCCGAGGAGAAGCGCCTCTACGACGGTTCGGTCCGCAATCCGAAGGAACTCCAGAACATCCAACACGAGCTGGAGGCGCTCAAGCACCAGCGGGCGAAGCTGGAGGACCAGCTTCTCGAAGTCATGACCAACCTCGACCGCGTCGAACGTGACCACGGCGCGGCGGTGCGCACCCTCGCCCAGGAAGAAGCGCGCTGGGAAAAAGACCAGGGCGACCTCAAGCACGAATCGCACCGCCTCAATGACCTCATTGCCCGCGCGGACGCGCGCAGGGAAGCGCAGAAGCTCAAAGTGAGCCCACGCAACCTCCAGGTGTACGAAGAAGTGCGCCGCCGCCGCGGCGGTGTCGCGGTCGCGCGTGTTTCCGGCGGGAACTGCGGCGGCTGCCGAGTCGCTATCCCCGAAGCCGTCCGCCGCCGCGCGTTCGGCGCCGACCAACTGGCGCAGTGCCCCAACTGCGAACGGATCCTGTACGTGGGGTAGGGCGCGATGCGAGCAGTCGGCTACTTCGCTGAGGGCGCCCGCCGCAATGGCGTGAAGCGCAGCATCGCCGAGCAGAATCACGCCTTCAGCGAGTTCTGCGCGCGCCAGGGCTACGAAATCGCCGGTACCTTCCTCGACACCGAAGACGAGGGCGCAGAAACCGCCGGCTTCAACCAGATGCTCCACTTCCTCGGGCGCGCCGACCGCGGTTTCACCGTGGTCGCCGTCGATAGCCTCGGCGCGCTCGGCAAGGACCTCGGGCAATCGGCCCTCCGCCTCCTCGAAATCGAACAGACCGGGTGCCAGGTGCTCATCGCCAGCTCTGGCCATGAAGCGTTCAAGGAGCTTGTTGACACCTGGGCCGACCGGGGCGACGGTACGCCCGTTTCCGAAAAAGTCCGCTCCGCGATGCGCCGCAAAGCCGTGAAAGGCGAAGTGCTAGGCCGCCCGCCGTACGGCTATCGCGTCGGGCCCCGCCGCCGGCTCGAACTCGTCCCGGAGGAAGCGGTCGTCGTCCGCTACATCTTCCGCCTCTACCTGCAGGAAGAGATGGGCATCCGCAAAATCGCCGGGCAGCTCAACAACGAGGAGGTGCCCACCCGCCGCGGCGGACGTTGGAGCATGGTCACGGTGCGGGACATTCTCAGGAACCGCGCCTACCTCGGCCACTATTCACGCTTCGGCACAACGGTCACCGGCTCGCATCCCTCCCTCGTCTCCGCCGACGACTTCCGCAAGGTGCAGGACCGCCTGCAGACGCACCATGGCGCCGTGCGCACCCGGACCGTCCAGCCGTTCCTGCTGAGCGGCCTGGTCTACTGCGGCCGATGCCAGAACAAGCTCATCGGCGTCAGCCGCCGGCAGGCCTGGACCACCAAGGCCGGCGAAAAGAAGACCGCCGCCTACCGCTACTACCAGTGCGAGTCCCGTACCAACCAGAGCGCCTGCGCCTACAACACCCAGCGTGCCGCCGAACTTGAAGCCCGCATCCGCGAAAGCCTGCGCCAGGACGACCGCCCGATCACCCGCTTCCGCCGCGCCGGCAACGTGGACGGCTACCTGGTCGACCTCGTCGGTCAGGTTGACCGCGTGGAAGGGCGGATTAAGCGGAACCGCCGCCAGGTCGAAGAACTGGTCGCCGATGCCGCGCACGGCCATATCACCGTCGAGCGCATGAAGTCGCTCGGTGGAGACCTCGCGAAGGAACACCTCGACCTCGAGGCGGAGCTCGCCGCCGCCCGGGACCGGCTCAAGGCCCAACAGTCAGAGGCAGAACGCCAGAAACACCTGGAATCACTCCGCGAGAAGCTCGTCCGCGATTGGGCCGAGTTGCCCTTCGAAGCCCTCCAGTCGGCCCTCCGGGACATCGTTGACCGCATCGAAGTCGATGAAGACGACGTCCGCGTCTTCCTCCGCATCTGAGACGCAGCCAGCCTGGAGTCGCGCGGCTCGGCCCCCGCTCGCGTCAGCCACCCGAAGGCCGCGCGTCAGCGCCGAGGCGCCCCGATCTACACCGACATCCCTGCCGCAAACCCGCTCGCCCAGGCCCACTGGAAGTTGTATCCGCCCAGCCATCCCGTCACATCAACCACCTCACCGGCGAAGTACAGGCCGGGCACGGCAGTCGCTTCCATCGTCTTCGAGTTCAAATCCCGCGTATCGACGCCGCCCGCGGTCACCTCGGCCTTCGCGTAGCCGGCCGTGCCCGCCGGCCGAAGCTCCCAGGCCTTGATGCGGCCGGCAACTGCCTCGAGCTCGCGGGCCGAATAGTGGTCCATCCGCCGCGATGGGGCGAACGCTGAGCACCATGCCTGCGCGAACCGCTTCGGCCACAGCTCGCCCAACACCGTCACCAACTCCTTCGTCGAGCCTCGCGCGGCGAGCAGCAGCGCGGCCACGTCATTCCCGGGCGCGAGGTCTAGCGCGATCGGCTTTCCCGGCGCCCAGGCCGTCGAAATCTGCAGGATCGCCGGGCCGCTGAGCCCACGGTGGGTGAACAGCACGTTCTCGCTGAACCGCACGGCGCCGAAGGAGACGGCCGCTTCCACCGCAACGCCGCTCAGCCCGGCGAAGAAGGCTTTCTCGGCGCCGCCAAACGTCAGCGGTACCAGCGCAGGGCGCACCGGGACCTGCCGGAGCCCGAACTGCTTCGCGACCTCGTAGCCGAAACTCGTCGCGCCCAGCGGCGGGATCGAAAGCCCGCCGCTCGCAATCACCAGCGACTCGCACTCGACGGCTCCATCGCCGGTTTGCAGTACGAACTGGCCAGGATGGGCAACCGAGTCGACCCGGCATCCCAGCCGAATCGTCACTCCAGCCGCGCGGCACTCCCGCTCAAGCATGTCCACGACCTGCTGCGCGCTGCCGTCACAGAACAACTGTCCCAGCTTCTTTTCGTGGTAGGCAATCCCGTGGCGCTCCACCAGCTCGATGAACCGCTCCGCCGGGTAGCCCGCCAGCGCCGAACGGCAGAAGTCCGGGTTCTGCGAGAAGTAGTTGCCAGGCCCGGCGTTCACGTTGGTGAAGTTGCAGCGCCCGCCGCCCGAGATCAGGATCTTTCTCCCGAGTGCGGCATTGTGTTCGATGAGCAGCACACGCCGCCCTCGCTGACCGGCCGTCAGCGCGCACATCAGCCCGGCCGCCCCGCCGCCAATCACGACAACGTCGAAGCGTTCCGGTTGGGTCTTCGCCACCGGGCAATCAGGCCATCCAGTCCGCGCCGGCGTCAAACGGGACGGCAGTCGCCGGGTCTGTCGGGCTGGCCATTGTCACGGTCGCCTTCACGATGGAACCTGAGAACGGCTGCTGGCGTTGAACCAATGGAGGCGATGCTTGATGTCGCGAGTCCTATCCCTCATGTTCGCCCTGGCGTTGGCCATCGCGGTCTCGGCATGCTCCGAGAAAGACGCCGCGCCTGCGACCACCCCGGCGCAGTCGGCGACCCCTACCGTTCCAGCGATCCCCGCGCTTACTTCGACCCCGGCGCCCACTCCGCTCCCCACGGTCCCTGCGACAACCCTCGGGCTCCGGGCCGTCGAGGTCGCGGCCGGCCGGAACGTGACGCTCTCGGTCGAGTTTGGCCGCGCCTCGGCGTGGTCGCGGGACAGCTCGTACGTCGCCGTCGCTGGCGCCGGGCTCGCCGTCGGCCGGACGGACGGCACGCCGTTCCGCCTGTTCTGGACCACCGATTGCTATGGCGTCGAGTGGTCACCCACGGCTGATGTCGTGGGGGCGATCTGTAAGGACGCAGCCGTCCTGTTCGATGCCTCGGGGAAGCTGCTGGTAAGCGCTCCAGTATCGAGCGCCTCGTTCTCCTCCAAGCTCCCGTTGGTGGCGTGGTCTCCGGACGGGAAGCTGCTCGCCTACGGCCCGATCGACGGTGCCATCCGCTTCTTGGCAGCCTCGGGCCAGGCGCCAGCTGAGCTCAAAGGCGCGTTCACCGGTTTCCAGTGGCTGGCTGACGGGCGCCTCGTGTCGTTCGAACAGCCCTATTACCAGTCCCCCGCAGTGGTGCGCCTGCATAACGCGGCGGCTCCGTTTACTGCCGCCGCCGAGTTCACCACTCCCGCCGAGGCGTACGGTGTCGGCGTCGACCCACGGACCGGCATCCTCGCCTACGCGCGCTATGGCCCGCCAATCGGCGTTGGTCGCGTTCTCTCTTCGACCGTCTCCACCGTGCGACTGGCAGACGGCCAGCCAGTGGCCACGTACGAGAACGCCTACCTCGCGGAATACACCTCGGGTCCCAGCTTCGGGCTCGGCGGCCGCCTCGCCGCGATGGCCAACTTCTGCGAGGGCGCCGGGTCCATCGACGCACTGTCACCGGATGGCACGAGGTCGGTCGTCGCGTCTGGCGGCGCGATGCGCATCAAGTTCTCGCCTGACGGCCGCTGGCTGGCGTTCACCCGTGGCGTCACACTCTGGCTCGCCGCTGCCGACGGTTCGGTGGCGCCGCACCAGATTGCGGACCAGGTCCACGGTCCGGCCGAGTTCTTCTGGTCGCCCGACAGCCGCTGGATCGCTGTCCCACCGTTCTTCGGGGGCTTCGATCAGTGTCCCTGAACCTGGGCCGGGCGCCGGTTTCCCCCTTCTGATCCCGCCCGTCATGCTTTAGCCGTGGCAGAGGAATCGAAAGGCGCCGTCCTGGCCGCCATGGCGGCGAACTTCGCCATCGCGGCGGGCAAGCTCGCGGCCGGCCTGCTCACCGGCAGCGCCGCCATGCTCGCCGAAGCCGGCCACTCGATCGCTGACACCGTGAACCAGGTCTTCCTCCTGGTCGGTATCAACCTCTCCTCGGCCGACCCTGACGAGGTGCACCCGTATGGGTACGGCAAGGAAGCGTTCTTCTGGTCGTTCCTCGCGGCCATCTTCATCTTCGTCGCGGGAGCCGCGTTCTCCATTTTCGAAGGGTCGCGGACGCTGATCCAGGAGGAGAACCACCATCGTTCCGGCAACGAACTCGCGATCGCGTTCGGCGTGCTCGGCATGGCGTTTCTGTTCGAATCCATCTCGTTCGCCGTAGCCATCCGTGCGCTGGTCAGTAGCGCGCGCAAGAAGGGTTGGAGCGTCATTCGCTACATCCGCCGTTCGCCGGACCTGACCACGAAGACGGTCTTCTACGAAGATGGCGCGGCGTTGACCGGCCTCGCGCTGGCCGCTGCCGGCCTGGCAATGTCCGAAGTCACGGGCACAGAGGTCTGGGACGGCGTCGCGTCGCTGGGCATCGGCCTCGTCCTCACGGCGGTCGCCTTCATCCTCGGGCTGCAGGCGCGGCGGCTGCTGATTGGCGCCTCCGCCAGCGCCGAAACGCGCCAGAGCATCGATGCCACGCTGGCAACGTTCCCCGAGGTCCGCAGTGCCCTCCGCGTGCTGACGATGCAAATCGGCCCCCACAGCGTCCTCGTCTCCGGAGAGCTCCAGGTCCGCCAGTCGCTCTCGCTCAGCGAAGCGGAAGACCTCATCGAGCGCATCGACCGTCGTTTGGAAAGCGATGTCCCCGAAGTGGCCGAGACGTTCTGGGAGATCAAAGGCCCTCGCTGAGACGACTTCTCCGTTGTTGGCTCTTTCCCCTTTTCGCTTTTCTCTTTAGCGTTCGCTCACACTCCGTTGCACTGTGTGTCGTGGCGGTTCGCCCTGCCGCCGGCGGCGCACCGTGCCGAAAGCAGGCCATCCAATGCCATACAACAAGCCCATCCCTGAGATGGGCGACCCGTTGACCAAGCCGTTCTGGGACGCGGCGAAGGAAGACCGCCTGGTCCTGCCGCGTTGCACCAGTTGCAACCGCGTCCACTGGTACCCGCGGTTCATCTGCCCGTTCTGCCACTCCACCGAAATCGAATGGATCGATGGCTCGGGAATTGGCTACATCCACACCTTCGCAGTCCAGCACCGTGCCTTCGGTGGCTGGGCCGAAGAGACCCCGTTCGTCACTGCCTACATCGACCTCGCCGAAGGTGACCGCATGTTCACCGTGCTTCGCGGGGTCGATCCGGCAAAGCCCGAGACCATCAAGATCGGCGCGATGGTCAAGGTCGAATTCGAACCCGCCAGCGAGGATGTCCACATCCCGTTCTGGCGCGTGGTCTAAGGAGCAGACGAATGCCCGGTGAACTCTCTCGCGCGGCGGCAATCGTTGGCGCCGCCGAAGCCGACTGGATCGGCTACCCCGACGAGCCCAAGACGGCGATGCAACTGCACATCTCCGCCATCAAGAACGTCTCGAAGCAGACTGGCATCCCGATCAGCATGATCGACGGCGTCTTTAGTGCCGGCGCGTCTTCGGCTATCGCCGAACACCTCGGTCTTCACCCCGCCTACATCGACACCACCTCGGTGGGCGGCTGTTCGTTCGAAATGCACGTGCACCACGCGCTTGCCGCCATCCACGCCGGGATCGTCAAGGTGGCGCTGGTGACGCACGGCGAAAACGGCTGGTCTTCACGCGCCACCCGCGGCAATGGCACTGGCCGCGCCCGCGGCATGGACGGTTGGGACCCCGGAAGCCAGTTCATCAACCCGTACGGCATCTCAGGCGCGCCCTCGAACTACTCCCACGCAATGACGCGCCACAATCACCGCTACGGCAGCACACCCGAGGACTTCGGCCACATCGCGGTGGTCACGCGCCAGTGGGCGACGCTGAACCCTCGCGCGGTCATGTTTTCGAAAGAGACGAACCCCGCCGGCGGCCCCATCACCATCGACGACGTCAACAACGCCCGCCTCGTCTCCTGGCCGCTCACGTTGCTCCACTGCTGCCTGGTCACGGACCACGGCGGCGCCGTCCTCGTGGTCAGTCCCGAAATCGCTCGCAGCGTGAAGACGAAGCCCGTCTGGATCGCCGGCGCCGGCGAAAGCATGAGCCACTCGAACATGTTGGAGATGGACGACTTCACCGCCACCTCCGCCGCCGCCTCCAGCGCGGCTGCCTACAGGATGGCGGGAATGGGCCCGGAAGACATGGAAATGGCCATGATCTACGACTCGTTCACCGTCACTGCCGGCATCACCGCCGAGATGCTCGGTCTCGCACCGCGCGGCGAGGGCTTCACGCTCTGGAAGAGCGGCAAGGCCGCTCCCGGCGGGTCGTTCCCGATGAACACGAACGGCGGCGGGCTCTCGTTCAACCATAGCGGCATGTATGGCATGCAGCTCCTCGTCGAGGCCTACCGCCAGCTCTCCGGCACCGCCGAAGACGGTGGCTTCAGCGGCCTGCCGGGCAAGCAGACGAACGCGCGCTCCTGCATCGTCAACGGCACCGGCGGCAGCCTCTCGACCACGGGTACGCTGGTGCTCGTCGCCGACTGACTCCACCTGTTCGCGTCATGAGAGACGGCCCGCTCGTTCGAGCGGGCCGTTTCGTTTAGCGGCGCCGAATCAGTTGGTCGTATTCAGCGTGGGTCCCGATCCAGAACCAGACGACCAGGTCGCCGGTTCGCCAGCCAAGTGCACGGTATGCGTCCCCTACTCGCGCCGACCAGAGGTCGCCGCCGACGCGTTTGACATGCAGGCTTTCATGGAACGGGTGGGCTGCCAGGAGTGCGTACGCTGAGTACGCTCGGAGCCGTACCTATTCGGGGAGTCTGTTGAACGCCTGGTGGAAATCGCGGTTATCGCCGATTCCTCACAGCTCGTCGGGAATCAGCGGTTCGGTGCGGCCAGCAAGGTGGTCTTCCTGGCTTTGTGCCCATCTCTTCCAGCCACTTCTGGCTCCTCGGGTGTAGCCAGTAGCTCATCCCACTTCGCTCGACTCGATGTCCTCGAGGATCATCTCGGCAAGTCGATCCTGCTCGCGGTCATCGAGTTCCTGAAGGGCTGCCCACGCCTGCTCTGCCAGCTTGGTCATGTCCGAAGGATACCACGCGCCCGCCGGTTCCCGCCGACCGCCCTTTGCGTCTCAGCGGCGATCATCGAGCCAGTAGCCCGGTCGTCGTCGGTCGCGGGCGACGGCGACGACGGTTTCGGAGTCACGGCCCGTGATCACCGAGTACGGGAATCCCGGAATCCGAAATCTCCGGTTCTCACCGCTCAAAGGAGCACTCCGCGGGAACTCGGAAATGTAGCGCAACGTCTGCCGGAAGCGCGCCTCGAATTGGGCGGCGGCTTCTCCACTTCGTTCGTAGTAAAACACGAGTGCTTCAGTGAGGTCGTCCGCCGCTCGTTCTTCAATGCGACGGAGCAGCGAACCGCTCCCTGACGCTGGCTAGACGTTCGTCCATTTCCTCGAGTGAGAGAAAGCGCGCGCGGCCTGCCTCGATGTCACTCATTCTTCGTTGCAGTTCGGCTTCGAGTTCGCTGTCGTCGAAGTCTGGTGCATCGAGCGAAGACAGCACGATCTCCACGAGCAGGGAGCGGTCATCTTCGGTAAGAGTGAGGGCGGCTTCTACCACTTCCGTTACGGTCGACATGACCACACCTTACCACGCACTGATCTCCCTTGGGCATCGAGCGGCCTGACCGGCGGCTACAGCGGGATGTTGCCGTGCTTCTTCGGCGGGTTCCGGTCCGCCTTGTTCTCCAGCATCTCCAGGGCCCGGACGATCTTCGCCCGCGTCTGGCGTGGGTCGATCACGTCGTCGAGGAAGCCGCGGCCAGCGGGGATGTACGGGTTCGCGAACTTCGCCCGGTACTCCTCGATCAGCTCCTTGCGCTTTGCCTCCGGGTTCTCTGCGCTGGCTATCTCCTCGCGGTACACCACGTTCGCCGCCGCGTCCGGCCCCGCCACCGCGATTTCGGCCGTCGGCCAGGCGTAGTTCATGTCACCGCGGAGGTGCTTGGAGGACATAACAAGGTGGGCGCCACCGTAGCTCTTGCGCAGGATCACTGAGATTTTCGGCACCGTCGCCTCGCTGTAGGCGTACAGCAGCTTCGCCCCGTGCGTGATGATGCCGCCGTATTCCTGGCTCAGGCCGGGAAGGAAGCCGGGGGTGTCCACCAGCGTCACCAGCGGGATGTTGAAGCAGTCGCAGAAGCGTACGAACCGGCTGGCCTTGCGGCTGGCGTTGATGTCCAGCGATCCCGCCAGTTGCGCGGGCTGATTTGCCACGAATCCGACCGGCCGGCCCGCCATCCGCCCGAAACCGACCACCATGTTCGTCGCGAACAGTTCGTGCACTTCCATGAAGTCGCCGTCGTCAACCAGCCGGTCGATGACCTCGCGGACATCGTAGGGCCGGTTCGGTTCCGCCGGGACAATGGTCAGCAGGTCTTCATCTGCCCGGTTCGGGTCGTCGCTTGAACCGGTGACCGGAGCATCCTCCGCGTTGTTCGAGGGGAGGAACGACAGCAGCCGCCGCACTTCCTGCATCGTCGCTTCTTCGCCGTCGACCGCGAAATGCGCGACGCCCGACTTCGAAGCGTGCGCGATCGCGCCGCCCAGCTCGTCGTGGGTCACTTCTTCGCCCGTGACCGCCCGGATCACGTCCGGCCCGGTGATGTACATCTGGCCGGAGCCTTCGGTCATGAAGATGAAGTCGGTGAGCGCCGGGCTGTAGGCCCCGCCCCCGGCCGAAGGCCCCATGATCACGCTGATCTGCGGGACCACGCCACTCGCGAGGGTGTTCATCGCGAAGATCTCACCGAAGCCGCGCAGTGCTTCCGGCCCGTCCTGGATGCGCGCCCCGCCCGAGTCGATGATGCCGACGATGGGCGCGCCGGTCGTCATCGAAAGGTCCATCACCTTGAGGATCTTCTCCGCCACCGCTTCGCTCAGGGAGCCGCCGACGAGCGTGAAGTCATAGGCAAAGACAAATACTGGCCGCCCGTCCACCTTCCCCCAGCCCGTCACAACCGCCTCGCCGGTGGAGTGGTCGATGCTCCGGGCGCGCATCAGCGCGTCCAGTTCGTCGAAGCTGCCTGCGTCCAGCAGCAGCTCGATCCGCTCCCGCGCCGTCAGCTTGCCCCGGGCGTGCTGCCGTTCGATGCCTTTCGCGCCGCCGCCCTCCAAAACCTTGTTTTTCAGCTCAATGAGCTGGGCAAGTTTCTGTTCCGCGGTCAGTTGTTCCGGCATGGAATGGCTCTCCCAGAGGTCCGGCGCGAGTGGCCGGGACGCGTGGTGTGGTGGGCGCAAAGAACCCGGCCAACGGCCGGGCGTGTGGCTTACGCCGCCACGATACTAGCATCGGCGCCGCTCAGAGTCTCCGCGCTTCGCCGGTCCACCCTCCAGCGGCTCATGTGACGTCGCCCCCGGCCCGAATTCAGACGTTCAACCACGCTCGATGCGCTCGCGCAGCGCTACGACTTCCGGCTGCCCCTGCTGCTCCTCCGGGAGCGCCCGCAGCAGCTCAAACGCGCGCTCCCGCTGGCCCAGGTGCATGAGGCTGTTCGCCAGGTTGAACAGCGTCGTTGTATGCCCCGGACTGCGCTGTAGTGACCGTTCGAAGAACGCGACTGAGCCGGCATAGTCCCCAATCGCCGCCAACAGCACGCCGAGGTGGAACGGGAGGTTGTGCTTCTCACCCAGCTCGAAGTAGTTCGCCCATACCCGCGCCACCATCTGGCGGATTTCGGGGATCGCAGCCTCGGGCATGCCCTGCAGCTTCTTCGAGAACTGTGGCCACACCAGCAGGAAGGCGTGGTGGTCGTACCGCTTCATCCGCACCACCGCCATCAGCTCTACCAGCGAGATGTCCTGGTTCTGTTCGGCCGAAATCAACCCCGTGTAGTTGTCGTCCGGGCTGTTCAGGTCGATGAAGTCGTGGAATGCCTGCCGCGTTTCCGTGGTCGCCGGCGCGCCGAGCACGAAGGCCAGGATGTTCAGGCTGGTGGCCCTGAACGACGTCGAGAGGACTTCGCCGCCGAGGTCTTCGAAGTACCGCGACAGGGCGTTGTAGTTGAACGTGATCGAAAAGCCCGTGTCATGCAGCGTGAGCGACGGCAGATCCCGGCCCTGGTAGTCCTCGAGCCGGTGGTCGCCTTTGTCTCCGCTGAGGAGGAGCAGCTGCCCGCCCGACATCTCCCGGAACGTGTCGACGCAGCGCAACGCTGTCTGTGGGAACGTGACGATCGTGCCGTCCAGGGCTTCGCGGTAGAACGCGAGGATCCGCCGGGACGCTTCGTCTCCGTAGAAACCGGGGTCCGCCTTCTCCCGGTCGTATTCCATCTGGATCCGCGTGATCAATTCTGGATCGGCGATATCCCGCTCTTCCTCCAGCGAGGTCAGCCCCACCGTCACGGCGAAGATCTCGCCGTCTTCGACCGAAAACAGGTCCTGCGGGATCGAGTCAAACAGGTAGTTCGCGACGAGCACCACCGGGTTCGCGATGGCCCCCGGTTCGAGGACTTTCCCCGAGGCGCGCAGCCGCAGCGACCGGTCGTTCGCGACATCGAACCTCGCGAAGTCCAGCCGTCCCTGCTCCACGAACGGCCGCAGGCTCTCGTGCTGTTCCCAGAACGCCACGTTCTTTTCGACGAGGTCCGTCAGCACATAAGTGAACTTCACATCCTTCAGCACGGATTCGTCGAAGAACTGGGCCATCGCGCGGAGGAAGTTGAACCCCAGCCGCCCGCTCCCGGCCCCAAGCTCCACGATGTACACGGACTCCTGGTGGTTCAGTGCCGGCGCCCAGTCCCGGAGGAAGCCGAAGACCACCCGCGCGTACGCAGCCGCGATGTGCGGGCTGGTGCTGATCCCGAACGGGATCCGGCCCTCTCCCCAGGCTTCGATGCCGTGGCGCTCGTAGAACCGCCGTTGCAGGTCCCAGATCAGTGACTGCGAGAAGAGCCGCGGCTCCTCCACCGGGTAGACGGCAGCGTCTTCCGGAAGCTCGTCGTCTTGCACCCGGCCCCCTGTTGCGCCAGTTGCTGGCCGCAATGCTGAGTCTACCGCCGGAAGCTCAGTCGATCCCCTCCGGCGTGAGCAACTGGTCGAACACGAGCGCGATTTCCGCCGTTTCCGCGGCGCGCAACGCCTTCACCAGCGTTGCCCGCAGGGGCGTCGTCGCCAGTTCTTCATCGCTCAGCGTGAGCAACTCCCATGCCGTCACGAGGAGGCTGTGGAGGTTCGCTTCCACTCGCTCGGCGCGGCCGCGCAGCGCTGGTTCGAAGGCGCCCGGGGATGCTGGGTCCTTTGCCAGCTCCTTGGCCAGCGTATCGGAGTGGTACTCCACGCCGAGGAGGCCATCCCGCAGCGCCGCCCTCACCTCATGGCCGGCGCGCGCCGCCTCCAGCATCTGCGCGGCGGTCTCCAGCGATTCGACGACGCGACTGCGCTCTTCAGACATGTTCGTGCCTCCAGGCTGCTTCAGACGGCTCGTGGCCGGCGGGGTGTTGTGGCCGTACCGGTACCGGTTCGAGCGCGGGACCGTTGCGGCGAGTATTCCACACCCGCCACAGTGCGGAGAGGGCCACCGCATTGACGGCCTCCTCCGCCGCTCCACTCTGCTCCTGCTGCCGGGCCGTTGCCGATGCCCCCCGTACCTCGTTTGCCGTACTTTCGGGCATTTCCAGCGCGATCGTGTTTCAAGCAGATGAATTCCTCGGCTGCCGGGCCGGACAAGTCATCGCGGTTCTGGTGACAATGGCGACGACCACCTCACCGGGACGGCTGCTCTGGCTCCGAACGCCCCTGCTCCAACGCGACGAACCATCCTCCTCACCGGCGACCGGGGGCTCATCGGCCGCTGGTTGCGCCGCGCTCTCGAACGCGACGGCTGGCAGGTCCGGGGGTTCGACATCCGGGACGGCCACGACATCCGGGACGCCGCCGCGGTCCGCAACGCAGCGGCCGGCGCGGCCGTCACCATCCACTGCGCCGCCCTGCCGCACGACAGCGCAGGGGACGCCGCCGAAATCACGAACGTCAACCTCCATGGCGGGATGAACGCCCTCGCCGCCGCGGAAGTGCACGCGCACGCTCGCGTCCTCGTGTTCTCCAGCGCGCAGGTGTTTGGCGTGTTCGACGGCGAGCGTCCGCCGGTCGCCTTCCCCATCTCCGATCGGTCGCCCCGCCTCGCCGGCCGGCCGTACGGCGCCACGAAAGTGGCCCTCGAGGACGCCACGGAGGCATTCAGTCTTCGCACCGGCATCGCCTCGGTCTGTTTGCGTCCCGTGCATGTCTGGGTACCTGGCCAGGCGGCGGACACACTGAGGCGCTGGCGTTCCGCGCCGGCGTTGGAAGTCGAGCCGTTCTGGAACTTCGGCGCCTTCGTCGACGTCCGGGACGTCATTTCCGCGGTCCGCCTTGCGCTCTCTGCTCCCCTGGAAGGTCACCAGCGCCTGCTCCTGTGCGCCGGCGATGCCGCGGCCAGTCAGCCCACCATGGCGCTCACCGGGCGCCACTACCCGTCAGTACCGTGGCAACCCGGCACGCGGCTGGACACCAACTCGACTGCCGCGCTGTTCGACACATCGGAAGCGGAACGGACGCTTGGCTGGAAGCCGGGATACACCTGGGCGGCAACATCCCGCGAAACCCTGTTCGACCGCCTCGCCCGCCGCCTGAAGCAGCCCTTCCCGCCGTAGTCCCCTGGCTACGAATAACAAAAAACGCGGCCAAGAGGCCGCGCACGGAGTCTGGAGTTGGTGGAGACGAGGGGACTCGAACCCCTTACCTCAGCGATGCGAACGCTGCGCTCTCCCAGATGAGCTACGTCCCCAGAAACAAACGAACCGCTCCAATCGTATGGAGCGGCCCGCGGAAGGGTCAACCTTCGAAGCTTACGACCGGTGGGAAGAGCCCCGCCCGATCCGATAGCTCGTCTCGCCCGTGAATTCCCGCTCCTTGCCGCACTTCTTGCATCGTCCCGGCGTCAGCTCCCCTCGCGGTGGTTCCAGTACCCAATGATGGACACAGTCGGCGACCATTTGGAGCATTTCCGCTTTGGACATGCAAGACCCCCTCGAACTATTCGTTTGTGCTGAACGGCCGAGGGTGTGCGTCACCCCGCCACCGGCCGTCGGCCAGTGTAGTCCTCGCTATAGACCGTTTCAATTCCTTATTTCGATTCGTCCAGCAGTCCGGGCAAAGGTGTAATGGATATCTGCCCACCCGAGACATCGATAGCATCGATGACTCCCGCGATCGCCGGGACAAGCACTTCACCTCTCGGCCCGTTGACCACGTAGACATCGTTCGCGCCGGTCTGCAACACGTCCGCCACCGTACCGAGCTCTTCGCCAGTTGCCGTGACCACCACCCGCAGGCCTACCAGCTCATGGACGAAGTACGATTCGTCGTCATCGCGCAGGACATCGTTGTCGGCCGCCTCCAGCAGTTCGCCGCGCAGCCGTTCGACCACTGTGCGGTCGCCGATCCCGGAGAGCTTCACGATCCACTGATCCTGGTCCGATCGAGCGCGCTCCACCGTCCGGCGTACGCCTTCGAGGTAAACCGGCCGCCCTCGTTGGATGTTCCGTGCTGACGGGGAGTAGACGAGGACGCGCATTTCGCCGGCCAGCGCGTGCGGACGCAGAATGCGCCCGACGGCGGTGAAGCCCAGGCGCGGTTCTTTCGCGGTGCTAAGGGGGTTGGCCGGGCGCGGCGCCCGTGGCCTGGGCGGCGGGGCCGGGTTGGCCGGCTCGTCGCTGGTCAGTCGCCGATCTCCAGGTTCACGCGAACGTCTTCCCGGACCGCCGCAACCTTCACCAGCGCGCGCATCGAACTTGCGATGCGGCCGCCCTTGCCGATGACCTTGCCCCAGTCGTCCTCGGCGACGTCCAGGCGCACCTGGATGCGGTCGCCATCTTCGGCCTCCGTCACGCGGACTTCGTCCGGAGTATCAACCAACGCTTTGGCGAGGTACTCAACCACCTCGCCCATCATCGTCTCAGCCATGGACTACTCCTCGGCGGCGGCTTCCTCAGCGGGAGCGGCTTCGGCTTCAGCCTTCGCGGCTTCTTCAGCGGCCTTGGCGGCAGCGGCCGCTTCAGCCTTTGCGGCCTTCTCAGCTTCTTCGGCGCGGACCTTCGCCCGAGCTTCGGCAGCCTTCGCCTGCTCGGCGCGCTTGACTTCGAGCTTCGCCTTCGGCTTCGGGGCAGCCTTCTCCATCACGCCTGCGCGGACGAGGATCTTCTCGGCCGATTCGGACGGCTGGGCGCCCTTCGCGAGCCATTCCTTCACCTTCTCGGCGTCGATGATGACGGAGGGCGGGTTGGCGTGCGGGTCGTACGAGCCGAGGTTTTCGATGAATCGCCCATCGCGCTTGTCAGGCTTATCCGCCACTACGACGCGATAGAAAGGGGTGCGCTTCTTACCGATGCGCTTCAACCGGATCCGGATCATTCTTACTCCTGGGAATACACCCGCGCCGTTCGCGGGCGGAAAAGTGCACTTCGAGCCACAGTACACGATCTTCGCATAACGCGCAGTGCTCCTCCGCAACGCGAGCCCGGAGCGGCAGCGACGCCGTTGGTTACGCCCGCGAGTCTCGTTCCACCTCTCGCGTCCATGTTTACCGCTTCGGGCGAACCCACTTGACCTGCCGAATCTCCGCCGGCTGCGTCTTGTTGAACAGCCACAAAATCGGCACGAAGAAGTAGTCAGCGATCGAGCCGGTTTCACTCCAGATCGCGGCTTTTCCCCGTAGATAGCGCTCCTCTGCGATCACCCAACCGCCGCCCACCATCCGAGCCCGGCCCCGAGCGAAATCTCTCTCACCGTGGTAGCTCTTCCACTTGACCTCAAGTTCTTCGGCCACTCCGCCTCCGAGACCTTTCCGAAACTCCGTGTCCTCTGTGCCTTCGTGGTTAGCCGCCTACCGGAACATCGGCATCTTTCCTGTGCTCAGCGTCTTCGCGATCTTCCGAGCCTCGAAGAACTGCTTGAGCAGCTGGTTCACCTGCGTCGCGTCGGTGCCGCTTCCGCGTGCAATCCGCTTGCGCCGCTTCCCGTCGATCTTGTCCGGATGGCGGCGCTCCCAGGCCGTCATCGACAGCACGATGGCCTCCGCCTTGTTGAAGAACGAATCATCGATGTCGTCGACGTTCAGCTGCGCCTTGATCTTGCTGAAGCCCGGCAGCATCCCCACGAGCTGGCCCAGCGGGCCCATCTTCCGCACCTTCCGCAACTGCTCCACGAAGTCCTGGAGGTCGAAGGTGCCCTTCTTCATCTTCTCCGAGAACCTGTCGGTGTCCTCGTCGCCCATCGACTCCTTGGCTTTTTCGATGAGCGAGAGCATGTCGCCCATGCCCAGGATGCGTCCTGCGAGGCGGTCCGGGTAAAACGGCTCCAGCGCGTCGGCTTTCTCGCCCATGCCGATGAACTTCACCGGCACTCCCGTGACCTGCCGGATGCTAAGCGCCGCGCCACCGCGCGCGTCGCCGTCCATCTTCGTCAAGATCAGGCCCGTCGTGCCGACCTTGTCGTGGAACTCCTTGGCCGCGGTCACCGCGTCCTGTCCGGCCATCGCGTCAGCCACGAACAGCACTTCCTGCGGCGCAAGCTGCGCCCGCAGGTCCGCAACCTCTTTCATCATGTCTTCGTCGATGTGCAGGCGGCCCGCGGTGTCCACCAGCAGGTGCGTCGCGTTCATGCGCTGGGCCTTTTCGAGGCCGTGTGCCGCGATGACAGCCGGCTTCACGTCCGTGCCTTCTTCGTGGTACGGCACATCCAGGGACTTCGCCAGCGTCACCAGCTGGTTCACGGCCGCCGGCCGGTACACGTCACAGGCGACAACCAGCGGCCGGTTGCCCTGCTTCTTCAGAAGGTTCGCCAGCTTCGCGATGCTCGTCGTCTTGCCGGAGCCCTGCAGGCCAACCAGCATCACCACGGTCGGCGGCCGGGAAGATGTCGCCAGTTGCGGGGCCGCGCCGCCGAGAATCTCGATCAGCTCGTGGTACACGATGTCGATAACCTGCTGGGCCGGCGAAAGGCTGCGCAGCACCTGCGCGCCCAGCGCCTTCTCCTTCACGCGGCTGGTGAACTCGCGCACCACCTTGAAGTTCACGTCGGCCTCGAGCATGGCCATGCGCACTTCGCGCAGCGCCTGGTCGAGGTCTTCCTCGGTCACGATCCCGCGGGAGCCGAACTTCTTGAACGCGCCCTGGAGCTTGTCGGTCAGCGATTCAAACATTGCGTTTCATTGTGGGGCGCGCCGGTGTACCCCGCTACAGCCCGCAGCCCTGCCCGTTCGAGGAGCAGACGGCGCCGAATTACGGGTTCTGCTGTGGTCGCGTGCCGCCCCCGAACAATCCGAGCGCGTCAGACAGGTCCTTGACCTGCTCCGCGGGCGGCGGTTCGATGCTCACAGCCTTGCCGTAGTCATGGAACTCGACCGTCACTCTGCCCGAAAGCGGCGAGTCAGTCCCGCCCGAAAGGGTGGACTGCACGCGCGCGATGCGGCCCTGACCGTCGACCCAGACGTCCACCGGCACGCTCGCCGACTTCGCGCCGGAGCTTCCCTGTTCGGTTGGCACCGCGATGTTGCCGGTGTAGTGGGTGGTGTCGATGCCGCCGACCTTCTCGCTCCCGACCTCAGTCATCGAACCGGCGGCGTCCCGCAGGGTTTGGAACATCTGCGCCGGATCGACGAGCCGCGACCAGACGCCGGCCAGGCCACCGTCCGATGGCGACGCCGCACCCGCGTCGGAGAGCCGGTACCAGGAATCGTCGCCGAAGAGGCTGCTCCTGGCGTAGACGTTCGCCCCATCAACGATGCCGTCGAGCTGCAGGCCCATCAGTTCGATCTGCGCCATGGCTTTCTGGGCGTCGAAATCCACCGCCCCGGTGCCCGTCACCTGCTGCCCGCCCGCGAAACCGTCGAGCGTGGCGGTGAGGTTCAGTTGGGCCGTCTTCGCGTCCGTGGTCCTCTGGACCGAAGCCTTCACCACGTCGGCCGCGGAGGTGGAGCTGTCGCTCTGCGCGTGGGTGGCGGTGTCGCCCGTGGCGGCGCCGGAACAGGCTGCTGAGAACACCAGCGCGCACCCCAGGGCGGCGCCGGCGAAAAGTGTCGAAATCCTCATCGCCCAACCATACCGGCCGCAGGCGTCAGGCCCGGTGAAGGCCCGCTGACAGCGTCGTTTCGAACCCGTATTGTTCGCGCCACCCGAAATACCTCGCCGCGGAGGCTCTTCGATGAAGGTTGGCGTCACCCTCTTTGCTCAAAATTACACCGACTGGGACCGCTTCGAAGCCGTCGAGGGCGGCGCCACCGACGCGCCCGCCCAGCGCATCCTCGACGCCCAGATTTACCAGGAGCAGTTCCACCTCGGGGACCTCGTTGAGCCCCTTGGCTTCGACTCCCTCTGGACGGTAGAACACCACTTCACGCCCTACACAATGGTCAACAACCCTACGCAGTTCCTGGCCTATTTCGCGGGCCGCACCAGGCGCATCGACATGGGCACCATGGTCGTTGTGCTCCCCTGGCACGACCCCATCGCAGTGGCCGAAGGCTACGTCGCGCTGGATCACATGCTCAACGGCCGGAACCTGAAGATCGGCATGGGCCGCGGCCTCGGCATCCGTGAGTACAACGGACACCGCATCCCGATGGAAGAGTCACGCGAACGCTTCAGCGAGTCGCTTCACGTCCTCCGCGAATCGCTCTCGAACGAATGGTTCGAGTTCAACGGCGAATACCACACCATCCCGCGCACGTCGCTCCGTCCGCGCCCACGCCCGGGGAACACGCTGCTCGACAACCTGTACATCGCCTGGGGCAGCCCATCGTCCATGCCGGTAGCCGCGAACGAAGGCTGCAAGCCGCTCTTCATCCCGCAGCGTCTCTGGGAGGAGCACGTGCGCGAGCTCGGCGAGTACAACCGCATCCGCACCGGGCATGGCTGGCAGCCCGAGCGCCCAACCGTCGTTTGCTGGGTGTACTGCGGCGAAGACGGCGCGCAAACCGAAGCGGAAGCCCGCCAGTACCTTCCCGAGTACGGCGACAGCGCCCAGCGCCATTACCAGTTCCTCGGCGAACACCTGCAGGGTCTCAAGGGCTACGAGTACTACGCCCAGATGGCGAAGTTACGCGCTTCCATGCCCGAAGGTACCGACATGGCCGGCATCTACCTCCAGAACAACGTCTGGGGCACCCCCGCGCAGTGCCTGGAGAAGCTCGAGCTCATCAACAACATGATGGGCGCGGACGACTTCGTAGCCGTCTTCTCCTACGGCTCGATGCCCGTCGACAAGGCCGAGAAGAGCATGCGCTTGTTCGCGGAGAAGGTGCTGCCGAAAGTCCAGGGCTTCGCGCCGGCGCAGGTGCCAGTGCTGGTGAACTGACGCAGGGCGTGCCGGAGCGCGTCGGTCTTAACGGGGCGAGGTGCGCCGCGCGGGATACGTCAAAGCAACTCGCGTCAAAGCAAAAGCCACTGCATACCCAGCGGCGAGGCACAACGTCATCAGCAAACATGCGGCCACGGGGCGCGGGCTGTCGAGGGGATGGGCCGCTCGCGCCGCCGCCAGGGAGAGAAGCTCGTCCGCCTTCTCGAATGACTGCCAGCTGTTCCACCGCAGCACTCGCCCGATGTAAATACCAACACTGGTGAGCGGCAGCGCTCCGGCAACGATCAGCCATCCCGCGGCCCGCCCGAAGGAGCGTTCGATTGCGTCCTGGGTGAGGTAGAGAGATGCGTATCCCGCGAGCAGACCGGCGAGCGCAAACGACGAGATGAGGACGAAGTCGGTAACGAAGAACTCCCGGCGGTGGTTCGAAAGGTGAATCAGGTCGGTCCAGATGTAGGGGGAGTTCGGAAGAAACACGAGCCAGGCCAGTGCCGGTGCGACGATGGTCCATTTCGAAGCCCTCAGGCGGATAAGCAGGGCGACGACTGACGCGAACGCGAGTGGAATCCACGACAGCGCCAGGTTGAAGACCAGAAACGACCACTGCCAGGAGCCGGTCCGTTCTACGCGTACGGCCAGAAGTCCAATCGCCGCGGCGGACGACAGGAACAACACCGCCGCCCACGCAACTGTCACGAGTGCTGTCCGGTTCAATCGGAATGTCACCAGCTCCCGCCTCCGCCCCTCGCCTCCAGCACCTGTCTCGCCTTCCGCTGGACGTCGATCCCCGGGATCTCCAGCTCGTGCCTGTCGTGCCTGAACCCGCACTTGAACTGCCCAACAAGGTACTTCGGGTAGAACCGCCACGGGCGCATCGTCCGCACCTGGCCGATATGCACCGCCTCGTGCGCGATCAGCGCCTGCCCCCGAGCGATATCCGTCCGGAACCGGCCCGGACGCACGATGACGAACGGCGAAAACGTGATCGCGCTCATCTTGAGCACCCCCGGGAGCCACGCCAGCGGCCGCCACGTCACTACGCGCATCGACCGCAAGTCCTGCTCCGGCACGAACTCCTTCAGCGTCTGGACGGTCTCTTCGGGCAACCGCATCCCGCGAGTCTACGGCATCGCCCGCGCCGCGAGTCCGGGCCGCTCTCCCCTCCGAGAATCTCCATGCCTTCCGTGCCTTTGTGGTTCACCCATCGCGCCCACACCAATCGTCACCGCACCCGGTAAATCGCGTACTCCCCGCTCCGGAACACCTCCTCCAGTTGCGGCATCTGGGCGAACTTCGCGATCCCCACCGGCGTCCCGTGGTAGATCTCTTCGGTGCCCACCACCACGTAGCGCACGTTGTACTTCGTAATGTAGTCCGCCGCGAACTGCTGGTCGGGCGCCCTGTAGAACTGCTCCGTTTCGAACCGGCGCTTCTGCACCAGGTCGGTGTAGTCGGTCCGCTGCTGGATCTGGTGCCAGTCCCAGCCGATCACCGCCGGCAGCCCCGTGTACTCCGACATCCGCCCCGTCCAGCGATACAGCGGCCCAACGGCTTCGGCGATGACGGGCGAGCCCTCCACGTTGTTCCGCAGCCAGTCGATGAGCGGTTTGTCGTCTTCGAGCCGGATCGGGTGGTCCGCGGCCGGGTTGTTGTCCACGGATTCGACGAACACCGCCCCATCGAGGAACGCGAACCCGT
Organism: Dehalococcoidia bacterium; assembly: GCA_046328215.1. Lineage (GTDB taxonomy): Bacteria > Chloroflexota > Dehalococcoidia > Tepidiformales > Tepidiformaceae > Amarobacter. Next base: position 100,964 of record JAXLXA010000011.1, on the reverse strand, counting down.
TCAGCGTCGGGCCGGAGTCGTTGAAGCGCGCATCCTGCCGCGCCGCGGTGCCGGAAATGAGGAACAACGACGCCCCAAGTATCAACGCCCCGAGCACGGTCGCGGAGGTCCACGCCGCGAGCGCCCGCCCCGGCGCCGGCTTCGGACGCCAGCCGCGAGCAGACCAGAGCGCGCTCCCCACGTACCAGGCCGCGTATCCCGAGGCGAGCGCGAACAGCTGCCACGCCTGCAGGCTGAACTTGAACACGGTGTTCATCCGCTCGATATCGTTCTTCAGCGTGATGATGTCGACGCCCACCGCCACGCCGAAGGCGATCGCGTAAATGGCGGTCACCAGCGTGCGGGCGACGTCCGGCTCGGGCCGGCGCAGTTCGATCCAGAGCAAATTGCAAAGGAACAACTCGAAGACGACGCCGAGGGCGATCGTTGTCAGGCCGAACGGCCACGTCGCCGCGACCACGCCCGCCAGGAAGATCGTAAGCGACCCCAGCTCCATCCAGCCGTTCACCACCGCGAGGAACGGGCTGCGGCCGTGGTCGAAGTTGCGGGCTTGCAGCTCCTCGCGGTAGCGCACCGCCAGGAAGGCAACGGCGAACGACACGAACACGCCGAAGTGCACGAAGAACTGGTGCGCCTTCGTCGTCGCCACCGCGCGTTCGATGCCGGGGTCGAAGGTTTCGAAGTGCCCGGTGTACGGCGCGAACGCGACCGCCGCGATGCCACCCGTGAGCGCAAGATGGCCCACGCCATCCCAGAAGCGCTGTTGCCAGCGCCCTTCCCTGGTTAACAACTGGCCGAACGGGATGCCTACGCTCGCGATGAGCACCGCCGTCGGGAAGTCCCAGGTGTGCACGGTCCGCACCAGCCCAACCGCCGCTCCGAGCAGCCCGGCGATGACCCACGACTGCGCTCGAAGCCGGGCACGCACGGTCGCCGCGTAGCTGACGACGAGCGCGATGACCGTCCCGAAGAACGGCAGCCCCATCAGGTGCGGATGGAGGTCGGCGAAGAGCATCGACCAGTACGGGAACTCGGTGATGTCGATGGTGCCGAAGTGCACCCGGCTGCTCCGCCACCAGTCGAACGGCCGCAGGTGCGCGCCATCAACCAGCCAGGCCCAGAGGCCGCCGAGGATGCCCACCGCTCCACCGATGACAGGCGTGCCGCTGAACTGCCCCCAGGTGTTGACCAGCTGGAGCCGCTCGATCCACTGATGCGCGCCGTCGAGGTTCGCCATCCCGACCAGGAAGAACGCCCCCAGCAGGCCGGCCAGGACGAGCGGCCGGCGAGAAGTTGCCACGCCCGCCGCCGCCCGCGCCTTCGCGCTCAATCCAACCAGCGAATGGACGACCGTGAACGCTACCGTCGCCGCCATCGCCGCGTACGTCGGCACGCCCATGTTGAACGCCACTTCCGGCACGAGCTTCAGCGCGCGGATCGGCACCGCCAGGAAGAACCAGCCCATGTAGTAGTAGTTCAGGCTCCCGCCGCCGAACCACGGGTCGTACGGCGGCATGATGGTCGAGCGCGTGACCGCCGTGAGGTACGCGATCTCCATCGGCTTCTCGCCACCCTGTGGGTGATGCCAGAGGTCCGGGTTGAACGCGCGGAGCAAGAGGAACGCGGTAAACGCCGCGAAGAAGACGCCCTCTACCGCCAGCCAGGACCGCCAGTGCTCGCGGAAGTCGCTCGCGAGAGCGCGCCGCCGCACGTAGGCGACGGCCCCACCGGCAATGACGCTAGCGGCGAGCACGGCCCAGACCAGCCCCCCTGAAAAGTGCGCCGCGCCCCACGCCACCAGCAGCCAGGTCGGCAGCGCCACCGTAGCCAGGCCGAGGAACTTGCTCAGGCCGTATCCGCGCGCCGGCAAGGCCCTGAATACCCACGTCACCCACGGCACAACCGCGAATGCGGCGATTTCGAGCCAGAGCAGCCACCACAGCCACGGCAGGTGGCTCGCCCAGCCGTCCCCGTCGAACACGTCCGTGAACGTGCCGCCGTATTGCTGGACTTCCGCTTCTTCGGGCGTGAACTGCAGGCCGTTGGTCTTGCCCTGGCGCGGGAGCAGGTTCGTCGCGCGCTCCGGGTGGGCTTCGTCGAGGAGCGCGACCGCCTTCGCCGGGTCGAAGCTCGCGGTCTTCTTGTAGATACGCACTTCCGGGTGGTCGTACACCGTGAACGACTCCTCGGCGCTCGAATCGTCGAGCGAGATGCCCAGGAACGTCGGGTGCACCTTGAACGTGGCCACCCGTTCGAATCCCAGCTCACCGGAGTCCAACAGCTCGTAATAGCGGATCGTCGCCGGGTATTCGCGTTCCAGCTTCTTCACCGATTCCCGGACGCGGTTCGAGGTGATCGCGACATAATCCGCTGAGACCAGGCCCGTCGCGTTCGCGTTCGAAGGGTCGCCGTAGACCAGCTTCTGCACCTTCTCCAGCGAATCTGTGTCGTACGGTGTCGTCTCGACAATGCGATAACCGCCCGACTTGCCCGGGATCGCATACGGGATGGTGTCGTCCCAGATTTCTCCCGTGATCTTCGCGTTCGCTGGGACGTTGTCATAAATCCAGCGGCTCGCCGTAATCCGCGGGTGCTCCTGCGAATACACCGACTGGAACGCCATCGCCCACCACGCGGTCGCGATCAGCACCACCGCAAGCGGCGCCCACCGGACCCACGGCCGCTGCCATCCTTGCTGCATCTGTTCGGCCAAGCTGCCGAGAAGCTTCGCTGCCCGCGACGCCCTCCCCCTCTCCCGCAGCGCCGGGAGAGGGGGCCGGGGGGTGAGGGTCAACGCCCAAGCGGCAAACAACGCCAGCATCGGGTACATCGGTTCGAAGTAGCGCATGAACGCCACGAACCGGGGCCCCTGGAACGCGAAAATCGCCACCGCGAACACCAGCGGCAAGGCGAGCGCGACTTCGCGCCGCTGGAACAGCCGGTAGGCGGCGAACGCCAGCCCCGCGAACCCCGCGATGCCGAACGCCGGCCCGAGCCCCCAGAGCACGATGTTCTTGAGTGGCGTGAGGAACGGTGTGGTCCCCGCGAACTGCACGAACGGCGGGTAGTCGGCGTTGCCTTTCTGGAACTCGCGCTCGCGCTGGATGTCGTCCCACCAGCGCTGGTTGAACGACATGTCCCAGATGTGCGGCCCGGTGAACGCGTACGGCTGTGCCACGCGGAACACCAGTAGCGCGATAGCCGCGGCCAGGCAGAGCATCGAGATGTCTGTTGCCCACTCCCAGGGTTGTGGCTTCAGCACCGGCGAAGCCGCCGTGCCACGGTAGTTCAGGCGCAGCTTCGGCTGATGGCGTATGGCCACGCGCAGCCCCAGCGCGGTCACCGGCGCCACCGCGAACACCGCGCCGTTCACTTTGCACGCCCCGGCCAGCCCCAGCGCCAGCCCCAGCCCGGCCGCATAGCCCCACGCTGGCAACCCCGCCGACCGCAACCACCGGACGCTCAGCAGCAGCGTCAGCGTCCCGAAGAACGTCAGGTACGGGTCCATGGTCCAGAAGTGGCTTAGCTGCGTTGGCAGCACCGCGAGCGCATACAGCAGCGCCCCGAGCAGACCAACGCGCCGCCCGAACACGCTCGCTCCCAGGAGGAAGACCAGCAGGATGGTCGCCGTATCGAATGAGGCGGTGACGCGCCGCCCCCAGATGACGGTGCTGTCGTAGGAGTTGGGCCCGCCGGCCGGGTCGTCGCCCATGACCGTCGCCACGCCCTTCACCAGGAACAGCGGGAACGTCCCGTAGACGTACGAGTTCGTCTCGCCGTCGTTGTACGGATTGAGCGGACTTTTCGCGGTGTCGAAGTAGTCGCTCGCTCCGTCCGGCCAGTCCAGCCGGTCCGAAACGAGCGAGAGGAACCGCTCGTCCGGGTGCACCTGGAGGGGCGCCTTCGCCCCGTCCGGCTGGTCCCAGCCCAGCCCGTGGAACCGCAGCGCTGCCCCAAGCACGAGGATCGCCGCAAGCGCCCCCAGCCAGGCCCACGCTTCCGCGAAGGCGCGCACGCGCTCGCTCCCGCTGACAGGTGCCGCGGCGCCGCGTTCCAGTGGCGTTTCGGCCAAGCGCCCTCCGGGTTCGCAGGTGTGCGCACAAGAATACGCCCGGCATTCAGTAGAAAGGCGAAAGGGAAAAGGCGAAAGTCAGGATCCGGGTTGTGCGCGCCGCCACTCGCGAACCGCCGCATCGGCTGCGCGCAGGGATTCCATGTATTGCCGTCGACCAAAAACGAACGCAAGGTCGCCGTAGTCCCAAAGCCGACCCCGTCCCCTTCGATGAGGCTGTTCGAAATCGTTCCAAACTACAGTCGTCCGTTCGAGCTCGATTCGCGCCATCAATGGCCAACACGCAGTCTCGCCGCACGAGCCGCACGCTTGGAGCACCGTCTTGTCCTGCGGGCCGGACCATAAGTGAGAGCCGCGCCGTCCTTGAAACTGCCACAACACCGACTTCATCAGCCCGTACTCGTGCATCCCCCGATAAGCCCCGGGCGCGGCCCGCTTGTCCGGCTGCGTCGTGAATGGTGCTTCAACCTCACGAAAAATTTCCCGTAACGGTCGCCCGTTTACGCGAATTTCCAGTTCTCCTCGGCCGGCGTACGCCTCGGGCAGCCATTCAAAGTCGATATGGTCCATGCAAGCCAGAGTAGTAATCCCCCACGAATCTGACCACCACGCATAGTGAACACCGCACTACACTCCCCCGCATGCCTTCCGACTCCCTTTTCCACTGGGCCCGAATCCAGACCACCGGCCGGAACTTCCAGTTGCTCGCCGAAGCGCTGGACAGCACCACGCTTCCGGCCCTCGCCAACCAGGGTGGCCGCAAATGGATGCTCGCCAACGGCCTCTTCGGCCTCGCCACGAACGAGCTCATCCTCGTGACCGCCTGGCCCGCGGGTTCGGCGCCCGCGCCGTTGGTCGCATCGGCCCTTCCCGCAGGCGCCTCCATCGTCGAACAGCGCGAACTGCTGGCCACCGCTCGCCCGGAGACCGACGAGCCGCCCTCGAAGCCCGGCATCTACGTGCACCGGCTGTTCGGCGTGGACGCGGCGGATATCGACCGCTTCGTCGCGTTGTCACAGGAAGCGTGGCAGACCTTCGAAACCACAAGCGACTACCAGGCCGAACCGCAGGGCCTTTTCCGCCTGCGGGATCACCCGGCTACGGGCGGCCAGATGCTGCTCGTCACCTGGTACGACCGCCTCGAATCGTGGGAGCGCTCCCGCACGCCCCCACCGGAGGCCGAAGCCAACTTCCGCCAGCGGGCCATGCTCACGAAGGTCTCCCTCGCCTACGCCACCCGCCTGGTGGGGACACCGGGCGCCCCTCGGGCGATGGGCGGCTAATTCACTCCCCTCTCCCGCGGCGCAGGAGTCGCGAGAGGGGCCGGGGGTGAGGGCTCAGCTCCGCCCGGCCACGCCAATCTCCCGCAACCCGGCCACCTCTTCGTCGCTGAACCCAAGCTCCGCCAGCACCTCGTCCGTGTGCTCGTCCAGCAGCGGCGGGTGCTTCGTCACGCGCACCGGCGTCCCATCCATCCGCACCACCGGCCCGAACGTCTTGTACGGGCCGAACAGTGGGTGCTCCAACTCCACAATGAACTCGTTCTCGAGCAACTGCGGGTCGTTGAAGACATCCGGCGGGAAGTTCAGCGGCCCGCAAGGGATCTTCCCCGCGCGCAGCGCGTCCAGCCACTCCCCGGTCGTCCGCGAAGCGAACAGCGCCTCGCATTCGTCCACCAACTGCCGCAGCCGCGGTAGCGCTTCCGGCGAACCCAGGTCGAACCCATCGACCGTCCTCGGGTCGTGAATCCCCGTCACCGCCCGGAACCTTGCGTTCAACTGCGGGCTCAAGCAGCCCACCGAAATGAACCCGTCCGCAGTCCGGTAGTGCCGGAAGTACACGTTCGCGAACCCGCCGCGGGTGTAGTTCTGCTCCCAGATGCCGCGTTGAGTCTCGAAGTCCGCGCCCTCGCGCCGGGCTTCGCTGATGGCGGCGCGGTAGCGCTCCTCCACCGGCGGGTCCGTCGCCCCGAACCAGCTCAGCAACTGGTTGCCCAGCGCCATCGCTGTCCCGAGGAGCGACGTCTCGATGCGCTGCCCCTCTCCGGTATGGTCCCGGTGCCGCAGCGCCGCGACGATTCCCAGCGCGGAGAAGGCGCCGGTTCCCATGTCGTTGAACGCGGGACGGATGTTCATCGGCACACCCTCGCGTTCGCGCGCGGTGAGCACAGACGTGCCCGACATCCCCTGCACCACCACGTCATAACCGGGCTCGCCGCCCAGCGGTCCTTTCTTCCCGAGCGGCGCGTGCTCCAGGAACACCAGCTTCGGGTTCCAGGCACGGAAGTGCTCATACGTGAGCCCATAGCGCGGGAGGTCTGAAGGCTTCATCGAAACCATCACCACGTCGGCCCACTTCGCCAGCCGTTCCAGCGCCGGCCGCGCCTCCTCGCGCGTCACGTCCAGGCAGATCCCTCGCTTGCCGCGGTTGATCAGCGTGTACCCCTTGGATTCCCCCGGCAGGATCGGCTCCATCGTCCAGCGAATTCCATCCCCGGCCGGGGGTTCGATCTTCACCACGTCGGCGCCCATGTCCGCCAGCAAGACCCCTGCGAACGGGATAGCCAGCGCCTGCGCCAGCTCGACAACTTTCACGCCCTGGAGCGCACCGGGAGGAAACGGGTTCGTCATGCCTGCGGGAGTCTACCGGAGATCGCCTGGAGTCGCGGGCCTCCGCGCCCGCCCACCGCGAACACGCGGCCGCCGCCCGATACGGCCGGCTCACGAAATAGCCCCGACCGTCAGGGAGGCCAAAACGCCTGGAGTCGCGGGCCTCCGCGCCCGCTTACGCTGAGCCCGCAGCACCGCCGCCCTGCCCGAGGGTGCGAGCGAAGCAAGCACGCGGCCGCCGCCCGATACGGTCGTCTCAGCAGATAGCCCCGACCGTCAGGGAGGCCGAAACGCCTGGAGTCGCGGGCCGCCGCGCCCGCTTGCGCGGAGGCCGCAGCACCCCGTCTGCCCGAGCGCGCGAGCGAAGCAAGCCCGCGGCCGCCGCGCGACCTACGGTCGTCACAAGAAATAGCCCCGACCGTCAGGGAGGCCGAACCGACGCGGGCTGGCCCCATCGCTAAAACCCGAACGCACATTGGCACCCCGGCGCCCGCCACTGGCGGTACTTCTCAATCCGCCTCCCACCCGCCATCCTCAAGACACCATGCAACGCATCCGCCCACTCCAACAACACGAAGCCCACGAAGACATCCGCTCAGCCTACGACCGCGATTTGAAGTACTTCGGGCAAGTCCTGAACCCCACGGGGGTGATGGCGTACCGCCCTCCCGTGCTCACCGCCGCGCGCGCACTTGGAGCCTCCGTCGCCCAGGGCGGCGTCCTCGAACCGGCCCTCCGCACGCTCGTCTGCGTCCGCGTGGCCAGCCTCGTCGGGTGCCCCTTCTGAGTGGACATCAACGCTGCCGGGAGCAGCGACCTGGGCGTCTCCGACGAGAAAATCGCCGACCTGCCGAACTACTCCACCAGCCCACACTTCGACGAACCGGAGCGCGCCGCCCTCACCCTCGCCGACGCCATGACCGCCGGCTCAGTGGATATCTCCGACGACCTCTATGCCCGCCTCAAGCTCCACTTCGACGACACCCAGTTGGTCGAGCTCGCGGCAACGGCGGCCATGGAGAACTTCCGCGCCCGCTTCAACCGCGTCTTCCAGATCGAACCAAACGCGCTCTACTGCCCGATTGAGTCGAAAGTGCAAGGGACTGAGGACGGGCGAGTTGAAAGTGCAAAGGACTGAGGACTGAGTAGGGCCGCGCCGCACTTTTCGCGACCGGCCATTGAACCGCGACCCATCGGGAGCGGATCGTGACCAGGCGACACCGCCACGCGCCAGCCACCACGGGAGAAGGTGAAAGTGCAAAGGACTGAGGACTGAGTAGGGCGGCGCCGAACCGCGCCCACCGTTGAACCGCGACCCGTCGGGAGCGGATCACGGCTTAGTGAGAGAGCCGCGCGGTAGCCATCGCCCACCATCCGGGCTCACGAACTCGCTCGCTGACTCGTGACTTGGCGGCCTGGTCACGATCCGCTCCCGATGGGTCGCGGTTCAACGCGTGGTCGCTCACGTCACCCGCTTCCAGGTTCGTCGTTGGACGACTCCCGCCGAGTAGACACGTCGTCGGCCCGCTCAATCCAAAATCCGAAATCCCCAATCCAAAATCGGCTGAGGCCATCGCTCCCCTCTCCACACCGTGGAGAGGGGCTGGGGGTGAGGTAGGGATTCAATCCAAAATCCGAAATCCGCAATCCAAAATCGCTACAGTCCCTTGTCCACCAGGAAGCTGCAGAGGTCGCTGATCCGGCAGGCATAGCCCCACTCGTTGTCGTACCAGGCAGCCACCTTCACCAGGTTGCCGCCGACAACGTTCGTCGACTGCCCGTCGACGATGCTCGACCGTTCGTCGCCCTTCATGTCCATGGAGACCACCGGGTCCATCGTGAACCCGAGGATGCCCTTCATCTTCTCGACCGAGGTCTCGCGGAGGAGGTTGTTCAAGTCTTCCTTGGTGGTCTCCTTCTCCGTCAGGGCGACCACTTCGACGATGGAGACCGTCGGCGTGGGGACGCGGTAGGAGAGGCCATCCAGCTTGCCATCGACTTCGGGGATGACGAGGCGAAGGGCCTTCGCCGCGCCGGTCGAGGTCGGCACGATGTTCAGCGGGCCGGCGCGCATTTCGCGAAGGTCGCTGCCGGCCGCCTTGTCCAGGATCTGCTGGCTGTTGGTGTAGCTGTGGATGGTCGTCATCTGGCCCTTGAGCAGGCCCAGGTTGTCGACGATGACCTTGACCACGGGCGCGAGGCCGTTCGTCGTGCAACTCGCGTTCGAAACCACGTGGTGCTTCGATGGGTCGTACTTGTCGGCGTTCACACCCAGCACGAGGGTGACGTCTTCGTTCTTGGCCGGCGCGGAGATGACGACCTTCTTCACGCTGTCCCGCTTGTGCGCGACGGCCTTCGTGGCGTCCGTGAACAGCCCCGTGGACTCGATCACGATGTCGACGCCCGCACTGCCCCACGGAATCGCGCCCGGGTCGCGCTCGGCGAATACCTTGATGGCCCGCCCATCGACCACGATAGCGTCGCTTTCGGCGCGGACATCCTTGTTCCAGCGGCCGTAGTTGCTGTCGTACTTCAGGAGGTTGGCATTCACATCGGTCGCTACGAGGTCGTTGATGGCGACGACTTCGAGCTTGCCGGGATAGCGGTCCGTAATCGCCTTGAGGACCTGGCGCCCAATGCGCCCGAAACCGTTGATGCCAACCTTTGTCGCCACGTGGGGAACTCCATGGAGAATTGCGCGGTGTAGTCTGCGCGGCCTGTACTAACAGGCTACAGCGTGCCCGCTTTCAAAGGTATCAAACGGCCCGTGGCCCCCTGGAACCGCGACCGGAAGGGAGCGGATCGCGGCAAAGCGATACCGATAAGCGCTTGCCCGTCCACATCAAGCAAAAGGCTCCGTGCCACGAATTAGCACGGAGCCTCTTAATACCACTACCGTCCGGCACCAGGGGTGACGGACTTGGATTTGCCTTATTTCGCGAGCGTCGGCTCGATCATCTGGTGGCAACCAGGGCAATACGTCTTGTCTCGCGCGCTCGTGAACTTCAGTTCGCAGTTCGGGCATACGACGGTGCGTCGGTTCATTCTGGCTTCAGTCTCCCATCCGAGTGAGGTCGCTGGCGGCGCGAGGGGGTGGGCCGCGTCAGCTCCTGCAACAAGAGTCGCCGCGCGCGAGACCGTGAGATACACCAAAGTTCTGATGGATTTCCCCAAACCCATAGGCCAAACATATGGATCTATCAAACTCAGTGAACCCCCGGTTTCCCCAAGTTTCAGAGCTGCATCCGGAAGGATGCAAAGCCCCGCCTCCGCCTCGCCTCGCCTCGCCATCCCCTCGCCGCGCCGCCCCGCCTCCGGTCGCGCCCGCTGTCACATCGCCCTCGGCGCTCCCGGCCAGATCATCAAAACTGAGCCCGATGTTGTCAGCCGCCGCGAACCTCCTGGTCCACTCCGTTGCCTCGCTCGCCGTTGCCCGGCGCCACATTCCCACGGCTTTCGCTGCGACCCGGCACAAGCGACCAGTAGTCCCGCAAGAAGTGGCCTATGTAGTCACAAGTAGTGCGCAAGTAGTCACCCCACTCGAATCTGGCCGTGACTACTTGCGCTTCTTGAACAAGTCTCTTTTGTTTCTCGCCGGACAAGGAGTCGCGGGCTCACCCGCGCAGGCGGCCCCAGTCGCGAAGTACCCGCGGCAACACGTCCGCCGGAGACGGCACGGGGTCATCATGTTCTGCCGCCGAACCGCCCCATCCGGCCGCGTAGGGTCGCACTCCCCCGCGCACCGCTGCCTCCAGGTCCCGCCCGTCGCCGCTCACGAACGCAGACCTGGCCGCCCCGGACTCCAGGAAGCTCAGGCACTGTTCGATGCGTGCGCCCGGGTCCCATCGTTCGTCTGCGGGAGTGGTGGCGACCACCGCGAGGAACCGGTCCAGCCCGGTCGATTGGACCTGTTTCACCGCCAGCCCATGGGTCAGCCGCGAGATCGCTCCGAGTTCGATGCGCTCTCCGCGCAGCGCATCCAGCGCCATCCCGACGCCTTCGTGGACGAGGAGCTTCTTCATCGCGCTGCGTTCGAACATCGTCGCGCACAGGTCCGCGCAGCGTGCTGCCTCGGCCGAATCCGTCAGGACGCCGAGCGCGTCCCGCCACGGCCGCGTGTGGTATTCCTCCACCAGCTCCGAAGCATCGATTCGCTGCCCCAGCACTGCCGCGATCGATTCTTCGATGCAGTAGCGCCAGGCCTTCCGCGGGTCGATCAGGCAGCGGTCGAGGTCGAAGATGACGGCGCGCGGGTGGGGGCGATTGCCGCCCGCCAGGCCCATTTCAGGAGTCCAGGCCGAACCGGCGGCGCGCCTCCAGGTACTCCTCGGGCGTGTTGAACCCCAGGTCCAGCAGTTCGCCGGCGTCCACTTCGCCCGATTCCGAGGCGTGGGCCCGGAGCACGCCGTGCAGCCCTTCGTCCTCGTCGCTGGCGGCCATCAGCTCTTCCCGGAGCCGGCCCGCCACCACGATGGGATGTCCCCGGTGGCCGTCGTGGACCGGTCGCGTCACCGCCGTTTCCGGCCGGTGGCCAGCGAGAAGCGCGCGGAGGAAGCTCGCCGGCCGTGGCGAGTCCACGTCCGTGATGACGATGGCGTCAGCGTCCCGGTTCACCGCCTTCGCGCCGATGCGAAGCGATCCGGCCCGGCCGTGGGCGTACCGCGGGTTGAGCATCGTCCGGCAGTTGGTTGTCCTCATCTGCCGCGAAACGTCGTCGGCCTTGTGCCCGAGCACGACGATCACCTCGTCGCACCCCGCTTCCCGCAGTTGCTCGACTTGATAGTTCACGAGGCATTGGCCGCCCCAATCGAGCAGCGCCTTGGGCTTGCCCATGCGAGTCGACATACCGGCGGCGAGGATTATTCCCGAAATCACAATCGCTCAGTCTACGGCGGCGCCAGCAACGGGCGAACCGTCCGCCGCGCTCCCTCAGCGCGCGGCGGACACAATTTCGCCGCCCTGGATGACCATCCGCACCCGGCTCAACGCGCCGAGGTCTCGCGTCGGGTCGCCATCCACGATGAGCAGGTCGGCCAGCCGCCCAGGCTCGATGACTCCGCGATCGGGTAGGTCGAGCAGTTCCGCCGAGCGGCTTGTGGCGAGCTTCAGGATCTCGACGGGCGGGTAGCCAGTCGCTTCCTGGAGGACTTCCATCCCGCCGCCAAGCGCCTCATGCGGCACGCCAGGGATGCCGCAATCCGTGCTCATCAGCACCTTGCATCCGGAGTCGAGCAGCGCTTTCAGCACGGCGCCCCGTTGTTGCTTGCGCCCGTCGTCCGGCCAGTTGCGAAAGCCTACCGAGACCGTCGGCGAGACCAGGATGCCCCTGGCCTTGATCCGGTCGATCAACGCCTGGTCGTGGGCGTAACCGCCGGGCGTGGTGAACGAGCAGTGCTCGATGCAGTCGACGCCTGCCTCGGTGGCGACGCGGATGCCTTCCACGCCATGCGCGTGAGCCGCCACCTTTCGCCGCAGCCGGTGCGCCTCCTCGATGAGCGCCCTCAGTTCATCGACCGTGAACTGCGGCGCGAATGTGTTGGTCCGCGGGGTCATGTTGCCGCCGGTCGCCATCACCTTGATCCAGTCCGTGCCCGCCTTGACGTGCTCCCGCACGTTCTTTCGGATGCCGGTCTCTCCGTCGCATTCGCCGCCCATGAACCAGCAGTGCCCGCCGGTGGTCGTAATCGGCGCGCCGGCCACGAGCAGTCGCGGGCCTTCGGCGAGCCCGCCTGCGATGGCGTCGCGCAGCTCGATGCTCAGATCAGTAGGTGCGCCCAGGTCCCGCACGGTGGTGATGCCGGCCCGCACCATGCGGCGGCCGCTTTCGGCCATCCGCAGGAGCATCCTGGCCGGCGAGTCCGTGTCGTAGGTGGTGCGCCATCCCGGTGTGGCATCGAAGCAGAGGTGAGCGTGGCCTTCGATGAGCCCGGGCAACACCGTGGAGCCCGAGATGTCTACCGCCTCGCCGGAGCCGTCCGCTGCCGCGATGCGGTCACCGTCGACGACAACGGTGCCCTCGGTGGCTGTATCGGCCAGCCCGTCCCAGACGAGACCTCCGCGGAGTGCGTAACTGCCCATGGCCGGCGATTCTACCCGCCGGCCCCGAACACGCTCGGAATGCGCCCGCCGTGGCACCATTGCCCGGTGCCTCCCTGGTTCGATACCCACGTCCACCTCGACCGCTACGCACCGGAGGAGCAGGCGGCGCTGCTCGCGCGAGCCGCTGCGGCGGACGTGGCGGTCATCGGAGCCGCGGTCGACATCGATTCCTCGCGCGCCCTCGCCGGAATCGGCGGCCTGCGTGGCCATACGGTAGGCGTGCATCCGCGCTACGCCGGGACGCCCGCCGCGGCGCTCGCCACGCTCGCCGGTGACAAAGGCGTGGTCGCGATTGGGGAGTGCGGCTTCGATGACGCTGGCCCCGACTACGACCTGCAGGCCCTCGCGTTCCGGGCGCAGTGCATGCTCGCGCGGAGCCAGAGCCTTCCGCTCGTCCTGCATATCGACGGCCCGGGCGCCTGGGCCCAGCTCACTGCGAACGGGGACGCGCTGGAGGGCCTGCCCGTTGTCCGGCACTACTTCACGGGCGACGCCACGCAGGCCGCCTGGCACCGCGAATGTGGGCACTATCTTTCGTTCGGCAATCCGTTGCGCCGTTCCGCGGCGCTCCGGGAAATCGCTCGAGCCTATCCGGCAGACTTGCAGCTCATCGAAACCGACAGCTATCCGATTCCCGGCCGCAACACCGAGCCCATGCACGTCCCATTGATCGGCGAAACGCTCGCCCTGCTCCATGGCTGGACGTTCGACGAGGCGCGTGAACGCCTGGCCGAACACACCGTCCGGGCGTTCCCAAGGCTCGCGAACGGGTGACTACTTCTCGTTGTAGGGGATGCCATAGTCGGCGGCGAGCAACCGCAGGAAGTCCTTGATCGGGGGGGCCAGGATGCGTCCGCGGAGCACGTGTACGCCGACCTCGCGTTGGGCCGGCTGGTCCATGTCCTTGATCTCGACTTCGACGAGGGTGCCCTGCGCCGTCTCACGGCCGATCGAAATGCGCGGCAGGATGCTGACGCCCAGGCCCGCTTCGACCATGTACTTCGTCGCTTCCATCAAGTCGAGCTCCATGACGGACTCCGGCACGACGCCTGCCCGCAGGAACATGCTGTAGATGAGGCTGTGGTAAGTCGAGTTTCGCTCGAAGAAGATGAACGGCTCTTTGCCCACCTCGGCGATGGTGGCCCGTCCCTTCTTCGCGAACGGGTGGTCCGGCGAGACGACCAGGGCCAGGTCGTCGTTGTAGAGGTGGAGCGATTCGACTTCCGGGTGCTGCGTCAGGCGGGTCACAGCCAGGTGGATCTCGCCGGCGATGAGCTTCTCGATGGCATCCTCGGTGAGGCCGGCGCTGAGGTGCACATGGACGCGCGGCCGCTCCTGGCGGAACCGGCGGAGGACGCCCGGCAGAACGTACGTCGCAATCGAAGAGCTGGCGCCGATGCGGATGCTCCCGATGTCCCCGTGGCGCACTGACTCGATGGCGTCGGTGCCTTCCTGCACGGCCGTCAGGGCGCGCTGGGCGTGCGGCATGAACGCGTGACCGGCGTCGGTTAGCGTGACACTGCGGCCTGTGCGCTCGAACAGCCGCTCGCCAATCTCACGTTCGAGGGATTGGATACGCGCGGTGACGGAAGGTTGTGTGAGGAAGAGGGCTTCCGCTGCTCTACTAAACGAGCGGTGGTGCGCCACCTGGATAAATGCATCGAGCTGGGCCAGTTCCACTAATCTCCCCCATGGCTTCGGCCCGGCGACCCAGGCTTACTTGTAGAAGTCTGCATTGATCGCGATGAACCGGCGCTGATCGCCTTCGAGTGAATTTTCGTCGAAGATCGCTGTTACCGGACAGGCAAGTTCGCAGGCAGCGCAGTCGATGCACTGGTCCGGGTTGATGTAGTACTGGTCGGCGTCGTCCGTCGTGTGGATGCAATCCACCGGACAGACCTCAACGCAAGATGCATCTTTCACGCCGATGCACGGCTCAGTGATGACGTACGGCACTGCTGGCTCCCCCTAGAACGAGTCGCGGCGAACACCAAGTTTATACACAACCACGTCGCCTTCCACCCGGGCCTGGCAGGCCAGCCTCAGCCGCGGGTCCTGGACGGCCGTCTGGCCCCGTTGCCGCACAAGGTTCGCCCGCTCGAAGCGTCCCATGCGGCTCAACCGTCCCACCCCGGAGACCACGTCCATTGCGCAGTTCGTGCACTCGCCGTTCCGGTTGCAACCCACTGGCCACCAGTAGCCGGCCGCGTTCGCCGCGTCCATCACGCTTGCGTTCATCGGGGCGTCGAATTCGACGTCCAGCGGTTCGACACGGATACGGGGCACGCACCGATTGTCGAGTGCCACGTGGCGATTGTCGAACCTTCGCGGCGCGGGCGCGGGCCTGCTTGCCGCGCCTGTCGGAGGGTCGGCCGGCGCACGAAAGTGACGCAGTTTTTGCAGATGGCTTACGGAAAGTGGGGCTTTCGTATCCCAACACCGCGCTGCAATGGCTCCGACATCTCAATAGAGGAGTTGCAATGACAACGATACGTGGATGGCGCCTCCCGCTCGCGGGGGCGCTGGCGGCGGTAGCGCTCACGCTCGGAGCGGTGGCTGGCATTGGCCTGGACAGGCCGGCGAGCGCGCTCACGAACTGCACAGTGAGCGACAACAGCATCGACGGCGAGGAGCAGGCGTTCCTTGGCCTGATTAACGCCTATCGCGCCCAGAGTGGTCTCGGCGCGCTGACCATGAGCACGAACCTCAACCGGGCTTCCACCTGGATGGCCGCTGACATGGGGCAGAAGAACTACTTCTCCCACACCGACTCGCTCGGTCGATCCCCCTCCACGCGTGCGATCGACTGCGGCTATCCCCAGGGGGCAGGTGAAAACATCGCCGCCGGGACGAACTGGTCCACGGCGAGCGCCGTCTTCGCCGCCTGGAAGGCGTCGTCCGGGCATAACGCGAACATGTTGAACGGTTCCTACCGCCAGATCGGCATCTCGCGCGTGTTCACGTCGGGCAGCACGTACGGCTGGTACTGGGTCACGGACTTCGGGACAACGAATGACGGCACCAATGGTGGCGGCGGGACCACCAACCCCACCGCGACACCAACGCGCACGGCGACTCAGCCGCCGGCGGCGACCGCCACGCCGACGCAACCGCCGGCCACTTCCGGCCCCGCCTCCGTTTCCAGCCCGGCGCCGGGGTCGACGCTCTCCGGGGCCAGCGTCACGTTCAGTTGGGCGGGCGTTTCGGGCGCGCTCGAATACTTCGTCTACGCGGGCACCAGTGCGGGAGCGAACAACATCACCGGCCGTTCCACCGGCACCACGACTTCGACGACAATCACGAACCTGCCGACCACGGGCGGCGCCGTCTACGTTCGCCTCTGGACGCGATTCGCATCCGGTTGGCAGTACCGGGACTTCACGTACACCGCCGCGAACGCAGGCAGTGGCGGCGGCGGTTCCACCAGCCAGAAGGCCGCGATGACGAGCCCCGCGCCAGGGAGCCGGCTTGGCACCACTGCGACGTTCACCTGGTCGGCTGGTTCGGGCGCGCTGGAATACTTCTTCTACATGGGCACCGCGCCCGGCAGCAACAACCTGCTCGGTCGCTCCATGGGCACGTCAACGGCGATCTCGCTCTCCGGCCTGCCGACCGGCGGTCAGGCGCTCTACGTGCGCCTCTGGACGCGGCTGGCCACCGGTTGGACCTACACCGACTACACCTACTACGCGGCCCAGTAAGGCGTCGCCAAACCACACATGAAGAAGGCCCGGGCAACAATGCCCGGGCCTTCTTGGGTGTCGAACGTTTTCAGCTCTGGCGGCGAATCCAGACGCGCCGCACCACGACCGTTTCGCTCACGGTTGCCGCGTGAGGGAAGGGATCGCTGACCGCTTGCGTTTGGGCGGGCGCCGGTTTGACCGCGCGGGCGGGCCGCTCGGACTTCGCGCGGGAACCAACGACAGCGTTCACCGCCTGCTTGCCCGCCTGGCGGGCGAGATACTTCCCGGTAAGGCTCACTCCGATCTGGAGGGCTGTTCCGACCGCCATCGCCGTCGCCGCCTTCTTCACGGGGGCCGGTAGCGACGAGCGCTGGCGCGGCTGGCGGGCAGGCAGCGCAGCCTGCGGCGCCGGGACGATTGCGGTGTCGCGCAGGGCGGCCAGGTACATCCCGCACTTCCGGCAGTAGTTGTCGTCAGGCTGGTAGCCGGTCTGGCAGTCGGGGCAGGTCGGGAGGGTTTGAGCCATGCGCGGGATTATACGGGCCGTGTCGAGTGAACGGCCCGCTCTACGGAGGCGGTGAGGTCAAGCGGTGTTTTCGGCGGGACAACAAGCGCCCCCTTGGCAATAGCGCCCAGTGTCTCCACGAGGAACGGCCGCTCCCGGGCGACGCCCCTCGCGCGGATGTCCGCGTAGAGCGGCATAGCCACGATCTCGTCCAGGCTGGCGGCTTCCAACGCGCTGCCGGCGATGGCGTCCCACGCGTCCTGGTTCAGTTCGTCCTGGATTGGGAATCGGCAGAAGCTCGTGGCGGGCCCACGGTCTACGTCCCCGGTAACCAGGTTCATCATGCAGCCAGACTCAATCGCTCGCGTCCGCATCAGTTCCGCGATGACCTCCTGGTACGTGCCTATCGGTCCGTCGGGCAGCGCAGGATGGTCGTTGATGAACGGGTAGCGGCTGAACAGCGGCTCCGTTGCGATAAGCATGTAGCCGAACATAACGCCGAGGTCGAACGAATACCGTCCGAGGACCTCCGTCGCGCGGCGATCGTAGTCGAACCGCCATGGCTGCAGGGGCTCGCCGGGCTTGCCGAGCTTCCCGCCCACGGCCTTCCGGAAGCGCACCGACGAGTGTGCCTCGACCGGGACGGCGCGCTTCTCAAGCATGGCGATGAGCCGATCGGTGGCCTCCGCTTCGCCCCGGTCCCGGTTCAGGTAGACCACGGCGATTTCGACCGGGAGCCCGGCGTCAATCGCGTTGAGCGTGTATTCGAGCGCGCCGAACGAGCCGGGCCCGCGGCCGGTGGTCAGCCAGGCAATGCGCATGGATCCTCACCCCCTGGCCCCCTCTCCCGCCGCTGCGGGTGAGGGGGAATTGCGCTCCTGGCGCTGGAACTAAACGAGCCGCGCAGAGACACGGCTGTTCTGATCCTGTCGATCACTTCAGAAAGTTCGCGTTCAACGTCGTCCGCGGAAATTCGCAGAAAGGCGATGCTGTTTTCTTCGAGCAGCGACTGGCGCTCCCGGTCGAGAAGTCGCTGCTCGGGATCCAGGTGAACGCCGCCGTCGATTTCGATGGCGAGCCGATAATCATCACAATAGAAGTCCACGACAAATCGGCCGATGGGATGCTGGCGCCGAAACTTCAGACCTTCGAGTTTGAACGCACGCAATTCACTCCATAGCAGCGCTTCGGATCGAGTCTGCTCCTGCCGCAACCTCCGGGCGGCAGGCACGTTGTCGATTTGCAGGCGCCTGCCTCTTGCGCCACGGCGCCCGGCGCGCTCCGCGCTCGTCACTCCCCCTCTCCCGCAGCGCCGGGAGAGGGGGCCGGGGGGTGAGGGTCCGCCTCGTAGGCTTCTTCGACTTCCCGCAGTTCGAACTGGTCTTCCTCCAGCCGGTTCTGGAGCGTTTTCACCTGCAATTCCGCCTTCTCGAGAATGACCCGCAAGCGGTCGACCAGTTTCGCGCCGTCTTCGTACAGCCTGAGCGACTCTTCGAGCGGGAGGTTGCCCTGCTCGAGCCTGCGGGCTTTCTCTTCGAGTTCAGCGTAGAGGGCGTCGAATGATGGTTCGGGCATTGGGTTAGCTCACCTCGGCCCAGAATGCCCCATCGCCGACGGATACGGAAAGCCGGTCCCCGGGTTTCACGCTGCGGATGCTGTTCACCACTGGTTTCCGCCTGGCGCCTTCCTTCTCGACGATGGCGAAGCCCCGGGCGAGCGTGGCCATAGGGTCGAGGGCGGTGATGCGCGCGGCAATGTTCTCGAAACGCGCGCGGTCAGTGGAGCAGCGGCGTTCGAGATTGGCCTGCATCTCCCGCAAGAGTGACGTCACGTCATGGCGCAGTTGAAACGGGTCAGGAGAGGCGTACTGAAGGCGGCGGAGTTGCGACTCCACGGTCGAAGCGTGGCCGGCAATCGTGGCCCGCACCGCCGAAGCCATCTGGCGGTCCATGACGCGCAGGGCGCGTTCGAGCTGGGCGATGTCTGGCGCAGCCCGTTCGGCGGCCGCGCTTGGCGTCGGCGCGCGCAGGTCAGCGACCAGGTCGGCGATGGTGATGTCGGTTTCGTGGCCCACGCCCGAGACCACCGGGACCGGGAAGCCGTAGATCGCGCGCGCCACGCGCTCATCGTTGAACGCCCAGAGGTCCTCGGCGCTTCCCCCGCCGCGAGCGACGATCGCGAGGTCGAGCCCAGGTTCTTTCGCCAGCAACCGCATTGCCGCCGCGACCTGGCCGGCCGCCTGGTCGCCCTGAACGAGTGCCGGCGAAACCAGCACGGTCGCCAGCGGCCAGCGGCGAGCGAGGACATTGCGTATGTCCTGGAGCGCCGCCCCCGTGGGCGATGTGACCACGCCGATACGCCGGGGGAACCGGGGCAGTGGCCGCTTGCGAGCGGGGTCGAACAGGCCCTCCGCCTCCATGCGCAGGCGAAGTTCTTCGAACTTTGCCGCCAGGATGCCGACCCCTTTGGGCCGAACGAAATCGGCAACGAACTGGAGCTCGCCCCGCTGGGGATAGATCGTGATCCGCCCGTGCGCGAGGACGCGTTCCCCATCTTTCAGCTGGAATCCGGGCATGCTGTCGCGGAACAGGACCGTGCGCAGGGCCGCCTGCGGGTCCTTCAGCGAGAAGTAGCGGTGCCCGACCTGGGAGCGCGAGTAGTTCGAGACTTCGCCCTGGATCCAGAGGTCGCTGAAAAACTCGTTCGCTTCCAGCACTTCACGCAGGAAGGAGACGACGGCGGAAACGGGGAGGGCGGCGGGAGGGTTCATGGGTTGTACGGCTGGAGCTTACGCGGCTGGCGCTCTGAATGGCTGGATGATGGCACAAGCGGACGACAGCGGTCGTCAACCGGACGACGGCGTGAAGGCGATGCCCAGTTCCTCGGCAACAGCCCGGAGACGGCGGTCGAACGTCCAGAGGGCCGTGTCTGACGCGAGCTTGCACGAGGCCAAAAGATGGACATCGCCATATCCCAGGCCGCGCCCCATGATCCCTCTTCCCTGGATGAAGGCGAGCGCCTCGGCATGACTCGCTTCAGGTGAGGCGCGCATTCCTCTGAGCCACCGGAGAAACGTAGCCCGGCCGGGGATGCTTCCACAGGCCAGTTCACCGACCACGAACGGGTGCGTTACCACCTGCTCCGAGTCGAGCAGATCAGTGAACGACGGGTTCGCAACGCGAAAGTGGGCGATCCAGACTGACGAATCCGCCAGGATCACCACGGCCGGCGCCGCGGAATATCCTCGATGTCTGGCATTGTGCCCCCGAGCCGCGCGAGGCGGCGGGCCGCCTCCCGCGCGACGAGATCCTTGAGTGCTGTTCGAATGAGGGCGCTCTTGTCCATGATGCCGGTGAGCTCCTGCGCATCTTCCAGCAGTTCATCGTCGAGGGTGACCGTTGTACGCATTCGGCAAGCTCCTCCGCATAGAATACCGCATCAAATGATGCGCTTCCAGATGCAGCAGGTGTTGCAGCAAGCGCACGCAGTCTTACAGCAGGACCAGCGCACGGATAGATGCCAGGAGCTCGTCTGCCATGGCCTGGCGGCCGTGGCGGAGGCTGAACGCCGCCCAGTTCATCAGGTACGAAATCTGCCAGTCGACGACCTGCTGCTGGTCGAGCTCTCCCGGTGCCGCCCCGTAGCCTTTCACGAAGGCGCTGACATGGGTCGCGGTCCCGCCTCCCCAGCTATTGGCGGCGGCGATGAAACACGCGATGTCTCGCTCCCGGTAGCCTGGACGGATCGTCTCCCAATCGTTGACGGCGAACGCGCCGCTTCCGTCGGTGAGCACGTGAGTGGCGACGAACGAGTCGTGGACGATGGCAACCGGCGGCTCGCTCAGGGCTCCGTTCAGGTGCTCGGCGGAGCGTTGAAGCATCTCCTGGAGGTCACCATCCGCCGCGTCCCAGGCCTCACGCAGCGTCCAGTGCTGCCAACTGAGGTGACGGGTCACCGGGTAATGCTGCGGCTCGACATCCTCAATCAATGCGAGCGGAAGCTGATGCAGCCGGCTCAGGAACGCCCCCGCCTGGAAACACGCCGCGGGCGCCCAGGAGGCTCCGGCAGCCATGCCAGAGGCAAGGCTGTCTGCTGTGACGAACTCCATGGCGAGGTACGGCACGCCCTCCCATTCGCCACTGTGTTCGAGCTCCGGCACCGCCATGCCGGCGTGGGCAAGGCGCGTAAGGACGGTCGCCTCCTGGCGAACGGCCGTCGCCAGGTGCTCCGCGCCGGCGAGTTTCAGTACCCGCGGTTGGATGCCGTCAAAATCCAGCCGGCAGACGTAGTTGTTCTCACTATAGAGCTTGGAGATGCGCGGACGCCGTCCGTACAGGCGTTCGGCCAGCGCGGCAACGGTGGCGTTCCGGGCAGAATCCTCGTCCATGGCCGCCGGGTTCGAGCCCTACTGCACCCGCTCGATGTACGTCCCGGAATCCGTGTTCACCTTGATCCGGGCGCCTTCTTCGAGGAAGAGCGGCACCTGCACCACGAGGCCGGTCTCGAGCGTCGCGGGCTTGGTGCCGCCGGTCGCCGTGTCGCCCTTAAAGCCGGGGTCAGTCTGGGTGATCGTCAGCTCGACCGAGATCGGCAGTTCGATGCCGATGACCTCATCACCGTAAAGGACGACTTCGCAGACGTCGTTCTCCTTGAGGTACTTGTTCGCGTCACCGACCTTCTCAGCGCCCACGGGGATCTGCTCGTAGTTCTCCGTGTTCATGAAGTAGTAGAACTGGTCATCGCTGTAGAGGTACTGCATCTCGCGGCGCTCGACGCGGGCGCGATTGAACTTCGTCCCCGACTGCACGGTGTGCTCGATGATCGAACCGGAGCGGACATCGCGCAGTTTGATTTTGACCTGGGCGGAGCCTCGGCCGGTCTTGATATGGCTGTAGTCCATGATGGCCCAGAGCTTGCCATCCATCTCAATAGTGGCGCCCTTCTTCAGTTCGGCGGTGGAGATCACGAGATCACTCCTGCTGGGGTGAGTTTCTTTGCGTTGCTGAGCACCCGTGCCCGGCCGCTTTCGAGGACGACCACGTCCTCGATACGGACGCCGCCCCATCCGGGGAGATAGATGCCGGGTTCAATGGTAAACACCATTCCCTCTTCCAAGGTATCCGTGGAGCTCTTGCCGAGGTACGGGTCTTCGTGCACATCAAGGCCGACACCGTGGCCCAGCCCGTGGCCGAAGCGCTCGCCGTAGCCTGCTTTGTCGATGACCGCCTGGGCGAGCTGATGGGCGGCGGCCGCCTTCATGCCTGCTTGAACGCCCACAATCGCTGCCTGCTGGGCTTCGTACACAATCGCGTAGATCTCCCGGAACTTCGCGTCCGGCTGGCCCAGGACGATGGTCCGCGTCAGGTCGCTGCAGTAGCCCGCGTACCTCGCCCCAAGGTCGCAGACGATGGGGCGGCCGGCGCCGACAGCTGCTGGCGTCGCGTGAGCGTGCGGCATGGCGCCGTTCGGGCCGCCGGCGATGATCGACTCGAACGAGATGTCCTCTCCGCCTCCGGCTTTCACGCCGGCGGCGAACGCTTCGGCCGCTTCCAGCTCGGTCGTCTCAGGTGTCAACGCGCCCGCCATGCGTTCGAAAGCGGCATCTGAGATGTCGATCGCGCGTTGGAGCAGAGCCAGCTCGTCGGCGCTTTTCACTTTTCGAAGCTTGCCGATGATGTCCGGCGCTGGGAGCCACGAAGGCCGATCGCCGGCCGGCAGACCGCGAGCGAGTTTCGTCAGCGAAAGCCGTGCCTTGTAGGTGAGGTCAGCGGTGGAGAGGCCAACTCGCTTGCCGGCGATGCCAGACTCCCCGACGAACTTCGTGAACCAGTCCTTGCGCGCGCCCAGCGCCGGAAAGACCTCGAATCCGCGTGGAGCGCACTCCCGCTCGGCCTGCTCGGTGTAACGGAAGTCCGCAGCGATGACTGCCCTCTCTCGTGTAACGAGGACAACTCCGGCCGAGCCGGTGAACCCACTGACGTAGCGCCGCGAGGTTACGCCGATGTTCTCCTCACCTGGCGCGGAAATCATGAGCCCGTCGAGGTTCGCTTCATCAAGCGCCGCGCGGATGCGGTCCAGCACCGTCATTTCGGGCGCTTCGCCTCCAAGCGCTGCTCGAATCGGGGCCGGTCAACGACGAAACGCTGGTGCGTGCCGTTTCCCACTTCATCGATGCCGTCCGTGGCGGTCCAGGTGAAGTCGAGCTTGCGGCCTTCGACTGCGGCGAGGGTCACGGTGGCCGTCACCGTCAGACCCTCCGGCGTTGCCGCGGTGTGATTGATGACGATCTGAGCGCCCACGGTCATCTGGTCCGGAGCGAGGTGGGCGCCTACCCACTCCGCGGCCGTCTTCTCGACCAGAGCGCCGAGTGCCGGGGTGCTGAACACGTCCGGCGTGCCGCTGACAATCTTGCTGGCGAAATGCTCCGGCGCTGCTTTGACGGAGAGTGACGCGGTTTGGCCGGGTTGCAGGTCTTCGAGTGCCATCTGGGCCTCCTGTGGCGGCAATGATAGGGGTTCAGCGGGCCTGTAAGCCGGATTCTGTCCATCCCTCCGAAGAGGGACTGGGCGACCATTTCTCTCGACGCCACGTCGCCGTGGCGCTCTAGCAGCCAACCCGGGAGTACGAATGGGGCGGGCAGCCCTCCTCCCCTATTTGGCCTTGCTCCGGGTGGGGTTTTCACGGCCGCACTGTTGCCAGCACGCCGGTGCGCTCTTACCGCACCATTTCACCCTTACCCTTCCGGGACGAACCCGGAAGGGCGGTATGTTTCTGTTGCACTTTCCGTCGGCTCACGCCGCCCAGGCGTTACCTGGCACCCTGCCCGCAGGAGTCCGGACTTTCCTCCCTTCCGGGGAAGGGCGGTCACCCGGCCCGCTGAACCAAGGGGATTGTCGATTGGCGATTGCCGATTGTCGATTGTCGATTGTTGGGGCCGGCGGGAGTCTGGGTAGGGATTCTTTCCTCCCTTCCGGGGAAGGGCGGTCAGCCGGGTAGGGATTCTGGCTGAACCAGGGGGATTGTCGATTGACGATTGGCGATTGTCCATTGCGGGGTCTGCGGGAGTCTGGGTGGGGATTCTTTCCTCTGCCGCCTGCGCGACAGCGGTCAGCCGGGTAGGGATTCTGGCTGAACCAAAGGGATTGACGATTGGCGATTGTCGATTGTCGGGGCCGGCGAGAGTCTGGGTAGGGATTCTTTCCTCTGCCGCCTGCGCGACAGCGGTCACCCGGGTAGGGATTCTGGCTGAACCAGGGGGATTGGCGATTGGCGATTGGCGATTGTCGTGGCCGGCGGGAGTCTGGGTAGGGATTCTGGATGTGCCGGGGATTGTCGATTGGCGATTGCGGCCAGGCCAATCCCAGAAGAGAGCCGGCACATCCCACCACTGGACGCTGCTACTACCTCGGCTGGTAAGCTCGAATCACCCCAATCTGTTACAAGAGGCCGCCCTGTGTCTGACACCGCTACGCTCAAGGTGGGCGACGACGCCCCCGATTTCGAACTCCCCTCCAGCCCGACCGGCGACAAGTTCAAGCTCAGCGATTACGCCGGGAAGAACGCCGTGATCATCAACTTCGTGCCTGCCGCGTTCTCTCCCGTCTGCAGCAACCAGCTCCCGCTCATCGAGAAGAAGCGTGAAGAGTTCGCCGGCCAGGGCGCCATCCCGGTCGTGATCTCCAGCGACGGCGCCTGGTCGCAGGCAGCCTGGAAGAAGGAACTCGGCGTCGACTTCCCGATCCTGAGCGACTTCTTCCCACTCGGCGAGACGGCCAGGAAGTACGGCGTCGCCATCGAACCGCGGATGATTGCCAACCGGGTGGTCATCGTGGTGGACAAGCACGGTAAGGTGGCCTGGATCCAGCCGACCGAGAAGATCACCGACATTCCCGACTACGACCCCGTCCTCGCCTGTTCGAAGGACTAGGCCCGCAACCCGCAACGGACATGACAACGGCCCCCAGCATGCTGGGGGCCGTTTCGCGTGTCCGGGGAGTCGGGTCAGCTCTTCTTGAGGATCAACTGGAGTTCCATGATGCCGTGATCCTCGATGCTCAGGACCGAAGCGCCCTGCGGCTTGCTGATCGAGTAGTCGGCGAACTTGATGTCGATGGATCCGACGACCACGAGGGAGCCGTCCTTGAGCTGTGCCTGGGCCGGGACGCTGATGTCCTTCGTTACGCCGTGCAGCGTCAGCTTGCCGTTGAGGGCGACATCGACGGCCTGCCCGGACGAAAGCCCCGACGGCAGGGCCAGCGGGCCGGAGAGCACGAAGGTAGCGTTCGGGAACTTGCTCGTCTCGATTGCCTGGTTTCGGAGCTGGCCGTCGCGCATGTTGTTGTCGCTGGCGAGCTTGGTCAGGTCGGCGGTGATGGTGGCCGAGGTGACCTGCGTCTCGGTCAGGACAACCTGGCCGGTGACGGCGGACGTTCGGCCGACCGCGGTTGCGGTGCCAACGCGGGCGAGCTCTTCCACGACGCGGTAGCCAAGGAAGTTGGTCTTAGTGGTGTCAGGCACCCAGGTGCCGGTGAGGCCGGTGCTACTCGACCCGCCCGCGGTGGTTGGCGCGGCGCTGCCTGAGCTGGCGGTGGGCGATGCGGCGGTGGTCCCCGAAGCAGCGGGGGTGGTCAAGGAGTCCACCGCGGACGCAAGTGAGACCTCCGCCGGTTCATCGCCGCGGATGACGAAGAACCAGACCGCGAAGACACCGATCGCGGCGAGGGCGACGATGCCCCCGGCAATGCCGAGCAAGAGCCTGCGATTACCCATGAATATGTCCTGCCTTCCCAGCCGGTGAAGCTGCGACGAATGCCGCGAACCGGTTTCGCCAGTCTCCCGAGACTTTCTTAGAGGGAGATTTGAATTGGATAGGTTTGGGCAAACTCTGACACCCTTTCGGTAAAGGTCTCGATACGCTGCGGGCAGCAAAACGGCCCGCCAGGTGGCGGGCCGTCTGAGTTCGAGCGCGAAAGCTTAGAAGGTGATGACGCTGCGGTTCACTTCGCCGCCCTTGAGCGCGTCATACGCCTCGTTGATCTGGCCGAGTTCGTAGCGGCGCGAGATCAGTTCGTCGATCTTCAGGCGCTTCTGGCGGTACAGCTCCATGAGCCACGGCATGTCATAGGTCTGCCGGGTGGAGCCGTAATAGCTGCCGACGATGCCCTTTTCACCGAGGAACGACATTCCGGCGTTCGGGATGGTGAGCTGCTCCATGAGCGGGAGCATGCCGACGACGACGGCCTGGCCGCCGCGCTTCGCCATCTCGAAGCACTGCTGCGCGGTCTTCATCAGGCCAATCGCTTCGAAGGCGTAGTCCACGCCGCCGCCGGTCATCGCCATCACCTGCTGCACCGCGTCGCCGCTCGAAGCGTCGACAACATCAGTGGCGCCGAATTCCTTCGCCGCGGCGAGCTTCGACTCCATCAGGTCGACGGCGATGATGCGAGAGGCGCCGGCGAGCCGGGCTCCCTGGATGATGTTCAGGCCCACGCCGCCGCAACCGACGACGGCGACCGTCTGGCCAACCTGGAGCTTCACCGTGTTGGTGACCGCACCCACGCCCGTCATGACGCTACAGCCGACGAGCGCGGCGACTTCCATCGGCACACCGTCAGGGACGATGACGCAGGCCTTGTTACTGACGAGCTGCCATTCGGCGAACGCCGACATGCCCGCGAACTGCACCATGGGCTGGCCGTTGAGCTTGATCCGGCCCATGCGGTTCAGCGATTGGCCATTCGAGCACAGGTTCGGGCGGCCGGTGGTGCAGCGGTCGCAGGCGCCGCAGGACTGAACGAACGCCACCACGACCCGGTCGCCGGGCTTCACGTTGGTAACGCCCGGGCCGACTTTCTCCACAACGCCGGCGGATTCGTGGCCGAGCACGACCGGCATGGGGTACATCCACTTGCCTTCCATGAAGTGGAGGTCCGAGTGGCAAACGCCGGTCGCGGAGGTCTTGATCAGGACTTCGTTCGCCTGGGGCTCGTCGATTTCGATGTCTTCGATGACGAGCGGCTGGTTCGGTGCGTAGAGCACGGCAGCTTTCATGGGGTTTGGGGCTCCTCCTTCTTTGAAGCAGAGGATTGTTCCCGCAGCGTTCCGGGACTGTCAATGCAAAACCGAACCGGGTTCAACGAGCTCCCGAGGCCCCGGCGCGGCGAAATCGGCGGCGAGGACCGCAATTCGCTAAAACGGCAACCGCAGCGGCCCGGCCCGGACCGTGAACCGCGAAACCTTCGCCGGGTTCCGTTCGGCCCAGCGTTCGAACGACAGCGCGAGGTAGAACGAGAGCGACACCATCGCAACGCCGGCCAGCATGTCGAAGAAGTAATGGTTGCCCGTGACCACGATGGCCCACCACATGAGGCCGCCGAAGGCCGCCGCGGCGCTCCGGACCAACCAGCTCTTCCAGGTCCACCACACGCCTGCGACGGCGAGTGCGATCCAGCCGAAGTGGTACGAGGGCACGGCGGCGTACCAGTTGGCGAGGGCGCCGGGCTTCGTCCGCACTTCCGCCGGGATCGTGTCGAAGATCCCGATGGGGTAGCCGGCGCTTCCCATCAGGCGCGGCGGAGTGACCGGGAACGCCGAGTAGATCGGTATCGCGAGGAAGGCGGAAAGCAAGATCGTGTTGCGGATGAGCCTGTGCTTCCGCCGGTCAGCGAGGAAGAAAGCGAAGCCCACCGCCACCAGGAGTGGCATGTGCAGCTTGAGATAGGTGAAGTTGGCCAGGTCCACCAACCGGTCATTGCCAATGGCCGCCTGTTGCCAGGCAGGCTCATGAAACAGCCCCAGCGACTGCTCCATGTTGATGACGTGGAACGCGTTGCGGGTCGACAGGTCGATCCGGTCATCCGGCAAGCCGCGCCCGAGAAAATACACGAAGAAGAGCGCGATGAAGACGGACATGTCCAGCGCGAACCAGACCATGGCCCTGGACAGGTTGGCGACCCACTCGGGGACGGAGGGGCGGGCAACGGCCTCGAACTCCGCCAATCATCACTCCAGCGCGAAAGATCGCGCGTCGCGGCTCCCATCCTAAACCGCGCGTCCCCATCCCCGCAGCGGCGTCGCGAGGCCGGTGAGCTTGCAGGAGTGTGACAATCCCGCTACTGGGGCGCGCCCAGGTGGTCGAGCAGGAGATTCGTCGCGAGGGCGTAGCCATCACGCCCAAGACCGGTGACCTGCCCCAGGCAAACCGGCGAAATGAGCGAGCGATGACGGAAGCCTTCTCGCGCGTGGGTGTTCGAGATATGCACTTCGACCACCGGGATCACGATAGCCTCGATTGCATCGCGCAGCGCCACGGATGTGTGCGTGTATGCCCCGGCGTTGATGACGACACCGTCCGCCAGCTTCCTATGCTCGTGGAGGAAGTCGATGAGGGCTCCCTCGTGATTGCTCTGGAAGCAGAGCACGGCCGCGCCGCGTGACCCCGCCACTCCCGCCACGTCCGCCTCGATGTCGAGTAGCGTGGTGCGTCCGTAGATCTCCGGCTTGCGTTCGCCGAGGAGGTTGAGGTTCGGCCCGTGGACGAGGAGCAGGTTCAATTCACGATTCACGATTCACGATTCGGCGTGGGCCGTGCGCGGATTGTCGATTGACGATTGGCGATTGTCGATCGGCTTAGAATCCCGGGATGCGCTCCAGCTTCGGCCAGCGCCCTTCGTCCTTCAGTTGCTTGATCACTTCCGGGGCCGGTTCCCAGATGGCTTCGAGTTCGTTGCCGTCCGGGTCCACGAACATCACGTTGCACTGCCCATCGCTGTAGCCAACGATTTTCACGTCCTGGTCCACGAGCCGCGTGTGGAGCGCCTGGAGGTCTTCGAACGAGGCCATCTCCCAGGCCATGTGGTACATCCCAACCCGCTTGGGGTCCGGGCCTTCAGCCTCCGCGGGCAGGGGGAACAGGGCAATCTCGTGAGAAGCCTCCGGCCGTGAGCCGAGGAATGCCACGCGGCCGTGGTTCTTCACCTTCAGGCCAAGGGCATCTCGATAGAACGCGACCGAGCGGTCGATGTCGCGCACGCGCAGCGCGATGTGTCCGAGCATGGTGGGGACGCCCGTGGGGGCGGCGGCAGTGGTCATCGGAAGACCTCGAATCTACAAAGTGGAAGCAACCTACGTGATGTAGCCAAAGGCTGTCAAAGCGCGTCGCGCTGCCGCCGCCGAGCCGGTATCGTCCCGGGCACATTCGTTCGTACCGGAGACACCATGGAAACGCTTCGCACCGAGACACCCGCCGGGCTGATCGAAGGGACGTTCGACCCACGATTCGCGGAAGTCGCCCGGGAGTTCGAGCGCAACTTCCGCGAGCGCGACGAGCGCGGCGCCTCCATCGCGATCACGCTGGAAGGGAACACCGTCGTCGACCTCTGGGGCGGCAGGCAAACGGCGGAGAAGCCGTGGGACAAAGACACGGTCACCACGGTGTTCTCCTGCACCAAGGGAGCGGTGGCCATCGCCGCGCATCTGCTTGTCAGCCGCGGGGAATTGGACGTGGACGCGCCCGTGGCGAAGTACTGGCCCGAGTTCGCGAAGAACGGCAAGGAAAGCGCCACCGTGCGCATGATGCTGGACCACTCGGTCGGGCTGCCCGCAATCCGCGAGCCCTTGAAGGAGCGCGCGTGCTGCGACTGGGACTACATGATCCGGCGACTCGAAGACGAAGAGCCGTTCTGGAAGCCTGGCATCCGGAACGGCTACCACATGATCAACTTCGGCTGGACCGTGGGCGAGCTCGTGCGGCGCGTTGGCGGCATGTCCATGGGCACGTTCTTCCAAAACGAAGTGGCGCGGCCGACTGGCGCCGACTTCTGGATCGGTGCGCCCGAAGAGGTCGAGGAACGTTTCGCGCCGGTCATCCCGTACGTGCCGCAACCCGGAGACGTGCCGGGCGACTTCACAGTGGCGCTGCTCTCCGACGCGAAGTCGATCTCCGCGCTCTCACTCCTGAACGGCGGCGGATTCGACCCCAACGCGCGCGATTGCCACGCGGCTGAGATAGGCGGCGGCGGGGGGATTTCGAACGGCCGCGGGCTGGCCCGAATCTACGCGCCGCTGGCGAACGGCGGTTCGCTCAACGGCGTGACTCTGGCCGACCCGGTGACGCTCGCCCGCATGGGCGAAGTCTCCTCGGCCACGAAAGAGGATGCCACCCTGCTCATCCCGACGCGGTTCGCCCTCGGTTTCATGAAGTCGATGGACAACCGGAACTGGAAGCCAGGCAACACCGACTCGGTCATCCTCTCGTCGGCGGCCTTCGGCCACGTTGGCGCGGGCGGGAGCATTGGCTTCGCCGACCCGGCTGACGGTATGAGCTTCGGCTACGCCATGACTCGCATGGGCCGGGGCATCCTGATGAACGACCGCGGCCAGAGCCTGATTGACGCGGCGTACCGCTCGATTGGCAAGACGACGAACGCCGGTGGAGTGTGGATGTAGCGGCTACGCCGAGCGCGCGCGGCGGCCGCGCCGCGGGCCTTCGAGCGCCTGTTCCGCCAGCTTCTCCCAGGCCGCCGCGCTGACCTGTGCCTGCCGCGCCTGGCTGACGTGCGTGTAGATCTGCGTGGTGTTCGCCGAACTGTGGCCGAGCAGGTCTCCGGACGATGCGGGAGGTCTGCTCCGCCGTCAAGGAGGTGGGGTCGCGAAAGAATGGCGCAGCAGGTGGGGGTGATGTCGGCGGCGATACCGGCGGCGGCGGCGTGCCGCTTGATGAACGATTGCACGGAGCGGGCAGTCAGCCGCTGGCCGAACTTGTTGAGGAACAGCGCCGGGGTGGTTTGACGCCCAACGCGCCCGGACGCGGCCGCATGAGCAGCGGCGGCCGGACTCCAGATAGCGCTCAAGGGCTCGCATCGCCGGCTCGCTGAAGAGCGCGACGCGCTCCTTCGAGCCCTTGCCGTGATGATCGCCTTCGCCTTCGCCGAGGTCGACCTTGCCCATATCCAGCGAAACGAGTTCCGAGATGCGCAGCCTGCCGCCGTAGAGCACCCCGAGCATCGCGCGGTCACGGAGACCGGCCGGAGTTGAGGGATTCTCCGGGCTGAAGCTGAGCAACGAGTCGAGCACCGCAGGTCCAGCACTTTCGGGAGTCGCTTCGGCCGCTTCGGCAGCGCCACGCTCGTAGAGGAAGGCCCTGCTCCGTGGCGCCCTCCTGCAACAGGTACTTGGGGAAGCCATGCACGGTGCTGGTTCGGCGCGTGATCGAGGCCGCGACCATCCCCGAGTCCTTCAGTTCGGTCAGGTATTCGCGGAAGAGGGCGCGCGTGGTGCGGAGCGGCTCAAGGCCGCGCGGTTCGCACCAGCGCAGGAAGCTGGCGTCGTTCCGGGTAGTTCCGATGGTGTACGCCGAGCGGTTGCCGACTGCCGAGAGCTCGCGGAGGTACGCATCCGGTGGAAGGCTTCGGCGGTCTTGTGGGCAGCGGGACTGGCCATAACGGATTCTGTTTCGTCAAGAAGTTAGGTGCGAGCGCGGAGGCGTATGCTCTCCGTCCAGCATGGCTGCTGCAATCGAAACCCGCGGTCTGACGAAGTCCTTCGGCAGCCTCGTCGCCGTGAATCGCCTCGACCTCGCGGTCGAACAAGGTGAGGTGTTCGGCTTCCTTGGGCCGAACGGCGCAGGCAAACCACCACGATCCGCATGCTGCTCGACTTCCTGCGTCCGACGGCCGGGAGCCTGAGCGTGCTCGGCAGATGGTGGAGAACCCGGCCCTCCGAGCGCAGCATCGGTTACCTCCCTGGTGACCTGAAACTCGACCGGCGCTACTCCGGAAACGACATCGTGGATTACTTCGGCCACCTCCGCGGCGGCGTGGACCGCGCACTTGTCGAAGCCATTGCGCGCCGGTTTGACCTGGACCTGAGCCGCCCTTCGGGAGAACTTTCGACGGGAACCGGCGAAAGGTCGGCATCCTCCAGTGTTCATGCACTGCCCTGAGCTGCTCATCCTGGACGAACCCACTGCCGGACTTGATCCGCTCCTGCAGAACGAATTCGTTGCCCTGGTGCGGGAAGCTGTGGCTGCCGGGACGACCGTCTTCCTTTCCTCCCACGTGCTCCCGGAAGTCGAAGCGTTGGCGGGCCGCGTGGCTGTGCTCCGCCAGGGACAGCTGGTGACCATCGCGACCATCGATGAGCTGCGGCAGCGCGCGCGGCACCGGCTTCGGCTGCTGGTCGATGGAGAAGCTGACGAGCGCCGGTTTCTCGCGGTCCCGGGGGTTGTCTCGGTCGCGCGCGAAGGTCCCGCTATCGACGTCGTGGTCGAAGGGAGCGTCGATGGTGTCCTGAAAGTTGCGGCGACCATGACCGTCAAACGCATCAGCACTCCCGGCGACGACCTCGCGGAGATGTTCATGGCCTTCTACGGCGGCGAGGCGGCGCAATGACCGTGCTGCGCTACTTCCTTCGCGACCGGCGAAAGTCCGCGTTTTGGTGGGCGCTGGGGTTCTTCGCGCTGGCGGCGTTCACCTGCGCGTTCTACCCGAGCATCAAGGGCCAGCAGGACCTGGACCAGGTAGTGAAAGACCTGCCCCCCGCCGTGCAGGCGATGTTCGGCTTCGAGTCCGGCATCTCGTTGAGCTCCGCCCCCGGATACTTGCAGGCGCGGATGTTCGCCTCGCTTTACCCCATCCTCTTGCTCGTCCTCGCCATTGGGACGGGCGCGGGGGCAATCGGCGGCGCCGAAGAGGACGGCGGGTTGGAATTGTTGCTTTCCAACCCCATCAGCCGGCTCCGCGTCCAATTCGAACGATTCCTGGGGCTGGCCATCGTCGTCTCGGCCCAGGGGGCTCTCTTCTGCGCGTTGTTGCTTCCGCTCGCCGCGTTGTTCGGCGCGCTGGACGGCGTCTCAATGGGAGGGCTGCTCGCTGCCACGGCCGGAAGCATCGCGCTCGCGCTGCTCCATGGGTCGCTCGCCTTCACGACCGGTTGCTGGACCGGGCGGCGCAGCATCGCCATTGGCGTGGCGAGCGCAGTCGCCGCGGGTGGTTACCTGGCGCAGGGTCTGCTCGCGGCCGCCGATGTCCCGGATGCCATACGGGACCTGACACCGTGGTACTGGTTCCTCCACGAGAACCTGCTGGCGAAGGGCCCCAACGTGAGCGCCTGGCTTCCCGCACTGGTGCTTTCCTGCCTCGTCGCGGCGGCGTCGGTGCCCCGGTTCCTTTCCCGCGACCTGCGCTGAAGGCGCAGCTGCCCGATCGGGGACAACCCTGCTCGTGGTTTGTGAAGAAACCAGAAGAGTTGCGTTAGAACCCCTTAAGTGTTCCGCGCCACCTGCCGTCAACAAAGATGTAACCATTTCGGAGGCGTAACACCATGGCAAACACCGGCCAGTCACCTACCGGCAACCATCGAGAACCACTCGCCTTCGATGAGCGCACACGGCGAGTGATGGAGCTTCGCAAGCAGGTCAACGACGGGACGTATCGCCCCGCGGCCGAAGACATCGCCATTGCCATGCTTCGGGACTGGAGCGGCCTTGCCGCCGTAACGCGCGAGACCGCGCCGGAGCCAGTCGACACGAACCCGGACGCGAGCGCGTTCGCCGGGCGGTTCGTGGTCTCTGGCGCCGCCCAGGAGCAGGCCTCGCCGGCAATGATGACAGCCTGACCTGAGCTTTGCGCTGGCGAACCCTGTAGAGTCCCCCGGGTGGAGCACCATCCCGAGTTGGCGTACTGGCTCGCCCTCCGGCGGGCGGGCCTGGGGGCGACGAACTTCGCGCTCCTGTTGGCCACGTTCAAGACGATAGAAGCGGCCTGGCACGCCCCCGCGGAGCGCGTGGCGGCCGCAGGCATTGAGCCGCAGTACGTCCGCGCGATGAGCAAGGCGCGGAGCATGTTCGACGCGGAACGCGAGCTGGCGTTGATGGAGAAGCACGGCGCGCGGGCCCTCACCTGGCTGGACGAAGGCTATCCCGCCAACCTGCGCGACATCCCCCAGAGCCCGCCGGTCATTTTCGTGCGCGGGGCGCTGGGCCCGCAGTTCGAGCAGGCCATCGCCGTTGTCGGCACGCGTCATGTCACGCCGTACGGGCGGCAGGCGGCGGAGCACTTCTGCTCCGTCCTGGCGAACTCAGGCGTCGCCATCATCAGCGGCCTCGCCCGAGGCGTGGATGCCATCGCTCACCGGGTGGCGCTTGAGAACGGCGCCCCGACGGTGGCCGTGCTGGCCGGCGGCATCGACCAGGTCTACCCGCGCGAAAATGCCGGCCTCGCCGAACGTATCGCGGAGCACGGTTGCCTGGTCAGCGAGTACCCCGTGGGCATCCCTGCTCGACGCGACTACTTTCCGCGCCGCAACCGCATTCTCTCTGGTCTCGCGAAAGCCACCCTGCTGGTGGAGGCAGGCGAGGGCAGCGGCGCTCTGCACACCGCGAACTGGGCCTTCGAGCAGGGCCGGGACGTGTTCGCCATCCCGGGAAGCATCTTCTCGCGCCAGAGCCAGGGCACGAATCAACTCATCCGCGAGAACACGGCCAAACTGGTGGCCACGCCCGAACAGCTCTGCCAGGAGCTGAACCTCTTGAGCACGGGTGTTCAGGCGCCGATGCGCTTCGAAGCGCCCCAGGCGGCCCTGTTCGAAGGCAAGCCCGAAGCCGGGGCCGTTCAACCGCGACCGGCGTCGCCGCCCGCCGCGCCTGACGACGACCCGCTCGTCCGAATCCTGGACGGAGGCCCGCTCCACATCGACGAGATCGCTCGCGCCGCGGACCAACCGATAGCCCGGGTAAGCGCCGCTTTGCAGATACTTGAACTGGAAGGCCGCGTTCGCGCGGCGGGTCCGATGACGTACGCACGAGCCTGATCGCGCGTCGCGCACGGGCCCCTTTGGGGCCATGCCACTGGACACAGTCCGAAACCCCTCTCTACTCTCGGAAATGCGCCGGTCGAACTACACCGGCGGAAGGTTCTATTTCGTTGGCAACTATTACTCCTGAGAAGCGGGCCAGCCGGGCAAAACCGGCCGCTCCCAAGCGGCCCTCGGTGAGCCGCGCCCGGCGCGCGCCCGACTCTCCGCAACCCGAGCCCCGTGGCCGCGGCAGCCGTGCCCGTAACCTGGTCATTGTCGAATCCCCGACGAAGGCGCGCACGGTCAAGAACATCCTGGGCGATGACTACGAGGTCATCGCTTCGGTCGGGCACATTCGCGACCTGCCGCCGTACGGCTACGGCGTGGAGGACGTGGAGAAGCTCGATTTCCGCCCCAAGTACGTGGTGGTGAAGGACAAGAAGCGCGGCGTCGACAAGTCCGAAGTCGTGCAGGACATTGCCCGGGCCGCAAAACATGCGAGCCGCGTCTTCCTTTCCACAGACCCGGACCGCGAAGGCGAAGCCATCGCCTGGCATATCAAGGAAGCGGCCGCGATCCCGGACGACAAGGTCACGCGCGTTGTTTTTCACGAGATCACGAAGCCAGCCATCGAGGCGGCATTCGCGGAAGCTACCGGCCAGGCTGTCGATGCGGACTCGGGCCACGGGCGCCGGGATCCCGGCAAGATCGACATGGATCTTGTGGATGCCCAGCAGGCCAGGCGCGTGCTCGACCGCCTCATCGGGTTCCCGCTCACCTGGTTCGTCCAGAAGAAAGTGAGCCGCGGGGCCAGCGCGGGGCGCGTGCAGAGCGTGGCGCTCGGCCTCATCGTCAAGCGTGAGAAAGAGATCCGGAACTTCGTCCCGGTGGAGTACTGGTCCCTCCACGCCGCGCTGGAGAAGGCCGGCCGGGGATTCGAGGCCGAACTGGCCAACTTCCCGGCCATGGTGCGTGGCGCTTCCATGCGGCCGCCGTTCCGCGCGGCCGGCCCGGCTATCCCCAACGAAGACCTGGCGAACGGGCTGACGTCCACGTTCCGCCGCTCGCAGTTTGTCGTCGCCTCCGTGACGAAGGGCGAAAAGAAGCGCGGGCCTGTCCCGCCGTTCACCACCAGCACCTTCCAGCAGGCGGCGGTGAACCGGCTTGGCATGAGCTCCGCGCGGGCCATGGGCATCGCCCAGGAGCTCTACGAGGGCGTCGGAGGTCAATCCGGCCTCATCACCTACATGCGCACCGACTCGGTGAACATCTCGCCGATCGCCCGGCGGCAGGCGCGGGAATGGGTGACGGGCCAGTGGGGCAGGGACTTCGTCCCCGAAAAGGAACGGGTGTACGCGACCCGCTCGAAGGGCGCGCAGGAGGCCCACGAGGCGATCCGGCCCACGAACCCGTCGGCGACGCCCGAGAGCATGCGCCGAACGCTGAACGCCGACCAGTTCCGCGTCTACCAGCTTATCTGGCAGCGGTTCGTGGCCAGCCAGATGTCGGACGCCCGTTACGCGACCATGGCCGTTGAGATCCAGGCCCGCGAAGGCTCCGCGGTGACCGGGACGTTCCGCGCCAGCGCGAGCTCGCTTGTGTTCGAAGGTCATCTGAAGGCCTATGGCATTGATGCGAACGACAGGCAGGCGGACGACGACGAAGACGGTGTGGTGGCGGCGTTGCCGGAACTGGTAGAAGGCGACATCCTCACGCGCCGTTCGGTCGACCCGCGCCGTCACCAGACCGAGCCGCCCCCGCGCTACACGGAGGCCTCGCTCGTGAAGGCGCTCGAGGAGGAGGGCATCGGCCGCCCGAGCACCTACGCCAGCATCGTGCAGACCGTAATGAAGCGTGACTACGTCGAACGCCAGGGCCGCCAGCTCGTCCCCCAGGAACTGGGCTTCATCGTCCATGACCTGCTCGAGCAGCACATGAAGAAGTACATCGATGTGCCGTTCACCGGCGAGATGGAGAGCGAACTCGACGAGGTGGCCGCCGGCGAACGCGACTACGACTCGGTGCTCCGCCAGTTCTGGCCGGAGTTCAAGGGCCAGCTCGATAGCGCCGAATCAGCCGCCGAGAAGCAGCAGGAAGAAACGGACATCCGCTGCAACGTCTGCAACCAGGCGAACCTGGTCATCAAGTGGGGCCGCAACGGCAAGTTCTTCGCCTGTCCGCGGTACCCTGAGTGCACGAACTCGCTCGCCATGGGCCCCGACGGACAGCCGCTCGTGGTGGCCGCGCCGAAACCGATTAGCTACACCTGCCCCAAGGATGGGGGCGCCCTCGTCCAGAAGAATGGCCCGTACGGCGCCTACGTGGACTGCGTAAACCGCGAATCTGGCAAGTGCGACTTCCGCGCCGGCGTTCCCGTGGGCGTTGCCTGCCCGGAAGAACCGGAGACCGGCCAGTTGGTCGAGAAGCAGGCCCGGACAGGCAAGCGCGGGACCTTCTACGCGTGCTGGAACTACCCGAACTGCAGCTATACCACGAACACGCTCGAGCCCGCCAAGATGACGCCCGCCCGCCCGCCGGCCGAACGGGAAGAAGCGAACCGGAAACTGCTCGAGCGCAGCGCCCGCGGCAAGGCAGCGTTCGCGAAGCGGAAAGCCAACGCCGCGGCGACGACGAGGGCGCGCAAAGCGAGCTGAAGCGGCACTTCCCGAAACCTAGGCGGCTGATGGTGCGCTGACGGTTACTCGGGCGACCCGCACGGCACAGTCGTTCGGAACCTGAATGCCGTCTTCTATCAGGCATTCGATACGCGACTGGATCGCGAGACGGATGTCCTCGAGTGTTTCCGCCACGGACTCTCCCTGGCCATAACACCCATCGAGGGCGGGGACCTCGGCCCAGTAGCCTCCCTCTTCGGCTTCGTGGTTCAAGACGGTGTAGTCCAATTCAGCGCCTCCCAAGTAGCCTGAGGAATTCGTCCACGACCAGACTCTACACCGGGCGACGGAGATGTCTGTGACTACTCCCTGGGCAATCCCAGGCCGCGGGTTGCGATGACTGAGCGCTGGATTTCGCTTGTCCCACCCTCGATCGTGTTGGCGACGCTTCGCAGGAGCGCGTACTGGTAGGGACCGGCTTTCGAACCAGCGCGTGGCGCCTGGCCCTCCATCCCAAAGACCTGCAACGCCGTGGCGGCGATGCGCTGTTGGAGCTCGGCGCCGAACAGCTTCGCCATCTGTGCCTCGCGCGTCGGCGCGATGCCCGTCTTCTCCTGCTGTGACGCGATGTAATACGCCATGTTCCGCAACAGCGCGACGCCAATCGCCTCGTCGATGAGGCGGTGCTTCACGGCCGGGTCAACGGGTGGCTTCGCTACGCGCAGGTAGTGCACGAGGTCGTCCACGAGGCGGCGCGAGTTCGATGTCGCTCCTATGGACGACCGCTCGAAGTCGAGCCCGACCGCGACGTTGTACCAGCCGCGATTCTCCTCGCCGACGAGGTTCGCCGCCGGGACACGCACGTCTTCGAAGAAGATCTCGTTGAACTCGTGCGTGCCCGCCATGTTCACCAGCGGGCGAATGGTGATGCCCGGGGTGTCCATCCTGATCGCGAAGGTCGAAATGCCCTTGTGCTTCGGCACGTCCGGGTCCGTCCGCGCGGCCAGCCAGCCCCAGTCGGCGTAGTGGCCGAACGATGTCCAGATCTTCTGCCCGTTGATGATGTAGTCGTCGCCGTCGCGGACCGCGCGCGTCTGCATGGCGGCGAGGTCGCTTCCGGCGCCGGGTTCGCTATAGAGCGTGCACCAGAGGTCGGTGCCGTCGGCAATGCGCGAGAGGTACTGCTGCTTCTGGTCGTCGCGGCCGTAGAGCATGACCACCGGGCCGACCCAGGCGACGCCCATGTTCACGGTGCCTGGCACGCCGTGATACGCCATTTGCTCGTTGAAAATGAGCTGCTGCATCGGCGATGCGCCGAGTCCGCCGTACTCTCTCGGCCACGGGAGCGCCAGCCAATGCTTCGAGGCCAGCCGCGTCATGACCTCGCGTTCGATCGCGAGACCTTCGGCGAAGCTCTCATGCTCCCGGTCCCAGCCAGCCGGCAGGTCATGCTCGATGAAGCGGACGACTTCGTCCTGGAAGGCGGACTGCTCGGGATTGAGGTGGAAATTCATGTAGGTGCCCCGGCGTCTCAGCGATCGTAGTGGCGAGTCAGCGTGAGGAGCCGCTTGTGACCCTCCGGCAGACGCTCGAACGTAATGCGAATGGCGGCGGTAGCGTAGCACGTCCAGGAGCCAGCCTCGTCTCCTGAAAGTCGATGTACTCGCAGAGACGGATGGCGGTCGTTCTCGTCTAACAACTCGAGCGCCTTCTTCACGGCGCTTCGCTC
Organism: Dehalococcoidia bacterium; assembly: GCA_046328215.1. Lineage (GTDB taxonomy): Bacteria > Chloroflexota > Dehalococcoidia > Tepidiformales > Tepidiformaceae > Amarobacter. The sequence goes on along the minus strand of JAXLXA010000011.1, from coordinate 61,859 downwards.
AGCCGCGCTGAAGCGGTTGTTCAGGAGGTCGTCAACAAACTGGATGGTGAGATCGAGCGAACGAAGGTATTCGCTCATGCACGTCCTTCGAGAAGCGCGTCCAGCTGTTCCTCGGTGACGCGCCTCACTCGCCCCTCGCGAGAATCCTCATGAGCAGCGCGAAGCCGCTCGCGATGTTCGGTTGTGTACGCCCACGCGTCCTCTCGCAACATCAACACGACCGGCCGAAGGATGACACCCTGACCTTCCCCGAGTTCCTCCACGAGGAACTCGGCCTCTCCATCCAAGTCCATCGCCCTACGAACTTCGGCCGGAAGCGTAATGCGGCCCGTCTTGCTCATTGTAATCCGTGCAGTCATGCCGCCACTATACCACATTGGCAAATCGCCACATCGCCGGACGTTGATGGACTCACGCATTGGTGCCGAATCTCCAACCAGGGAGTGCGCTCTGTGACCTGCCCGGCCTGTGGTTCAACGATGCGGGACGACGCTCGCGTGTGCTTGTCCTGCGGTGAAGTGGTCCGGGCGAAGGTGGCGCGCGCCGAACGGCTGCAGGCAGTCCCCGCCGGTGTCCCGCAGTGGATAGCCTTCGACGGCTCAAAGCAGGCCGATTCCGTGAGCTACCCGGCGTCTCGAATTCAACGGATCGTCGCAGCTTTCATCGACGCCTGCGTCCTGGCCATCCCGCTGATCCTCATCGGGTTGGTGACTGGTCAATCGACGGCCACGATCGATTCCTCCGGGCACCTGAGCGTGAATTGGCTCCGGATAGGCGTGACGTGCGGCATTCAAGCGGGCTATTTCATCGGCTTCGCCGCGAGTAGCTGGCAGGGCACGCCGGGCAAGCGGTTCATGGGCCTGCGCATCGTCACGCTCGAACAGGAGCCGATCAGCCTGCCGCAGTCCATCGGCCGCTGGGCCTGCCAGCAGGTCATCTTCGCGATAGTCATCCCACTGGCGATGATGGTCGCGCTGTTCGGGATCGTCGCTGTTCCGATTGCCATATTGGTGCTGTGCGGTGACGGCCGCTCTCCCTGGGACCGGATGGCGGGGACGATGGTGGTAGGGTAGGCGAGTCAATACGTCCAGCACGCTGACATCCGGGCCTCGGGCCTCGGCCCTCTCCGCCTATAATCCCTCCGTGCCTTCTCCCGCCGCTCCCGCCAGGCCCCGCCTCGTCGTGCTTGATTCACACGGCATCCTCTTCCGCGCCTTCTTCGCGATGGCGAACTCCGACAACCCCCTGATGACCTCGAAGGGCGAGCTCACGTTCGCCACCCACGGCTACGCAGGAGCCTTGATCCGCGTCCTGGACATGCTCAAGCCGACTCACATCTGCGCACTGGGACGCCGGCGGGCCTACCTTCCGCCATGAAGCCAGCGTTGAGTACAAGGCGACGCGGCGCCCCACTCCGCCCGAATTGCTGGTCCAGATGCAGCGTGTCCGCCAGATGCTCGAAGCGTTCAGCATCCCGATCTTCGAAATGCGGGGCTACGAAGCGGACGACGTCGCCGGGACGATTGCGAAGCAGGTGGCGGCGACCGGGATGGTTCGTCTACATCGCCGCGCTGGACACCGACCTCGTCCAGCTCATTGGGCCCCAACATCAACCTCTTCATGTTCCGGCCGTATCAGCGGGACGTCGTGGACTACAACGAAGCCCGCGCCGCCGAGCGTTACGGTTTTAGTCCTATCCACATGATCGACTACAAGGCGCTCAAGGGTGACACCAGCGACAACGTCGAGGGCATTAAGGGTATCGGTGAAAAGACGGCCACAGACCTGATCCGGCAGTTCGGCGGCGTGCCCCAGATCTACGAGAACATCGAGCTCACGAAGGGCGCGCTCAAGCAGAAGCTCGTGGACGGGCGCGACACGGCGTTCAGGAACCTGGATCTGGTCACGATTCACACGGATCTGCCAGTCGACTTCGACATCGAAAAGTGCAAGTTGCGGGACTTCGACCGGGACCGTGTGATGGCGCTGTTCCGCGAGCTGGAGTTCCGGGTCCTCGCACAGCGCCTCGATGAAGTGCTGGGCTCGAAGCCTGCCCAGGAGCTCGCAGAAGCTGAAACGACTCACGAGGTCGCCGCCACGCCGGACGAGCTTGCGGCGCTCGCGCAGGCGTTGCGGGCCGCGGGGTCGTTCGCCATCTCCACGGTCTCGTCCACCGGCGAGCCTGCACACCCGATGCTCCTGGGGCTGGGGTTCGCGGTGAAGCCGGGTCATGGCTGGTACGTGCCGATCGGGCACACGCCGCGGATGGACGCCCAGTTCGCCCAGGCAACGCTCGCTTCGATCCGGGAGCACCTCGGGCCCGTGCTGGCCGGCGCGGCGGTGAAGAAGACCGCCTACAACACCAAGTACGTCATGCATCAGTTGGCAGCCAACGGGATTGCGCTCGACGGCCACGACTTCGATGTCTCCATTGCCGCCTTCCTGCTCGGCGAGACCTCGTCAGCGCTGAGCGCGCTGGTGAACGAGCGGCTCGGCATTGAACTGGTAACGACCACTGCGCTTACGGGCACGGGTCGAAACGCGACACTGCTCGCCCAGGCCGAGATGGAGCAGGTCGCCCGGCATGCCGCACAACATGCCGAGATGCTGCTGCGCCTCCGGCCGCAACTCACCGACCAGCTCAACGAACGCGGCCAGTGGTCCCTGTTCAACGACATGGAAATGCCGCTAATGCCAGTGCTCTACCGGATGGAGACGGTCGGGGTCGCGGCGGATGTCACGGTCCTCCGCGACATCTCCCGCTGGCTCTCGGCCGACGCGGAGAAGGCCGAGCAGGAGATCTACGCCATCGTCGGCCACGAGTTCAACATTGGCAGCCCCAAGCAACTCAGCGACATCCTTTTCGGCGAACTCCAGCTTCCGAAGACGCGCAAGACCACGCAGGGCTATAGCACGGACCAGCGTTCGCTCGAGGGGCTGCGTCCGGTGGCGCCGATCATCGACGTCATCTTCCAGTACCGGGAACTGACGAAGCTGAAGTCGACGTACACGGACGCCTTGCCCGGCACCGTTGCGGCCGATGGGCGCATCCACACCGACTTTCAACAGACGGTGGCCGCCACCGGCCGGCTCAGCAGCACGAACCCGAACCTGCAGAACATCCCCGTGCGGACTGACACCGGACGGGACATCCGCCGGGCGTTCATCGCCAGCAACTTCGCCGACGCGGTTTTCGTGGCGGGCGACTATTCGCAGATTGAGCTGCGCGTGCTGGCCCACGTGACCGAGGACGAAGGGCTGATCTCGGCCTTCCTCGCGGACCAGGACATCCACCGCGCGACGGCGGCAACGGTGTACGGCGTGCAACCGGAAGAAGTCACCCGGCAGATGCGCGACACGGCGAAGATGGTGAACTTCGGCATCGCGTACGGCATGGGCGAATTCGGGCTCGCCAGCCGCACCGGGATGACCCGCGAAGAGGCCGAAGCGTTCATCACGAGCTATTACCGCAACTTCCCGGGTATCGCCCTCTGGCAGCAGAAAACGCTCTCGTTCACGCGCGAAAAGGGCTACGCGGAGACGTTGTTCGGGCGGCGGCGCTATCTGCCAGCCATCCGCAGCACCAACTTCCAGGTGCGATCAGCAGCCGAGCGCGAAGGTATCAACATGCCGATCCAGGGCACCGCCGCCGACATCATCAAGGTCGCGATGATCAAGGTGGACCAGGAGATGCGGGATCGCGAACTGCGAAGCCGCATGATCCTGCAGGTCCACGACGAACTCATCTTCGAGTGCCCCGCGGACGAGGTGGACGCAATCCGGGAACTCTCCACCCGCATCATGCCTGCCAGCCTCGAGATGAAGGTGCCGCTCAAGGTCGATCTGAAGCAGGGCAAGAACTGGGGCGAAATGGCTTAACGGCCGGTCAGGCCCCGGCGAACGCGTCCCGATGGCGTCGCAGGGCGTGATGCGATGGGCGTAGCCGGCTCCTCGATGGCACGTTTCGGAAACAGGTTCGTCGCTGCCCTCGTCTCCTGTCAGGCGCCTATTCGCTCTGCCAGGCCGGTTGCCGCTTCTCCGCGAATGCGGTCATCCCTTCAAGCGCCTCGGCTGAGGCGAAGTGCACGGCCGAGCGCGCCGACATCTCGTCGAACGCTTCATGCATCGCCATCCCCGGCACTTCTCGTACCAGGCGCTTTGCCCCGGCAAGAGCGTTTGGCGCCCCCTTGCGGACCATCTCCACATAACGCGCGACTTCAGCGTCGAGTTGGTCGGCTGGCACGGAGGAGTTCAGGAGCCCGATCTGGACTGCTTTCCGTCCGTCGAAGGCCTCACCGGTGAGGAACAGCTCCATCGCGTCGCGCAACGTGAGCTTTCGAAGCAAGACAACCGAGATGATCGCCGGGATGACGCCGATCCGGACCTCGTTGACCGCGAACGTGGCCGATTCGACGCCGACAGCGAGGTCGCACGCTGCGACCAGCCCGATGCCGCCCGCCCGCGCCGCACCGTTGATGGAACCGATCACCGGCTTGGGTGAGCCCCACATGAGTTCAAGAATCGGCGCCAGGGCCGTGGGGCCAGTCTGGCCGCCGGATTGGTTCGCTTCGCGTTGTTCTTTCAGGTCCGCACCGCTGCAAAACACCGTCCCCGTCGCCGTCAGGACGATGATGCGCACGTCCGGTTGCTGGATGGCCGTGACCATCCGCGCATGGAGTTCACTCGTCAGCTGGCGGGAAAGGGCATTCCGATTGGCTGGTGAATCAAGCGTGATGGTGCCCACGCCCCGGTCCACCGAAAGGTGCACGAGCTCGGTCACAGCGCAGGCTCATTCGCAAACTCGCCCGGTTGGCGTCCCGCGCCCGGCGGGCCCGCGAACGCCTGCGCGATGCCCATCCACTCCTCAGCGAGAGGCCCGCGCACTTCGAGATTGGTGTCGGCAACGTGACGGCGGCGCGTCACGACGCGGCAGAAGTCCGTGGCGCTGCCACGAATGACGTTTTCGTCGCTCTCTTCGCCCATCTCCCAGGTTGCGCCTGAGGGCGCCGTAAGCGTGATCCGGATGGGCACGGCCGGGACGTCCATCCCGCGATTGCTGTAGCTGTAGGGCCGCGCCCGGACTCCGATGAAGGCCACATGCCGGAGCCGGTCCGTATCCGGCCGTTCGATGCCTACCACGTCGACCACATCAAGCCCGTGCGACCACGTCTCCATCAGGCGCGCGGTGATGAACGAAACAGCAGACATCGCCGGGCCGGCCCACGGGATCCGGGCCGACGGGTTCAACGTTCGCCCAGCCTCGATCAGTTCGCGTGCGTTTGCCTGCCATCGGGCCAGGAGTTCGGCCGCCGTCAGCTTCCGCGCCCGTTCGAGGTAGGCCTGTTCGCTGTTGTCCGCCTGCCTGAGGTGGTCGCGGAAGTGCTCCGGGTCGCGGATCGCAAGCGTCGCCATGGCGTCGAACTGCGCCAGATGCGCCACCTGGTCGGGGGCGCTCCAGCCCGGGGCGTGCGTCGGCAGTTCCCAGGCGGCGGGCGGCATGCGGACGAGCACAGATTCGAGCGCTGCCTGTTCGGCGGCCAGGTCGTCGATGACGGAATCGAGAATGGATGGCATGGGAGGGATGCTACCGCAATCAGCGGGCGATGGGCCGTTTTCGGTGCGTCTTCCCGTGCGCGGCATTTCAACATGCTTACAAAGCGGCTCTCCCGGCTGCCGGACCGCTGGCGCTGCCACGGCGAATCTGTCACGCTCTAATGCGCTCGAAATCAATCCCCAGGGGGCACTACGCATGAACCTGTTTACCCGTCTGTTCGCTCCGGCCGAAGTGGCATACGCCCACTGCGATGGCCCGTGCGGTGTGTATGACCCGGCTGCCGCCCGGATCGCCGCTGAAGCCGTCCTCTCCATGGAGAAGAAGATCGCCGCTCTCGGTGACGCCCAGGACGCCGCGACCGTGAACACCCGCACCCGCTTCATCGCGATCAAGGAGTCCCAGGCCGAGATCGTGAAGCACGAACTCGATGTCCTCTGGCACGACTACTTCAAGCCTGAGCACCTCGAGAAGTTCCCGAACCTCCACGACACGTTCTGGAAGGCCGCCAAGCTCGCCTCCAAGAACAAGACCGAACAGGACCCGGCAAACGGCGAAGCCCTTCTCGGCGCCATCGAGGATATCCACAAGATGTTCTGGGCCACCAAGAACCGCGACGTGGCGTTCTACCGCGCGAACCCCTAGTCCCGCGCGGGCATCGATCGATCGGCCCCGCCTCAGTCCGAGGCCGGGGCCGTTTTCGTCCCGGGGGTTGTAGTGCGCGAATTCTGGCGGAAGCAGCCGAAGTGGCTCTGGGCGATCGCCGGGGGCGTGGTGCTGATCGAACTGGGCGGCGCCTTGATGGCGATGCGTCGTCGCGGCGTCGGCACGGAGGTGAGGGTTGAGTAAGCGACAGAAGTGCAGCGGGCCGTCGTTCTGGGACCTGTTCGTACTTTCGACGGTGATGTCGGTCAGCGCCACCATCGCGGCGCGGGCGGCGATGCGCTACCGCCGCTTCGCAATCTCGGGCGCCTCCATGCAGCCGGCCCTCGAACCCGGCGACTGGGTGCTCGTTGACGAGAAGGCGTACCGGAGACGTCTGCCGCGCCGGGGCCACATCGTGGTCGCGGCTGACCCTCGGGACCCGGCGCGCCACCTGGTGAAGCGCGTCGCCGGCGTCGACCTCCACCGCCAGGTCCAACTCGCCGGAGACAATCCGGACGAAAGCACGGACAGCCGCCACTTCGGCCCGGTCCCCGCGAACACGGTCCGGGGGCGCGTGAGGTGGCGCTACTGGCCGCCGGGACGCGTGGGGGCGGTGATTTAGCCGCCGGCCAGCTCCTGGAGTACGAGCCCATCTGTCGGGAACGCGAGCTCGGGCGGCTCGCCTGGCGCGAACCATCCGAGTTCCGTGAGTTCGCCGTCGACCGGGTGCAGGTTTCCGCCCGTCGGGTGGCCTTCGAACCAGATGCCGACGGTCTGCTTGTCGCGGTTGTGGAAGTTCGAATGCACGGCCACGACGGCGCGAAGCTCCACCGCCACGCCGGTCTCCTCTTCCAACTCCCGCCGCGCCGCCTCGCGCACGTCCTCGTCCCACTCGACGTACCCGCACGGGATGCACCACAGGCCGGCGTAGTCGCCCGTCGCCCGCTTGCCGAGGAGTACGCGGCCTTCGTCGTCGCGGACAACGACCGCCACGCCGACGGCGGGGTTCCGGTACTCGATGTAGCCGCAGTCCGGGCAGACCTTGCGCCTGCGCCCCGAGCGGTCGACCTCGGCGAGCGTGGAGGCGCAGTCCGGGCAGTAGGTCGCGCTCACGGCTGAGGGAGCTTGCCCGCCGTCTTCAGGGCGATCATCGCCATCAGGTCTTCGGCGACCTTGGCGATGGCGATCTTGACCCCCGCGTTCGCCGGCTCGTCGCCGGGTCCCCAGTGCTCGCTCGCTCGCGAAATCACCACGTCCGGGACAGCGGCAATGCCGCCGATGTGGCGCATCACGCGAGAAACGTCCGTCACGCCGGGCTCAGCATCGCCACCGGCGATACCGATCAACGCGAACGGCTTGCCGCCGGCATGAGGCAGGTCGATGAAATCGAGCGCGTTCTTCAGCCCGCCGGGCATGGCGCCGTGGTAAGAAGGCACCGTGATCACGAACGCGTCCGCGGCTGTGCAGGCCGCGCGAAAGGCGCTCACCGTCGCCGGGTACTGCTCGTCGGGCCGGCCATCGAGGATCGGGAGCGAGCCGATCTCGAACGCTTCGCACTGCGCACCCGCGGCTTCGAGCGCTTTGAACGCGAACGTGAGCGCCCGGTCTGCCGAACTGCGCGCCCGGATGCTGCCGTTGATGCCGAGGATGCGTGCCATGTGCTGTAGCGTACGGAGCGCCCGCCGAACACGCATGCGACGCTCCGGCCTCCGCGCCGTACACTTCGTGCAATGCCACCGCGGATTGTGGTCGTGGGCTCGCTCATGATGGACCTCGTCGTCCGGGCGCCCCGCCTCCCCCTCCCGGGCGAGTCACTCCTCAGTCACAGCTTCCAGACATCGCCGGGCGGCAAGGGCGCGAACCAGGCAGCCGCCGCGGCCCGGCTCGGGGCCAGCGTCCGCATGGTCGGCCGCATCGGCAGGGACCGCTTCGGCGAAATCCTTCGCGGGAAGCTCGAAGGAGCCGGCGCCGACACAACCCACGTGTCAGTCGACCCGGAGGCCGGCACTGGCGTCGCCGTCCCCATCGTCCTCGACAGCGGCGACAACGCGATCCTGGCCGTACCCCAGGCGAACATGAACCTCGGCGCCGCCGAAATCGAGGCCGCGCGGGAAGCCATCACCGCCGCCGACATGCTTCTCCTGAATTTCGAAGCAGGCATGGACGCCGTTGAAGCTGCCGCGCGGATGGCATCCGCGGCAGGCGTGCCGGTGCTTCTGAACCCCGCGCCGATTGCTCCGCACTCCCCCTTGCTCCTCGCTCTCGCCCGGGTGGTGGTGGTGAACGAAGTCGAGGCGGCGGCCATCGTCCCGGAGGCGGGCGGGAATCACGCCCAGGAGTTGAAGGACCTCCAGCGCCTTGCTCCGCGCGTTGTGATCACACTCGGCGCGGAGGGATTGCTGGCGGGCGATATCGACGGCACGTTTTCGCTCCAGGCGTTCCCGGTCCAGGCGGTCGATTCCGTTGGCGCCGGCGACGCGTTCTGCGCGGCGCTGGGTGTTCGCCTGTGCGAAGGCGCGGACCTGCGCGAGGCTGCCCGGTTCGCGGCCGCGGCGGGGGCGCTGGCCGTCACGCGCCCAGGGGCGCAGTCATCGCTCCCGGCGCGAGCCGAAGTGGAGGCGTTCCTTGCTCAGCGGTGATGGAACTTTCCTTCGGCTTTCGTCGTTTCGTGTTGAAGATGGTTTGCGCCGCCCGGATACTCAGAATGCGCCCGGAGACGCCTGTTGAGCGTTCAACGCTTCTGCCCGCTCTGCGACCGCTCCTTCCAGGAAGGGGAGGCGGTGCTGCGCTGCGACGGGTGCGGGGTTTTGCATCATCCCGGCTGCTGGGTGACGAACGGCGGCTGCGCCACCCAGACGGACCATCGCATCTCGCCCTCCGCCATGGCGTACACCGCCAATGAACGCCAGAGCGGGGCGCCGGCGCCCCACCCGGGCGAAGGCATGCGGTCCGGCCCCATGGCGCCGCCACCCGCTGAGATTGGGGCTCCCGAGCCAATCCCGTTCCGTGCCACGCGGCCACCAGCTGCACAGCCAGCCCCGCCAGCCTCGCCGCCGCCGGCCGTTGAGGACGACGGCCCCGTGATCGGCGCCACCGGGCCCGCGCCGATGATTCACCGCACCCTGCCGTCCACGGCGGGCACGCCCGCGCTGCCGCGGCGGTACCAGCCGCCGCCGGGCGAGCACATGCCGCGCAAGCCCATGCCGCAGATTTATGACCGGCCGCGCATCCTCGCCTACTGGTACGTCCCGGCGGCGGCGCTCGTGGCGATCCTTGTCGCTTTCAGCGTTATCTGGGTGGTCGGCAAGTTCACCGGCGGTGAGAAGCAGTCCGATGCGGAGACAACCCCGGTCGCAACGCAACCCGCCGGGAGCGCTATCTCCACCAGTCAGCCAACATCGGCCGCGGTGACGACTCCAGGCCCGACGCAAACCGCGGCGCCTTCTACGGGGCCGGGCAAGTTCAAGGGTGGAGACGCGGTCATCGTCACGGGCACCGGCGACTGCCTGAATGTCCGCGTGAAGGCCGGCCGCGAAAACGATGCCATCGTTTGTGTTAAGGACGGTACTGAACTCGTGGTCACTGGTGGTCCAGAATCCGCGAGCGAATTGACGTGGTGGAAGGTGAGGACAGAATTGGGCGAAGGTTGGGCGGCCGAAGACTACCTCCACAAGAAGCCGTGAGACCGGCGGCCGCGGCTTTGGGCGCCGTCATGCTGGTCCTCGCCGCCGCATGCCACGGCGGAAGCGCGGAGGATGTGCCCACGCCTCCCGGCGCCGAGACCACGGCGCCCACGGCTGCCACTCCAACGGCGACTCCATCCCCCACACCCGACCCGCTCCTCAGCCCTCCCAGCAGCCAGGTTGAAGCCAGGGCATGGCTCCAAAACGTGCTCGGCCCGTCGTATTTCGATCCGCCCTGCCCGAAACGGCTGGAGAGCGCGGGTGTCGCCTGCGCTACTGGCGACGCGACCGGGGACGGCGCGGCGGAACTCGCCTACCTCGTGCCTGTGAAGACGCCCGGACCAGGGAGAGGCTTCCCTTCCGCTGTCTTCGTCCGTGGCGGCAGTTCGCAGAAGCTGGACGAGTTCGCACTCGACCTGACCGCTGATGCGTCCGTCCTTGGCCGTTCCCTCTTCCAGTTCGCCGACCGCACCGGCGACGGACGACCGGACCTTTCCTACGTCCAGAACATCTGCGGAGCCACCGGCTGCAGCTCGCGCGCGGTTGTCCTGACCTGGGATGGCACCGCCTGGCGCGATGTCGGCCCCGGTGACTCAGTGGCGAACGTCGATCAGATCGGCTGGAGCGGCGAAGGCGCTTCCAGCATCCTGGCCGTCCATGGCGGAAAGCTGCCTGCCTCGGCTCCGGCCGAATCCGGGCCAACCCGCGCGTCCACCACGCGCTACGGCTTCGCCGGCGGCCGCTACACCGCGCAGTCCGTCGAATCAGACCCCCCGGAGTACCTGTACCACCTTGTGGAAGACGCCGACGACGCGTTCCAGAATGACATGACGGGCTCCCAGGCAACCTACCGGAAGGTCATCGACAGCGGGACGCTGAAAGACTGGAAACTCAAGCCAGATGATCCGGACCGCCGCCCGGCACTGGTGGGATACGCGCTCTTCCGGCTGGCGCTCATCGACGCTGCTACGGGCCGTGACCCCACGGCCGCCCTGGATCGCGTCATCCGCGACAGCAAGGAGCCGCTGTTCGTCTACCTGGCCGAGGCATTCCGCAACGGATTCCAGGTGCGCGGCGGCGTCGTCGGTGGCTGCGCCGAAGCGAACCTCTACCTCCGCACGCCCCAGGGCGCCGGCCCGGACCCGGGAGGCTACGTCGCGCAGTTGTTCAATTACGGCTACGCGAACCCGCCTGGCAGCAAATGGATCGCGAAGATGTGCCCGTTTTAGGCGCTGATGAGCTCGGACGCTCGTCCAGCGAGACCGAGCAGCACTTCGCTTCGCTCAACGTCGCGGACCCATTCCGGCGGCAATGCCTGGAGACCGAGGCGCGCGCCGAGGAGCGCGCCGGCGAGTGTCGCGATGCTGTCGCTGTCGCCTGACGCGTTCGCTCCCTCCAGCAATGCCGCGCGGATGTCCTGCGGATGCCGCGCGACGACGAACATGGCGGCGGCAATGGCTTCATCGGCAGCCCAGCCCTCCAGGCGTGTGAGCACATCCACCGGGTCGGTCCCTTGCACTGCATCGTCCAGCGCACCCGCACACAACGCGGCAGTCGCGGCGTCGTATCGCGAAGCAGCCGCGACCATGAGTTCGAACGTCTGGGGAGGATCGTTTCCTGACAATTCGTTCGCCATGCCGGCCGCCATCGCGGCACAGGCGGCGAGGGCGATGGGGGCCTGGTGCGTCATTCTTGAGTGCTCGACGGCCCAACGTTCAGCGCGTTCCGGGTCCGTGTGAAGTAGCAGGCCGAACGGGTACGCGCGCATGACCGAGCCGCAACCGCCGGCATCCGGCCCGCCCGCCTTCCGCCACGCGGTCCCGCTCTGGAGGCGTGCTGCTCCGGCCAGGCAGGCGTTACCGGGTGCGCGGTGGCCGCCCTGCGGGTAGTCCTTCCAATACGCGAATCCATTCGCCATCTTTTGCATGGCGGCTTCGAACGATTCCTCATCCGCGCCCTCATCGAGCAGCGCCCGAAGCACGATTTCAGCCAGCTGGGTGTCGTCGGTGTACGGTGCGGATTCCTTACCGTCCTCGTGCCACCACAGTTCGAAACCCTTGACACCACCGGCGCCGTACTTTTTCTCCAACTCCCGAAACGAATAGAACTCGGTCGGATGACCAAGTGCGTCACCAATTGCCGCACCGAGCACAGCGCCCGCGCAGCGGTCGGCGAGTGAAGGCCCTTCCGAAAACTTCAGGATGAACTCCCGCTGCTCCCGGGTCTCGGGGCAATGAACACCTCGCGCCGCACGAAGCGCCGCGAGAGCTGCTTCCCCGTCGAAACCGGCGCTGCGGAGCACGCAGCCGCCAATCGTCCCCGTCCGCCCGAGCCCGCCTCGGCAGTGGATGACCAGGTTCTTTCCGGCACGCGCGTGTCCCTCGATCTCCGCCACCAGTGCCGAAACGAGCGATGCATCGGCCGGGACGGAAACATCGGCGATAGGGAACCGTCGCAGCGCGATTCCTGCCGCGGCTGCGGCCTCTGGCAGTTGCTGTATCTGAAGCAGGTCGAGCTCATGGTCTTCGATCAGGCTGACGAGAATCGCCGTTTCATAAACCGTTTTCAGACGTTGGAGGTCGGCCGCGAGGTCACGAGCCCACGCGCCCGTTGCGGCCGCCGGGTCCTTCTTCCCGGGCGCGAACGTCAGTCCCACCTTGCCAGGCCAGGGCAAGGGCAGCCACGCCACTTCGATAGGGTGCGTTACCGAAGTTCTCGCGTCAGCCATGGGAGTCCTCCGGGCCGGAGTCTAGTGTCCGCTGCGTCAACTGGTGTCGCGCTCAGAACATCCGGCGCAGGTTCGCCATCGCTATCGCCGCCTGGGCTGCTTCTTCGCCTTTGTGGCCGTCCTTGCCGCCAGCGCGCGAAAGCGCCTGTTCCACGTTGTCGACCGTGAGCACGCCGAAGATGACCGGCACGCCGGTCTCGCGTGCCGTCGCGCCGATGCCGTCGGTTGCGCCACCGGCCACATACTCGAAGTGGGCGGTGTCACCACGGATGACCGCTCCGAGGCAGATAACGGCGTCGAAGCGGCCGCTGCGCGCGGCCCAGTTCGCGGCCGTCGGGATTTCGAATGCGCCGGGGACCCACGCGACCGCGACGTTTTCCGGCGTGACGCCACGCTCGCCCAGGCATGACTCCGCGCCTTCGAGCAGCTTCCGCGTGACGAACTCATTCCAGCGCGACACGACGATGCACACGCGCAGCCCTTCCCCGTCGAGCGAACCTTCGAGCACCGGCATCAGTTCGACCCCGCGGACGTGGTCGATTCGAGGCCGTCGAGCAGGTGGCCCATGCGCTGCCGCTTGGTGTCCAGGTAGCGGACGTTGTGCGGGTTCGGCTCGGTCAGGATCGGTACGCGTTCGACCACTTCGAGCCCGTAGGCTTCCAGGCCTGCGCGCTTCGCCGGGTTGTTCGTGATCAGGCGCATCTTGCGCACCCCAATGTCGCGCAGGATCTGCATGCCGATGCCGTACTCTCGCTGGTCCGGTGGGAAGCCCAGGGCGACGTTGGCATCGACGGTGTCGTAGCCCTTGTCCTGCAGTTCATAGGCCCGGAGCTTGTTGTGCAGGCCGATGCCGCGACCTTCCTGCCGCATGTAGAGAAACACCCCGCCTTCGTCGGCGATCATCTTGAGCGCACGGTCCTTCTGCTCGCCGCAGTCGCAGCGCATCGAGCCGAAGACGTCCCCCGTGACGCACTGGTCGTGGACGCGCACGAGCGTGGGCGTCTCCGGGTCGATCTCACCCTGGACAATGGCGACGTGCTCGTCCGGGTAGTTTTCCGCCTTGAAGGCGAGGATCATCATGTCGCCGACCGGCGTGGGAAGGCGCGTTTCGGCGACGCGTTTCACCAGGTGTTCGTGCCTCAGGCGGTACTTGATCAGGTCGTTCACGGTGACAATACGCAGGCCGTGCCGGCGGGCGAAGCGCTTCAGGTCCGGCATCCGCGCCATCTCGCCGTCCATCTTCATCACTTCGCAGATCACGGCCGCGGGATAGAGGCCGGCGAGCTTCGCGAGGTCCACGCTCGCCTCGGTCTGCCCCGCGCGGACGAGCACGCCGTCTCGCCGCGCGCGCAGCGGGAACATGTGGCCAGGACGCGCGAGGTCTTCCGGGCGCGTTTCCGGGTCGATGATGACCTGCACGGTCCGCGCGCGGTCCGCGGCGCTGATCCCCGTGGTGACGCCGGTGCGCGCCTCCACCGAGACCGTGAACGGCGTACCAAAACCGGAGTTGTTCGCCGACGGGTCGATCATCAGCGGCAGCTTGAGGTGCTCGGCCCTGTCCTCGGTGATCGGGCAGCAGATCAGGCCGCGCCCGTATTTCGCCATGAAGTTGATGGACTCCGGCGTGACGAACTGTGCCGGGATGCAGAGGTCGCCTTCGTTCTCGCGGTCCTCATCGTCCGTGATGATGACGAAGTGGCCGCGGCGGAACTCCTCGATCGCCTCGGGGACGGTTGCCATGACGGGGTCGCGTTCGGTCACTTCCGTGCCTCCTGGGTGCTCGCCACGAAGTTCTCGATGTAGCGGGCGATGATGTCGGTTTCGAGGTTGATCCGGTCACCGGGCTTCCGGTTGACGAGGTTCGTGTGCTCCTGGGTGTACTGCACCAGCGAGACCGAGAAGCTTTCCGCATCCTTCGCGACGATGGTGAGACTGATTCCGTCGATACAGACGGGACCTTTGACCACCATGTAGCGCAACAGCTCCGGCGGCGTGGTGAACCGGGCGATGATCGCCTCGCCCTCGGGCGTGAGGGAATGCAACGTGCCCGTCCCTTCGACAACTCCGCGGACGATGTGGCCGCTGAGCCGGTCTGTGGGCCGGCAGCTCCGCTCCAGGTTTACGAGGTCCCCGGGCTTCAGTTCACCGAGATTGGAACGCCGGTATGTCTCCGGCATCAGGTTCGCGAAAAAGAACTCGCGGTCCATCTCCGCCACCGTCAGGTCGACGCCGTTGATAGCGATGGAGTCGCCGAGCTGACTGTCGGTGAGAATGTGTGGGGCGCGGATGCGAAGGGTTCCTTCGCCGGCCTCCACCACGGTGCCTACTTCTTCGATGATGCCGGTGAACATGCGCGGCCCCTGGGCGAAACTCGAAGTTGCCGGGGACGACGGGAGAGCGCCGCGCAGGCTAGCGCGGAGCGGGCGTGCCGCGTTGCGCGAAGCAACAGGCACGCCGCACGTGTCCTCTCCCATCCGGACTCTAACCGTCGGCCCCGGAATTTCACCGGGTCAGTCCTCTCGTTTCCGGGAGGAGTCGCGGGCTTTCACCGCCGGTGGGGAATTTCACCCCGCCCCGAGAACATCTGGTTCGTATCGTTAGCTTTACGCTAAGGAGTTGTCAAGGGCCGTACGTAGACCGCCCGGACATGTGCGCAGCCACGAAACCGAGGTTGGGTTTCCCCACGAAATCCGCGACAATGTCCCCGTGACAACTGGGCCGGTGGAACCGGAGTTATGAGAGCGAAGTCCGTGGCTGGGGTGCTCCTCGTAGCGTTTGTCGCCTTTGCGTTGGTCTCCTGCGACCACAGTCCGGACGGTTACACCGTCAAGGAATTGAAGGCCCTGCCTGTTTCATCGCTCGTGGTTCCGGACGGCGAAGTGATACGGACCGCCGACCATCCGGGGACGACCTATAAGGGCCCCATCAGCACACACATTACGTACGACGTTCGCAGCGACATGTCCGCCGAGGAAGTATTCGCGTTTTATCGGGCGGAGCTGACCGAGCTCGGTTGGACGTTCGAGAAGATCACCGCTCAGCAGGGGGCGCTTCTCGCAGCCTCGGGAAGGAAGGGCGATTTCGGCGTTTCGCTCCGCATCGTGGATCGGGCAGCGGTCCGCGACGACTCAGATTGGGGGAGCCGTCGAACGGTGTATCGGTTCGCCGTCGTTGCAGCGGGGAGGAAGGGCGACTAAAGGCGCAACGGCTTCACGCTTTAGCGCCCGGCAGCTCCAGCAACTTGATCAGCACGTCATACGTCGCGTAGGCATCAGCCAGCGCGCCGTGCTCGCCCATGCGGCCTATCCCCAACCGGTCCGCGACATGGCCCAGGTTGAAGCGGTCCACCTGGCCCCCTCCACGAAGGAGTGCCCGCGCGATCGGCTGCACATCGAGCGCGACCGGCGCGAACGGCCAGGGCTGTTGCAGCCGCTTGTACGTCTCGACCAGGAACGTCATGTCCTGGCCGATGCCCCAGCCGGTGATGACCGAGTCGCGGCCGAGGGTGCTGAACTTCTCCCAGGCCTCTTCGAGTTCGAGCGCGGCCTTCCAGGCCTTGGGGGTGTACCCGACGACCTTCAGCGCGGCGGGCACCGCATTGCCGATGCGCTTGGGTTTGACGCGCCCGCCCCACGCCTCCTCTTCTGGGAGCTTTGGAGCCAGGGCCGCGCGCACCCCCGCAACATCGAGGATCTCGTGCACCAGGGCGTTCGGGCCGCTCATCTCAAGGTCGACGACAAAGAGCGAACTGAGGCCTTTCAGGTCATCGACGGTGCCCGGCTCGGGAGTGAGCCGGCCTTCGGCGTCGAGTTTTCGCAATCCTGCCTGCAGCGCGGTATGAAGTGCGTCCATTTGCGATCAGATCCTGCGCAACTCGCGCGAGACGATGGTAATCACCAGTGTCATCACCGCCGCGATGACCATCCAGCTGCCGACCACATGCGGCGCGCCCCAGATGTCGATCATGCGGCCCATGAGCAGGCCTGCGAACGGCGTTAGCCCCCAGGTCATCGTTTGCAGGGCCACCACGCGGCTGCGGTACTCGGGTGCCGCCTTCATCTGCATCAGGGAAGCGTTGAACGCCGAATAGATGCTATGGAAGATGCCGGCCACCGCCAGCACGGCGACTCCGAGCCAGAGGCTCCGTGAAAGCGTGAAGGCGGCAACCGAGGCGCAGTAGAAGAAGCAGGCCCACATCATCCCCGGGCCCAGGCGCTCGCGGTTCGATGTCGCCGCGACGATGCCGCCACCCAACAGTGAGCCCAGCCCCACGGCGGCAGCGAGGTAGCCGTAGGCGGTCTGGTCCTTGTGCAGCACGTCGGTCGCGAAGACGGGCAGGAAGGTCACGTACGGATAGACGAGGACGCTGGGAAGGATCGCCATTGTGACGATCAGCCCCATGCGCCGGTCACGGACCACGTAACGGAGACCGGATGCGACGCTGGAGAAAATGCCTTCCTTGGCGTCGCCGCGGTCCGGCGGGCTGGCATGCAGGCGCGAGGTCAGCAGCACCGCCAGGCAGAGGCAGATTGCCTGCGCCGCGAACGTGCCCTGCGTATGAACCGCACCAATGAGCACGCCCCCGATCGCCGGGCCAATGACGCGCATCGCGTTGCCGCCGAGGGCGTTGAGCGCCACGGCGTTGGTCATTTCATCCTTGCCGGCTGTATCGAAGACGAGGAGGCTGCGGATTGGCCCGGCCAGCGCCTCCACGATGCCTGCGGCGGCCGCGAAGATGTACACCATCCAGATTTCGATGTGGCCGGACCAGACGAGCACTGTCAGGGCCCCGGCAATGGCCGCGCTGCCGGTCGTGTACACCATGAGCTGGCGGCGGCGTTCATATCTGCTGGAGAGGTAGCCCCCGAACGGCGAGAGGAGCACGAGAAACGCGCCGCGCAGCAGTGCCACCGTCGCGAGGTCCGTCGCCGATCCGTGGAGGTCGTGCTTGACCAGCCAGCCCTGGCCGATGGTCTGCACCCAGGAGCCGATCTGGAGCGCCATCGTCGAAGCGAGGAGGAAGCGGAAGTCCCGGTGACGGAGCGACGCGAGTGGCCGGCCGGGCGCGGTGAGCCCTCGGCCGGAACCTCCGGCGGACGGAACAGAGAGGGCGGGTGAAGCCAAACACAGTCCCCGGGCGCTGGCTGCGCCCGATAGTTCGACCGTACACAACGAATCCGAAACGAGCCACTCAACGAGCCGCCCTGACGCTGCTTTTCAGGGTGTTCCCCAGCGCTTCGGAGCCTGGCGGACATGGGCTACGATGGATGTCAACTCCGCCGGAGGACTTCCATGACCAGCCCGGGCGCCGCCTCGCTCGAATTCTTCAGCTCTCGTTACAACATCGATGCCGCGGCCATGTCGTCGCTCCTTTCGATAGCGCTCAGCCGCGGTGGCGATTTCGCCGAGCTCTTCTTCGAACACCGCACGAACAGCGCCATCCAATGGGAAGACCAGCGCGTGAAGTCGGCCTCCCGCAACGTCTCCCAGGGTGTGGGCATCCGGGTCGTCAAGGGCGATGCCATCGGCTACGCCTACACCGAATCGCTCGACATGGAGGCGATGCGCCGCGCCGCCGAGACTGCTTCGCGCATCGCCACTGCCGACGAGCGCCCCACGCCGATCGACGCCACGCCGGTCCTCACCACCGGCTCGTTCTACTCCACCGCCGAACCGTTGACCGATGAGCCCGCCGCCAGGAAGGTGGCCCTCCTGGAGCGCGCCGACCGCGCCGCTCGAGGCTATGACCCGAGCATCGCCAGGCTCGACGCCAGCATCGGCGACGAGCTGAAGTACGTGATGGTTGCCCGGAGCGACGGCAAAGTCGTCGGCGATGTGCAGCCACTCATCCGGTTCAACGTCTCAGCCCTTTCTCAGGACGGAACGAGCCGACAGGTAGCGCGGACCGGCGGCGGTGGACGCCTGGGCATCGAGTACTTCGACCGGGTCACACCGGAGGAGCTGGCTCAGGATGCCGCACGCCAGGCGGTACTCCAGCAGGGCGCCATCGAGGCGCCGGCGGGCACGCTCCCCGTCGTCCTCGCTGCGGGCGACAGCGGCGTGCTCCTTCACGAGGCGGTCGGCCACGGCCTTGAGGCTGACTTCAACCGCAAGGGCACCAGCAACTACTCCGGCCGCGTCGGTCAGCCGGTCGCCAGCCCGCTCGTTACCGTGGTCGACGACGGGACAATCGCGGACTCTCGCGGCTCTATCAACGTGGATGATGAAGGCAATGCGACCACCCGGAACGTCCTCATCGAAGACGGGACGCTGCGCGGCTACCTGCATGACGAAGTGAGCGCGCGCCACTTCGGGGTCACGCCGTCCGGGTCCGGCCGCCGCCAGACGTTTAAGGACTACATCATGCCCCGCATGACGAACACCTTCATGCTTCCCGGCCAGAGCACCCCCGACGAGATCATCCGCGGGGTCGACCGCGGCATTTACGCCGTTTCCTACTCCGGCGGACAGGTGAACATCTCCAACGGCGACTTCGTCTTCTCCGTCACCGAGGCCTACCTCATCGAAGGCGGCAAAGTGACCTCGCCGCTGAAGAACGTGATGCTCATCGGCAACGGCCCGGATGTCCTCTCCAAGGTCACCGCCGTGGCCAACGACTACCAGCTTTCTGACGGCCGCTGGACGTGCGGCAAGGATGGTCAGTCAGTCCCCGTGGGTGTCGGCATGCCAACGGTGCTGGTCAGTGGCATCACGGTGGGCGGGACGAAGGTTTGAGGGCCTCACCCCCGGCCCGCCGCCTACCCTCACCCCCCGCCCCCTCTCCCGAAACGGGAGAGGGGAGTCGTTGGCATGCCGACAATGTTCCCGCGGCTCGCCGCCTCCGCCAGTCCGAGGCGGCTGGAGAGGGCATTCTGTGGGAGGCGCTTCGCAACCGCCGTTGCATGAATCTGAAGTTCAGGCGGCAGCACCCGGTCGGGAAATTTGTGTTGGATTTCTACTGCGAGTCCCTTCGAGTTGCCATCGAAGTGGACGGCGGCATTCACCGCGACCCTGAGCAGCGCGTGGCAGATCTCGATCGCCAAGCTGTCCTCGAGAATCTGTCGATCCGTTTCATCCGGATTCCCGCGCAGCTCGTCACTGCCACCGCCAGACCCCAACTCATGCAGTACCTCATCGAAACGCTCTCGATCCAGGCGGGCACCCCTCTCCCGTCGCGGGAGAGGGGCAGGGGTGAGGGCCGAACGCCCAGGAGTGAACGGTAACATGGAAGGTCCAACGCCACTCGAAATCGCTCGCAACGTCGTGACCCTGGCCCGCCGGGCCGGGGCCGAACAGTGCGACGCCATCGTCTCGATGTACAACGAGTCCAACGTCACCGTGCGCCTCGGAGAGCTGGAGAAGCTGATCGAAGCCGGGTCGATGTCGCTGGGCCTGCGTGTGATGAACGGTGGGCGCACGGCGGTGTGTTCGACGTCCGATTTGTCACCCGACTCGCTTGAACGGTTCGCCGCTGAGACCGTCGACCTCGCGTCGATCTCCGAGCCGGACGAATTCGCGGGCCTGCCGGAGCCTGCCCTCCTCTCGAAAGTCACCAACGCCGACGGCCTCGGGTTGTACGACGAGCGTATCGAGACGCTTTCGACAGAGGAGAAGGTGCGGATGGCGCGTGCCTGCGAAGGAGCGGCGTTCGCGTTCGACAAACGCATCAACAACTCGGACGGCGCAAGTCTCTCCACGCGCTCCGGCCAGCTCGCTCTCGCCAACTCGTTCGGCTTCGAAGGCTCGTACCCGGCGACCAGCATTTCGCTGATGGTCGAGGCAATCGCGGATGACGCGGACGGGAAGAAGCGGAACGGCTACTGGTACTCGGCCGAGCGCGCCATGCACCGCCTGCTGGACTCCGAGGAAGTTGGACGCATCGCCGCGCGCCGCACCGTAGACCAGCTCGGCGCGCGAAAAATGCCCACGCGCCAGGTCCCTGTTGTGTTTGAACCGATGATGACCGTGGCGCTTATGGGCGACCTCATTGGCTGCGTGAACGGTGGCGCGCTGTATCGCGGGGCCACGTTCCTTGCGAACCGGCTGGACGACCGCATCGGCTCGCCCCTGGTTTCAATCGCCGATGACCCTCGTGTGCCTGGCCGGCTCGGTTCTCGGCCGTTCGACGGCGAGGGGGTGGAAACTCGCCGCAACGAGATCTTCAACGCCGGGCGCTTCTCGAAGTTCCTCTTCGATTGCTACACCGCGCGCCGGACGCAGAACCAGACCACCGGCAGCGCCCAGCGCGGCATCGAAACCCTGCCCGCCCCGGGTGCATCCACCCTCATGTTCGAACCCGGCCCCGACGACCCCCAGTCCGTAGTAGCGGGGGTCTCCGAAGGGCTGTACGTCACTGCCCTGATGGGCAACGGATTCAACCCCACCACCGGTGACTACTCTCGCGGGGCCGCCGGCTTCTGGATAGAGAACGGGCGGCTCGCGTTCCCGGTCACCGAGGTCAACATCTCCGGGCAGATGGAGATGATGCTCCAGGACGTGGATATGGTCGGCAGCGACCTGACCTGGTTCGGCTCCTCGGCGGCGCCAACCGTGCGCATCAGGTCGATGACCGTCGCCGGTACGTGAGCCGGGGCCGGGCTCACCAGCCCATGTTCAGCGACGACTTCGCCTTCGCGATGACCCAGTAGGCGTTGCCCTCGCGAAGCACGCGCAGGTTGTTGAGGAAGCCCGGGAGGCCGGGGAAGTAGCGCTTCCACTCGCCCGTCGTCGCGTCCCATTCGTAGACCACGGCCACATTGGTGTTCCCCGCGAAAGCCACCGCCGGGTCGACGTTACCCGCACCCCACGCGATCAGGTTGGCGCCGGGGACCAGCGGCAGCGAACTGCCCGGGGCCGGTGGCTGTGTCGGGGTTGCCGTTGCGCTTGGCGTCGCGGTCGCGCTGGGGGTGGAGGTCGCGGTTGGTGTCGGCGTATTCGTGCCGCTCGACGTAGGTGTGCTGGTGGCGTTGGGCGTCGGTGTGCTTGTGGACGCCTGCGTGGGTGTGCTGGTCGCCGCCGCCTGCGTCGGCGTGCTTGTTGCTGCTGGCTGGGTTGACGTTGGCGTGCTCGTGGCCGCCGCCGCTGTGAGAGTCGGTGTGCTCGTTGACGCTGGCTGGGTGGGCGTGCTGGTAGCCGCCGGCTGGGTTGGCGTATTCGTCGCCGCGGCCGGCGTGTTCGTCGGCGTCCGCGTCGGCGTGTTGGTCGCCGTGGGATTGCCCGCGCCGCCGCCGCCCGTACCGTCGTTGGAGGAACCGAACGTCGTCGCCCAATACCAGGTGTACTGCGAACCGGACTTGTAATACCGCGCGATACCGATCTGCTGGTAGTACTGGCCGAGCATGTTGGCGTTGTGGCCTGGTGACGCCTGCCATGCGCTCATCGCCGCGCTTGCCGTGCTCCAGCTCGTGCCCGCCGCGAGGTTTTCGCCGGCGCCGGCCGGGTACCCGCAGTCGATGGCGCGCGCGTAAGGTGACCGGCCGAGCGAGTCCGTGTGCGAAAAGTAGCTGTTGTCGGCGAGGTCCTGGGCCATCCACGCGGCGCCGCGGTTCAGGTTCGTGGAAATGGTCAGCGCGCCCAGGCCGTTGCTCGCCCGGTAGCCATTGATCATCCCGAGGAAGGCCTGCTCTTCGCTGTCGAGGCTATCGTGGCTCACGGAGCAATTCGTGATCGCGCCCGCTTGCTTGCCACTGCCAATCATCAGCGCGAACGCCGCGAAAAGCGCGCCCGCCAGCGCCAGCGCGACTGGAATCGCTGAACGGTTATGAATCGAACGTGCCGCCATCTGAACCCCCACAGTCCCAACCCAACAGGAACTTGTATGAGAGTTCGGCGGTGGACCACGAATACCGGGTTGACGCCTGGTGACCGGTTCGAGGCAATGCGGGATCGATCCCGCGCGCAGCTATGGGAAATGCGAGATGTGCCGGGCCGTTATGCCCGCGTGCGGGACCGGTAATCCTGGATCGCCGCTCGAAGTGCATCGGCCGCCAGCACGCTGCAATGCACCTTGTCTTTCGGCAGTCCGCCCACCGCGCCGGCGATTTCCTCGCGCGTGAGCGCTTCGACCCGGGCCAGCGGCCAGCCCACCACCATTTCGCTCGCAACGGAGCTTGTCGCTATGGCTGGAGGGCAGCCGCGCGTCTGCCAGCGGACTTCCTCGATGATGTCGTCTTTGACCCGGATCATCACCCGCATCCTGTCGCCGCACACCGGGTTGGACTTCGTCGCCTCGCCGTCTGGCGCGTCCATCTCGCCGGCGTTTCGCGGGTTCTGGAAGTGTTCGACGACCAGGTCGGAGTAGGCAGCCATCGCGTTCGACGATAGCAGGGAACGGGCCGGTCGTGCAGCGTGGTGGCGCCGGCGTCAGGTAAGCTTCGCGCCACATGCGCTGGCACGACATCCCTGAGCTCCCCACCCGGGTCGATTTGCGAGACCCGCAGTACAAGGCGAACCGCCAACGAAACCTCGAACTCGCGGCCGATCTGCGCCGCCGGCTGGACCGCGCGGCGCTCGCCGGTGGCGAGGAGTACGTCCGGCGCCACCACGAGCGGGGCAAGCTCCTCGCCCGCGAGCGCATCCAACGGCTCATCGACCCGGCGACGACCTTCCTCGAGTTCAGCCCACTCGCGGGCGACGGCGTCTACGAAGACGAGATCCCGAGCGCCGGCATCGTCACAGGGATCGGCGTGGTCCACGGCCGTGAGTGTGTAGTCATCGCGAACGACGCCACCGTGAAGGGCGGCACGTACTACCCGGTCACCGTGAAGAAGCATCTTCGCGCCCAGGAAGTCGCGGAAGAGAACCACCTGCCCTGCATCTACCTGGTGGATTCCGGTGGCGCGTTTCTCCCGCTCCAGCACGACGTGTTCCCGGACAAGACGCACTTCGGCCGCATCTTCTACAACCAGGCGCGGATGAGTGCGAAGGGCATCTACCAGGTGGCCGCGGTCATGGGTTCGTGCACGGCCGGTGGCGCCTACGTCCCCGCAATGAGCGACGAGACCGTCATCGTCCGCGGCACCGGGACCATCTTCCTTGGCGGTCCGCCGCTCGTGAAAGCCGCCACCGGCGAGGTGACGACCGCCGAGGAGTTGGGCGGCGCCGATGTGCACACGCGCATCAGCGGCGTCGCGGATCACATGGCCGACGATGACGGGGACGCGCTGCGCATCGTGCGGAGCATCGTCGAGAGCATCCCGGCGGCTCGCCAGGAACCCTGGGAGCGGGCCGAATCCGAGGAGCCCTACCACGACCCGGAAGAGCTGTACGGCCTTGTCCCATCGGACCTGCGCCAGTCGTTCGACGTCCGTGAAGTCATCGCGCGGATCGTTGATGGCTCACGCTTCCACGAATTCAAGGCGCGCTACGGGACAACGCTCGTCTGCGGGTTCGCGCGCATCATGGGGTACCCCGTCGGCATCGTCGCGAACAACGGCATCCTCTTCGGCGAGAGCGCGCTCAAGGGTGCCCACTTCGTCCAGCTCTGTGCGCAACGGAAGATACCGCTGGTGTTTCTTCAGAACATAACGGGTTTCATGGTGGGTAAGCAGTACGAGAATGCTGGAATCGCCAAAGACGGCGCGAAGATGGTCACCGCCGTCGCCTGCGCGAACGTCCCGAAGTTCACGGTGGTCATCGGAGGCAGCTTCGGGGCGGGCAATTACGCCATGTGCGGCCGAGCCTATGGCCCGCGCCAGCTCTGGATGTGGCCGAACGCCCGCATCAGCGTGATGGGTGGCGAACAGGCCGCTTCGGTCCTCCTCCAGGTGCGCCTCGACCGTGGGGAAGAACTCTCAGCGGAGGAACAGGCGCGCTTCAAGGCGCCAACAATCGAACGGTACGAAGAGGAAGGCTCGCCCTACTTCAGCACCGCCCGCCTCTGGGACGACGGCGTGATCGACCCGCTCGACACCCGGCGGGTGCTCGCGCTCGGCATCGCCGCCTCCCTCAACGCCCCATTCGAGGACACGCAGTTCGGCATTTTCCGGATGTAGGGAACTGGCGGGCGCTGCCGGACGTTCAATGGAGTGGATGGTGATGAAGAAGTGGGCGGTCTTGGTCGTCGTCGCGGCCCTCGCGGCCGGCGGCGGAGTGGCGTGGGCCCTGGCCAACCGCGGCAGCGACGAGTCCCCGCGTACGCCAACCCTGGCCGAACGGCTCGATGCAATTCGCGATGATCCCTCACTCGAGTCTGACTTGATCCTTGACCGCTGCTACGACCTCTCGCCCCTGTTCGACGGGACGGGAGATCTCAACCCGGAGCTCGAGGCGTTCCCTGCGCGGCTGCTGGATAGCGAGTTCGAGCTGACTGCGATGCGATTCGGCAGACTGTGCTACGAACCGTCTTCGCCACTCATGCTCGAATCCGAGTGGAAGCATCGGAAGACCGGTGCAACGTTGATGCTCGACCAACTCGCAACCGAGAGCTTGCCGACCAGGATCGCCCCGCTCTACGCAACCTTCAGCGACAACGGGTACGACTTTTACCTGATGAACCTGAGCATGTACGGCTATCCGAAGCCGGCGGTGGACGGAGCGACGGCTCACCGGATAGTCGAACTCGCCGTCGAACAGTTGCGGCCGCCGGTGCCGCTCTCCTGCTTCTACCGCAGCGTCTCGAAGGACTGGTCCGACCTCGCCGCCCTCGGCATCGGTGACCCACGAAGCGCCATCCCCGCGGGCTTCGATTCGATTCATCTCGACTTCACCGCGCTCGAACAACCGGCAGCCCGTTGCCCCGCCACAACACCACCACCATCAGCCGAGCCCGACATCCAGTTCCAGGCGATGTTCGGCGGCGACGGTAACCGGCTGCTTGGTGTCTTCGCACGTTCGCTTACGCCCGATGACGTCGACGCGACATCGACTTTTGGCCCCGGCGAAGCGCGCTGGCAAAGCGCGCAGTACCAGTTCTCACTGAACTGGCATCCGGAGCAGCTCTCGGATGACCAGGTGCGCGCCATCGCCCGGACTCTCGATCCAGGTTTCCAAGCGGTCTGCGCGCTCTCCGCGCGGGAGGTGGATTTCACCGAACTCCAGGCGACGGGCATCCGGGAGCCGGTGCGCCCGGGAGGCCTGCCTACAATCGTCAGTGGTTCCTTCTACCTGGTTGGGCACTCGCCGGCATGCGCAAACCCGGGCGCAGGCGGCTTCCAGGCCCACTGGTTAATGGAATACCGAGATCGTGGCGCCCTGGTAGATGTGACCGTTTTGCGCGGCGAACAGATGCCAAACATGCGGCCGTTGGTGTTCGAGGACAAGACGCTGTACTGGAAACGCGCGGATGGAGTCGCGTTCTACCTCTCCGGAGTGAAGGCCGAATTCTCTCGCGAAGAGTTGCTCGCAATCGCCCGCAGCGTCGATCCCGCCTTCGACGAATCGCTCATCACAGCGCCGCCTCCTCCCTGACACCGGACCTCGCGGTAGAATCCCCCCTCGCAGGAGGGATTCGCATGGCAGGTCCGTTGGACGGCATCAGGGTGGTGGAACTCGGCGTCTGGGTTGCGGGTCCGTCGTGCGCAGCCGTCCTCGCCGACTGGGGCGCCGATGTCATCAAGATCGAGCCCCCCGAGGGCGACCCCTTCCGCGGTCTCGGCGCGGCGTTTGGCGCGGTGATGAACCCACCGTTCGAACTCGACAACCGCGGCAAGCGCAGCATCGCCCTGAACCTCGACGTCGAAGACGCCCGCTACATCGCCGGCGACCTGATCGACCGGGCCGACGTGTTCGTGTCGAACATGCGGCCACGCGCCCTGCAACGCATGGGGCTTACCTACGAGAAGCTCTCGGCCACCAACCCGGGCCTCATCTACTGCAACGTGAGCGCCTACGGCCCGGACACCTCCGAAGCGAACCGCGCCTCGTACGATGTCGGCGCATTCTGGTCGCGGGCCGGCGTCGTTGCCGGGCTGACCGGCGAGGGCAAGGACCCGCCCCTGCAGCGAGGCGGCATGGGTGACCACATGACCGGCGCGAACGCCGCCGGCGCGATTTCCGCGGCCCTCTACCGCCGCGAGAAGACCGGCGTGGGCCAGCGGGTCGCGGTCTCCTTGATGCGCGTCGGTGTGTACATGATGGGTTGGGACACGAACACGCAGCTCCGCACCAACATGCCCTTCATCCCGCCCTACGGCCGCAACCACGCCCCGAACCCGCTGATCAACCCCTTCCGCGACCGCGACGGCCGCTGGTTCTACCTGCTCATGCTCCAGGGCGACCGGCACTGGCCGGACTTCCTCCGTGCGCTCGGGCATCCGCCGGCGCTCGTGGACGACGAGCGGTTCAAGGACATCCCGGGCCGGAGAGACAGCGCTTCGGACCTCGTCGCCATCATGGATGGCATCCTGCGCGAAAAGCCCCTCGCCGAATGGGGACCGATCTTCGACGCCAACGATGTCTGGTGGGCGCCCATCCAGAACGTTGCCGAAGTCGTCGAAGACCCCCTCGTCATCGAGTCCGGCGCGTTTCTCACGCTCGATTCGCCCCAGGGCCCGGCCCGCCAGGTGAACACGCCGGCGGACTTCTACGGCACGCCGGCAGAACCGACGCACTGGGCTCCGGAGCTCGGCCAGGACACGGAAACCATCCTGATTGAGGAACTGGGCTTCGACTGGGACCGGATTGCGTCGCTGAAGGAACTCGGCGCCATCCCGTGAGCGAGCGCCGCATCTGGCTCGCGCGCCTTCCTGAAATGCGGCTCGCCTACTTCGAAGAGGAATTGCTCGCGGTCCCCACGGAGGACAGCGGCGTGGTCGCCGAATTCGAAGGCATGGGCCGTGTCTTCGAAGCCTTCAACGATTGGCGCGTCCGCACGCGGCCCGAACTCGGGCGAATCGACATCGCCGCTATCGGCTGGGCGCTGCCAGCCACGGCCGAAGGACGTATCCCCTACCGGGCTTGCGTCCCCATCCGGAGCGACTACCAGCCGCCCCAGCCGGCGCGCACCACGTTCTTTCCCGGCGGAAGCTTCCTCTACGCCTACGCCGATAACATCGACGAAATCGAAGACGTCTCAGCAGCTGTGCGTGATGCGCTGGCGCCGGCTGGCTTCCGGCCGGCCTCGGGCCTGATCGAGGTCTATAAGTTCCACTACAACATGGACCAGCACCCGGCCGACTGCGGATTCCTCGTGCAAAATCTGGATGGCTCGGAGCCTGTGCCGCTGCCCTCGACCCACACGTCACCGTTGCCGATCGCTCGATCCTGAACGGCCCTACTTCGCCTCGCCCAATCCCGCTTCCAGCCACCCGATATGCTCGTTGTAGTGGTCCCAGGTGTTGCCATGCACCCAGCCGACGACGGGGTTGGCGTTGGGGGGAAGGTCGTTGGGCTGGTAGTGCGAGTAGGGGCGTTCGAGTTCTTCCTGGGAAAGCTCATTCAGGACATCCAGCAGCTCGGCGTGGGTTGCACCCGCGGCCTGCTGGACTTCGAACAGCGGCTGAAGCTCCGCGTGGCGGGCAATCACGTCGTTGAGCTTGTCGGTGTCATGCGTGGCCCAGGCGTCGTGAGGGACGCCCATCGCGCTGGGACGGTCTTCCTTCAGGAGCATCGCGGTCAGGCCACGCTCCCAGGCGGCGATGTGGGCAAGGTGGACCTTTGCGCTCCAGCCATCGCCCAGCGGCTGCTCCATCCCGGCGGCATCCAACTGCGCAAGCAACTCCTGGAGCGCATCCCAGCGGGCGCTGATCAAAGCCAGGAGTTCCGCCTTCGTCGTGGGTGCTTCCACCATGGTTCATCCTTCCTGCTGTCCGGCGTAAACGTCCCGGACGGACTTTGGTCACGAGTTGCGCCGGGTCACCGGGAAACCGAAAGGGCTCCCCGGTTGGGAAGCCCTTCGTTTGACCCGGGGTGCCGGAACTCAGGCGCGCGGAAGGCCGAGGCCACGCGTCGCGGTGATGTTCCGCTGGATTTCGCTCGTCCCGCCTTCAATCGTGTTCGCGATCGAGCGGAGGTACTGGTACTTGTAGCGTCCGTAGAGCGCGGCGTTCTTCACGCCTTCGCTCTTCGAATCGAGCTGTCCGTAGAGGCCGAACACCTTCATCGCCGTCCGGGCAATGCGCTGGTTCAGTTCGGTCCCGTAGAGCTTGGCGACGCTCGCCTCGTGGCCGGGAGCGACGCCTTCCTTCGCCTGGATGGAGATGATCTTGAGGCTCATCTGCGTCGCCACGCCCGCTTCCACCATGCGGTCGACCAGTTCGTGGCGGAGTGCGCCATTCGCCTTCAGCTGGCTGGCGGCGTCGGTCCTGGCGACCTGAACGAGGTCTTCCACGCCCTGCCGCGCGCCAACCGCGCCGCCGATGTTCGAGCGCTCGAAGCTGAGCGTGGTCTGGGCCAGGTACCAGCCCCGGTTCTCCTCGCCGATGATGTTCTGCTTCGGGATGCGCACGTCTTCGAAGAACACCTCGTTGAACTCGTGCGTACCGGGCAGGTTGATCAGCGGCCGGACCGTGACGCCGGGCGCCTTCATGTCGGCGATGAAGTAGGTGATGCCGCGGTGCTTCGGCGCCTCAGGGTCGGTCCGGGCGAGGAGGATCATCCATTTCGCCATGTGCCCGCCCGAGGTCCAGATCTTCTGGCCGTTGACCACGTAGTCATCGCCATCGCGGATGGCGCGGGTCTGCAGGCTGGCCAGGTCGCTGCCAGAGCCCGGTTCGCTGTAGCCCTGGCACCACACGGTCTCGCCGTCGAGGATCTCCGGGAGGTACTTCTTCTTCTGGTCGTCGGTGCCGTGCACGATCAGCGTCGGGCCGGCGAAACCGGTCGCGATGCCGCCGGGCCGCGGTGCGCGGGCCTCAGCCATCTCCCAGTTGAAGATGAACTGCTCCATCACGCTCATGCCCGCGCCGCCATATTCCTTTGGCCAGGCCGGGGCCACCCAGCCGCGGTCGGAGAGCTTCTTCACCCATGCCTTCCAGGCCTCGCCGCTGCCGCCGTAGCCCTCGCCGCGCGCCATGTTCTTCGGCGCTTCGTTCTCGATGAAGTCGTGCACTTCCTTGCGGAAGGCGGCCTCGTCCGCTGTATCGCGATAATCCATCAGGGTTCCTCGGGATGTGTTGTGCCCGCATTGTCGAGTCTGCCGTTCCCGTTGTCGATGGAACGTTCGTCCCGAATCCAGCGGCCGGTTGGCGGGCCAGCGAATCCTGGCTCCCAGGAGCGCAAACGGCCGGTGATTCGCGTCGCCGCGGGCCGAACCAGTATCGTTCGCCCCACCAGCCCAGAGGAGGACCCGGTGTTTTTCGAACTCCGCCAGTACCGCGCCCGGCCCGGCAAGCGCGACGACCTCGCCCGCTACATGGAAGACGTCATCATTCCGTTCCAAACAGCGAAGGGCATGGTGATCACCGGCAGTTTCACCGGGGAGCAGGACGACGACTTGTACGTCTGGATCCGCCGATTCCAGGACGAGGCCGAACGCGAAGCGCTCTACGCGGCCGTCTACCAGTCAGACGAGTGGAAGAACACGATCGGCCCACGTGTGGGCGAGCTGCTCGACCGGGAGAAGATCGTGGTGACTCGCCTCGCGCCGATGGCGAAAAGCGTGATGCACTGACGGGTTGTCCCGCTCGGTCGTCGCGAACCGTGCATGGGGCGGCGCATACTGGGCATCGGAGGGAACACCATGCCAGACCGCCCATCATGGTTCCTGGTCACGATTCGGGAGTGGCTGGAAAGTCAGCGCCTGGAAAACACCCCTCACCGGGCCGCCTTGAACGACGCGATGAACAGTGGCGACATTGCCGGGATCCGGCGCCTCCTCGGCGAGGCTCCGTTCAGCACCGACCAGCGCAAGTACCTCGATGACCTTCTGGACAGGTGGGAGAAGGCCGACTCCGGGGAGGATTAGCCGCTGCCTACTCCACGCAGCCGGTAGAACACGGCAAGCACCGATGACGAGACAAAGAGGGCCACGCCGGCAGCGACCAGCGGCATAAGGCCCGCGCTCAAGCCGATCAGCAGGAGCACGAAGCCAACGGCGTCGAGACCGATCATGATGAACCAGAGCCGGGCGGGGAGCAGGGTGTTCACGTCAAGAACTTCGGCATGACCGTGGCTGGCGGAGAGGGTGGGATTCGAACCCACGGTAGCTTGCACTACACACGCTTTCCAGGCGTGCCTGATCGTCCACTCCAGCACCTCTCCCCGGAACGAATTCCCATGCTAGCAAAGGCGCCCGCTAGCCGATAACGCGACTACTTGCGCCGGTGCTTCGTCTTCGAATCGAAGCGGTCCCAACCATGGTCCATCGCTTCCTTCGCGCCTCTCCGGCCCTCCGCCAGCATATCCTTCGCCGTATCACCGATGCCGAACACGATCGCCCTGGCCCAACCGACGATAGGGTTCTCGTCCGGCTCGGGCTCGAGCGGTTCGAAGGCTGCTTCCGGTGCGGTGTTCTGCTCAGGGTCGGGCGTCGTCATTTCTTGGACTTCTTCCGGCGCTTCACGCGGTCTGGCAGGTTGGTCACGGCCGAAATGCCGGTCCGCACTCCCTTGAAGACGGAGTACACCCGGATGATCGGCGATGCAACCGTTTCGCCCGCGAACTCCGTAGTGCCGCGCACGTTGTCGATCGACTGCTTGAGCGAATCGAGAGCCGGTGCCGCGTTTTCCTTGATGACTTTCCTGGCGACGCCGAAGAGGAGCAGCGCGGCGACCAGGACGGCGCACAGGAGCACCCCGGCAATCAGCCAGAATATGGCGGTGAAAACGATGGCGATGTCACGCCATTCGCTCCAACTGTCCGGGCCCGTCCACGCATCCGGGAACGCCCCGCCGGGGATGAAGTCGTTATTCCAGTAGGAGAGGATCCAGTTGAGGCCGAGGAGGGCGAGCCCCAGCACGATGGCCGCCGAAACCACGATCATGATAAAGCGCATGAACGAGCACCCCCGGTCTTAACCTGATGATACGTGCGCTTTTCGCAAGCGGGAATGCTGCCGCCTCTCAGCGCCATGCCCGTAGTCTGGATTCGAACCCGGCGGTCACGCCGCTCACGCTCTCACCGAGCAGGTCTCGGAGGTAATCGAGGCGGTCCGCACAGTAGCTCCGGGCCGCTTCCACGCTCGTCACGTCGTCGCTCTCCGCGCACTCCAGGAACAACGCGGAGGCAAGGACGCCCGGGTCGGCGGCAACCGCGGCCCGGGCGTCTTCGTCGTCTTCGATTGGGCGCTGATAGATGCGCGAAAGCTGGCGGTGGCGCGGATCGGTCACCGCTGGGGCGCCACGCTACTGCGTGACTTCCTCGCGCGGCTTGATCTTGCTGTAGCAGTTGCTGCAGTAGACCGGACGCTCGCCGCGAGGGACGAACGGGACCTCGGTCATCTGGCCGCAATCCGCGCAGGAGGCAGGGTGCATCTGGCGGGGCGTCTTGCCGCCGAAGCTGGCGAAGTTGCCATAACGAACGTATCCATCGTTCTGCTCAAGTGTGCTCTGGCTGGTCCGCCGCGCCGAACGGCACGACTGGCAGCGGGTGGGCTCGTTCATCAAGCCCTTGTTTGCGTAGAACTCCTGCTCGCCGGCCGTGAACACGAAGTTCGTGCCACAGTCGCGGCAGGCGATTTGCTTATCGGCAAAAGCCAAGGGGTAGGTTCTCCTGTTTCCGCACCATGCGGGTCTCCCAACCATCGTAGCAGACCCGGCAAGTCCGACTCGGTGCCTGGTGCCCGGTGCCTGGTGCTCGGAACTCGGAACTCGGAACTCGGAACTCGGAACTTGTACACTCCGCCCCGTGAAAGCAGAAATCATCGCCATCGGCACCGAGATCCTGCTCGGCGAAATCATCGACACGAACAGCGCGTACATCGCGCAGCGCCTCCCGGAGCTCGGCATCGACCTGTATTACAAGTCCGTTGTCGGCGACAACATGGGCCGCATCGTCGAAACCTTCGACCGCGCCTGGAAGCGTTCCGACGTGATCATCTGCACGGGCGGCCTCGGACCAACCGAGGACGACATGACGCGCGAGGGGATCGCGCAGGTGCTGGGCGAGGAACCCTTCGTCGACCCCGCGCTGGAGAAGACGCTCCGAGGCTGGTTCGAAGGCCGCGGCTACGTGATGCCCGAATCCAACATCAAGCAGGCGTGGCTGATCAAGAGTTGCCGCGCGATCGACAACCCGCGTGGGACTGCGCCCGGCTGGTGGGTCGAACGGGACGGCAAAGTCATCATCTGCATGCCGGGCGTGCCTCCCGAAATGGAACGGATGTGGCTGAAGGAAGTCCAGCCTGAGCTCGAAAAGCGCTCCGACGGCCAGGTGCTTGTGACGCGCACGATTAAGACCGTAGGCATCGGCGAAGGTACGGTCGATGAGATGGCGAAGCCGCTTTACGGCACCCCGGGCATCGGCATCGGCACGTATGCCCGCGCCGACGGAGTCCATCTCCGCATCGGCGCCAAGGCGAACACTCGCGAAGAGGCCTGGGCGAAGATTCACCCCGTGGAAGCCGAGATGGAGCGCATCTTCGGCAGCGCCATCTGGGGACGTGACGAAGACACCATGGAAGGCTACGTTGCCGACCAGATGCACGAGCGGCGGACGACGCTCGCCGTGATGGAGTCCTGCACCGGCGGGCTAATGGCGAACACGCTGACCGACGTGCCCGGCGCCAGCGAGTATTTCCTGGGCGGATACGTTAGCTACTCGACGCAGCAGAAGATTGACCTCGGCGTACCCGTCGAGGTGATCGAGGAGTTCGGCGTGGTCAGCCAGGAGACGGCCAAGGCGATGGCGGAAGCGGCCCGGCGCAGGGCCGGCGCGGATTTCGGCATCGGGATCACCGGCGTGGCCGGACCTGACCCTGAAGATGGCATCCCACCCGGCACCGTGCATGTCGCCGTCGCCACGCCGGAGGGCGGCAGCCACGTCCTCAGCATGACGATGAACCAGGGACGGCAGGCGGTGAAGCGTCGCGCCGTGACCACCGCGCTGTTGCTGCTGCGCCGGGCGTTGTTGGGCGAGGCGAGGTAGGAGTTCCGAGCTCCGAGTGCCGAGTGCCGAGTTCCGAGTGCCGAGTGCCGAGCGCCGAGTGCCCGTAGAGTTGGGCCGTGGCGAAGAAGCGCTCCGCGAAAAAGACAACGCTGCCAGCCCCATGGGTCTCGGCGGTGCGCCTGGTGCATCCGTTCCCATCGCTCGTCGTGACGGCCGTTTCGGTCGTCGTGGCCTTTCTCGCCGACAGTTCACCGCCGGTGGGCACGGTGACCGTGCTGGGGGTCACCATGCTCTGCTACCAGTTCACTATCGGCGCAGCCAACGACCTTATCGATGCTCCCGACGACGCCCGGACGAAGCCGTGGAAAGCGATTCCGCGCGGCGCGGTCAGCCGGCGGCTGGCTGTTGGGCTGGTGGCCGGACTCGCGGGCGTTGGGATGGTGGTGTCTTCCATGCTTCGGGGGGAGGCCTGGCTTATCGGCATCGCCGGCCTGGCATGCGGGCTCGCCTACGATGTCCAACTCAAACGAACTGCCATGAGCTGGTTGCCGTTCTCCGTCGCAATCCCGCTCGTCCCCGTCTGGGTGTTCGTGGCGTTGGACCGCTGGGACGCTTTGCTCTGGGCGGTCTTCCCGTTGGGCGCCCTTCTAGGACTTTCGCTGCATCTCGCGAACCAGGCGCCGGACGTGCCGCGGGAAGCCGGCGTTAACGGTCTCGCGCATCGCCTGGGGACTGAGCGCGCGGCGAACCTGGCACTCGGCGTCTTCGGCGTCGCAGGCATCGTCGCGGTCGTCGTCCTGCTGGCCGCTCGGGCGCCGCTGCAGGCGCTACTGCTGGCGGCAACCGTGCTCATCGCCGGCATCATGTCCCGGCGGGCGATTGCGACGTTCGGCCCTGACGGCCTCTTTGGCCTCCTCGCGATGTCGAGCGCGCTGCTCGCCGGGCTGTTCGTCTCAGCGGCCCGTTAGCCGCTCTTCGATCCGCTTCAAGCGCCCGTCGATGTCGCGCACGGTGCGCCGGAAGATGGCCATCGTGATGAAGAAGTCGAGCCAGAGCAGGATCACGCCCAGTGAGAGCGACACATCCCGGACCACCTCGTCGTCGACGACGATACCGACGAGGAGCAGCAAAGCGCCGATGCCCGAAACAATCGACGGCAACACGATCAGCACCTGGCACGCCTAAACACGGGCCAGCTCCCGTTGCATCTGGGCGAGGCCCATCGGCCCGAGGTTCAGCGCCGCGCGGTGCCACTCCTTCAAGCTGAACGAATCTCCCTGGCGTTGTTTGGATGCCTCCCGCGCCTCCAGCCAGCAGCGCTCGCCGACCTTGTAGCTGATCGCCTGGCCGGGGGTGCCCAGGTAGCGGATCACCTCGCTCTGCATGAAGTCCGGCGGGAACTGGGAACGCTGCAGACAGAATTCCTGCCCGAGGTCGGCGTTCCAGGTCTCGCCGGGGTGGTACGCCTCGCTCCTGGGAATCGGGAGTTCGAGGTGCATGCCGATATCCACGATGACCCGGACGGCGCGCATGGCCTGGGCGCGCAGCATGCCCAGGTAGTAGTCCGGGTTCTCCAGGTACCCAAGTTCGCCCATGAGGCGCTCCGCGTAGAGCGCCCAGCCTTCCACGTACCCCGAGGTGCCGCCCATCAGCCGCTGGAACCGGGACAGTTCGGCGGCGAGAAACTTCGCGGTCGCGCGCTCAAAGTGGTGGCCGGGCACCCCCTCGTGGTAGGCAATCGAGACTTCGCCCCAGAGCGGGAATCGCGTCTTTCCGCCCGTGGGGTACCACGTCCGTCCGGGCCGCGAGAAGTCCTCGCTCGGGCCGGTGTAATACATCGCGAGCGATCCACCCGGCGGCGCGATCAACGCCTCGATCCTGCGCAGTGGGTCCGGGATATCGAAGTGCGTGCCCGCCAGTTCCGAAATCGTCCGGTCCTGCAGCTCCTGCATCCATTGCCTGAACTCTTCAACGCCATCGATCGCCCGGTTCGGGTCCGATTCGAGGAACCGCTTGGTCTCCTCGATGCTCGCGCCGGGGAGGATCTTCTCGCAGGTCTTCCGCAACTCGGCTTCAATGCGGTACAGCTCGTCCCAGCCCCACTGGTAGGTCTCTTCGAGGTCGAGTTCGATGCCGTTGTAGACGCGGGAGGAAAGCTGGTACAGCTCGCGGCCAACCCCGTCTCGCTCCACGGCCCGGTCCATGAACTTCTCAGACAGGTACGTCGCGAAGTCCCGGTATGCGGTTGCAGCGATGCCCGCGCCCGCGACGACTTCGGCGCGCAATGCCGGCGAGGCGATTCCTGCCCGGTCGAACGCGTCCACCAGCCCGTCGAAGAACGACGCCCCGCCGTTCGCCCCGCCGTAGGTTTCAGACTGCCTGATGGACTGCGCGACCTGCCGCCGGGCCGTCTGCGATCCCTTCCTCAGACCTTCTTCGAGCGTCTCCCGGTAACTCTGGAGGCCCCGGGGCGCCAGCGCGAGACGGGTGGCGATGTTCTTCCAGTCGTCTTCGCTGGCGCGGGGCATCAGGTCGAACGCCATGCGCAGCGTCGTCGAGGCGTTGCGATGCCCGCTCAGGCGGTACTGGTCTCCCGCTTCGAGCAACTCCTCGCGCAACCAGAGCACGTCCTCCATCGCCTCTTTCGCCACGCGGTCCCGTTCCCCGGTGACCGGCGCGGCGGCCAGCTTCGCGAGCGTCTCCCGTCGAAGGTGTGACTGCGCCGCCAGGCCTTCGGGCGAAAAGTCCGTGACCTCAGCGTCGTGACCGGGCACGCCCATGCCGGTCGCGTTGATCGGATCGAGCGCCGCGATCCGGTCGACGTATTCGCTGGCGATGTCATAGATAAGCGTCACAGCCGCCCTCCCGGGGAATGCGCCGGGAAGCGTAGCACGGCGGACCGGGCCGTCCCTACTGCCAGGGCACCCCGCGCGCGCGGGCGAAGAAATCGTCCAGCACGGGCCGCGCAGCGGCGACCGCTTCGCGCGAGAACAGGCTGGCCGGCGCACCCGTGCGGTCGAGCACCTCGCCCCCGGCTTCCCGCACCA
This sequence comes from Dehalococcoidia bacterium, assembly GCA_046328215.1. GTDB lineage: Bacteria > Chloroflexota > Dehalococcoidia > Tepidiformales > Tepidiformaceae > Amarobacter. The sequence goes on along the minus strand of JAXLXA010000011.1, from coordinate 25,283 downwards.
GGATCAGTCCAGGCGCGGTGTCCCACGGCTGAAGATCCGAATGCACGTAGATGTCCCATTTCGCTGCGGCGACGTAGGCGAACCCAAGGGCCGCGGAGCCGGTGATGCGCAGGCTCTGCATGCCGGGCCAGAGGTGCGCCGCGAGCTCCAACTGCCGCCCGCCCCGCGGCGCGTCGTAGCCCATGTCCAGCGCGACCACGGCGTCGGCCAGCGTGGTGACCTCGGAAACCCGGATGCGCCGGCCGTTGTGGAAGCAGCCCTCGCCTTCGATCGCCAGGTAAGTGTCGCCGAGAAGCGGGTGCGACGTGATACCAAGCACGGGCCGGCTCTCGAAACAAAGCGCGATGTTGTAGCCGAAGTGCGGGATCGCGCGACTGAAGTTCTTCGTTCCATCCAGCGGATCGATGACCCACAGCCAGCCGTCGGAACGGGTGGCGGCCGATGTCTCTTCGCTCAGGATGGCGTGGCCGGGAAACTCCGCGTGGAGGATCTCCATCGTCGCCTTCTCCGCGGCGAAATCGGTGTCCGTGACGACGTTTCCGCGGCCTTTCACGCCTGCGAGTGACGCCCGCCCGAACCCATCACGGATGGTCGCGCATGCTGCCGCCGCGCAGCGCTCAGCCACCTGGCGAGCGGTCGCGCCGGAGAGTGAAACAGGGAGGTCCATGCCTTCGATGCTACGCGGCAGGTAGGCTGAGCGCATGACCGTCCTCGCCGGCGTCGACCTCGCCTGGAGCGGACGCAAGCCAACTGGCATCTGCGTGGTGCGGCTGGAACCCTCGGGCGCCCGGCTCGAACGGTTGGAGTGCCTGCCCAACGCCGGCGCCGAGGATGTGGCGGATGTCCTCAACGCCCTCGGGCCGGACGTTGTCGCCGCGATCGATGCCCCACTCATCGTTGGTCCGGCACGCAGGGCGGAAGCCGAGCTCGCGCGCGCCTTCGGGAGCCGTGGCGTGTACGCCTACGCAGCCCGCCAGGACTTTCTCGATCGACACGGCATTACGGAAGGCCCGAAGCTCGGCGAGCTGCTTCGGGCGAGCGGCTGGTCCCTGGACGGGACCAACCCGGACGGGCCAGGACTTCACGCACTCGAGGTGTTCCCGCACGCGACAACCGTCTCGCTCCTGGGCGCGGATCGGGCGTTGCGGTACAAGAAGGGGCCGCTCGCCGCGCGGCTGGGCCCGCTCGCGGAGTTCCAGGCACGACTGCGGGACTACGCCGCGGCACACCTCCCCTGCCTGTTCGATGATCCGGCCGGCGCCCTGGTTGAACCGCCGGCGCTCACGTCCGGGCGGGCGCTCAAAGACCTTGAAGACCGGCTCGATGCGGTGGCGTGCGTGCTCGCGGCCCATCACGCCCATCGTTTCGGTTCGCCGGGGCTCCTGCTGTTTGGGGATGCGGAGAACGGCTACATCGCGGTGCCGCGACCGTTCGAACCTACATCCGCTCCGGCGCCGTCATCCCCATGAGGCCCAACACACGCGCCAGGGCGACTCGCGCCGCCAGCACCAGCCGAAGCCGCGCGCGGGACAACGCCATGTCATCCGTGATGACCTTCAGCGACGGGTCGTTGACCTGCTTGAACGAGTCATTGAACGCGTGGAATGCGTTGGCCAGCGACATCGCGTAGTGCGGAAGCTGCTGGGGCTCAAGGGACGTGGCAACCACCTCGATCACGTCGGCCAGCCGCATCATTTCCCGCACCAGCGCCAACTCGGCCGGCTGGGTCAGCAGCGAGACATCGCCACCTTCCGGCGTCAGCCCCTGCTCCTTCGCCCGTTCGAGCATCGAGCAGAGGCGGGCGTGGGCGTACTGTACATAAAACACCGGGTTCTCGGCGGACTGCTTGACCGCGAGGTCGAGGTCGAAGTCCATCTGGGCGCCCGGTGAGCGGAGAAGGAAGAAGAACTTCGCCGCATCGGCGCCAACGTCGTTGATGAGTTCTTCGAGCGTGACCAGTTCACCCGCGCGCTTCGAGAGCTTCACCGCCTCGCCGCTGCGTTTCAGGAACACCAGCTGGTAGAGCAAGATGTGGAGCGCCTCCGGGTCCGCGCCCACGGCCCTGGTCGCCGTCTTCAGGCGCGAGACGTGCCCATGGTGGTCGGCGCCCCAGACGTCAACAACGAGGTCGAATCCTCGCCGCACGAACTTGTCCCAGTGGTAGGCGATGTCGCTGGCGTAATAGGTCGGGTGGCCGTCGCTGCGGACAACGACATTGTCCTTGTCCTCGCCCAACTCGCTGGACGAGAACCAGAGCGCGCCCTCTCGGTCGGCGAGCAGACCCTTCTCGCGCAGGATGCCCATCGCCACGTCGTAGGCGCCTTCGGGGTCGTAGAGGGACTTCTCGCTGAACCAGCGGTCGTAACGGACGCCGAATGAGTCGAGCGTCTGGCGGATGTTGCGCACCATCAGCTCGATGCCGAGCGACCCGAGGCCGGGCGCGGGCGGCTCACCGGGCGGCGCGAGGAAGCTCTCCCCTGCCTCATCGCGGATGTCCTTCGCCAGGTCCACCATGTATGTGCCGGGGTACCCATCCTTCGGGATGTCCGCGTCCCGGCCGAAAAGCTGCTGATAGCGGGCGTACAGGGTCTCGGCGAAGGTGTCGGCCTGCGTGCCGGCGTCATTCACATAGTACTCGCGGCTCACCTCGTACCCGGCGGCCCCGAGCACCGCAGCCAGGGCGTCGCCAATCGCCGCGCCGCGCCCGTTGCCGACGTGGAGCGGGCCAGTGGGGTTCGCCGATACGAATTCGACCTGCGCCTTCTTGCCGTTTCCCACGGCGATGTCGGCGTAGGCGCCGCCCTCGCGGATCACGTGCTCGACTTGCTGCTGAACGAACGCGTTCGAGAGCCTCAGGTTAATGAACCCTGGGGGCGCCACCATCGGTTCGTCGATGGTCCCGTCTGTTGGGATGTGGGCCGCGATGGCCCTTGCCACTTCCAGCGGCGGCTTCATGGCCGCCCGGGCGAGGCGCAAGGGGAGCGTCGATGCGAAATCGCCGTTCGCGGCGTCTTTCGGCCGTTCGATGCTGGGCTCGGGAAGCGCGACATCCGGCAGGTCCCCCGCGGCCACGGCGGCGCGAGCCGCGGCGTCAACCAGGGCGGCGAGGTAGCTCTGTATTGTTCGGGTGTCGGGCATTGAGCGAACAGCGTACCTGCGCACGCTCAATCGCGACAGTTCCGCCTAGCCCTCGCTGAACGGGAATGCGCGCTCGCGGGCCAGCGCCATCAGGTCCTGCGCCGCCCGTTCCGCCTGCTCGATCACGTCCTCGGGGTACGCGTACTTGCGCTGGTGATCCTCGAACTCGTCCTGGTCCAGCAGTTCGATCCACCCGTTCGGGCGCACCGTTACGTCCAGGTCGAGGTCGACGTAACCGATCTGTGAACCGTCATAGGACGGAGGCGTGGTGACGTTGCAGTACCAGAGCGCGAGGTTGCAGCCCGGACGTGAAAGTCGAAACACGTTGTACCAGCGGTCCCGCCAGAAGTAGACGAGCGAATCGTACGGTGAACGAAATTCGCCACGGCTCGTGTAGATCGGTGTGCGCGCGCGGTAGGACGCGACAAGCAGGTTGCCGTCGTCCGAGACCACCTGGAATGGCTGAATCCAATGCGCGGTGCCGTCGTACTTCGTCGCTCGAAGCAGGGCGCGCGAACCGGGAAGAGCGCGGCAGCGGGGGCGGGCGTCCATTTGCGGATCATACACACGCGTTTCGCTTAAGGCGGCGCGCTTACGTGAAGTTCCGCGAAAATTGCGAGCTGGTCAGTTGTTGATGACGGTGAGCCCGGTGACGACGCCCGCAACCAGCGTGATAGCCGCCAGCAGGTAACAGAAGAACACCGCCCCGGGCGAAAAGTCGGCCCGCACATCCGTGTGCATCGGCGCGCTATTGGGGTCGTCGTGGTGGCCGTGGGCGTCGTGGCTGTCCGACATGGGTGGCTCCGTGGTGGTGTCGCCGCATTCTCTCGCGGCGTCCCGTTGTGTGCATGACTGACGGGTGCAGGTAGTCTGAACCGATGCAAGCTCCGCGCCGGAAGAAACAGCTCGTGCGGAAGTCCATCACCGTCCCGGGAAACTTCCGGCTCGGCTGTGACGAGTTCAACTCGGGCCTCTTTTTCGAATGCCACGAACGGTTCGAAGAGATCTGGCAGTTGGAGACTGCGCCGTGCGAGACCTCTACAAGGGGTTGATCCAGATCGCAGCCGGCTTCGTCCACCTTCAGCGAGGCAAGTTCATCGGCGCCGAACGGCTCCTGCGCACCGCGTTGGGGTACCTCGCGCCCTACCGGCCGGACGGCGCCATGGGCTTCGATGTCGAGGAGATCTGCCTCGCTGCTGAAGACGTGTACCGCCGTGTCGTCGCGGCCGGACCGGATGGAGTCGCGTCAGTTGATATCTCCCGCCGGCCCTACTACAAGTTCGACCTCGCGAAGCTCCCGGCGGAAGCGCGTAGGTGGAAGTCGTGCGGTTTCGACGACTACGGGCGGGCGCTGGAAATGACCATCACCGTGGCCGAATGACCCTGGATCAGGCTCCGGCAACCGCCATGGAGCGAAAAGACACCCGAAAGTGTGAGGCGCTCACGGTTGCCGGACGCGAGAATGCGGCTAGGCTGGTTAACGAGGCCAGGAGGAACGGATGACCCAAATCGACGGGCTGCGGCCGCAGGTCGACGTAATCATCGAAGCGCGAGACGTCGTCAAAACCTATGACACTGGCATCGTCCAGGTGCAGGCACTGCGAGGCGTCAGCCTCCAGGTCAAGCGGGGCGAGATGGTCGCCATCATGGGCCCTTCTGGCTGCGGAAAGACCACCCTGCTCAACAGTCTCTCCGGGCTCGACGACTTCGATTCGGGAATCGTCCGCATCAACGGCGAGGACATCACGCGGATGGCTGATGACCGCAAGACGGAGTTCCGGGCGAAGTCCATGGGGTTCGTGTTCCAGACCTACAACCTGTTGCCGGTGCTCACCGCTGCCGAAAACGTCGAGTTGCCGCTCATCGTCTCCGGTACGCGCCCGAAGGTCGCCCGCGAAATGGCGCTGAGCGCGCTGGACCGCGTGCACCTTCGCGACTGGGCGAACCAGCGGCCGGCCCAGCTTTCCGGCGGTCAGCGCCAGCGCGTCACCATCGCCAGGGCGTTGGTGAACCGCCCCGCCATCGTCTGGGCCGACGAACCGACCGGGGCGCTCGATTCACAGACCGCCACGGAGATCATGGACCTCATCGTCGAGCTCAACCAGGCGGAACACCAGGCCTGCGTCATCGTCACGCATGACCCGAAGGTGGCCGCCCGCTGCCACCGGACGATCCACATGGCTGACGGCGTGATCCTCCGGGAAGACAGCCAGGCCCAGATGGTTGCTGCCGCGGCGGCCGGCCACTAACCCACGCTCAACCACCCCGGGAGGATGCGGTGAACGAACTCTTCGGCGTCTCGATGAACGTTATCGCGGGCGTCTGCCTGGCGCTCACCCTTTGCATCTTCCTGCTGGTCGCATTCATCGCCTGGCGAAACCCGGTGATGTTCAAGATGGGCCTCCGCAACATCCCGAGGCGAAAGGCGCAGACCGCGCTGATCATCGTGGGCCTCATGCTCTCCACGCTGATCATGAGCGCCGCCTTCGGCACCGGCGACACGCTGACGACATCGGTGACCGCCGAGGTCTACGACATCCTGGGCCAGGCCGACGAATGGATCGCCTGGGATACGGATAACCACCCGGCCGCTCCCGAGCAGCAGGTCATCCCGCTTTCGACCGTGGAAGACTGGCAGAAGCAGTTCGCGGGCGACCCGGACATCGAGGCCATCGTCCCGTTCCAGCGCGAGTCCTTACCGGTCCAAAACACCCGCACACGGCTGAATTACCCAACCGCCCGCATCGTCGGTTTCCGCGCACAGGATGCGGCGGCACTCGGCGGCCTCAAGGACTCCTCGGGCAAGACCGTTGAACTCAACGGCCGGGACATCGCCTTGAATACCGATCTGGCTGACGAAATCGAAGCCAGGGTGGGCGACACTGTCACGCTGTTCGAAAAAGGCGAACCGGTCGAGTTCACGGTGAAGGCCATCGTCCCGGCGGACGTGCTCTCTGGCGCGATCGACCCAAACGCGAAGCACGGCGCCGCAGTGAACTTCGATTCGCTCGCCGAACTCACCGGCCGCGGCCAGAACGCCGACGCGGTCTTTGTTTCGAACCACGGCGGCGTGAAATCCGGCCTGGACCACTCGAACGCGGCGGTCGCGAAGCTGAGGCCCGTGCTCCGTGACACGCCCTACAAGGTCACACCCCTCAAGCACGACCTTGTGCAGTTCGCTGAGTTCATCGGCGCCACCTTCACCACCGTGTTCGTGGTGTTTGGCCTCTTCAGCATTGCGGCCGGCATCCTCCTGATCTTCCTCATCTTCGTGATGCTCGCGGCAGAGCGGAAACCGGAAATGGGCATGGCCCGGGCCGTGGGGGCCAAGCGCCGGCAACTGGTGGAGTCGTTCCTCGCCGAGGGCATGGGGTACGACCTCGGTTCGGCCGTGGTCGGCCTTGTCGCCGGGATGGGCGTGACGTTCGCGATGGTCGGCATCATCAAGGCCTTCGCGGGCGACAGTCTTGGCCTGAACCTCACGGTCACGTTCACGCTCCGCAGCCTCGTCGTTGCCTTCTGCCTGGGCGTGATCGCGACCTTCCTGGTGATCTTCATCAGCTCCTGGCGCGCGAGCCGCTTGAACATCACGGCCGCGATCCGCGACCTTCCGGAATCGCACCCGGTGAACCCGGAGGCGGAAACGTGGAAGGGCTACTACCGCGCCGTGCTCAACGGCATCGCCGCACTGGCGCTGCCAATCGGTTTCTCACTGTTCTTCTTCAACGTGCCCGGGCTGATTCTGGGGCTGCCGCTCGTCATCATTGGCCTGATTTCGCCGTGGTTCTACGTGCTCCGCAACTCGAACGTGGCCGCCCCGAAGGACCACCGCACGAGCGAAGGCCCGCCTCGCTGGCCGTGGATCCTCGGCGGCGTCCTCGTCGGCGCCGGCTGGGTGCTGATTCTCGTCCCCTACGCCATCGCGCTTGGCGTCGTGGTCCTCGTGCGCGACCGCAAACCTGCGGGCTTGCCGCGCTGGGTGAGAATCCTGGCACTCGTGGTTTGGCCCGTGGCCTTCGTCGTCGCCCTGCTCCAGACGTGGAAGACGCAGGTGGCCTGGAGCGCCGCCGTCGCTTCCGCGCTCGGCATCGCGGGTCTCGCGCTCACCTACGGCGGCCTCGACCGCGATTCGTCGTTCTTCTTCCTGCTCGGCGTTTCCCTGCTGGCGCTCTGGCTGGCGGTCACGCTGCGCTACTTCGGCATCGCCGAACGGATGTCGTTCACGGCCGTCAGTGCCGTGCTGCTGGTCATCTGGTACCTGCCGTCCAGCGTCACGGAACCGATCACGGGCCCGCTGAAAGGCGACATCGAGATGTTCTTCCTCAGCGGCATGGTCATGGTGACCTGCGGGACGTTCATCGTGGTCTACAACGCGGACATCATCCTCCCGGCCATCGCCAGCCTCGGCTCGCGGTTCGGGCGAATCGTCCCCGCTCTCAAGACCGCGGTTGCGTACCCGCTCACGTCGCGCTTCCGGACTGGCATGACGATGGCCATGATCGGCCTGATCATGTTCTCGCTGGTGATGATGGCGACCATCAACACGAACTTCAGCGCCCTGTTCCTCAACGAAGACACCAAGGGCGGCTACCAGGCCGTCATCGACGTCAACCCGAACAACCAGATTCCTGACCTGAAGACCGCAGTGGAAGCCGGTGGCGGCAGCTTCGACCAGGTCCGCGCTTTCGGCGAGGTTCGCGTGGCGAACGCGACTGAAGCCGAGGTCAGCAACAAGGACGAATTCAAGAACAAGGAAGACGAGAACGGCAACAAGGTCAAAACGCCGTGGAGCCCGTACACCGTCTTTGGCGTCGATCCGCAGTTCATCGCGACGAACAAGCTGCCCATGAAGCTCTACGCGAAAGGCTACGCAACCGACGCCGAGGTCTGGCAGGCACTGGCCAAAGACCCCACGCTGGCCGTCATACCCGCTGGCGTGACCGTCGCGCAACAGGGCTTTGGCGGAGGGGGCGGGACCGACCTCCTGCAACTGAAGCCGGTCGAGGACGGTTTCGAACCGTTCCAGTTGACGCTTCATGACCCCGGAAGCGACAAGGTCACAACCATCACGGTCATCGCCCAGATGAAAGAGGCCGCCGATACGTTCTTCGGGCTCGGCACTACTGACTTCGCCACCGGCATCGTGGTCCAGAAGCAGACCCTGCTGGACGCCTTCCCCGACTCGAAGGGCCAGCGCTTCTACCTCGAACTGAAGCCGGGAGTCGATGCGAAGGAGTACGCGAAGTCCATCGAGGCCGCGTTGGTCCAGGCCTCGGCCAATTCGCTCCAGGAGCTGCTGGACGAACAGCAGGCGTTGCAGAACGGCTTCCTGCTCGTGTTCCAGGGGTTCATGGGCCTCGGGCTGATCGTGGGCATCGCCGCGCTCGCGGTAATCGCGTCACGCGCCGTGGTGGAACGGCGCCAGCAAATTGGCATGCTCCGCGCCATCGGCTATCAGCGGAGCATGGTCGCGCTTAGCTTCCTCTTCGAATCAGGATTCATCGCGATCTCCGGCATCCTGCTCGGACTGACCCTGGGACTCTCGCTGGCGTGGGTGCTGTTCATCACCGGTGAGTTCGGCGAGGAGACCAAGGGCGCCGGCTTCACGGTGCCATGGCTCAATCTCGCCATCATCTGCGGCATTGCCTTCGTCGCCTCGATGTTCATGACGTTCTTGCCCGCGCGTTCGGCCGCGCGCGTGCCCGTTGCCGAGGCTCTCCGTTACGAGTAGCCGGGCGCGTCCGGTAGACTCGCCGCGATGGCAGGAGAGGAATACCGGGGCACCCAGATCTTCGACCTTAGCGGGCGCGTAGCGGTCGTCACTGGCGCTGGACGGGGCCTCGGGCGGTCGATGGCGATCGCGCTTGCCGCGGCGGGCGCGGATATCGTCGCCGCCAGCCGTACCGCGCTCGAGATCGAGTCCCTCCGTGACGAAGTCAGGGCAATGGGCCGGCGCGCCGAAGCCATCACTTGCGACGCCACCGACCCCGGCGATTGCGAGCGGCTTGCCGCCGAGACGGTGGCGCGGCTTGGCCGCGCGGACATCCTCGTGAACAACGCCGGCATCAACATCCGCAAGCCAGTCCTGGAACTCGCCCCGGAAGAGTACCGGCAGGTGCTCGCAACGAACCTCGAGGGCTACTTCCTCTGTGCGCGGGCGTTCGGCAGGCACCTTGTGGGGCAGGGCAGCGGCAAGGTCATCAACATCTCAAGCATCATGGGCCGCGTGGCGCTGGCCAACCAGGCGGCATACGCCAGCTCGAAAGGCGCGATCGAACAATTGACGAAGGTGCTCGCTATCGAGTGGGCGCCGCGCAACGTGCAGGTCAATGCCATTGGCCCAACCTACTTCGAGACCGACCTGACGCGGCCACTCTTCGAAGACGAGGAGCGCCACGACTTCATCACCGGCCGCACGCCGATGGGGCGCTGGGGCCAACCACACGAACTGGCGGGCGCCGTGATCTTCCTCGCCAGCGATGCGAGCAACTACGTGACGGGCCACACGTTGATGGTCGACGGCGGGTGGACCGCCTGGTGAAAACGAAGAACGCCCCCGAAGTCGGGGGCGTTCGCTCGTCTCTTAGCCGTTTGGCTGAATCAGGCGAAGTAGCGGCCTACCGTCGCGACGACCTGGGCGCGAAGCAGGCGCGCGCGGCGCTGAAGGCGCGGCTCCGTAAGCAGCTCGCCGTCGTCGGTGGACTCGGTCTTCTCGTTGAAGTACTCCTCGCGGTGCAGCGCCTCGGGCGTCGGCTCACCGGGAAGCATCGGCTGGAGGGCGGAAGGCTGATTGAACATGGTTGGTGCTCCTCCTTGGAATGGTGAATGTGCGTTCTTTCACAACCACCGTAGCACAAGGATCGGCATGTTTAGCGTGATCCAAATCAATTTCAGGGTGATGTCGAGAGGTTCCATACCTGCCATAGGCTGAGTACATAACCGTCGGGCCCCATGACTGAGCATTCGAGAGCGCCCTCGTACTCATATGGCGCGGCAATCGCCAGCGCGCCGCGCTTCAGCGCCTCCCGGTAGGCGCCCTCCGCCGAGGCCACCTGGAACCGCAGCTCCGCGCCTATCCCGCGCGCCACGCCTTCCTTGCGCAGCGCGTTGTACCACGGGTGACCCCGGTACGATTCGTCATCGTGGATGTCGATGGTCGTGCCGCCCAACGAAAGCGAGGCGAAACCGGGATGCCGCTGCTCCACCGTCATTCCCGCCACAGCGGCCAGGAAATCGGCAAGCGCGAACACATCCGTCGCCCAGAGCGTGACACCAAAAGAAGGGCTATCGGCCATCGCCGGGACCGCCTTCTCCCCACCGGCCATCACTATAACGAAAGGTCAACTACCGGGCCCAGAACTAGTCATAACAAATCGATTACGTGAAGCACACGTTTGGCGATGCTCAGGCTGGCCGAAATTTCGGCAATGCCACATCTTCATGTTTCTCGAAATCGACCTTCACCGGCATCCCAACGCGGATCTGATCATTCGAAATCCCGATGACATTCGTCGGAAGTCTCGGGCCCTCTTCGAGTTCGACGATCGTGACGTTATACGGCGTCTCGGCCGCCCAGCCCGGCTGGTACTTCTGCCACATGACGCCGAACGTCCGGACGGTACCCTTGCCGCTCGCCGTTTCCCACGTGTACTGGTCCGAAAGGCAGTTGTCGCAGTGAGCGCGTGACGGCAGGCGCCATTGGCCGCAGTCAGAACACTTCATCAGGACCAGGCGGCCCTCCATGGCGCCGTCCCAGAAGGGCTGGGACGCTTCGTCGGCTTCGGGCAGGGGTTTCAGGTATTCAGACATCGCCGGACCTCAATTCGCGTGCGGGCTCAGGATGAGGCAGGCGTGATAGCTCAGGCTGCCGCCGTTCCCTGTCGCCAGGATGACGTCGTTCTTGACCTGGCGGTCGCCGCCGTGGCCGCGCCCCTGGATGATCGCCTCGCTCAGTGGGGTCATCCCCCACATGTAGTAGCCCGAGAGTTCGCCGCCGCCGGTGTTCGTCGGCAGGGCGCCGCCCGGGCCGAGTTTTCCGTCTTCAACGAACGGCCCGCCCTCGCCCTTCTTGCAGAAGCCGTAGTCCTCGAGCGTCACCAGCACCGTGTAGGTATAGCAGTCGTACAACTCGCAGCAGGTGATGTCGCCAGGACCCACGCCGGCCATGCCGTAAGCGGTCTTGGCCGCTGCCTGGGCGCCGGTCTCGGTCTCCCACTCGGACCCGGTGCGCGAGGTGTCACCGGGATGGCCCTGGCCCATGCCCCAGATGTAGACCGGTGGCTGCGGCATCTCCTTCGCGGCTGCGGCCGAGCTGACGATGACGGCCACGGCGCCGTTCGACACCAGGCAGCAGTCCAGCAAATGGAGTGGCTCGATGATCCAGCGCGAGTTGTGGTAGTCCTCAAGCGAGATGGGGTCTCGCATCTGCGCGAGCGGACTCCTCGTCGCCCAGGCGCGTTGTCCGACCGCGATGATGCCAAGCTGGTCCTGGGTGGTGCCGTAGGTGGCCATGTGGCGCCGCGCGGCGAGCGCGTAGGGCGTGTTGGCGCCGTAGTAGCCGGACGCGGGGTAAAGCGCGGACATGCCACGTGGCCGCTGTGGGTTCCTGGCCGCGCCGGCATACGCCGCGCCAGCCGAAGAACCGTCCCGCAAGGGAGCGTCAGCGAAGACGCAGAGCACGTGGTTCGCCATGCCCGCGGCAATCGCCAGCGAGGCGTACTGGACCATTTGCGCGGCGGTGGACCCGGCCGCGTTCATGTGATTCAGGAGCCGCAGGTTCGTCATCCCCAGGTAATTCTGGAGGCCCAGCGAAATGCCACCGCCGGTAGTGCCGGTGACACCGGCGTTGATGAGGAGACCGTCGATCTGGCTTTTCTTCAGGCCAGAATCGGCGATTGCCGTGCGCGTCGCGTCGGCCGCCAGTTCCATGGTTGACTTGTAGATCCGCCCCATCGGCGTCATGCCGAACCCGGTGATCGCGGTCGCCCCGCGCATGGGATGTGCCATCAGATCGGCTCCTTTGCGGAGGCGATTCTACCGGCATGAATCAGATGCGGTAGACCCCGAAGTCCTGCGCGATCTCCGTGTTCTTCAGCCCGTCGGCCGTCACGCCCGGGCCCAGGTGGGTGAGGATGAGCCGCGCGCCGGGCCGCATCGCGGCACGCACTCGGGGTATGTCGTCCCGCAAGTTCATGTGCGTCGGCATGGCTTCGTCCACGGACGCGCACTCGCTGACCAACACCTCCGTGTTGCGCGCGAGGTCCAGCACGGCATCGCAGAGCGCGCTGTCGCCGGTGTAACCGATGCGACGACCTGCGATCTCGATTTCGAAACCGAGCGACCCCGACAGCCGCCGGTCGTGCTGCACGGCAACGGACGACAGTGAGAGGCCGCCAACTTTCGAGCGCGAACCGCCGGAAACCTCCTCCCACTCCACCTCGAAGCCGGTTTCGAAGAGCCACGGGTAGACGTGCTCGCCAATTTCGACCGCGAGCTTCCGCGTGTTTTCGGGCCCGATGATGCGTACTGGCCGGGTCCGGTTGAGTGCTTTCCACTGGAGAAACAGGAACGGCAGCCCGAGGAAGTGGTCGCCGTGGTGATGGCTCAAGACGACGGCGTCGATCCCGTTCGCGTCGATACCCATGCCATTCAGCGACTGGAGCGCCTGGGGCGGCGCCTCGAACAGGTAACGCCCCTCCAGCAGGAACCCGTTCCAGCAGAGGCCGCCGGGAGCGAAGGCGTTGCCTGTGCCGATGAACCGCAGGTCGAGCTCGGACATGGGCGGTAACTGTCCGGCCGCTGGCCCTCTCCTTCCGTGACCTGCGTCACAGTGGTTGGCCTCGTGCCCGGCGGCGCGGCACAATTCTGTACGTGACGTATCGAATCGGAATCATCAACGTAACCGGCTACGCGGGAATGGAGGCCGCCCGCCTCCTCTGGAAGCACCCGGAGGCGCGCATCGTCGCGGCCACCGGCCGTTCCCTCGCCGGCAAGCGTCTGGGCGAAGCCTTCCCACACCTCGCCGTTTATGGCGATTTCGCCATCACCGAGGACATCGAGACCGACGTCGACATCGTCTTTTCCGCGTTGCCCACGGGTGAGAGCGCGAAAGCCTGCGCGCCCTACATCGCGAAGGGCATCAAGTGCATCGACATCGCCGCTGACTTCCGCCTTCGCGAACCGGGCGCATTCGAGCAATGGATAGGCGGTGGCAAACCACACCCCACGCCAGAACTGCTCCCGGAAGCCGTCTACGGCCTGCCGGAACTGAATCGCGACCGCATCAAATCCGCGCGAATCGTCGCGAACCCCGGTTGTTATCCGGCGACTTCGATCCTCGCGTTGGCGCCCGCGGTCGCCGCCGGGCTCGTCGGCCCGCAGATCGTCGTCGATGCGAAGTCCGGGATTTCGGGCGCCGGCCGGGGAAGCGGCGGCACGTTCGGGTTCGGCGACGTCAACGAGGACGTGTCCGCGTACAAGATCGCGAACCACAACCATCAGCCGGAGATCCAGCAGGAGCTGGCGGCCCTGCGCGAGGCGCCGCCCCCGAAGATCACCTTCGTCCCCCATCTCGTGCCGATGACGCGCGGCATCCACGCGACCTGCTACGCGCCGCTCGCCCGGCCCGTCTCGCAGGCGGAGGTGCGAGAGGTCTACCGCGAGTTCTACAAGGACGCGCCCTTCACCAGCGTCATCGACGCACCGCCGCACACCAAGCACACGCTCGGCAACAACATGTGCCTCGTGCACCCCGTGGTCGACGAACGGAACGGCATGCTCGTCGCCGTGGGCGCACTCGACAACCTCGTCAAGGGCGCGGCGGGCCAGGCCGTCGAGAACATGAACCTGATGCTCGGTCTCGATCAGTCGGCCGGCCTCGACCTTCCGGCGGTATTCCCGTGAGCGACGCCCTCACACTCGACACCAACGGCACGTCCACCTCGCCGAAGGGCTTCGTCGCCGGCGCCACGTATGCCGGCATCAAGACCTACGGCGAAGGCAAGCTCGACGTGGGCATCCTGGCCTCCGAGCTGCCCTGCACCACAGCCGCGACCTACACGAAGAACGTCCTCCATTCGGCGTCGGTCGATATCAACCGGGCCAGGCTCGCGGCCGGGCCCGCGCGCGCCGTTGTCGTGAACGCCGGCGTGGCGAATTCCAGCACGGGCCAACGCGGCATCGACGACGGCAACCAGATGGCCGCCTGGGCCGCGGAGAAACTCGGCATCGCCGCGAGCGAGGTGCTGGTCTGCAGCACCGGAGTCATCGGTCACTTCCTGCCCATGGACAAGCTCGAAGCCGGAATCGGCGCCGTGGCTCCCGATGCATCCGGCGGCGAGCCGTTCTCCCGGGCGATCATGACCACGGACACCCGCTCGAAGCGCGCCGCTGTCCGCTTCGGGCCCTACACGCTTGGCGGCTGCTGCAAGGGCTCCGGCATGATTCACCCGAACATGGCAACCATGCTCGCTTTCCTGACGACCGACGCCCCGGTCGAACAGGGCTTCCTCCAGGCCACCCTCAGCGACGTCGTCGACCGCTCGTTCAATCTCGTCTCGGTCGACGGTGACACCAGCCCAAGCGACACGGTGCTCCTGTTCGCGAACGGCGCGGCCGGTGGGGACACCATCACCGCAGGCAGCCCCCTCGCCGGGCAGTTCCGCGAGGCGCTCGAACTGCTCGCGACCTATCTTGCGAAGGAGATCGCGCGGGACGGCGAAGGCGCGACGAAGCTCGTCGAATTCCGCGTCACCGGTGGTTCGACCGTCGACGAGGCCCGCGCGCTCGTCCGCCTCCTGAGCACCTCCTACCTCCTTAAAAGCGCCATCCACGGCGCCGACCCCAACTGGGGGCGTGTCGCCGCCGTTGTCGGCCGCTCCGGGCTCGTCGTCAATGAACCGGAGGTCACGATCTCGATCTGCGGCATCCGCGTGTTCGAAGACGAGCAGCCAACGGATTTCGACCCTCGCGCCCTTTCGGAGGCGATGAAGGCCGAATTCGTGACCATCGACTGCTATCTCGGCGCGGGCCAGGGCGAAGCCACCGGTTGGGGTTGCGACCTTTCGGCTGAGTACGTCTCGATCAACGCGGACTACCACACATGAGCCGTCCGCTCGTCATCAAGATCGGCGGCAGTACCCTGGGCGACGCCGACACGACCTTTCGCGATGTTGCTGAACTTGCGAAACGCGGCGATATCCCCGTCGTTGTCCACGGCGGCGGCGCCGAGGCCAGCCGCTGGCTTGAGTCGATGAACATCCCTTCGCGCTTCGAACGAGGGCTCCGCGTGACGGACGAACGCGTCCTCCCGGTGGTGGTCGCCGTCTTCGCCGGGTTGGTGAACAAGCGCATCGTCGCCGCCATCAACGGCAACGGCGCCAGCGCGGTCGGCTTCTGTGGCGCGGACGGCCGCGTCCTGGAGTGCCGCATCGCGGACCCCGAGCTCGGCTTCGTCGGGGAGCCTGTCACGGTGAACACGGCCGCCATCAACGCCTTGCGTGACGCCGGCATCATCCCGGTCATCGGCCCAATCGGTTGTGTCCCCGGCGAAGGCGCCGACCAGCTCGTCAACATCAATGCGGACACGGTTGCCGGCAACATCGCCGCGGCGCTCCAGGCTCGCCAGCTCGTCTTCCTCACGGACATTGATGGCGTGCGTGGTAGCGACGGCAACGTGATCCCGGCACTGGCGCCATCGCGGGCCAGGGAGCTCATTGCGGACGGCACGATCTCGGGCGGCATGATCCCGAAAGTCGAGGCATGCCTCCACGCAGCCGGCCTTGGGGTCGCTGTGCAGATTGTGGATGGGCGTTCCTCCGGCATGCTCCTCGCAACCGAAGGCGCCGGGACGGCGTTTACTCCCGCGTAGCGCATCGATTGTTAACGTTTGACGATATCCTTTGGGTGACAGGATGCGCCTCGGTGGCGCGTGGGTGTTTGCGTGGACGAAACCGAGGTCATGCCCGGCGCCGATGACGTGGAGACTGGCGACGATTCCCCGCCGCCGCGCTGGGACCTCGATGACCCATCGCTCTACCTGAACCGCGAGCTCAGTTGGCTCGAGTTCAACCAGCGCGTCCTCGCCGAAGCGCATGACGGACGCAACCGCCTGCTCGAACGCGTGAAGTTCCTCGCCATCGCCGCCAGCAACCTCGACGAGTTCTACACGAAGCGCATGGGCTGGCTGAAGCAGGCCTACTCGAAGGACCCCCGCGCGACGACCGTCGACGGGCGGACCATCGGCGAGCAAATGGAACTCGTCATCGAGCGCTGCACCGCCATGCACCGCGAAATCGACGCGACCTGGCACGACGAACTCGCCCCGGCCCTCGCCGGCGCGGGCGTCCGCATCGTCCGCTTCGGCGAACTCGAAGCCGATGCTCAGAAGCGCCTTCGCGATTACTTCGTCGAGGCGATTTTCCCCGTCCTTACCCCGCTGGTTGTGGACCCGGCGCACCCGTTCCCGTTCATCTCCAGCGCCAGCCTGTCGCTCGCCCTCAACGTCCGCCACCCCGGCACCGGCCAGGACCGCTTTGCGCGGATCAAGGTCCCCGGCAACCGGCCCCGGTTCGTCGACGCCGGCGAGAACCGGTTCGTCCTGCTCGAGGACCTGATCGCCTCGCACGTCGACATGCTGTTTCCGCGGATGCACATCACCGAGTGGCACGCGGTCCGCGTCATTCGCAGTGCCGAAATGGGCAGCCCCGGCGAAGAAGCCGACGACCTGCTGGAAGTCATCGAGAGCGCATTGCGCCGCCGCCGCCTCGCCGAGGCCGTGCTGTTGGAAGTCGCCGGGGACCTCTCCGCGAATCGCCGGGAACTGCTGCTCGAAGAGCTCCAGCTCGAGTCCCGCGACGTCTACCTCAGCCCCGGCCCGCTCGGGCTGGCCGACCTCTTCCAGCTCGCGAGCCTCCCCCTGCACGACCTGAGCGACCCACCACTCGCCCAGGCCACGCCCGCGGTGTTCCAGGGAACGTTCGACGCAGCCGCGTTCTTCTCGACGCTCAAGGAGCGCGATGTCCTCGTTCACCACCCGTACGATCGTTCGACGCCTCCGTCGTCGAGTTCATCGAGGCCGCGGCAGAACCCGGCCGTCGGCCATCAAGCAAACCATGTACCGCACGTCGCCTGACTCCCCCATCCACCCGGAAGCGCTGATCGAAGCGGCCGGGCGCGGCAAGCAGGTTGCGGTGCTGGTGGAACGACGGCGCGGTTCGACGAGGCGAACAACATCGAGTGGGCGCGCAAGCTGGAGAACGCCGGCGTCCACGTCGCGTATGGCCTCCCGGAGCTGAAAATCCACTCCAAGATCTGCCTGGTCGTCCGCGAAGAGACGACCGGCGTGACGATGTACGCCCACATCGGCACCGGCAACTACAACTCCCGCACCGCGCGGCACCAGCATACCGACCTCGGCCTGTTCACCTCGGACCCGCGCATCTGCGGAGACCTGGTCCACATCTTCAACTTCCTCACCGGCTACGGAGAGCTGAACGACACGGATGTGCTGCTGGCCGCTCCCGCGAACCTTCGCAGCGGCATCGCCGAACGCATCGAACGCGAGATAACCCACGCGAAGGCCGGCCGTCCCGCCCGCCTGATCTTCAAGGTCAACGCGGTCGAAGACCTGGAGACGTGCAAGCTGCTCTACCGCGCGGCCCAGGCCGGTGTCCAGGTTGACCTCGTCGTGCGTGGCATTTGCCGGTTGCGGCCCGGCCTTCCGGGTCTCAGCGAGCGCGTTCGAGCCGTCAGCGTCATCGGGCGATTTCTCGAGCATTCACGCGTCTACTACTTCGAGAACAACGGCGAGCCTGAGTATTTCATCGGCAGCGCCGACATCATGAAGCGGAACTGGACGAACGCATCGAAGTGCTCCCCGCGCCGATCCGGGCGCCTGAGCACAGGCAACAGCTTCGCGACTTGCTCGAGTTGCTGCTGAAGATGCCGCCCTTGCCAGGGCTGGCAGTTGCATGACGCCGAGTGGACACGCGATGCCTCGAGTCAAACGCCAGGCGCCCGCCCAGTTGTTAACATGCGCCTTTCGGCTAAGTGGCGTTCCAGAAATCGCGCCACAACGCATTACCATGGCAGCCGGGAGGAGCTATTTCATGACCGACTGGGTTGCCGAAGAACAGCAGTACCTTTTCCAGAACTGGGCGTCGGCCATCGTCCTCGAGCGTGGACAGGGTACGCGTGTGTGGGACACCGACGGTCAGTACCTGGATTTCGTTGGCGGCGTCGCCGTGAACATCCTCGGTCACGCCCATCCGGTGGTGGCGAAGGCCGTCGCCGAGCAGGCGCAAACGCTTATCCACACCTCGAACCTCTTCTACACGAAGCCGATGATCCAGCTCGCGAAGCTGCTCGTGGAGAACTCCTGCCTCGACCGGGTGTTCTTCTGCAACTCGGGCACGGAGGCGGTTGAGGGCGCGATCAAGCTCGCCCGCCGGTGGGGGCTCGATACGAGGGACGGCGCGCACGAGATCATCACGACCATCGACGGCTTCCACGGCCGGTCCCTCGGCGCCCTCGCCGCGACGGGGAACGCCCGCTACCGCGAGCCGTTTGGCCCGCTCATGCCGGGGTTCCACCACGTGCCGTGGAACGACCTCGATCAGATTAAGGCCGCAACGAATGACAAGACCGTCGCGGTGATGGTCGAGCCGATCCAGGGCGAAGGTGGCGTGAACATGCCCGCTCCCGGCTACCTGCAGGGCATCCGCGACTGGTGCAACGAAAAGGGCCTGCTCCTCATCTTCGATGAAGTGCAGACCGGCATCGGGCGCACGGGGTCGCTCTTCGCCTACCAGCAGGAAGGCGTCGAGCCAGACATCATGACGCTCGCGAAAGGCCTCGCCGGTGGCGTCCCCATCGGCGCGTTGATGGCCCGGGACGAGGTCGCGGCGCACCTCGTGAAGGGCGACCACGGCTCGACGTTCGGCGGCAACGCACTGGCAGCCGCGGCCGGCTACGCCACCGTAAAGCACGTCATCGATGAAGACCTGTCGGCCCAGTGCCGGAACGCTTCCGACCGCCTGATGAACCGGCTCCGCTCGCTGGAAGACCGGCTCGAAGTGGTGAACGAGGTACGCGGCCGCGGTTTGCTGATAGCGGTCGGCTTCTCGCGGGATTGCTCGAATGATGTCATGGACGCCTGCCGGCGGAAGGGCCTGCTCGTGAACAACGTCCGCCCCAACGCCATTCGCCTCATGCCACCGCTGAACGTGACCGACGACGAGATCGACCGCGCCTGCGACATCCTCGAAGAGGCGATTTCCGCGGCGACCGCCACTGTGGCGAAGTAGGCGGCTCGACTGATGTGGCTTGCCTTTGTCGTCGTGATGATCGGTTCCGCGGTGGTGACCGTGGTTGGCTGGCGCGCGCTGCAGGAGAAGTTGCCTCGGCAGGGCTGGGCGGGCATTCGCACGCCGTACTCGATGGCGAACGATGAGCAGTGGTACGCGGTGCACCGTTACGGCGCCCCGTACCTCATCTTCGGTGGCGTGGCGACCTTCGCCACCGCGCTCGCCATGCTCCCGTTCTCCATCGCCGGGAAGCTGCCGAACGGCTTTTCAGCGGCGGTGCTCCTGGCGGCCGTCCTGGTCATGGGCGGGTCGGCGCTGCTTTCCTGGGCGATGGGCGTGCGCGGCGCGAAGGCCGCGCTGGGACACTGATTTCCCGTTGCCGCGGCGCCGGGCCATACTCAACGGTACTTACCCGTCCTTCAGGATGCGCCCGTGCCAAAGCTGGTCCTCGCCTATTCCGGCGGCCTCGACACAACGACCGCCATCAAGTGGCTCACGCTCGAACAGGGCTACGACGTTATCGCCCTGAACATCGATGTTGGCCGTAGCAAAGAGCAGCCGGTGGTCGAGTCACGCGGCATGGCCGCGGGCGCGCTCAAGGTCCGCGTCATCGACGCCCGCGAGGACTTCATCCGCTACTTCGCGTTCCCGGCGCTGGCAGCGGGCGCGATGTACCAGGACGTCTATCCGCTGGCGACGGCGTTGGCGCGGCCGCTGATGGCGAAACTGCTGGTCGATGTGGCGCACGAAGAAGGCGCAACCGCCGTCGCGCACGGCTGCACCGGCAAAGGCAACGACCAGGTCCGCTTCGACGTGGGCATCCAGACCCTCGACCCGTCGCTGACGATCATCGCGCCGACGCGCGAGAACGCGATGGCCCGCGAATACCAGATCGAGTACCTCAAGAAGCACGGCATCGACATTCCCTGGGGCGAGAAGGGGCCGTTCAGCATCGACGAAAACATGTGGGGGCGCAGCGCCGAAGCAGGCGTCCTTGAGGACCCGTGGACGGAACCGCCGGCCGAAGCCTACGAGTGGACCGTCGACCCGGAGCAGGCGCCGGCACAGCCCGCCTACGTCGAAATTGAGTATCAGTCTGGCATGCCCGTCCGTCTCGACGGCAAGGAGATGGGGCCCGTCGAAATGGTGGAGTACCTGAACGAGCTTGGCGGGAAATACGGCGTTGGCCGCATCGATCACATCGAGGACCGGCTGGTCGGCATTAAGAGCCGCGAGATCTACGAAGCGCCGGCCGGAGTCATCCTCCACACCGCCCACCGCTCGCTGGAGGCGATGACGCTCTCCAAGCAGCAGGTGCGTCTGAAGAAGCTCATCGGCGTTGAGTATTCGGAGCTGATCTACAACGGCCTTTGGTTCAGCGCTCACCACCAGGACATCGCGGCGTATGTGGCCAACACGCAGCGCCACGTTACCGGCGTCATCCGCGTGAAACTGCAGCGCGGCAGGGCCATCGTCGTCGGGCGGAAGGCGGCGCACTCACTCTACGACCGCGGCCTGGCGACCTATGATCGCGGCGATACCTATGACCAGTCCGCGGCGGTCGGTTTCATCAACATCTGGGGCCTGCAGACGCGCACGCAGGTGCGCACGCAGCTCCTGGCCGACCTGCCTGACGCCCTCCGCATCGCCATGCCCACGGAACACCACGAAGGAGCCTGACCTGTGACTACCAGCGCATCTACCGGCAACGTCCGCTTCGAAGGCATGGGCGTGGGTACCGAGATCTGGGGCGCCACCCAGGCCAACTTCCTCGTCCTCGTGCCTCCCCAGCACGCGAAGGAGGCCGCCGTACTCCTGAACGACCCCGCCGCGAAGCAGCTTGCCAGCGCCCTGGGGGTGGAAGACGGCGAAGCGTTTCGGGCCGAAGCGGCGCGTGCACTCGGCGAGCTGTACCTGGAGGATCGCCTCCGCGCCGGGAAGCCAATTGAATCGGTGACCACCCTTTCCCACGCGTTCTTCGCGGAACGGCCGGACCTCTTTGAGGCGGCGCAGGCGGCGCTTCGGAAGTGACCCGCGAGTGGTGGCGCGACGCGGTGGTCTACCAGGTCTATCCGCGCAGCTTCCAGGACAGCAACGGTGACGGCATCGGTGACCTGGAAGGCGTCATCAGCCGCCTCGACTACCTGAACGACGGCACAGAGAACTCGCTTGGTGTGGACGCGATCTGGTTCTCGCCGACGTTCCCGTCACCGATGAAGGACTTCGGGTACGACGTGTCCGACTACCGGGGCGTCGACCCGGACTTCGGCACATTGGAGACGATGGACCGGCTTATCGCCGAATGCCACCGGCGCAACATCCGGGTCTTGCTGGACTGGGTGCCGAACCACAGTTCGGACCAGCACCCCTGGTTCCTCGAGTCCCGGTCTTCCAAACACAACGCGAAACGGGACTGGTACTACTGGCGGCCGGCGAAGCCCGATGGCAGCCTCCCCAACAACTGGCGCAGCGTTTTCGGCGGGCCAGCCTGGACGTTGGCGAAAGAGACCGGCGAGTACTACCTCCACTCGTTCCTGAAAGAACAGCCGGACCTGAACTGGCGGAATCCCGAAGTCGAGGCCGCGATGCACGACGTGCTTCGGTTCTGGTTCGACCGTGGCGTCGACGGGTTCCGGATCGACGTGATGGGGATGATCATCAAGGAGCCGCACCTCGCGGATAACCCACTGAACCCCGCCTGGAAGCCCGGGGACCGCGAGCGCAGCAGCCAGCTCTGGGTGAACAATCGCAACTACCACGAGGTCTACGATGCGGTGAAGCGCATCCGCCGCGTGTTCGACGAGTACGCCGGCCGGATGGCCGTCGGCGAGGTGTTCGGTACCGCGCAGGAGGTGGCGGATTACTACGGTTCGCCGTCGATGCCCCGGCTTCACCTCGCCTTCAACTTCCAGTTCATCCACGAGCGTGAGCCGATCTACACGCCGTGGGAAGCGGAGACGCTCCGCCGGATCGTCCGTAACGCCGAAGCCGCGTTGCCGGACGGTGCGCAGCCCTGTTACGCACTCGCGAACCACGACCGATCCCGGTTCATCTCCCGCCACAACGCGGATGGCCATGGGCTCGTTCGTGCGCGGGCGGCGACGGTGATGCTGCTGACGCTCCGCAACACCCCATTCCTCTACTACGGCGAAGAGATCGGCATGGAGGATGTGGACGTCCCCGAGGACCGTCTGCAGGATCCAGCGCGCTATCGTTCGATCGGGCGTGACCCGGAACGGACACCGATGCAGTGGGACGGGAACGAAGGCCGCGGATTCTCGACCGGCCAACCCTGGCTTCCCTACGGCCGTATCGACCGGAACGTGGCGGCTGAGAATCGCGGCCAGGACTCGCTGCTTGCGCTGACGCGCCGCGCCATTTGGCTCCGCAAGCGGACACCAGTCCTGCGCGAAGGCTCCTACCGCGAGCTTGAAGCGCCAGGCGGGGTGTTCGCGTTCGAACGGTCCAACGGGACGGGCGCCGCCAGCGTGGCGATCAACACCACCGGTACGGCGGTCGATGTGGACCTTCCGCGCCCCGGCACGGTGATCCTGTCGACGGACCTGCGCCAGGAAGGCACTGCCTGCGCGACCACGGTTCCCGTCGAGCCGTTCGGGGCTGTGGTCGTCCTCTAACCCTGGTGCTGCGGTATCCTCACGCCATGCCTGAACGCCGCCGCCTGAAAATCGACGACTCCGGGATGCCCGTCCGCAAGTCGGACGTGAAAGAAGAAGAGCCGGCGCCCTGCGCCTGCCCCCATCTGGACGCGGAAGACTGGGACAAGGTCGAGAGCGACTGGTCAGACATCACGTTTCTCAAGGCGATGTCGACCGCTGTGCTGGGCGTGCCGGTGGGCTATAACCAGGTGCGAGACGACCTCCGCAAGCGCGCGGCGGAGATCGGCGCCACGGTCCCGGAAGATGCCATGCTGCTGAACGGTGAGGGCAAGTTCCGCCGGCCTGTGATGCTCGAAGTGGAGTCGGCGCCGAATACCGGCGATGTCCTCCGGCCCGGTGGACTTGCCTACACACGCCTCATCGACGCGCCGCTGGGCAGCATGGGCAAAGCGGTGGACCAGACGAACAAGGAAGCCAGGGCGAGATACGGCCGCGCGCCAGACGACACCTGGGTGTGGTACCTCACCTGCCGCGAATGTTCGAAGGCGCGCAACTTCGAGACGCTCGTCGTCGCCCACTACCGGGCACGCCCGTGAGCGAACGCGACCAGGTCGAGCTCTTCCTCTGGGTGCTTTATGCACTCGGGCTGGGCGCGGCGGTCGGCCTGGAGCGGGAGATTCGCGGCCACGAAGCCGGTATCCGCACGACCGCGATCGTCTGCGCCGGCGCGGCGCTGTTCGGCCAGATCAGCAGCTCGTTCGGTGACACCCGGATCGCGGCTGGCGTCGTGCAGGGCATTGGTTTCCTCGGCGCCGGGCTTGTGTTTCAGCGCGGGACGAGCGTGAAAGGCGTAACCACCGCCGCAACCGTGTGGGTGATGGCGGCGGTGGGGTTGGTCGTCGCTTCGGAGCTCTGGCTGCTTGCGCTCCTCAGCACCCTGACCATCATCATCGTGCTCGAGCTGGCTCCGTCCGAACGGTTCATCACTCCGCAACGAAAGAAACGCCTGGTGAACCAGCAGCCCGGCGAAGGCGCCGGAGACGAGCAGCCACCGCGCGCAGAGCCGTGACGAATTCGGGCGGCCTCCGCTACGATGGTGCTCCAGCCCGATCATGGCTGTAGAACAGATCGAAGGCGCGTCTTGGAAATGACAGGTCCGTACCACCCGGCAACTGGGCACCCTCCGTACGGCCTCGCCCTTCTTCAGCCCCGCGGCGCGTAGCCGGCGGGGCGTCCCTTGTTGGACCTGGTGCTATCTTCGGGGCAGTTTCGATTGCCTCGTGCTCTCCGAACGACACAAGCGAGGTAACCGGTCGTGGTCGATCGTTATGAACCCCATGTAATCGAACCCCGGTGGCGGCAGCGCTGGGAGGAAACCCGCCTCTACGCCGCCCCGGATGATGACCCGCGGCCAAAGTGGTACGCGCTCACCATGTTCCCGTATCCCTCGGGGGACCTGCATACCGGCCACTGGTACGCCATGGCCCCGAGCGATGTCGGCGCCCGCTACCGGCGGATGCTCGGCTACAACGTGATGTTCCCCATGGGCTTCGATGCCTTCGGGCTCCCGGCCGAAAACGCGGCGATCAAGCGCGGCATCGACCCCAAGGAGTGGACGTACCAGAACATCGACCGGATGCGCGGCCAGCTTCGCCTGATGGGGGCGAGCTTCGACTGGGACCGCGAAGTGGTGACCAGCGATCCCGAGTACTACAAGTGGACGCAGTGGTGGTTCCTGCAGTTCTACAAGCACGGCCTCGCTTACCAGGCCGAGTCGCTCGCGAACTGGTGCCCCGGCTGCCAGACCGTCCTGGCGAACGAACAGGTGCTGGATGGCCGATGCGAGCGCTCCGACGACCTTGTCGAGCGCAAGATGATGCGGCAGTGGTTCTTCAAGATCACCGCCTACGCCGAGGAACTGCTGCGCTACGACGGCATCGACTGGCCCGAGCGCATCCGCACCATGCAGCGCAACTGGATTGGCCGCTCCGAAGGCGCCCACCTCGATTTCGAAGTCGACGTGGCCGGGGTCGCGGAGCCGCTGACCGTCTTCACCACGCGCCCGGACACGGTCTATGGCGCCACCTTCATGGTCATCGCGCCGGAGCATCCGCTCGTTTCGCGCATCACCACCGGCGCCCAGCGCCAGGTGATCGAGGAGTACGTCGCCGCCACCGCTCGTGCCAGCGAGATTGACCGGCTCTCGACGGAACGCGAGAAGACG
>JAXLXA010000010.1:0-150674 GCA_046328215.1 Dehalococcoidia bacterium | reverse complement strand
GGTCGAAGTCCCAGGCTTCGCCGAACTCGCGCAGCGAAGGAAACGTGCCGGCCACGGGCTTCCCGTCCCGGTAGCCGCCACCGTGAGAGAACGCGTTGCGCGGGGTGCCCTGGCCGGGCAGGGTGTTCACGATGTTCCACCACATCGCTTCCATGCCCGGCGCATCCGTCCACAGCGTCTTGCAGGCGATGGAGCACGACTGGCAGCCCAGGCACTTATTCAGATCGAAGACCATGGCCATCTGACGGCCCGGCTGCGCGCTTTTCGTTGCCATTCTCTTCTCCTATCCCGGCAGTTCGAGCGAGAGCCAGCCGGGGGTGTGCGAAGCCAGGCCCGCCCGCTCTTCCGCGGCGCCCTGCCAGATGGCCAGCGCGAGGGGCGTGCTGGTCCCGCCACGAAGGGGGACACCGGCGCCGTCCTGCGCGCGCGAGAACACCACCGTCCATTCACCACCGGCCCAGGCCGCTTCGACGGCGACTCCGTGAGGCGCGGGCTGGCGCGCGGTGGTCCCGAGGCCCGTGGCCGTAACCACGAACGGGATCGGGGCGCCCGCGCGCCAGTGCCACGCCTGGATGGGACGTGCCGCGTCGCCCATCGTCTGTAACTCCGCCCTTTTCCCGTCGAGCGGGAACATCACCGCGCACCCGTCGGCATATACGTTGTTATCCGTGATCGCGGGGCGCGGGTCAGGCGCCTTCCAGCGAACACGGAGACGGAGGACCCCGCCGGCGAGAGCTGCCGCGACTCGTGCCGACGGGGTCACTCCGTGGTTGCGATCAGCCCAGGCAGCCTGGACGTAAGCCGAGGGCTGGGCCGCGAGAGGTGTGGGCTCGAGAGAAACCTCTACCGACTGCGCCGCGGCCCATCCAGGCCCGTTTGGGCCGAGGGCGTCCGGAGCGTCTGAATCAAAGCGGGCCGCTACGACCCGGGAGACGGTGGCCGTGCTCATTTCGCTCGCTCCACCAGTTCGATGTCGATGGCCACTTCCTTGGGGATGTGGTTCATGGTGTAGGAGGCCATCCGGTAGTGGAGCTGGCCGTAGTTCCCGACGAGGTTCGTCGGTTTGATCGGGCTGGCGGCGACGTCGTTCTGGGTCGCCCAGTCCTTGAACTGGTAGCCCTCCCAGGCGTGATAAACGATCACGGTCCCCGGCTGCACCGTTGGCGAGACCTTCGCGCGCAACTGGAACTGGCCGACGTCGTTGTGGACGCGGATGTAGTCGTGGTCGCGAATCCCGCGCGCCTCGGCGTCGCTCGCCGACACGTAGGCGACGGGCTCGCCGCGCTGGAGGCGGAGCAGCTCTTCGCTCGCTCGCCAGATGCTGTGCATGCTCCAACGGGTGTGGCCACCGGTCATGCGCAGCGGGTACTTGCCGCCGGCGTTCACGGGCTCCTTGTGGATCAGCAGCTCCTCGCCGATGTCCCGGAACCACTGGTGATCGATGTAGAACTGCTGGCGGCCGGTGAGTGTTGGCCACGGGTTCTTGCGTTCCACGAACCAGCCGCAGGAGTACATCGGGCGGTCCTCGCTGTAATCGCTGTAGACCGAGTTGAACCCGACGGCCAATGCCGAGGGCTGGACGGCCTTGATTTTGACCATCCCCTTCTCCGCGGCCTTTGCCCAGGCGCCCTCGCCCAGCCCGCTGTTCCGGGTGATGTGCGAGTTCTGGAGGATGAAGTCCAGCGCTCGCTCTTCGCCTTCGGGTCCGGCGTCGTAAGCCCCGCCAGCGCTCATCTCGTCGAAGAGCCGCTCCAGGTGGAACTCTGCGCCAAGCTTGTTGTGATAGGGCTGCGTGCCGCGGGCGATGGCCCGCTCCTGGATCTTCTTCGCGAGAAGGAAGGCAACGTCCCACTCGTGCTTGGATTCGTACAGCGGCGGGACAGCCCTGTCGCCGACAACGACGTAGGGGACGTAGGTGCTCGTGTACTTGATGCCGGGCTTTTCGTAATAGCCACAGCCCGGGAGCACGTAGTCCGAATACAGGGCCGACGTCGACATGCGGAAGTCGAGCGTGACGATGGTGTCGATGCTCGCCCAGAGGCTATCGCGGATGACGGCCGGGTTTGGCCAACGGCGCAGCGGGTTCGGACCGGAGTAGTACAGGAAGCGAGGCTTCTTGCCCCTCGGCGGCGAAATCGGCTGCCAACCGGCGTCCAGCGCCTCCTCGATGTACTCCTTCGCGGGCCGCGGGAGGCTGGGGTCGTTGTATTCCTGCTTCGATGCGACTTCGGCCCACTTCGGGTCGTGCGCATAGAGCCAGGGGATCAGCGGTGTCGCGTGCCCCATGCGGCCGGCCTGGAACGTCACTTTCGAGAGTTCCTGGACGCCGACACGGTCAACCGGCAGTTCCGGCACAGGCGAGGTGTTCAGCCGGACCTGCGGGCCGCCCATTCCACCGCCGGTGAGCGCGCCGTTCGGGGGCGGCCACCAGGTGGAGACCTTGATCCCGGTGCCGGGCTTCCCGCCCGAGTTGCCGGTCAGCGCGCACATGTAGGCCATGCCGCGCTGGAACAGGTCCGAGTGGTAGTGCTTGCAGGCGCCCCAGGACGAGTAGATCATCGCCGACTTCGCGGCCGCGAACTCGCGGGCAACGGTGCGGATGTTGTTCGCCGCCACGCCCGTGATCCGCTCGACCGCTTCCGGCGTGTATTCCGCCGCCCGCTTCTTCAGCAGCTCGAAGACCGGACGGACGGTGACGGTTTTCCCGTCCTTCAGGCGGACGCGGTGCGCGCCCTCCAGTTCGGGGTCGAGGTCCTCGTCGGCCGCGATGGTCGAATAGGGCGAGCCCCAGCTCCCGGTTGGCGATTCCTTGCGGCCCGTGAGCGCGTTCCAGACGAAGAAGATGTTCTCGTTGCCATCCTCGTAAACGTCCGATTCGCGCAGATACTGGCCGTTGTCAGCGCGCACCAGGAAGGGCAGGTCCGTCTGTTCCTTGATATACGGAATGTCGTACAGGTTCTCTTCGAGGATCGTGTTGACCATGCCGAGGGCCAGCGCCGCATCGGTGCCAAAGCGCACATTGAGCCAGCGGTCCGCGTGGACGGTGGAGGCGTTGTAATCCGGCGCGATGCTGACAACCTTCGCGCCGCGGTACCGCGCTTCCCACATGAAGTGGGCCTCCGGCACCTTGGTGTAGGAAGGATTCCCGATCCAGACGAGGATGTAGTCGGAGAGGAACCAGTCGTCCGCCGTCCCCTCGGACATGTAGAGGCCCCAGGTCTGGATCAGGCCGGTCGGCAGGTCGCCGACGCCGGCGTAAGAGTCGATGGTCGTGCTGCCGAGGCCGGTCGCGAAGAGGTGCGACTCCATCGGCGAACCGATGCCGAAGTCGAGGTTCGTGGTGCCGTTGTCGTAAACGATGCAATCCGGCCCATCGGACTCCGCGACATCGATGAGCTTGTCGGCGATTTCGGTCAGCGCCTGGTCCCAGCTGATGCGCTCCCACTTGCCTTCGCCGCGTTTGCCCGCGCGCTTCATCGGGTACTTCACGCGCGTCGGGTCGTACATGACGGAGGAGTAGACGCAGCCCATGGGGCAACCGCGAGGGTTGAAGTCCGGGACGTCGGCGAAGGACTTTTCGTAGGTGGCGTTCTGCTCCTCGCGCCAGACGATGCCGTCCTTCACATAGGCGTCGATGGAACAGGCGGAGATGCAGTTGACGCGCGTGTGCGTCACCTTCACCACGCGGTCCCATGTCCACTGATCGCGGTAGACGTCCTCCCAGGAGCGGTACTCGTAGGCACGCGAAAGGAGCTCGTCCAGCCGCGCGGACGCGTCAAGAGGTTGGAGCCGGCGCAAGCCCGGCCGCGATGCCGTCAGAGTCGCCATCTTGGAATCCCGGTGCTGAGAGTTGGGTGTGGGTTACTTTGCCGCGGGCTTCTGGGCGGCCTTGGCCGCTGCGCCGCCGCGAGCGGCGACTTTCTTTGCCTTCCGGACCGGAGGCTTGGCGTCTTCCTCGCCCTTCAGTTTTTCCAGGTCCACGTTGATCGACGGTGCGAACATCTCTGCCTCCAGTACGGCGAGCCGGGGCCATGCCCCCGGCCGCCGTCGATATGAAGCTACCCGTGCCGGCGGGGGCCGCGTCATGATCGCCGTCATATCGAATCCAGCCCCTCGTCTTCTACCGTCGCCTTAATAGGACGAAGGGAGCACTGCGAGGTGATCACCGACATCGAAGTTGGACTTTCCGATACCGAACGCGCCGTGCGCGACAGCGCGCACCGCTTTGCGAAGGAGGTGATGCGCCCGGCAGGGGCCGAGCTCGACCGCCTCCACGACCCGCAGGACGTCATTGCTTCCGGGTCTATCCTCTGGGATGTCTTCCGCAAGTACCGGGAGTCCGGGCTCGCTGACCAGGAAGCGGCCATGGCCGACCTCACTCCCTTCGAGAAGGCCCGGCTGCGCGCTATCACCAGCGAAGAGATGGGCTGGGGCGATTCCGGCCTGGGCATCAGCCTCGGCGTTTCGAATTTCCACAAGACCTTCGCGATGATGTCCGGGCGGCAGGCACTCATCGATCGTTATGTACTATCCGGCAAGGACGAGGTCGGCTGTTGGGCGGTCACAGAACCAGACCACGGCAGCGACAGCCTGACCTTCACCGAGCCGCATTTCAGCGACTCGAAGCTCAGGGCGAACTGCATCGCCACCCGTGACGGAGACGACTACATCATCCGCGGCCAGAAGTCCGGGTGGGTCTCGAACGGCACGATTGCCACGGTGGCAGCGCTGTTCTGCACCATCGACCCGGCGCAGGGCTTCCGCGGCGGCGGCGTGGCCGTCGTCCCGCTGGACTTGCCGGGCGTTTCACGCGGCAAGCCCACCGACAAGCTTGGCCAGCGCGCGCTGAACCAGGGCGAAATCTTCTTCGACGAAGTCCGCATCCCGGCCGAGTACATGGTCGTCGGCTGCGAGGCCTATGGCGCGGTCGTCGAGCAGATCCTCACGGGTGCGAACGCGAGCATGGGCACGATCTTCGTCGGCGTCGGCCGGGCCGCCCTCGAGCACGCGCTCGAATACGCGAAGACCAGGGTCCAGGGTGGCGTGCCGATCATCGAGCACCAGAGCGTGAAGGCCCGCATCTTCAAGATGTTCACCCAGGTTGAGGCGGCTCGTTCGCTCTCGCGCCGCGTCGCGCATTACAACGCGACCAACCCACCGCTCATCCAGTACTCCATCGCTTCCAAGGTCTTTTCCACCACCACCGCGTTCGAAGTTGCCAGCCAGGCCATCCAGATCTTCGGCGGGAACGGCCTGACGCGGGAATTCCCGGTGGAAAAGCTCATGCGCGATGCCCGCGCTTCCATGATCGAGGACGGGTGCAACGACCTCCTCAGCCTCGTGGGCGCAAGCCGGCTCTGACCCTCACCACTGTCTCGCAGACAAGGAGAAACCCCATTGGAACTCAGAGAAGTCATCGGCAAGCGGCGCTCTATCCGCTTCATGCTCCCCTACAAGCCGGTCGAGCCGGAGAAGATCCAGCGCATGCTGGAAGCAGCCCGGATCGCGTCGCACTGGGGCAATGTCCAGTCGCTCCGCGCCGTCGTCGTCTTCAAGGACACCGCGCCGCCTGAGGTGGTAAAGGCGATCACCGCCCCGGTGGCGGGCTTCCAGATCCGGATCGCGCCGGTCGTCATCGTCTGGTACGTGGAAACGGCGGCCGTCGACGAACAGTCCGACCGGTTGCGCGAACTGCTGAAAGCCGGCGCGCTCGGCTTCGGCGAGGACAAGGAAGAGGCCCTTGAGCGGCAGCTCATCCCGTTCTTCAGCGGCATCAAAGAACGCCTGAAGGAACCCGGCATGAACGAGATGGACTGCGGCCAGGGCATCGCTCAGGCGACCCTGATGGCGTTCGAGCAGGGCCTCGGCACGTGCCTGCTTGGCGGCGGCAACACCGAGAAGATGAAGCAGAACCTCGGGCTCCCGGAATCCGCCCGCATCCTCATCCTCCAGACCGTCGGTTACCCGGCGGAGAGCCCGGACGCCGGTGGCCAGCGGCCGCGGCAGCCGTTCGAGAGCCTCTTCCACATGAACGGCTACGGCAACCCGTTCCCGCGCTGTGCGGAAGTCGTCTCGGAACTGACCGAAGACGGCATGATCCAGACCCCGGCCCCCGCCGCCTGGCGCGAAGCCGAACTCGAGTACCTCCGCAACGCCCTTGGCATCAAGGGCAACGGCCTGATCTGAGGAGTCGCAGCATGAAGATGAACGCAGTTGTGGCTGGTGTCGGGATGACCCGCTTCGGGAAGATGCTGGACCGCGGCCTGAAGTCCATCGGTTCGGAAGCCGTGCGGAGCGCCATCAGCGACGCCGGCCTGACGAACGAGGACATCGAAGCGGCCTTCGTCGGCAACGCCGCCGCCGGCCTCGTCACCGGGCAGGAATGCATCCGCGGCCAGGTCGTCCTCCGCGCCGCCGGGATTGGCAAGATCCCCGTGATCAACGTGGAAAACGCCTGCGCGAGCGCCTCGACGGCGTTTCACCAGGCGTCGGCAATGGTCAGCGCCGGCCTGTACGACGTTGTCCTCGCGGTCGGCGTCGAGAAGCTGTATCACGAAGACAAGCGGAAGAGCTTCGCCGCCTTCAGCGGCGCCGTCGACGTGGAGGCCATGGAAGAGATCATGGCCCGGCTGAAGGCGGGCGCGAAGGAAGCCGCCCCCGGCTCTTCCGGTGAGGGCGCGGGCGAAAACCGCTCGATGTTCATGGACATTTACGCGGCCGCGGCCCGAAACCACATGAAGCGTTACGGCACCACAGTCCAGCAGTTCGCCGGCGTGACGGCAAAGAACTCCTTCCACGGCAGCCTGAACCCGCGGGCCCAGTTCCGCGACGCGCTCTCTGTGGAGGATGTGCTTGCCGCGCCAATGATCGCCTCGCCCCTGACGCGGCCGATGTGCTCGCCGATCGGTGACGGCGCCGCCGCCGTGGTCGTCGTAAGCGAGAAGAAGGCGCGCGAGCTCGGGTTGGTGAAGCCGGTCCGTGTCGCCGCCATCTCCTTGCACTCCGGTTGGGACCACACCGCCGGCGAAGAGGCTGGCGCGGCCGAACTGTGCGCCCAGGAAGCCTACGCGCAGGCTGGCGTCGGCCCGTCCGACCTTTCGGTCATCGAGCTCCACGACGCTTCGGCGCCCGCCGAAGTGATGGCCTACGAGTCCCTCGGGCTCTGCGCAAAGGGCGATGGAGGCAAACTCATCGACACCGGCGCCACTCGCCTCGGCGGGCCAATCCCGGTGAACACGTCCGGAGGGCTTCTGCGCAAAGGCCACCCCGTCGGCGCGACGGGCATCGCCCAGATCGTCGAACTCACCGAGCAATTGCGTGGCGATAGCGGCGCTCGCCAGGTGGCGGGGGCCAAAGTCGGCCTCGCGCACAACGGCGGCGGTAACATCGGCTCCGACGCCGCCGCGATGTGCGTCTCGGTCCTCGTGCGATGACCCATGTTCGTCAGCGTCCAGTAAGGAGCCGCCTATGACCGCGCCCGCCTCAGCTCGTCCAATTTCCATCCTTCGGGAAGGCGCCGCGCCCTACCTGCGCGTGGACCCGGACGGCTTCCGGGCACACGTCCGCGACAACAAGCAGCGCGCCCTGAAACCGCGCCTGATGACGGCCCAGGAAGCGGTCTCGAAGTTCGTCGCCGACGGCGACTACATGACCTACGAGTGCAACTACCTGATGCGCGGCCCGAATGAACTCGTCCACGAAGTCATTCGCCAGGGCAAGAAGAACCTCTGGGCCGCCGGGAAGTTCACTTACGTGGACGTCGCGCTGCTCGTTGACGCGGGATGCGTTTCCCGCGCCGACTGCGGGTTCTTCCTCTCTTCGCCGCCGATCGAGCGGGCACTGCGGGAGGGGCGGCTCGAAGTGTTCGAGTACAGCAACGTGATCATGACGTTGCGGCTGCAGGCGGGCGCCATGGGCATCCCGTTCCTGCCCGTGCGGTCGTTCGGCGGCACGGATGGCTTCGACCATTCGGGTGCGAAACTCATCGTCGATCCCTACACCGGCGACCCCATCACCATCATCCCGGCGCTGAATCCGGACGTGGCCCTCATCCACGTCCACCAGGCGGACGTGTACGGCAACGCGCGCGTGTTCGGCACCGGCGTCTCCGATGTGGAGTCGGCGCTCGCATCGAAGAAGGTGATCATCTCGGCCGAGGAGATCATCGATACGGCGGAAATCCGGCGGAATCCGGGCGCCACCAGCATCCCCTACTACGCTGTCGACGCCGTGGTCCATTCGCCCTCGGGCAGCTACCCCGGGACCTGTCCCGGGTATTACGGCTCCGACCCCGAAGGCGTCTTCGAGATCTTCCGCGCGATCATGGCCGACCAGGTGCAGCCGTACCTGGACAAGTGGGTGCGCCCGTTCGCAACATTCGCCGAGATGCTCGAGAAGCAGGTTGGCGCGACGAAGCTCGCTGCGATGCGCGCCAGCGAAACGGCAAAGGATGGGTACGGAGCATGACCAGGGCCGAAACATTCTCTGAACGCGAAGTCGCCATGTGCACCGTGGCCCGGCTGGTGGAAAACGGCCGGACCTATTGGGCCGCCGGCGGCGGGACGCCACTCTACGCCGTGCTCCTCGGCCAGAAGCTCTACGCCCCGGACGCGCAATACGTGACCGAGGACGGCGTGGTTGCGCCCGAGCCGCTGCTGCCGTTCGAACCGATGATGACGATGGTCGCCTCGCGAGCGGTGCATCACGCCCTGCTCTGGGGCACCATGAACTCGGCCGGGCTCCACGCCCAGCTCGGCCACATGGACTACGGCGTGCTCAACACCCTCCAGGTGGACCAGCACGGCAACATCAACTCCACGTTCCTCGG
Organism: Dehalococcoidia bacterium; assembly: GCA_046328215.1. Classification (GTDB taxonomy): domain Bacteria; phylum Chloroflexota; class Dehalococcoidia; order Tepidiformales; family Tepidiformaceae; genus Amarobacter. The sequence continues at coordinate 141,847 of JAXLXA010000010.1, read as the reverse complement.
CGAGTACGGCGGCAGCGGGCGGCGCTTTGGCGGCCCCGGCGGCGCCGACACCATCGCCGCGTGTTGCTGGCGCACAATCCTGATCACGGACCAGGAGCGCCGGAAGTTCGTGAAGCAGGTCGACTTCGTGTCCTCGCCAGGGTTCCTCGATGGGACGCCGGGCGCCCGGGAGCGCGCGGGCCTGCCGCGCGATACAGGCCCGTGGCGCGTGGTAACCCCGTGGGCGATGTATGACTACGAAGACCGCAGGCTGCGCCTGCTCGCCCGCGTCCCCTGGATGTCCGTGGAGGAGATCCTGGCCGAGTGCGAATGGAAGCCGCTGCTCGCGCCGGAAATCCAGGTGCTCGAACCTCCGACCGAAGAGGAGCTGCAACTCCTCCGCACCGAGCTGGACGTACGCGGCCAGACCACCGATGCGGCCGGAAGCTGGATTACCTGGGACGGCGAAAAGTACGTCCGGGCCTGACGTTACCTCGGCCAACCCTGGAGTCGCGGGGCTCAGCCCCCGCTTACCCACAACAAGCTCCGCAGCGGCGCGCGACCTCTTCTCCTCACTACTGACCACTTCGACATAGGCCTGTTTACCGGCGAATTGGGATCTGGCGTGCGCGACCTCTTCTGCCCACAGCAGACCACTACGACCCCGGCGCGAGGTGCTGGCTGAACCACGCCACCGCCTCAGCGCTTGAGCGGCGCAGCGGCTCCCCGCTGTAGATCTCGTAGTGCCGCACGCCCGGGAGGATGACCAGCTTCTTCGGATCGGGCGCGGCTTCGAACAGGTCTTCCGAATCCTTCGCCGGCGTCACCGAATCCAGTTCCGCGGCGATAAGCAGGAGCGGGCAGGTGAGCTCCGCGGCGGAAACGATCGGCCGGTGCGCCTGGGTCGCTTCAATGAACTCCATCGAGATCGGTTGAGACAGCCTCGCGTGCTGTTTCCGCGCCTCGCTGAAAAACCCGACGGTCTCCGGGTCACTTAGCAGTTGGAGCGGCTCCACCATCGTCGGCTCATTCGTCAGCACGCGCTTCGTCCGCTCAGCCTCGATCATCGCGCGCATCGGTGCGGTCTCCTCCGCGGGCCGCTCACGCATTCTTCGTCCACCGTCCGAAAAGCCGACCTGCGCGGTCACGCATCGCACCCGCGGGTCCTCGGCCGCCGCAACGATGACGTTGCCCGCGCCGTAGCTCGTGCCCCAGAGCCCAACCCGCTCGGCGTCGACTTCGGGGAGCGAACGGGCATAGGTCACCGAGTTTCGAATGTCCTCGATCTGCCTCCGGGCGATGAGACGGCCCGGCGCGCCACCGCTCTCGCCGAAGCCACGATAGTCGAACGCAACGGCGACAAACCCGGCCTCCGCGAAGGCCCGAGCGTAGTCCGGCAGGATCACCTCCTTGATCGCGGTGAATCCGTGGCAGAGGACGATGGCTGGCTTGCGAGCGGGGCCACCGGGGGCGGTATAGACCACGGCGGCGATGCGGTCGCCTTCCGAAAAGTAGCTGACGGCGCGTTCGGTGATTTCCATGCGCGCACGCTGCCGACAAGTGCGCCGAGGCGGTATGCGCGCCGTCATACCCGTTATCGGCGGGGGCGCCGATCCTTCTCCGGTAATCCCGCCCGGAGGCTTCCATGCCAGCAATCGATCCCGGTGACCTGCTCGTCCGAACGCTCGTAGACCACGGGGTCCGCGAGGTCTTCGCCCTCTCCGGCGGCCATCTCGACCCGATCTTCCAGGCAAGCCTGGACCACGGCGTGCGAATCATCGACACCCGCCACGAAGCGGCCGCGGTGCACATGGCCGACGGCTACGCGCGGGCCACAGGCAGGCCCGGCGTGGCGATTGTCACGGCCGGTCCCGGGGTCACCAATGCCATCACCGGCATTGCGAACGCGTACATGGACGCCATCCCACTGATTTGCATCGCGGGGCGCAGCCCCATCCGCGATGACGACCGCATGCCGCTCCAGGGGATGGACCAGATTGGCCTGGTCGCGCCGATCACCAAGTTCGCACGGACGGTCCTTCAGCCGGAGCGCATCGCGGAGTACCTGGTCATGGCCTGGCGCCACGCCACCTCCGGGAGGCCCGGGCCAGTGTTCCTGGACATCCCCATCGATGTCCTCTTTACGCCCATCGCCGAAGGCTCTGTACCGAGCCTGAGCCGCCACGAGCCCGAACGCCGCAGCGTTCCCCCGGCCGAGAGCCTGGACGCGGCACTGGACCTGCTTGAGCGCGCCGAGCGGCCGGCGATCTTCGCCGGGGGAGGCGCCTGGTTCTCAGGCGCGCAGGAAGAGCTGCGCCAGTTCGCCGCCCTGACCTGCACGCCGGTTTTCGCCAATTCGAAGGCCCGCGGAATCGTCCCGGAGTGGAGCCAACTGGGGTACGGCAGCTTCGCGCTGGCGTCATCGCCGCTTGCCATCCAGGCCGCGGGCGGAACCGCGGATGTCGTCATGCTTCTCGGCGCCCGCGTCGGAATGAACACCGGGACGGGCGCGCGATCGCTGATCCCCGCGAACGCGAAACTCATCCAGGTCGACATCGAGCCGGAAGAGATCGGCCGCGCCCGCGACGTTGACCTCGCGCTGACCGGAGATGTCCGCGAGACCCTGCGGGCCCTGATGGACCGCGCCCGGGGACGCACCTTCTCCGAGCACAAGGAGTGGCTTGGCGGCCTCGAAGCAAGCAAGAAGGCGATGCGAGGCATGCACGACCAGGTCGCGGCACGCGAAGAGCCGATCCACCAGTCGCGCCTCGCCCGCGTCATTGCCGACACGCTCGCCGGCGACGGCGTCATCGTGGCCGACGGTGGCGAGACCTCCATCTGGATGGCCGAACAGGCCATCGTCCTGGAGGGAGGCGCATGGCTCACGCACGGCTACCTCGGCTGCCTGGGCACCGGCATCCCGTTCGCGATTGCCGCGAAGGTGGCTCACCCGGAGAAGCGAGTGGTCGCCATCCTCGGCGACGGTTCGGCCGGCCTCAACATCGCCGAATTCGACACCGCGGTCCGCCACAACCTCCCGATCGTTGTGGTCGTCAACAATGACCAGGGCTGGGGCATGATTCGGCACGGCCAGCGCACCCGTTACGGCGCGGCCCGCGTGGTTGGCGCCGAATTGGGCACCACCCGCTACGACCTCGTAGCGGAAGGCTTCGGCGCCCACGCCGAATTCGTCACCTCCGCGTCCGAAATCGGCCCGGCCCTGAACCGCGCCCTTGCCTCGGGGAAGACGGCCTGCATTAACGTGATGACGGACCCGAACCAACCGCACATGACGTCCGTCGCAATGGCCAAAGGCAGCCTTCCGGAGGGCGAAGTCGAGCTTCCGTACTACGGCCGGAAGAAGATCGCTACACCAGTCTAAGGACTCAGTTGAGGAAGTTGGCGGTGTATCGCGGCGGCCCGCCTGCCCTCACGTCCGTGCCCCCTCTCCCGCCTCCTATCGTCGCGGGCGAGGGGGAGTTCAGGGCGCGTGTTTGCGCCAGCGAACGATCGCCGATTTGCACGAGTTAAGTACCAGGGACCCCGATGACCACTGCGTTGCGCCAGGGCAAGATACGTCGTTGGCCGCGACGCGGCCGCCTGCTCGCACTCGACCCGGTGGGCGTCAACGACGCCGACATGGGGGCATAAGGACGCGGCGGCTCGGACCGGGTGTTCGCGCCGCACGCACCTGGAGAGCTTCGACAGCCGACACAAACGAAACAGGCCCCGCCGGATCGGCGGGGCCTGTCTGAGGTCATCGTCCTCGAGCGTTACGCCGTGACGGCGGCCGGCATAACCGGCGCCACGTCCGGCATCGGCAGTTCCCGCGGGCCCCAGAGGCCCACCGCGAGGGAGGCGAAGCCGGCAACAACCAGCGCCGACTGGTACGTGCTGTGCAGCCCGAGCCCGCCGGCCACCATCAGGATGAGACCGGCCGAGACCAGCGGGGCGCCGCTGCGAGCCGCGCGAAGCATCGTGTAGGCCAGCGCGCCCGCCGCGACCGCATAGAAGAACGAGGGCAGCGTGCCCGAGAGGCCCGCGTTCCAGAGCAGCAGGAAGCGCGATGTCGAGCCGTTTCCGATCATGCCCACGAACACCAGCATCCCCGCGGCGATGCCGAGGCCGACCGCGACGCGGTCTCGCGAGCGGTCAACCAGCAGCGGCGTGGTGCATGCATAGGCGATCCCGAGCAGTTCGGCGCCGTTCAGCAGCATGCGGGGCTGCCCGAATCCGGGCTCGCCGCCGGAAGTCATGCTTGCGGTGTAGAGAGCGCTCGCAGTGAAGGCTAGCGTGAACGCTGCGACCGGCGCCCAGGCCCGCGGCCTGGAGACGAGCACGATCGCCATGCCAATCGCCAGCACCGAAGCAATCGTGAGCCCGTCCATCATCCTCGTCGAGATCGCGTGCATGTCTAGGAGCGGCCAGGGCAGTGCGAACATCGCCAGGCCGAACGTGGCCAGCCGCCGTTGCGGATGGCGGGCCCGGTAGAGGGCGAAGAGAAGCGCAACAGCCACCGGCAGGAGCAGGCAAATCGTCAGGAAGTAGGCGAATTCGCCGCCCCGGGTGAGCAACTCGTAGGGCCGCCGCATCGCCTCGATTCCCGGGATGTGCACCGCGGTCCGCGTGAACGTCCGCAGGATTGCGAGCTCCACTCCGGCCGCTGCTGCCAGCGCCCACACTATCGGGTCGATCTTCACGGCTGAGGTGTCAACCAAGTCGCGGCGAACTCGCAGCGCCATCTTCCTGCCTACCTTTCGCGGTACCCGTACACCGCCAGCCCGCCGCCGATGACCACCAGGCCAAGGCCCAGCGCGGCTGCGAACAGGATGGTCCGGGTGTTGCTGCCGCCACCGGTCTCAACCGGCGCCGCCGCGATGCCGAGCGTCACGAACTGCGAAACAGCCTTCTTGCCGTTCCGTTCGTCCTGGCTGCCGTCCCAGACCGCGAACGCCATGTCCATCCGGGTGCTGGCCGCGAAGACCGCGTGGCCCGGGTGCCCGGTGTCGAACTTGCGCTCGAAGACCACGGCCCAGCCGTCCGATGTCCGCTTGCCGAGGCCCTGGACTTCCTGGAAGTCGAGCGTCTGGAGCTCGCCGAACGCCTTCGAGTAGAGCGACTGCACCGGCCCGCGTTCCGTGTGCGCGTACGGGTTGTTCGCCTCTCGCGCCGTGTAGAAGAGCGAGTCCGTGTATGGATACGCGTCCACCGACGAGTTGGCGTAGACGATGTTGGGGTCCTGGACGCCGTTGTTCGAGTCAGCCCGCCACTGCCAGATATTCACCGCCGAATCGGCCTGGCCCATGCAGATCGATGGCACCGCGGCGGTCGCGCTCTGCGGGAACTCGAGGGCGACCGCGTCGGAGAAGTCCTCGACTTTCGTGGTCGAGGAGTCGTCCGTCTCGTCGGGCCAACTGACCCGGACGTAGAGCTGGCTGTTGTAGTGCAGGGCCTGCGCGCGGACGGTCTGGACGCTTCCGCCGGCAACGTAGCTGCCCGCCTGCGCGCTGAGGGGGATGTTTACCCCGGAGATGTCCTTCCAGACGGCCGCCTCGGGATCAACCCCGGGGTCGTCCGCGGCTTCGTAGGCCGTCAATGAAAGCGTCTGTGAGACCGCTGGGTTCGTATTGGTCGCCTGGAGCAGCGCCGCGACTGCGAAGGCCGCGGCCAGGCCCGCGACCAGCCTTCGATGGCGGCGGATTGCATTGAGCACGTTCATCACCTCACCGCGAGTTCCGCGACGGGGATTAAGTTGCCCCCGCCGGCGAATTCCGGACCGTGGCTGGCGGGCGCCAGCCATTGCGCCGCATGCCCGCTCACCGGCACTGGCGTCACTTCCAGCGTCTCGGCTTCCATGGCGGACCATGCTTCGAGTGTCGCTCCCGCCGCGGCGTGGAAGACGCCGGGCGCCGCTATCCCGCTCAACTTCCGCCCAATCACGCCTGCCCACGTCCCGATGTGGTTCTCGAAGAACAGGCGCTGCGCCTTCCGCACCTGCGCCACGCGCGGCGGACCGGAATGGTCCAGCGCGTACGCTTCCTTGCGGCAGAGGTAGCTCATGAACTCCAGTTCCACCGAGAGGTCATCCGGCCGCGTCTCGCTTCCGGAAGAATCCACGCCGAACGCCCGGTAGAACCCGGCGACGTCAGCCATGCGTTGCGTCTGCTGCTGGGGGTCTGACCCGTAGTACGCCGTTTCGAAGAGCGGGCAGTCCGGAGACGAATTGAGCGACAGGGCAGACGAGTACTCTTCCCGGAGCCGCTCCGGTGTGAGCTCCCGCGCCAGCGCCGCCAGCCGGACGATTGGCACCCACCCGCCATTCGTCACGATCAGCCGCGCCAGGTTCTGAAGGTCACTGAAGCGGTCGTCTTCCGGGTAGGCAAACACCTGCGCCAGGAGGTCATAGACCACTGCCCTGGCAAGGGCGATGTCTCGATCGGCAGCTATGTCCCGCGATTTCATCGTCCCCTCCTTAAATGGTGTTCATCGTCAGGTGCGCAGGGTCCGACCGTTCAATCAGCGGCTCATCCACGGAGACCCGCACGATTTCCTTGCCGTTGCTGCTGTACCCGATCACCGTGTCGTTGAAGAGTTCGCGCTTCTGGCCGGCGACCGTCAGTTCGGCCGTCTTGGGCCCCTGCTCGATCTTGTACGAGAAGACGATCTCCTGGGTGGCGCGGAACAGTTGCAGGACCGCGAGCGTTTCCCGGCTGGGGTTCGTGTACGCGTCAATCGCGGACTGGACGCCCGGCCCGAACATCTGCTCCAGGTATCCCCGCGGCACCCAGCGCGGCGGGATGTAGTACACGTTCGGCTGCGTCCCGAATTGCGGGTACAGCGGCAGCGCGACCTTCGCCACGTGGACCAGGTAGTAGAGCGGGTTCTGCCGGTCCTCAAGCCACTGACCGTCAGCGCCGACCTTCACCAGGCCCTGCAGCCGGATCTTGCCGATGCACGCCGTCATGCAGCGCGTTTCCATGGGCAGGCCGTCGGTCAGCGGGTCCGTGCCCTCGACGCGCGGGTAGCAGCCGATGCACTTCTCGGATGTCCGGGTGCTCGGGCGGTACATCGACTTCTTGTACGGGCAGGCTTCGACGCACTTGCGGTAACCGCGGCAGCGGTTCTGGTCGATCAGGACGATGCCGTCTTCCTCCCGCTTGTAGGCCGCGTTGCGCGGGCAGGCGGCGACACACGCCGGATAGGTGCAGTGGTTGCAGATCCGCTGCAGGTAATAGAACCAGCCGGCGTGCTCGGGAAGCTGCGCGCCTTCCTTCGAGTACTTCGTTGCCGTGTCCTCGAAGATGTTGGGCGTCTTCCACTCGTCTTCGCTGGGGATGTACCCCGTCGCCATCTGGTTGATGCCGTCGGCGGTTTCGAAGATCGTCTTGCCCTCGAACGTCCCGTAGGGAGCGGTCTTGGCGTCCTTCTTGTTCGGGTCCCAGGTCTGCTTGCCGGGGTTGGCCTGCTCCTGGAGGTCAAGGATCTTCGTGTCCCAATGCTGGGGGAAGCCGCCGTACGGCTTCGTCTCAACATTGTTCCACCACATCAGCTCCTGCCCGGGCGAAAACGTCCAGGTCGACTTGCACGCCATCGTGCACGTCTGGCAGGCGATGCAGCGGTTGATGTTGAACACCGCGGCGAACTGGCGTTGCTGTTTCCCGGTTTCGAACCGGTAACTCATGTTTCGGCCCAGTTGCCAGTTGTACACGTCAGGCATGGCGTTCCTCCGTAGCAGGCGTCCCAAACACGCTCTCGGCTATCCCGCGAATGAATTGCTCGCCTCTCCGCTCAAGGATCGCGTTCGTCCCCTTGAAGTGCGTCGAGCGGAACATCCGCATGATCCGGTCACGCGGCATCCCCATCAGCGCGTACTCCTCGATGAAGCAGCGCGCCATGATTTCGTCCGGGTCGGTGCCCGGTTCGGCTTCGTACCGCACCCCCACGAATTCGTAGGGGTCGTCGGCTTCGAAGTCTTTGTCGGCGAGTGAAACCATCTCAGGCCCTCCTCACCGTGGTCAGTCCGCCGCTGAGGTACTTCTTCATGAGGGCGTTCTCCGCGCCGGGAGCCATCCCCGTGGTGCCCGGAGCCCAGGCGCCGTTGCCTCCCATGCCGCCCGGTTCCGCCTTGGTGATCTTGACCAGCGTTTCCTTCGGCACCGTGTTGATGGCGTGGTTGTCGGCCTCGCCGCCGAAGAGGAAGGCTTGCGCCACCTTGGCCTTGTGGAACAGCGTGTCGGTCTGGTGCATGGGCATCGCCCAGTCCTTCGTGACGCTCTGGTGTGACCCGTAGCGGAAGTTGGACTGGTAGCCGGTGTCAGCCGAGACCGCGCGTCCGTCAGGCCGCGTTTCGTGGGCGAGCACCGTCTTCGGCGTGGCGCCGAAGCCGCCGTGCTTGGTCATCACCACGCCTGGTGGATACGCCGGGTTGAACTTCACCCGCAGCATCAACCGCGCGACGTGGTACTTGTCTTTGTTCTCCGGCTTGTCCCAGCCGATGAAGGGGCGGTCCGCGGGGTTCGCGTCAACCCACACATAGTCGCCGTCGGCCAGGCCAAGCTTGGCAGCGTCTTCCGGATTCATGTGCAACTGCTGGTCGCCCACGCTCGCGAGCCGCTTGTCCGCGCGGTACGGGTCCGCGAAGTTGTTGGACCAGAGGTTCATCCAGTCCGTGACGGACCAGGACGAGTGCACCGAGTGCCGCGTCTTCGGGGTCAGGAAGTAGAAGTTGTATCCGGCTTCCCAGAGCGGGTTCTTGGTGGCCTTCGTCTGGGCCCAGGTCTTCCGGATGTTGCGGACCGTCCGCTTCTCCGGGTCCATTTCGGACTCGGGGATGCCGTAAGACTTCGGCCGGATCATCGTATTGCTGCTGACGATGACGTTCGGCAGGTACGGCGTCGCCTCGGGGCCCTCGCGATGGACGATGAAGTTCTCGCCGTAGTCGATGGCCTCGGGGATGTCGCAGTAGGAATTCATCCGCCCCGTATCGGTGTGGAACGGCAGGTTGTCGTGGACTTGCTCCCAGTACGGGATGCGCGGGTACGTCCGGAACATCATGAGCGCGGAGCCGGGCTCGCCGTACTTGCCGGCCATCACGTCCTTCACGGTGTACCCGTTGGTCGTGCCGGAGGCATCCAGCAGCCGCTGCATGTAGATGTCGGTGCGCCCTTCAAGCGCGAACTTCCAGTAGTCCGCGAACCGCTGGTCGCCGGTGAGGTCGGTCAGAGCCTTTGCGACCCCGGCCATGATCGAGATGTCGTCCTTCGTGTCGAACATCGGCTTCACGCCGCCCTTCCAGATCTGCAGGAAGGGGTTCTGGCAGGAGGCGGTGATTTCCGGCTGTTCCATTTCCAGCCAGGAGTTGGCCGGCAGGATGAAGTCCGAGTATTCGCAGGTGAGCGTCATCTCGATGTCCTGCGTCATGATCATGTCGATGCGCGGCAGCGTGTTGAACAACACCCCGTAGGCCCACTTGGCGTTATTGATGATGTTGACGTTCGTGGTCCACATCACCTTCGTGGGCGTGGGCATGTGCGACTTGCCGGTGAAGACCTTGTGACCTTCCGGCGTATCGACGATGAGGGCCTGGTCGCCGTGGTCCCAGTAGGCCGGCTCTTCGTCCTTGGTATAGGCATGGGCGTGGATGTCCTTGCCCTTGGCGGCGGCGTCGAGGTTCATCTCGAAGGGGTCTTCCGCAATCCAGCCCTTGAAGCCGGGTCCGGTTTCCGGCGTGCCCTGGAAGAGGGCCGCCTTGTAGTTCCCGGCCCAGGAGTAGACGCCCGCGCCAGGCTTCCCGATGTTGCCGGTGAGCATCAGCGGGAGGTGGACGGCGCGGTTGTGCATCGTCGCGTGGAACCAGTGGTTGATGCCTTCGCCAACGTGAATCGCGGCCGGCTTGATGGTCGCCAGGTCGGTGGCCAGCTGCTCGATGAGGTTGGCCGGCGCGCCGCTGATCTCGGACGCGGTGGCGACATCGTAGTCCGCCAGGTGCTGGCGGTAGGCCTGCCAGAGCGTCATGACCTCGACGGCCTTGCCATCCAGCAGGGTGACCGTCGCGCGGTACTCGAGGTCCGGGTTGATGTTCTTCGCCGCCATCTTCTCGCCCACGTCGTCGCGGGTGATGGCCTTGATGCTCTTGGAGGTGGCGTCGTAGATCACGTAGTCCTGGAGCTTCGCGTACTGCTCCTTGGTGATCCCCTGGATCTTGTAGCTGGGGCCGTTCGGGTCGAGCGCCGGCGTGTAGCCCGCGATCACGTCCTTCGGGTCCAGCCGCTTCAGGTTGTCTGTCCTGAGCAGGAGCGGGAAGTCCGTGAACTGCTTGACGAACGGGGCGTCGTACAGGTTCCGGTCCATGAGGAGCTTGGTGACGGCCAGGAAGATGGCCAGGTCGCCCAGGCCCGGCCGCGTCGGGATCCAGTAGTCGGCCTTCGTGGCGGGCGGGCTGTACTCGGGCGTAATCGTCACGATCTTGCCGCCGCGCTCGATCATCTCGATGAAGAAGTGCGCGTCAGCCATCTTGTTTTCAACGAGGTTCTTGCCGACGCCGATGTGGAGCTTGGCGTTGCGCATGTCGTTGAAGTCGCAGTCCGGGTTCTGCAGGCCCGTGACGAACGGGACACCGGGCGCCTGGTCACCGTGCCAGGTGTAGTTGGACCAGTTCCGGCCGCCCTTCGCTTCCTCGTGCGGCACACCCCGGACGATGGTGTCCAGGATGGCCATCATGTTGGAGTTGCGGTACATGCCGTACTTGCCCATGACGCCCAGCAGGCCCATGCCGCCGCGCATCTTGATGGTCCGGGTTCCGGCGCCTTCCACCGCATCCACCATCTCGGGCTGGTAGCCCTCGGAGAGCAGGATCTTCTTGCCTTCTTCGCCCGAGTACGTCTTGGCGACGGCCTGGAGGCCCTTCGCCGCGTACTTGAACGTGTCGTCCCAGCTGACCTTCACGAAGGTGTCGGTCCCGCGGTTGTCGAACATGTACTTCGTGCGCAGTTCGGGCGTGAGCTGGGGGAAGTTGTCGTCCGCCCACTTCTTCCAGCCGGCGCGAATCATCGGGCCCTTCAGGCGGTACGGACCGTACACGCGCCGGGTCAGCGTGGCGCCCTTGTTGCAGCCTCGCGGGTTCCAGGCGTTCGTCGAGAACTTTCCGTTCAGGTCGCCAACGGCCTGTCCGTCGTAGTTCTGCTCCGTCCGGATGACGACACCATTGCGGACGAAGGCCCGCAACCGGCAGTTGTGGGTGCAGTTCGGCGCACAGACGAACGTGAAGGAGTCGTCGTAGGCGTACTGATCCCTGTAGATCTTCTCCCAACCGCGGTTCGGGTAGAACTGGAGAGGCTGGGTGATTCCCGGGCTTGCCTGCAGGAACGCCATCTTGCGTTCGACGTAGAACGCAGTACCGGCGGCCGCCGCGGCGGACCCGAGCTTGAGGAATGCTCGTCGGTCGATCACGACACTACTCCTTGCGAATGTCCTTGCGAGCCCTGGCCACACGGTCGGCACAGGGGCCCGTTCTCGGTACTCAGGTGGCGCCCGTCTGACACCTCTTCGCCGCACGCCACGCAGAGCACGCGGCTGCGGGGAGGCCCCGGGCGATCGAATTGGGAGAGCGCGAATTCCACCGCGCTGATGCTGAACAGCTCGGCGTCCGGCCAGGTGGCATAGGCGTTGCGCTGCACGGCGTGGCGGTCATCTCCGCGGGCGCCCACGCGCTCGCGCAGGTCGCCGCGGGAAGCCACGCGGATGGCGCGGCCGGTTTGTTCGTCCAGGAAGGTGGCGGCCAGCTTGCCGTAATCCAGGATGCGCAGCGTGCGCTTGCCCGGCCGGCAGCCGGTCACCGCCTGGATGCCGTCCACCGCGCAACGGTCCGTCTCCGCCACCGCGATCAGTCTCTTCTTCGTATCGGGGACGTCCACGCCGAGAGCGCGGGCGCCGGCCAGCGCCAGCCGCGTGCCAAGCACGAGCCCCGCGCAGCCGTGGCCACCGTGGAACTGGATGGCCCGCCGCAGCGCAAAATCAAACTCCCGGTCGTCCGGGAGCATCGATTCCACTGCTTCGACCGCGGGCGCCACCGCGCTCGCTTCGTCCATGAATGCCCAGCGCGCGATAACCACCTCATCGGCAACCGGTTCAAGCAGATTCGAAAGCACCGTGGGGAAGGGCTCTGGCTCGTGCGTTTCGAGGAGCACGGCATCGACCGCCACGGGCGAAGCGCCGAGGATGTCGGCCGGCTTCGTCGAGCCCGGCGCGGAACTCACTACGAGCCGGTCATCCGAGCGGAGCAGGGTGACCGCCGGGGAGCGCTGCCAGATGCGGTCAGACGCCTTACCGGGCGTATCCACGATGTGGTGCGTGCGCTTCACCCAGGCGACCAGCAGGCCGCGGGCGCCGAGCGCCTCTACCAACCGCTCGCACAAGGCCGTCTTCCCTGAATGCGAAGGACCCCGGACGGCGATGGTGATTGGGCCGGTAATGGCGCGAGCCTGCATCATCACGCCGTCAGACATGTCGTCCTCCTCAGCACTCCTCGCAATGAATGCTGAACACGGACCGCCGGCACCGTGAGGGCCATTCGATCCTGTTCAAAACGGCCGATCGTCGCGCATTTGATCCGGGTTGCGATCCACTTGCGGGGCCAATCTGGTCCATAGGCGCACTCTGCGGGCCACGCCTCACACTGGATGTGACATACATCAACACCCTGCACCGTCACTCTCGCCCGTTGCATACTGAACGTGATGAACCGGCTCACCACCGAAGATGTGCTGCGCATCCCCCACCTCGCCACCCTCTCTCGCGCGGACGCGGAGCGGCTCGCTCCCGAATTCGTCGTCAAGACGTTCCCGGCCCGAGAACTGGTGGCGCGTGAAGGCGAACCGTGCCGCGGTTTCTTCCAGATGCTCTCCGGCCGCGCCAGGCTCTTCCGCACCGGCCCGGAAGGCCGCGAACAGATCATGCGGCTGCTCCAGGCCGGCGATACGTTCGGCGAAGTAGCCGTGTTCGACCGCGGCCCAACGCCGGCATCCGTCGAGACGCTCGAGGAATCGACTGTGCTCCTCGTGCCGGCCCACCTGTTCCGGCTCATCGTGGAGCTTCAGCCGTCCGTGGCGATGGACCTGCTCGCCCACTTTTCCCGCCGGCTGCGCGGATTCACCGAGCTGGTGGAGCAGATCAGCCTGCAAACCGTGCCGCAGCGCGTCGCCCGTTATATCTATCTCGCCGCGCGCGAAGAAGGCATCGAGACGGCCGACGGCATCGTCGTCCCCCGGAGCATCACCCTCCAGGACATGGCGGCGCTGGTTGGCAGCGTCCGCGAGGTGGTCAGCCGCACGCTGCACGTCTTCGAAACAGAGGGGATCGTCGAAGTGCGCCGCCGCGAAATCCTCGTCCGCGACCTCCAGGCGCTCCAGCACCTGCTCTAGGACGCTGAGCCCCCTTCTCCCAAGCCTGGGAGAAGGGGTCGGGGGTTGAGGGTTCGACGCTGCCCGCACCGCCAACTTTCTGCTTGAGCCACTCTGACTCAACTGATCCCCAGCCGCTTGCGGGCCGCGCCGTCGAGCATGGCCACGTCCCAGGGCGGGTCTTCCACCACTTCGATCTCCACTTCCCGGTCCTCGGCAATGGCGCGCAGCCGCGTGGCCGTCATCTGCGCGATGGCCGTCGCCATGGGACAACCAGGCGTCGTCATCGTCATCCGCACGTGCAGCGCGCGCTCGTCCGCGTCGAGCCCGTAAAGCAATCCGAGCGAAACGATGTCGATGCCCAGTTCCGGGTCTACCACGTCTTCGAGCGCGTGGGCCATGGTTGCGGCGTTCATGTGGGAATCCTCCTCGATGGCGCGCTTGCGGCCGCCCCGGCCGCCGGGCGTCGCGCGGCCACCAGCGCCTCGGTTGCGAACTGCAGGCAACCCGTGGCCGCGAAAAGCAGCCCCGCCACGCGAAGCCCCGGGAGCCAGCCTGAGGCCGCGGAAGCCGCCCCGACAGTCACGGCGGCGCACAGGCACCACAGCGTCGCCTGTGCCAGGCGGCCGTTGAGCAACTGTGCCAGCGTCGGCACGGGCGCCTTGCCGGCGAGTTCCCGGAACCTTCCGTTCCAGACCAGGAACGGCACGATCTTGAACGAATTGCCCAGGATCGTTGTCCCCGCCCATCCGCCGATGCCCAGGAGCGCGTAACTGAGTTGCAACCGCTGATGCTCCACCGTGAGCGCTGCCGGCTTGCCTGAGGCGGCCGTGAGCGCAACGGCCAGCGCCGCCCCGAGGAAGACCAGCGAGGCAATGGTCGCTTTGCCCTGGATGTCGAAGGTCCGTTTCGCCCTCCGCCGGATGATCGTTGCGATGTCTGTGATCCAGAGCACAGCGCCGCCGGCCAACGCAGCCGTCACAGCCACGCGCGCCGCAGGGGGCGGATTCGTCCACATGACCGCGGCGAACAGCGCGGCGGCGATCGCCATCCACGGGAGGACCAACCGCCCGAACCGCGGTTCGACGTGGGGCGTCAGTTGGAACATCGGCACCAGCTGATACGAAACACCCATGATCGTGATCGCGAGGAACCCGACTAACCCGAGGTGGGCATGCGCGGCGACTCTCCCGAACGTGAGCGGGAACCAGCCATGGTTCAGCGCCAGGGCGTAGGTCAGCCCGAGCGCCGCGGTCGCCACGAGGAAGAGGAGGCTGACGGAAACGTAGTGGCGCACCAGCGCCCCGCGCGCGAACCAGCGCACGGCGAACGCCGCGTTCACCACGAAGACGGCGAATGAGGCCGCCGTGAGCATGCCGCCCATCGCGAGCGCTTCCGTCCTCCATGCCCCGAACGCCACCACCATGACCGCGACACCACCGGCGTGGGCGGCAAGCTGCCCCCGGACAAGCGCCGCGGAGATGATCCTGCCCCCAAACAGCACCGGTCCCAGTTGGAAGATGGCGCCCATTATTGAAATGCAGAGCCAGCCCAGCACGGCGGCATGCGTGGCCGCAAGGAGTTCGGGCGAATTGACCGCGGTCAGCGAATCGCTGCCGGTCAGGGCGAGCATCACCCCCGCCGCCACCAACCCCAGGGGGGCGACGAGGAAGAACGGGAGGATCAGCCCCAGCGGAGGGGACTCCCGCGCGCCCGCCGGAGTCATGCCCGCCAGATCTCGATCACCGGGCCGCCATCCTCATTGAACTCCCACGCGAAGCCGCGCCGCTCCAGCTCCGAATAGATAAGGATGGGTTCCCGGTCCATCAACGCCCGCAAGCGCTCGCCGGCCGCGAGCGATTCGAGCGCGGCGAAGATGCGGACCATGGGCTCCGGCGGCTCCAGGCCGCGGTTATCAATCGTTTGCGCCGTCATGCGCGGTATGGTGGCACAGCCGCCGGGCACCCGATGGAACTTAAGTCACGACGAGTGCCAGCGAGAACGCCCTTTACCCGTGCTAATTCTCCCGGCAACGCGGGAACTTTTCGGCCCACTCCGTCGTTCTTCCAGTCGAGGGGAACCTGACCCGTGGAGGACCGTGTGTCTTCAGCCAACCTGTTGAACCCGCGCAAGCCCGCCGCATGGCTCATCGCCCTCGGCGTGGGCGCCGCTCTCTTCGCCTCGGGCGCGCTCGCCGCCCGCGCAACTCTGGACGACGACGAACCATCTCCCGCGCCGGCGAACTCACCGAACACCATCGCTCCCGGCATCGGGACGGAGGCAGTCGCGCCCGGCTCAGGTTCGGCCGCCTACGGCCCGAACGATGTCATCACCAACGACGGCCGCGGCGGCATGGACATGTCGCACCCGGGCTGCCAGGCGCCATTCCCGGCCGGCGTCATCGCCAACGGTGTCATCGACCCATCGAAGGCGGGCTTCGTCCCGGCTTTCCCGGCATCTGGCTTCACGCCCTTGAGCGTCGGCCTCGCGGCCCAGGGTGACTGCACCAACGGAGAGAGCGCCTCCTCCGGCGACCTCGTGGTCAACAGCACCTGGCAGCACGACGCAACCACGCTTATCGCCTACATCACCCAGCGCGCGACCGCCACGAAGGTCGCCAGCGTTTTCCGCGGAGATGGGGCGAGCTTCTGGGCGAACGGCTACGAGTTCAGCGTGAGCGTGAACCCGTTCCCGCAGAGAGCCATCCCGGAGGGATATTTCGCGCCCGACGATTCGAACTCCGGCGCGGGTTCGAGTTCGAGTTCTGGCGGCTCCACCAGCACCGCCCCAGCTCAGCCGGCCACCGCTCCGGGAGTCGACCCCGCGGCCGCCGATGTCCTCCGCGAGCTCGTCGCGCAGCTCGCGCCCGGCCTCGACCAGAAGTGCTTCTGGACCCAGGCCAACGGCGACTGGAACTCGCTCGCAGCAGCAGGGGTCGGCGACCCACGCCCGGCCATCCCGTCCGGCTACACCCACACGGACCTCAACGTCGTCGCGCTCGTCCCGCCCGCAAACGGATGCGACAGCTCGCTGAAACCAATCAACGGCTTCAGCCTCAACGCGGGCTGGCAGAAAGGCGCCGCAGCAGCCTTTTCCTACATCGGCGTGAGCGTCTATAGCGACGGAGGGAACAGCCAGCCCTTTGGCCAGATCAACGACTACGGCGCGAACTGGTCCAACGGCGGGCTCTCGTTCGGTGTCTATGCCAAGTCAGAAACACCCGTCGGCAGGGACGTCATTCTCGCGATCGCGAAAGCCCTCGACCCATCCTTCAACGAAGCCTGCTTTGTCCAGGACCGTGAGTTGCGCGAATCGGACCTTTCCGCGCTCGGCTTCCACGCGGCCACGGCCCCGGGCGGCTACAAGCTGACCAGGTCCATCCTCCGCGCCCAGGACATCGCCGGCGGTTGCGCGAAGCCCGACGGCTTCCAGCCTAGCTACAGCCTTGCCTGGTCGTTCCAGAAGGGCGCCGACACCATCGAAGCGAGCGCGAACCGCTATGGCGACGGCGGATCGGGCAGGAGTCCTGGTTACCAGGCCGCCAACACCCTCAACTGGAATGGCCCCGACGGGACCATGTACTCCGTCAACGCCTACTCGACAGGCGTCTCGCCCACGGTTTCGAAGGACGACCTCATCGCCGTGGCGAAGAGCATGGACCCATCGTTCGACATTTCGAAGCTCAGCGAGGGCGGCCCGGACAACCCCATCGCCCAACCCGCCCCCGCCGTCGACCCGAAACGCTGATCGCGGTCCTAGCCGCCAGGACGGGCGAACGAGGGGTCTCCGTGGCGCACGAACGGGGGCCCCTCTTCGCACCCGGCCCGGTATGCGAGCCGTGAAGCTGGAGTCGTGCAGCTCAGCTCCCGCTTACTCAGTCGCCAGGCCAAACGCCACGCACGAATCGAACCCCGCTGGAGTCGCGGGGCTATCATTACCTCGTGCCGCATGATCGCGTCGTGGAAGGGCAGCCGGGCGACGCAGAACTCCTTGACCTGATTAAGCAGGGCAAAGTCGATGCTGAGATCGCCGTCCGCCTCGGCATCCCCATCGAACAGGCACGGGACCGGGTTCAGCAGCTGATACGGAACCATCATGCGGCGAGCCGCGACGAGTTGCGCGATCTGCTCGGGAAGCCAGCCCGCGAGCCACGACAGACGGCCCGGTGGAACCTGGTGCTACTTGCGCTGACCTTCTGCGCGCTCCCGGCGGGACTGGTCGCCGGCTGGTGGCTGCGCGGGCAGTCCGAAGGTACAGAACCTGCAACGGTTTCGTTCGATGCGGGTCCTCCCGCGGGGTCGTCACCGACCGCCGCAGCCACGCCGGCGACGAACGAAACCGTCCTGATAGACGGCCGGCAGATGACCCCGGTCGGCCGATTGTTCGATACCGCACCAGCCCGCTCCAGCATCGAAGGGCACACACTCGTCCTGGAGTTCGACTTACCGATCGTCTCGCAGCCGCCGCAGAGGCCGGCTTTCTGGCGCATAGCAGAGAAGCGGCCCGACGGCGCGCTTTTCTCACTCGACAACGGGAAGCGCCAGCTGGTCATCATTGCGCGTGGAGCGGATGGCACCGGGTTTGCCTACGGCTTGAACGAAAGCTTCTCGATATTTTCGCGCACAGAATCCGGGCCGACCGTCATGTTGACCGCCCGGTCGGTGCTCGGCCAGACCTATTACACGTTGATTGCGGATGCAGGCTGGCTCTACGTTTCCGAAGAACCTGCGCCCTAGGACCGCTTGGGGTGGCCGGGCTCCGCCCCCGCTTACTCACCACCCAACCGAAACGCAGCACGAATCAAAAACCGCTGGAGTCGCGGGGCTCAGCCCCCGCTTACTCAGTCGCCAGGCCGAGGGCCCGGTTCGTCGTTCTCCCACCACCAACACCACGTCCAGGGCCACTCTCGCTCGACCTCCACCAGTCTCTCCGCAACCGGGTTGCGGACGATGTACATGGCGGTCGACTCGAAATCGTCCTGATCCCGGCAAACACGGTCCCACATCCCAGGCTGCCACACCGGGCCGAAGTGCCCGGCATCCCGAGCCAGCTTTGATGTCCACGATTTCCGACGTTGCTGGAATGTCAGGATGTCCTGGTCTCGCGGGCTCACGAGAAGGTGCACGTGGTCTGGCATAAGGCAGGCCGCGAAAGTTCGATCCGCCTGGCGTCCCGCTGCTCCAGGACGGACTCCCAGAGGGCATCGGCAACCGGCTTCGCGAGCTGAGCGATCTCGGGGTGAGCGCGAAACGTAAGATGGAGGACCCGCTCCAAGTCGGAGTAGTCCTCACGATGCGTCAGCTTAGTGTTCGTTGGGTACCGCACCGCAGGATATTAGCGGACGGGAGGCCCGAGGCAGCTCTCGGCCTGGCAGCTCAGTAAGCGGGGGCCGAGCCCCGCGACTCCAGTCAGTTCCGAGTCTCAGCGTGCGGCCAACATCGCCGAGGAGTTCTGTGCGGACGCCGGGCCGGCAGTCTTGCGGCGGGCGAGCCATCCAGGATCACCTGTTGAATTCCGTGCTCCATGCCCTCCGTGCCTCCGTAGTCAAACAACCTCCCTTCTCCGTGGTCAGTCACCCCAGCCGTTCGAAGTTCGGCGCGCGCTTCTCGATGAGCGCTTTCGCCCCCTCCGTCGCGTCGGGCCGGCCGACCGCCTTCCACTGCACGACGTCGGCCTCGCGGAAGGCGCGTTCGTAGTCCGCGCCCATGTGCGCGTACATCAGCGATTTCGTTTCAGCGAAGGCGAGCGGGGCGATACCGCCGGAAATCTCGCGCACGTAGGCTTTGGCGCGCTCGACCACGTCCTCGCCCTCGTCGCAGACGTATTCGACCAGGCCGAGTCGCATCGCCTCGGCGGCGTCGATCCGCTTGCTCGTCATCATCAGGTCCATCGCTCGCCCCGGCCCGACAAGGCGCGGCAACAGCCAGGTCATGCCGTGTTCTCCGATGAGCCCACGCTTCATGAATACCGTCGTGAAACTCGCCGTCGACGCCGCGATGCGCACGTCGCACTTGGCTGCGAGGACGAACCCGCCGCCCGCGGCCACGCCGTTCACGGCGGCGATGACCGGCTTGGGCACGGCGAGCAGTTTCGTGAACAGCCCTGGAATCTCGGCTGTCGGCGTGCCGGAGCGCGAGCCGGGCTGGCTGGCCTCGGCGGCCGTCACATCGACCAGGGCCTGCGAATCGAGCCCGGCGGAGAACGCCCGGCCGGTACCCGTGATGACGATGCCCACCACGCGGCCGTCCGCTACCAGCTCATCGATGGCACGGTTGATCTCGGCGAGCGTGTGGTAGGTGAAGGCATTGAGCTTCTCCGGCCGGTTCAGGCGCAGCACGCCAACCGGATCCTCAACTTCGACGACGATGTCCGTGTATTCGTTCATTGGCCTAACGGGTGTCCTGCATCTCTCATCGCCAGTAGCCGGTGGGGCACGGCGGGGTTCTTGTCCTGCCACATGCGGTCGTGGCCCATCTTCGTCCACTCCAGCATCTCGCGTTGGGCGGCAAGCACGTAAAAGCGGTTCGCGCGCACTGCGTCGAACACGACATCCGCCATGTCCGCCGGCTGGAACGAGTCACCAGGGAACGCGGTCGCGCCGGAGGTGACCGGTTCTTCGCCGCCGCCGAGTTCAGCCGGGCGGTTGCGCTCGGCCTCGAAGATCTTCGTGAGCACGGCGCCGGGGCAGAGCACCGACGCGCTGACCTTCGTCTGCCGGACGGCGAGGTCCCGGTAGAGGCTCTCGCTGATTGCCAGGCAGGCGTGTTTCGAGGCGTCGTAGATGGCGTTCCCGGCCCTGCCGGTTATGAGCCCGGCCATCGAAGCCGTGTTCACGATGTGACCTTCTTCGCCGCCGGCGAGCATGCGCGGCACGAACGCGCGGATGCCATGGATCACGCCCCAGACGTTGACCGAGAGCGTCCACTCCCAGTCGCGCGGTTCGAACTCCCAGGTCGCCTTCTCAGCGGTCATCACCCCCGCGTTGTTGCAGAGCAGATGCACCGCGCCGAACTCTTCGAACACCGACCGCGCCAGGTTCTCGACCGCCACCTCATCGGTCACGTTCAGTTGGCGGCCGTGGACGCGGTAGCCGCGGCGGCTGAGTTCAGCGACCGCCGCGTTGAGCGCGTGAACTTCGACATCGGCCAGGACGACCGTCATGCGTTCGCGGCCGGCGCGTTCAGCGAGCGCGAAGCCGATCCCGCTGGCCGCGCCGGTAACCACGGCTACCCTTCCATCGAACGTTTCCAATGGGCACCCCCGAAAGAGGCCCGGACTCTAGCAGGTTTCGCGCACCGATTGGTCAGGAAACGCGCGGCGGCGGCGGAGGCGCCAGTTCCGGCCAGCCCACCGCGTTTCGCAACCGTATCCCGGAAAAATGGAACGAGTGCTCCCACGCGCCGAAAAGCGGCGCCAGGCTCGGCATCAGCCGCAGTTCAACGTTCTCGGCCGCGAGGGCTTCGACCAGGTCCCCGACGCCCTCCACCGCCAGCGGCGTTTCCTCGCCGAGGCTCACCAGCATCCAGGGGTCATCGGCGAGCGGCCTGAACCGCGCCGGGTCCATCTCGTAGCGGTAGAGAGCGGTCGCGTGCATCGAGGTCAGCCATCGCCATTCGATACAGGCGATGCGCGCTGTCGGGTCGCCAGCGAACCACCGATCGAGGTCCGCGCCGGTCGTCTCCACGGTCGGCCAGAGCAGGATGCGGGGCAGTCGCGGGGAAAGAGGTACGTCCACGCCCGCTCCTCGTCCACGCACCAGACCATGGGCTCGACTTCCGGCCGCTTCTCCGGGGAACGCGGGACGAAGCGGGTGATCGAGGGGTCTTCGCTGAAATGGAAGAGTCTCATCGCTAACAAAACGACGGGAGCATCGGACTGGTTACCGCAACGGGCCCGGGCCGAGGTCCTCTGGAAAGATCCAGCAGGCCGCCGCAACGGCGCGGGCCAACTGCAGCAGTTGTTCCGACGTCGCCCGCCCAAGAAACTGTGTCAATCGGTCGCGGCGAACGCTGGTGATTTCGTCGCAGCGAGCGGCACTCGGAAACTTCAAACCATTCCGCTCATCGAACACCACTTCTGTATCCAGGCCAGCTATCGTCGAGTAGACAGGCACACAAATCGCCGTTGTGTATCGCGAGAGCAGAAACTCAGGACGGCTCACGACTACATAGATGCGCATCCGGCGAGGGTCATCGTCGGGAGCAGTCGAGCGGTAGATCTCACCTCTCTCCACGAGTTTCCGCGTCTCGTCTCAAACGTTCTTCAACTTCCGGCAGCAACTCAACATCGTCGCCGAGCTCCCACCATGGGACGGCATCCTCCAGGACTTCTTCGATTTCGCGCTGGTTGTCAGGATCCGCGGCAAGGCGATTCAAAATCTCGATGTCCCGCCGATTGAGCTCCGCGCGCCGGAGCAGGCGAAGCCGCTCTTCCACGGCCATCTCCACAAACTGTGACCGGCCGCCCTGCGAAACTCGCCGATCCACCTCGTCAAGGAGATCCTTCGACAGCGTCACCGATGTCTTGACTTTCATACCACCATTATACCACCGCGCGGCGAAGCCCCCGTCTACAGCCCGTACAGCTCCACCCCCCGCGTCCGCGCCCATTCGCCCACCATCTCACCGATCATGATCGACGTGAGGTTGGTGTTCGCCCGCGGGACAGTCGGCATGATGCTCGCGTCGGCGACCACGAGACCTTCCACGCCGTGGACGCGCCCGTACTGGTCGACCGCGCCGTCAGGCCCCATCGGCACAGTCGCACACGGGTGGAAGCCGCTGGCCGAAAGACGCAGGCAGAGGTCACCGAGGGACTCGTCCGACAGAGCGCGCCGCGGGTCCGGGAACGATTGTTCCGCCACGAGGCCGGCGAGCGGCTCGGTCTTGATGAACGCCAGCGTGTCGCGCAGGCAGGCCACCAGCCGCGCGCGGTCTCGTTCGTCCTCGCAGAACCGCTGCTCGATGACGGGCGAAGCGTGTGGGTCCGCCGAAGCTAGCCGCAGGGTGCCGGTGCCGTACGCCTTCTCCAGCACGGCCGCGACGGCGAAGTGCGTCAACGGCCCGCCGCGCGGCGAGAACGAGAACGCCTCGATCTGGAGGTCGTTCCGGTCCGCGCTGCCCGGCGCTGTGTAGCGCAGGATGGTCTGGACGATCGGCTGATCGGCGTCGAGGAGACTCGCGTCTTTGGCGCGGCAGACCACCGCGAGCGCCGGGTGGTCCGACAGTCGGGTGCCCACCGCGTCCAGGTCACGCAGGACTGCAATGCCGTGCCGCTCAAGTTCCGCCCGCGGCCCGAGGCCCGAACGCATGAGGATCGCAGGCGACTGGATCGCGCCGGCACTGAGGACGATGGACCGGGCGCGCAACACTTCCACCTGGCCGTCCGTCTCAACCTCGACGCCAACCGCGCGCGTGCCTTCGAAGACCACCCGCCTTGTGTGCGTGTTGGGCCGGATCGCCAGGTTGGGGCGCGCTCGCGCGGCGGAAAGATAGCCAATCGCCGTCGAGATGCGCAGGCGGCCAACCTTGTTCATCGGGTGCGGGCCGGAGCCCCAGCTATCGGGGTCGTTCGCGTCCTCACAGCGCGCGTAACCGAGCGCGTCGCTCGTTTCGAGCCAGGCCTGGTGGACCTCGGTCAATTCGTCCCAGCCATAGCGGCGGATTGTGATCGGCCCGGCGTCGCCGTGGTAGGGCTTGTCCCCGAAGTCCAGGTCGCGCTCGAGCCGCTTGAACGCTGGCAAGACCCACTCCCACGCCCACTCCGGGTTCCCTGATGCGGCCCAACCGTTGTAGTCCTCGGGCATGCCGCGCAGCGCGATGGTCGTGTTCACGGCGCTCGAACCGCCGGTCACCCGCCCGCGCGGAAAAGCCGCGGGCCGGCCGGCCGCCGTCGCCTGGTAGCTGTGTCCCCAGTCATGCGCGGTGTACGAGTTGTTGTGGCTGTTCACCAGGTCAAACGGCGTCTGCGAAGTGTCGCCATAGTCCGGTCCTGCTTCGACAAGGAGGACGGAACGGCGCGGGTCCTCGCTCGCGCGGGCAGCAATCACGGCGCCGGCCGAGCCGGCGCCGACAACGATGAGGTCGAATGGTTCGGACATGAGAACACCTCCAACGAGGGGCCAATCTACCGAACAACACAGGTCAACGGGAACCAACACCGCGACCTGGACGTTGGTAGTCCAATGAATGCTGACCAGTCACAAGCCGTCATCGTCCGCCCGCTCAGTTTCCTCGCCGCCTTTCTGCTGTTGGGAGTGGCAGGTGACGTCCTGTTCCACGGACAGCAACTGGGGATCAATGTCCTCCTCTGGACCATCGTCCTGGCCGGGGTCGTTGGCGCCTGCTCCATCTCACTCGGCGGCCCAATTCGCGGCGAAGGCCGGATGCTCCTTCTGCCGGCGCTTGTCCTGGCCGGCTTCGTGGCCTGGCGCGCATACCCCGTCCTCCAGGCAGTCAACGTGGGCAGCCTGGTCGCAATCCTCTCTATAGCGTCGTTCAGGCTTCAGCGCGGCCACATCCGTTTCGGTGCAGTTACCGAATATCTGTGGCTCGCCTGTCTCGCAGCAGCCGCGCTGGCCACCGGCATGTACCGCTTGGCGCGCGAGCATGTCTCGTGGCCCGCAAGCAACGCCGTGCTTCGTTCGACCTACGCGAGCCCGCTGATTCGGGGGCTCGCGGTGGCGCTGCCGCTCCTTGCGATCTTCGCAGGGTTGTTCGCAGCCGCCGACTTCCTGTTCGCGGACATCCTAAGAGCGCCGCTGGAGTTCGATGTTGCGCGAGTTGCCCGCCATATCGGAATCACTCTGGTCTGGGGATGGATCGGCGCGGCCGTGGTCTACGGGGCAGCGATCGACCGAAACCTGCATGAGTTGCCGGCATTCCATCCCGCGCCCCGCTTCCGCTGGGGGATCATCGAAGTCTCAACCGTCCTCGGCCTGCTGGACCTGCTATTCCTCGCGTTTGTCGCCGTGCAGATTCGCTACCTTTTCGGTGGCGCCGGCCAGGTCCAGGTCAGCGAAGGGCTGACCTACGCCGAATACGCCCGGCACGGGTTCTTCGAGTTGCTGGCGGTTGCAGCACTCGTCCTACCGGTGGTCCTCGGCGCGCACTGGCTGTTGCGGGAGTCTTCTCCAGTGCTCCGCGTGACCTTTCGCGTCCTGGCCACCACGCTCGTGCTGCTGCTTTTCGTTGTCATCGCCTCGGCTTTCCAGCGCATGCGGATGTATGTCGACGAGTTCGGTCTCACGCAGCTTCGACTCTACGCGACGGTCGGGATGGCGTGGCTGGCGCTGACGTTCGCGTGGCTCATCGTCACCGTTTTGCGAGAACGGCGGCAGCAGTTTGCTTTCGGCGCGTTGCTGGCGGGGCTGCTCGTCGTCTTCGGACTGAACGTGCTGAATCCCGACGCGTTCATCGTGAACACCAACGTCGACAGGGCGGATACGCGGGCGTTCGACGCCGCCTATGCCCTGTCCCTGAGCCCGGATGCGACGCCGACGCTCATCGCGGCGCTGCCGCGGCTGGGGGACGTTGAGGCATGTGCCGTTGCCGAAGGGCTCGCAGGGAAGGCCCCGGGTAACCACGACTGGCAGGAGTGGAATTACGGCCGCAACCGTGCCGACGGCGCCATCGTCGCCTCCGCCGCGAACCTGGAGGCAGCGTGCGCCCTGCGCTAACGACACTCCCCGCGCCCTCCCGTACAATCGCGCCACAACTTCGCCCCAAACCGAGGGAATCTCCCATGTCGTTCGAATCTGTTATCGCGCAGGCGCGCGCCGAAGGCCGCACCCTGCTCAACGAAGTCGAGGCCAAATCACTGCTGAAGGACGCCGGCGTCTCTGTCGCCAACACGACGCTGGCCACCAGCGCCGCTGAGGCGCAGGCCCAGGCCGAAGCAGCCGGGTATCCGGTCGTCCTCAAAGTCGTCTCGCCCGATATCGCCCACAAGAGCGATGTCGGCGGCGTGAAACTCAACCTCAAGGACAAGGAGGCTGTCGCCGCCGCCTACGACGAGATCGTGGCGAACTCGAAGAAGGCCGTCGCGAATGCGCGCATTGCCGGCGTCGCGGTCCAGCACATGGCGCCCCAGGGCACCGAGGTCATCGTCGGCATGACCACCGACCCGCAGTTCGGCCCCGTCCTGATGTTCGGCCTCGGCGGCATCATGGTCGAAGTGCTGAAGGACGTCTCCTTCCGCCTCGTCCCGCTCGCGGACAAGGACGCGGATCAGATGATCGGCGAGATTAAGGGCCGCCCGGTCCTCGAAGGCGTCCGCGGCCAGCCCGCCTCCGACATCAAGGCGCTCAAGCAGACCATCCTCAAGGTCTCGGAGTTCGTTGAGAAGCACCCGGAGGTGCGCGAACTGGACCTCAACCCGGTCTTCGCCTATCCGGACGGCGCGATGGCAGTCGACGCCCGCATCGTTATTTCCGAAGCGTAAGCCGGCGCCGAAGCGAGCCCGTCCCTTCGTTCCTTCGCGGCAATCCGCCGCCCGAGGTGGTCCCATGGCAGTTCCAGGTCACAAGCTCGACCGCATGTTCAACCCCGAAGTCGTCGCCGTCGTGGGCGACAAGGGCCCCGGCTACATGTGGCTCCAGAACAACATGCCGTTCAAGGAGAAGGGCGGCCGCCTCTACTCCGTCCAGCTCGATGAAAAAGAGATCCCCGGCATTGAGGCCCTCGGTGTCCAGAACTTCAAGTCCATGGCCGACATCCCCGAGCCGATCGACTACGCGCTCGTGGCGGTCCCGCGCCAGGTCTCGCCGTACGTCCTGAAGGACCTGATTGCGAACAAAGCGAACGGCGCGGGCTTCTTCACCAGCGGCTTCGCCGAGACGGGCGAGGAGCTCGGCGTGAAGCTCCAGGGCCAGCTCACGGAGATGGCGCGGGAGGCACAGTTCAACCTTGTCGGTCCGAACTGCATGGGCCTCTACCTGCCGAAGGTCGGCGTCCGCTTCAGCGCCGACGCCCCGATTGCCAGCGACGGACGCGTGGGCTTCATGTCGCAGTCCGGCACACACGGGATCATGTTCAGCCTGGTCTCCGCGGCGAACGGCATCCACCTCAGCCGCTGCGCCAGCTTCGGAAACGCCATCGTCCTCGATGTCTCGGACTACCTCGAATACCTCATGCTCGACGACGAGACCGAGGTCATCGGCATGTACGTCGAGGGCGTGAAAGACGGCCGCCGCTTCTTCGACACCCTGCGAGAGGCCTGCAAGCGCAAGCCGGTCATCGTCTGGAAGGGCGGCCAGACGGAGGCGGGCGCCCGCGCCACGATGTCGCATACCGGGTCGCTCGCGGCGCCCCAGGCGGTCTGGGACGGCATGATGCGCCAGTGCGGCGCCATCACCACCAACAACCTCGACGAGACCATCGACACCCTCAAGATGCTGCTCAACGCGAAGCGGCCCAGGGGCAACGGCATGGCTCTCCTGGCCCAGACCGGCGGCCAGTCCGTGTCGATCACCGACGCGTTTTCGAAGGCCGGGCTGCGCGTGCCGCGCTTCAGCGACGCGACCTACAAGGAGCTCGGCGAGTTCTTCAACATCGTCGGCGGCAGCTACCAGAACCCGCTGGACATGGCCGGCACGATCCAGGGCTCCATGGACACACTGGACCGCATCCTCCGCCTGCTCGATGCGGACCCGAACGTCGACGCCATGGCGATGGAGCTTTCAGCGATGTTTGCGGCGCGCCAGTGGAAGCACAAGCCGGAAACCCTGGACCAGACCATCGCGGAGATCGCGAAGCACAAGGAGCGCTCCCAGAAGCCGTTCCTCGTTATCCTCCACCCCGCGCACGAAGCCGAATACGTGGCGAGCATCCAGCCGAAATTCCACGCGGCCGGCATCCCGCTCTACCAGAGCTTCGAGCGCGCGGCAGCCGCCTTCGCGCGGGTCCTCGCGTTCGAAACGAGCTGAGCCGCGCTACCGGTCGGCTATACTCGACTCGATGACCGCGAAAGAAGCGCTCCGAGCAATCGTAGACGACCTACCGGAAGACGAAGCAGAGCGGATCTTTCCGTTTCTCAGCGGGCGCTTCTGGAACTGCACGCCGGAGCGACGGCTCTCGACTGCCGAACTCTTGGGACTGCCCAAGCCGCTCCGCGACCACATCGTGCGTTCCGAAATCGCATCCTTGTCCGCCGAAGAAATGGATGAAATGGTGACGGAAGCGGAAGAGTGGCGCTTCTCCGACGCCGACGCGCTCAAGCACATCGATGACTGACCCGCTGCAGGGCGAGGTCTGGTGGGTCGACCTGGAACCAGCCGTCGGATCCGAAGCCAATAAGAGTCGCCCGTGCATCGTGGTAGGCTCGCCAGCCTTCAACCGCATCGGCCTGCGCCTGGTTGTGCCGCTCACCACCTGGAAGACGTACTTCGTTGCGCACCCAAACAAAATCAGGATCACTCACTCGCTTGAGAATGGGCTTGATCTCGACTCGGCCGCCGACGGACTCCAACTACGGTCGGTATCGATCGAGAGGTTTCGATACCGTTCCGGGGCGGTTTCTTCGGAAGACCAGGTGGAACTCCGGCACCTTCTCGCCCTGGTCCTCGACCTTGAATTACCCCGCGACGAACAATAAACACCGGCCAACCCGGCTCGCTCGGCGCCGCCTCCGCCCCACCCTCGGCCGGCATCCCGCTCTACCAGAGCTTCGAGCGCGCGGCAGCCGCCTTCGCGCGGGTCCTGGCGGTCGAAACGAGCCGAGCCGCACCACCGGTCGGCTATACTCGACTCGATGACCGCGAAAGAAGCGCTCCTGGCACGAATCGACGAACTCGGCGAGGACGATGCCGCGGCGTTGTTGCCGCTGGCCGATGCCACCTTCCTCGAGTGGTTGGAGTGCGTCTCGAAGTCGACGACGACCGAGGAGCTACTGAAGCTCCCGGTTGAGTTCCAGTCGCTTTTGAGCCGTTACGAAGAACGGTTCTACACGGAGAACGACCGCGCAGAGGCGCTCGCCCTGGCGGAGGAGTGGCAGGCCGGTACCGGGTCAGACATCGACTTGATGGATGAGTGAGCCTGCCCAGGCCGAAATCTGGTGGGTGAAGTTCGACCCGGTCGTCGGCGCGGAAATCCGCAAGACCCGCCCCGCTATCGTTCTGAGCCGCGACTCAGAGTCTCGCTTGGGCATGTCTCTGGCGGTGCCGTTGACAACGTGGCGGGAGGACTTCGCCCGGCATCGCAGTAAGGTGCGAATACTGTCGACGCCGCAAAACGGCCTCCCCGCGACCTCGGCCGCTGACCTCATGCAGTTGCGTGGTCTCTCGAATCTCCGCTTCGATCGGCAGATTGGCAGACTCAGCGATGCCGACTTCCGAGCAGTGGGCGCGGCGCTGTCCTACGTGACGTCGAGACGGGGATAGACACCGGCAAGCTCGAGCGTTTCCTCGTTGCGGCACCGATCCCTGAACCGCCGGTTAAGCAGCCCAAACCTTAAGAATTCCCACATCTTCGTCCAATCTTCAACCAATGCAATGGAGCCATTCTGAATCCACGGGCACACAAACCCGCGGAGGACCACGATGGCCAAGAAGGATTTCACCAACACCAAACTCGCGATCACGGCGGCAGTTGCCGGCGTGACGATGCTGACGGCCGGGTGGCTCGCTCAGCCGATGGGAAACGCTGATGACGGGCTGACAGCAGCCGCCGACGATGCCGTCCTGACCGACACGGTCTCGTATACGTCGACCTCCACCCCAACGACCGCGACCAGCGCAGGTTCGTCCGGGACGACTGCGACGACGGCAGCGACCAGCGCACCTGCCACCACCGCGGCAGCCACGGCTACGGCCACAGCTACCGCAACGACCAAAACGACGACCTCAACATCCACCGCATCGACGACATCGACCACAAGCAAGACCACGAAGGCGTCCTGACATGAACCGCTACAGCCCTCTGATCGTCGTCGCAATCGTGGCCGCTATGACCGGCGGCATGGCCCTGCGCCTGAACGAGACCGGCCACGCTGCCTGGCTGATTAGCCGCGCTTCCGGGCTCGCCGCCTTCGCTCTGCTCACGGGATCGATGATTTTCGGCCTCCTCATCAGCAGCAAGGCCGCCGACAAGTCGATGTCACGGCTGACGGTCTTCACCGTCCACCAATTCCTCAGCGTCCTCTCTCTCGCGTTCCTCGCCGTTCACGGTGGCTCGCTCCTGTTTGACGGCTTCTTCCACTTTTCGGTCTTCGACCTCGTCGTCCCGTTCCTGTCGCCCTACGAACCGTTGATGGTGGGCCTTGGCATCATCGCCGCCTGGTTGACCGCCGCAGTGACCGGAAGCTTCTGGGCGCGCAAGTACATCGGCCAGAAGGCTTGGCGGAAGCTCCACTTCGCCTCCTTCGCCGCCTTCATCCTCTCCTGGTTCCACGGCATCACCGCCGGGACCGACACCCAGCTCATGCCCGTGACAATGCTCTACGCCGTTTCGATGAGCGTCGTCCTCGCCCTGCTCACCTACCGCATTGCGAAGGCGCGCAGCAAAAGCAGCGTGAAGAGCAACCAGCCGGTGCCAGTGCGACTCGCCGCCTGAGAAGCCACCGGTTGTGAAAGAAGACTCCCGGCGAAAGCCGGGAGTCTTTTGTCGTGTGTTGGGTTCAGGGAACCTGCGCCCCAAGGCTGAGGAGCTATTCCGGGTTCCGGCCGAACCTGCTCTTTCGTGCCTCGATCTCGCTCACTATCTTGCGGAGCTCGTCGATGTCGGAATCCAGAAGGTGCGGGCGAAGTTGAGACCAGACCGAATCGAGGTCCGCTTCGCCCAACGCCAGGAGACCGGCGATATCTGATTCGTAAATCGAGGCGCGGTGCGTGTTGCCTTGCCGGTAGAGTGAGGGCAACGCGAAGAGCTTCAGCAGCAACAATCCCTCTGGGGTCGCCGTGACCACGCGCGTCGAGCCGAACGTTAAGGTCTGCGCATGACGAGCGCGCACGGAATCGAAAAGCTTGTTGGCCGTGAACAACAGGTCGACCTGGATCCCTTCAAATGACGCGCGTCCGAAGTCCTTGTCGAGGCTCAGTACTTGAAGCTCGGGCACGAGGCGAACGGCGGAGGGAGCAACAATCAGATCGATATCCTCGGTGTTCCTCCCGGCGACGTACTGAAGCATCGCGATCCCACCAACGAGGACGTATGCGATTCCCCGCCGGTCAAGGAGCGCAAAGAGGCGTTCCGCGCTGCCCACGGGATCGTATCCCGCGCGCTCTTCCGCCAGGACGTGGGCGAGGTTACCCGCCGCCGCATCGCGCAGAATCTCCCCGATGGCTCGCGTCTCCGTCACGATCCCATTCTACTGGGCTTCGGCCGGCTACAACCCGCCCGTCGAACCTCGAATCAGCCGCCCGCGAGCGCCAGCGCCGGCTCTTCCGCCCGCCGTAGCGGCTGGATGCCGCTCTGCAGGTCCCGGCAGACGCCCGCGCGGCACTTCTTCTCAACGATGTGCTCGCGCCATTCGTCCGCGAACGCCTTTAGGGCGGTCTTGATCGTCGTCATCGCGAACTGGCCATGGAAGCAGTTGGACCAGACCATCGTCGAAACGAGCTTGTTCAGGTTCTCGATGTCGCTGTCGCGGCCGCCGCCCGCCTGGATGCGGCGAAGAGTCTCGACCGCGCGCTGCGTCCCTCCGTGGCAGGTGGTGCAACGCCCGCAGCTTTCGTCCTCGCAGAACGCGAGGAAGAACTTGCACATGTCGACGATGCAGGTGAACTGGTCGAAGAACACGATGCCGCCGCCGCCGAGGAACAGCCCCAGCTCACGGTAGGGATCGAGCGTCAGCGTCAGGTTGCGGTTCGCGGCACAGACGCCGGACAGCGGCCCGCCGGGCTGGAAGCCCTTGAGGACGCGGCCTTCCCGCATCCCGCCGCCCCACTGGTCGATGACGGTTCCGATTGAGGGCCCGAACGGCACTTCCACGCAGCCGGCCCAGTTTATCGACCCGGAGAAGGTGAACATCTTCGTCCCCTTCTCTTTCGCGTCGGACACGGAACTCCACCACTGCGCGCCGTTCCGCATGATCATCGGCGCGTTCGCGTAGGACTCGACGTTGTTCACGTTCGTCGGCTTGTTCCAGAGGCCCGCCTGGGCAGGGAACGGAGGCTTGATGCGCGGCATGCCACGGTAGCCGTCGATGGAGCTCATCAGGCCCGTTTCGTCGCCGCAGACATACGCGCCCGCGCCGAAGAAGACCACGAGGTCGAAGTCCTTGCCACTGCCGAGGATGTTCTTGCCGAGGAGGCCCTTCGCCCGCGCCTGCTCCACTGCCTTCTGCATGCGCGCGAACGCCAGCGGGTATTCGTAGCGAATGTAGATGTAGCCCTCGTCCGCATGGCAGGCGAGCGAGGCGATCATCATGCCCTCGACGATGAGGTGCGGGTCGCCTTCCAGGAGGACGCGGTTGACCCAGGCGCCCGGGTCGCCTTCGTCCGCGTTGCAGACCAGGTAGCGCGGCGATGTGGTTGCCGTGCGCAGGAAGTCCCACTTCCGGCCGGCCGGGAAACCCGCTCCCGCGCGCCCGCCGAGGCCGCTGTCGAGCATCTCCTTGACGATCGCTTCGGCGTCCATCTCCAGCGCCTTGCCGAACCCGGCATAGCCGTCGTGCGCGAGGTAGTGGTCGATGCTCTCCGGGTCCGTGCTGCCGATGTTCGCCATCAGCCGCCGCACCTGGCCCTGCATAAACGGGTGGTCCGACAGCAGCGGGATGTCGGCGGTGGCATTGCCTTCGACCACGCCGATGGCCAGCTCGGGGAAGTCACGCCCGGCGGCGATCGCGTCGATGAACTCGCCGGCGCGGTCCTCGGTGACGTTCCCGTAGAGGATCGTGTGAGTCCCCGCGGCCGAGCGGACCGTGACGCACGGCTCCATCCAGCAGAAGCCCCACGAACCGGTCACGCCAACGTCAGCCGTGAGCTTCTTCGATTCGACGGCGGCTTGCAGCTTCGCGATGGTCTCATCCGCGCCGCGAGCCAGCGACGAGGTATCGCGCGTCACGCGGATGCGGATGCGGCCGGAGGCCTGCTCGTTCTGCCAGCTTCGCTTCGCTTCGGAAATGAGAGATTCGAGTTTCGCGTTCATTCGGCCGCCTCCTTGAGGCCGCGGGCCAAATCACGCGCGGACTCGGGTGTGAGGTGGCCCTTCACCTTGCCGTTCACCCACACCTGGGGCGCTTCGTGGCAGGTGCCGTTGCACTGGCCGATGTGGAGGCCGAGCTTGTCGCCCTCGGTGTGCTCGCCGAAACCGACGCCAAGTTCGTCCTGGAGCGCGTCCAGGATGGCCTGGCTGCCGAGGATGCGGCAGGCCGGGCCGCAGCACCAGGCAATCTCGGTCTCGGGAGGCGCGTGAAGGCGGTAGTCCGAGTAAAACGTCGCTGCGCCGTAAATCAGAGCCGGCGTGCTGTTCAGCTGCCGCGCGATGACCTCGAAAGCCGGCTTCGGGATGTAACCGTACTTGTCCTGGACTTTGTGCAACGCAGGCATGACATGCCCGCGGTTGGGCTGGAATTCGGCTACCAGCTCGCGCAGTTCCTGGATTCCGGGTTCAACGGTCATCCGCCGGCCTCGCTTGTGAAATCGGGCACACTATAGCCGAAGCCGGCCCTACACGCAGGCGCGAAGGCCTTGCATCGCCCCCGGACCGAAGCCCAAGATGCCCGCCTGAATCGAGGTATGCCGCATGACCGAAATCACCCGGGGCGTCGCATCACACTACGGCGCCGCCAACCTTGCCGATCGCATCCTTCAGGCTGCCACCGCCGCGGGGGTCACGGAGTTCACGCCCGCAACCCTGGCCCCGACCGACGAGTTCCACACCGGTGGCGCCATGGCCACCCGCCAGCTTGCTGAATTTGCCGGCCTGAAGCCGGGCGAACGGGTCATCGACCTCGGAAGCGGCATCGGCGGGCCGTCACGCCTCCTCGCCGCGGAATTCGGATGCGATGTCACCGGTATCGACCTGACGCCCGAGTTCGTCGACGCCGCGCGCGTCCTCACCGAGAAGTGCGGCCTGTCCGCGACATGCCGGTTCGAGGCCGGAGACGCGACTGCGCTGCCGTTCGAAGACGCGAGCTTCGACGCCGCCTGGACCCAGCACGTCGTGATGAACATCCGGGAGCGGCAGGCGTTCTACAACGAAGCCTTCCGCGTCCTCAAACCGGGTGGCCGCCTCGCTTTCTTTGACCTCCTATGGGGCGATGCGAAGAAGCCCCTCGATTTCCCGCTCCCCTGGGCACGGACGCCCGACATCAGCTTCCTTTACACGTCGGCTGAGACACGCGCGTTCTTGACCGCCGCGGGGTTCGAGGAAGCCGCATGGCAACAGGTCCCGTTCCCGCAGGCCCCGGCTCCGGCGAACGTCGGCGGCTTCGGCATCGGCCTCGTCATGGGCGACGACTTCGGGGAACGCATCCAAAACATCTCCCGCTGCATCCAGGACGGCCGCGTCATCATCGTCCGCGCCCTCTTCCGCAAGCCGGGGTAGCTCACCACGGAGCACATCCGAGATCCGCGCGTAAGCAAGGCTCCGAACGAGCGTGCAAGCGAAGCGCGCACGCGGCGGCCAGCGGGGACGACCCTCCGCCCACCACACGACCAAACCGTGGCCCGACCGTAAGGAAGGGCTCGCCAGAGCGTGCACGCGAAGCGCGCAAGCGGCGACCAGCGGGGACGGCCCTGCACCCACCACACACGCACATCCGAGATCCGCGCGTAAGCAAGGCTACGAACGAGCGTGCAAGCGAAGCGCGCACGCGGCGGCCAGCGGCGATGACCAGACGCCACGTCCCGTGCTCTAACAAGACGCCGCTCGGGGCACCCTCATGGTGTCTCTGGTGGAAAGCGTGCCCGCAGCTTCAGCTTCCCTGCTGCGCGCCGCGGGCTCGCTTCGCTCGACCGCTGCGGGGCAGCCTTGCTCACGCGCGGATCTAGGTTCCCATACCCGTGAGCAGTCGAGCGAAGCGCGCACGCTGCGACCAGCGGCGACCGAACTGACCACGAATCCGTGGCCCGACGGTGAGGGAGGGCTCGCCAGAGCGTGCAAGCAAAGCGCGCACGCGGCGGCCCGCGGCGATGACCAGAAGCCGCGTCCGGTGCTCCAACAAGGCGCCGCTCGGCGCGCCCTGACGGCGCGTCTGGTGGAAGG
Source organism: Dehalococcoidia bacterium (assembly GCA_046328215.1). Classification (GTDB taxonomy): domain Bacteria; phylum Chloroflexota; class Dehalococcoidia; order Tepidiformales; family Tepidiformaceae; genus Amarobacter. The sequence goes on along the minus strand of JAXLXA010000010.1, from coordinate 107,328 downwards.
CTCGCCCGCAGCTTCAGCCTTCCTTTGCCCGCCGCGGGCTCGCTTCGCTCTCCCGCTGCGGAGCAGCCTTGCTCACGCGCGGATCTAGGTTCCCACTCCCGTGACCGGTCGAGCGAAGCGCACAAGCCGCGACCAGCGGCGACCTGTCACTTACCACTGCCCTCCCCCGCAGCGTCCGGGGGCGCCTTTACTTACCGGATGGTAAATTCGTCGCTGCACTCCTTTCGTATTAGTATCACCTAATCCTCGTGCACAGGGAGTCCATGACCATGACCACCGCCGCCGAAGACCTCCTCCCCGGCGCCGAACTCCGCGCTGACCGTATGCCGGGCCACTGGCTCCTCGCCCGCCTGGGCAAACGCGTCCTCCGCCCCGGTGGCCGCGAACTGACCACGCAGTTGCTCGGCGCGCTCGACATCGGCCCCGCCGACCACGTCGTCGAACTCGCCCCTGGCCTCGGCTCCACGACTGAGCTCGTCCTCGCCCGCAACCCCGCCAGCTACCTCGGCGTCGACCGTGACCCGGTCTCGGCCCGTCGCGTTGGTTCGGCTCTATCCGGCCCGCACCGGCGTGTCATCCAGGCCTCCGCATCCGAGACGGGCGAGCCAGGCGCCTCGGCCGACGTGGTCTTCGGCGAGGCATACCTCACCATGCAGCCGGCGGCGGCGAAGGAGCGCATCCTCTCCGAACTGGCGCGCATCACCCGCCCGGGCGGACGCCTCGGCATCCATGAAATCGCACTCCTCCCCGACGACCTTCCGGCCGCCGAAGCCGAGGCGATCTGCAAAGACCTCGCCGGCCAGATCCACGTCAACGTCAGCCCGCTGACGGTCAGCGGCTGGGCCGCGCTTATCGAGGGCGCCGGCTTCGAAGTGCGGCAGCGCTTCGCGGCGCCACTCCACCTGCTCGAACCACGCCGGCTTGTCGCCGATGAGGGGCTCTGGGGCGCGCTGCGCTTCGCCGGCCGCGTCGCAAAAGACGGTGACGCCCGCCGCCGTGTGCTCGGCATGCGCGCGGCCATGCGGCGCAACGCCGCCCACCTCCAGGCGTGCTCCCTCGTCGCCATCCGGCGCGCCTGACAGCCAAACGAAAGGACTCCCGTGAAACGAAAAATCGCCATCGCCGCCGGTGTTGCCGCCGCCGTCGTCGCGATCATCGTTGCCTTCATCGCCTGGCCACGCGGCGCTTCGCCGGTGACCGAATCCGAGGCCCTCGAAGCGTTCCGCGCCCGCACCGAGACGCCGAGCCCCGCGGGAGCCGCGTCTACCACCACTACGGCGGCGCCCGCGACAACCGCGGGTGCACCATCCTTGCCGGCCTTCGGCGTTTACGCCTTCGCGGCCACCGGCGGTGAAGAGGTCAAGCTCGGCCTCCTCCCCAGCGAATCGCGCACCTATCCGGCCAGCGTGCCCGTCACCGTCGCCGGCGCCACAGGGTCGTGCTTCACCGTCACGCTCAACCTGCTCGAACCCCACACGGAGGACACCACCTACTGCGCCACCTCCGACGGCACGCTTCAGATACAGAGCCACACCAAGCACCAGCGCATCGGCGCTGTGAGCCCCACCGCCGAGATGACCTGCAACCCCGGCCTGCTTTACCGGCCGGGCGGGCCTTCGCAGAGCCTGGAGTGCAAGCTCTCTCTCTCTTCAGGGCCCGCGCAGATGAGCGCGACGGCGAAGGCGACCGCAACAGCGACGGCCACCAGCGCGCAGGCCGGCGGCGCGACCATCCCGGCCATAAAGCTGGAGGTCACCTACACCTTTAGCGGCGACATCACCGGCAGTTGGACCGAGCGCACCTGGTTTGCGACCGACCGCTGGCTGCCGCTGCGCATCGAACGCGAACTGGACATGAAAGGCCTGGCCACCTTCAAGGAATCTTCCACGCTCAACCTCTCGAGTATCGAACCGCGCCGTTAGGCTCCGGCACGCCCGTCGGAATCCATCAGCCGCGCCACCTTTTCGCCCAGGATCAGGCTGTAGTTCTGGCCACGGTCTTCGGGGTACACCTGCGTCGTGTTCGAGAGGTACAGGCCCTCGATACCGGTCCGCATGTCCGGGATCGACCGGGAGTAATAGGTCGTGATGACAGGCTGGCCACCCGGGTCCTTGAAGAACCACTTCTCGCGCACCCACGACGGGTCGAACTGGGGGTTCAGACGCTTGATGCCGGACAGGTAGTTCTCGAACACCTGGTCCGCGTCCATTTCGAGCACCGCGTGCCCGGGCGCCACATAGTTCGAGAGGTAGACCACGTGGTTCCCGCCGTAACGCGCCGGCGGCATGAAATTCGTGTGCTCGATGCACGCCACGAACGGCAAATCGTCGCCGATGGAGAGCCAGTAGTACGGCGTGAGCGGCCGGTCCAGCGAGACCACGAGGCACGTCGCCCACTGGTAGCGCACGCGGTCGAGCACGGCTTTGTAGCTATCCGGCAGGCCGGGCGCGATCTTGCTGGTGATGACGTTCGGCGTCGTCATCAGCACCTGGTCGAACGGGTGGAATTCGCCGCCGGCCTGGATACCGGTCGCGCGGCCGTCTTCGATCCGCACCTCTTCGACGTTCGTGTTCAGGCGGATGGCAACGCCCTGCGACGCGAGCCGTTCCGCGAGCGCGACGTAATACCGCCGGAACGAGCCCTCCAGGTAGCCCAGTGACTCGCGCGAACCCGCGCCTTTCCGGCTGGCAAAGCGCAGGTAGACCTTGTTCCACAACCAGACCATGCCAACGTTGCCGGCCTGGTCCGCGAACTTCCCCTTGAGCAGCGGCCCCCAGAACGCGTTGAACGCCTTCTTGCCGACTGCCTTCTCCATCCACTCCTTCGCGGTGACCCCTTCGTAACGCTTGATCCCGTCCGCCTTGCGGCGGAGCCAGACCGCGGCCAGTCCCAGGCGCACGCGACTGGTGAACGGGATGGCCGTGAACTTCAGCAGGTCCAGCGGCGTCACGAACGGGAACATCCGGTCCTTCACGAAGTGGGCGTTTTTCGGCTCAATCCAGCGCAGGTAGGCCCCAAGCCCGAGTTCCTCGATGTAGCGGATGACCGTGGTGTCGTTCGTGAAGATGTGGTGGTAGAAGCACTCGAGCGGCTCGCCGCCCACCGGGAAGGTCACCACCTGACCGCCAACTTCGTGGCGGCCCTCGAACATCGTGACCTCGTGGCCGGCCGCGCGAAGCACGTTCGCAGCTGCCAGCCCCGCAACCCCGGCGCCAACGATCCCGACTCTCACGGCGCGGCTACCTGTTCTTCAACCTCGACGTTCGTGATCCGCTTGAACGAAACGCCGAAGCTCCAGAGGAGGATCAGCCCGAGGATCGTCGTCGGCACGAGGATGACGCCGTGCGCGACGATCGAATACGCGCTGGCCACGCCATTTGGCACATTCGCGCCGACCAGCACCAGTTTCGCCGCCCATTCGAACGGCCCGGTGCCGCCGAAGAATGTCGGGATGATGATCGCCAGGTTCGCCGCCGAGAGCAGCAAGCAGTAGTGCGCGAACGACACGTTCAGGTCGAACCCCTGCCCGATCACCGCGTACGCCCCGGCCTCGATGGTCCAGGCGGCGCCGCTGAACAGCGTCACCAGGCCCAGCGACCGCAGGTCATGCACGGAGCGCAGACTGTCGACCAGGTTGTCGGCCATCTCCTCGGCCATGCTCTCGAACCGCGCCGGGAGCACCCGCAGGAAGAAGTGGATGACCCGCTTCGCCCGCGTCTCGTTCAAGGTGAGCACGTAGAACCCCACCAGCGCGGCGATGAAGAACACCGTCGATACCCAGGCGATGGCCTGAAGCTTGCCGTCGTCGAACCCAACGAACGTGCCGGCGATGAGCAACATCAGCACGAGCGTGCAGCCGTCGAACAGCCGCTCCACCGCGATCGTGCCGAAGGTGCCCATCTTGGAGACGCCCTCACGGTCGCCGAGGACGTAGGCGCGCACCACCTCGCCGGCGCGCGCCGGGAGGAGGTTGTTGGCCATGTAGCCGATGATGGCGTAGGGGAAGAGCCGCTGGGGGCTCATTGGCGCGACCGGCCGCATGAGCACGGACCAACGCACGCAGCGCGCGCTAATCGCGACGAACAGGACCGCCGTCCCGGGGATCAGCCAGAAATAGTCAGCCTGTTCGAGGGCGTGGCCGAGGTCACGCGGGTGGGTAGCTTTCAGGAACAGCGCGATGAACACCACGCTGATGGCGAAGCTGGCCCAGAAGCGCACGGAACGAAGCAACAGCCAACCGCCAATCAGGGAATCGGAAACTGGCGCACGCGCGCCGTCCCGTTCTCAACTATCCAGAGCTTAGCATCGGGCGTCTGGACGATCCCATAAGGGCGAGCCAGCGGATCTTTCCCTGGATCCACCGTCACAAACGTCGCCCCGCTCGCCGAATACACCCGCACCTGGTTCGAAGACGGCAGGCCGACGGCCACGCGGCCATCGGTGAGCACGCGCAGGTACGGCTTGTCGTTCACTTCCTGCCCGCCCCAACCATCGACTTTGAACTGGCTCTTGAACGACCCGTCGGGGTTCAGCACCTGGACCCGGCCGTTGTACATATCCGCCACGTAGATCGAACCGTCCTTGCCGATGGAGATGCCGACGGGCTCGTCGAACTGGCCCTCGCCCTTGCCACTCGCGCCAACCGTTTTCACGAACTGCCCCTGGAGCGTGAACACCTGGATACGGTCGTTGCCAGTGTCGGTCACCCAGAGCTGGCCCTGGCTGTCGATGGCCACATCACGCGGGCCAAACAGGTCAAACGGCCCGGGGGCCTTCGTCGTGTCAGGTGGCTGGCCGAACGTCGCCAGCGGCTTCAGGTCCTTGTCGAACACACGGACGCGCCAGCCGAACGTGTCCGCCACCACCACCTCGCCGGTGGGCGCGAGGGCGAGCCCCCACGGTTGCGACTGCTCGCTCAGGTCGTTCGCCTTCACGCGAATGTCGGCCTGGGCGATGAAGTTGCCCTGCGCGTCGAACTTCTGCAGCTTCTTCGTACCGCTATCGATCACGAACAGGTTGCCGTCGGCGTCGCGTTCGATATCGACCGGCGAGAAGAACAGTCCCGGCAGCGAACCGGCGCCGCCGAAGACGGCGTGGCCGTCCGAGTCCGTGCCCGGCTTCGGGGGCTCGATCGGCCGCGCGAGCAGCTTACCGGTGGCCCGGTCGAAGCTCGCCGGGAAGAACGCGTACGCGTCGACGCTGCCGTTCGGCCGGCCAGGGTCATGGTCGCGCCAGTACCTCAGCCAGGTTTCGGTCCAGCCCTTGTGCACGAAGCCGTTCCAGATGTGCTTCCAGGTGGTCAAATGCCGTGGTCCGCAGTCACCCTGGAGGCCCGTGCAGATCCCGTTCGGTTTCGCCGACATCGCGTATTTGTAGGTCTCGTCGAACCACCAGCGATGTGGGTACTTCTCGGGAGTCCCGTACTGGATGCTCGAATTGGTCACGTAGTCCTGCGCCCGGCCGACGTTCGACTGGTTCACGAGCAGGACATCGAACTGGCCGGCGGGCACGCCGCTTGAGAAGTCGACATAGCTCACGCTCTTGTAGTCCCGGAGATACCAGGCCCACGGCCACGCGAACGAGTCCGCCGAGTCGACGGCGATCGGCATGTCGTAGCCCTTGCCGGAGGCCTTCGCCAGCGCGTCGATTTCGCGCGAAACCCGCGCGAGGTCCCCGGAGCTCTGGGTGTAGATCAGGAGGTCGCGGGGGTCGTCGCCGCGCTCGAAGGAGACCTTGTACATCGTGCCCAGCGAGAACACTGCGAGTGCCCCGATGGCCGCGGTCAGCGCCATCACCCCGGCCGCCTGCCGCCCGAACGGCCAGACCGCGTAAAGCGCCACGCCGGCGGCAGCGAAGAGCAGTGCGAAGCGCGAAACCCCGGTCGCGCTGCCGCTGCCCGGGAGGTACGCAACCAGCCAGAGGGCGCCGGCCGAGATCAGCGCCACGCTCGCCAGAGTCACCAGCAGGCGAGAGACCGCGGGCTTCTCCTTCCACGCCGTCCAGGCTTGCTGGACCGAGTAGGCGGCCAGCACGCAGGCCGGCAGGGCGAGGTGGGTGTTCAGCCAGGGCATCTTCTCGGCGCCGAGCGAGAGCGCCGCCCACATCCCGACCAACCAGAACGCCAGGAACCGCGAAAACGCGTTCCCCCGCACCACCGTCCACCACGCGCCGCCAACGCAGATCGCAAGCGGGAGGAACTCGTAGGCCGGCATCAGCATGTAGTAGTAGAACCACGGCTGGTCGCCGCGGGAGACGTGCTGCTGCGTCTTCCAATAATCCAGGGAGCCCCACGGCCCGCTGATCAGGCCGTTCCAGTTCGTCCAGAACGAGGTCATCAGGGTGAGATAGACGACCGTGCAGCCGACGAACGCGATCGCCCAGAGCTTCGGGCGCCACTGCAGGCCCGCAAACGCCGCGATGCTCGTGGTGACTGAGAACAGGCCGGCAATGGCCACGGCGTCGCGCTGTTGGATGACCCCCTGCAAGTGCAGTTCCCAGCTCAACCGGTCCTTCTCAACGATGCCGAGCGGCTCCAGGATGAAGAACCTGCTGATCGGCGTGAGCAACGGCAACGTGAACGTCCCGAGGAGGACCAGGACGTCCGCTGGCCGCGGCATCTCTTCGCCCCAGTCGAGACGGTCCCGCAGCGGCCCGAGGAACGGCCAGAGGGCCGCGAACGCCCATGCGAACGGCGCGAACCCGACCGTGAGCACGAACCGCCGCAAGGGGGTGTTGATGTCCGAACGTTCGCGGGCGAGCGCGGTCAGGTCATCCGCGCTGAGTTCCGGCCGGCTGGCGGCCAGCGCAGCCAGCTCTTCGCGGAAGTAGCGGTTCGAACGCCCAATGAGCGTCCGTCCGGCAAGCTGGACCGCGGTGTGCAGGTCAACGTAGACAAGGAACACCGCGATCGCCAGGAAGGCGCCCTCCTTGGTCAGGACGTTGCCCGTGAACGCCACCGCGAGCAGGTAGAGCCAGCGGTCCTTGCCTTCGTCCAGGTACCGCCAGATGGCGACCACCATGAGGATGGTGAAGAACGCCATGTAGATGTCTTCGCGGAAGAAGCGGCTGTAGTACACCAGCGTTGGTGAGAACGCGATGAACGCGACCGCGGCCATCGTCCCCGCCTGGCCAAGCCGGCGCCGGAGGAGGAGCGGGAGCGCGACAATCGCCGAACCGAAGATGGCAGCCGACACGCGGCTCGTGTAGTCGTTCGCTCCAAAGAGGAAGAACACCAGGGCCTGGACGTGGTAGTAGAACGGCCCATGGAAGATCGGGCTGTGCTTGTACGTCCCCTGGAGAAGGCTCCACGACCACTGCGCGTGGATGCTTTCGTCGTGGTGAAGCGCCCGCGTGCCGAGGTCGAAGAACCGCAGCGCGAACGCCAGCCCGAAAATCACGACGTAGGCCACCACTTCCCAGCGCAGCGCAATGCGCACCCCGAGCGCCCGTTCAAAGGCGCCCGGAGACTGAGTGGCCGGCAAAGATCGTGTGGTCATTGGCCTGCCTTGAGATATACGGCGAGCGGCGCCGGGACGTTCTTCAGCGAGTTGCGGTTGCTCAACCATCGCAAATAGTCGAGAAAGCCGCCGTCAGGGCCTTCCCGCGTTTGCGTGAAACTCCATTGCCCTTCGACTACGGCGTAACCTTCGGGCGCCGGCTCCGTGACCGGCCAGACCACTGCCGTGGCATCCCCGGGAATCCGGCTGGCCACCACGATGCCGGAGGTGTCCCGCAGTGCCCAGGTCATGCTGTCTTCAAACGACGGGTGGACCACGATCTGCCCGCCCTTTTCCTTCACCGAGGACTGCACGATCGCGCGGATCTCATCGCTCTGGGAAGTCGCGACCGGAGAGGGGAGCGGTTCGTTCGGCCCGCCGAAGGCCACTCCGGAGGCGCCGGAGAACAGCAGCAGCGCACCCACGAAGATCGGCGGGATCGCCACCGCCCCGAACGACCGCCGATTGCTCAACAGCAGTCCAAAACAGGCGAGCACCGCGATGCTCAACCCGGTGACGATGAGCTTGTCGTCGGCGGTGCCCGGGCGGTCGACGCGCGCCCAGTCAACCACGTAAGCCTCGATCACGCCCAGGCAGAGCAGCATGCCGGCGAGCACGCCGGAGGCGTACCTCCACTCCACGCGTTGCAGCGCCGCCACCAGCCCCGGCGCTTCCATCCCGATGAGCAGCGCGGCAGGCAGCGCGACCGCGGCGAGCGGCGATGGGTCGTGGGCGCCGCTGGCGGCGATGAGCCAGAGCAACGCCGCGCCGAACCACGCGTACACCGGCAATTCCAGCGCCGACCAGTCGTCGTCGCGCCAGCCACGAAAGACCTGGGCGGCCACCGCGGCAAGCGCTCCCAGCACCACGGGCGAGGCGTAGATCAGCGCGAGGTAGCTGGTGTGTTCCGATGACCAGGGCCGGTCGAAGCCCGCGCCAAAGGCCGCGACGGGCGAGAGCACGGGTCCATCCCACCCGAACCCGAAGCCGAGGCTTGCGACAACCGCCCCAACGATCGCGCCGGAGGCTGCCCAGCCGAAGGCGGCGCGCTCAGGGTAGTCCTGGCGCACCAGCCGCAGGGCCGCGACCCCGACGATCAGTGGCAGGACGATTCCACCGGAAGTCGCGGCGGCGAAGCCTGCCAGGCCGTACAGCCACGGCGCAACGCGCGCCTCGTTCGCGAGCACGAGCAGCCACAGGGCGACCGCGATGTCGAAGCCCGAAGCGCTGGCGGTGCTCCCGAAAAGGATCGTCGCCGGGTCAAGCGCCAACACGAGCAGCGCGCCCAGCATGGCCACTTCCCCGAACGTCAGCCGCAGCCGGTAGAGCGCGACTGGTAGCGAGAGGCTGGCGAGCAGCGCCAGCACCCGCGCGGGCGTTTCGGAGGTCGTGAAGCTGAAGCTCAGGGCGGTCACACCCTGGAACAGCGTTGGGATGTAGCGGCTGTCGCTGTGGCCGTCGTGCGCCCGCCAGGCTCCGGACAGGGCGTCCAGCTCGGCGCCGCCCACAGGGATGCTCATCATCCCCGCGAGCCTGGTGAACACGAACAGGGCGCCAAGGCCGAGCCACAGCAACGTCCCTACCGAGACCTCCCGCGTGGCCGGCCGCATTTCACCAATGATCGTCACGGGTTGCGCACCGTCGCTTCCACGGGCAGGCGATAGATCGTGTAGTTCCCGGCTTTGTGCACCACGTCGAGGAACGTGGAGAAGTCCGGCAACAGTCCCGGATAGCGAGCGAGCTCGATCCGCCCGACCACGAGGTACTCAGCCCCGAATTCCCGCATCACCGCTTTCACGCGCTCAGGATCGCCTGAGTAGTACGCAGCGTCGACCTCGTCCTGCCTGCGAAGGTACTCCGCGCGGTTTTTCGCGTTGTCGCCGCGCCACTGGATTTCGTGGAAGTACCAGCCAATCGGGGTGGACCGCCCGGTGCGCGCTGAGATCCGGCCGGAGTCCGAGTAGTCCACGCCCGCGTCCACGAGCACGGGCGCGCCGGAGCCTGGCCCCCAGCGGCGGCCGGTGGCCTCGATGACCACGGCATCCCTCGGCGTGTTCTTCGTGATCCATTGCACGAGGTCGTACTCGCCGGGGTCCGCGGCAGCCACGGCCGCCAGCCCATCGACGCTCGTCTCGCCGGCGAAGCCGTTCGTCCGGTTGAAGGCGGCCAGGAGCGGGTAGCAGAGGCCGAGCGCGACCAGCCCCAGCGCCGGCACGGCGACGTAGCCTGCAGGCTGGCGGCGGAGGTTTCTCAACGCCTGGACGATGCCGACCGCGCCCGCGAGCGAGAGCAACACCCACGCCTGGTACGACAGCTTGAAGATGGTGTTGAGCCGCGGAACGCTCCCGAAAAACACGTCCTTGATCAGGAACAGTTCGGACCCGTACAGCAGCATCACGCCGAAGGCGGCGCAGGCCGCAGGGAATGCCAGCGCCCGGCGGCGGGAGGCCAGCGCAACCGCGCTGAAACACAACAACCACGCGCTCAACGCGTAGATGACCAGCGTCACCCAGCCGCCGGCGCCCCGCGCGTCCACGCCGTCGGAAAGGTCTCCTTTGACCATGGCCAGGGCGATCCAGCCGAGGAATGGCCCGAGCGGAATCCACGCCGTCCCGAGGGCGATGTTCTGGGCCGCGGCGCTCTTCAATCCGCGGTGGGACCATGCGGCCGTCGCCAGCCCGGCCAGCCCCAGCGCGCCGAACTGCAGCAGCAGGTGCGCCGGACGAGTCCCCGGCCCCACGTACGGTTCGATCCCTCCAGCCTGCGACGAGAAGTCCAGGGCCCACGGCAGGTAGAGCAAGAAGGCGGCAGCGCCCAGCGGCAGGACGTAGGCCATGGCCCCACCGAGGGCTTCGAGCGGCGTATCACGCCGAAGGTTGCGCGCCAGCACCGCCAGCGAGAACAGCGCCGTGAACGTTATGACATCCCACGCGTTCTGGAACGCCAGCCCGCCGAGGAGCACCGCGAAGAGCAGCGATTCGAACGGCGCGCGCCGGTGCCGCCGCCAGTCCAACCGCCCGCGTCCGCGCCAGAGTGCCGCTGAAACGCCGATCGCGAGCAGCACCAGCGGCAGCGACATCACGTGGGGGTGCAGGTCTCCCAGCAGGAAGCTGAAAAACGGGAATTCCGTGATCGTGTTCGGGATGACGCGCGAGCCCTGCCACCAGAACCAGTACTGCGTGGGGTACCACTCAGTGGTCCGGGGGTTGACCGCACCCGTGTAGCAGTCCTCGGTCACGCCCGGTTGGCACGGGAGCAGCCATTCGACGCCGAACGTCTTGTACAGGCCCTCGTTGTAGTGCTCGTGCGCCGCGGACCATTCGAACACCGCCGAAAGGGACCCAACGAACAGCAGCAGCACAATCGCCAGCCCTCCGGCCGCGACCGCTGCATTCCGGGCTCGCGAACCAAGCACCCAGCGAGTCAGGGCGTAGGCGAGAGAAGCGACCCCCGCCGCCGCGGCCGCAAACGTGTATCCCAGCGAAAGGTTGTACCCGGTGGACGCCGGCACGCCCGAAATCGACGTCAGCACGCCCGATTGGAGGTACCCGAAGTAGTAGTAGCTCGCCGGCTCGCCCGCGAGCCAGGGGTCCTTGGGCGGGTACTCCTCGGAGTTCATCGTCGCGTTCAGGTACATCAGGTCCATCGGCTGCTCGGTGCCGCCAATCTCGCTGTTGTACGAGCGAAACGCGGTGTACCCGAAGAAAGCGAAGCTGAACACGGCGACCGCGACCACCACCCCCGGCCAGGCCCGTCGCCAGGTCACCTTGAACCAGCGGTCCCGCCCGACAATCGCCGCCGCGATCAGGGCAACGATCACCACGGCCACGAAGTAGTCGCGCCGCCCCGCGCTGAGCACGTGCAACACGCGAAGGATGAAATACAGATAACTCGTGACCAGCAGGCCAAGGGGGAAGCTCAACGCCGATCCCGCATCGGGGAGCCTGCGCAACACGACCGCCGCGATCGGGAACCCGCAGGCGGCGATCACGATCGCCGCGGCCCAGAACGCGAGCACGTCGAGCATTACGCCTCCTGCGCGAGCAGCGAGTCCACGAAGTCTTCCGCGTCGAACGGCGCGAGGTCGTCCATCTTTTCGCCGGTGCCGATGAACCGCACCGGGATGCCCAGTTCATGGGCGATGGCGAAGGCGATGCCGCCCTTCGCCGTGCCATCCAGCTTCGCCAGGATGATGCCGGTCACGCCCACCGCCTCGGCGAAGGTCTTGGCCTGCATCAGCCCGTTCTGGCCGGTGGTCGCATCCAGCACCAGGAAGGTCTCGTGCGGGCCGTCCGGGTGGTTGCGCTGGATGATGCGGTCCATCTTCTTCAGCTCTTCCATCAGGTTCGCCTTGGTGTGCAGCCGCCCGGCCGTGTCCACGATGACGAAGTCCGCCTTCGTGCTCTCCGCGGCGGAAAGGGTGTCGAAGACCACCGCTCCCGGGTCCGCGCCGGGTTGGTGGGCAACCACGCGCACACCGATGCGTTCGCCCCACACCTTGAGCTGGTCTGTCGCGGCCGCCCGGAAGGTGTCGGCCGCGCCCAGCACCACTGTTGCGCCGTCGCGCTTGAACGCGTGCGAAAGTTTGGCGATTGATGTCGTCTTGCCCGCGCCGTTCACGCCCACGACGAGGATGATGGTCATCTCAGGCGCATCTTCGTCCTGCCAGGCGAGTGGCTCGTCGGTTGGCTCCCGCAGCACCTCGACCAGTTCTTCACGCAACAGTTCGCGCACCCGCGCGCTCTGCTTCACGCCCTCGTCTTTCACGCGCTTTTTCACGGCGGCGATGATGACCGTCGTGGTCTCGAGGCCGGCGTCAGCGCCGATGAGGATCTCTTCGAGTTCGTCCCAGAGGTCGTCGCTGAAGTCCGAGCGTTCGAAGAGCCCGCCGAGCCGGCCGAAAAACCCGCGCCGGGTCCGTTCCACCGCGCGCTCGGTCTGTTCGTGGACCTCTGCCCGCTCTTCGGGCGTGAGTTCGAACGAAACCGGCTCTTCTTCGGCGGCAACCGCTTCCTCAGCGGCTTCCTGGGCCTCATCCGCCGGCTTCCTTCGCCAGAATCTCACGCGCTGCCCCTGCTCCTGATGAGCCGATCCTAACGGGGGAGAAGGTAAGGGTCAGTTCGAGCGGCCACGTCAGCCGCTCACCTCGACCCTCTTCTTGTATAACTAACGCCGCAAGCACGAGACACGACGCGAGGGAGGCTTGAATGACAACCGCGATGGAAGCGCCGGGCGAGGTCCTCGCTCAGCTCAGAGCAACCGTCAGGCGGCTGTTCGCCGACAAGAGCTCGGAGGCTGACGTCCGGCGGACCATGGAGTCAGCCGAGGGGTACGACGTCTCGCTCTGGCAGCAACTGTCTGACGTTGGCCTTCCGGGGCTTCTCGTGAGCGAGGAGTATGGCGGCGCCGGCCTCGGGCCACGCGAACTCGGCGGCGTGATGGAAGAGGCGGGAGCTGCGCTGTACTGCGGGCCGCTGTTCTCTTCGGCCGTCCTCGCGGCCGAGTTACTCAAGCACTCCGACGACGAGGCAGCGCGCGCACGCCTCCTCCCGGGCATCGCGAGCGGTTCGACCATCGCCACCGCCGCGCTCACCGGCCCCGCCGGGACCTGGACGGTAGACGGCGTGGCCGTCACGGCCGAATCCGGCCCGGCTCCCACGCTCACGGGCACCGCCTCGTACGTCACCTTCGGCAACATCGCCGACGTCGTCCTGGTGGTCACGCGCCGTGGCGCCGAAATCGGTCTGTTCGAAGTGGACCCTTCGGACGCGACCGTGACCGTCACGCCAAACAAGACCGTCGATCTCACGCTCCGCCTGGCAACCCTCCAATTCCACGGCACGCCCGCGAAGCCGATAGCCATCTCCGGCTGGGACGCCGTCGAGCGTGCCCTCGATGTCGCGCGCGTGGCGCTTGCCTCCGAACAGGCCGGCGCGGCCAGCAGGCTCTTCGACATGACCGTCGACTACATCAAGAACCGTTACCAGTTCGGGCGAGCGGTCGGCGGCTTCCAGGCGCTCAAGCACATGGCCGCCGACCTGTACATCGAGCGCGAATCGGCCATCTCGGCGGCGCGCAACGCGGCGGATGCGCTCGCCAGCGGCTCGCCGGGCGCCCGGGAAGCGATCAACCTTGCCGCCTTCGCCTGCAAGGACAGCTTCTCCAAAATCGCGTTCGATGCCGTGCAGATGCACGGCGGCATCGCGTTCACCTGGGAATTCCCGGTCCACCTCTACCTCCGGCGGGCGCGCTCCACGGCGCAACTGCTTGGCGCGCCGGACCTCTACCGCGAACGCTACCTGCAAATCCTGGAGGCCTGAGCCATGGCGACAACCAACCCTGTCACAGACGACGAACTCCGCGCCGAAGTACGCGAATGGCTCGCCCAGAACTGGACCGAAGGCAGCGCCTCCGGCGGCGGCGCCTGGACCACCTCCGAGGCGGTCATCAACTGGAATACGAAAGTGGTGGACGCGCGCTGGGCTGTCCCGTCCTGGCCGGAAGAGTGGTACGGGCGGGGTCTTTCGAACGCCCAGGCCCAGGTCATCGAGAACGAGTTCCGCAAGGCTGGCGCTCCCGGCGCGGGCATGGACCGCACGCACCTCGCCGCAAACACGGTCCTGAAGTACGGCACGCAGCAACTGAAGGAGCAGGTGCTCCGCGGTCTGCTCACGTCCGAAATCCTGACCTGCCTGCTCTATAGCGAACCTGGCGCAGGCTCGGACCTCGCCGGGATCCGCACGCGCGCCGACCGCGACGGCGACCAGTGGACCGTCAACGGGCAGAAAGTGTGGACCTCCGGCGCCGCCACCGCCGACTACGGCCTGCTCATCGCCCGCACTGACTGGGACGTGCCGAAGCACAAAGGTATTAGCTACTTCCTCTGCCCAATGAAGCAGCCCGGCGTAACGGTGCGGCCGCTCAAGCAGATCACGGGAGACTCGCACTTCAACGAGGTCTTCATCGACAACGCGGCTATCCCGGCCGAGAACCTGCTCGGTGAGTTGAACACCGGCTGGCTCGTCCTTCAGACGGCGCTCCAGTACGAACGCTCGATCATGGGTGGCGCCGGCGGCGCGCGCCGCGTCGATGGCGCCGGTGGCCTCATCCGCTTCGCCCGAGAGGCCGGCCAGCTGCAGAACCCGGTCATCCGGCAGGACATCGCCCGCGCGATTGCCTATCGGAAGCTCAATGACCTCAACATGCGCCGCGCCCTCGCCGACATGGAGCAGGGCTCGTCGTCTTCGCTCGCGTCAATCGGCAAGCTCGCCATGTCGCGCATCCTGCACGAAGACGCCCGCGTCCGGACGGCGATCCTCGGCGCGCGGAGCATGCTCGACGGAGACGCTTCGACGGAAGCCGCGGAAACCCACTACCAGGCCTTCATGGGCTACTTCAACTCGATCGGCGGCGGCACCGATCAGATCCAGCGCAACATCATCAGCGAGCGCGTCCTCGGGCTACCCAAAGAGGCGGAAGTGGACCGCAACCTCCCGTTCCGGGAGGTCAAGACAGGCCCAGAACGAGGCGCAACGCAGCGCTGAGCACAGGCCACCTTCGGGTGTGGTCGGGAAAGCGTTCCGCGAGTAACGGTGGGATCCGGCGTTGGCCACGCCGCTCGCAAAAGTCTGGTGGGCGATACTGGATTCGAACCAGTGACCTCTGCGATGTCAACGCAGCGCTCTAACCATCTGAGCTAACCGCCCCAACGCGGAAACCTCAGGATACCGCAGCTTCGACCAAGCTTCCAGTGAGCGTCGCCGCCCGCGGGACTACGAGCAGCCGCGCCGACGCGCCATCGGTGATGACGTCCACCGGGTGGTCGTAGACGTGGGAGAGGATCGGCGCGGTCAGCACCTCGTGGCAACGCCCGAGGGCGGCCGTTTCGCCGTTCCGCAACAGGAGGACACGGTCCGCATAGGCCGCGGCGAGGTTCAGGTCGTGCAAGACGGCCACAACCCCGGCCCCTTCCGATGCCAGCCGCCGGGCTTCGCCGAGCACCAGGTGCTGGTAGCGGATGTCGAGGGCCGCGGTCGGCTCGTCGAGCATCAGGATCGGCGTTTCCTGCGCGAGGACGCGCGCGAACGAAGCGCGAGCCTGCTCACCGCCAGACAACGAAGGGAACGTCCGGTGTTCAAGGTGCGTGATCCCCGCGCGGGCCAGGCAATCGGCGACCACGCGGTCGTCGTGCGCCTTCCCCTGGCTGCGCGTGGGCGTCCGGCCCATGCGGACAACCTCGCCCACGGTGAAACCAAACTCGATGACCGACCGCTGGGGCAGCACCGCCCGAAGTCCCGCCAGCTCGCTCGCGCGTACCGTGCCGGGGGTCCTGCCGGTCACGCTCACGCTGCCGCTCGATGGCCGAAGGTCGCCCGCGAGCAGGCGCAGGAGCGTGGACTTTCCGGCGCCGTTCGCGCCGGCGATCGCGAGGACTTCGCCGCGCTCCAGCGCGAAGGAGACGTCTTTGACCAGATGCTTGCGGCCGACCTGGAAACTCGCGCGATGGCATTCGAGGAGCGGCGTCATGCCCAGGCCCCCTGCCGGCCCCGCGTGCGATGGATGAGCCAGAGGAAGTAGGGCCCTCCAACCAGCGCCGTGATCACGCCCAGCGGCAGCTCCCGCGGGATGACTATCGTCCGCGAAATGAGGTCCGCGAGCAGAAGCAGGCTGGCCCCGAAAAGCGCCGACGCCGGGAGCAGCCGGCGGTGGTCCGGCCCCATCAGCAGCCGCAGAAGGTGCGGCACCACCAATCCGACGAAGCCCACGATCCCGGCGAAGGCGACCGCCGCTCCCGTCAGCAAGGCGGCCAGGCCGATGACCGCGAGCCGCGTCCGCTCCGGGTCCACGCCGAGATGGAACGCCTCGCGTTCACCGAGCGCGAGCAGGTTCAGGCGGCGCCCGAACCGCGACAGCAGCAGCACGCCGAAGGCTGCGACGACGACTGCAGCCTTCGCGCTCGCCCAGGACGCGCCGCCCACGCTCCCGAGCGACCAGAACACGATGTTCCGAAGCTGTGCATCGTTGGCATAGAACGTCAGGAAGCCGATTGCGCCACCGGCGACGGCGTTCGCGGCGACACCGGTGAGGATGAGCGTGACGACTTCGGTCCGCCCGTCGCGCCGCGCCATCGCGTAGACACCGAGCGTCAACAGGAGCCCACCGCCAAATGCCGCGGCCGGGAAGGTGTAGGTCCCCACCGGCGCAACTCCGAGCATGATGATCCCGATTGCGCCGAGCGCCGCGCCGCTGGAAACGCCGATAACGCCGGGGTCGGCCAGCGGGTTGCGGAAGACCCCCTGCAGCGCGCAACCGGCAATCGCGAGCGAGGCGCCCGTGGCCAGACCGAGGATCACGCGAGGCACGCGGATATTCCAGAGCACCGCATCCTGTTGTGTTGTGAACTGGATACCAGCGTCGATGCCTGCGTGCTTCAAGAGGATTCCGACGACCTGCATCGGGCCGATTTCGACGGCGCCCATCCCGACGTTCAACAGCAACGCGAACGCGAGCAGCACAAGGAGGATGGGAAAATAGCGCGCGGCCCCCGCTTCGCAAGCGAGCGAGCGAGAGGCCGCGCGTCCGTGGTGGCAAGGCCGGGCTGACCGAGGAAGAGGAGCCCCAGGTCAGGCCCGCCGGTACGCGCGACGTTTGGGCGCGTTCTTCATCAGCCGGCAGCGCCACCGGCAGGTTCACTTCAGCTCCGGGTGCAACAGCTTCACCAGGTCCATGAGCGCCTGGCCCGCGCGCGGCCCGAGACCGAGCAGATACTGGTCATCCAGGTCGACCACTCGCCGGTTCTGCCGGCGGGCGTCTGGTCCACGCCCGGGATTTTCAGCACACCGTCGATGCCGCCGATCACCGGGAGCCCGGCGGTCAGCACGAGGATGACGTCCGGTTGCGCGGCGACCAGTGCTTCCGCGGTGATTGGCGCGCTGCCGTTCACGCCCGCGGTGACACCGGCGTCCTCGCGTTCGCGCTGGCAATCATCACGTCGGCGCCCGAACCCTTGCCCATGATGAACTGCGTGGTGGCGCCGCGAAGGTAGAGGAACGCCACGTTCGGCTGGCTCTTCGCGGTCTTGCTCATGTCACGGCGGCGGCGAATTCGCTGTCCTGCGTCTTCTTCGCGAGCGCCGCGCCCCGGTTCGGCACGCCCAGCGCCTTCGCGTGCGACGTTCGTGATCTTCTCGGGATGGCTTCCACGGTGGCGGGCGACTTGAACAACACGGTCGTCACGCCGGCTGCCTTGATCTGCTCGATCACCGCGGGCGGGCCCGCCGTGTCGCTCCCGATGATGACCGTCGGGTTGAGGCTGAGGATGCCCTCGGCGCTCAGCGTCCGCTGGTAGCCGATGTTCTGCTTGGCCTTCGCCTCGGGCGGGTAGGTCGCGCTCGTATCCAACCCGACGACCTTCTCGCCGAGGCCGAGCGCGTAGACCACTTCGGCGAGGTCGCCGTTGAGCACCACGATGCGGCTGACGTCCTTCACCTGGATGGTCTTGCCGTCCTTGTCGGTCACCGAAGCTGGCAGGACCGGCGCCGCCTCAGCGGCAATCGTCGGCGATGCCGCCGGTGTGGCGGTCGCAGGTACGGCGGTCGGCGAGGGGATGGCATCGCCGCCATCGTCGTCGTCGCCTCCGCACGCGGCGGCGGTCAGGGCGAAGAGAAGGACCGTCGCGGGCACAAGGCCCACGAGCAATCGAACGAGGCGCGAAGGAGGGCGCATGGGGGGGAGAACTCCTCTGGGCGACGGAGGTGGCCTCCGTGCGGCTCGCCTAAACTGACACATAAGGCATACCTAATGCAAGAGGATCGTTTTGACTGATTTGCGTCAGGTGGCTAGCCTTCTCCATCAGCCAGCCACTTGCTGGGAAAGAGGAACCCCCTTGTTTATCGCCATGAATCGATTCGCCATCAACGGCGGCCGCGAAGCAGACTTCGAAGCCGCCTGGAAGTCCCGCGAGAGCTACCTGGACACGGTCCCCGGCTTCGTGCGCTTCGCCCTCCTCAAGGGCGACAACGAAGGCGAGTACCTCTCGCACACCACCTGGGAGTCCCGCGCCGCGTTCGACGCCTGGACGAAGTCGGAGCAATTCCGCGCCGCCCACGGCCAGACCGCGATGACCGGCGTCCTCGCCGGCCCGCCCAAGGTCTCGCTCTACGAAGCCGTCATCCAGCAGGAACCGGCAGTCGCCGTCTAACTCCAGCTCAGGCCTGCCAGGTACCGAGTACCGGGTACCCAGTACCCGGTACTTGGTGCTCGGCGCCCGGCGCCCGGCGATGCCGTGTATACTTGCGACAACGGCACCGACCGGGACGAGTAACCCGCCGCCCTCAGAGAGACGCGCCACCGGCTGAAAGCGCGCCACCAGGCAGGCCAAAACCACCCGCGAGCCGGCTCCCGAAGCGTCCCTCCGCCTCGCGGCCAGGACGATAAGGCAGCCCGATTGGCCCCGTTAGCGGCCGCAGCGAAGGTCCTTCCACCGTTCCCCGGAAGGACGAAGTTGGGTGGAACCACGGGCACGTCGCCCGTCCCAACGGCACGACGACGATCGATGCCCGGCACAGGTTCACCCTGGGATGATTTTGGATTCGGGATTTTGGATTTTCGATTCCTGGCCGCTGACGCTGGGGATACCGGCACGCCCGCCGCGCTCAATCCAAAATCCAAAATCGCAAATCCAAAATGCGTTCACTCGCGCGCGGCTCACGGCCGCCTTCAATCCCCAATTCGAAACCAACGATCCCCAATTGGAGTACTCCCATGGCTGACGCCATCGAACCCAAAGAAGACTGGAACGCGCTCTCGAACGAAGAGCGCCTCAATCGCATGCGCCACTCGGCCGCCCACGTCCTCGCCGAAGCGATGGTCGAACTCTTCCCGGACGCCGAACTGGGCATCGGCCCTCCGATCGACACCGGCTTCTACTACGACTTCCGCCTGCCGCGTTCGCTCACGCCCGAAGACCTGGAGTGGCTCGACGCCCGCATGCGTAAGTCCATGAAGGGCAAGCACAAGTTCGTTATGTCGCACCTGACGAAAGCGGAAGCCCAGCAGAGGTGGGCGAAGCAGCCCTTCAAGCTCGACCTCCTCGCCGACCTCGAAGAAGGCAACGTTACCCAGTGCACGCACGCCGAGTTCACTGACCTCTGCCGCGGCGGCCACGTCGGCAACACCAGCCAGATCGGCGCCTTCAAGCTGATGAGCATCGCCGGCGCGTACTGGCGGGGCAGCGAGAAGAACCCGCAGCTCCAGCGCGTCTATGGCGCCCTGTTCGAGACCGCCGAAGAGCTCGCCGAATACGAACACCAGCTCGAAGAAGCGCGCCGCCGCGACCACCGCCGCATCGGCAAAGAGCTCAAGATCTTCGAGCTGTTCGACAACATCGGACCCGGCCACGTCGTCTGGCTGCCCGCCGGAGCGACGATTCGCCGAGAACTGCAGCGCTGGATCGAAGACCTCGAAATCGAGCGCGGCTACCAGCACGTCATCACGCCCAACGTCGGCAAGCGCGAGTTGTACGTGCGCTCCGGCCACTGGGAGCACTACCAGGACGCCATGTACCCGGTGATGGAGCGCGAGGGCGAGGAGTACTGCCTCCGCCCCATGAACTGCCCGCACCACATCATGGTCTTCGAGTCAGAGCTGCACTCCTACCGCGAGCTTCCCATCCGCATCGCCGAACTCGGCAACATGCACCGCTGGGAGAAGAGCGGCCAGGTCACCGGCATGAGCCGCGTCCGCATCATGACCCTGAACGACGCTCACATTTTCTGCGCCGACGAAGCCATGGTGGAATCCGAAGTCGAAGGCGTGCTCAACCTCATGGAGCACGTCTACGGCGTCCTCGGACTGAAGAACTACCGCTACCGGCTCTCCCTTGGCGACCGCAACAACACGGAGAAGTACGTCGACAACCCGCCGATGTGGGATATGGGCGAGAACCTCCTCCGCCGCGTGCTCAACAAGGTCGGCCTCGAGTACTACGAAGCCGCCGACGAAGCCGCCTTCTACGGCCCCAAAATCGACGTCCAGTTCCAGACCGCCCAGGGCAAGGACGAAACGCTCGTCACGGTCCAGGTCGACTTCCACCTGCCGAACCAGTTCCAGCTCGAATACATCGGCGAGGACGGCGGCCGCCACCGGCCGATCATCGTCCACCGCGGCGTCATCTCCACCCTGGAACGCATGACGGCGCTGCTCATCGAGGAGTACGAAGGCAACTTCCCGCTCTGGCTTTCGCCAGTGCAGGCGGTCGTCATCCCCATCGCCGACCGCCACATCGAGTACGCCGAAGAGGTCGCGAAGCAGCTTCGGTCCGCCCGTCTCCGCGTCGAAGTCGATGCTCGCGGCGAACGCATGAACGCCAAGATTCGCGACGCCCAGCTGCGCAAAATCCCGTACATGCTCGTCGTCGGCGACCGCGAAGCCGAAGCGCACGCCGCCGCGCTCCGCGTCCGCGGCGGCGGAGACCTCGGCGCCGTGCCCGTCACGGAAATCCTCGAACGCCTCCGCCGCGAACGCGACGAGAAGTCCCTCACCGTTGGGGCCTGACCAGGCCGGGCCGCGGCCACGTAGGCAACGTAGCCGCGGCCCAGTGGGCCGCCAGCGCCATGCGCCAGTGAACCCATCCTCCTCTCCATGCCGGTCGAGAGAGGGCCGGGAGGTGAGATCTGCCTGACGCCATCTTCGCCGATCCTCGCCTCGCAGCCGTGTACAACACCTTCGACGGCGACCGAGACGACCTCACTGCCTACGCCGCGATGGTCGAGGAGTTCGGCGCACACCGCGTGCTCGACATCGGGTGCGGAACTGGCTCTCTTGCCTCGCCTGCTCGCCGGGCGCGGCTGCAACGTTTTCGGCGTGGACCCGGCGCTCGCGTCGTTGGACGTCGCCCGAAGAAAGCCCTTCGCCGGCCGCGTTACCTGGATCCACGCCACAGCGCCGGACGTCGAGCCAGTCGATGCCGATGTCGCAGTGATGACGGGCAACGTGGCGCAGGTCTTCATCGACGAAGAGGACTGGCTCGCCACACTCCGCGCCGCACACCAAGCGCTCCGCCCCGGCGGCCACCTCGTCTTCGAAGTCCGCGACCCCGCCCAGCGCGCGTGGGAACGATGGACACCAACCTCCACCCGACGCCTGCGCGACGTCCCAGGCGTCGGTGTGGTCGAAGCGTGGACCGAAGTCACCGATGCGACCCTTCCGCTGGTCTCCTTCCGCCACACCTACCGCTTCGAATCCGACGAAGCTGTTCTCACCTCCGAGTCCACTCTCCGCTTCCGCGAGCGCAGCGAAATCGAAGCCAATCTCCGCTCCACGGGCTTCACCGTCCTCGATGTCCGAGACGCCCCCGACCGCCCGGGCCTCGAATTCGTCTTCATCGCCCGGCGCTGAACGCGGGGCACTCTGGAGTCGCGGCCCTCAGTGGCCGCTTGCGCCATGCGCCCGAACCAACTCCTCCCCCTCTCCATCGCAATGGAGAGGGGGCCGGGGGGTGAGGTGTAGACTCCGCCCCATGTCCACCTTCGTCCTCGTCCACGGCGCCTGGAGCGGCTCCTTCACCTGGCGCAAAGTCCGCCCGCTGCTCACCGCCCAGGGCCACGATGTCTACACGCCCTGCCTCACCGGCCTGGGCGAACGCGCCCACCTCACCAGCCCCCAGGTCGGCCTCTCGCTCCACATCCAGGACGTGGTCAACGCGGCCTGGTACGAGGACCTGCGCGACATCACGCTCGTCGGCTACAGCTACGGCGGCATGGTCGTCACCGGCGCGCTGGACCACCTCGGCGACCGCGTGAAGCACCTCGTCTACCTTGACGCCTTCGTCCCCGCCGACGGCCAGTCGCTCGAAACGCTCAACGGCCGCCTCGAAACCGTCGCCGAATCCTTCCCGATCGGCGAATGGCTGCAGCCCTCCATGCCGCGCGACTACGACGACCCGGCCGACGCGGCCTTCGCTGCCCCGCGCCGCGTCGGCCACCCCTCGGCCTGCTTCCGGGAGCCCGTGCGCCTGCGTACGCCGCTCGAACAGCGCGGCATCTCGCTCACCTACATCAAGGCCACCGGCGAACCGCGCCCGGAAGGCACTGGCGGGCCGTTCTGGGTAGCCGCCGATTACACGAAGTCCCACCCCTCCTGGCGCTACGACGAAATCGCCACCAACCACATGATCCCGTTCAACCGCCCGCAAGAACTGGCGAAGATTCTCGTGGGAGTCGCGCGGCCCTGAGTCAACGCACGGGAATCTCGACCGTCCACTCACGCGTTTCCGCGACCCAGTAGCCCTCGATGTTGAGCGTCACCGTCTTCGCGGCTGGGTCGAGCGGGCCCTCAAAGACCATCTCCATCAGAGCGGGGCCACCATGGGAGCCTGTCCGCTGGTACGTGTGGCCCAGGTCGTCAGACAGCGTCACCGGCACACCGAAAAGGATCGCCTCGGCGCTGCCGTTCATCGTGACTTTCGGTGCGTCAGTGAGCGCCGCGTCGAGTTGACCGATCCCGGTCAGTCCACTCCAGGGCGTCCATGTGGCTCCACTTCGGGTGAACGTCGCGCGAATTGGCTCTTCCACCCACCGGCTCCCCGGTCCGACGGCGAACTTGACCGTTTGGCCGGCCGTCGGCAGATTCACCACTGCCGTCTCCTGACCGGGCCTGAACCTCAACGAGCCATCGACGTTCGAATGTCCTCCAAGGTCGTGATATCCCCAGCCGTCAGCGAGTCCCTCGACATGGTAGGTCACTCCGAGCCGCGTCGAAGTCGCGACGACCCGCTCGAACACGTACTTCCAGCCGAGACCGCTATCGAACTCCTTCGGCGCCCGATCCGTCAGGTCTACTTCCACCGGGTCACGCACCACGGCCGCCCGCGCGCTCGTCCCCGGAGGAACCGCCGCGAAGTACTGGGCGCCGGGCGTCTTCTGGCGGTCGGCCTCAGCCTGGGACATCGCAACCCGCCTCAGTTTTCCGTTCAGCTCGACTTCGATGAACTGCGTGCCCGCCGGGACCGCATCAAATTCGATCGCGACAGCACAGCGGTTCCCGGAGTTCGGCCCTCCCTCCAGAAGCCCCATTGTCAGCGCGTAGTCCCGGCTGCGGTCGCCGTCCGCGTAGATGGCAAAGCCGTCCTCGATACTCAGCATGTAGTCGTCCGTCGGCGGCGAAGCTAGCTCCAGGTCGAGCCGGACCTTCGTCGAGAGCGCATCGGCGAACTCGACCGTCGCGACGAAGGACGTGGGCGGCTGCGGGAGCGCCGGCGTGACGGCGGCCGGCGGCGGGGAGTCGTCCGTCGAACCAACGAGCGCCGCGGCTACGATGGCTCCTCCGGCTACAAGCCCGGCCGCGGCGCCGAGTGCCGCTTTCCACCCGAACCACCCGGCGAAGCCGGCCGTGCCCGCTCGGCTTCCGGGGCGGCCGGCCGCGGCGCTACCGGTGTGTCCCTTCCACGCAGCCAACTGATGGCGGTCCGCAACGCCAAGCTTCCCCAGCATGTTCGAGACGTGCCACTTCACGCCCGGGATCGAAATCGAGAGCGCGTAGGCGATCTCCGAGTTCGTCTTGCCTTCCCGGATCAGCTCAAGCACCCGTTGCTCAGACGGGGTCAGGATCTCGGGGTGCGGTGGACGGCCACGCCGCCGCCAGAAGGTCGCCATGGCAGCCAGAGTACCGGCGCCGGCCCCGAATTACCCTATACCCGCCGGCCTCTTTCCTTTTGACGCGCGCCTCGTCACACTCCTCGCCACCCGCACCCAGGATTTCGCTACCGCATGGAAGACCTCGGACCGTTCGTCCTCCCCTACACCCGCACCCATCACTTCACGGCTGACTCCAACGGCCGCGAGTATCGCGTCTTCGTCGCCACGCCATCCGCGAAGAAGCCGGATGCGCCGCTCCCTGTCCTGTATGCGCTGGACGCGAACGGCGGCATGGGCACCACGGTCGAAACCGCCCGCATGATGCTCCTCGGCAACGAAATCGAACCACTCATCATCGTTGGCGTCGGCTACAACGCCGGTCTGCGCGAAATGATGACGTTGCGGAACTACGAGCTCACGCCCTCGTCCGACGAGGGCATGATTGAGCGTTCCGCGGCCGCCGGCCAGCCACTGGCCGACGGCGCGCTCGGCGGCGCGGCGGGCTTCCTCCAGTTCATCAGCGAACAGCTCGCGCCGTTCATCGCGTCCGAGTACGGCGGCAGCCGGGACGACCAGGGCATCTGGGGGTACTCGCTCGGCGGGCTGTTCGCCACCTACGCGTTGCTCCAGCCGAAGCCCGCGTTCCAGCGCTACATCATCGGCAGCCCCTCGCTCTGGTGGAATGAGCGCGAGATGTTCCGTCTCGAGGAAGAGCGCGCGACGCAGGGGGGCCGCCTGGACGCTCGCGTGTTCATCTCGGCGGGCCAGCTCGAGCAACTCCCCGAGCCCGGCATTTACGCCATGGCCCGCATGGTCAGCAACGCCATCGAAATGTCCAGCCAGCTTGGCTCGCGCGGGTACGAAGGCCTGACCATCACCTCGCACATCTTCCCTGGCGAATCGCACCAGAGCGCCATCCCCGCGACCATCGCGCGGGGCCTGCGCGTGGTCTACGGTCACGGCTGACGCCAGCGAGGTTCCGCCGCGGCCATGCAGTCCGAAATGGTGGGCCGCAGTTCGACGGTCACACCACACGGCGGCCCAGCCGGTGGACGCACCAACCGCCCTCGTGCCAGAGTGCCGTGTGATCAGATTCGTCGCGGTCTTCCTCGCGCTCTCAGTCGCTCTCGCCGCGTGCGGGGGCGACGGCTCCGGCAGCATCTCCGGGAGAAGCGACACGCCTGTAGCCACGCCTGCAGCCACGGCATCGTCCCAGGCTTCCAAACCTACCAGCGAGGAACTCCTGACGGGTGTGTCCGGCGCCGTCGCCGGCTTCACCTCGAGCGACATCCGGTCATCGGCCGCTGGCGCCACAGCGTTGTTCACATCGACCGCAACGACAGCCGGCGGCGCGAACGTACTGGTCCTGGTCAACGTGTCGGCGTGCGATCCATTCATCTGCAGCAAGCTCAACCCCGCCGACTACCAGTCCGCCGAGGCCCAGCGGGCGCTTAAGTCCACGCTTCCGTCCGTACACATCGAAAACCCCGCGCTCCACTGGGAGTTTGACGCGATTCAACTCGCGCCCGGCAAGGCCGGGCTGTTCATCTACGGCCTTAGCTACGTGGAAACAAAGGATGCGGCCGGTGGCACGACGCGTGCTTCCACAAACGCCTACCGCGCCTGGTTTCACGACGGCCGAACGCTGATTGCCATGGATGTCTTCAGCCGGGGCGGGCAGTCAGCGAAATCGACCGCGGACCTCGAGAAGAACATGTCCCGGACCGATGCCGAAGCGGCGGCGAAGGCCGTCTTCGCCGCCATTGCGGCCGAACTGATGCGCTGAGTCGCCTGCCCGCGGGCCTTTGCTATTCCGCCGCGAGCTCGCCCAGCACGGCCATCGTCCGCGCCATCGCGTCGCCATCGCCGGGTGGCAGGATCGCCATCGCCAGGAGTTCGTTCGCGCCGAACTCCGGCAGCGCGCGGAGCCGCGTTTTCACCTGCGCTGCCGTGCCGTGCACTACCAGGGCGTCAATCATGCGGTCGCTCAGTTCGCCCTGCGCGGCCTCCGGGAAGCCCGCGTCCTGGAACATCTGCGAGTAGAACGGCACACGCGGATAGAAGCCGATTTGCCGCCGGGCGCCCTCGCGCACCGCGTCCAGGTCTTCCGAAACCACCACCGGCACGTGGGCGATGAGCGGCGGGACGGGCCGCCCGGCTTTGGCCGCACCTTCCTTCAGCGCCGGCACGGCAACATCGCGCAGGTAGGGCAGCGGGCACACCCACGAAATCGCCCCGTCGGCCAGCTCACCGCAGACCCGGAAGCCGTTCGTGCGCAACGCCGAAGCCATCAGCGTCACCCCGGTCTTGCCGGCGCCCGATTGCCCCCGCGCGGTGAACCGCTTGCCGGTGTGGTCGATGGCGCCCGTTTCGAGCACCCCGCGAAGGATCGTGAGGTACTCGCGCAGGTGCTCCAGTGGGCGTTCGAACGGGATGCCCCAGGTGCCTTCGATCGCGGGTTTGTGGCTGGGGCCCACGCCCAACCGCAGCCGCCCCGGCGCGAGCGAGTCGACCGCGATCGCGCCCTGCGCCATCGCCAGGGGGTGCCTTGGGAACGTCGGCACAATCGACGTTCCAAAGAGGATCTTCTCCGTGTGCTGGGCCGCGGCGCCAAAGATCGCGAACGGGTCTGGCGCCAGCCCGCCCACGGTCAACCAGGCGCACTCCACGCCCGCCTTCTCGGCCGCGACAATGGCATCAACGGTCTTCTGGGCCGTGGCCTGGGAAACGTGCAGGCCAACCTTCAAGTTCTTCACACGGACCATCCCTGGATGAAGTTGGTGGCGCCGGACCACGCCGCTCATCCAACGCCGCGGCAGGAAACCCTGCGCGCCGCAAGGATCGCACGAAATCGTAGGGCCTGTACGGCCGGCCGCGCCATCCGCACGGGAGACCGTATCGTGCCGGCGGCCGCGCAGCCGCGGGTACGCGCCAGGATCGCTCAGCAAGGGGGCTGGACAGTCCATAGTCATCGATATATCGTTATACGTAGCGATACACGAAAGTAGGTTAGAAACAGTGAATCACTTCAACGATCCCAGGCTCGGCCGCGGGGGATTCGACCCCCGGCGAGGACGGCGCCCGGGCCCCGGCTGGGGCGTCCCCTTCGCTGGACGCGGCCAGCCCCGCGTCCGCCGCGGCGAAGTCCAGGCCGCCGTCCTCGCGCTCCTCGCGCAGGAGGACATGCACGGCTACCAGATCATCCAGGAGCTGGCCGGCCGCAGCGGCGGCTTCTGGCGTCCCGGCGCCGGCAGCATCTACCCCACCCTGCGCCAGCTAGAAGAGCAGGGCCTCATCCACAGCCGCGACGAGGGCTCCAAGCGCGTCTTCAGCATCACCGAGTACGGCCGCCGCGCCGTCCAGGAATCCGGGGACAGCGAGCCGTGGAAGCAGTTCGCCGATGCCGAGTGCGCCCGCGCCCGGCTTCGCCAGGCCACGGAGACACTGCTCAGCGCACTCTCCCAGCTCGAAGCGGCCGGCAGCGACGCGCAGGCCGAACAGGCCATCGCCGTCGTCAACGCCGCCCGCAAGTCCATCTACCTGATGCTCGCGGAAGAGGGCGCATGAGCTTCGCGCAGTCCGGGGAGAGTACGGCCCCAAACCGGCTCCAGGCGCCGAAACTGGCCTGGCCACTCATCATCGCGATCAGCTTCCTCGCCACCATCGGCATGACCATCGTCCTGCCCGTACTTCCATTCGTGATCCGTGATTACGTGCCTGACTCGTCGCTTGCGCTCTGGGTCGGCATCCTCGCCTCGGTCTACGCGCTCTGCGCGTTTGTCGCCGCGCCTTTCCTCGGGTCCTTCTCTGACCGGTTCGGACGGAAGCCGATCCTCGTCATCAGCGTTTTCGGCTCGGCGTTGGGCTTCGTGCTCTTCGGCGTCGGCGGCGCGCTCTGGGTGCTGCTCGTCTCGCGCATCATCGATGGCCTGACCGCCGGCGATATGCCGGTCATGTTCGCCTACGTCGCCGACATCACTCCGCCCGAAGACCGGGCCCGGCGATACGGCCTGCTCGGCGCCCTCAGCGGCATCGGGTTCATGATCGGCCCCGCGCTCGGCGGCCTCCTCGCCCACATCAACCTCGCCGCGCCCGTGTTCGCCACAGCGGCCATCGCCGTCGTCATCGGCCTCCTCTCCGCGCTCGCACTTCCCGAAAGCCTTCCGAAGCAGGACCGCAAAGCCAGCCTCGATGTCGCGCAGCTCAACCCGTTCAAGGTCATAGCCGGCGCCTTCGCGCGGCCGGAACTGCGTTCCCTGCTCACCGGACTGGCCCTGGTGAGCATCCCGTTCGCCTTCTTCGCCAACAATTTCAGCGTCGTCGCTCTTGATTCCGTGGGCTGGGGGCCGGGCCAGGTCGGCTGGGTGCTCTCCGCTATCGGCGTATGCGACATCCTTGTCCAGGGCGTCCTCCTTGGCTGGGCGCTGAGGACCTTCGGCGAACGCGGCGTGGCGCTGGCCGGCATGCTCGGCCAATTAGCCGGCTGCCTCGGCCTGGCGATCGTCGCCTCGCTCCTCTCCGCACCGTGGCTCCTCGTCGCCGCCGGTCTGGTGCTTGCCGCGGGCCAGGGCGGGATGACGGCCGCCCTCGACGGCCTGATGTCGGCCTCCGTCGCCGTCGACGAACAGGGATGGCTGGCCGGCAGCGTCACGTCGCTCGGCTCCGCCGTCCAGATGAGCGCACCGCTGCTCGCCGGCTGGCTCTACGGCATCAGCCACGGCGCGCCCTACTGGATCGGCCTGGTGCTCATTGCAGCGGCAGCGCTCTCGCTGAAGCGTTCGACCCCCGCCGGCGCGGCCTCGCTTCAGCCGGCCAAAGCCGCCGCCTGAAGGGGCGCCAGCCAGATGCCGCTACAACTCCCGCAAGGCCGCCATCAACCGGTCCGTGTCCTCCGGCCGCCCGGCGCTGATGCGCACGTAGTTCGCGAGGTCCGGCCGGTCGTAGTAGCGCACGAGCACGCCCTGTTTGCGCAACCCGGCCGCCACGTCCTTCGCCACGCGCCCCTCTACGTGGAACAACACGAAGTTCGCCTGCGAAGGGCACGCCTTCAACCACCCGAGCCCCTCGCACAGCCGCACCATGCGGTCGCGCTCCGCGACGATGCTCGCGATCGTCTCGCTGACCTCGGCGTAGCTGGCGATGGCCGCCCGCGCGCCCGCGTCAGCCGCCACGTTCACGTTGTATGGCTGCTTCAGCGACATCATGTGCCGGGCCAGTTCCTCGTTAGCGATGGCATAGCCGACCCGCAAGCCGGCAAGCCCGGCCCACTTGCTGAACGTCCGCAGAACCACCAGGTTCGGGTGCTGTTCGATGAGCGGCACAACCGACTGACCGCCGAATTCGACGTACGCCTCGTCAACGACCACCAGGGTTTCCAGCGCGCAGAGCGCCTCCAGTTCCGCGCGGTTCACGGGGTTGCCCGTGGGGTTGTTCGGCGAGGTCAGGAAGATGATCCCCGCGCCCTCGTGAACCGCATGCCGGATACCAACGACATCGAGGTCGAAGTTCGGGCGGCGCGGCACTTCAACGGGCACGGCCCGCGAGATCTTCGCCAGGAACCGGTACATCCCGAACGCCGGCGTCGGGATCACGACGGCGGTGGGCATCACCAGCCGGATGAGGATGTCGATCAGGTCATCGGCGCCCGTGCCCGCCACCACCTGAGCTGGCTCAACGCCCACCCAGCCGGCGATTGCGTCTCGAAGGGCCTCCTGACCCGGGTCGGGGTAGATGTGGAACGGCGCTTCCTGGATCGCGCGCAGCACCTCGGGATGCGGGCCGTAGAGGTTCTCGTTCGCGTCCAGCTTCACCAGCCGCTCGATCGGCAACCCAATCTCGGCCGCGAGCACGTCCAGCGGCTTCACCGGCACGTACTCCTCGAGTTCCTCAAGGTCAGCGCGAAGGAGTTGTCTCAAGTCCATCGTTTCGAATCACTCATCGGGTCTCAAGCCCCTCTCCCACGCTTGGGAGAGGGGTTGGGGTGAGGGTTATCTGCCCTGCAGGCGCCGCTCGACGGCATGCGCGTGACCGGTAAGGCCCTCCGCCCGGGCGATGATCGCCGCGTACTGGTTCAGCTCTTCCATATCGTCCTCAGGCAGGTTCACCACCGCCATCTTCTTCAGGAAGTCATGGACGCCGAGCGGGCCGCTCCAGCGGGCGCTCCCGCCGGTCGGCATCGTGTGGCTCGGTCCGGCCGTGTAGTCGCCCACCGCTTCCGGCGAGGCTTCGCCGAGGAACAGGCCGCCGCAGTTCCGCACCTTGTGCGCGTATGCCGACGGGTTCTCGACGCAGAGGCAAAGGTGTTCCGGCGCGTAGAAATTCGCCAGCTCAATCGCGTGGTCGATGTCGTTCACGAGGATGCAGCCGCCGCGCCCATCGATCGCGGCCCGGGCGATCTTCTGACGCTCTATCTTCGGCAACTGCCGCTCCAGGGCCGCGTTCACGTTGTCCGCGAGGTAGTGGGAGGGCGTGAGCAGGATGGGGCTCGCAAGCGCGTCATGCTCGGCCTGCGCGATGAGGTCGGCCGCCACGAACTCGGGGTTCGCGCTCTCGTCGGCGATGATCACCGTCTCGGTCGGCCCGTAGATGCTGTCGATCCCCACGTCGCCGAACACCTGGCGCTTGGCCACGGTGACGAACAGGCCACCTGGCCCGGCAATCTTGTCGACCTTCGGGATGCTCTCGGTGCCATAGGCGAAGGCCGCGATGCCCTGCGCGCCGCCGCACTTGTAGATCCCGTCGACGCCCGCGATGTCCGCCGCCACCAGTTTTACTGGCGGGACGGTGCCGTCGGGGAGCACCGGGCTGGCAATATAGACTTCGTCCACGCCGGCGACACGCGCGGGGATCGCGCACATCAGGACCGTGCTCGGCAGCGGCGCGCGCGTACCCGGCACGTAGATAGCAGCGCGCTGGATGGGCCGCGTCATTTGCCCCAGGCCGTTCTGCTGGAAGTCGAACATCGCTCCGCGCAGTTGTGTCTCGTGGTAGCGGCGGACGCGCTCGGCGGCGAACTTCAGCGCCTCGATCAGATTGCCGTCGAGGGTGTGGTAGGCCTCGGCGATTTCGTCCCGGCTCACCTTCAGGTCGCCGACCGTCGCGCCGTCGATCCGCGAGTTGTAGTAGCGCACCGCGTTGTCGCCGTCCTCGCGCACATCGCGCACGATCCGCCGGACCACCTCGTCCGGGCTCAGTTCGGCCCCGAACGCGCGGAACGTGGTCTCTCGCATGTCCATCGGCAGCTCTTCGGTCTCCAATGGCCTTCGCGACAGCAAGAGCTGTTTGCCCTCTTCGGCGTTTCGAATTATCCGCATCCCAGGTACCTCTCAAGCGCCACGCGCGCGGCATCGGTTGCGCGGTCGACGAACGCCTCGATCTCGGTGCTCGTTATGTGCGCGATTGTCTCATCGAGCAGTTCCGGGAGCGAATCCAGGAAGCCGCCGAGCGTCTCGCCTTCTTCGAGGCCACTGAAGCGCAGGTGGTTCGAAATCATGCCGCGCATCCGTTCCCAATCCATCTGCCGCCCGGCCATGTCGAACGAAACCTGCCGCCAGCGCTCGAGTGTCGCCGCGTCCAGGAACCCGCTCTCGATGCCCTCGACCGTGCAGCTCAGTGCGCTGCAGATGTCCTGTTTCAGCGCGGGATCGTTGCCGTAGGTGCGGTCAAGGTCGAACTGCAACAGCCGGTCCATGACGTTCGCACGCATGGCGCCGCCAAGCGCCTCGTGCTGGGCGAAGAACGGGCGGTAGATGCTCGTTATGTACTGTTCGTCCATCACCAGGTGCGTCACGTAACCGCTCGCCCAGGCGCGCGTCTCCGCGTTCAGGTTCTCCGGCAGCGCGAGGTTCCCGTAGGTCAACAGGAACGATGACACGGAATCCTGGTGGTCGTGCTCGTTCAGGTCGAAGAAGTGCGTGCTCAGCCGGTCCTGTTTGGTGATGACGCGGATGTCCGGCGAAGTAGCGCCGAGCAGGTACGCCCCGGAGTCAGCGCGCACATCTTCGTGCCCAAGGCCCTGGGCAATCCTCCGCGCGAGGACCATATGCAACGTGATCGGCGGCACCCGCTAATCGTATCCGATCCCCAGCTTTGAACCGCGACCCCTCGGGAGCGGATCGTCACCCCAGCGAGACACCCAACCGCGACCAACCAACGCCCACCCCCATGAACCGCGACCCCTCGGGAGCGGATCGTCACCCCAGCGAGACCTTCAACCGCGAGCAACCAACGCCCACCCCCTGAACCGCGACCCCTCGGGAGCGGATCGTGGCGCAGTGACACAGTTCAACACTTCGACCATCCCTCGTTTACTGCCGGTTCAAGACATAGTCGACGGCCTGCTCGACCGACTCCCGACCACTCAGCACCCGGCGGCTCCCACGTCGGGACCAGACCCGGGCGTCTGCGGGCGCCAAACCCAACGTTCGCAGGCGCTTCGTGGCTTCCTTCTTCAAGGTCACCATCACGTCGCCCTCGAACTCGTCGCCTCCAAGCACAATGTGCACGTGGTTCGTCCGCACGTTCAAACCCAGTACTTGCCATCCTTCGGACGCGCAGGTCTCGCGAACGGCATCGTCCACTGCTTGTCGCTGAGCATCGGAGAACCTCATTTCGGGCGAACGCATCAACCCCTTCGACGCCTGCTCCAGCCGGTAGTCTGGCCGGTGCGTGGGCTCGCCCTTACCGTTCCGGCGTTCATCCACCCACCCGCGCTCGTCGCCGGGCAGCCAGGTGCCGTAAGTGCGCCAGGTCAGAAAGAGTGCCCTAAACGCGTCACTTGCTTCCACAACGGGATTCTACGGCGGGCGAGATGGCGGTCGCTGGCGGTTGGCTGTCTCGCTCGGTGACGATCAGCTCCCGGGGGGTCGCGGTTCAGAGGGCGAGGCTTGTTGCTGGCGGTTAAAATGTCTTGCTCGGTGACGATCCGCTTCCGAGGGGTCGCGGTTCAGGGGTGGGGCTTTGGTGCTGGCGGCTGGCTGTCTTGCTCGGTGACGATCCGCTCCGGGGGGTCGCGGTTCAGGGGTGGGCTTGGTTGCTGGCGTTTGGCTGTCTCGCTCGGTGACGATCCGCTCCCGAGGGGTCGCGGTTCAGTCGTGGCCTTTGTGGCTGGCGGTTGGGTGTCTTGTTCGGTGACGATCCGCTCCGGGGGGTCGCGGTTCAGGGGTGGTGGTCCTAAATCCGCGCGCTCTCGATGCTTGTCAGCAAGATGCCCCGGCAACCGAGCTCCGAGAGCTCGTCCATGATCCGGTGTGCCTCGCGCCGCTTCACCATCGCCTTCACGGCGTACCACCCCTCGCGCTGAAGCTGCGTGATCGTCGGCGACTCCAGCCCGGGGGTGATTTCGCAGGCCCGCTGCAGGATCATCCCGGGGCAGTCGTACTCCACCATCATGTAGTCCACCGCCACGATGCGGCCTTCGATGCGCTGCTTCAGCACCGTCACCTGGTGGTTTTGTTCCACGCCGTGATGCGCGAAAAGGGCCGCGTTGGAGGCGAACAACGGCTCGCCCACCACCCTCAGGCCCGCCTGCTTGAGCGTCGTCCCGGTGTCCACCACATCCACCACCGCCTGCGCGATGCCGAGTTGGACCGCGATCTCCACGGCGCCCTCGAGTTCGATGATCTCGACCTCGCGCGGCGCGAAGTACGCCCGCACGATGCCCGGTAGCGATGTCGCTAACCGCAGGCTCGCGAACGACTCCAGGTCGTCCACCGGCGAATCGTTCGGCACCGCCGCGCGCAGCTTCGAATGCCCGTAATTCAGGTCGCAGAGTTTCGCGTGCTCAACACCCTTTTCCGCGACGAAGTCCTTGCCGGTGATGCCGCAGTCCAGCATCCCGTTCGCCACGTACAGGGGGATGTCTCCGGGCCGGAGGAAGTAGAACTCGACGTCGTTCTCAGGGTCGATCGACGAGAGCGCGCTGCCCACTTTAGCCACCCGGTAGCCGCACGAATTGAGCAGGTCAATCGTGGGCTCGAAGAGGGCGCCTTTGTTCGGCAGGGCGACTTTGATCATAGCTGGCGGTACACATCTTCAAGCGAGATGCCCTTCTCCGCCATCATCACGGCCACGTAATACAGCACCTGGGCGAGCTCTCCGGAGAGGTCGTTGTCGCTTTCGTAGCGAGCCGCCATCCAGCTCTCCGCGGCCTCTTCCACCAGCTTCTTGCCAATGCCGTGCGGCCCCTTGCGGAACAGCTCGGTGGTGGACGAACCGTCTGGCATCTCGTCCTTCCGGCTCAGCGCCAACTGGTACATCTCTTCGAAGGTCACGAACGCACGATACCCCGGATTCGCCGTCCATTCCCGTCGAGCCCCGCCTGTACCCGGCCAGCCATGGCCGGGTGCGCTTCTGGCGGGGAGACCCGCGCCTGGCCGCCACCCAGACCGCCCCCTAGGCCGTCACTGGTATCTCGTAGCTCCTATGCCGGCCGGATGCTTACATCCGCCGCGTTGACCGCCACCACCAACCCATCCCCCCGCCGCACCATCAGCTCGCCCTCTTCGCTGATGGACAACGCCTTTGCCTCGTACCGGTCGCCCCCCACGGGCGCCACCGTCACGTCCCGGCCGAGCCTCCGTCTGTACCCGGCCAGCCATGGCCGGGTGCGCCTCTGGCGGGAAGACCTGCGCCTGGCGGCCGCCCCGCCCGCCCCCACAGGCCGTCACTGGTATCTCGTAGCTCCTATGCCGGCCGGATGCTCACATCCGCCGCGTTCACCGCCACCACCAACCCATCCCCCCGACGCACCATCAGCTCGCCGTCTTCGCTGATGGACAACGCCTTTGCCTCGTACCGTTCGCCCCCCACGGGCGCCACCGTCACGTCCCGGCCGAGCGTGCAACTCAGCTCGCGGTACTCGGCCACCAGCTCGGGCTGCGCCACCGCGAGGAGCCGCTCCAGGTGATTGCACACCGCCGCCAGCAGCTCCTCCCGCGAGGTCTCGTGGCCGAGTTCGAGCGCGAGGCTCGTGGCTGCGCCCGCGAGTTCAGCGTTCTCGTTCGGGTCGCCGTTGACGTTGATGCCGATGCCCGGGAAGGCCAGCCCACCGTTGGCGGTGAGTTCGCCATCGATCAGCATCCCGCAGACTTTGCGGCCGTCGATCCAGATGTCGTTCGGCCACTTGATCTGAGCGTCCAGCCCCCGCTCCCGGATCGCGCGCGCCACAGCCAGCGGCAAGATCACGGGCAATCGCCGGTGCACCGCAAGTGGCAGGCGAAGGACGAAGGTGAAGTAGAGGTTCTGGTTCGCCGGGCTGTAGAAGCTCCGGCCCCTGCGCCCGCGGCCGGCGGTCTGTTCTTCCGCGAACACCATCGTGCCGTGGGGGGCGCCGGCGGACGCCTCCTGGCGGGCGACGTCCATCGTGGATGGCGTTGTCGCCTCGTAAACGACGTTCCGCCCGAGCTCGGAGGTGGTCAGAGATGCGTGGAATTTCGTGAGGTCGAGCGCCGGCCCTTCGATCATTGCCAGAGCAACGTTATCGCTCCGCTCTGCGATGCGCCTCACACTTTTGGGGGAAATAAAAGGGCCCCGGTAAGTGTCCCGGGGCCCTGCGTAGCTAAGACAGGAGTCTTAGGAGGGTGGATGAGTCCTGCTAAGGACCGTGGTCCCTAGGAGGAGGTCACCTCCAGTGCCAGAATCCGGTCGTAACTACGACTGTGATAGTCCATGCACATCACCTCCTTCCTTGCACAGGAGCATGCCGCGCGCCGAAAAGGCTGTCAAGAGGGAAAAGGTTACGAACGTGATCCATATGCCTCCGGGTTATCCCGCGTTCCCCTTCCCGCGCGCCCTGCCGTACACTGGCGTCATGCCGCTGCCAACAGCACATGAGGTCTCCCCGGGCGACGCTACGCACGTCGCCCTTCTGCGCCGCGCCTGACTCCCACCCGCGCCTTTCGCCTTGCTACTCTTGCCTCACTCCGAAGGAGTCCCGCGTGCTCTGCATCGAACCGGCGAAGCTTTCCGACGCCGAAGCTATCCACAAACTCGTGACGTTCTGGGCCGATAAGGGCGACATGCTCCATCGCCCCATCGGCGAAATCTACGAAGCCATCCGCGACTTCAAGGTCGCGCGCCTGGACGATGAAGTCGTTGGCACGGGCTCGCTCCACATCATGGGCGCCGACCTTGCCGAAGTCCGCTCGCTGGCGGTCAAGGAAGACGTGCAGGCGAAGGGCATCGGCGCGGGCATCGTCGCCCAGTGCCTCGATGACGCGCGCATGTTCGGCCTGGACCGCGTCTTCGCGCTGACCTACAAGCCGGGCTTCTTCGAAAAACAGGGCTTCCGTCTCGCCAACGTCATGGAGTTCCCGCAGAAGGTCTGGAACGAATGCGTCCGCTGCCCGTTCTTCACCAACTGCAAGGAAGTGGCGGTCGTCCTGGACCTGGACACCAACCTCACCGTTCCAATGGCCTGAACGTTTGATTTCGTAGCCGCGCCAGCATTTCCGTAGCCGCGCCCGCAAGGAAGCGGCTGCAACGTGTATCCCCCGAGGCAAAGCCGATCGCGGCGATGGCGGTCATCCGGGGGAGGGTGGTGGCGGCTGCCCTAATCTCTATCCCCTGACCTCTATCCGCTCACCCCTGACCGCAGCACGTCTCCATCGCCGCGACGGCCAATGTGCCCGCGTTCATCCCCGTGCCCGTCGCCGCCGAAACCGTGATGCAGAGCGAAGGGCTCAGTTCCGCGATCCGGTTGAGGTGGTGCGTGAGCCGCGCCGCCACCGCGCCCGCCGCCACTACGCCCGTGCCCTGGAGCACGATGCCAAAGACGTGGCCATTCATGCGCCCGGCGAGGTCCGTGCCGCGAACAAGGTCCGTCATCCGGTTGGCGATGCGCCGGAGCTGGTCGTCGTGGTCGCCGTGACAGGCGCCAACCACGTTCACCACCAGGAACGAAAGTGGCGCGTCAGGGGCGATCTCACCGATTGCCTCCAGCCGGCCGAGCAGCTCGTCCCGGGTCGCCAGCTTTCGCCGCGAGGGCAGCGCGATGACGTTCGCAACGGCGTCCGGGACCAGCTTGATGCTCGGGCCGAGCAGGCGAAGATGGTTGTGGAGGCGGTTGGCTGGCATGCGATTTCTACCTTGTGGAACTGGGCCGATTGTGCCCTTCGCCCCTGTTTACGGAGATAGGCGGTTCCCTGATGAGCGCGTCAGATTTATCCCAATTCGGCCTCGGCGTTGACCCCTGATTCCGCGGGGGCCTTCGCAGGCGCGCGCCAGTGACTTCGCCGCAGCCAGAAGTAGATCGCTGTTGCCACGATCGAGACTACCCAGAACCCGCCGAGCGCGAGGGTGATCGCCGGGTTCCGCGTCAGCCCATCACCCATCGCGACCGTGATGGCGGTCGGCGGCAGCATTCCGAGGAAACTGAAGATGATGAACGTGCGGAACGGCACCGATGTCATGCCGGCGACGAAGCTGATCCAGTCGAAGTTCACGCCCGGCATCAGCCGCGTCCAGAACACCACGCGGCCGCCCATCGTGTCGACCATGTGGTCGATGCGCTCCGCGGCGTGGCGTCCGATGAGTCGCGCCAGGTGCCGCCGTCCGAACTTGCGCGCCACCCAGAATGCCACCGTTGAGCCAATAGTCAGCCCGGCCATGCAGTAGACCGTGCCCAGCACGGGCCCCCAGGCAAGGCCCGCCGCGATGAATATCGGCACGTTGGGGATCGGCGCGAAGAGCACCGAGAGCGCCATCACGAGGATGAACACGAGCACCCCGAACGCCCCGCGCTCTTCCACCCAATCCCGGAACGGCTCGGCATCGATCTTGAACGAAAGGCCCCAGAACCTCGTCGCAACGAAATAGAGCGCGACGACCGCGAGGAAGAGCAGGACAACCCCGGCCACGAACGGCTTCCGCAGGAGCAGCGGCGTCTGCGAGTCCTCGAACATCAACGCTTCGAGTTCTTTGCCGGTGTCTTCGTTCTCCACGGTCATGGTCATTACAACACACGCAGTTCGAGAAAGAGGTACAGGACTGGGAAGACAAACAGCAGCGAGTCCAGCCGATCGAGGAAGCCGCCATGACCGGGCAGCAAGCCGGAAGCGTCCTTCACGCCCATGCGGCGCTTCATCCAGCTCTCGAAGAGGTCGCCGAGCATGGCGGCCGGCGGCAATGCCACGGCGAGGTGCAGCATGGTGGTCCAGGGCACTCCCGTATCGAACAGCCGGTTCAGCACCAGCGCAGCCGCGAAGCCCGCGACGTACCCGCCAGCGGCGCCTTCCCATGTCTTGCCGGGGCTGATCTTCGGCGCCATCTTGTGCCTGCCAATGGCTTTCCCCGTCGCATAGGCGCCTGTATCGACGGCGAACGTGGCGAGCAGACCGAGGAAGAACCACTCACGCCCCTGGTCCACGTCCCGCACGAGGACGAACGTGGAGAGCAGGAAGCCCAGGTAGAGCACGCACCAGCAGAACACCCGGTACGGCTTGCGCGGCCCGAGCGCGTTCGTCGGCGCGTAACCAATCGCCGCGAAGATCGCCGCGAACCCGGCGCCGACGATAAAGAAGCGGTGATCGGCGTGCGCGCCCGCCACCACCGCCGGCGCGATGACGAACGTCGGAGCCTGGGGGATGACGTTCCGGATCGGCATCGAGGGCAGAAGCCACCCGTGGACGAACTCCGCCGCCGCGAGCAACCCGATGCCCGCGACCACCAGCGCGAACGCCCACCCCCCGATCCAGGTCACGCCCAGCACCAGCGGCAGGCCCACGGCGGCAGTAGCGAGGCGTAACTGGAGGTTGGACATCTGTCGCGCTAAGCCTAGCGGCGCCTGCCGGTACACCCCACGCCCACGCCTTGAACCGCGAACCTTCGGGAGCGGATCAGCGCACACCACCGGTCGCCCAGGCCCGACTGTCAAGGAGGGCAGTGGCCGCCACGCTGGGTGGGCTTGGTTGCCGGCCCTTGGCTGTCTTGCTCGGTCGCGATCCGCTCCCGAAGGGTCGCGGTTCGATGGGGCAGCTCAACCCGCCGAGTCCAGTGGGTTCGCGATGTACTCGAACCCGGGCGGGAACCCTGAGTGGTTGCTCAACTGCCAGTGCAGGTGCGCACCGAGGCCTCGGCGGGTCCACCCCCTCCCGGTGAATCCCACTTCGCCCAGCACATCACCGTCGGTCACGACTGCTGCGACGCGGTCAGGTCTGCTGCGGCATGGCGGTCACCGGGGTGCCGGTGGCCGATGATCACGGATCCCGGAAGGTCATCACCACCAGGTCTCCGGGCCGGTGGACCGTCAGGGTCCCCGGCGCCGGCGCGTGGATCGGCGTCCCGACACGTACGCCGCCGAGGTCGATGCCGCGATGGAGGTAGCCGCCATAGTCCTGCCGGTACCCGCCGGTGAGTTTCGCGCCATCGAGCGGGTAGCGCGAAAACGTCAGCCGGGTCTTGCGCGCCTCCGCCAGCACCGAGTCTCCCGCGTCACCGGTCGACGCTTCTACGTTCGCGGCGGCAGCGATCTCCGGCGCGGCGCCCGGCCTGCGGAATGCTGTTCGACGAAAATCAGGCTCGGGTTCGCAATCCCGTTCAACTCGCAGATCGCGGGCACCGTCGTTCCCCAGCGGCGGGCAAGTGCGCCGAGCGTGTCCCCGGGCCGTACCGTGTAACTGCAATGCCCTCGCCTGAGGGTGCGGGCCCCCGCCGGGAGCCGGCAAGTACGCCGGGATCACCAGCACCCATCCCACCTGGATGAGCGATGGGTCATCGATCAACCCGAGTTGGCGCCCAGCAGCGCATCCAGCGTGCAGCCGTTCGCATCGGCGATACCGAAAGCGTGTCTCCGGCTTTGACCGTGTATGTGACCTGTTCAGCGAACTCGAGTGGCATCTTCACTCCCACCTCCACGCCGGCATTGGCACACCTGGCGGGCCCGATACTAAGTGCTCCTGCGTCACGTACGGGGTTCGACCAGCACGGCACTACACCCTGGCCCGAAACACCCATCGCGAGAGCCTCTGAGCATGCGAGCACAGGCCGCCCGGAAAGCCAGCAGTCCGTTTGCAACCTCGACCACGGCGTAATGAGGAACAATGCACCGCGCTCGCGAGCAACGCGACATGCAGCACGACGCGCCGGCCCGCCGCGCTGGCCGGTAGGCCACAGCAGCGGACGCGCAGAAGCCGATCGCGATGAGGTCCCCGTAGCGAGAACGCCGGGCGAATGGACGGGATGCCCGGCACGGCGAGGTGAGCAACGGCGGGATGAGCCCCGCCAGGATCCACCGCTTCCCACCGGAAATAGCTGCTACGACCGCGAGCGAACCGAGGACTTACACCGCCGCCGCGATGATGGCGGCACCGATTCCATTGGCTACCGCCTCATTGACGTCGCCGTCCGTAAGCGTGACCGAAAGCAACATCACAAACAGCACGGAAACGACGGACAGCCCAAGAAACAGCACGCCAAACCCGGCAAGGGGGACGAGGACATTCCTCGGGACCTGGGCGGCTGACTTCCGTCATACCCTGCGCATCGGCCCGGTCCACCACGCGAATCAGCTTGCCGGCCCTGTCACGGTACAGGTCGCACAGCGTTACTTTCGAACGCTTTCCAGGTCCTCCGGCAGCAAACCACCGAACTTTCGCTTCCGCCGCCCATACTCCGCCAGCGCGATATCCGTATCTTCGCGGCCAAAATCCGGCCAGAACGTATCAGTGAAGTAGAGCTCCGCATACGCGCACTGCCAGAGCAGGAAGTTGGAGATGCGCATGTCGCCGCCGGTGCGGATGAGCAGGTCAGGGTCCGGGGCGCCACCAGTCGAGAGGTAGCTCGACACCGTCTCCTCCG
Source organism: Dehalococcoidia bacterium (assembly GCA_046328215.1). Taxonomy (GTDB): domain Bacteria; phylum Chloroflexota; class Dehalococcoidia; order Tepidiformales; family Tepidiformaceae; genus Amarobacter. Next base: position 66,405 of record JAXLXA010000010.1, on the reverse strand, counting down.
TGATCTCGGAGGGGCCCAGCTCGTCCTGCATCATGCCCTTGATCGCCGTCAGGATGTCATCGCGCCCGCCGTAGCTGAAGCAGATGTTCAGCGTCATGCGGCTGTTGTCCTTCGTCAGCGCAATCGCGTCCGAAACCTGCTTCTGCAGCCACTCCGGCAGCGTCTCCACGTGCCCGAGCATGCGCAGCTGGATGCCGTTCTTGTGCAGGTTGTTGGTCTCGCGCTTGATGAAGTAGCGCAACAGCCGGATCAGCAGCCGCACTTCCTTTTCCGGCCGGTTCCAGTTCTCGGTGCTGAACGCGTAGAGCGTGAGGTACTGTACCCCGTGGTCGGCGAACCGCTCGATGACGCGCCGGATGTTCTCTGTCCCCGCCCGGTGCCCCGCCGCGCGCGGTAGCCCACGCTGCGTTGCCCAGCGGCCGTTGCCATCCATGATCACCGCAACGTGCCGCGGCACGCGCCCGCCTGAGATGGGCGAAATCAGGTCGCCCAGGTAGTCGGCCTGTTCGGCCGTCTGTGCCACGGCCGGCTCAGACTTCAAGCAGGTCCGCCTCTTTCTTCTTCGCTTCGACATCGACCGCCGCAATGTGGCGGTCGGTGATCTTCTGGAGCTCTTCCTCGCTCCGCTTCAGGTCGTCCTGCGAGAGGTCGCCGTCTTTTTCCGCCTTGCGAAGCTCTTCGTGCGAATGCCGCCGTACGTTCCGGATCGCCACCCGCGCCTCTTCGGACTTGTTGTGAAGCGTCTTCACCATGTCCTTGCGGCGCTGCTCGGTGAGCGGCGGGATGGGCAATCGCATCGTCTGGCCGTCGATCGCCGGGTTGAGCCCGAGGTCCGAAGCCTGGATAGCCTTCTGGATCGCCTGCACGGCGCCGCGGTCCCAGACCTGGATGGTCAGCAGCCGCGCTTCCGGCGCGTTGATGCTGCCCAGCTGCTTCAGGGGAGTGATCGCCCCGTAGTAGTCAACGGGCAGCGTTTCGATCAGGCTCGGGTGCGCGCGGCCGGTGCGAATGCCGTTCAATTCGCGCCGGAACGACTGGATGGAGGAGTCCATCTTCTCGTCCGCGGTCAGCAGGATTTCGTCCGGGTCAGCCATGGCTGCATCCTCCGATGGTTAAGCGCCTCCGGCGGCATCCGCCTCCGGGTTGGAAGAAACGACTGTCCCGATTCTATCGCCCCGCAGCGCATGCAAAACCGCATCCGGCCCGGCGACGTCGAACACCAGGATGGGCAGATGATGCTCCATGCACATGGAAAGCGCGGTAATGTCCATCACCTGCAGCCGCTTCTGAATCGCCTCGATGTGGCTCAGACGATCAAACTTCTTCGCCGTCGGCACTTTCGCGGGGTCTGCGTCATACACGCCGTCGACGCCGTTCTTCGCCATCAGGAGGACTTCGCAGTCTGTCTCGATGGCCCGGAGCGCGCCAGCTGTGTCGGTAGTCATGAAGGGGTTGCCGGTGCCGGCGGCGAAAATCACCACCCGCCCCTTTTCCAGGTGGCGAATGGCCCGCCGCCGGATGTACGGCTCGGCGACCTGCGGGATCGGCAAGGCGCTGAGCGTGCGCACTTCGGTGTCCTGCTTCTCGATGGCGTCCTGCAGCGCGAGCGCGTTCATGATCGTGCCGAGCATGCCGGCGTAGTCCGCGGTAGCGCGGTCCATGCCGGTTTCGGCCACGGTCGCGCCGCGCCAGAAGTTGCCGCCTCCAACAGAAACGGCAACTTCGATGCCTTCGGCGGCCGCCTGGCAAACCTGGCGCGCAAGGTCATTCAGGGTGATCGGGTCAATGCCGAACGCGCGGCTGCCCATCAGGGCTTCGCCGCTCAGCTTCACGAGCGCCCGCTTATGGCGGTGCATCTCTCCTCCCACCGGCCCTTATCGGCCCAGTTCGAATCGGGTGAAGCGGCGCACGCGGATGTTCTCGCCCGTCTTCGCCACCGCATCCTGCACCAGGTGCGAAATGGTCCGCGAAGAATCGCGGATGAATGCCTGGTCCATCAGGCAGACTTCCTCGTCCGTGCCCTCGTGCTTGCCGCGGTCCGGGTCGTCCTTGGAGACCACCATCGGGTTCATCGCCGCGATCTGCATCGCCACGTTCCGGGCGAGCGTGCGGAAGTCCTCCGTGTTCGCCACGAAGTCGGTCTCGCAGTTCACCTCGACGAGGACGCCGATGCGCCCGCCGGCGTGGATATACGCTTCGACGACGCCGTTCGAGGTCTCGCGCTCGGAGCGCTTGGCCGCCGCCGCGATGCCCTGCTCGCGGAGGATGGCTCTCGCCTTCGCCGCGTCGCCGTTCGCTGCTTCGAGGGCGCGCTTGGCGTCCATGACGCCCGCCCCGGTCTCTTCCCGGAGCGCCTTGATCTGCTCAGTGGTGACTGCCATGGGTTTCGCTTACTCCTGCGCCGGCGCTTCGGCGGCCGCGGCCTGGGCCGATGCGGAAATCGTGGTCACGGTCGTTGCCGCTTCTTCCGCGCTGGCATCTTCCGGCGCAGCCGAGAAGCTGCCGGCTTCCACGGCCGCCTGGGCCGTCCGCGCGAAATCTTCCGCCGTAACGCCCTGGCCAGTGCCAGCGCCCGATTCCTTCGCCGCCCGGCCCTCGATCGCCGCGTCGGCAACCTTGCCGAGGATCAGCTTGATCGCGCGGATCGCGTCGTCGTTGCTCGGGATCGGGTAGGCCACCGGGTCCGGGTCACAGTTCGTATCCACAAGCGACACGATCGGGATGTTCAGCCGCTTGCATTCCGCCACCGCGATCGCTTCCTTCACGGTATCGATGATGAACACCGCGGACGGGATGCGGTCGAGCTGCTTGATCCCGCCGAAGTAGCGGTTCATGCGCTCGATCTCGTTCGAAATGTCGAGCTGTTCCTTCTTCGTCAGGCGCGAGTAATCGCCGCGCGCCATCGACGTTTCGAGCGTCTGCAGGTGTTTGATCCGGCTCTGGATGGTCCGGAAGTTGGTAAGGGTGCCGCCCAGCCAGCGGTTGTTCACGTACGGCAGGCCGGCGCGCTGCGCCTCCATCTCCACCGTCTCGCGCGCCTGCTTCTTGGTGCCAATGATCAGCACGTCCGAACCGGTCGCTACAACGTCACGGATGAACGTGATGGCAGAGTCCAGCCGCGTAACGGTCTGCTGCAGGTCGATGATGTGGATGCCGTTGCGCTCGGTGAAGATGAACTGGCGCATCTTCGGGTTCCAGCGCCGGGTCTGGTGGCCGAAGTGGACGCCGGCCTCCAGCAACTGCTTCATGCTGACAGGGGTAACCAGGGGGTCCTCCAACGTGCGGTGTCATAGATTTGGCCCCTCAATGAAGGACCACAACACCGCCTGAGAAACACAACCGTTTCAGGATATCGGACAACCGCCCCGCGCGCGAGTTGAACGCCAAGAACGCGGAGACGCAGAGCACGCAGAGATTGTTGAGGAACCTGATCAAGACCCTCTGCCTCCTCCGCGCCTCTGCGTTCAACATTCACTCTGCGTTCTCGGGTTTCCGTTGTGCGGCCAGCCAAACGCGGAGACGCAGAGCACGCAGAGATTGTTGAGGAACCTGATCAAGATCCTCTGCGCCCTCCGCGCCTCTGCGTTCCTCACCATCCTGGCGTCCTTGGCGTCCTTGGCGGTTCGCGTTCCTCTTTTCTCTTTTCTCTCCTCCGTTACGTCCGCTTCCCGTCCCACTCCCTCCCCCGCTCCGCTACGCTTCTTCCATGCGCGTCTCCCTCATGGGCCAGGCTGCCTTTGGCGAAGCCGTTTTCAAGCGTTTGCTTGCCGACAGCGTCGAACTCGTCGCCGTCAGCGCCCCCGCGCCCTCCGGCGACCGCAAGGACCCGCTCTGGGCCGCCGCCGAAGCCGCCGGGCTGCCGGTCATCGCCACGCGCTCGCTCAAGACCCCCGAAGGCAAGGGCGCCTGGAAGCAGCTCGCCGCGGACCTCTGCGTCATGGCCTTCGTCACCGACATCATCCCGAACGAAGTGCTCGAATACCCGGCGAAGGGCACCATCCAGTACCACCCGAGCCTCCTCCCGCTGCACCGGGGCTCCAGCGCCATGAACTGGCCGATCATCAACGGTGAAACCGAGACCGGCCTCAGCATCTTCTGGCCCGACCAGGGCATCGACACCGGTCCCATCCTCCTCCAGAAGACCACCCCCATTAGCCCGGACCAGACCATGGGCGACCTCTACTTCAACAACCTCTTTCCGATGGGCGTCGAAGCGCTGGCCGAATCTGTGGCGCTCGTGGCCGCCGGCAAGGCGCCAAGCACCGAACAGGACCACGCGCTTTCGACCTACGAACCGCCATGCGGCGAGGGCCACGCCCGCATCCGCTGGTACAAGCCCGCCGAGGTCATTTACAACCTGGTGCGCGGCTGCAACCCCGCCCCCGGCGCCTGGACCACCTACAACGACCTCGAACTCAAGCTCTTCGACTGCCGCCTGACAGGCCAGCAGGAGCCCGGCATGCCCGGCCGCGTCCTCCGCATCGACGACGAAGGCTTCGACATCCGCATGAACGGCGGCGTCCTCCGCGTCCTCCGCGTCCAACCCAAAGGCGCGAAGAAGGTCTCAGCAGCGGAGTGGGCGAAAGAGGCTGGCCTGGCGGCGGGCGCGCGGTTCAGCTAAAGCCCGCTCAAGTATTGAACCGCGACCCCTCGGGAGCGGATCGTGACCAGCCAGGACACCCAAACGCCGGCAACCGAAGCCCGCGCCCATGAACCGCGACCCCTCGGGAGCCGATCGTCACCCATCCAGGACACCCAAACGCCGGCGACCAAAGCCCCCGCCCATGAACCGCGACCCATCGGGAGCGGATCGTGACCGACCAGGACACCCAACCGCCGGCAAACAAAGCCCCCGCCCATGAACCGCGACCCATCGGGAGCGGATCGTCACCAACCAGGACACCCAAACGCCGGCAACCAAACGCCGGCAACGACCTCCGGCACGCGCAGTCGGTAGCGAGAGACCCCCGGCTAATCGGGGCCGGCAACTCAGTTCTCCGGGTCCTCATACCCGCGCGGACAGGGCGTTAAGGTCGGCTGGTTGGCAACATCGACTTCCCGGAACGCCAGAGTCGCAGACGGTAGCGGCTGGAACGCCAGCACCTTCCTGCTGTCGCGAGATAGCACCGCGCCCACCGTCTGGACGCCCGTGTACGGGAACGTGTACGGCTCACTCACCGTCCCCTGGCAGCGCAGTTGTTTCCACGGTCCTTCCGAATCCACAGGAGTCGCAAGCTCGACGATGAGGCCAACCCCCGCCTTCGATCCTTTCGCCGTGTCCCGCGTCGCCTGAACGACGTTCCAGTCGACACCGTGAATCGCAACCCGGAAGCTCGAATCGGCGGCCAGCGTCGCACGGGCACGGTCGGTTTCTTCGGGGGTCAAAGGACCAACGGCTGTATCGGAGTCCCAACCTGACTGGACGAGCCCAACAGCCACTACGCCAGCCGCGAGCACCACGATCAGAAGGAGGGCCAGGCATGCGCGCCGCAGCAGTCCGTGCAACCCCATCGCTCTCAGGTTACGCCGCCCGCAGGACACGTGGACGACGAAGGCGAAAACGGTCCGTTTTCTTGACGCCGGTTTCGAATTCATGACCACGTCAAGTAGGGGAGTGCAAGCCCGGCGCGGCGAAAGATGAGACTGGATCAGCGGGAAGTAAGTGCGCAGCTCGTCGCTTCGAAGAAGCGACCCCCGTACCAGTACACTGGCATGGAAATCAAGAGACCACCGTCGAAGTCCCTCGCAACGTACAAATCAGACGCGTACTGCGCGCCAGAACGATCGGTCCCCGTAAGGTGAAGCACCCTTCCCGGAAGCGTGCAGTCGGACGGCGAAGACACTTCTGAGCTGATGATCGTCGGGGGCACGATCGGACGGCGCACGCGGACCTCCGCCAATACCTCACCTCCACCGACCGCACTACACCCGAGACCCTCAGCCCCTCTTACGCTGCAGAGTCCAGACCAATCGTCCGCGGCCGAAAGCGCCACAAGGCTCTCAAGCGCCGCCCGCGCTTCTTGATCCGAGACAGGGGGCAGAGGGTTCGCCTCATCGCCGGAAGCGCTGATCCGGAGCAAAATGAATGCGCCGAGAACCGCGACGCAAAGCGTCGCGGCGCCCGACAGACTTACTGCCATGGGTTTGCTCATACACTATCCTCCTCCTGAAGTCGATGCGCAGTCGTCCCACCAATATTGCTGGATCACGCACCCGGTGAAACCCCAGGTCAGGTACCACACTGGGTATGCCCATTCAGCGGTGTACGCCGACATACTCACCGCAGTCTGACGAGACCCGCCGTCTCGCACATCCCCGGACCAGGTGTTCTTGAAGTATGGGTTCGTCGGCGTACCGTAATAGTACGGATTCCACGTTTCGCACCGCGAGTAGGTGCTGCTCACGCTCAATGCGAATCCGCTACCAGCGCTGACAGATAGTGTCACCGACTGGCAGCTTCCAGACTGTGACGATCCTGGTTGCTTGTCCATCATCGTAAACGGCGCGCTGGTACCGCTCTTCTGAATTTGTACCCATGCATTCGTGGCCTTACGACCACCCACCGTGTAAACGGTTCCCCAGGCATGCATGGCCCAGTAGTCTTGGGTCGAAACGCCGTCGTTCATCAGCTTTTCCTGGCGCACGCAGGCGTCCATCTTCACCTGGTTGACGTAGATGTAGGGCAGGCATCCCGCCGTGTCTATCTGCCAGTACGTCGTTGACATCAGCGCCCGGCCGTTTGCCAGCCTCGTTTTGGCATCCTTCAGACGCCCGGTGTCGATTTCAGCACCGAACGCGACGAGATTCGGTTCGTCTGAGGCCATGGTCACTTTGGCATCAACCACGCGGAAAAACGCCGGTGCCACGATGAAGTGACTAGATTCTGGGCCACCGATCTGGAATACGCGAGACTCGTCCGTGACCGCAAAAGAGTCGGTGTTGAGTTGCGCATGAGCACGAGCTACGTCGACTTTCTCCGCAGCCATTGCAGAACCTGTGATCTCTAGAATCGGCGAGTTCGCGGGCCCCGCTACCGCGGGTGCTCCGTTCGACTGCTGGACCGTCATCTGCGAAGTCGCGGTCGGTTCGGTGTGTCCGTTCGAGTGACCGCCGATTAGGAACGCCGCACCAAACACAACTCCTGTCAGAACACCCAGCGCGGTGAAGTGCAATCTAAGCATCACAAGCCTCCTATGGGCGGAGTCTGACGCTTAACGTCTGCACACAGTTGAACGATTTATGCAATTTTCCGATCGTTTTCGATCATTTCCTTGACCAACGGCAGGCAGCAGTCCTGGTGGGCGCCTCCCCAGAGCTTGAGCTTGTCGCGGTCGCGCGGAATGTCAGTCCCCGCGAAAGCCCGGTCGTAGAGGTCGCTGATGTGCCGGCGAACGGTCGACTGTTCGCGTTGCATCAACCGCGCGATCTCCTCGTTCCGATATCCCTGGAGTATCAGCGAGAGCACGCGCGACTCGACGACCGTGGCCGCACGGTAGTGCTGCGCGCTGATTTCGCGCCAGAGCGCTCTCGGGTCCAGTAACTGGAACATCCCAAACCTCCGCCCCCCCGGATCCACGCGCGGCCGCAAACCCGCCGGGAGTTCGCCACCGTTGTAGCACACCGCCGATCCCGTTTCCACCACAACCCGGGAGTTAACCGGCGCCGGAAAGGGCTCTTGCCGCTCAATCCAGAATCCGAAATCCCCAATCCAAAATCAGGAGGGCCGCGTCATCTCGATCGGCACAACCCACTGGTCGAACTCGGCTTCCGTCAGGTAGCCCAGCTTCAGCGCGGCTTCCTTCAGGCTCGTGCCTTCCTTGTGCGCCGTCTTGGCGATGCTCGCCGCCTTGTCGTAGCCGATGTGGCGGTTGAGCGCGGTCACCTGCATCAGGTTCTTCGCCAGGTTCTCCTCGATCCGCGGGAGGTTCGGCTGGATGCCGATGGCGCAGTTGTCGTTGAAGGCCTCGCAGGCATCGCCGAGCAACTGGATGCTCATTAGCGTGTTGTGGACCATCACCGGCTTGAACACGTTCAGCTGGAAGTTGCCCTGGCTCCCGCCGAAGGCCACCGCCGCGTCGTTCCCGAACACCTGCACCGCCACCATCGTCATCGCTTCCGACTGCGTGGGGTTCACCTTGCCCGGCATGATCGAACTGCCCGGCTCGTTCTCGGGGATCACCAGCTCGCCGATGCCGTTGCGCGGCCCCGAAGCCAGCCAGCGCACATCGTTCGCGATTTTCATCAGCGCTCCGGCAAGCGTGCGCAGCGTCGCGCTGGTGGCCACGAGCGCGTCGTGTGCGGCCAGAGCGGCGAACTTGTTCGGCGCCGAAACGAACGGGTAGCCGGTCTCCTTCGCGAAGTACGACGCGGCAAGGTCGCCGAACTTCGGGTGCGCGTTCAACCCGGTTCCGACCGCTGTCCCGCCGATGGCCAGCTCGTACAGGCCTTGCTCGGCGTGGCGGACCCCGGCGAGCGCGAAGTCGATCTGCGCAACCCAGCTGCCAACTTCCTGGCCGAGGGTGATCGGCGTGGCGTCCTGGAGGTGCGTCCGGCCCACCTTCACGATGCCGGCGAATTCCGCCGACTTTGCCGCGAGCGTGTCGCGCAGCTTCTGCACCTTCGGGTAGAGCTGCGCGTGGAGCTGCTCCACCACCGCGATGTGCATCGCCGTCGGGAAGGTGTCGTTCGAACTCTGGCCGCGGTTCACGTCGTCGTTCGGGTGCACGGGCGATTTCGATCCCATCACGCCGCCCGCGATTTCGATGGCGCGGTTCGAGATGACCTCGTTCGCGTTCATGTTGGACTGCGTGCCCGAGCCGGTCTGGAAGACCACGAGGGGGAAGTGCTCCAGCAGCTTCAGCGAAATCACCTCGTCGGCCGCCTTCACGATGAGGTCGGCCTTCTCGCGCGGCAGCTCGCCGAGGTCCGCGTTGGCCTGGGCGGCGCCCTTCTTGAGGATGCCCATGGCGCGCACGATGCTCGGCGCTATCCGGTAGCGGTCCACGCCTATCGGGAAGTTCTGGAGGGAGCGCTGGGTCTGGGCGCCCCAGTAACGCGAGGAATCGACCTCGATGGCGCCCATGGAGTCAGTTTCGGTACGGGTAGACATGGTCCAAGTGTACCCCGGCCTAACGAATGGAACCGCGCGCGGCAGCAAGCGGATCGTGGCGCCAGCGACCCGGTCACGCGCGGGTCATCGCCGTTCCTCCCGGCCCTATGGACTTGTCCGATAACTGCTATAGGGCGTATACGGGTTACTGGACGCGGTCCAACACCGCGCCGAAAGGAGTCACAACATGGACGAAGCCTTGCGCAGGAGAGCCGCCGCCGAACTTCTCGGGACGTTTGTCCTCGTCTTTGGCGGGTGCGGCAGCGCCGTGCTCGCCGCCGGAGTGACGAACGGCATCGGGCTGCTTGGAGTCGCCCTGGCGTTCGGCCTCACGGTGCTGGTGATGGCCTACGCGGTCGGGCCTGTCTCCGGCGGGCACTTCAACCCCGCCGTCACGGTCGGCCTCATCCTCGGCCGCCGCTTCGAAACGAAAGAAGCGCCTTATTACATCGTCGCCCAGGTCATCGGCGGAATCGCCGCCGCAGTCGTTCTCTACGTGATCGCCAGCGGCATCGACAGCTTCGACGCTTCGAACGGCTTCGCCGCCAACGGCTACGGCGACCATTCGCCGGAAGGCTATTCGCTGCTCGCCGGGCTCGTCTGCGAAGTCGTGATGACGGCGATCTTCCTGCTCGTCATCCTCGGCGCGACCGCGAAGAAGGCGTCGCCCGGGTTCGCGCCGATAGCCATCGGCCTGGCCCTCACGCTCATCCACCTGGTGAGCATCCCGGTCACGAACACCTCGGTGAACCCGGCGCGTTCCACTGGCGTGGCGCTGTTCGTCGGCGAAGGCTGGGCGGTCGGCCAATTGTGGCTGTTCTGGGTGGCGCCAATCGTCGGCGCGGTGCTCGGCGCGGCCATCTGGCGTTACGTGTTGGAAGAACCGGAGGGTTCGCCGGCCGGACTGGACCGGGTCGGCACTCCGGACGCCCCGGCGGCCGCGCGCTAATCCGGCCGCACTCGCTGCGGGAGGTTGCACCAGCCAACGCGGTGCGACCCCCCGCGGCGGTGGGTGAGACCGGCGCTACAGGTTCTCCGCGAAGTACTCCAGCACGCGCCGCTCCTGGTACTCCAGTCCCTTCGCGTCGCGCGGCATGTGACGTTCTTCGGGGAACACCAGAAGGTCGTAGTCCTTGTTCGCTTCGGTCAGGGCGACGATCAGCCGCGCCGTGTGGCGGAAGTGGACGTTCTCGTCGGTCATCCCGTGGACGAGCAGCAGCTTGCCCCGCAGCTTCGAAACATGAGACAGCACGGAGCTGTCCTTATACCCCTCGGGGTTGGATTGCGGCGTGCCCATGTACCGCTCCGTGTAGCCCGTGTCGTAGCCGTCCCAGTCGGTCACGGGCGCGCCGCTGACGCCGACCTTGAACACGTCCGCCGCGCGCATCAGCGCCATGCAGGTCATATAGCCGCCGTAGCTCCAGCCGTACACACCCACGCGGGAACCATCGACGTAGGGAAGCTTCCCGAGTTCGCGGACCGCGGACACCTGGTCGTCCACTTCCACCGTCCCCATGCGGTCGGCAATCGCGGCTTCGAACGCCAGCCCGCGGTTCGAACTGCCCCGGTTGTCGACCTTCAGGACCACGAAGCCCTGCTGCGCCAGGTACTGCGCGCGAAGGTCCACGGTCATGCCCCACTCATCCATGACGCGCTGCACATGGGGCCCGCCGTACACCGAGACGATGACCGGGTAGCGCCGTCCGGCCTCCAGCGGATGCGGCTTGTAGACCGCCCCGTGAAGGGTCGAGCCATCTCCGGCAGCGAACAACGCGAATTCCGGCATGGGCAGGCCGAGTTCCTCCGCGGTCGCGCCCGCGTTCTCGAAGAGCATCTTCTCCATGGAGCCATCGGCCCGCCGGATTGCCACCCGGGCGCCATGCTCGCGGCTCGTCCACACATCGACGAATCGGGCGCAGTCCTTCGCCATCACCACACCGTGCACGCCGGCCGCGGCGGTGATTTGCGTGACCTCGCCGCCCGCCAGCGGCACCGAATACAGATGCCGCTCAAGCGGCGAGCGCTTTGTCGCTCCGAAGTAGACGATGCCGGCCGTCTCATCAACGCGGCTGATGTGCGTCACCACCCACTCACCAGAGGTCATCGCCGAGCAGGAGCCGTCCACCGCGTAGCGATAGAGGTGGTTGTACCCGGTGCGTTCGCTCAGCCACAGGAATCCGCCTCCGTCGAGGAACCTCGTGTCTCCGTGGAGGTTGAGCCAGGGCTCCTGGTGTTCCTCCAGCAACAGCGTTGCCCGGCCGGCCGCATCGAATGCGAGCAGCCGCAGCGTGCGCTGGTCCCGCGAGAGCAACTGGCACGTCAGCACCCCGTCGGGCCGCCAGCCCACGCGCGCGATGTAGATGTCGTCGTCCGCTCCGAGGTCCATCCAGGTGGTCGAACCGTTCGTCAGGTCCACCACGCCGAGTGCCAGGAGCGCGTTCGGCTCGCCCGCGAACGGATAGCGGTGCGGTTCGTTATCCACCACGCTCTTGCCCTGGTGGACGATCGTGTAGTCCTTAATATGGCGGCTGTCAGCTCTGACGAAGGCGATTTTCGAGCCGTCGGGGCTCCCCCAGAACCCGCGGTCGCGGTCGAGCTCTTCCTGCGCGATGAACTCCGCGAGCCCGTTCGTGAGCCCCGGCTCGGCGCCGCTTGTCACCCGTTGCGGCGCGCCACCGGCCGCCGCCATCACCCAGATCTCGTCGTCGCGGACGAACGCGACCTGCGAACCGTCGGGGCTCAGGTGCGGGTCGATCGCGCCGTTCGAACCTTCCAGTTCGACCAGTTCACCACCGCCGATGCTCAGCCACAGCCGCCCGCCGCCCGGCACCAGCAGCACCTGCTCCGGAGACTTCTCGGCGAACTGGTAGTCCGTCACCCCCAGTTCACGCAGGCGCGCGCGTTCGCGGCGCAGCTCCTCGTCGCGTGAAAGTGCCGTCTCGTCGGTGGAAGCCGGCGGCGGGCCGGCCAAAACGCGCCTCTCACCCGTCGCAAGGTCGTACCGCCAGAGGCTGCGCACGAGACTTCCTTCTTCGCTGAAGAGGTAGGTCACGGCCCTGCCGTCAGGCGTGAATTCGAGCCTGCCCGGCGCCACCGTGCCCGGGCGCGGGAACGCCGCCACCTGGGCGAGGGTCAATCGTTCGTACGGCTTGGTCATGATTCGAACGCCTCCGCGCGAAGCGCTTCAATCTCGGCAATGCTCTTGGGGATCGCTGCCGTCAGGACCCGGCTGCCCGTGTCGGTGACGAGCACGTCGTCTTCGATGCGGATGCCGCCGAACTCCCGCAGGGCATCCACCTTCGGCCAGTCGACGCAGTCGGCGAACTGTTCGCGGCGTGCCGGGTCATCGATGAGCGCTTTGATGAAGTAGATCCCCGGCTCCACCGTCACGACGTAGCCCGGCTCGAGGGGCAGGTCCGCGCGCAGCCACTTCAGTCCGAACCGGTCGCTCGGCGTCCGGCCGGCGAGGCAACCGCCTGCGTCATGTGTGGAGAGCCCCAGCATGTGGCCAAGCCCGTGTGGGAAGAACAGCGCGTGGGCATCGCGCTCGACCAGGCCGGCGGGCGAGCCTTTCAGCAGGCCAAGGTCTCGAAGCCCGGCGGCGATCCGGGTACAGGCCGCGAGGTGCAGGTCCTTGTATTCCACTCCCGGCTTCGCGGTGGCAATCGCGGATTGTTGGACGTCGAGCACCAGTTGGTAGAGGTCTCGCTGGGCGCCGGAGAACGCGCGCCCAGCCGGGAACGTGCGGGTGACGTCGCTCGCGTAGCCGTCGTACTCCGCGCCGGCATCCATCAGGACGAGTTCGCCATCTCGCATCGCCCGGTTTGTCGGCGAAAAGTGCAGCACAGCGCCGTTGGGACCGGTCCCGACAATGCTGCCGTAAGCGGTCCGCTCTGCGCCGTTCCGGAAGAACTCGGCCTCGACTTCGATCTGCAGTTGGCGTTCGGTCATGCCCGGCCGGCTGCGGCGCATCGCGTAGAGGTGGCCGGTGAGCGACGCGTCAGCCGCGCCCCGCATGAGGGCCAGCTCGGAGGCGTCCTTCGCCCGGCGCGCTTCGGCTACCTGTTCGCTCAGCTGCTCCGCGAGTGTTTCGTCGATGGAGAGTTCGAGGGCGGACCAGCTTGCCAGGCCGTAGGCGCGCGGGCGCCTGGCGATGTCGTGGTTTCCCAGCAGCGCGATGGGTTCGCCGCGGCGCCGCTCGAGCCAGGCCTGCAAACCTTCGCTCGGGCGCACTTCAAGGCCGGCTCGCGCCGACAGCGCGGCGTGGTCCACGCCGTCGCCAACCCAGACGCGGTCTTCCAACCCGGCTTCCGGGGCGAACAGCAACCAGCCGTCCGCGGGGTCGAACACGAGCACCGTGCCGCTTTCACGGGTGCCCGAGAGGTAGACCTGTTCAGGGTGGGCGTGGAACTCGTGGTACTGGTCTGTGCCCTCGACCGGGACGTGGACGCCGGCCGGGACGATGACCACGCCGCGGGAAAGCCCCCAGGCGCGGGCGACGCGGTCACGGCGTTCGACAAGGGAAGAGGCGGGTGGCACGGCCCCCAGAGTTTATCCCGTCACTGCCTTTGGTAGTTCGCCGCGGCTGCGGCCATCGAAGAGGCAATCTCCTCACGCAGTTCCGGTGGCTCGATCACCACCGCTTCCGGACCCCAGCCGCGGACCCAGGGCGTGATCTCCAGCAGGCTCGGCAGGCTTACTCTCAGCCGTACGCCGCCATTGTCGAGCGGTTCCAGCTGTTGGCTCGGGTGCCAGTAGCTTTCCCGGATCCGGGACGCCACGGAGGCCGCGAAATCGATCGTCACCTGGTGTTGCGCTTCGCCAAACACGGCGCCACCCCAGCTCTGGCGGAGTTGATGAGCGATGCGTTCGACGTCCTGGGGCGCGAACTCTCGTTGCGTGAGGTCAACGTCGAGGATGCGGTCCAGCTTGAAGATCCGGACTTCCCTGTGCTCGGCGCTGTGGCCGATCACGTAGGTGCCGCTCTGGGTGTGGTCCAGGATGTAAGGGTCGAGGTCCGTCGTCCGCGCGTTCGCGGAGTTGGCCGAGCGGTAGGTGATGGTGGCGGTGCGATTGGAGGCCCACGCTTCCGTTAGCCGCCGAAGCGTCTCGATGTAGCGGGAATTCGCCGGCAGTTGGCCGTACTCCTTCACCGTCCGCTGCATATGGGCGGCGACGCCGCCGGGCAGCGCCTCGGCCACCTTCTCCAGCGCCGAGATGCCGTCCGGGTCCCGTTCGTCCGCCGATCGGAGCATCAGGCGGGTGGCGAAGTAGAGGGCGCGTGCTTCCTGCAGCGTCAGGCGCACCGGCCCGAACACGAGCTTCGCGCCCTCCATCAGCTTCCAGCGACGCCCTTCATACGTGAGCGGCACGCCGAGCTCACTTTCGAGCGCGGCAATGTCCCGCTGGATGGTGCGTTGGCTGTACCCGAGTTCGTCAGCCAGCTCGGCGCAACTCACGCTGCCCCGCCTCGCCAGGACGTCCCGGATACGCATCAACCTCGTCGCCCGACGCGTCTGTTCAGTCATTAGGCCGCGCCTCCCGCTACCAGGATCGCTGCACCACCAGGTGGGCGGCGTCCCCCGAATCGTGCGGCTCAATCGCGACAAAAAGTGTCGCGAATGGACAGCTAACTTGTCGTTTCGTGAATTTATCGCGCCGGTTGCCCCTGAGTAAACAGTTTCGCCCGCAATCTGCCCGATCTCGCACAAATTGGCGTGGTGTGTGACGCAACCCGGCGCTCCCCTACGATCAGCCTCTATGCCTGAACCGCGCCAATTCGGCCCCCTCGCTTACATCACCGCCGAGGCCATCGGCCAACCCGGCCAGCGCCGTTTCCGCCTGCGTGCGATGAACGAACGGGACGAGACCGCCACCCTCTGGCTGGAAAAGGAACAACTCACTGCCCTCGGCGACGCGATCGACAACGTCCTCACGGACGAGGACTTTCGCTACATCCCCTCTCCACTCGATGACGCGCCGGACCCACCGGTCTTTCCGCTGAACACCACCCTCGATTTTCGGCTCGCGCAGCTCTCGATGGGCGTCGACCGCGACGACCGTCGCGTCGTCCTGATCGCCGCGGACGGGCCGGACGATGCGAACGACACGACCAACGTGACCATGAACTTCGACTACGGCCGGGCCTACGAGCTGCGCCGCGTCATTGCCGCGGTGATCGCGGCCGGACGCCCGCCGTGCCCGCTCTGCACCGCACCCATGGACCCCTCGGGACACGTCTGCGTCCGGACCAACGGCCACAATCCCCATTAGCCCCGTCAGTTCGTGACAGTGATCGACCCGCCGGGCGTGGCTGGCGACGGGGCGGTCTGCGTCGGTCCTGGCGTTGCCGTGGAAGGCGCCGGCGTTCCGGGTGAAGCCGACGGGGTGCCGGCCGGCGCCGTCGTGGTGGGAGACGGCGCTTGAGGACTGCGCGTCGCGGCCGGCGAGGCAGTCGCTCCAGCCGTTGGGGTCTCCGTCGCGGGGACGGGCGTGTCCTCAACCACCTCCGGGCCGGAACCCGGTGGCGGCGGCTCGTACTTCGGCAATTCGCGAAGGTCACCCGAACTGGCGGTGTAGTCGAAGGTGCTCTCAAGACTGATCGCCTGGATGAAGATCGGCCCCCGCTCGAAGACGATCGGGTCGCCCCGCGGCGTGAGGAATTGCGTGCGCCCGGTGCGGGAATCCTTCTTCCAGGTCCCTTCGTATGCCTGGCCGCCGGTGAACACCGTCACCGCCCCGGTTCCCACCTGGTCCAACAGCACGTGGCCCACATCGTCCACAACGTAGGACGGCACGCGCATCACGATGACGGTGCTGAACGCCAGCTGCTCACCGCTGTCGGCGTCGACGTCCGGGCCACCGAACTGGAAGCGAAGATAGCGTTGCCTGGCGCTGTCCCACTTCCACTGGATGTACTGCCAGGCGTAAAGCCGCCCACTGTAGTCGACCTCGATCCCGCCGGCCGGCGCCCCCGGAGGCAGTGGCGTACCCGGCTCGCGAAAACTCCAGGAGGTAACCGTCGGCGGGCCGGCGAAACCAAGCTGGCTCGCCGCTTCGCGCAGGTAGCCTGTGCTTGTCGCGAGGTCATACGGCCCGGACCGGCTGCTGTCCCGGTAGTAGTAGTTGCTCGAAACCGGCGAGAACGCGTTGAGGTCCTTGATCCCAAGCTCGGCGATCTGGCCGATTGCGTTCGCTTCGTTGTCGGTGACGGCGCCGCCGGCGTGCGCATACATCGCGCCAAGCTCGGCAACCCAGTTCACGAACGGCGTCCGCGCCGATCGCACGGGAAGGATCCGGCTGGCGTCCTGGCGCCAGTACACTGCCATCAGGCGGGTGATGCCGCCCTCGACAAACGCCTCGTACACCAGGTCGGCGTCGATCAGGCCCGCGTGAGGGTTCGCGCTCGCCGTGTTGTCGAGCATGACCGCCAGCGGTAGCTGGTCCTTGCGCGTCTCCCACTCCTCGTCGGTCATCGCCACGCCGTCCAGGATGCCCGCATGCTTGATCGGCGTCGGCGAGGCTTCCGGCGTCGCCGTCGGCGTGTTCGCGCGCGTCGGCGTGGCGGTCGAATCGGGGCCTTTTGTCGCCGCCGGAGCTTCCCCGGCGCCTCCACCATTCATCGCGGCAACCACCACGATCATCGCCGTGAGCGCGACAAGGACGGCGCCGGAAGCAACCGCGACCCGCAGTCGTGGCGTCCGCCCGAAACGTTCCAACATGTGTCCGATGCTACGAACCGCCCCCGGTGAGGGCAACGGAGGCCCAACGTGACACGAGACGCGAGGATTGCGCAGTTGACCGCGCGCAAGAGAAAGTGAAAAGGATGAAACGCCTGGGCATCCTCACCAGCGGCGGCGACGCGCCGGGAATGAACGCCGCCGTCCGCGCCGCCGTCCGCACCGCCACCGTGAACAACGTTGAAATGGTCGGCTATCTCGACGGTTTCAGCGGGTTCGTCTCCGGAGAGAGCATCGAGCTTGATGACCGTGCAGTGGGCAATATCATCCAGCGCGGCGGCACCATCATCGGCACTTCGCGGTGCCCCGAGTTCCTGGATGCGAACGTCCGCCGCGCCGCCGTGGAACAGATGCGTGCCCGCGGCGTCGGCGGGCTCGTCGTGGTCGGCGGCGATGGCAGCTTCCGGGGCGCGCTTGCCCTGCAGGACGAGTTCGGCGTCCCGGTGGCAGGCATCACCGGCACCATCGACAACGATGTCTACGGTACGGACGAAACCGTCGGCTTCGATACCGCCGTCAACACGGCGCTGCTCGCCATCGACCAGGTGCGCGACACGAGCGAATCAACGGGCATGATGTTCTTCGTCGAAGTGATGGGCCGCACCAGCGGGGCAATCGCGCTCCATACCGCGGTCGCCGGCGGCGCCGCTGGCGTGGTCGTGCCCGAGGCTCACGCCGAGATAGAGGACCTCATCGACCAGTTGCGCGGCTCGATCGAGCGCGGCAAGCGAAGCCATATCGTGGTGGTGGCCGAGGGAGACGAAGCCGGTGGCGCGTTCGGCGTCGGCGAGCTCGTGGGAAAAGTGCTGGGACACCCTTACCGGGTGGTCGTCCTGGGTCACATTCAGCGCGGCGGCCGCCCCACCATGCGCGACCGCCTCATCGCCTCTGAAGCCGGTGCCATGGCCGTGGAAGCGCTGCTCGCGGGCAAGTCCGGATTCATGATCGGCCGGCAACTCGGAAAGTCCGTCGAGGTCCCACTCAAGGAAGTGGTCGCTCACCAGCACCCTCCTCCCGCGCTCGAACTCCTCGCGCTTGCCCAGAAGCTGTCCGGGTAACGGACCGGGGCGCGGCGTCGTACCATCTGCCCACGTTTTCTGTTGGAGCCTTCGCATGCCAGCCCTCGCGATCGACAGCCTGGCGCCCGACTTCGCGCTTCAAGACCAGGACGGCAACACCGTTTCCCGGGACTCCCTGAAGGGCCGCTGGGCCGTGATCTACTTCTACCCGAGGGATGACACGCCGGGTTGCACCAGGGAGGCCTGTAACTTCCGCGACAACTTCGCCGCGCTCAAGGCGCTGGGGGCGGACGTCCTCGGCGTCAGCGGCGACAGCGCGGCCGCGCATAAGAAGTTCGCAGCGAAGTACGAGTTGCCATTCACCCTGCTCGTCGACGCAGGCAACGAAATGGCGCGGGCCTACGGCGCATGGGGCAAGAAGAACATGTACGGCAAGACCTACGAAGGCATCATCCGGTCGACCGTTGTGATCTCCCCGGAGGGCAAGGTGGCCAGGGTCTGGCCGAAAGTGAAGCCTGACAGCCATGGCGAAGAAGTCCTCGAGTGGCTGAAGTCCCACGCCGGCTGACCGCTTCTTCGCCGCTACAGGCCCCGCCAGCTAGGATCGCCTGATCGCTTCGGGGGTGTTTGGCTATGTCGTTCTACGGTGAACGCATTCGTTGTTCGCGCATCTGGGAGGATGACGAGACGCCGCCCCACGCGCTTCCGGGGGACCGTCCCGTCTGGACGAGGGACCGCACAGTCGATGTGAAGCACATCAAGATCGACATCAAGTTGGACCTGCCGGAGCGCCGCGTCAGCGGGACGGCCACCCACACGGTGGCGCCGCTCAACAACGACTCCCGCTTCACCAGCTTCGATGCGGTGGACATGGAGATCACCGCGGTCACCGTCGCCCGCAAGCCAGCGGCGTTCGACTACGACGGCGCCAGGCTCCGCGTGGACCTGGGCGAGGGCCGCAAGTGTGGCCAGGACCTGCCGGTCGCGATTACCTACTCCGCCACGCCGCGCATCGGCATGTACTTCATCCAGCCGGACGAGGGCTACCCGGACAAGCCTGTCCAGGTTTGGACCCAGTGCCAGGACGAAGACACCCGCTACTGGCTGCCCTGCTTCGACCACCCGAGCGAGAAGCAGACGAGCGAAGTCATCGTCACGGTGCCGGGCAACTGGTACGCGCTCTCCAACGGGCGCCTGCTCGAAGACAAGACCAACCGGGACGGCACGCGCCGCTTCCACTGGCACCAGGACCGCCCCCACAGCACCTACCTGTTCACGCTGGCGGCGTGCGAATTCGCTCGCATCGACGCTTCCCGCCCCGGCTTGCCGATCGACTACGTGGTCGAGCCGAAGGACGTGGAGGATGCCACGCGCGCGTTCGTCAACACGCCCGAGATGATCGCCCTCTTCGAGCGCCTCTTCGATGCGGCATACCCGTGGTCCAAGTACAGCCAGGTCGTGGTCCGGGACTTCGTCTTCGGCGGCATGGAAAACACCAGCGCGACCACGATGACCGAGAACATCCTCTTCGACCGCAAGGCTTCGCGGGACTTCACCAGCGATCCCCTCATCTCCCACGAGCTGGCGCACCAGTGGTTCGGCGACCTGCTGACCTGCCGCGACTGGTCCCACGGCTGGCTCAACGAGAGCTTCGCGACGTACCTCGAGATGCTCTGGGACGAGCACCACCTCGGCATCGACATGTATCGCCAGGGCGCCATCGAGAATGCGGCGCTCTACTTCGACGAGCGTTACCGGCGGCCCATCGTCACCAACGTCTTCCACGAACCCATCGACCTGTTCGATCGCCACCTCTACGAAAAAGGCTCGGTGGTGCTGGCGATGCTGCGCGCCCTTCTCGGCGACGACCAGTTCTTCCGCGGCCTGCAACGCTACGTCCGTGACAACCAGGAGCGAAGCGTCATCACCCAGGACCTGGCGAACGCCTTCGAAGCCGAGACCGGCCGCAACCTCGACTGGTTCTTCGACCAGTGGGTGTACCGGCCGGGCCATCCCTGCTTCAAGGTCTCCTGGAATTACGACGACACGACGAAGCTCGCAACGGTTTCGGTGAAGCAAACGCAGTCCACGAAAGACGGGACACCGATCTTCCGGATGCCCGTGACGATCGACTTCCGCAAGGGCCGGGCACGCCCGCAGGCCTTCCGTGTCGAGATCACGGAGAAAGAGCAAACGTTCGCGTTTCCGCTCGCGGCCCGGCCCGATCTCTGCCGGTTCGACCCCTACGGAGCGATCCTCAAGGAACTGGATTTCGACAAGTCCGTTGGCGAGCTTCGCCTGCAGCTGCGCGACGACGACGATATCGGCGGCCGCCAGTTCGCCGCCAAAGAACTCGGCAAGAAAGGCGGCGCCGAAGCCACCCAGGCGCTCGAAAACGCCGTCATGAACGACCGCTTCTGGGCCTGCCAGGCGGCGGCGGCGAAGGCGCTGGGCGAGGTCAAGACGGCGGCCTCGCGCGACGCGCTGCTCCGCTGCCTCGCTGTGCGCCATCCGAAGGCGCGCCGGGCCGTGGTCGCCGCCCTCGGCCAGTTCCGCGGCGATGAAGCCGTTTTCGCGGCCCTGGAACCGCTTGCCCGCCGCGACCAGTCCTGGTTCGTCGAAGCGGAAGCCAACCGCAGCATCGGCAAGCTGCGCCTGCCGGGTTCGATCGATGTCCTCCGCCGCAACATCGATCGACCGTCCTTCCGGCAGGTGGTCCGCGTGGGTTGCATCGACGGCCTTGTGGAATTGCGGGATGAAGCCGGCCTCGAACTCCTCTCGCGCGTCGCCGCCTACGGCCAGCCGTTCCAGGGGCGCACGCCCGCGGTCGGCGCGCTGGCCCGCCTGGGCCAGTATTTCCCGGACCGGAAGAAGCTTCTCGGCGAAGACATCGCGAGCTACCTGGACGACCCGGACTTCCGCGTCCGCATCGCCGCCTCCAACGCGCTGAAGACGCTCAAAGCCGATGACCAGGTCCCCGCGCTCGAACGCATGGCCGCGCGCGAGCTGGACGGCCGCGGCGTGCGAATGGCCCGCGAAAACGCGATCGCCCTCCGCAAGGGCGCAGGCACCGACGAGGAGCTGCGCAAACTGCGCGACGAGTTTGAGAAGCTGCGCGACGAAAACGGCAAACTGCGCGAACGGCTCACCAGCCTGGAAGCGCGGAAGTGAATCGCGGCTGACGCCGGAGCCTCCGTATACTCCGATCCGTGCAGCCTCCCTACGTCCTCGCGATCGACCAGGGCACCACGAGTTCGCGCGCCCTCGTCGTGGATGCGGACGGCCAGATCGTCGGCGCCGGACAGCAGGCGTTCACGCAGCACTTCCCCCAGCCCGGATGGGTGGAGCACGACCCGGAAGAGATCTGGACCACGACCATCGAGTCCATCGGCATCGCGCTCGCCCAGGCGGGCCTGAACGCGAGGGAACTGGCCGCCGTCGGAGTCACGAACCAGCGCGAAACGGTGGTGGTCTGGGACCGCCGCACCGGCGAGCCCTTGCACAACGCCATCGTCTGGCAGGACCGCCGTACCGCCGCCATCTGCGAAGGCTATCGCGCGGCAGGGCACGAAGCCGCCGTCGCGCGCGCGACTGGCCTCAAGCTCGACCCGTATTTCTCGGCCACGAAGCTCACCTGGCTGCTCCAGTCCAACCCGGACCTTCGCCAGCGCGCGGCGTCCGGCGAAATCGCTGCCGGGACGGTTGATTCGTGGCTCGTCTGGAAGCTGACCGGCGGTCAACGCCACGTCACCGACTTCACGAACGCGAGCCGCACCCTCCTTTTTAACGTCAACCGCGGACGCTGGGACGACACCCTCTGCGACCTGTTCCAGGTCCCACGGGCAATGCTCCCCCAGGCTCAGCCCTCCCGTTCGCTCTTCGGCACCACCGCGGAGGACGTGATGGGCGCCCGTCTGCCGATTACCGGCATCGCCGGGGACCAGCAGGCCGCGCTGTTCGGCCAGGGCGGCTTCGCGCCGGGCATCGCGAAGAACACGTACGGCACCGGCTCCTTCCTCCTCGCAAACGCGGGGCCGAAGCCCGTCCACTCGGGCGCCGGCCTCCTCAGTTCAATCGGCGCGGGCGCGGGCCCCAGCGGGCCCGAATACGTGCTCGAAGGCTCGGTCTTCGTCGGGGGAGCGTTGGTGCAGTGGCTCCGCGACGAGCTGCGCCTCGTGCCCCGCAGCGAGGACATCGAAGAGCTTGCCGCCTCGGCGCCGGATAGCGGCGGAGTGATGATCGTGCCCGCCTTCACCGGCCTCGGCGCGCCAGACTGGGACCCGCACGCCCGCGGCGCCATCCTCGGGCTCACCCGCGGCACATCCGCCGCGCACATCGCCCGGGCCGCGCTCGAAGCCATCGCGCTCTCCAGCGCTGAGCTCCTCGAGGTCATGGACAACGAGCTCCCCGGCCGCGTTGCCGAGCTGCGCGTCGATGGCGGGGCGGCCCGGAACGACCTGCTCATGCAACTCCAGGCCGACTACGCCGGCGTCCCGGTCGAGCGCCCCGTAAATATCGAAACCACCGCGCTCGGCGCGGCGTATCTCGCCGGCCTCGAAGCCGGGGTCTGGTCGTCGAACGAGGAAGTCCAGGAGCTGCGCGAGACTGAGCGGGTCTTCGAACCGCGCCTCAGCTCGGCCGAGCGGCACTCCCACCTCGCGAACTGGCGGCGCGCCGTCGAACGCACGCTCGCCTGGGCCACGGAGTGAACCTCGCCGAAGCGGCCGCAGGCAGGCCGTTCGACGCGATCGTCATCGGCGGCGGAATCAACGGCTGCGCCATTGCCGAAGAAGCCTCGGCGCGCGGCCTTCGCGTCGCGCTCATCGAACAATCGGACTTCGGCTTCGGCACCACCTGGCGCTCGACGAAGCTGATCCACGGCGGCCTGCGCTACCTCGAACACGGTGACGTCCGCCTCGTCCGCGAGTCCCTGCGCGAGCGCTCATGGCTCCTGAAGACGCGCCCTTACCTGGTCACGCCCCAGCGCTTCCTGCTACCCACCCTGCCCTGGACCCGCCGCCCCGAGTGGCAACT
Organism: Dehalococcoidia bacterium; assembly: GCA_046328215.1. GTDB lineage: Bacteria > Chloroflexota > Dehalococcoidia > Tepidiformales > Tepidiformaceae > Amarobacter. The sequence goes on along the minus strand of JAXLXA010000010.1, from coordinate 43,504 downwards.
CCGGATCGGGCTGGCCACGTACGACATGCTGGCGCTGTATCGCGGCGTGCCCTCGCATCGGCGCCTCAATGATGCGGACTTCGAACGCCTGGCGCCCTACCTCCCCGAGAGCGTCTCTTCGGGCTTCAGCTTCTTCGACGCCCGCGTCCACTCGCCCGAGCGGCTCGCGCTCGAGCTCGCCCTCAACGCCCGCGCCAATGGAGCGCTCATCGCGAACCACGCGAAGGTCACCAGCATCCAAGCCGAAAACGGCGCGGTCACAGGCGTCGAGGTCGAAGCGGACGGCGAACGCGTCGCGATCCCGGCGAGGACGGTCATCAACGCCGCGGGCCCCTGGGTCGATGCGGTCAACGAGCACGGGGGACTCCCGGACGTCGAGTTGCTCGGCCTCACGCGCGGCACGCACATCGTTGTGGAACTGGACGAGCCGCCCGGCCGAGACGCCATCTTCTCCACGGCCCAGAGCGATGGGCGCGTGTTCTTCGCGGTCCCCCAGGGCGCGCTTCTCCTCATCGGCACCACCGATGAGCGGTTCGAAGGCGACCCCGGCTCCATTCGCCCGGTCGCCTCGGACATCGAGTACCTGCTGGAGGAAGCGCAGACGCTGATGCCGGGCCGGGGCATCACCCGCGAGCGCGTCCGCTACGCCTATGCCGGCCTTCGCCCCCTCCAGAAAGTTGCCGGCGGCCCGGAAGCCGCCATCAGCCGGCGTCACACCGTCATCCACCACGACCGGCACGGCGGGCCGAAAGGGATGTACAGCCTGGCCGGCGGGAAACTGAGCACGTTTCGTCCACTCGCCCGCGAACTCGCTTCTCTGCTCGGCGCGCCGCACCGCCGCCACGGCGAGGACCTGCCCGTCGCGCCCGGCTGGAACCGCATCCTCCGCGATTCACGGCTCACCCTGCGCCAGAAGCACCACGTCCGCGTTTACGGCCCCGCCATCCAGCATGTGCTCGACCTGGGCGTTGAGGAGCTTTGCCCGCACAGCGGCGCCATCGAAGGGGAGATCCGCTACGCCGCAAGGAACGAACAGGTGCGGACGCTCGCTGACCTGATGATGCGACGCAGCGGCATCTCCTGGGCTTCCTGCCGCGGGCTCTGTTGCGACGAAACGGTCGCCGAGATCGCCGGCAAGGAGCTGGGCTGGAAGGCCGCCGACCGGCGCCGGGAGATCAAGGCCTTCCGCGAAGAACTCGACTTTCACCTGCCGACGGTCGATCGTGTGGGGATGGACGGCACGGAATGATGGACCGCGACCTCGACGTCGCCATCCGCACGGCGGCGAACCTGCTTCGCCGCAGCCAGCACGCAGTCGCTCTCACGGGGGCCGGCCTTTCCGCGGAAAGCGGCATCCCCACCTATCGCGGGACCGGCGGCGTCTGGACGCGCTTCGGCGAGCCAACCATCGACGGTTGGGACCTGTTCTGCCAGGACCCGGCCGCCTGGTGGGAGCACGCGCTCGAACACCGCGTGGGCGGCTCCGAGTTCTCTGAAGCGATCGACAAGGCCGCGCCCAACCCGGGCCACTACGCCATGGCCGAACTCGAACACATGGGCCGCCTCGCCCACGTCATCACCCAGAACATCGACAACCTGCAGAACGTCGCAGGCAGCCGCCACATCACCGAGATCCACGGCAACCGGGCAAAGGCGCGCTGCATGCGCTGCGGCCTCCGTTTCCGCCTCGAATCAGTCGACACGAAGATCCTTCCGCCGGTCTGCAAGGAGTGCGGCGGCATCCTCAAGAATGACGTCGTGATGTTCGGCGAACCCATCCCCCAGGACGCGCTGGACATGTGCTACAAGCAAACCTACCGCGCGGACCTCTTCCTCACTGTCGGCACCAGCGCCGTCGTCTTCCCGGCCGCCGAATTCCCGATCATGGCCAAGCGCCGCGGCCATCCGCTCATCGAAATCAATCCAGAGGAAACAGGTCTCAGCGAAATCGCGGACGTCGTCATCCGCGCCCCCGCGGGCGAAGCGGTGCCGGCAATCGTCGAGCTGTTGCTGGTGCCCTAGGCCGCCTCCGGCACATCCGAGGCCCGCACGCAGTAAGCGCTGCGTTGTCCACACCCTACGAAGGCCACGCGTCCGCCTCTCATCCGCTCCAACACGCCGGCCCCACCCGGGCCGAGCCGGACCCGTGGAGGTCACGCCGCCTGCGGCACAGGCTGGAACGCTTCCTCTGGCTCCTCGTCCGACGTTCCTGCTTCCGCGGGAACGCAAAGCCGCGCATTCAACGCCGCTAGCCGGCCCACCGGGTCGCCGGGGATCCGAGCCCACACGCGGTGCATTCGCGCGCTCACGCAAAGCCACACGGAGACTGTGGCCACAGCGTAGCCACCGAGTACGTCGATGACCCAGTGCTCCCCCAGGTACACGATGGAGAACGAAACCCACAACGTGTATGCGGCCACCAGCCACGCGTACAGCCGGACCCTCCGGTCGCAACGCGTGAAGTAGAAGAGCGCCACCGCGCAGGGCAGCGCCGCGTGCAGGCTTGGGAAGGCCGCCATCGGGTTGTTATCCAACGAGATGTAGTCCGCGTTGCGGACAGCCAGCACCCGCACGATGCCTTCGTCCATCCAGGGCGGCCGCACCGGGAAGAAAACGAACGAAAGCGTGCAGAGGTAGACCAGCACGTTCAGCATCGTCAGGAACTCCATCAGCCGCTCCCGCTGGTAGCGCATGATCACGATCCCGAACGCGAACGGCACGCCGAACCACAGCCCGTGGGCCAGGTATCCGGCGTAGTCCAGCCACGCCAGGTCATGCGCGTAGAGGTGCGCCTGCAAAAAGCGGCCGGGCTCCGTCCCGCCAAACATCGCTGACTCGTACGCGTCGATGTCGTGGGCCTTCCAGAGATCGTCGCCCACGGAGCGGATCGCGGTGTACGGCGCTTGCAGGACGATCCAACTCACCCACAAGGCCCCAAACCAGAGCCACCGCTTGCCGCGGTGGCTTCGCCAGAGTCGCGAAGCATCCATTAATAGAGCCCCGGGAGCAGACGCCAGCGCACGCGCGCCGTATATGCCGCGTAGTCCCCGGTCTCGGTCAGCACACGTTCCTCGGCGGCGATGCGGAAAACCTGGAACGCCGTGATCGCGACGATCAGCGCGATGTTGTACCACCACAGGTTCGCGATCACGAAGCCGAGCAGCGTGATGGAGTGGGAGAAGTAAATGGGGTGGCGCACGAAGCGGTAGGGACCGCCCACCTTCAGGCCCCGGTTCGCCGCCACTACGCCGAAACTCTTGCCCAGCGTCAAGAAGCTGACGATGACGCAGGTCAGGCCCACGATCTGGATGCCTGTCCCATAGAGCTCAAGGAAACCGCCACTTTCGTGGGGCCGCATCGCCAGAGGCAACCAACCGCCTAACGTCGCCACCACCCAGTCCCACGGGCGTTGAGATGTCGCCTGGCTCCTCCGCCGGGTGAGGAACATGAACACCAGCAGCCCTTGCTCCAGTGCGAAGAACACGTTCGACGGATTGTGCGACTGGTAGGCGTGCACGCCGTGCGCATAGAAGAAGACGGCGGAGATGCAGACGAGGGCAGCATCCTGGACCATGCTCAACCGCCTCGCGCGGGCCGGTCTGGAAGTACTGGCGTTTGAGATCGCAGCCGCAGCGGTCATTCGGTGAACCTCCTGTTCGGGCCGCCGGGCGGCGTCGAACTTCCTATCAGAGATTCGGCAGAGGCCCCCTCCTTCGGCAGTGAGCGGTTCTCCGGAGGCGCGAAAGCCGGCAACGGGGACAAGACGGTGAACAGCGCGTAGCGGGGCTTTAGGAACTTCGGGAAGCGTCGAAAGTGCTAGTAGCTTCACCGACGAAGCGCCCGGTCCCAAGCAGAGCGGCGGCGAAGGCCAACCCGGAAACGGGGTTCGCAGTCGTAACGTGAGGGACAACCGGCCATGGGGGCCGGGGGAGGCAGGACGCGTCGCCGGGCCGGCAAACCGCGGGGCACAGCCCCAACCAGGAAAGAGGTAGGAGAACCACTATGTCGAAGATCAAGAACTGGGCAATGAGCAAGGCTGTCAAGCTGCAGACCGTCCGCGACGAAGAAGGCCAGGGCCTCGCCGAATACGGCCTGATCCTCGCCCTCATCGCTGTCGTCTGCATCGGCGCCCTCACCGCGCTGGGCACCGGCATCAGCGGCACGCTGGGCCAGATCACCGGCTCGCTCTAAGTCTCGAAACCCTCCGGGGTTTATCCCGGAACCAGCGAAGGGGTGGGCGACCGCGGTCACCCACCCCTTCCGCGCTATCCACCAGGGCTGGCAACCCGCCCGGGAAGACGGTAACGCATGGATCCACAACCCACGGCCGAAAAAAGCCGCTCTCGCCTCGCCCGCGCAATCGGGCGATTGAGGAAGACCGAAGCTGGACAGGCGCTCGTTGAGTTCACCCTGATCCTGCCGATCTTCCTTTTGCTGTTGTTCGCCATCGTGGACTTCGGCCGCGGCTTTTACACCTGGCTGCTCGTGACCAACGCCGCACGCGAAGGCGCCCGCGTCGCCGCTGTCCAGTCGGATAGCGCCACCATCAACGCGCGCATCTACAACAGCTTCTGCGACAACTACCCGTCGAGCTGCGGCCTCAACCCATCCAAGCTCACCATCAATAAGACGAACGTCCAGGGCTCGCGCGGGTCGGCTGTGGTCATCGACCTGTCGTACAACTTCCAGTTCGCCACCCCCATTGGCGGAATCCTCAACATCGTCACCGGCGGAAACATGACCGCCCCGACGATCACCGCGCATTCCTCGATGCGCCTCGAGTAACTCCCGAATCCCCCATACCCGGAGGCTGCCGATGCTTCGGTCCCTTCTCCACCCGCGCACCAAACGAGAGGCTGGACAGGCTTTGCCCCTGTTCGCCTTAATGGTGTTTGTCATCCTTGGGTTCTGCGCGATGAGCATCGACGTCGGCCGCTACGTGTGGGCCAGGACCTCTATGCAGGCCGGCGTTGACGCCGCCGCCATCGCCGCGGCCCAGGACATGCCTGACTGGGCTGGCGCGCAAACGACCGCGGCCACCTACTGGACCGATAACTCGAGCTTCATCCAGAGCCAGGGGACGAACGTCACATTCAGCGTCACGCAGGTGCCCGGTAACAAGCGCATCCGCGTCCAGGGCGATGCCGACATCCCAACCTGGTTCGCCAAGTTCTTCGGCGTCTCAAGTTGGCACGTCTCCGCCAGCGGCGACGCGGAGTCCCAGGTGCTCGACATCGCGGTGGTGCTCGATGTTTCCGGCTCCATGTGTTACGACGCACCAGGCGTCACCCACACGGAGAGCAGCGAAAGCACGCTCATGAGCCCGGGCAACTACAGCCCCGCCAGCAACCGCCCGGTCATCGTCGATGGGAACTGGACAGGCGTCTCAGACGTAACACCGAACCCGATCGCCGCAGGCGGCGGCGGGACGATCACGATCAAGCTCAACACGGTCTCGGGATTCAGCACCGGCGAACGCATCGCGATTCACACCGCGCTGAACGGCACCGGCACGTACGAGATCTTCAGTATCAACTCGAGCGGCATCAACACCACCAACAAGACACTCACGTTGAGCAGGTCGCAAACGAACAACTGGACCGGCGTGGCGACCTCCAGGATTGCGCACCCAATCGGCGCGGAGATCTGGCGTAACCGCACCGGCTGCAGCTCCGCCGCCCGCAACACCACGCCCGGCAACTACCAGCTCTACCCGTTTGACGGGACCATCGACAACGCCCAGTACTTCACCACGCTGTTCAACTCGAGCTACGACAAGATCGGGCTGGCCACGTATTCAACCACCGCCTCGACGATCACGGGGCTGAGCAGCAGTCTCAGCGGAGTCAGCAGCACCATTGGCGGCCTTGCCGCTCCAAACGGCTCAACCAACATCGCCCATGGCATTGCCACCGGCAAGAAGATCCTGGACGGCACGGGAAAGCGTGCGAACGCGGTCCGCGTCCTCGTCCTCCTTACCGACGGTATCCCCAACTACTACTGCACGAACAGTAGCGCCTACACCAGCAGTTCATCCTGTTCTACCGGTTCGTCTGCCACGAGCCCGACGAGTTGCTCGCCGGCAACCACGGCAATGACGCACGCATGGAACCAGGCCACTGCCGCCAAGAACGCCGACATCACGGTGTATGTGATCGGCCTCGGCGATGGAGTGCTGGACTGCGTGTTGCAGCAGATCGCGGACAACGGCGGTGGCCTGTACTACAAAGCGCCAACGCCAGCCCAGCTTGACGAGGCGTTCGACGCCATCGCTGAGCAGACGCACATCGCCCTGGTGAAGTAACGCCAGCGGCCCACATGCGAGCGGACTCCACACTCCCCGCCTCCCGTCTTCCCGGACGGTCAAGGCGGGGATTCGGTTTTACACGAACCGGGGTTAACCCGGCCTGTAGGAACGCGGTTAGACCGCCGATATAGCAAGGGAAAGGGGAGGAGTAGCACTGTGAACCGAACTATCGCGGCAGCTTCCAGCAATTCTTCTCGAAACCGTGGCGTCCTTCTTCTGGCCGCGGTCTTCGGCATCCTGAGCGCAATGCTCATGTTCGCCTTCCTCAACTCGAGGGGCGGCGACGACGGCATCAGCCAGAAACTGGCGGAAGGCGAAGGCGCCGAAACCGTCGTCGTCGTCGCCAAGAACGTCAACGTGGGCGACAAGATCACCCAGGACATGCTCTCCACGAAAACCATCCCGGCCGCCGCACTTGTCGATGGCCACATTAAGGACAGCGATGCGCAGTCCCTCGTCGGCCAGGTTGCGGTTGCGCCGCTCTACGCCGGTGAGCAGCTCATCACCTCCAAGGTGAGCACCTACGAAGGCCAGGACACCCTGACCTGGAAGGTGCCCGCGGGCATGCGTGCCCTCTCCCTCATGGTCCCTCACGAAGCCTGGATCGCCGGCGGCCTCCCGCAGCCCGGTGACCGCGTCGACATCCTCGGCGTCACCGCCTTCATGGTTACGGACCCGCTCACCGGCCAGGAGAAGCCTGACCTGGTTGGTGGCTACATCGCCCAGGACGTCGAAGTCCTCGCGGTCGCCCAGACCGTCGTCAAGACGGTGCCGAAGATCGCCGACACCAAGAGCTCCGGCAACGGCGGCGCCCAGGTGAGCGGCAACGCCTCCGCCCAGGCCATCAGCCCGGACCAGGCCGCCGCAACCTATGAGAAGGCTATCTCGATCACCCTCGCCCTCCCGCCGGACCTGGTGGCCAAGGTCGCGATGATCGACGCGATGAAGGACGACGAAGGCCAGTGGCGCATCCTGCCACGGCAGAAGGGCGATGCCGACCCGATTTCCGGCAAGACCCTCTTCTCCTTCGAAGACATCTTCCCGGCCAAGAAATAGCCGGACCCAATCCAACAACGGGCGGCTGCCCGCACGGGTAGCCGCCTCAACACGAGCACGGGCCCCCGGTGGTCTCCGGGTGCGACAACGGTGGAGGAACACACATGGCACGGGTACCGCAACTGATTGTTGTTGATCCGGACCGCGAAACCTCGGCGGAGATGGCCAAGACGCTGTCGATGCAGGGCTTCCAGGTGCTGGCCACGGCCGGCTACGGGGTCGAGGCATTCACGCTCTGCTTCCAGATGCGTCCTGACCTCGTCCTGATGCGCATCGAGGAACCGCTGGTCCGCCCGGTCCAGACCCTCTCCCGCATCAACGACGGCCTCCCGGACCTGCCGATCATCGTCTTCTCCACGGAAGCCAACATCCGGCTCATGCGCCAGTCCATGGTCGGCGGCGCCTCGGACTACATCCAGGAGCCGTACACCTCCGAAGAGCTCGAATCGTCCATCATGCGCGTCCTCGAAAAGAAGGAACGCGAAGGCATGCGGCGCCGCGGCGAACTCGCCGACCCGGTCGCCCAGGGCACGATCATCACCGTCTTCGGCGCCAAGGGAGGCATTGGCAAGACCACCATCGCCTCCAACCTCGCGGTCGCGCTCGCCACCGAAGCGCACCAGACCGTCGCCCTCGTCGACATGGACACCCGCTTCGGCGATGTCGCCATCACGATGGACATCCCCGTCGAGCGCTCCATCGCCGACCTCGCCCGCAACCTGGACAACGTGGACCGCAATTCTCTGCGCGACTATCTCGTGCAGCACGAATCCGGCGTCCGCATCCTCCCCGCGCCCACTCGCCCGAGCGACTGGCGCAACCTCAGCTCGCACCACATCCGCGACGTCGTCGACGTGCTCTCGCAGACGCACGACTTCGTGATCCTGGACACCCCGGGTACGTTCAACGAAATCGTGGCGGCCGCCATCGAAGTGGGCACCATGATCCTGCTGATCACCACCCTGGACATGGCCAGTATCAAGGACACCGTCCTCGCCCTCGAGATGCTCCATGAGCGTTTCGGCAACGACGACGAACGGATCAAGGTTGTCCTCAACCGTGCCGGCGTCGATACCGGCGTCCGCGAGAAGGACGTCGAGCGGACGCTCGACACCGAGCTGTGGTGGAAGATCCCCCAGGACAACGAAGTGGTGAAGGCCGCCCAGCTCGGCCGGCCCATCGTCATGAGCCGCCCTAACAGCCGGGTGGCCATGGAGATCAAAGACATCGCGCGCGCCCTCGCCGGCATTCGCCAGCGCGCCAAAGCCAAGGGCAAGGGCGGCGGCTTCAGCTTCGGGCGCCTCTTCAAAAAGAGCGCATAAGCACACGAGGTGACTGGAAATGGCAGACGACTCCCGCGACCGTCAACCATCGGAAGATGAAAGGCCAGCCTTCGGCTGGTCCAACGCCCGCCGCCGCCTCGGGGCCGACGGCAACCGGCCCAACGCCGACGCCGAATCGGGTGGCAACCCACCCCCGCCGGCCGGCGACGCCTCGCGCCTGCGTCCGTCCGGCCAGTTGCAGCGCCCCGCACCCCAGGGCCGTTCCTGGGGCGACGTAGAGTCGATCGCCCCAACTCCGCCCGGCATCCCTGGGCAGCCTCGCCTGAGCGCGGTGCGGGCGGGCGCCCCCGCCCCTCAGCCAGAACAGCCCGCGAGCCGCGAATTGCAGCGCCCCGAGCCCATGCGTCCCGCTGCCCGCCAGATTGAGTCGCTCGCCGGCGGCAAGGGCGCGAACCCGCAAGCCGAAGCGGCCAAGATTCGCCTCCATGAGCTCCTGATCGAGGAGCTGGAGCACGGCGCCCTCGAAGGCCTCGCCCCGGAGCAGCAGCGCGACGCGGTCATGAAGGCCGCCCGCGAACTGCTCCAGCAGGAAGGCATTCAACTCGGCGGGGCCAGCCGCGAGGAGCTCCTTGAAGCGGTCGCTGACGAAGCCCTGGGCCTCGGCCCGCTCGAACCGCTGCTGCGTGACCCTTCCATCTCGGAAGTCATGGTCAACGACATCGACAAGGTCTACTTCGAACGAGAAGGCCGCATCTTCCGCAGCCCCGTGCGTTTCCGCGACAAGCAGCACGTGATGCGCATCGTCGAACGCATCGTTGCCCCGCTCGGCCGCCGCATCGACGAATCAAGCCCGATGGTGGACGCCCGCCTGCCTGACGGCTCCCGCGTCAACATCACCATCCCACCCGCCTCGCCGAAAGCGCCCAGCATCACCATCCGAAAGTTCCGCGCCGACAAGATGCGCATGGCTGACCTCATCGGCGTGGGGGCCCTCAGCGAAGGCACCGCCGAGTTCCTCGCCATGTGCGTCCGCGCGCACATGAACATCATCATCAGCGGTGGTACCGGCACCGGTAAGACCACCATGCTGAACGCGCTCTCGGCGTTCATCCCGAACACCGAGCGCATCGTCACGATCGAGGACCCCTCGGAGCTCCGGCTCCAGCAGGACCACGTCATCACCCTCGAAGCGCGCCCTGCCTCGATCGAAGGCAAGAACCAGATCAAGCAGCGCGACCTCGTCAGGAACTGCCTGCGCATGCGCCCTGACCGCATCATCGTCGGTGAGGTCCGTGGCGAAGAAGCCTTCGACATGCTCCAGGCCATGAACACCGGTCACGACGGATCCATCTCGACCATCCACGCGAACAACCCTCGCGAGGCGCTTTCGAGAATGGAGAACATGGTGCTCATGGCGGGCATGGAACTGCCTTCGCGCGCCATCCGGGAACAGGTGGCTTCCGCCATCCACCTTTTCATCCAGATCAGCCGCCTCCAGGACGGCTCCCGCAAGGTCACCCACGTGACCGAAGTGAGCGGCATGGAAGGCGACACGATCACCCTCCAGGACATCTTCCTCTTCAAGCTTGACCGCGTTGACGAGGACGGGAAGGTCCACGGCCTCATGAAGCCCACCGGCATCCGCCCGGGCTTCGTCCACAAATTCGCCATCGCAGGCATCGAACTGCCCAACTCCCTCTTCGGGACGGCGGAAGGCTGGTAAGCAGATGTTGATGATCCTCGCTGCCCTCTGCGCGGGCGCATTCGCCACCACGGGCGTCCTGTGGTTCGCCGGCGCCGGCTCGCAGAACGTCCAGGCCGCCGCCCGGCTCAACCGCCTGAAGGAAGCCGAAGCCAACCTCCCCACCGACACGAAGGTCAGCCTTCGTCGCCGGGGCGCTGTCAGCCTCGCCGGCATCACTCTGCTCTCCGGCAACCTCGCGGGGAACTGGAGCAAGGACCTTGAGCGGGCCGGCCTGACCATCAACGCCAAGGAGTACCTGTTCATCCGCATCGCCGCGGGCCTCGTGCTCTCGGTGATCGGCATGATGTTCTCGCCCATCCCAGCCCTCGCCATCGCCGGCATCCCGCTTGGCTTCCTCGCAACCGGTTTCTGGCTGAAGCGCAAGAAGACGAGCCGCCTTCACAAGATGGAGAGTCAGCTCGTCGAGCTCCTGCAGATGCTCTCCAGCGGGCTGCGCGCCGGCTTCGGCCTCCTCCAGGCGCTCGAAGCCGCCTCAGAGCAGACCCCGGCGCCGCTCCAGCTCGAAATTCGACGCACTCTCCGCGACACTGCGATGGGCGCGAGCGTCGAACAGGCCCTCACCTCGCTCAACGAGCGCGTCGGCAGCCCCGACTTCGACATCGTGATCACCGCGATCCTCATCCAGCGCTCTGTCGGCGGTAACCTCGCCGAAATCCTGGACAACGTCGCCCACACCATGCGCGAACGCGAGCGGATCAAGGGTGAAATCCGCACCCTCACGTCGCAGCAGCGCATGACCGGTTACGTCATCGGCGGCATCCCGATTGGCCTGCTGCTCATCTTCATGACTATCAGCCCGGAGTTCACGAGCCTGCTCTTCACGGACAAGCTCGGCCGGATGATGCTCATGGGCGCCGCCGTCTCAGAGACCCTCGGGTTCCTGGTCATCCAAAAAATCGTGAACATCGAGATCTAAGATGCCGTTTCTGATTGCCATCTCAACGTTCGTCACCGTCACGCTGATGGTCTACGGCTTGCTCCACAAGTCCGTCGCCGGCGGCGCCATGGATGTCCGCCTCGGCGGCCTGCGCTACTCGCGCCCATCGAAGGAGGCGCTTCCCGACCCGGACGCCGCCTTCAGCCAGCGCGTCCTCAGGCCCATGCTGCGCAACCTCAGCGCGAAAGCCAACGGCGTCCTCCCTTCGAACATGTCCGAGCGGCTGGAGAAGGCGATGGTCCAGGGCGGCATGAAGATGAAGCCAGGCCAGCTCCTGCTCATCGTCGCCTTCACCACTGGCGTACTGCCGTCGCTCATGACGCTGTACATGTACAGCCTCGGCCAGCCGTTCAAGATCGTCGCGGGCACGTTCGGTGTCATGACCGCGCTCGGCGTCTACGGCCCGCGCATCATGATCCTGGGCCGCATCAATCGCCGTAAGAAGGAGATCTGGCGCTCACTCCCGGACGCCTTCGACCTCATCACCGCGTCGGTCGAGGCTGGCCTCGGCATCGACGCCGCCTTCACCCGCGTCATCGAGAAGGTCCACGGACCGTTCGCCGAAGAACTGACCCGCACCATGCGCGAAATCCAGATGGGCCGCTCCCGCCGCGATGCGTTCATCGACATGGCTGACCGCACGGGTGTCGATGAGCTCCGTCAGCTCATCAACGCCGTCGTCCAGGCAGAGGCGATGGGCATCAGCATCGGTGGCGTCATCCGCGTCCAGACGGGCGTGATCCGCACCAAGCGCCGCCAGAAGGCTGAGGAGCAAGCGTTCAAGGCCCCAATCAAGATGGTCTTCCCGCTCGTGTTCTTCATCTTCCCGGCCATCATGATCGTCATCGGCGGCCCGGCGGTTATCCAGCTCAAGAACAACCTCTGAGTCTTCAGACGGTGGCGGTGTCTGAGAGAGGCCCTCGGTTCGAGGGCCTCTTTCGCGTTCAGTACACCGAGGGGAAGAGCAGGACCACTCCCGCGCCGATCGCGAGGTACGGCCCATACGCGAACGTGCTCCGCCGGCCGTTCCGGAACAAGAGCACCACGGCCACCAATCCTCCCAGGAGGAAGCCGTACAACAGGGCTGGCAGCAACCCGCGCCACCCGAGGAGTAGCCCCATCAGCACCACCAGCTTGAGGTCGCCACCGCCGAACCGCATGAAGCCGAGCGCCAACGCCACCGCTGCCGCCGCGCCGCCGCCGACCGCAATCTCCGCGATCGTCCGGTCCGGCCAGGCCCAACAGACAGCCACCGCGGCCAGCGCCGCGGGATAGGTCACCACGTTCGGGATGCGCCTTCGGTCGAAGTCGGTGCTGCTCAGCGTTACCAGGACGAGCAGGAACCCGGCCGTCAGCAGCGCAGGGAGCGCGTCGTAGTGGTCCGGGCGAAAGTTCAGGGCGAGGGACGCACCAGCAGCGGCCGCGCCGAATACCTGCAACAGCCAGAGCCGGCGCCCGGTTGCCGGCTGGGCGCGGAACTCCGCCTCGCTATACAGGCGATGCTGGTACCGCGGCAGGGCCGCGCCGTACACGATGCCCACGGCCCCGGCGACGATCATGGGCAACGCATCCACTCGCCGGACTATCGGCGGCGGCTTCCCTACCAGCAACGCCCGCCGCTCGCTACACTCCCGCCAATCCCCGCGCGGAGCGCCGCTTGTCACTGCCTGTTGATTGGGATGCCGCCACGAACGAAGCCGTCTCGCTCCTGCGCGAATACCTGCGCATCGATACCTCCAACCCGCCCGGCAACGAATCACGCGCGACCGATTTCCTCGCCCGCATCCTGGATGCTGAAGGCATCCCCTACGAAATCGCCGAGGCGGTCCCCGGCCGCGCCAACCTCTTCGCCCGGCTCGGCGGCGCGGCCGGCGGCGTCTGCCTGCTCAACCACACCGATGTCGTCCCCGTCGAGCCCGCGTTCTGGGCGCGGGATGCGTTTTCCGGTGACCTCGTGGACGGCATGGTCTGGGGCCGCGGCGGCCTGGACATGAAGGGCATGGGCATCCTGGAACTGATGGTCTTCCTGCTCCTCAACCGCCAGGGCGTCGCTCTTCGCGAGCCCGTGACCTTCCTCGCCGTCGCCGACGAAGAGGCGGGCAGTGCCGTGGGCGCGGCCTGGGTCGCCGAACACAGGCCGGCCTGGATGGACACCAACCTCGTCATCAACGAAGGCGCCTACGGGCTGACCTTCCCGGGCGGCGAGCAGGTCTTCCAGGTTTCGCCCACCGAAAAGGTGCCCTTCTGGGTCAAACTGACCGTCCGTGGACGCCCGGGACACGGCTCCGTCCCGCACGGCGACAACTGCGCCGAGCACCTCGTCCAGGCGCTCGAACGCGTCACCCGCTGGCAGCAAGACCTTCGCCTCGTGCCCATCATGCGCGATCACCTGGCCGCCATGGCGGAAGCCGGCGTCATGCGCGCGGCCGCGGAGGACGACGCGAAGCGCCTGGCCCAGCGCAACCCCGCCCTCCGCGCCAGGATGAGCAACACCGTCACCGTCACGACGATCACGACCGGCATCAAGGTGAACGTCATCCCGGCGGAGGCGTCAGCGACGCTGGACTGCCGCCTCCTGCCGGATGTGGACCGCGAAGCGTTTCTCGCCGAACTTCGCGGCGTGCTCGACGACGACCGCGTGGAAATCGCTATCCTCAATCAGTTCGCCGGCGCCGAAAGCCCGATGGACACCCGGTTCGTCCACGTCGTGAGCGAGGTCATCGCCGAACTCGCGGAGGGCGCCCACCTCGCGCCGGAGATGACCAGCGGGTTCACCGATTCGCGTATCTACCGCCTCCGCGGCATCCCCGCCTACGGATTCGTCCCCTGCCTGGTCCCGCCCGACGAGCTGGCCGGCGTCCACGGACACAACGAGCGCATCAGCGTCGAAAACATCCGGCTCGGACTGCAGATCCTGTACGAAGTGGTGCGCAGGCTCGTCGCCGCGTGACGGGGCGGAGCATCTGGCTCGCCCCGCGGTTCACGCGCTAATTGGCGGCCGCTTCCTCGTTCACGAGCGTCGCCAGCTCCCCGCGCAGCGTTTCGAGCTCGTCCTCGCTGAGCTCGTACGTGGGGTCGCTCCCCTGCCGAGCGAACCATCGCTGGGCGAGCGCCTTCACTCCCGGCGTTGCGCCCGACCCCGGGCCGGTCATGCGCGTAACCAGAGGCGACACAGGCCGCCCAAGGTCATCCAGCGTCTTCTCACCCTGGAGCACCTCGATTGCGAGTAAGAGGTGCTCCGCGGACACGTCGGGCACGCCTTTGAAGTTCGCCACGGCCGCGGCCGTCGTGAGGATGTCCGTCAGCCGGAGCGCTTCGCTCACAGGCTCGGGCTACCCACTCACGCCTTCGTCTTCGAGATCCCGCGCCCGGCGGGCTCGCCCGGAGAGCACGAACTTCTGCACGCTCGCGCAGAACTCGTCCACCTCGGCCTCGCTCAGGCTCTCGAAGAGGCCGGCCACGTAATCGCGGATCTCCTCGCGCAGGTTCTCCTGCACCTCGATCCCCTTCGGCTCAAGCCAAATCTGGATGCCGCGCCGATCGTTCGGCGAAACCTCCCGGCGGATGAACCCACCCCGCTCCAGCCGCTCCAGGAGCGCCGAAACCGACGGCCGTGTCACATACAGGCGGTCGGCCAGTTCAGCGTTGCTGAGGCCGCCCTGGTCCAGCAGGTGGCCCAGGAGCCGGAGCTGCGTGACGGTCAGGTTCTCCCGGTCCCAGATCCGCAGCCGGATGGCATCCAGCAATGCGCTGGCCTGGAACAGCACCGTGATCGCCTGCTCGAGTTGGGGAGTACGTGCGGGTTTGGTCATGGCGGTGGCCTTCCTTGGACTCGGGCGCAGAATTGTCTGCGGAAAGTACGTGACAGCGCAATCATCATCGAACGTGCATGTTTAAACTCGCCCAAGGCCCTTAGCACGAGGCTAACGTTCTCTGGTAGACTCCGGCCAGAACACGGAGGCATATGAATGAAGTTCGGTATCTTCTACGAGCATCAATTGCCGCGCCCCTGGGATGATGGCCAGGAGCTGAAGCTCTTTCAGGATGCCCTTTCGCAGGTTGAACTCGCCGACAAGCTCGGCATCGAATACGCATGGGAAGTCGAGCACCACTTCCTCGAGGAGTACAGCCACTCCTCCTGCCCCGAGGTCTTCCTCGCGGCCGCCAGCCAGCGCACGAAGAACATTCGCCTGGGCCACGGCATCAAGCTCATGCCGCCGAACTACAACAGCCCGGCCCGCATCGCCGAAGAGATAGCGACCCTCGACCTGGTCTCCAACGGCCGCGTCGAATTCGGTACCGGCGAGTCGGCCTCTCGCGCGGAGCTCGAGGGTTTCAACATCAACCCGATGGAGCGCCGCGCCATGTGGCGCGAGACCGTCGAGCAGGTCGCGAACATGCTGGCCATGGACCCCTACCCGGGCTACCAGGGCAAGTACTTCTCGATGCCGGTGCGCAACGTGGTGCCCAAGCCGGTGCAGAAGCCGCACCCGCCGCTGTGGGTGGCCTGCTCCAACCGCGACACCATCCACCTCGCCGCCCAGCTTGGCATCGGTGCGCTCACGTTCGCCTTCGTCGACCCCGCCGAAGCGAAGAAGTGGGTGGACGACTACTACGAGACGTTCAAGAACGAGTGCGTGCCGATCGGCCACACAGTGAACCCGAACGTCGCGATGGTGACCAGCTTCTCCTGCCATCCGGACGCGGAGGAGGCCTATCGCCGCGGCTTCGACGGCTTCAAGTTCTTCCAGTTCGGCCTCGGCCACCACTACGCTTTCGGCACCCACAAGCCCGGCCGCACAGATGTCTGGAAGCAGTACGAAGCCGTGAAGGCCGCGATGGGCGCCGAATCGCTCGACTTCCTCGGCGGTGGCGGCGACGGCATCGGCACGCCCGACCAGTTGCGCGCGCACCTGCGCAAGTTCTCCGACGCCGGCGTGGACCAGACGGTCTTCATCCAGCAGGGCGGCAAGAACAAGCACGAGGACATCTGCGATTCACTCGAACTCTTCGCGAAGGCAGTGAAGCCCGAGTTCACCGCCGAAATCGAAGCACGCGAAAAGCGCAAGCAGGACGAACTCGCGCCCTACGTCGAGAAAGCGTTCCAGCGGAAGCAGTGGATGAAGGAACTCACCGACGACGAAATCCCGGCGTACCCGGCCTACGGCGCCATGGTCGCCCAGATCGAACCCTCGAACCTGGACGAAACCGCCCGCACCCGCATGCAGCGCTGGACGAAGATGCGGGAAGTGCTCAAGGAGATGGAAGAGAAAGAGAAGGCCGGCGCGCGTTAAAGCTGCGGCCAACCGGTGAGCCTGCGAATCTGACAGTATCAGCCCCGTTCGGGTTATGCCGATTTACTTCTTCGCGCCCTTTGATGCTGCTTTGTCTCGGCGGTTGATTAGGTCGGTCACCCACAAGGGATCAGCTGCGTCCATCCCGTACAACGCGATCCCGCGCTCCGCCCAGAGGGCGGACCGCTCAAAGTCATGGGACTTCTGATGTCGTATCGAGGCCTGGCGGTGCGTGTCCAAATAAGGCATTCGACCGAATTTTCGCATTAGAGCAGGACGGATCTCGCCCATCTCGGCATCGTGCTTCTCACACACTGTGTCGAAGTCTTCTAGCGCAGAAGACAGAGAGTCGCGGGCCCGATAGAGCGTTCGTTCGAGTTGGCTGTACAGGTAATGCCGACTGATCGGCGCGTGGTCGTGGCTGAGGAAGTCTTGGAGAAGGGGAATGTCAGCGGGGCTCTCGCTAAGTTTGGCGATCCACGCCAAGTCGTACGTGTCGTCGGCCTGATCCGAGGAGACCGCATCACTAAGTCCGGTGCGGAATCCCGAGGAGACACTCGAAGCCGCACGGTCAACCGCAATACCTAGCCGAAAGAGGTCCAGGTCCAGCCAGATGCCAAGTGACGGAGCTTCTGGGCGTCCGCCGACTATTCTCGCCAGACATGATGGCCAGGCACCCTCGGCCCGCCGGAACCTCGCAACCGCTGGACTCGCAAGGACTGCGAAGTCCCGAGGAAGGTACCCCAGTGTTTGCGCGGACGAGCCGCAAATCCGCACCGCATTGCGATCCATTTTGTTGGAAGGTTCGGTTTGTACCGAGACAAGGATCCGGCCGGCCGAGGCCCTATTTGTTTCGGACCGGAGTGCCGGTTGGTAACTCGCCTCGCCCACCACTTCCACATCGAAGAGCCCGCACGCGCAGTTCGTAGCCGCATCGCCGCGGCGGCGTCCCCAAAGTCGATCGATCAGCGACACCGTCGAACACTACACGGGCCAGTGGCGGGAAGGACGACGATTTCGTGACGACTTTCTAAGCAGAGGCGCTCCTATCAACGACCGCGCGCAAGCCGCTCCGCCCACACCTCGGAAGTGACCTGCTTCAATACGGCCAGCACTTGCTCCTCCGTCTCGTCCGTGTGGTGCACCGCGTCGAAGCGCGCGGACAACTCGTCCCACTCTCGCTTCCGCTGTTCCGGTGTCCGCTCGCGCCCAAGCACGAACGCTTCGAGCGATTGCTCGACCACCTCGCTGGGCGTTCGGCCTTGTTGCGCGGCGATCGCGCACACCCGCTCGAACGTTTCCTGGCTTAACTGCACTGACGGCATGCAGCCAGCTTACCAGATACCGAACTCGTCCCCCGGCCTCAGTCCTTCTTCGGCGGCGGCGTCCCCAGCCCGGCCATCGGGGTGAGCTTCGTCATGTCGATGTCGATCAGGTACGGACTGTCGTTGGCGACGCCACGCGCGAACGCCTCCCGGAACTGGGCCGCGCTCTCGACGCGCTCGGCTTTCATGCCCATGCCATTCGCCACCATCACGAAGTCCGGCGTTGCAAGTTCGACGCCGAACTGGCGCCCTTCGAACGTGCGGCCTTCGATGGCCCGGAGCACGCCGTAGCCGCGGTCGTTGAACACGCAGGTCACCACCGGCGTGTTGTACTGCACCGCGGTTGAAAGCTCGGCGATGTTGAGCATGAACCCACCGTCACCCTGGATAACCGCCGTCTTCTTGCCGGTGCCAATGGCGGCGCCGATGGCCAGCGGGAGCGCCGGGCCAATCGCGGCGGAAGTGGGGTTCATGGACGTGCGGGGCGAGAGGATCGGCATGAGCCGGTTACCCCAGAGATACGCCGGCACCGTCGCGTCGCGCACGACGAGGCCATCGCGCGGCAGGATGTCCCGCATGTGGTCCATGATCGCTTCGTAGTCGGGGCCAATCTCCCGGCGGATCTGCTGGCGGGTCCCGTCGCGCATCTCCTGGGCGCGCGCAAGAAATGATGCGTCGCTCCTGGCATCGCCGATGGACTTGAGCAGGCCCGCGAGCCCCAGCCGCGCGTCCCCGATGACCGGGACGTCGGCGCGGTAGTTCCGCCCGATGACCCCCGGGTCGGCGTCGATGTGGATGAGCTTGCCGCCGAGCGGGAGCATCCAGTTGCGCGTCTGGCCAGCCTGGAAGCGTGTGCCCACCGCGACGACCACATCGGCTTGCTCGAGGGTCTCGGAGAGGCCCGGTTGGGCGGTGAGCGGGCCCATGCAGAGCGGATGGTCTTCCGGGATGCTGCCCCGGCCGTTCCCGGACGTGAACACCGGCGCGCCAAGCGCCTCGGCAAGCTGCGTCAGTTCGCTTTCGGCGCCGGCGGTGAGCACGCCCCCGCCCGCCCAGATGACGACCTTCCGCGCGCCCTCGATGGCATCGGCCGCCCGGGCGATGGAGTCACGGTCGGGCGCTTTTCGCGGCCAGGCCTCGACATGCGGGATGTTGATCTCGGCTTTCGCGTACTGGAAGTCGATGGGGATTTCCACCGCGCCGGGTCGCGGCCGGCCGGTGTTGATGTCTTCGGCCACCCGGAAGACGGCCTCGCCAATCTCCTCGGGCCGCCGGACGCTCTCGGTCCGCCCGGTGATCGAGCGCAGCATGGGGAGCTGATTCTCGGCTTCGTGGAGGAAGCCTTTGCCCTTGCCGTAGTACACCGAGTCGATCTGCCCCGCGATCATCATCACGCGGCTGCTGGCGAAGCCGGCCTCGAAGATGCCCGTCATGCCGTTCGTCACGCCAGGCCCCGTACTGGTTATGGCAACTCCCAGCTTGCCCGTCGCGCGCGCATACCCGTCCGCAGCGTGGACCGCGCCCTGCTCGTGGCGCACCGCAACCGCCGTGATGCCGCCACCGCGGTGGATTGCGTCGTAAATCGGGATGTTGTGGACGCTGACGATCCCAAAGACATGCTCGACCCCGAGCGCTCGCAGCGTTTCATAGACGGCTTCACCGCCGGTCATCTCTCGCACCAACAATCCCTCCACGGCCGGGCTAAACGTGCGGGGACGCTATCGCGGGGGCGCCGGGGGTGTCAAACGCGCGCGGCGGTCAGTGGTCCAGGTGCGGCAGGCCGCTCCAGTCGATGCTGGCGGGAAGCAACGACCAACTGGCGACGCCCGTGGCGCCAAGCGTGACCCGGAGGACGGCGGTCGTGTTCGCGTCGCCCTCGAAGCCGTCGAAGACGAAGTTTCCCAGGCTGTACGCGATCAATCCGCCCCCGTACTCCTCCACTTCCTGCAGCAGGTGCGGGTGGCTGCCAACCACGAGCAGCGCGCCGGCATCGATCGCGGCATGGGCAAGTTCGCGCTGTTTCGAGGTAGGCGTGGTTGCGTACTCGTTTCCGAAGTGCAGCATCACGATGACCACGTCGGCCTGAGCGGAAGCGTCCGAAACGGCGGCCGCGACGGTGCCGGCATCGGCCCAGGCGACACCGGGGCGGCCGGTCCGGGCCTCCCAGCCGTCGCGGCTGAAGCTGCCTTCGGCCGGGGCATCCACCAGGCTCACGACGGCGATGCGCAGCCCCGAACGTTCGAAAACGGCCGGCGCCATCGCGGCCGTCCCATCGGAGCCCGCGCCTGCCGCTGCCACGCCCGCGCCTGCCAGCCGCGCGATGGTGTCGAGCACTGCGCCGGGGCCGTAGTCGAGCGAGTGGTTGTTGGCCAGCGCGACCGCGTCGAACCCGGCCGAAGCGAGCGCTGCGGCGGCGGCCGGCGGCGCTCGGAATGTGTACGACTTGGCGGCGGGCTCGCCGTGTTCGGAGATTACGCACTCCAGGTTGCCGAGCGTGAGGTCCGCCCCGCGCAGCAGGGTGCGCAATTCGTCGTCGAATACGGCATCGGGACCGTCGGAGACGATGCGATGGCCCACCGATCGCGCAAGCATGAGGTCACCAACGGCGACGATGGTGACCTCCGCCACGGGCGCCGGCGAGCCCGCTGAAGCGCTGCCTGCACCGCCCAGCGGACCCGGTGAATCCGCGGTGGGGACAGCAGTGGCTGGCGAAGCCGCGGAAGTTGCGGTGCTCCGGGGAGTGGGGACGGGCGTCGCGCCCGCGCCACCACCGTGAGCGCATGCGGACGCTGATGCCGCCACGAAAAGCAGGCATGCCAGGGCGAGCCACCACGCGCGGACCTTCACACAGACAGAACGTCCGCACTCCCGGGATAGTTCCGTGGCTACTGCGCGGGTCCAGCGGGGTCAGTCCCGGTACTTCGGCTCCACAACGTAGGCGAGCTTCGTCCCGTCCGGGGACCACACCGGGCTGCGCACCGTCTTGCCACCGCCGACGCTCACCAGCGTCGTGCGGTCGCCGCCGTCTTCGGCGATCGAGAACACTTCGTTGCCCCAGGCCAGTGCAATGCGGCCGTTCGAACCCCAGGAAATGCCCTGCGTCTGTGCCTGGGCCACTTCGATGGCGGACCAGTCGGCGAACGAGAAGATGTAGACGCGCTCTCCGGAGGCCACGGCCAGCCGTTGTCCATCCGGCGAGAAGTCGGCGAAGAAATTGCCGGCAATCGGCGTGGGAATCGGGTAGCCTGTCGCCTCGTCTTCGTAGTACAGGACGATTTGCGGCGGACCGGGTTGCCCGATGGCGAATACCACGAGCCGGCCGCTCCCGGAATCGGCGAGCGCCCAGACTTCGCTGGGTTCAGTCGTCGTCCATTCGAATTCGCTGCCGGTGGACGGGTCCAGGCGGAGTAGGTCATTGAAGCCCCCGCCGTGGTGAGAGATGACTGCCAGCCTGTCGCCAGACAGCCAGTCCACGTCGGCCGCAAGGGGCGTTGCTCCGGCGGTTAGCCGAGTCACCCACGGCGTGGTCTCGCGGATCACCCGGCCGGTCGCGGCATCCACGAACTGGATGCGACCGCTCCGCTCCCCGCTCCCAAATGAGTCACGCAGGACTGCTACTTCGTTCCCGTCTGGCGACGGCGCGGCGGCAAGGGGGCGGTCGGCCTCCATCGCGCCCTTCAGTTCCCAGATGGCACGGCCGGAGGCGGCATCACGCAGGGAAAGGAAGTACCCGCCGGGTGTCTCGCCTTCGAGGACGAGGACACGGCGCGAATCGGGCATCCACTGCGCAGTGTCGACCGTGCGGTCGTCTGCGGAGACTATCCGCGTCTTCCCGGCTTCCAGGTCGAACACGGCCAGGCGCTGATGGCGGTCGCCATCGGAACACCCCGCGGCGCCTGCCGTGAGCAGGGCCAATAGCGCCCAGGCCGAGAGGGCTCGCGCACCTACCACCGGTACTGGCTGACGCCCCAGTCCGCTTCGTAATACGGGCTGACGTTCGTGCCGGGCCGGATGATGCGGTCGATTTCCTTCAGTTCGTCCGGGGTGAAGGTCACGTCAGCCGCCTTCAGGTTGTCTTCGAGCTGTTCCATCGTGCGCGGGCCGATGATCGGGCTGGTCACGCCAGGCTGCTGCATGCACCACGCCAGCGACATCTGCGAAAGCTCGATGCCCTTGTCCGCCGCGATCCGCTCCAGCCCTTCGATGACGTCCCAGATGCTGTCGTTCATGCGGCGGCGGTACATCGGGTTCGTGTTGAGGCTGGCGTAGCGGCTGTCCTCGGGCGGCGGTTCGTTGCGGTTGTACTTCCCCGTGAGCAGCCCGCCGGCGAGCGGGCTCCAGGGGATGACGCCGATGCCGTAGCTCTGAGCCATCGGCAGCAGTTCGCGCTCGATCCGGCGGTCCAGCAGGTTATACGGCGGCTGCTCGCAGACGAACCGGTTCAGCCCGTACTCCTTCGAAACCCAGAGCGACTCCAGCAGTTGCCAGGCTGCAAACGTGCTCGCGCCGAGGTAGCGCACCTTGCCCGAGCGGACGAGGTCGTCGAGCGCGCGCAGCGTCTCGTCGATGGCCATATCCGACTGCGGCCGGTGGATCTGGTAGAGGTCGATCCAGTCGGTCCCGAGCCGCCGGAGGCTGGCCTCGCACGACTCGATGATGTGGCGGCGGGTGTTGTTCATGTCGTTCGGGCCTTCGCCCATCCGGCCATGGACCTTCGTCGCGAGGAAGACCGCGTTGCGCTTGCCGTTCCGTTGGAGCGCCTGGCCGGTCGCTTCCTCGCTGCGGCCGGCGTTGTAGACGTTCGCGGTGTCGATGAAGTTGACGCCGCCGTCAAGCGCGCGGTCGATGATGGCGGCGGAATCTTCGTAGTTGGTCTTGCCACCGAACATCATCGCGCCGAGGCAGAGCGAGCTGACCTTGACGCCGGTCCGGCCGAACGAGCGGTTTTCCATGAACGGTCACCCACGAGAAGTTAGTGCACTGACGATAGCCCACGGGGGCGGGCGGCGCATTACCGCCTTGTCCCATCGCTTAAACTGACCAGAGACACGGGAGGGGGCGGTATGGATAGATACGCGATCTTTGTCGATGCCGGGTACGTCTATGCGGCCGGTGGGAACCTGGTCCTCGACACCGACAACCGCGCCCAGGTCGTCCTCGATGCCGAAGGCTTCCTGTCGCGGCTCCAGGACATCGTGCGCCAGGACCACCCGGATTCCGGCGACTTCCTCCGGATCTACTGGTATGACGCCTCACCCAGGGGGCTCCCTACCGCCGAACACGAGGCCATCGGCGCGATCCAGGGCGTCAAAGTCCGGCTGGGGCGCCTCACGAGATATGGCCAGAAGGGCGTCGACGCGCTGGTCATGCGCGACATGATGCGCCTTTCCGCCGAGCACGCGATCTGCACGGCGTTCCTGCTCACGGGTGATGAGGACCTACGGCAGGCGATCATCGAAGCACAGGACTTCGGCGTGAAAGTCGTGCTCCTCGGCATCCAGGCAACGCTCGCGCGGAACCAGGCGGTCTCGCTCGTGCAGGAAGCCGACGCGGCGCGGACGCTGGTGTACGAGGAGCTCCGCGATTCGTTTGAGCGGGGCCGTGGCGCGGCGCTGGCGTTCGAAGAGGGTTTCGACGCCTACGCCATCGGGACCGAGGTCGGCATGGAGTGGTCTTCCCGCGCCTCCGAAGAGGAACAGCGCGCGGTCGTCGTGAGTGCTCGCGTCCCACCCGACATCTACCGGCTGGTGATCGAGCGCCTCCTCGAAGTCGGCGACCTGCCGCCCTCGGCGCAGGTGCCGGAGGCGATCCTCGCACAGGCGCGGGAGGGGTTCCTCGGCGCGCTCCAACGTCCAGCACCCGGGCAGACGACCGCCGACCAGGCCGCCGAGACTCCTCCAGCGGCGGCGCTCCCCGCTCCTGCGCCTCTGCCGGCCACACCCGCACCAACGCCCGACGCCGTGCCCGCAGAGCAAGCATGGGCGTTCCAGGAGGGCGCGTCGTTCGGTGGTGAGTGGCTGGCTGGCCAGCCCGAGGACGAGGTTCGTTATGTCCGGCAGGGGTTCCCGATGCTGCCGGGTGACATCGACAGCCAGCTCCTCCGGCGCCTCATCAGGGAGATGGACCTGCCGCCGGGCGAACTGATTGGAGACGGCGACCGCAAGGCGGCCCGTGCCGGTTTCTGGCAATCGCTGGGTATGGAGCTTGACGTGGGCCGGCCGCGGCCGCGCCCGCGCTACGAGCCCATCAGCGAAGGCGACCCGTTCGCCTACGGGAGAGCATTCGCCCGGCAGTGGGCCGGCATTTCGGATCCGGCCGACGTGGAACGCGCACGGAACCTGGTCCAGCGGCGCATCGGGCTGCCGAGCGATGCCGACGCGGCGATGCTGCGCCACGCGGCGGCGGCCTTTGGCGACCCCGTACCGGTGGATGTGCGCCACCGGCTGCGGGCAGGGTTCGGCGAGGAACTGGAAGTGCTCTGACCCCACCGTGAGGCGGCAATCGGGAGCTCGGGGTCAGCGTCGCTGGTCCAGTCCGCGAATCAGCGCACCCGATGGCTCACTCATCCTGGCGCCGAAGTGATTGGGGCTGACGCGCAGCCTCCGGGGTGGCGGTGGCCACCCGCTTACTGCCGTGCGCGGTTCGGATGGTGCGCGGTTCGGCGCCCGGCGCCTACGAGCCGCCCCCAAGCGCCGGCACGATGGCGATCTCAGTCGTCTCGTTCACCCTGTCGTGCAACGCAAGCGGGATGACCTCGCCGTTCAGCGCGAACGCGAGCTCTGGGCGAAGCCGGTCACCCTCAACCACGCGCGCGTAGAGGCCCGGACACCGCGCATCCACCGCGCGAAGGACTTCGCCGATGGTTGCGCCGGGGGCCTCGATCTTCGAGGCCCCCGAACAGTGGTCACGCAGTGTCGCGGGGATAATGACGAGCGCCATCAAACCATCAACATGGTGGCGGGATGGAGGGTGCGGGTAAACGGATTGAGCACGAGGCCGAGCTCCTCGAGCGTCACCGCCCCGAGCAACGCCACATCGCCCGGGCGGCCCATCACGACGGGAGTCGGCGTCTCGCCAAGGGCCTCGAGCCGGACAACGCAGTTGCCGATGTCCCGTTCCATCACCGTGCCATCGGCGAGCTGGAATTGTTGGCGGCGCCGTGGGACGAGTCCAATTTTCTGCCAGGCTTCGCCAGGCAAAAGGGTGTACTGGACGCCACTGTCAACGATGAAGCGCACGGGCACTTCCCCCGCCGGACCGGCCGCCGTTCCTGTGACGTAGGTGATGCCCATGCTTCGATCCTACTCCAGGCCATTCAACTCCTCGACGACCCGCCGAGGCGAGATCGGCAGGTCGGTGAAGCGGTGGCCCGTCGCGTCGGCAATAGCGTTCGCGACCGCGGCCAGGGGCGGGACGATCGGCACTTCGCCCACTCCGCGCACACCGTACGGGTGCCCGGGGTTCGGGACCTCGACGAGGATGGTGTCGATCATCGGCACATCGAGGGCCGTCGGCATGCGGTAATCGAGGAAGCTCGAGTTCGCCATGCGGCCGTTCTCGTCGTAGTAGTACTCCTCGTTCAGCGCCCAGCCGATGCCCTGGACGACGCCGCCCTGGATTTGCCCTTCGACGTACGAAGGATGGATGGCGGTGCCGACGTCCTGGGTGGCCGTGTAGCGAAGGATCTTCACCTTGCCCGTCTCCGGGTCCACTTCCACGTCAACGATGTGAGTGGCGAAGGCGCCACCCGCGCCGCGCGCGAGCAGCGACGCTTTGCCGGCGATCGGGCCACCGGTGCGGGCGGACTGGCCAGCCATCTCCTTGAAGGTCATCTCCTTCGAGCGGTCCTTCAGGCTGTGCAGCTTGCCTTCCTCATAGACCACCTCGTCTTCGGGCGCGCCCCACATCTTCGCGGCCCGCGCGATCATCTGGCGGCGGATGTCCATGCCCGCTTCGAAGCAGGCCAGGCCGCTCGCGAACGTCGTCCGCGAACCGCCGGTTACGTCGTTGTGGCCGATGGAGTCGGTGTCGACGACTGTCGGCTTGATCTCGTCGAACGGGATGCCGAGCACCTCCGCCAACTGCATGCCGAGCGACGCGCGCGAGCCTCCGATGTCGGTCGAACCTTCGACGAGGTTCACGGTGCCGTCGCTGTTGACGTTGGCGACGACGCTGGACTGCATGCCTCCGTTGAACCAGAAGCCGCTGGCAACACCGCGGCCGCGGTTCGGACCCTCAATCGGGGACTTCCAGTGCGGCGAATCGATTGCGGCCTGGACGGACTCCTCCGCGCCGATGCGCGGGAAGGAGATGCCGGTCACCTGGCGCGTCCCTTCTTTCGAAGCGTTCTCCAGCCGGAATGCCAACGGGTCGAGTCCCTGGGTCTTGCAGAGCTCGTCGATCACGCTCTCGATCGCGAATGCCGCGGCCGGCGCGCCTGGAGCACGGTATGCGGCAGTCTTCGGCTTGTTCACCACCACGTCGTAGGCGTTGATTTCGAACGCCTCGATGTTGTACGGCGAGAGCATCGTCATCGAACCGGCGCCGACCGGCGAGCCGGGGAACGCGCCGGCCTCGTAGCACATGGTTGC
This sequence comes from Dehalococcoidia bacterium, assembly GCA_046328215.1. Lineage (GTDB taxonomy): Bacteria > Chloroflexota > Dehalococcoidia > Tepidiformales > Tepidiformaceae > Amarobacter. The sequence goes on along the minus strand of JAXLXA010000010.1, from coordinate 16,946 downwards.
CTGCACGCCGGTCAGGCGGTTGCCCTTTACGGCGGCCTTGAGCTTGATGTAGGTGCCGCTGGTGGGCCCGCTGCCTTCGAACACGTCGGTGCGGCTCATCAGCACCTTCACGGGTCGCCCGGACTTCTTCGAAAGCAGCGCGGCCACCGGGTCAAGGTAGATCGGCAGCTTGCCGCCGAACCCGCCGCCAATCTCCATCGGGACGACCTTGATCTTGCCGACCGGGTGCTTGAGGACCTCCGCCGTCAGGTTGCGCACCGCGAAGGCGCCCTGCGTGCTCGTCCAGATCACGATCGTCCCGTCCGGGTTCCACTGCGCGGTGGAGTTGTGCGGCTCGATGTAGCCCTGGTGCACCATCTTCGTCGTGAATTCACGCTCCACGATGAGGTCGGCTTCGGCCCACGCTGTCTGGAGGTCGCCGCCGGCGATCTTGTTGTAGGTCGCGATATTCGACGCCTTCTCCGACATCTCGCCGGTCATGAGCGTCTTCGTGTGCCGCTTCTCGCTCAGGAGCGGGGCGTCCTCGCGCATGGCGTCGCGCACGTCGAGGACGGCCGGCAGCGGCTCGTACTGCACCTTGATTTTCGCCAGCGCTTCTTCAGCGACATGCGCGTTCACGGCGGCAACGGCCGCGATGGCATGGCCGCGGTAGAGCGCCTTTTCGCCCGCGAGGATGTTGTCGAGCGCCTCTTTGACGTTGATCGCGCTCTCGCCGAGCTCCTCCATCTTGTCTTCGGCGCCGGGGAAGTCCTTCGCCGTCAGCACGGCGAACACGCCCGGGTGCTTCTCGGCCTCGGTGGTGTCCACGGAGATGATCCGGGCGTGCGCGTGCGGGCTGCGCAGGATGCGGCCGTGGATCAGGCCCGGAAGGTGAATGTCGGCGCCGTATTGCGCGCGGCCGGTCACCTTCTCAACCCCGTCCGGGCGGATAGGGCGGGTGCCAACGACTTTATATTCTGCTGATCGTGGTCATGGTTACCTGGTCTCGCTTTCGGCAGTTGTGGCGGGCAGGGACGAAATCACCGAGAGGAGTTCACGCAGTGCCGGGTGTTGCGGCGGTAAACGCTCACCGATGAACACATGCTCGAGGTGCTCGCCGCAGGCGCACTCGATTTCGATCCGTTCCCCGTCGGCCGGGCCGGCGGCGTACCTTGCCCGGGATCTCCTGGTCGAACGCGGGCCAGCCGCACCCCGAGTGGAACTTGGCGTTCGAAACGTAAAGAGGGAATCACACCCAGGCACAGGTACGTCCCCTCTTCGAAGAAATCGTCGAACTCTCCGGTGAAGGGCCGCTCGGTGCCCTTGTGGACAAGGACATACTCCTCTTCACGCGTCAGTTCGTTCAGCGCGAGCACAGAGCACCCCCGAGCGACTGCAACGCCGCCCGCATTATCTCACAGCGCGGCCCGGCCTCGCTCACGCGTTCGAAGCGAAGTCGGCTTCGTCGCCTGCATCTTCGCCGGCGGCTGCTGCACGGCGCGGACGATCTTGTCGTACCCGGTGCAACGGCAGAGGTTGCCCGAGAGCCAGAAACGAATGCGGTGCTCATCGGGATTGGGCTCGCGGTCCAGCAGGGCCTTGGCCGACATGATGAAGCCCGGCGTGCAGATGCCGCACTGGAGCGCGGCCTCTTCCAGGAACGCCCGCTGGAGCGGATGCAACGCATCACTGTGGGCCAGGCCCTCGATGGTGGTGACCTTCGCGGCCGGCGGTTTCGACCGCCAGCATGCAGCACGAATTGATGACGCGGCCGTCGACGATGACGGCGCAGGCGCCGCAGTTGCCGTTGTTGCAGCCTTCCTTGGCGCCGGTGAGGCCGATCCCGTCGCGCAGAACTTCAAGAAGGCTCTGGCGGGTCTTCGCAGAGGAAGTCGGTTTCCGCCCCATTGAGGCGGGTGGTTACGTGAGTACGGGCCATGGGTTAGCGGCTCTCCCGATGCGCTGGAGCGCGCCTCCTCGAGTGGACGGTAAGGACTTTCGCGAGGTGGCGGCGCTGGGCAACCCCGCGCATGTCGTCGATTGGCGTGGCTGTTGCCTCGGCGGCCGCTCCAGCCGCGGCGAAGGCGTCACTGCCGGCGGGCTTGCCGATGAGGGCAGCGCGGCCGCGGGCACCATCAGGGCGTCGCAGCCACCGCGCCCAGGGCCACCCGCGCCGCGGTGATATTCCCGGCGCCGTCGAGCGTGATGCTCACTCCCGAAGAGGCAACCGCGATGTCCATCTCCTGTTCCGGGGGATGAAGCGGTGGTAAAACGCCCCGGAGTTCGGGGCCGGGGCCGGCAGCTTCACCCAGGTAGATCTCGCCCGGCTGCAAGGTGTTCCGGCCGGGCCCCGGCGAAAAAGTCCTCGACGGCGATTTCCCGGTTGCTGTTCGACCGGCGATGACGAGGTGCGCGCCGAGCGCGATCATCGCCGGCGACGAGTCCGCCGCGGCTCGCGTTGCAGAGGTTGCCGCCAAGGCTCGCCCGCGACTGGATGGCGGTACCACCGATGATGGTCGCGGCATCGACGAGGGCTGGAAGCGCTTCCGCACGTCCGCGTTCTCGTACAGCTCGGCCAGTGGCGTGGCCGCCCCGATTTCGAGGCCGCCGTCCGCGGTGAAGCGGAAGCTCGTCAGTTCGGGGATGTGCTTCAGGTCAATCGAGCGGTCGCAGCGGCGCCGCCCCTCCCGGAGCTGGACGATGATGTCGGTGCCGCCGGCGAGAAGCAGGGATTGCTTCCCGTTCCCCAGCGCGCTGAACGCCTCGCCCAGTGAGCGGGGCGCGATAGGTAAATGCTTCCATGCACCTTCCCTGGGAAGAGGTGGAGGCCCGTCCGTGACGGGAGCGGCGAGAGATTGGGGAGTCATAGCCTGCTGCGCAGGGCGTGTCTTGAACGCCCCAATCCAACGCCAGCGTTACACTTCGCCCATGCGCCGGACACTGGCCGTTCTACTCGTTGTGCTTCTTGCCACCGCCGTGCCGCTGAGCCGAACGTTTCGCCGGCCAACGCGCTCGGCGACTGGACCGTCAACTCCATGGACGCTGCGGCCAACGTCCAGCCCGACGGCACGATCGAGGCGCAGGAGACCATCCGCGTCGATTTCGGCTCACTCGACAAGCACGGCAGACTTTCCGCTACTTCAACACGGCCGTCCTCTGCGGCGACCCGATACCGGGAGCGCAGCAGCCAATCTACTTTGCCCCAGCGGTTCCAACCGCGAATACGACTACTCGATCAAGAGCGTGACCCACCTCGATGGCTCGAAGTGGAAATACGACGTCAGCGAAACCCAGGGCAAGCTGACCGTGAAGATTGGCGACGCCGACGTCACGGTCTCGGGGCCTCAGACTACGTCATCACCCACATGGTGCGCGGCGCCATGGACCGCTACGACGACCACGACGAGCCTCTACTGGGACGCGAGCGGCACGTGGGAAGAGTCTCCCATCGAGCAGTTCACCATGTCCGTGAACCTCCCTGACGGCGCCGAAACCCGCGCCGTTTGCTACGAAGGCTTCGCCGGCTCCGACGAACAGTGCGTCTCGACCGCCTCGGGCAACACGGCTACCTACCTCAGCGCGCGCGAGCTCTCGCCAAACGAACAAGTGACCATCGTGGCGGGCTGGCAACGGGGCATCGTCGAAGTCGGCCCGCCGGTGCTTCAGGACCGCGCCACGGTGAGCGATTTCCTCACATTCGATGCCGCCGAGTTCGCCGGACTGCTGGGAAGCGGCATTCTCGGGCTGCTGATCGTCTTCGGGGCGTGGTACCGCTACGGCCGGGACAAGTCCTTCGTCACCCTGCACTACCTGACGAACGAAACCGAGGAACACACGCGGCCGCTGTTCGGCGGACCGCCGGTGGTCGTCGAATTCCTCCCGCCGGAGGATCTGCGACCCGCGCAGATGGGCGTCCTCGTCGATGAGCGCGCCGACACCCTCGATGTGACGGCGACGATCGTCGACCTGGCCGTGCGAGGCTATCTCCACATTACGGAGCTGCCGAAGAAGGGCTGGTTCGGCAAGAACGACTGGAAGCTGACAAAGCTGAAAGAAGCGGAGGACCTCAACGCGTTCGAGAAGAAGGTGTTCAACTCGCTCTTTTCGAGCAGCGCCACTGAGGTAGAACTGTCAGACCTGCGCTACAAGTTCGCCGAAGATCTGGCGAAGGCGAAGAACCTGATTTACGACGACGCCATGAAGCGGAAGTGGTTCATGCAGAAACCAGAGTCCGCGCGCGGGATGTGGGTGATCGTCGCGATAGGGCTGATGTTCCTGGGTCTCGGGCTGTCCTGTTTCGCCGCGCTCCTGGTCCATCGCGGTCTCATCTTCCTCGGGCTCATTCCCGCCGGGTTCGCGATGCTCATCATTTCGCGCTCCATGGCCCGCCGCACCGCGCTGGGCAGCGAGATGATGCGCCGCGTGCTGGGCTTCCGGCTCTACATCTCCACCGCGGAGAAGTACAAACAGCAGTTCAACGAGCAGGAGAACATCTTTGCGCGCTACCTGCCGTTCGCCATCGTCTTCGGCTGCGTCACGAAGTGGGCGAAAGCGTTCGAAGGTCTCGAAGCCACCGCACAGGCCTCGACCGCCAGCTGGTACACCGGCACGAACGCCTTCTCAGCGGCGGCATTCTCCAGCAACCTCCAGAGCTTCTCGAGCTCGGTCGGCAGCACGCTCAGCAGCACTCAGTCCAGCGGCGGCTCAGGGTTCTCGGGCGGTTCATCGGGCGGTGGCGGTGGTGGTGGCGGCGGGGGAAGCTGGTAGAGCGAAGCTGTCAGCCTTCAGCCGTTCGCCGTCAGCGCCCAATCCGAACCGCGCACGGCAGCAAGCGGGTGCCCTCCTCACATCACCGTCACGCGCCAGCCGCAGGACGCACCGTCGTCAGCGCCCAATCCGAACCGGCGCACGGCGGCAAGCGGGTGGCCCATCCAACATCACCGTCACGCGCCAGCCAGGACGCACCGTTGTCAGCGCCCAACCCGAACCGCGCACGGCGGTAAGCGGGTGGCCATCCAACATCACCGTCACGCGCCAGCCAGGACGCACCGTTGTCAGCGCCCAACCCGAACCGCGCACGGCAGTGAGCGGGCGGCCCGTTCACACCGCCACGCGCCAGCCAGGACTGCACCGCTGTCAACGACCCAACCCGAACCGCGCACGGCAGGAAGCGGGTGGCCCGTCTCACATCACCGCCACGCGCCAGCCAGGACGCACCGTTGTCAGCGCCCAATCCGAAGCGCGCACGGCAGTAAGCGGGTGGCCCGTCCAACATCACCGCCACGCGCCAGCCAGGACGCACCCCTGTCAGCGCCCAATCCGAACCGCGCACGGCAGCAAGCGGGTGGCCCGTTTCACATCACCGTCACGCGCCAGCCAGGACGCACCGTTGTCAGCGCCCATTCCGAACCGCGCACGGCAGTAAGCGGGTGGCCCGTCTCGCATCACCGTCACGCGCCAGCCAGGACGCACCGCCGTCAGCGCCCACTCCGAACCGCGCACGGCAGTAAGCGGCTGGCCCGTCCAACATCACCGTCACGCCCCAGCCAGGACGCACCGCCGTCAGCGCCCACTCCGAACCGCGCACGGCAGTAAGCGGCTGGCCCGTCCAACATCACCGTCACGCCCCAGCCAGGACGCACCGCCGTCAGCGCCCAATCCGAACCGCGCACGGCAGTAAGCGGGTGGCCCGTCCAACATCACCGTCACGCGAAAGCCACGCACCGTTGCCAGCACCCAATCCGAACCGCGCACGGCAGTAAGCGGGTGGCCCGTCCAACATCACCGTCACGCGCCAGCCAACGGCCAACGGCCAACAGCTAAAGGCTCCCCAGCCACTCCCGCAGCTTGTGCGGCACGTTCGTGATGATCCCGTCCACGCCGGCTTCGACAATGCGCGCCCAGTCATCCGGCTTGTCCGCAGTCCAGGCCCAGACGCTGACCTGGCGCTTCTTCGCCTTCTCCACGAGCGCACGGTCGATGCAGTGGTGCTCGACGGAGATGGCCTGGCCGTTTCGTTTCATCAGCCCGCCCAGCAGACGGTCCACCTGCTCGCCCGAGATCGGGCCGGTGATGATGGTGGCCGAAACGCGCGGCTCGGTGTTGCGCGCGCGTTCGACCATGACCGGATTGAACGAATGGATGGCCGTCCACGCTTCGGCGTTGTGCCCACGAATGACCTCGACCACCGCGTCCACGCAGGCTTGATCCTGGTCCGGCGCCTCCGGCGTCGCCTTCAGTTCGCACATCACGGTGAACCGCCCTGCCACCAGGGCCAGGACCTGGTCCAACGTCGGCACGGGCTCGCCGTCCCCGGCGTTAGCCGACTGCAGCTCGGCGAGCGTCTTCTCACGCACGGGCCCGCGGAGGTTCGTCGTCCGATCGACCGTGTCGTCGTGCATCAAGACCGGCACGCCGTCGGCGCAGAGCTGGACATCGATTTCTATGCCCTCGACTCCCGCATCGATGCAAGCGCGCACTCCGGCGAGCGTGTTGGCTGGCGCCTCACCGGCGGCACAGGCATGACCAAGGACCAGGACGTAAGGCTTCATGCGCCGAACTCTACGCGGCCCAACCCCGAACCGCGCACGAAGTGAGCGGATCGTGTTCAAAGTGACCTGCCGGCGCGTCAGCAAACGTTCCGCTCCGCTCCCGCCCCTAAACGTCTCCGCCCCCCGGCCCCGCCCCCCGGCGCGGCGTCGAAATCCCTTTCGAGAAGTGAAACAGCCTGCGCATGCGCTCGAAGCTGTACCGGAAGCCGCTCCGCCGTGGCAGTCCGCCCAGCGTCGTGAGCGCGGCGCCGAAGCCCTCCGTCACCGGTGTCCCGTGCCCGGGCAGCCCCATTTCCGGCGCCCTCAACGCGAACTCCCGGATCGACTCCAGGTAGCGCTCGTCATCGCTGTTCGCCCACTTCATGGAGCGTGTCAGCTCACCGCTGTGGCTGATAACCAGGTCGCCGACGAAGGCCGCGCCCAGGCGGTCGACCACGAAACAGTACGCGCCCGGGGTGTGGCCCGGGACCGGCACGGCGCGAATGCCCGGCAGCACTTCGACTTCGCCCGCGAGCGCCAAGTCGACTGGCGTATCCTCGTGCGGCGCGCGGTGCGTGCGGGACGTCAGCCGCCGCAGCGGGTGGGTGCGCCCGAGCGTGGGGTGCAGCACCATGCCGCCTTCCCGTTCGAGGCAGTCGCCGCGGCCGAGCGCGACGCGCGCGCCCGTTGCTTCACGCACGCCGGCGGCAGCGCCCGTGTGGTCGCGGTGCCCGTGCGTGAGCAGGACCATCGCAAGCGGTTCCTCGTGCGCGGAAAGCTCCGCCAGGATCGCTTTGGTGCTGGAGCCGAACCCGGTATCGACCAGCGCCAGGCGCCCGTCGTCCGCCTCCACGAGGTACACGTTCGAGCCGCGCGTTCCGTGGAGCCAGCGCAATCCCGGTGCGAGCAGGTCAGCCATGCCCTCAGGGTACGGGCGGCCCCGGCCAAGGCGCGAGCCGCCACGGGATTGGTGACGTTCGCGCCACCGATTAGTTTGTTACACGCTAACCATTTCTGCTAGGCTGGCCCAACCCTTACGTGAGAGTCAGACCATGGCGCAACAACCGCCCGCCACCGTAGCCCTCGGTGACATGTTGACCAACCGCCAGAAGTGGCTGCTCCTCGGCTCACTGATGCTCTGCATGTTCATCAGCGCCCTTGATAACTCCATCGTCGCGACTGCCACGCCCCGCATTCTCGCGGACCTGGGCGGCTTCTCGCTGCTGTCGTGGGTGTTCACCGTCTACATGCTCAGTTCGGTGGTCTGCGTGCCCATCGTCGGCAAGCTTTCGGACATGTTCGGGCGGAAGAAGTTCCTGCTCGGCGGCATCGCGCTCTTCACCTTCGCTTCCGCGCTCGTCGGCGCAGCGCCGAGCATGATCTTCCTCATCGGCGCGCGCGCATTGCAGGGCGTTGGCGGCGGCACCATCTTCTCCTGCGTCTTCGCCACCCTCGGGGACCTCTTCACCCCCGCCGAACGCGGCAAGTACATGGGCTTCTTCACCGGAACCTTCAGCATGGCCTCGATCAGTGGCCCGTTCGTCGGCGGCCTCCTGACCGACTCGTTGGGCTGGCGCTGGTGCTTCTACGTCAACATCCCGGTCGCGATCCTCGCCACCGTTTTCATCACCCGGAACCTCCCCTTCACGCGTCGCGGCGGCCGCATCGCGCAGATCGACTTCGTGGGCGCCGCCTTGCTTTCGACAGCCACAGTGTCGCTACTCCTCGCCCTGGTCTGGGCACAGGAGCGTTTCGGTTGAAATCGCCGAGACCATCGGGATGTTCGTCGCTGCCGCCATCCTGGTCGTGCTCTTCGCCTTCCAGGAGTCGCGCCACCCAGAGGCCATCTTCCCGCTCACGCTCTTCAGGAACCGCGTATTCGTGCAGGCGAATCTGCTCGTCATGCTCTCGGGCGCCGGCATCTTCGGCGCAATCCAGTACCTGCCGACGTTCGTCCAGACCGCCCTCGGCTCATCGGCGACGAGCTCGGGCATCATCACCACGCCACAATCGCTCGGGCTGCTCGTAACCAGCTTCATCGGTGGCCAGTTGCTGACGCGCACGGGCCGGTTCAAGTACCAGGTCATCCTCGGCGCCTGCCTGATCGTCACTGCCACCGCGCTCCTCCACACGATCGGCGTCGGGGAGGCCAAGTGGCACATCATGCTGTACATGGCCACCTATGGCCTCGGCTCCGGTCTCGTGATGCCGACGATGTCCGTCATCACGCAGAGCGCGGTGGACCACAAGTTCATGGGCGTCGCCACCGCGGGCCGCCAGTTCTTCATGCAGATCGGCCAGGTGCTCGGCACCGCCATCTTCGGCGTCGTCCTCGCCACCTCGTTCACGCACTCCATCCATGACCGCATACCCGCCGAAACGCAGGCCGCCATCGCGCCGGCCACCCTGGCCAAGTTCGACGACCCAACGCTCCCGCTCGACCCCCGCAACTACAACCCGGTCAAGAAGGAAATCCTCGCCCAACCGGACGGCCAGCAACACCTGGACGCGATCCTCGACGCGCAGAAGCACTCGGTCGCCTTTGCCATCCAGAACATCTTCCTCGGCTCGGCGCTGGCGGCGGTTGGCGTGCTGATCATGGCCATCACCATCCCCGAAATCCCGCTCCGCCGCGGCTTCGGCGCCGCGGCGCCGCAGGGGCAACGCGAAACGGCGACGCTCGTCGAAATCGTCGAGGTCGCCTGACCGCGCTTACTGCTTCGGGCCGGTGTAGACGACCTCGAAGAGGATGTTGTCCGGCGACTTGAACATCACCTGGTAGTAGGTGTCCTTCTCGCTGGAGGCGAAGTCCGGGCGGTGGCGCGGCGTTTCGAACAACGCCTCGATCCCTTTCCCCGCGAGATACGCGGCCGCCTGGTCCACTTCCGCCTGCGAGTCGACCGCGATCCCGAGGTGGTTCATGCCCACGCCGTCGTAATCGTTCTTCGCATCGTTCGCGCCCTCGGCGAACCAGAGGCTGTCGCCGGACTTGCCGGCAACGCCCAGCATCCCGTCGCCCTCGTAAATGGTCGGCCATTCGAGGAAGCCGAAGAGGTCTTTGTAGTAGGGCAGGCTGCCGGCCTTGATGTTGATCTGCAGGTGGCCGAGGCGAGAGTTCACGAGAATGCTCCTTAGATGGTGCTCGCGCTGTAAACGCGGGACAGCGGCACACGGTAACGCACCCGGTGATCATCCCCAACGACCGGCGTCACCGTTGTCTCGGGGGACGGCTGTCCACCCGGGCCACGCAGTTCGCCCTTTGTGCTCTGTCATCGGCCCACGGCGATGTGCAGACTCACCCTATGGACGGCATCGCGACCAGCCGGCCGTCGCTGGGCCGGACCCTCGCCGCCGCTTCGGTGCTCGCGGCAGTGGTGATCGCTGCGGGTGGGTTCCTGGCAGTCGCCCTCACGCGGACTTCGCCCGGGGGCACACCACCGGCGGCAACCTCCGCGCCGCCAATCCCTGTGCATACACCAACCGCCTCGGCGGCGACCGCGCCTCCTTCACCCCCTGCATCGCCAACGGCGACCGCGCTTGGCGCAACTTCGACCGCGATACCGACGGCCACGGCTACTCCCTTACAAACCGCGACCCCAGCGAACACCCCGGTCCCCACGGCGACCGCGAAGCCCGCCGCGACAGCCACATCGCTTCCAGCCACGGCCACGAAGCCGCCGGCAACGCCGACGCCGACTCGAACGCCGACTCCCACGCCAACGGCCACATTCACACCAAGCGCGCAATTCACCGTGCGTGGCCGAACCGCGACCGAAGCAGGAGAGCCCGTCTCCGGGGTCGATGTCGCGTTCCGGAAGGGGGACTACCGTGAGGACATTACGTCGGGGCCGGACGGCTGGTTCACCATTAGCCTGGCCGAGAGTGGTGTCTATTCGTTTTCCGGCGTGGGCATTGTCTGCGCCAGCACGAACTGGTTCTCGGGTGGGCAATGCAACGGGTACAACCTGTTCGTGGACCTGGATACCAGCGGCTCAGTGACGGTTCCCGCGCCGGAGCCTGTCTCGCTCCTGTACCAACGCGTGACCATCGTCCTTCAGGGCACGGCCGGGGCCGGTGCGACTCAGGTGCAAGGCCGCTCGTCGACCGGAGCCAGTGCCTGGAACAACAACGTTTCCAGCTCTGGCGCGTTCCAACTGGGCGTTACCGCGGGAACCTGGACGTTCTCCGCGGTGCGTTACTCGCCGTCGTACAGCAGCGGGCCAACCGTCACCATCACGGTCAGCGAGGGGTCGCAGCCGCCGCCGCTCGTCCTTCCCGGTCCCCATGACCGGTCACTTCGGCAGCGGGAACTCCGCCAGGTAGTGCTCGTACTCGGGCTCAACATCGATCCTGAGCGTCTGAAGCAGCCGGACGACGCCGCAGTAGAAGGAAATCGTCACCACAAGGTCGGTCAGGTGCTCCGGGCCAAGCGCGCCGGCCAGCGTCGCGAAGGTCGCGTCGTCGATGGGTTCGCCGGCAGCCATCTGCCTCGCGCCGAGGAGCACGGCCCGCGCCAGCGGATTGAGGTTCGACTCACCGCCCGACGTCTCCACCGCGATCGCGCGCACGTCGTCGTCGCTCACCCCAAAGTCATGCCCGATCTTGATGTGATGCGAGTACTCGTACCGGGACCGGGCCATGTAGCCCACCTGGAGGATGGCGAGCTCGCGCAACCGGCCATCGAGCGTGCTCTGGCTGCGGATGTATCCGCCCAACCGGTTGAACGCGCGCGTGGCGCCGGGGCTGTTCACCAGCGCCCGATTGAGGTTGATCTCGCGCGCGAGCAAATCCTGGTCTTGCGGCTTCAGTTCAGCCTTCGATCGATACGGGACCCGTGCCATGAGTCACCCCTTTCGGATTGATCGGTGTCACGGCTGCGACTCGAAGGCCTCCGTGAACTCTGGAGAATCTCAGTGCCCTCCGTGCCTCCGTGGTTCACAGCCTCAGTTGGTGTCTCGCTCCGGGCCGCGCAGGGTCGTGCCGCCGTCCACCACCAGCGTTTGGCCGGTTATGTAGCGTGCCTGGTCCGAGAGCAGGAAGCGCACGGCACTGCCGACATCCCAACCGGTGCCCTCGACGTTCAGGATAGACGCACGCTTGCGCCCTTCCCGCGCCGTATCGCTCATCCCCGTGCCAATGACCATCGGTGTGTAGACCGGCCCGGGCGCCACGCAGTTCACCCGAATCCCCTGTGGGCCGTGGTCCACCGCCATCGCCTGCGTCAACGCCATCACCGCCCCCTTCGAAGTCGAATACGACGTGAGCCCCCGGGGCCGCAGCGCCGAGATCGAGGCCACGTTGACGATGGCGCCGCCGTCGCCTGACGCGATCATCGCAGGAATGGCGTACTTCGAGACCAGGAACATGCTTTCGACGTTGACCTGCATCACGCGCCGCCACGCTTCGGCCGGCTCATCGACGACGCTGCCGCGGCTGCCGATACCCACGTTGTTGTCGAGCAAGTCCAGGCGCCCGAAGAGCTCCACCGCTTTTTCCGCGATGGCCCGGCAGTCCGCTTCGTCGACAACATTGGCGGCGAACGCGGCGGCCTGGCCGCCTTCCGCCCGGATCATCTCGGCGGTCCGTTCGGCGAGCTCCAGCTTCCGGTCGACCACCAGCACCCTCGCGCCGGCGCGCGCAAGCAGGATCGCAGCGGCCCGGCCGTTGCCGATGCCGTCGCCAGCGGCCCCACCGCCGGTGACGACCGCCACCTTCCCGCGCAGACCAAGCTCGGCCTCGAGTCCCGGGTTTCCTGGCATTGGCGCCTCCTTCCGCGGGCGCGAGGCTAGCCGGTTGAGCGGCCCACGGCAAGGCGCGTAGGCTCCACCCACCGCGCAAGAGGAGGCTTCGCATGCCCGTCGACCAACAGTGGCTGGACCAGGTGAAGGAAGAAATCATCGAACCGGGCCGCCGCATCTGCGACCCGCACCACCACCTCTGGGACCGCGGCGGCAGCCGCTACCTCCTCGACGAACTGCTCGCCGACACCGGGAGCGGCCACAACGTGGTGAGCACCGTCTTCGTGGAATGCCTTTCGATGTACCGCGAGGGCGGCGCCGAAGTCCTCCGGCCGGTTGGCGAGACCGAGTTCGTGCAGGGCGTCGCGGCGATGTCGGCCAGCGGCGGGTACGGCCCGATTCGCGCCTGTGCGGCGATCATCAGTCGCGCGACGTTGAGCATGGGCGCGGCCGTAGGCGACGTCCTGGACGCGCACATCGCGGCCAGCCCGAACCGCTTTCGCGGCATCCGCGACGCCGCCGGCTGGGATCCCAGTCCGGACGTGCGCAACAGCCACACTAACCCGCCTGAACACCTCTTCCTCGATGCGGCCTTTCGCGAGGGCATGAAGGAGATGGAGCGGCGCGGGCTCGTGTTCGAAGCCTGGCTCTACCACACGCAGATCCCGGAGCTCGCGAGCCTGGCGAGGGCGTTCCCGGGCGTCACCATCGTGCTGGACCACTTCGGCGGGCCGCTCGGCATCGGGCCGTACGAAGGCCACGCCGACGACGTGTTCGAAAGCTGGCGCACAAGCATCGACGACCTGGCGGCGTGCCCGAACGTCGTCGCGAAGCTCGGCGGCATCAACATGCCGATCAACGGCTTCGGATGGCACAGGCGCCCGCTCCCCCCGACCTCGGACGAGCTGGTGGCGGCCACGCGGCGTTATTACGAGCACACGATCGACCGCTTCGGACCGGGCCGCTGCATGTTCGAAAGCAACTTCCCGGTCGATAAGGAGAGCTGCTCCTACCCGGTGCTCTGGAACGCGTTCAAGAGGATGGCCGCCGGCCACCCGGAGGACGAAAAAGACGCGATGTTCTACGGGACGGCGACGCGCGTCTACCGCACTCAGTCCTCCGGCTTGTAGAGGCTTATCTCCCGCCGCTCGGTAATCCATGGCGCGAGGTCTCGCCACGGCTTGCCCGCCAGCAACCCGCCGTCGACCACCATCGCCTGGCCGGTGACGAAGGTCGATTCGTCCGACGCCAGGAAGACAGCCAAGTTCGCGACATCGACTGCCTCACCGGCGCGCGGCAGCGGCTGAAAGTTGCGGGTGGCCTCCCGCAACCGTTCGAGCCCAACATCGACCCGCTCGGCGCTGTTCGTTGCGATGGGCCGCCCGGCGGCCAGTGGTGTGGTGATGTAGCCGGGACAGACCGCATTCACGCGGATGCCGTCTTCGGCCAGCTCGAGAGCGGCCGTCTTCGTCATCATCACGACTCCCGCCTTGGCCACGGAATAGAGCTGGCTGCCACGTCCAGCTTCGAAAGCGCAGATGCTCGCGGTGTTGACGATGCTCCCGCCGCCGGCCGCACGCAGATGCGGGGCTGCGTGCTTCGTGCCGAGGAACACGCTGCGGAGAAGCACGTTCATCGTCATCTCGTATTCGTCCACCGTTGTCTGTTCGAGCGGTCCAGAGATCCCGCCGAACCCGGCGTTGTTGAACATCACGTCCAGCCGCCCCCACCGGGCGACCGCCGCGGAAATCGCGGCGGCAATGTCCTCCTCCCGGACCACGTTGCAGTGCACGGCAACGGCGTTGCTACCGAGGTGGCGCGCGAGCGACTCCGCGACCTCACCCTGGAGGTCGGCGATGAGCACTCGCGCGCCTTCTTCCACGAACCGCGACGCACTGGCCGCGCCGATGCCGCTCGCCCCTCCGGTAATCACCGCGACCTTACCCTCGAGTCTGCCCATGGCCGTCCCTCCCTCTCAGGCGACGATTCTAGAGCACGCCCGAACAACGTATGCTCCCGCGGGACGGACAGCAGGTCGGAGGTGCCTCATGGGAGAACGAGTGCAGGGCAAGGTCGCTGTGGTTTTCGGCGGCGGCCAGACGCCGGGCGAAACGATTGGCAACGGGCGCGCCACCTGCCTGCTCCTCGCCGATGAGGGCGCGACCGTGGTCGTGGTCGACCGCGACCTTGCCTCGGCGCAGGACACGGTCGCGCTCGTAGCCGAACGTGGCGGCAAAGCCGAAGCACTCGCCGCGGACACCACGAACGAAGACCAGGTGAAGCGAGCCATCGATGCCGTGGTGGCGAAACACGGCCGCATCGACATCCTGCACAACAACGTTGGAGCCAGCCTCGCGCTGGGCGACGCGACCGCCACTGACCTTGAATCGGACGCGTTCGACCGCCTCGTTGCCGTCAACCTGCGCGGCATGTGGTACGCCTGCAAGCACGCGCTGCCTGCGATGCGCGCCCAGGGATCCGGCTCCATCGTGAACATCTCCTCCATGGCGGCGCGGTCGGCCTACCCGTATCTCGGCTACAAGACCACCAAGGCAGCGGTCATCGCCATGACCGAGAACCTCGCGGCGGCGAACGCGCGCTACGGCGTGCGAGTCAACGTCATCCTCCCTGGCCTGATGAACACGCCGATGGCCATCGAAGCCCGCGTCGCCGCCGGGACGCCTCGCGAGGAGGTCATCGCCGGCCGTGACCGCCAGGTACCCCTGGGCCGCAAGATGGGCAGCGGCTGGGACACCGCCTACGCCGCGCTCTTCCTCCACTCCGATGAGGCGAAGTTCATCACCGGCGTCTCGTTACCGGTCGATGGGGGCGCGAGCGTCAGCTAACCGCGGATATCCTGGCAACCCCCCGCGCGCAGCCGTTCACTCGCCCGGGCCGGCCCCCGAGAAGTGCCGCGTCCCAAGCCCGAAAGCCGCGCGGGCCGCTTCGCGCAGCGCCGGCCGGAAATCCGGATGAGCGATCGCGATGAGTTCTTCCGCGCGCTCCCGCTCCGTCTTGCCCAGCAGCCGCGCCACTCCGTACTCCGTGACCACGTGGTCGGCGAACTGGCGCGAGATGCTGGCGGCGCCGGGCGGCGTGAATTCCCGGACGATGGTCGAAACGTATTCACCGTTGGCCGCCAGCTTCCGCGAGAGGACCGCGTGGATGGAGCGCCCTCCGTTCGACAGCAACGCGCCAACCACGAACTCGACCTGCCCGCCGACGCCGCGGAAGTGGCGCGGCCCGACGCGTTCGCAGCCAATCTCTCCCCAGAGGGTGACTTCGAGCGGGGCGTTGATGGCGACCAGGTTGTCGTTCTGGCAGATGTAGCGGGGATGGTTGTTGACGTGCATATCGCGCAGGTCGATGGCCGGGTTTCCGTCGGCCCAGTCGCGTTCGGCCTCGTCCCGCGGGATGAAGCCCGTGAGCGACGTCTTGCCGGGGAGCAGGTTGCGCTTGCGGTTGGTGATCACCCCCTTCTCGTAAAGCTCGACCGGGAAAATGACCTCGCTGTGGCAGCCCAGGTCCTCTTTCTCTTCGAGGAACGGCGCAACCCGGACCGGGATGGCACCGCCGCCGAACATCACCGTGTCGCCGTTGTTGACCAGTTCCGCCGTGTAAAGGCAACACACCTGGCTGGCGTCGACTTCATCCTCCGGCGTAGGCGCGAAAATCGCCGGAAGGGGCGCGCGTTCTTTGCTCTCCACTTCCACCAGGTAGTCGAACGCGGAGGCCGGCATCCAGTTGTCGCCCCCGGGGATGATCGGCAGGTCGTCGCGCACTTCGCCGATGGCCAGCTTCGCGTTTTGCATCTGGACGCGGGCGTTCCAGAGGTTCGTGCCAAAGGTCACGTAGCCGGCGGCGTTCGGCGGCGTAACGGCCACGGCGAAGACATCCGCGCCGGTGAAGCGCCGCGTGAGGTCATCGCGATGCGGCTGATCGGCCAGCGCCCCCATGAACGACGGGTTCATCGGGATGTAGTCCATGTGCGGGCTGCGGGCATCGAGTGCCGCGGCTTCGGGCGCCGTGTTCGCGAAGATCGACGTGACGCTGAACGACTCTTCCGCACCAGGCTGGAGCAACGGTGGCGCGCCCGCTGACCACGACGTATCGGCGGTCACCCCACGCAGTCCCGGCGCTCTCGCCCCAAGCTCGCGGAGGAAGTTGAACGGCGTCATGAACGGCGACGCCATGGCAACCACGAGATGGTCCCCGTCCTGGACGACCTTCGCGGCCTCCGCGGCAGAGACGTAGCGGGTGCCCTGAGCAGCGCGTCGTATCCGCATGGGAGACCATCCAGGGAAGAGAATCACGACCGGA
Source organism: Dehalococcoidia bacterium (assembly GCA_046328215.1). Taxonomy (GTDB): domain Bacteria; phylum Chloroflexota; class Dehalococcoidia; order Tepidiformales; family Tepidiformaceae; genus Amarobacter. Next base: position 379 of record JAXLXA010000010.1, on the reverse strand, counting down.
GCCAACCGATCGGTCGGCTGTGGACTCTACGTGCGCCCCGTCGGGATTGTCAACGCGATCTGAACTGGCAATCGATTCGCGGGTAGTCTTGCAGCGGAGGTGCGTTTCCTTGCCGGATTCGGTATCGTCCTCCTCCAACCGTTCGGTAGATTACCCGCAGGAGAGACACGATGGCCGAAGCGATGCACCTGGAAACGATCGAACTCGAGTGGCCGGCGCCGGAAATCGCCCGGATCACCCTCAATCGGCCCACCGCCGGGAACAGCCTCAGCTCGCAGCTCGTGGCGGACCTGGTGACGGCGGTCGGTGCGGTCCGCTTCACGGAGGAGTGCAAGGTCGTACTGATCACCGGATCGGGCCGCTTCTTCTGCGCCGGCGC
>JAXLXA010000001.1:0-3381 GCA_046328215.1 Dehalococcoidia bacterium | reverse complement strand
CATCGTGGCTCCTGATGCTGCCACTCGGGACCCAATAGCCGTGTCATCGCGCGCCGAGTGACGGGACGTCCGGGCCGCGGACTGGGCGGGGAATGCGACGGTAGAGGACGTCACAGGACGTGCCTGCCACGCGGCGGCGGTGATCGCCACCATCGCCATCCAGAAGAGCGTGGCGATCCAGAGATGCGGGGCGGAAAGCCAGGCCGGATCTCCGAGCAGGGGCGAGAGAAGATTGAGCAGCGTCTGGGCGAGCACCAGCGCGGTTGCCGCGATGGTCATTCGCCGCGTTGCTGGCGAAGCGCCGCTGCGCCAGGCGGCGGTCGCGGTCGCAACTGCCGCCGCCGTCGCCAGGAGCGCGGCGGCCCGATAGCCGAGATGGACCGCCAGCTCGCTCTCCATACCCGCGCAAAGCGGCCAGGTCGCACAGGCGAAGACGCCGGTGGCGCTCGTCGAAGCACCGAAGAGGATCAACAGGAGCGCCACCGCCGCGGCCAGCGATGCGACCAGGGCGAAGGAACGATCGGACCGTTGGGACGGGGCACCGCCGAATGCAGCCAGCCAACCGGGAGCGCCTCGTTCCGCCGCCAAGGCGGCCGCGGTCAACAGCGCGGTGGCGACGAAAAACATGGCGATCAGGAGATGAAGCACGGCGACGGGCGCCGGGCCGCTCCAGAGCGTGGCCCCGCCGCCGATCGCGGACTGGAGCAGAATCGCCAGCACGCTGCATGAGACCAGGTTGCGAATTCGGCGCGGCATTCCCGGGGATCGGTACACGGCAACGGCCGTCAGGGTCGTGAGCAGGACGACCGTCAACGCGGAAACGCGATGGAGGTATTCGATCAACTGCGGCGCGGAGAGGGCCGGAAGCCACTGACCGTTGCAAAGCGGCCACTGATTGCCGCACCCGGAACCTGCCGGAACGAGTCTGGCAAGGCTGCCGAAGATGATTACGGCGAATGTGGCAAGCAGCGCGGCGAGCGCGAGGCGATAGTTCCGGGTCATGCGGCTCCCGCATCCTCGGACGAGGCGGCAACGGTGCAGGCTGATGCCCACGCCACTCCGCACCTTCGCATGGCAGGCTTCCTTATTCTCACGATCCTGGCTGGTCCCGATCCCGGCATAGTGTAACCTCCCGCCGCGATGGGCGCAGGGGGCTTCCCGGGGCTCGCGCGCGGGCTAGTTTTTCGGGGCGCGGAAGCCCGCGCTCTCGGCTGCTTCCACCGTCGAAAAGCAGAATTCGGGAACCGTTGCCTCGAACGATCGTGATTCACGGGTGTGGTAGATCAACGACTGGGCATTGCCCTTGATCGGGAACTCTGGTGGGCAGGTCGCGGTGCCGTCCCCGCGGATCGCGCCGGCAGGCACCGCCACCTGGGGCGGCACCGCGACGGGTTCTCCTTGCGGCAGCGCCTCTTGCACAACCGCTGTGCCATCGCCGACGGCCGCGAGGGCCTCGCCGGGGATAGCAGACACGGTCCGGCCAAGACCGAGCCCGTACCCGCCGAGTGGCCGTGATGGCGTGCCGAGCGAGAGATCGGCTTTGCGCACCTCTTCGTTCGAAGCGGCGCCCTGCTCCCAATCGGCGGCGGTCAGTTCCGTTCCCGCCGGGGGCGTGAAGAGCCGGAGCAAGCGCTGGGCCGAGGCGTATTCGGTCAGGGGGCGGCGATTGCTGGCGAGCCGCGGCAGCGAACCGCGCCCGTATCCCGGGAGATCGGGATCATCCGGCGTCAACCCTGGAATCTGTGGCGAGCGAACCGCTCCCGGCGCTTCGGGCGAGCGAGGATTCTGCGACGCGGTCGATTGGGTTACGTCGTCATCCAGTTCGCTATCGATGCTGTTCAGCGTCCGCCTGGGGCCGTTCCATTCCGCCATTCGTCGCTTTTCCTCACTCCAGTTCCATCGCTTCGGTTCGTGTCGTGGAGAGAATACCCGCGGCAAAACCGGGGAGCCCAATCTCAGGCTTCGCTATCACGCTCGTTGATGATGCGGCAGAAACTGTCGATCCCGAGATTGCCGCCGGAAATGGTCACGCCGACACGCTTGCCGGTGCCGTCGACCTTGCCAGTCAGCAGCGCGGTGAGGGCCGAAGCGCCACTGGGTTCGACCACCAGTTTCATCCGTTCGAACAGGAAGCGCATGGTGTCCCGGATTTCGTTATCGGTGACTGTGGCAATGCCCTTGACCAGCGGCCGCACGGTTGGCCAGGTGAGGAGGCCGGGCGCTTCGGTCTGCTGGCCGTCGGCGATCGTGCGCGGCACCGCCGCGAGACCGATCCGCTCGCCACGCGCAAACGACTGCGCCCAGTCGTCGCCCGCGGCAGGCTCGACGCCCCAGATGTCGATCTCCGGCGCGAGATGCTTCGCCGCGGTGGCGCACCCCGCGAGCAAGCCACCGCCGCCGAGGCAAACGAGCAACATATCGAGCGGACCGGTCTCCTGGAGGAGTTCGAGGGTGACGGTGCCATTCCCCGCCATGACCTTGGGATGATCGAAGGGTGGGATCATCGTCGCGCCAAGTTCCCGCGCCGTGCGGTCGGCAATGGCGGCGCGGTCTTCGTGGTAGCGGTCGTAGAGAACGATATCCGCGCCATAGCCGCGGGTCGCGGCGAGCTTGGCGGGTGGCGCGTCTTTCGGCATGACGATGGTAGCCGGGATGCCGAACAACTTCGCCGAGAGGGCAACGGCCTGGGCGTGGTTGCCGGAGGAACTGGTGACGACGCCGCGGGCGCGCGTCTCCGGCTCGAGCGAGGAGATGGCGTTGTAGGCGCCGCGAAACTTGAAGGCGCCGATCCGCTGGAACGACTCGACCTTGAGGAACACCTCGGCGCCGGTCATGGCATTCAAGGTGCGTGAGGTCATGACCGGCGTCCGGTTGGCGACGCCGCGGAGGCGCTCGGCGGCAAGCCGCACATCTTCGAAGGTAATCGCGGGGGCATCGACAACGGTCATTCCTGTCTCCCTATTCAGGCAGCAGCGATTGATGATGAACGGGAGTGTATCGGAATCGGCCGTCGTCGGGAGGAGATGGGACAAGCCCGGACGGCAGGCCGAGGGTGGGCGACCTCGGCCTTGGATGCCCACTGCGCTTCACACTCGGTCAGGGTTGTGGGCAGTTGCCGCAATCGGCGAACGCGCCATTCGAGCAGAGAACCTTCAGGATGCAGCAGTCCTCCCCATTTTCGATGCAATTGCTAATCTCATCAGGGGTGCAGCGGCACACCTTGTCGACCGGATCGTACACCCCGATCTCGAAACCACAATTGCACTGACCGTCCTGGCAGATCCCCTTCGTTGCCGGATTCGCGCAGACGACGCCGTCGCCGATGGAGACGAGAGGCGATCCGTCGCAGGCGATGGTGTTGTTCGGCGCGTTCACGCAGTG